>NZ_JBEXOK010000004.1:0-741928 GCF_040611495.1 Nocardia sp. NPDC006630
GCCGCGAGCAGCGCGCGGTGCTGCGCGACCGCGACATCATCACCGTCGGCATTGTCGACTTCGAGGTTCAGCAGGGCACTCTCGTGCGCCGGCGCAGGCGCCCGCGCCGGCCCCGCAGCAGCAGGCGCCGCAGGCTCCCGTCGCGCCGCCGGTCCAGATCGCCCCCGAGCCCGATCCGCCCGCGCCTGCCGCGCCGCCCCCACCGCCGCCCCCGCCGATCATTCCGGACATTCTGGCGCCGATCCTGCCCTTCCTGCTGCCACCGCCCCCGCCACCCCCGCCGCCGGCCCCGTAGCGGAGGCCACGGCCGGAATCCGAAGGAGGACAGCCATGCTCGGTAGCGCATACGAACCACAGGAGGCGCACGAAGGCGATATCAACCCGCGCGCACTCGCGGTGGTCGCGGTCGTATCGGGACTCATGACACTGGCCATCGGGGCCGGCATGCTGCTCACCGGCTCCGGCGACAGCACGACGGCGGAGGTGCAGCCGGTGCATCGCGCGCCCGTGCAGCACCATCCCCCCAAACCCCACCTGCCCACCGCACCGGCCGCGGCCGCGCCACCTGCCGCCGCGATCCCGCCCGCCGCCGCAGCGCCGCCCGCCGCCCCCGCAGAGGCCGTGCTCCCACCGGGAGCCCCGCATCCGGTCCAAGCCCCCGTCCTCGTGGCCCCAGAACTGTTCTCGCCGTACATGACTCGCGTCCCACCCCCACCCCCACCCGCACCACCCGTGGCAGCCGCCACCCCCGCAGCGGTCCCGCCACCCGCACCGGCCCCTCCGCCCCCGCCCGCACCCTGAGCGCCCCCTGCACCTGACCGCCACCTGTGCGCAGACCGCCACCTGCGCGTAGTTCGGAGTCCGCGCCCCGACCGGAGCTCGCGCCCCGACCGGAGCCTGCGCCGTGACCGGAGCCTGCGCCGTGCCCGGAGTCCGCTCTCCGACGGGAGCCTGTGCCCCGACCGGAGCCCGCGTCGTGATTGGAGCCTGCGCCCCGACCGGAGCCCGCGTCGTGATTGGAGCCTGCGCCCCGACCGGAGCCTGCGTCGTGATTGGAGCCTGCGCCCCGACCGGAGCCCGCGTCGTGACTGGAGCCCGCGCCTTGACCGGAGCCCGCGCCGTGACCGTGCGGGCTACAGCCCCGAAACGCCTGCGATCTGGCCGATTCCATACGTGACGGCCATGGCCAGCGCGCCACCGATCACCACTCGCAGCACAGCGCGCGCTGCATTGCCGCCGCCGAGTCGCGCGCTCACCGAGCCGGTGAGGGCCAGCGCGACCAGCACGGCGGCGAAGGTGACCGGGATGCGCCAGGAGGTCGGCGGTAGCAGAATCGCGAGCAGGGGCAGTAGCGCACCGACCGTGAAGGACACGGCGGAGGACAGCGCCGCATGCCAGGGGTTGGTGAGTTCGCCCGGGTCCAAACCCAATTCGACCTCGGCGTGCGCCTGGAACGCATCATGCGCGGTGAGCTCCTCCGCCACCTTGCGCGCGGTTTCCGCGGACAGGCCCTTGCCCTCATAGATCTGGGTGAGTTCGGCGAGCTCGTACTCCGGCTCCTCGGCCAGCTCCCGCCGCTCCTTGGCCAGTAGCGCCCTCTCGGAATCGCGCTGCGTACTCACCGACACGTATTCACCGACGGCCATGGAGATCGCCCCCGCGGTCAGCCCGGCAATACCGGCCGTGAGAATCGCGGACGATTCGGTCGTCGCCGCCGCGACACCCACCACCAGTCCGGCAGTCGACACGATCCCGTCATTGGCCCCCAGCACCCCGGCCCGCAACCAGTTCAGCCGCGACGCGAGCCCCTCGGCGTGCGGTTCGTGCGGATGCGGTTGCCCGTTCTCGGGGGCGGCGACGCTCGTATCGTCCACGGAAACCAGCCTAGGCCACGCTTTTCTGCCATAGGCCCGCCTCGCCCGGCGAGGTATGGCTCTCGTTTTGCGGCGTATGCGAACAATTTGCTGCAACGATGAGGGCCATGGTCCGTCTTGTCGCTCGCTACTGGTCTGTCGTCATACCGCTCGTCGCTGCCCTGGTGCTGGCTGTTTCCTGGGGTCGCGATCTGGGTCCGATAGTGGTGACGCTGGTATCGGTGGCGCTGGTCGGAGCGGTGCTGTCGGCGGTGCAGCATGCGGAGGTGGTGGCGCATCGGGTCGGCGAGCCTTTCGGATCGCTCATCCTCGCGGTCGCGGTGACCATTATCGAGGTCGGCCTGATCGTCACGCTCATGATCTCGAGCGGTGACAAGGCGGCCTCGCTCGCGCGGGACACCGTCTTCGCGGCGGTCATGATCACCTGCAATGGCATTCTCGGTCTTTCGCTGCTGGTAGCCGCGGCGCGCCGGCGGCTCGCGGTCTTCAATGCCGAGGGCACCGGCGGCGCGCTGGCCACGGTCGCGACGCTGGCCACGCTGAGTCTGGTGCTGCCGACCTTCACCACCAGTGAACCGGGCCCGGTCTTCTCGGGCGCGCAATTGATCTTCGCGGCGACCGCCTCGCTGGTGCTCTACGGCGTCTTCGTCATGGTGCAGACGGTCCGGCACCCGGGTGACTTCCTCCCCGTGGAGGGCGGCGGCGAATCGGCCGAGGACGAGCACGATGAGCTGCCCACCAAACGTCAGGCCCTGATCAGCCTCGGTCTGCTACTGGTGGCGCTCATCGGTGTGGTCGGCCTGGCCAAGCTGGTCTCGCCGTCCATCGAATCCGGTATCGCCGCAGCCGGATTGCCCGCCTCGGCGGTGGGTGTGGTGATCGCCCTGCTGGTGCTGCTGCCGGAAACCATTGCGGCCGTGCGGGCGGCGCGGCGTGAGCGGGTGCAGATCAGCCTGAATCTGGCGCTCGGTTCGGCCATGGCGAGCATCGGCCTGACGATTCCGGCGATCGCACTGGCTTCGATCTGGATCGAGGGCCCGCTCATGCTCGGGCTCGGGGCGACGCAGATGGTGCTGCTGGCGCTGACGGTGGTGGTCGGCGCGCTCACGGTGGTGCCCGGGCGCGCGACTCTGCTCCAGGGCTGTGTGCACCTGGTGTTGTTCTCGGCCTTCGTCTTTCTGGCGGTCAGTCCCTAGCTGGTCACGCGGTCCAGCGGTAGATCTGCCCGTCGCGGAGTTCGTAGCTGCCGGCGGGTTTGACGCCGTTGTGCCCGGAGAGCAGGGCCATGACCCGGGTGCGTCCACGCGTGGTGACGCCGTCCTCGGTCCAATGCACGTAGGGATGTACCAGTTTGGCAAACGCAGTCCAGTCGTCGGCCTCGACGGCGCGCAGGACTGCCGACACTGTGTTGTCCACGGGCACAGTGAACACTCCAGCCGACCGCAACACATCAGTACGGCGTAAAACCGCGCATCCCGGACCTTCAAAAACCGGACATTTCGTGTAGCTGCTAGTTCACTCGATTCGCGTTTCGGTATGGCCGGACCTCGCGCAGGCCGTGCGCCAGGGGTCCACCCGTGGCGTGTCGCACATCATATTGATAGCCGATCCGCTCTGATAACACGTTCTAGAACCGCAGGTCACATGCTAAATCATCCCGCTGAGCAGGTTGGGAACCGCATGTACCGATGGGTAACTTAGCGGCCTGGATCACACCTCGAACCGATTTGGTGTTACCCGGGGTAACCATTAGCTTTGAGGGCAGGCAGTGTTGCCGATCACGGAGAAGAAGATTTGAACCTCGTCACCCGGCGTCGGCTTCGGCGTCTCGTAGAAGTTGTCCCGCAATGACCCGGACCATCCCGCGTACCTCTGCTGTCCGCACCAATGTCCGCATCGTTCGCGACAATTTCTCCGGCACCGCGGTGGCCTCGCTGCGCACCTTCGGCCGCGCGGCCGGCATCGCCCAGGAATCGGTGGCCGGCATCTTCACCGGCATCGCCCGCGGCACCTTCCAGTGGAAGGAAGCCATCCTGCAGGCGTGGCGGCTGATCACGGTCACCGCGATTCCCGCGATCCTGATGGCCATCCCGTTCGGTGTCATCGTCTCGGTGCAGGTCGGCAATCTCATTCACACGCTCGGCGCGGATTCGCTGCTCGGCGCGACCGGTGGACTCGGCGTGATCAAACAGGGTGCGCCCCTGGCCACCGGCTTCCTGCTGGGCGGCGCGGGCGCGGCGGCGCTGGCCGCCGATCTCGGCGCACGCACCATCCGCGAGGAGATCGACGCGCTGAACACCATGGGCATCAGCCCGATTCACCGCCTGGTGATCCCGCGCATGGTGGCCATGCTGGTGGTGGCCCCGCTGCTGAATGTGCTCATCATCTTCGTGGGCGTGCTCGCGGGCTATATGGTCGCCATCGGCGGTCAGGGCGTCACGCCGGGCAGTTACTGGGCCACCTTCGGTTCCTTCACCACTACCGCCGATGTGTGGGTCTCGCTGCTCAAGGCCGTGATCTTCGGTTTCATCGTGGTGGTCATCGCCTGCCAGCGCGGTCTGGAGGCCAAGGGCGGTCCGCGCGGTGTGGCCGATGCCGTGAATGCCGCGGTGGTGCTGTCGGTGGTCTCGATCGTGATCGTGAACCTGATCGCCACCCAGATCACCGCCATGTTCCTGCCGACGAGGCTCGCCTGATGTCCGCGACGTACGTCCCGAAGGGGCTGGGCTGGGCCGCGCGCTTCTATCACCGCCGCGGCCTGCTGCTGCGCCGCGTCGAGGGCCTGGGTTTCGTGCTCGCCTTCGTCTGGCAGGTGCTCTCGTCGATTCCCTTGACGCTCAAGCGCTATCGCGACGAGACCATGCGCGCCATCACCGATATGACCTGGGGTCGCGGCTCCATCATCGTGGGCGGCGGGACCGTGCCGATGATGATCGTGCTCGGTCTGGTCATGGGCGCGTCCGTGGCCGTGGAGTCCTTCGAGACCCTGGACATGCTGGGCATGGGCCCGGTCACCGGTCTGGTCTCGGCGTACGCCACCACCCGTGAACTCGCGCCGATCGCCGCGGCCATCGGTTTCGCGGCGCAGGCGGGCTGCCGCATGACCGCCGAAATCGGTTCCATGCGCATCTCCGAGGAGATCGACGCGATCGAATCCCTCGGCCTGCGTTCGGTTCCCTTCGTGGTGACCACCCGTGTGCTGGCCGGCGTGGTCGCGATCGTGCCGACCTTCCTGATCGCGCTGATCATGTCGTACATGTCCTGCCGCGGACTGATCACGCTGGTGCACGGTTCGTCAGCGGGCGTGTACGACCACTACTTCTTCCAATTCGTCTCCGGTTTCGATGTGATCGCGGCGGTGATCAAGGTGGCCATCTTCGCGGTGGTCGTCATCCTGATCCACTGCTACTACGGCTTTTTCGCGACCGGCGGTCCCGAGGGTGTGGGTATCGCCTCGGGCAAGGCCGTGCGGGCCAGTTCGGTGGCGATCATCGCCCTGGACATGGTGCTGTCGCTCGGGCTGTGGGGCTTCAATTCGGCGATTACGTTCACGGGGTAGGGGATGCCGAACTACGGAATGCCGGGTGTCGCCGTGGACCGGAAGCGGTCCATGGCGGTGGGTGCGATCGCGCTGGCGCTGATCATTGCGGTGGCGGTCGGCTGGACGCTGTACTCGTCCGCGAAAACCGAAGACGGACTGCCGATTTCGCTGCGCACCGAGCAGATCGGCGACGGTGTGCTGGTCGGCACCGATGTGCGGGTGAACGGTGTTGTGGTCGGCAAGGTCACCGACATCACGCCCGATCAGCACGGTACGCAGCGCATCGGCCTGCGGCTGGATGATTCCCGGCTGTTCGGGATCGACGACAGCGTGCTGGTGGATTACGCGCCCGCGAACCTGTTCGGTATCAGCGAGATCGACCTGCGGCGCGGGCCCGGCGGTACGCCACTGCGCGCGGGCGCGGTCATCGATCTGACCGGACCCAAGGCCTCGGCGGTCTACGACGCCACCATGGGCTCGATTCTGCGCAGTGCCTCGCAGGTCGGCGGTTCGGTGCTGACACCGCAGATGGCCTCGGTCATCGCGCAGGCCGCGGCCGACACCGAGGCGTTCACACCGCTGGCGCAGGCGCTCATCACGGCCACGCGCACGGTCGCGGACAACCAGAAGATGCCGCTCTCGGAGCTGATGGGTCAGCTCGGCCCGGCCTTCGACGGCGGCGGTAAGTTCGCCGGCGCGACGGTGCAGGTCATCGACATGATCCGCAGTATTCAACGGCTGCAAGGAAATCGGGCCGACTACGACTCGAATCTGGCCTTGATCACCGGGAAACTGCTTCCGCAACTGGCGAATACGCTGGGCACGGCCGGAACTCAGCTCTCCGGCCTCACCGACATGCTGGCTCCACTGCTGAAGATGCTGGCGCAGATGGTGCCGCAGCCGCAGCAGTCCGCGGCCGAATTGCGCACGCTCATCGAGCGTTTGCGCAGTGCCATGCCGGATAACGGGCAGGGCCCGGTCCTCAATGCCGAGATCGATCTGCGCGGTGTGCCCGCCATTGCGGTGCCGCTGCTGGGAGGTGCGCGATGACCGTCAAGGGCGCAGCCTGGCGGCTGGCACTGTTCACCTCGGTGATCGCGGTGGTGCTGGTGCTGGTGATCTCCGCGATCGAGCGGCCGGTCTCCGGCAGTACCGAAACCCACGACGCCATGTTCACCGATGCCAACGGCCTCAAGGTCGGTGACGATCTGCGCATGTACGGCGTGCAGGTCGGCAAGATCAAGAAGATCTCCCTGGACGGCGCGCAGGCGCGAGTTCAGTTGTCGGTCAAGACCGATGCGCCGATCTACGACAACAGCAAGCTGGCTATTCGCTACCAGAATCTCACGGGGCAGCGGTATATCGATCTGCAGCAGCAGCCGCAGCCTGGTCAGCGGATCGCCTCGGGTGCGCGCATCGGCACCGATCACACGGTGCCCTCGTTCGATGTGACCAGCCTGTTCAATGGCCTGAAGCCGGTGCTGGCCACCGTTTCTCCGGAGGCCATCAATCAATTCAGCGCCAGCATGGTCGCTTTGATCGAGGGGGACGGCAGCGGTGTCGGCCCGGCCATGGACGCGATCGGGAAACTCGCGTCCTATGTGGACAATCGGCAGCAGGTGATCGGCACGCTCATCCGCAATATGTCGGATCTGGATGATCGGCTGAGCGGCCGGGTGCACTATCTGGTGCCGCTGCTGGCCCGGCTCAGCGATATTTTCGAGGCGCTGCAGTCGAATATCGGTGGCCTGGCGCAATTCGCCATGACCGCGCCGTCGGTGCTCGGGCCCATCGACAGCCTGATGCGCACGCTGGGCATCAATAGCGGCAGCGATGTGGATGCGCTGATCCGCAAGATCTTCCCGGATGCCAAGGAGGCGGTGGACGTCTTCGGCCGCCTGCCCGCCGTCCTTGCCGCCGCCGATGCCGCGCTGCCCGCCGATGCGAGTGGCTGGAAGCCGGTGTGCAGCAAGGGCACTGCGGATGTCCCGCCCGTGGTGCAGATGCTGATCTCGGGACAGCAGGTGTCGATATGCAAGGGATGAAGCTGCCCCGCTTCTTGAATAGACTCCGTTTGGTTCGCGACGATCGGGTCGTCGACGACGGCACGCGGAAGAAGCGCGAACTGCGCCTCGGCCTCATCGGCGCACTGCTGGTCGCCCTGGGCCTGCTGGCCGCCGGCGTGCTGTTCGTGGTGCCGTTCGGCAAGCACACGTACACCGCGGAACTGTCCGAGGCGCAATCGGTGAAAACCGGTGACGACGTGCGCATTGCGGGCATCTCCGTGGGCGAGGTGAAATCCCTGGAACTGAAGCCGGACCGCGTGGTCATGCGCTTCACGGTGAATTCCGATGTGTTCCTGGGTGATCAGACCTCCCTCGACATTCGCATGCTGACCATTGTCGGCGGCCACTATGTCGCGGTATTCCCGGCGGGCGATAAAGCGCTGGGCGACAAGGCGATTCCGGCCGATCGAGTGCGCCTGCCCTACAGCCTGGTCGAGACGTTCCAGGATGCGGCCGCGCCGCTGTCGAAGATCGACGGCAGCACGCTGAACCGCAATCTGGCCGCACTGGGCAATTCCCTCGACGGCGCACCGGACAGCCTGCGCACCACCCTGCAGACGGTGAACACCTATGTGGACGCCCTGGACCGGCAGCGCACCCAGGTCTCCAATGCCGTTGCGGTGGCGGACGAGTACGTGACCATGTACGACGGCGCGAAGACCGATCTGGGCCGGCTGATGGACAATGCCAATTTGCTGGTCACGGTGCTCGAGGACAAGCACACCGAAATGGCGCAGGCCATTCGGCTGCTCAGCGATGTGGTCGGACGGCTGGGCGGTGCGCAGCCGCAGTGGGATGCCTCGCTCGAGCCCAAGCTGCTCGACGCCATCACCCAGTTGGAGCAGCTCGGAACGAAATTCACGCCGACCCTGGACGCCGCGCACGGTCTGCAGCAGAAGCTGTCGTCCCTGGTGATACCGGACGGCGGCGTGAGCATCGACCAGTCCCAGCAGACGGTGCCGGTCTGCGTGCCGCTGCCCGGAAAGGACTGCTGATGTTCAGGCGCATGCTCGGCTCGCAGGCGTTCATGTCGGTCGCCGGCGCGGTGGTGGTCGTGGCGCTGGCGGTGGTCGGCTACTTCCTCTACTTCGATCCGATGAAGAAGACCGAATCCTATTGCGCGGTCATGCCGGATTCGGTCGGCCTGTACGTCGGCAACAAGGTGACCATGCGGGGTATCCCGGTGGGCACGGTGACCTCCGTCGATTCCGACGGCGCCAAGGTGAAGGTCGGCTTCTCCGTCGATGCGAAGTATCCGGTGTACGCCGATGCCGCCGCCACCACGGTCGCCGATTCGATTGTGGCGGACCGGAATCTGGCGGTGCTGTCGGACGGTAAGCATCCGGCGCACTGGGATTCGTCGCAATGCATCACCAAAACCCTGACGCCCAAGAGCATTACCGAGACCCTGACCGCGCTCGCGGACCTGTCCTCGCAGCTGCAGCAGGCGCAGGCTCCGGATGCCCTGGCGCACGGTCTGTCCGCGCTGGATTCCGCGACCACCGGTGCGGGCCCGCAGATCAATGAGATCGTGAAGAAGCTCGGCACGGCGCTGGCCGCGCCCGATGCCGATATCGGCCATCTCGCGGGCATTTTCGATGCCTTCGCCTCGGTGGGCGAGAAGGTGGAACAGCATTGGGGCGATCTGCGCTCCATGCTGCTGCGCCTGGGTCCCGCCCTGGAGAACGGCAGCAATGAATTGCTGGGCCCCGGTGCGGAATTGATCGATCGCCTCGGCCAGGCGCTGCCCATGCTCAATGATCTGGTCACCATTGCCGGCGATCCGATCATGAAGGCCCTGGACGACACCCTGCCGCTGGTGCGCCTGCTGCGCGCGAATGTCGGCTCGCTGTCGGAGATCATGCTCAAGCTCCCGGTCCTGACCAATGCCGCCCAATCCGTCCTGGGCTCCGGCATCACCTACGGCTCCCCGCGCGCCGCGGTTCCCATGCCCCAGGCCGATCAGGTGTGTGCCGCGCTGAATGCCACCGCACCGGGCAAATGCACCACCTCCGCCGACGGCATGATCAACGTCCCCCTCGTTCCCCTGGTGCTCGGAATGGCAGGTGCGCGATGAGAATCGGACACTGGGAAATCACGCTGGACACGGCCGGTCGCCGCGCCGCGCCGCGCACCGTAACGGTTTGCCGTCAGGTAGCGACACACCTCCCGCAAGCAGGGGATGCGCTCGCCGTAGACGCTGCCGGGCATGCGGAGCCTGCGATGAGGGCAGGTTCCGCACGGCGGGCGGCAACCCCCGGGCGTGCAGGTTCCGTGCCGCGGGCAGGCGGCCGGAGCCGCACCACCGCCTCGGCCGCCCGCCATTCGGACACGAGCACCCTCCGTAGTCCCGCCGCAGGCACTCCCCGTCCCGGCGCGAACACTCTTCCCCGTCCCGGCGTGAACACTCTTCGTCGTCCCGGCGTGTTTGTGGCCGGGATCTCCACCAGCCGAGTCGATTCCGGCCACAAGCGCGCCGGAATGACGGGCCGAGGCTTCCGGCAGGCGCTCGGCTCCGTGTTGCTCGCCGCGGGTCTCGTGGCCGGGGTCGGCGGCTGTGCGATCGATCCGTCCTCCGTGCCGATTCCCGGCACCACGGTGTCCGGCGCGACCTATCGCATTCACATCGAATTCGGCAATGTGCTGAACCTGCCCGCGCGCGCCAAGGTCATTGCCAATGGTGCGCAGGTGGGCTCGGTCGCCGGTGTGCGCGTGGTGGATTCGCTGCATGCCCCCGCCGGTCACGGCGGCTACGTGGTGGTCGACGCCGATATCTCGACCAAGGTGCAGCTGCCCGCCACCACCATTGCCGAACTGCGCCAGAACACCGTGCTCGGCGATATCCACCTGGCGCTGACCACTCCGACGGACGGCTTCGGGACGCTGCTGCGCGACGGCGGCACCATTCCGCAGGAGCGCACGCATCCGCCGGTGCAGCTGGAGGACACCATGGCCGCGCTGGCCGCCTTCACCCAGGGTGGGGCGGTGAATCAGTTGCAGGACATCATCAATCGCTTCAATGCGGTGCTGCCTGCCGATCCGAACGAGACCAAGCGGATCGCGCGGAATGCCGAGGGCAATGCCGTCGATCTGGCCGCCAATCTGGACCAGGTGGATTCGCTGCTCAACGGTCTGGGCACCAATGCGCAGGTGCTGCACGATCGCGCGGATTTCCTGGATCACCAGCTGAGTCAGGAGTCGGTGGATGCCATGACCGGGATTACCAACTCCATTCGCGGTGTGACCCAGATCTTCGCGGCGCTCGGCCAGCTGGGCCCGTCGCTCACCTGGCTGACCCCGGTGGTCACCTCGGCCGATGCGGCGGCGAAAGCCTTTGTCCCGCTGGCCCTCTCGAGCGCACCGCTGGATCTGTCGGTGCCCTCGAACCTGTCGATGCTGGTCGATCTGCTGCGGGACAAGCTGATTCCGTTCGTGGAGCACGGTCCGAAGGTGAATATCACCGGCGTCACGACGGATTCGGTCTCCCGTGACGATCAGGTGAGCGGGATTCTGTCGACCCTGCGCATGATCGGAGCGGTGCGATGAAGACCGGATCGCTGGTCTCGCTCGGCGGTATCGCCGCCGTCACGCTGGTGAGCGCGAGCTATCTGACCTTCGGTGTGGTGCGGGCGGATCCGTTCGCCGAGTACACCCACGCCTCCATGGTGCTGGCCAATTCCGGTGGGCTGAGCGTCGGTTCGCCGATCCTGCTGACCGGTATGAAGATCGGCAAGATCACCTCGGTGGACAGCACCGTCGGCGGTGTCGAGGTGGGCTTCCGCATCGACGCCGACCGCAAGGTCTCCACCGACAGTGTGATCAGCATCGAGCAGCTCTCGGCGCTCGGCGAACCGTATGTGGAGATCCGGCCCAAGACCGGCGCCGCCCCCTACCTGAAGGAGGGGCAGCGGCTCGATACGTCCACGGTCAAATCGCCGCTTTCCATTCCGGCGGTGTCGCGCCTGGTCAATCAGGTCATGAACCAGCTCGATCCGACTGTCGCGGCCTCGCTGGCGAGCACCCTGGGAACCGCGTTCCACGACACCGACTCGGCCATGCCGTCGTTGACCCGTGCCGGTGATCTGCTGGCGGCGGCAATCTCCAGCCGCGAGCCCAAGATTGCCCAGCTACTGAACAGTTTCCAAGCCGCGGCCTCGAATATGGACGGCATCGGTGCGGCCACCGCCGCTGCTGCCCCGGCGTTCTTGCAGTTCGAGCAGTCGCTGAGCGACCTGGTCGAGGCGGTCGGTAGACTCGTCGACAGAGCCCCCGGACCGCAGGCATATGTCAGCGGCAATGGTCTGGCACCCTTCCTGGCGAAGCTGACCGACTGGTTACAGCAGGCCGGACCCGAACTGAAAACCCTCGCGCCCCAGCTGCAGCCGCTCGCGGATGCCGCACGCACCACCGGGCCCCAAATAGATATCAGCAGCCTGATCTCGCAGGCCCTCGCCAGCACCGGCGACGGCGCCGTGCGCGTGCAGGTCAACGTCAAGTAATACGAAGAAGGAGAAGCGGATGTCCGAGGACACCCAGCCGAAGCGGGCAGTCGACGCGGAGGACTCCGCCGTCTCCGCGCCCGAGACGACCACCGCACCTGCCGTCGCGGCCACCGAAGCCGCGGCTACCGGGACGACGACCCCCGAGG
This sequence comes from Nocardia sp. NPDC006630, assembly GCF_040611495.1. Lineage (NCBI taxonomy): Bacteria > Bacillati > Actinomycetota > Actinomycetes > Mycobacteriales > Nocardiaceae > Nocardia > Nocardia sp. NPDC006630. The sequence continues at coordinate 12,130 of NZ_JBEXOK010000004.1, forward strand.
CCGAGCCCACCGGAACGTCCCCCACCGGGACCGCAGTTCCCGTGGCAGCGACTCCCGCGGCCGAGACCACGAAGGCCGCCGCCCCCGCCGCCCCGGCGAAGACGGTGTCGCTCAAGCTCTCCACCCTCGGCCTGGCCGCAGCGGCCGTCGTACTCATCGGCGCACTCATCACGGTGAGCACCCTGTGGCTCTCGGCCCGCGGCGATCTGAGCGACCGCGATGCCAAGGCCGCCGCCGAGCAGCACGCCGAGCAGGTCGCCACCGACTACTCCGTCGGCGCCTCCAATATCAACTTCAGCGACCTGAATTCCTGGACCGGCCGCCTCAAGGCCAATACCACTCCGGCCCTGGGCAATAAGTTCGACGCCACCGCCCCGAAGCTGCAGGAGATCCTGGTCCCCCTGAAGTGGACCTCGAGCGCGACCCCGGTCGCCGCGAAGGTCGTCGGCCGCGACAACGGCCTCTACCAGGTGGACGTCTTCCTGAACGTCACCTCCACCAACGCCCAGAACCCCGACGGCGCCCAGACCACGGTCACCTACAACGTGACGGTCGACCCCAACAACGGCTGGAAGGTCTCCGACGTCGGCGGCACCGCCCTCGCCCTCCCCAAGCAGTAGCGCCCCGTAGCGCCACCACCCGGCCCAAAGCCGCAGCACCCTGTCCTCGGCGGCAGCCCTGCCCTCGGGTGGTGGCATCGGAGCCCTGTCCTCGGTGGCAGCCCCTGGCCTCGGGTGGTGGCATCGGAGCCCTGTCCTCGGTGGCAGCCCCTGGCCTCGCGTGGTGGCATCGGAACCCTGTCCTCGGCGGTAGCTCCTGGCCTCGGGTGGTGGCATCGGAGCCCTGTCGTCGGTGGCAGCTCCTGGCCTCGGGTGGTGGCATCGGAACCCTGTCCTCGGCGGCAGTACCCTGGTCATCCCGGCGTGCTTTTGGCCGGGATCTCGCACAGCGCAGTGGATTCCGGCCAAAAGCGCGCCGGAATGACGGGGGGTGTCTCCCCGCATGGGCGCTCAGCGGCGGAGCAGGTCTGCGAGGCGCACGGCCAGCGCCACGATCGTCAGTGTCGGGTTGGCGTGACCGTTGGTGGGGAAGACCGAGCTGCCCGCGATGTAGAGGTTGCCGATCCCGTGTACGCGGCAGTCGGCATCTACCACGCCGGTGCGGGGATCGGCGGACATGCGTGTGGCTCCGCTCGGATGCGCCCAGTCGGTGAGTTGTGCTGGGAGACAGCTGTTCTCCCGGGCCCACTCGTCGAGGATCGGTGGTGCGAAGCCGAGGCGGGTGAACTCCGCGGCGACCAGTGCGGCCGCCCGGCGGACGGTGCTGTCCTCCTGGTCGTGCACCTTCCAGTCGATTCGCGGCAGCGGCGTTCCGAGCCGATCCACCTTGTCGCCGAGCGTGATTCGGCTGTCGGGGTGTGGCGCCTGCTCCACCATGCAGCGCAGCTCCACGTGTTCGAGCTTGTGCGGTAGTCCGGTATGGTCGATGAGGCGGCGTTTCGCGCCGGCGAGCATGAGCCCGGGATTGCTCGCGACCGTGCGGGCATCGTGCAGATTCACCTGCCCGCGCAGCAGTTTCTTCACCGATTCCCAGGGATCGTCCTCGGCGGGCACCTCCTGAATCCACAGGCCGCAGTTGAGAAGTCCCTCCGCGGACTGGATATCGGGGGACAGTGCCATGCCGTGCAGGAAGGTGTGTTTCCCGGTCCGCGTTCGGACGACGTATTTGCCGAAGCGGTCGCGCGCCGCCGCGGAGGTATGCGGATCGAGCGCGCCGATCACGCCGCAGCGGTGATCGAGCAGATACCGGCCGACCACATCGTGCCGATTGCCGAGGCCGCCCGGCACTGTTCGATCGGAGGCGAGCAGTAGTCGTGCATTCTCGATTCCACCGGTCGCCAGCACAATTCGTGCGGCGCGCAGGGTGCGCATTTTCCCGTCCGCGTCGGCGAGCCGTAAAGCCAGCACCTGGGTGCCGCCGGGATCGGTATCGATATGGGCGACGGTCGCGCGCAACACGATTCGCACATTCTCGGCCGCGATATTCGGCAGCTGCGCGCCGAATCGCATGCTGTCGAAGGGATCTCCCGGGTCCCGGCTGATCTGCCAGAAGTAGGGCCGCAGTCGCCTGCGGTCCAGATCCTGTGGCGGGGGAGTGCGATCGGCGAGTTGTTCCCAGAATCGATCGCCGGTGAAACCGGTCCCGTATCCGAGCCCGAGGTGCGCGGCCGCGCGGTCGAGATATGGTGCCAGTTCGGTGAATTCGAACGGCCAGCCGGAGTGCGCCACCCACGGCCGCGCCGCGAAATCCAGTGCGTCCAGCGGCGCGCACCGTCCGCTCCAGGTGTGCGAACTGCCGCCGAGAACTCGGTTGCGCGCGTTGCGATATGGCTCGGCCCGGACCGCACCGATATTCTCCAGATCATTGAGTTCATCGGTTTCCGGCGCGGTTTCCGGTCCGCCGCTCTCCACCAGCAGCACCCGTAGCGCGCTGCCCGCCAGCTCGGCCGCTATTGTCGCCCCCGCCGGCCCCGATCCGATGACGGCGATATCCGCCGCGAGATCGGTGTCCCGCACGGCCCGTGGATCGTCGATACGCACCGGAATTCCTCCCGCACCCGCATCCACCCCCGGCGACAGACGCGTTCTCCCAAGCCGCGCTCATCGTAACCGTTCAATTGTCGGTACGCGGAGCAACTTTCACTCAGCAACCGCGCTGCAGAAATGCCCGCACATATCCTGCGGACTGCCGCACATACATCCACGCCCAGAAGGTCACGCCCGAATCGCTGGGGCTCGCCACCATGGTTATCTCCCCGGAAAAGCAGCGCTCCACGATGTACCGCGCCCGCGATACATGCGGCGTGTAGGTCACCACAATGATGTGCTTCCAGCCTTGCGCCTGCGCCCGCCGCCGAATCTCTCTGGCCTCACCCTGCGTGGTCCAGGGATCGGGCACAAAACACGACACCGTGAAGGTGTAATGACCATTGCAGTAGCGATCCATCTGGCGGTCGTTCACCCCGGTTGACCGCGATATCAGCAATTCCGGCGCGAGTCCCTGTTTCGCCAATGCCACGCCCATATCGAAGCGGGCATAGGCCGTACCGCCCAGCACCACGATCGCGTCGGCTGGGCGCAATGGATCTACCTGCGGATGTATGTAGACCGGCACTCCGGCGAACCCGATTCCGACCAGCAGTGCCAGCGCCGTGAGCACTGCGGCGGCGAGTCGTCGGTAGCTGGGCACGCATTCGACGATACGCGTTGCGCCAGAGTGTATTTCGAGGTCGCGTGTCCAGCTCGCCGGGGTGTCGAACGACATAACGCCGGGTGGATTGCGATCCAGGTCACTTTCGTGCGATAGTTCACGAATCTTGTGAGACGAAGCGGTCTCACATTGACCGGAGGGCAGTCGTGTGAACCAGGGGAAGACGGCGCGGCGCATTGTCGTGGCAAAGGCGGGAATTGCGGTGGCAAAGGCGGGAATTGCCGTGGCACTGGCGGGAATTCTCACCTCGGCGATGGTGGTGGCGACCGGCTCGGCCGGCGCGGATCCGGTGGCGGTATCACCCGCCGCGCCGATTCCGCTTCCGCCCGAACTGGATCCGGGCTTCTACCATCCGGCCCCGGACCTGGTGGCGGGCAAGGCCCCGGGCGAGATCATCGCGGCCCGGCAGATCAATGCCTCGAATTTCGGTGTGATTCCCCTCAATGTGGACGCCTGGCAGCTCTCCTACCGCTCGAACGACAGCCGCGACCAGCCCATCGCGGCGGTCGCGACCGTGCTGAAGCCGCGCGGCGCGGCCCCGGACAAACTGGTGTCGATGCAGATCGCCGAGGATTCGCTCGCCGGATACTGCGCACCGTCCTACTCCCTGCAGCAGTGGTCGCTCGGCGCGGTCGGCGGTCAGATCGTGGTGCCCGCCGAATTCGTCATCTCACAGGGCGCGCTGCAGCAGGGCTGGGGTGTGGTGATCCCGGATCACCAGGGCCCCGACGAGGCCTACGCGGCCGGACCGCTGGCCGGTCGTATCACCCTGGACGGCATTCGCGCGGCCCGCGATTTCGAGCCCATGCAGCTGGCCCCGGATGTCCGCGTCGGTATGTACGGCTACTCGGGCGGCGCCATCGCGACCGGTCACGCGGCCGAGTTGAAGCGGACCTACGCCCCCGAACTGAATATCGTCGGCGCGGCCGAGGGCGGTGTGCCCGCCGATCTGGGCATGACGCTGAATGTGGCCAACGGCCAGGCCACCTCGGGCCTGATCTTCGCCGCCGTCCTCGGATTGACCCGCGAGTACCCCGATTTCGCCGATTTCGTGAACGGCCATCTCGATCCGCTGGGCCAGACCCTGTCCGCGGTGAAGAACAACCTCTGCGTGCAGTACACCTCGGCGCTGCTGCCGTTCCTGAATCTGAAGGGCATGCTGCACACCGCCGGTGACCCCATGCGGGAACCCGCGGTGGCCGATGTGCTGGACAAGACCCGCATGGGCAAGTCGGTGCCCGCCATGCCCATGTACATCTGGCAGGCCAATCCGGACGAGATCATTCCGGTCGCTCAGGTCAATACTCTGGTGGACACCTACTGCCAGGATCCGTCGGCCTCGGTGAAGTACACCCGCGAGCATTTCGGCGAGCATGTCGCGACCGAGATCTCCGGCGGCGGTCTGGCCATGCTGTGGCTGAAGGACCGGCTGGACGGCATCGCGGCGCCCGCGGGTTGCTCCATCTCCGACGCCGGCTGGCTGGCACTGGACCCGGACGGCCGGGCCATGCTGGCCTCCACCTTCGGCGAGACCTTCGCATCATTCTTCGGAAAACCGGTGGGCGCCAAGTAGTTCGGTTGGCCCCTTCACCGGGGCCGATCCGGCAGAATACAGCCATGGAACTCGGCCTGCACTACTGGAACTTCACCACGCCCGCCGCGCCGGAGCTGATCGCGCCGACGCTCACGCGGACCGCGCAGCTCGCCGAACAGGCGGGCTTCGCGGAGTTCACGGTCATGGATCACTACTTCCAGATGGAGGCCCGCGCCGGCGCGGACGAGCCGATGCTCGAGGGCTATACGGCGCTGGGCTATCTGGCTGCGGTGACCGAGCGAATGCGCCTGGGGCTCTTGGTCACCGGTGTCATGTACCGGCATCCGGGACTGCTGGCCAAGATCGTCACCACCCTGGATGCGCTCTCCGGTGGCCGGGCCCAGCTGGGCATCGGCGCCTCCTGGTACGAGCGTGAGCAGCGGGGCCTGGGCGTTCCGGTGGTGCCGGTGGCCGAGCGCTTCGAACGGCTCGAGGAGACCCTGCAGATCTGCCTGCAGATGTGGGGTCCGGATAACGGCCCCTACAAGGGTGAGCACTACCAGCTGGCCGAAACGCTGTGTGTGCCCGCACCGTTGAGCAGGCCCCGGCCGCCGATCCTCATCGGTGGCGGCGGCGAGCGCAAGACGCTGCTGCTGGTGGCCCGCTATGCCGACGCCTGCAATCTGTTCGCCGTGAGTGTCGAGGATGTGGCCCGCAAGCTCGATATTCTGCGCGCACACTGTGAGGCCGAAGGCCGTGACTACGACGCCATCCGGAAGACCGCCTGCTATGTCGCCCCCGTAGTGGAGGCGCCGGATCAGTTCGTCCGCGATCTCGAGCAGTATGCAGCGCTGGGCATCACGCTGATCAATCTCATGCCCAACGGCGACCCGGTCGCCTACACCGAAAAGGTCGCCGAACAGCTGGTCTCCCGGGTGCGGGACCTGTAGTCGGATCCGTTCCCGAGACGGCAAACCGGGGCGGCCGGTATCATCGCGCGCGCTGCTCATCATTTGGAGGACACGTGCCCGCAACTCCCACTGCCGCCGAACTACTGGCGACCGTCGAAGCCTCTCCGCAGGCGGTAGGGGCGCACGATCGCGCTGCCTGGGTCGGCCTGTTCGCCGATGACGGCAGTGTGGAGGATCCGGTCGGATCGCGGCCGCATATCGGCAAGGCCGCGATCGAACGGTTCTACGACACCTTCATCGGCCCCAACGGCATTGCCTTCGATATCGCCAATGACGTGGTGTGCGGTATGACGGTCTTCCGGGATCTGACCATTGCCACCACCATGTCGACGGGCGTCACCCTGCACGTGCCCATGCATCTGCGCTACGACCTGGCCGATATCGACGGCGTGCTGAAAATCCGTGCGCTGCGGGCGCATTGGGAACTGCCCGGCATGATCGGCCAGCTCCTGGGTTCGGGCGTGCAGGGTCTGCTGGCCGGCGCGAAGCTGGGGCCGCAGTTGATCGCCAATCAGGGCATCGGCGGTGCGCTCGCCTTCATGAAGGGCATGCGCAGTGTCGGCGCGCCGGGTAAGCAGGCGGCGGGTCTGCTGCTCGATGCGGTGGGCCGCGGTGAGACCGCCGGCGCCCAGCGGGTGCTGGCCCCGGTGCCCCGCCTGGCCTGGGCGGGCGATGATCGAATGTCGCTGGCGGACTTCACGGTTCGCGCGAAGGGGTTGCGCTGGAGCAAGGCCATCGCGGCGGGGCGCACGGTGACCGTCTCGGTGGAGACCCGCGACGGCCGCGGCATCGCAGAACTCGATTTCACCGATCGCGGCGCACGCATCGAAGCCGTGCGGGTCTGCGTGCCCGCACGCTGAATCGCACTGAACCACACTGCGGCAGCGCGTGATTCGGCTGGCACGGCGCCACGTTCGGCCGGCGCCGTGCCGAATCAGGTTGCCGCGGTGCTAGTCCAGCAGTCCGGCGATCTCGGCCACCGGGCTGTTGCGGCTGAAATTACTGCCACCGGCGGCGCCGACGACTTTGCCGTGCACAGCGATCATCCACTGTCCGCACACGCATCGTAGGTACTGCACCGACCGGTGGGAGGACACGGGGGCGGGGGAGGGCCAAGCGCAGGAAGGGCATTCGGCTATCACCACCTCATCCTGCGCGGATGTGCTGCGGCGTGCTCGGACCGACACGCGTAAACCCGCAAACTAATTGCGACAATTGCCTGGTTCACTTTGCGTGATTCGCCAATGGATACAGGCGAACTCGCCTCGGCCGGTGCCGGGAGATCGCTTCAGTTCGGCGTGGACCGCGCGCGGCGGACGGCCGTCGGCGTTGTGCCCCACCAGCGCTGACAGCATCGCGTGAAAGTGGACTGTTCGGACAATCCGACCAGTGACGCCACCTGGCTCATCGGCATATCCGTGGTGGTGAGATAGCGCCTCGCCTCACCTCGCCTCACCTCGTCCAGCAGCGTCGCGAATGTGGTCCCCTCGGCCGTCAGCCGCCGCTGCAGGGTGCGCGGATGAACGGTGAGCAGCCGTGCGACAGCGCCGATTTCGGGCGCCGCGGTGCCCAGAAGTTTCTGCAGCGTGATGCGCACCTGCGGGGTGATCGCCATGGACGCGTCCCCGGACTGCTGTGCGAGGAAGGCCATGGCGAGCCGATGCAGGTTCTCGTCACCCCCGGAGAGCGGGCGGCCCGCCAGGCTGCTCGGCACCCGCAGCAGTGCGGCCGGTCGCTCGATTCGCACTGGGGCGCCGAAGAATTCCTCGTAGACGTGAATGGGCGCCGCCGGCCGATAGGGCAGCTCCACCGACCGCAATCCGTACCGGTCCTCGACCAGTCGCTGAATAGTGCGGTGTACGAACGCCAATCCCACATCGGTGCCCTGCACCGGCGTCGGCAGTCCGGCCATGGTCACGCCGTACCGCAGTGCGATGACGCTGCGATCCCCGTACGGGTCCGGCTCCATGGTCAGGCTCAGCGATCGCGCGTGCACGAACAGGTACCGCGAGGTGCACTCCAGGACATCGGCGAGCGTGGGCGAGTTCCGGATGGCCAGGGTGAGCGGTCCGAGCATGTCCAGGTCCTGTCGCCGCGACATGCGCAGTCCGAGATCGGGGCAGTTCAGCTGCTGCGCCGCGAGCTCCATGGCCGCGGCCACCGCATGGTCCGGAATGAGCAGATCGTCGGTGTCCAGCGCCTCGACGGGCAGTCCGCAGGCGGTGGCGAACTCCTCGGCATTGCCGCCGAGCTCACCCACCGTCAGGCGGAATCCGCGCAGTCCCGCGGATCTGATGACCGACATGTCGTACAGAATCAAATACTTGTCGCGCAAAGTCAAGAAAGGGCCGCCCCGCGCACACAGACTGGAGATCATGAGCGACGCGACTTCCGTCACAGCCGAGCACCTCGACGTAGTCATCGTCGGCGCCGGACTCTCCGGCATCGGCGCGGCCTACCGATTGCAGGCCGAACATCCCGGCCGCAGCTACGCCATTCTCGAATCGCGCGCGGCGCTCGGCGGTACCTGGGACCTGTTCCGCTATCCGGGCGTGCGCTCGGATTCGGACATGTTCACCCTCGGCTACCCGTTCAAGCCGTGGCGGGACGCCAAGTCCATTGCCGACGGGCCGTCCATCCTGCGCTATATCGAGGACACGGCGAAAGAGAACGGTATCGACCGCCACATTCGCTTCGACACCAAAGTCACTGCGGCACAATGGGACAGCGCCGCCTCGCACTGGACCCTGACGCTGGCGGTCCGCACCGCCGACGGGCTCGAGGAGCGCACGCTCACCTGTGGATTCCTGTACTCGTGTGCCGGTTACTACAACTACGAGCACGGCCACGAACCCGTCTTCCCCGGTATCGAGGACTTCGCCGGACAGGTCGTGCATCCCCAATTCTGGCCGGAGAACCTGGATTACGCCGGGAAGAAGGTGGTGGTCATCGGCAGCGGCGCGACCGCCGTCACGCTGGTGCCCGCCATGGCCGGGGAGGCCGCGCAGGTGACCATGCTGCAGCGCAGCCCCACCTGGATCTCCGCCGTGCCCGGCCGGGACAAGATCGCGGACCGGCTGCGCGAACTGCTGCCGCCGGAGCTGGCGCACCGCGTCATCCGCACCAAGAACATTCTGTTCAATCTCGGCTTCTACCAGTACTGCCGGCGCCGCCCCGAATCCGCGCGCAAGATGCTGACCGGGCTCACCACGCGAATCCTGAAGGACGAGAGCCTGGTTGCCGAGCACTTCACGCCGACCTACAACCCGTGGGATCAGCGGCTGTGCGCGGTGCCGGACGCCGACTTCTTCAAGGCCATGCGCAAGGGCAAGGCCGAGGTGGTCACCGATCATATCGATACCTTTGTGCCGGAAGGTATTCGGCTGAAGTCGGGCCGGGTGCTGGAGGCCGATATCGTCATCACGGCCACCGGACTGCAGCTGCTGGCCTTCGGTGGCATCGGCCTCAGCGTGGACGGCGCGCCCGTCGATCTGTCCGAGCAGTTCGTCTGGCAGGGCACCATGATGACCGGCGTCCCCAACTTCGCGGTGTGCATCGGTTACACCAATGCCTCCTGGACGCTGCGCGCCGACCTCACCTCGCGGCTGGTCTGCAAAGTTCTGGCATACATGGATCGCGAAGGCTATTCGGCCGTGGTGCCGCAGCCCGAGCGCGTACTCGGCGAGCGCCCGCTGCTGGATCTGGCGTCCGGATACGTGCAGCGCTCGATCGCCGAATTCCCCCGTCAGGGCGACCGGCATCCGTGGCAGGTGCGGCAGAACTACCTGCTGGACTCGGCCACCACCATGCGCACCGATCTGCGCAAGACCCTGCGACCCGTGGTCGCGGACAAGACTCCCGCGCGGGTGTGAGCCGCGACCGAGGGCGGCAAATCCCTCGGCCCGGCGCGCGGGTGGGGTGAGGTCCGGGCGCCGGTGCGCGGGGTGGATAGCATCGGAGCCATGAGCTCCAAGCGTGCGGTGGCGGCAGCAGCGGCGGTGGCGGTACTCGGACCGGTGGCCTGGCTGGTCCCGGTGACCGCGTCCGCGGCGCCGCCCGCCGCGGTCGATCTCTGGACGGTCCCGACCGCGCCCGCCGACACCGCGACGCTGATCGTCGCCTACAGCTTCGGCAATCGCCTTCCGGCGGGCGCGGATTCGACACGCACCATCGGTGAACCCGGACCGGTCAACGAGGCGCTGGCCGCCGCCGTGGTGGCCGCGCGCGGCGATCGCGGCATTCCGGTCTACGCGCAGACCGAGATCGCCGAAGTCCTGAAGTCTCGCTACGGCATGACCGATGTGGTCGCCATCGATCCGGACCGGGCCGCCGACGGAACGCTCGTGTACCTCTCCACCGACGGGGTGGCCGCCAAGGTCGCGCAGCTGCGCGGTACGGCCGTAGCGACCGATATGGCGGCCGTGGTGGCCTTCCAGGATCATCTGTGGCGCGCCACCCGCACTACGGCCGAGCGGGGTTTCGACGCCTTCGCGCCGGCCGGGGTCGCCATGCCGGATCAGTACGATCCGCAGTCCGGTCAGCTCTGGACCACCAGCCCGATCCTGTATCTGCCCACCGATTTCGCGGGCCGGCTGGCGCTGCTGAAATAGCCGCGGACGCCCGACACTCCGGGACCGGGTGCGCGAGCTTCGATTTCGGGTTCACCGCAGCTCACACCCCTGCCAGGCTGGTACTGCTGCCGATCGGCAGCGTGCCGCGGCGAGGGGAGCGCAGATGGTTTTCGAGGGTGGATTCGTGCGGCCCGCACCGCAGTTGGAGCCGTCCCCGCTGCGCCCACCGCCGGGGCCGTCTCCGCTGCGCCAACAGCCCTGTCGCAATCGCGCCTTCCGGAATGCGACGTCGCGGCGGTCCGGAACCGTTGCCCTACAACGGGTATTGCGAGCTTCGCACGCTGCGAAATCCGACGTCTGTGACGAATCCGACGTGGTAGCCCGGCAATTCGCGGCTGCGGCGCTGCGGGTGGCGCTGGAGGTGCTCGACGGCCGTCGTTCTCCGCTTCAACTGCGCCCGCTCGCCGAGTCCGGAGTTATCGCCGCATTGCGCACGGTGGCCGATCGTGGTCAGGTTCCGGGGCGCGGTCTCGGGGCCGCGACCCTCACCAGGGTCGATGTGATCATGGCCGGGTCGCGGGCGGCGGAAGTCTGTGCGGGATACGACCGTGGAACTCGGCATTTCGCGCTCGCCGCCCGCATTGTCCGCGGTCGTTCCGGGTGGCGCTTGACCGCATTCCGGGTGTTCTGAACACCTTCCGGTCACCGCGGTAATAGCAGAATAGTCTGAGCTCACGGAATTCGATTCGCGCCTGGTTTGAAACCTCCCTCCCGCGGCATTAGCATTTCGGCGAATAGCGGCACCTCTACGTGGAAGGGCAGTCCATGGCGAAGAAAGTCACCGTAACTCTGGTTGACGACTACGACGGCGAATCGAAGGCCGACGAGACAGTCTTTTTCTCGATCGACGGTTCGGATTACGAGATCGATCTGTCGATCAAGAACGCCGGCAAGCTGCGGGAGTCTCTCGAGCCGTGGGCCGAGAAGGCCCGCAAGGTGGGTCGGTCCAAGCAGCGCAAGGTGGGGGCTGTCACCGGCCGCACCCGCCCCGCGGTGGATCGTGAAGAGAGCACCGCGATCCGGGAATGGGCACGGGCCCAAGGGCACCAGGTCTCCTCGCGCGGCCGTATCCCGGCCGAGATCGTCGAGGCGTACCAGCGGGCGAAGTAAATACGGGCGATGAGTCCCGCCCGTAGGGAAATTCGGGAGGAGCCGGTGACCATGGTCACCGGCTCCTCCCTTTTTGTCCGTTCTTATGCCACTCGAAGTAGCGAATCTCCAGTTACTGGCAGTTCGGTGCGGATTCGTTCCAGCAGTAACCGCGCGAGTTCGCGATGTCCGGCCGCCGTATCCGTCTCGCCGAGAGCCTCGGCCAGCTCGGCCAGCACGGCATCCATCGGCCCGAAAGCGGTCGTGCCCGATTCCATGCCGATGATCGTGCCGGTGTGCGGCGACAGATATTCATACAGTGCGCGAACGTCCGCGGTCTCGCCGAGCGCTATGGCGCTGCGCGCCCGCTGCGCCGACATGAGCACCGGATACATCTCCTCCCGCACCCGGTCCGTCGCCTCGTAGACGGTACGGGCGATCGCCGGTTTCCCGGCGTGCACGAGCGCGAGCGCGTATGCCTGCCCGAACAGGCTCGGCAGCTCCGTGTATGCCTCCGCGAGACGATCGGCCAGTCCCGACAGATCACCGCGGGCCCAGCCGATCGCCATGGCGCAGAACAGTTCCACCTCGGCCACGTTCGTCGTCCCGGACCGCGCTATCCGCCGCCCGAATTCCGCGTACAGCAGCTCCGACCGATCGATGTCGCCGCGTAGCAGCTCCATGGTCGCCGCGAAGCAGCTCACCATGTCCAGCAGCGGCTGCAACTGGCCTTCGTCCGCGTACTCGACCGCGCTCGCCGCCTGCCAGGCCGCTTCGCGCAGCTCCGCATGTGCCACCGCCGCGCGATATCGCAGATGGTGTGCGAGCGCCTGGTATTCCGCGAGCCCCGCTTCCGTGGCCACCAGCTCCAGCTCGGCGGCCAGCTCGTTGAACCGGGGACCGTAGTCGAACTCCAGATGGGTCGTCGCATTGATTGCCGCACAAAGCAATTCGGGATCGCCCAGGGTCCGCGCCAGCCGCACCGCCTGGCCTGCCAGCCGTTGCCCGCCCTGGTACTCGTCCAGCCCCGCCTCGAAAGTCGCCGCGATCAGGAGCCGGATCAGAGCCTGCGGCGAGCGCTGTTCGCCCGGCCGGTCGATCGCGGGCGCGGTGGTGTCCGAAAGCTCCAGTGGCCCTGCTGATTCCGCTGCCACCCCCGAGCGGTCGATGATCCCGTAGGTATGGCTGGGCGGCCAGGACGCCTCGCCGATGGTCAGGGTGTGCCGTTCCGGGGTTTCCGGCAGCGCGATGGACGTGCGCGCCCGGGCGCCGTCGGCCCCGCTGCCGAGCGCCGTGCCGGGGGCGGGCTCGGTGGCGACGCGGAGGCGATACGGCGCCAGCGCGCGGGAAAGCGCCTGGCGAATACGGTGATCGGGGGTACCCAGTTCCCGTACCGCCCAGATCGCCGGTGCGCGCCAGCAGGTGAGGGCACGCACGCGCAGGTGATCGCCGCCCAGTTCCTCGGCCAGAGTCAGAGCCCGGCCCCGCTCGGTGCGCGCCGCGCGGTGCTGATTGTCGTAGGCGAGCGCGGTGACCAGGGCGCACCGCGTATCCAGCAGGGCGGTCCGATTCACGCGGTCCGCGTGATCGGCGGCATCACCGGCCAGTTCGTGCAATTCGACGGCGGCGCGCAGCAGGCGGACGGTTTCGCTGCGCATGCGGCGGGCCATCCGGCGCTGGGCGGCCGCGTGCACCAGTGCGATTGCGGTCCTGGCGGTTTCGGCGCTCGCACCCAGAATGGCGTGCCGGGCCAGCACCTCTGGATCACGGGCCAGGGCCGGGTACGCGGCGGCGTGTGCCTCCAGCAGTTCCAGTGCGGCCCAGTGCATTCGACCGCGCCGCAGCGCCGGAATGCCTAGGTACACCGCATCCCGGATGAGCGCGTGTTCGAAGGTGATACTGCCGGTGCGCCCGGTGCCGACCAGTCCGGCCGCCTCGGCGGCGGCGATCAGGTCGATGAGCCGGTCCTCGGGCAACCCCGCCGCCAGGCTCAGAATGCCGAGCTCGCTGCCCGTGCCCCAGATCGAAATATGCTGCAGCACTTCGGTGACACCGGCGGGCAGCTGTGCGACGCGATTGTCGATCAGGTCCCGGATGGACTCCGGCACCTGCTCCAGGCTGCCGTGTGCGGCCAGCAGTTTGGCCAGTTCCCGGACGAAGAGCGGATTTCCGCCGGTGCGGGCGTGCAGTTGGGAGAGCAGGTCGTCACTGAGCGGGGCGAGTCCGGCGGCCTGCGCCGTCCGGCGTGTCCCGGCCAGATCCAGGCCGTTCAATTCCAAGGCCGCGGCGGTGTACTGGGCGAGCGCGGCCGCCGTATTGTGCACCACCGCACCGGCTTCCGACCGTCGCATGGTGACCAGCACCAGGACGGGTTCCTCGCGTAACCAGTTCACCACCTGCCGCAGCACCTGCAGCGTGGCGGTATCGGCGCGGTGCACATCCTCCAGCAGCAGCGCCACCGGTCCGGAAGTGGCCGCGTTCCTACACGATTGGGCGAGTTTGCGGGAGAGCGTGAAGGCGTCGTCGGCGCCGGTATCGGGCCCCGGCGCGGCCGCGAGCGGCGCCGCGGTGGCGGCCTCGAGTCCGCTGTGGATCTCCGACCATGCCCAGGCCGGGGGCGCGCCGTCGATCTCCGGGCAGCTGCCGGTCGCTACCGTCCAGCCGGTGTTCGTCAGTGCGGCGAGCGCGGTTTCGGCCAGCGTGGTCTTGCCGATGCCTGCCTCACCGGACACCCAGGCGAGCCGCAGGCCACCGCCGCGCGCCGCCGCCGCCAGGGTGAGCAGTTCCGAGAGTTCGGCGGCGTAGCCGGTGGCGGCCGGGGTTTCGGCCGCGGTGGTGCTGCCGCCACTGTGCCGCAGCACCGGCCGATCATCGGCTTCGGCAGCCTGGACCAGCGGCGCCAGATCCGCGGCGTGGGTGAGGATCGCGGTCTCGAGGTGGCGCAGGGCCGGTCCCGGATCGACGCCGAATTCCTCGCCCAGGAATTCGCGTGAGCGCCGAATCGTATTGAGCGCCTCCAATTGCTGGCCGAGCTGATATTGCGCGATGGCGAGCAGCCGGACGAGCTCCTCCCGTCCGGGGTGCGCGCCGAACAGTCCGCGCAGCCCGATCACGACCTCACCCCAGCGGCCCAGTTCGAGCTTGGTCTGGGCATCGAGTTCGATGGCGGTCAGGTGGAGATCGCTGAGTCGCCGCGCTTCCGGTGCGGCCCATTCGATGTCGGCGAACGCCTCCAGCGCCGGCCCGCGCCATTGTGCGAGCGCCGACTCCAGCATGGTGTTGCGCTGGATGGCAGTCGGCCGGGTTTCGGGATTGCTGATCAGTTCCTGGTAGCTGCGCAGTTGTTCTTCGAAGTGCCATGCATCGACGGCATTTTCGGCGATTCGCAGCGCATAACCGGACGATTCGGACACGATATGCCGGGCGGGCGCGCGCCGCGGCCGATCCGGTTCGAACAACCGCCGCAGATTGTGGATATGCACCTGTAGCACCGAGGCGGCTTTGGCGGGTGGTTGTCCGGCCCACAGGTCTTCGATCAGGCGTTCCGTGCTCACGGCCTGGCCGTGCGCGACGATCAGGCGGCCCAGGACCGCGCGCTGCATAGGAGTTCCCAGTGCGACTTCCCGGCCGTCGACGGACAGGAACAGGGGGCCGAGCACTCTGATCTCCGGCCCTGCCATCCCGACCCCTTCTCGTCGCAAAGCAAACTGGACGTTTGCCATGAGAAGAGCACTATCCCGCAAAAAGTCGAAGATGCCAAAAGTTTGCACGATAGTTGTCGAATGGTTACGGATGTGGTGGTAAGTCAGCCTGTTCGCGTGCTAAGGCCAATTGTTCGAATTGCTAACAATATCCCGGTGTGACCCAGCCCGTCGGAAGTGAATCGGAAGAGCTCTGGCGGATGCTTTCGGGTGGAAACAAGCATGAGGAAGGGTGGTTTACATGCTGCACCGATGCGATGTCCCGAATGGGTTAGGCAACAGCGGAATCGAACCCGAGAACGCTGGACTGTATATCGATCGCGATGGCGATATCTGGGAGAAGCAGGACAACGGCTGGCGACTGCTGCTGCAGCGCGGCGTGGCGGTCGATCCCATGTCCCTCTGGGATTGGACCGAAGGGCACGTCCGCGACTACGCGCCGTTCGCGCCCGTTGCCGGAGTGAACTGACCCCGGAGGTCCCGAGTGAACTGACCCTAAAGGTAGAGCTGCGCAACCAATCCGGCCAGCGCGCCGCCGACCAGTGGTCCCAGCACCGGAACCCAGGCGTAGGCCCAGTCGGCGTTCTTGTGCTGCTTTGATCCGTGGCGTGCGGGCAGCTGCTCGGGGATGCGCTCCGCCGATCCGCCACCGAGATCGACCGGAATGCGTTCGGGCAGCACGTTCGCGGCCCGGCCGGTGGGCAGCAGCGCATAGGCGATGCGGGGTCCCAGGTCGCGTGCCGGGTTGATGGCGTACCCGGTCGGCCCGCCCAGTGAGGCGCCGATGCCGACGACCAGCAGCGCCGCGGCCAGCGGTCCCAATCCGCTCGGGGTGTGCCCGAAGGCCAGAATCACGAAGACCAGCGCGAAGGTGGCGATCACCTCGGTGAGGAAATTCCACCGGTAGGAGCGGATCGCGGGCCCGGTGGCGAAGACCGCCAGCTTCTTGGCCTCATCGGTCTCCTCGTCGAAGTGCCGCTTGTAGGCCGCGAAGGCGGCGCACGCACCGAGGAAGGCGCCGAGCAGCTGTCCGGTGAGATAGGCGACGGTATTGGTGAAGTTCACCGGCACCCCGGGCGCGTACTCGTCGGCGCCGGAGAACAGATTGCCGATGGTGACAGCCGGATTGAGATGCCCGCCGGTCTTGTAGGCGACATAGACGCCGGCGAAAACGCCGAGCCCCCAGCCGAAGCTGATGAGCAGCCAGCCGCCGTCGAACCCCTTCGACTTTGCCAGCAATACATTGGCAACGACACCGGCGCCGAGCAGGATGAGCACACCCGTGCCCAGTGCCTCGCTGATGAAAATCGTGCTGAAGCCCATTGATGCGCCTCCCGATCGGCGTCGCGACAGTGCGGACGAAGGTGGGTCGAAGCTGAAACGGACCTTACGGTCTTTCGTTCAGCAAATCTTTAGACACACGCTACGACGACCGGGATGCCCCGCACAAGCCGCTCATTCGCGGCCGAATCCGGCGGCGGGCACGCGGCAGCGCCACGCCGGAAATGCTTCCGGCGCGGCGCTATTCGGGACTGGAATCGGGTCCGGGACGAGTCAGCTGACCGCGAGCAGGCGGGCCGCATTGGCCGCCTCGTCGTCATCGGCCGCATTGGCCGCCAGTTCGGCGTGCACGCGGTCGAAGTACTGGTTGATCTCGGCATTGGTCCGCTCGGCATCCCAGCTCAGATGCGGGGCGATGAGCCGCGCGATCTCGGGAGCCGCCCGCAAGCCGCGGTCCGGCACCTCGATGGAGATGCGGGTGCGGCGGGTGAGGACGTCGTCGAGGTGCAGCGCGCCCTCGTGGGTGACGGCGTACACGGCCTCGGCGGCAATGTAGTCCTCGGCGCCCGAAATCGGCTGGCGCAGTGCGGGAACCGCGGCAATCAGATCGAAAAGGCTCTCGGTGAGCGAACCGTACCGGCCGAGCAGGTGCTCGACGGTTTCGATCGGCAGCTCGGCGCGCAGTGCGACCCCTCGCACATCGTCGAGCATGTCCTGGTAGCCGACCGCGCCCAGCAGCGGCAGGCTCTCGGTCACCGACGGCGGTGCGTCACTGCCCAGTCGCGCGGCGGCGGCATCGACCACATCGGCGGCCATCACCCGGTAGGTGGTGTACTTGCCGCCCGCGATGACGAACAAGCCGGGCGCAGGCTCGGCGACCGCGTGCTCGCGCGAGAGCTTCGAGGTCTCCTTCGAGGCGCCGGTCATGAGCGGCCGCAGTCCGGCATAGGTGCCGACGATATCGGCGCGCGTAATCGGTTCGCGCAGCAGCGAATTGATGTGGTCGAGAATGTACTGCACATCCGCGGCGCTCGCGGTCGGGTGGTTCTTGTCCAGCGACCACTCGGTATCGGTGGTGCCGATGATCCAGTGCTCGGCCCACGGAATCACGAACAGCACGGACTTCTCGGTGCGCATGATCAGTCCGGTGTTCATATTGAGCCGCTCGCGCGGCACCATGATGTGCACGCCCTTGGACATGCGCACGTGGAACGGGAATTCCACACCGGTCATCTTGATCATGTCATCGGTCCACACGCCGGTGGCGCTGATCACGGTGCGGGCCCGAATGGTGTGCTCCAGACCGGTTTCCAGGTCCAGAACCCGCGCGCCGGCCACCTGCTCGCCGTCGCGCAGCAGCCCGGTCACCTTGGTCCGGGTGAGCACCGTCGCGCCGTGCTGGGCGGCGGTGCGGGCCAGCATCATGGTGTGGCGGGCGTCGTCGACCTGTGCGTCGTAGTAGCGGATGGCGCCGGTCATGGCGTCTTCCCTCAGCGCCGGAGCCAATTCCAGTGCGCTGGTGCGGGTCAGGTGCCGGTGCATGGGCACCGCGCGGGCGCCGCCGAGCGTGTCGTAGAGCGCCACGCCCGCGCCGATGTACGCGCGCTCCCAGACGCGATGCTGCAGCGGGAACAGGAAGGACACCGGATGCACCAGGTGCGGGGCGATCTTGTTCAGCAGCAGCCCGCGTTCCTTCAAAGCCTCACGGACCAGGGCGAAGTCGAGCTGCTCCAGGTAGCGCAGGCCACCGTGGATGAGTTTGGAGGAACGGCTGGAGGTACCGGCCGCGAAGTCGCGGGCCTCGACCAGGGTGACGGACAGGCCGCGCGCGGCAGCGTCCAGGGCGGCGCCGGCGCCGGTCACGCCGCCGCCGATGACCAGGACGTCGATCTCGGTGTCGCCGAGTGCATCGATCGCCCGGGTGCGGTAGGCAGGATCCAATTGTGCGGACACGAAATGCTCCTTGTTATCGGTGCTCACTTCAAATGGCTCTGTTGAGTCATGCGGCGCGTCAGTCCTCGTCGTCATCGTCGATATCGACCCAGTCGAGGGTGCGCGAGACAGCCTTCAGCCAGCGGGCGTAGCCGCGTTGCCGCTGCTTCTCGCTCCAGGTGGGCTGCCAGTTCTTGTCCTCGTGCCAGTTGGCGACGAGTTCGTCTGTGTTGTTCCAGAATCCGGTGGCCAGACCGGCGGCATAGGCCGCGCCGAGTGCGGTGGTCTCCGGGACCATCGGCCGTGACACCGGGACGCCGAGGAAATCGGCCTGGATCTGCATGGCCAGTTCATTGGCGGTGACGCCGCCGTCCACCCGCAGGGTCTCCAGCTTCACCCCGGAGTCCTGCTGCATGGCCTCGACCACATCGCGGGTCTGGTAGCAGATGGATTCCAGTGTGGCCCTGGCCAAGTGGGCATTATTGCTGTAGCGGGACAGGCCGAGCACGGCGCCGCGCGCATCGGGTCGCCAGTACGGCGCGAAGAGTCCCGAGAAGGCGGGCACGAAGTACACGCCCCCGGTATCGCTGACCTGACTGGCCAGCCGCTCGATTTGCGAAGCGCCGGAAATGATTCCGAGCTGATCGCGCAGCCACTGCACGGCCGATCCGGTGACGGCGATCGAACCCTCGAGCGCGTACACCGGCTTCTCGTCGCCGAACTGGTAGGCGACGGTGGTCAAGAGCCCGTGCTTGGAGTGCACAATCTCTGTACCGGTATTGAGCATCAGGAAATTCCCTGTGCCATAGGTGTTTTTGGCCTCACCCGGCCGGAAGCACACCTGCCCGACGGTGGCGGCCTGCTGATCGCCGAGCACGCCGGTGATGCGCACGGAGCCCTTGAACGGGCCGTCCGGATTGGTGGTGCCGAACCCGTCCGGATTGGACGACGGCGCGATGGCGGGCAGCATGGCCCGCGGAATTCCGAAGACCGACAGCAATTCCTCGTCCCAGTCCAGGGTTTCGAGGTCCATGAGCATGGTCCGCGAGGCATTGGTCGGATCGGTGATGTGCACGCCGTCGCGCGCGCCGCCGGTGAGATTCCAGATCAACCAGGAGTCCGGGGTGCCGAAGAGCGCATCGCCGTTCTCGGCGTCTTCCCTTACGCCGGGGACGTTTTCGAGAATCCACTGCAGCTTGCCGCCGGAGAAGTACGGTGCGGGCGGCAGTCCGGCCCTGTGCCGGATCAGCTCGCCGTGCCCGGCCTTGTTCAGGTCCGAGATGATGCGATCGGTACGGGTGTCCTGCCAGACGATGGCGTTGTAATAGGGGCGTCCGGTGCGCCGGTTCCACACGATGGTGGTCTCGCGCTGATTGGTGACGCCGACGGCGGTGAGATCACTCGCCGTGAGTTTGGCGCCCGCCAGCGCGCTCTTGATCACGGTCCGGGTGCGTTCCCAGATCTCGTCCGGATTGTGTTCCACCCAGCCGGCCTGCGGCATGATCTGCTCATGTTCGAGCTGATGGCGGGCAACCACATTGCCGTCGTGATCGAACACCATGAATCGCGTGGAGGTCGTGCCTTGGTCGATGGCTCCGACGTACTGCGTCATCGCGGTCCTTTCCGGATACTCGTCTTTGAGTCCGTTTGCGCTGGTGAGCACGGTCGCCGCCGGGCCCGACGTCAACGCTACGAACTGCAGGCGTTCCTTGACAGGTCAGCCGTTCGACAATGCCGAACGGTTTGCTGATAGGTTACGGACATGCCGGGTCCGATTCAGTCGATCGAGCGTGCGGCGGCCATGTTGCGCCTGCTCGCGCGCGGCTCCGGGCGGATGGGCGTGGGGGAGATCGCGGCGGCGCTGGGCCTGGCCAAACCGACCGCGCACGGCATTCTCAAGACCCTGCAGGGCGTGGGCTTCATCGATCAGGACCCGATCACCGGCAAGTACCAGTTGGGTTCGGCGCTGGGGTCATTGGGCGCGGGTTATATCGACACCAATGAGCTGCGCTCCCGGGCCATCAACCGGGCCGACGCCCTCGCCGCGCGCAGCGGGGAATCGGTGCGCATCGCCGCACCGGTGCACGGCGCGGTGACGGTGATCCATCACGTCTTCCGGCCGGACAACACCGCACAGGCGCTGGACGTGGGAGAAGTACTGCCGCCGTACGCGACCGCGCTCGGCAAGGTGCTGCTCGCCTACGACGCCGAACTCGCGGCGACCGTCAAAGATGGCGACCTGCCCGCCCTCACGCACCGCACCATTGTCGACAAGCCTGCGCTCGGCCGGGCGCTGACCGAGGTCCGCCGCACCGGCTGGGCCGGTGAGACAGGGGAGTACCGCTCGGGCGAGGCCGGTATCGCCGCACCGATTCGGGCCCGGGGCGGCCTGGTGGTGGGCGCGCTCGGCATTACCGGTCCGATCGAGCACCTCTGTGACGGCCAACTCCGCATGCGCCCGGCGCTGGTCGGCCAGGTGCGCGATGCTGCACAGGCAGTGTCACGGGATCTCGGTGTGGCGCAATGACATCTCGGTGCTGCGCAACGACTCAGGACGGGAGCGGACGCGGATGACGCAACGGTATGTGCTGGCGATCGATCAGGGCACCACCTCCACCCGCTGCATCCTGTTCGATCAGCGCGCCCGTCTGGTCGGCGTCGCGCAGCGCGAACACCGTCAGCACTATCCGCACCCCGGCTGGGTGGAGCAGGACGCGCTGGAGATCTGGCGCACCGTGGAGAAGATCGTCCCTGCGGCACTGCGTGATTCGGCCATCACCGTCGATCAGGTGGCGGCGGTCGGCATTGCCAATCAGCGCGAGACCACCGTGGTGTGGGACAGCCGCACCGGCACCCCCATCGGCCGCGCCATCGTCTGGCAGGACGTGCGCACCGAGGAACTGGTCGAGCGGATGCGGGAATCCCCGGGGGCGCAACGCATTCGGGAACTCTGCGGGCTCCCGCTGGCCACCTACTTCGCCGCGCCCCGGCTGCGCTGGCTGCTCGATTCCGTCCCCGGCCTGCGCGAGCGCGCCGAACGCGGCGACGTCCTGTTCGGCACCATGGAGACCTGGCTCATCTGGAATCTCACCGGCGGTGCGGATCACGGTGAGCACGTCACCGATGTGACCAATGCCGGTCGCACGCTGCTGATGAACCTCACCACCCTGGCCTGGGACGATGAACTGCTGCGCTTCTTCGGTATTCCGAAGGCCATGCTCCCGCGCATCGAACCCTCGACCGGTGAATTCGGCGTCGCCCGCCGGGTGGTCCCCGGCGTGCGCATTGCCGCCGCCCTCGGCGACCAGCACGCCGCATTGTTCGGCCAGACCTGCTTCGCGCCCGGTGAGACCGAATGTACCTATGGCACAGGCGGTTTCCTGCTGATGAACACCGGCCGGGAATTGGTCCGCTCCCAGCACGGCCTGCTGACCACCATCGGCTACCAGGTCGGCCCCGATCCGGTCTACGCCCTCGAGGGGCCGATTGCCGTGACCGGCTCACTGGTGCAGTGGCTGCGCGACAATATCGGCCTGATCGCCAGTGCTCCGGAGATCGAAACCCTCGCGGGCACAGTCGAAGACAATGGCGGCTGCTACCTCGTCCCTGCCTTCTCCGGCCTGTACGCGCCACACTGGCGCAGTGATGCCCGGGGCCTGCTCATCGGCCTCACGTCATATATCACCAAGGGCCACATAGCCCGAGCCGTGCTGGAGGCCACCGCCTGGCAGACCCGCGATGTGCTCGAGGCCATGAACGCCGATGCCGGACTGCGCGCGGCCGCCCTGCGCGTCGCCGGCGGTATGACCTCCGACAATCTGCTCATGCAGATCGTCGCCGATGTGCTCGATATTCCGGTCATGCGGCCGATCGTCGCCGAAACCGTCTCGCTCGGCGCGGCCTACGCCGCGGGCCTGGCGGTCGGTTATTGGCCGGATCTCGAAGGCCTGCGCCACAACTGGCGGGTGGCGGCCCAGTGGGTGCCGCGCATGGATCCCACTCTGCGGGACGAGGAGTACGACAACTGGAAGCGTGCGGTGGAGCTTACCTTCGGTTGGCTGCGGCCAAAGAAGCCCTTGACCTAACGTGTGAGATATGCGGTTGTACGTGGGATGCGCAATGTGGACTCACCCGGAGTGGCAGGAGCGCCCATTGCCCCCGGCAAAACGCCTGCGCACATACTCCTCGTGGTGCAATGCGGTGGAGGGCAATACGACGTTCTACGCCACACCGCAGCGCCGCACCGTGGAATCCTGGGCCCGCCAAACCGATCCGGACTTCCGCTTCGTAATGAAGTTGCCCCGCACCGTCACTCACGAGCGCCGGCTTGCCGGTATCGACAATGAGATGAACGCCTTCCTCGATGCCGTCGAACCGCTCGGCCGCCGCCTGCACGCCCTGTGGATCCAGCTCCCCGGCTCTTTCACCGACCTCACCGCACTCGCGAATCTTCTGGAGGCACTGCCGCCGCACTATCGGGCGGCAGTGGAGGTGCGGCACCCGGCATTCTTCGAAAATCCCCGAGCCATAGCCCAATTGGAGGCCGTCCTGGAGAACGCGGGCGCCGAATGGATCCCCTTCGACACCACCGTCCTGTTCTCCGCTCCGGCCGCCAGCGCCGCCGAACACGAAGCCCGATCCAAGAAGCCTCGCCTCCCGCGTCGTCTCCGCGCCCTCACCGAATACCCGATCGTCCGCTACCACGGCCCCGACGACGCCGGCCGCACCGTCGCGGGCTGGGCGCCCTGGGTGGAGCAGACCGTCGAATGGCTCCGAGAAGGCCGCTCTCCCACCGTCTTCATCCACACCCCCGACAATGCGGCAGCCCGCACCCTGGCTCGCCGCTTCCACGCCGAAGTCCGCACCCGGCTGCCCGAACTGGAGCCCCTCCCGGACCCCGTCCCCACCGACCCGATGACTTTGTTCTGACGAGTCGGCTGCGTCAGAGCGCGATCTGAACCAGAGTCGTGATCTCGGCCGCGCTCCGAAGGTCCTCGGCCTTCGGCCGCCCCTCGGCGTCCCGGCCCACGCCGTAGTACTTGGAGTCCGAGGGAGTCGCTTCCAGGAACGAGGTCAGGCTCGCCGTCACGATCGCGAGATCCTTTACCACCGTGGCTGTTCCGGACAATGTCTTACCGCCGATCAGCAGCTCCACCGGGGCCCCGCCCCGGAGATTGATCCACCACTTGCTGTCGGTGTAGCAGCTGACGAGATCTCCCTCGCGGACGTATCTGACCACCGCGGTGTACCGCTTGCCGGTCTTGCGCCCGGTGAAGTTCAGCAGCATGGTGTTACGGCTCATCACCCGATGCAGAGGCGATCGCAATATGCGCTCGACCACCCAGTTCACGTAGCCGGGAACGGTAGGCGGTGTCGATGTCGTGGTCATTGGATCCCCCTGGATCGTGTGGTGGCACAGCCTTCGCGGCTACTGCACGATTCGAAGCTACCGAAATACGGGCGCGGGCGAATCCGGGAGAACCCTGAGACAGGAGCGCACCGCACCGGATCCAATTCCGGTGCGGTGCAGTCCTTCATACGCTTCAGCCGATCAGGGCACCGGCGCGCTCGGCGCGTACCGCATCGCGGGCGAGCGATCGGTCGCGCTGTTCCTCGAACTTGCGCACGTCCTCGTGCAACGTGTCGAGAAATACTCCGAGCTCATTGCGCAGCTGATCGCCGCGCGGGCCGAAGTCATTGCGTTCGAAGATATTCCACTTCTTGAGCACGGGCAGCACCACTTCCTCCAAATGCTGCCGGAGATCGTAGATGCCGTGTTTGGCCATGAGCACGCCATTGCGCCGGAAGTTGGGCATCCCCGCCCCGGGCATCTGGAATTCCCGGATGATGTGCGTGATGGCTTCCATCGCCTGGTCCGGGGACAGGTCCAGCGCCGCCGCGCACATATTGCGATAGAAGATCATGTGCAGGTTCTCGTCCGCGGCGATGCGCTGCAACATCCTGTCCGCTATGGGGTCATTGCACACTTTGCCGGTATTGCGATGCGAAACGCGCGTCGCTAATTCCTGAAATGTGACGTATGCGACAGAGAACATAAATCCGGCAGCCGAGGGGATCGCATTGGTGCCGATGCGCTTACGCGCGAGTTGAGTCGCGTTGTAGCCATTGGTCATATGGATCATGCGGGCCTGTTCCAAAGCCTCCGGATCGACGCCGCGGGTCACCACGAGGTAGTCCCGCAGCACGATGCCGTGCCGGTTCTCCTCGGCCGTCCAGCGACCCACCCAGGTGCCCCACGGACCGTCCTGGGAGAAGTTGTCGGAGATCTCCCGATGGTAGCTGGGGAGATTGTCCTCGGTCAGCAAATTGGTGATCATTGCGGCCTTGGCGACCTCGCTGAGCTGGGACTGAGCGGGATCCCAGTCCGCACCGCCCATTGCTGCGAAGTTGCGACCCGCATCCCACGGCACGTAGTCGTGCGGATGCCAGGTTTTGGCCATGGATAGATGCCTATCAACATTCGCTTCGGCAATCGGCTCCAGCTCGATGAGCAACTCGAGCTGCGTCAGATTCCTGGCCACGATCGTGTGCCTCCCTCAAAATGGCTCGGCGCTGCGGAATGATGCAGTGGAAAGCGCTTGAGATCCGGCGATAGCCGCCGCGGGGAAGGAGCCGCCGGGAAGAGATCCGGGGCTGCCCGCGTGTCGCGCAACGAGACTGGTCGGCTTCGCCTCGGCTAATCTAGCCCAGTTCGCCGGATATTGGCTTCATCCCCGCCGAAGTGTTCGCCAGCGGGGTGCGTTCTCTAGTTGCATACCAGTCCTTGACAGCCCATGCGGATCGAATCTGGTTCGCCGGAGCATTGCTACGGAGAGTGAACGATCATGCAGACGAGCCACGCCTCCCCGGCCCAGCGCCGGAAGTTCCCGAATGTCGTTGTCACCGCACTGGCGGCGACCACCTCCATCGCAGGTGATGTCGATTCGACCTGGAAGGGACTACTCAACGGCGAGAGCGGAATCGACGTCCTAGAGGACAGTTTCCTCGACGATTTCGGTCTGCCGGTGCGTATCGGCGGGCATCTGAAGGTCTGCCCCACTTCCGTTCTCGAGCGTGAAGAGATTCGGCGGACATCGTACGTCGAGCAGATGGCGCTGGTGCTCGGGCGCGAGGTGTGGCGCAATGCCGGCAGTCCGGAGGTGGACGGCGATCGCCTCGGCGTCGCCATCGGCACCGGTCTGGGCGGCGCGGAAATGCTGATCATCGCGCGCGACAAACTCTCCAGTGGCGGCTACCGCAAGGTGTCTCCGCTGACCGTGCAGACCATCATGCCGAACGGGCCGGCGGCGGTCGTCGGAGTGGAGATGGGCGCGAGGGCCGGTGTGACAACGCCTGTTTCGGCTTGTTCGTCCGGTTCCGAGGCGATTGCCAATGCGTGGCAGCGGATCGTCATGGGCGATGCCGACATGATGATCACCGGCGGCGTGGAGGGTTCCATTCAGGCCCTGCCCATTGCCGGTTTCTCCATGATGCGCGCCATGAGCACGCGCAATCACGATCCCAAGGCGGCCTCCCGTCCGTTCGACAAGGACCGGGACGGTTTCGTTTTCGGTGAGGCGGGCGCGCTCATGGTCATCGAGACCGAGGAGCACGCGCGGGCGCGCGGCGCCACCATCCACGCCCGAATCATGGGCGCGGGCATCACATCCGACGGCTTCCACCTCGTCGCCCCCGATCCGGAGGGCACCGGCGCCGCCCGCGCGATGACGCGCGCGATGGAACATGCCGGAATCTCGAAATCCGATGTCTCCCATATCAATGCGCATGCCACCGCCACGCCGATCGGTGATGCGGCGGAGGCGAACGCGATCTATCAGGCCGTCGGAAACCATGCGGCGGTCTACGCTCCCAAGTCCGCACTGGGGCATTCCATCGGTGCGGTCGGCGCGCTCGAATCGGTACTCACCGTGATGAGCGTGCGTGACGGAATCATCCCGCCCACTCTGAATTTGGACAATCTGGACCCTACGATCGACCTCGATGTGGTGTGCGGGCAGGCGCGTAGCGGTAGCTACGAGTACGCGCTGAACAACTCGTTCGGGTTCGGTGGGCACAACGTTGCCTTGGCCTTTGGCCGGTACTGAGTGACGAGGATCATGTCACCTGCTAGTCTTCCCCAGCCCCAGCTACTTCTCGGGCTTCGGAGTCGATTCTTGTTCGGTGTCACTGCACAGTCATGGCTGTGAGTTGAAAAAGGATAGGGAATGATCGGCGAGACCTTTGATGACTATCTGGACGAGCACGGCAATATCAAGATCCCCAGCAACCAGACCATGATCGACCTGGTCGACAAACACTCTGCGGCGCAAGGGGATGAGCTCGCCTACCGTTATGTCGACTATTCGCGGGAACGCGATGGTGAGTACTTCGAGCTGACCTGGAACGAGTTCGGGGTCCGGCTGCGTGCGGTGGCCGCGAGGCTGCAGCAGGTCACGCAGCCTGGCGATCGCGTGGCTATCCTTGCGCCGCAAGGGCTCGACTACATCGTCGCCATGTACGCGGCGGTCTACGCAGGCGCCATCGCGGTCCCGCTCTTCGATCCGGACGAGCAGGGTCACTCCGACCGATTGCACGCGGTGCTCGACGATTGCAAACCCGCAGCCATCCTCACGGTCGGCCCGTCCGCGCCCGGAGTGCGGGAGATCTTCCGGGGTCTGCCCGCGCCGAAGCGGCCGCGAATCATTGCGGTGGAAGCGATTCCGGACTCCGTGGGCGACACCTGGGTGCGCCCGGACATCAATATCGACAGCGTGGCCTACCTGCAGTACACCTCGGGTTCGACGCGTACGCCCGCGGGCGTGGAGATCACCCACCGGGCGGTCGGCACCAACCTGCTGCAGGTGATCAATACGATCGGTATCACCGAAAAAGCGCGTGGCGTCACCTGGCTACCGCTGTTCCACGATATGGGTCTGCTGACGGTCATCCTGCCGACCATCGGCGGCAAGTTCATCACCATCATGTCGCCCAGCGCCTTCGTGCGCCGGCCCTACCGCTGGATCAAGGAGCTGGCCGCACAGGCGGACGGCGCCGAGATCTTCGCTGCCGCACCGAATTTCGCCTTCGAGCATGCGGCGGCTCGCGGCCTCCCCAAGCCGGGGGAGGAGCTCGACCTGTCCAATGTGATCGGCCTGATCAACGGCAGTGAGCCGGTATCGGTGACGTCGATGAAGAAGTTCAACGACGCCTTCGAGCCCTACGGTCTGCCGAAGACCGCGATCAAGCCCTGCTACGGCATGGCGGAGGCGACGCTGTTCGTCTCGGCCACCCGGCGCGAGGACGCGGCCCGTGTGGTCTATGTCGACCGCAACGAACTCAATGCCGGTCGCATGACCGAGGTGAACCCGGACGCGGATAATGCTGTGTCCCAGGTGTCCTGCGGTTATGTGGCGCTCTCGCAGTGGGCGGTGATCGTCGATCCGGAGACCAATGCCGAGAAGCCCGAAGGGCAGGTCGGCGAGATCTGGCTGCACGGCAAGAATATGGGCATCGGTTACTGGGGCCGCCCCGAGGAATCCGAGGCGACCTTCCGCAATCGGCTCGTCACCCGGCAGTCGCCGCGCAGCCATGCCGAGGGCGCGGCGGACGACGCGGATTGGATGCGCACCGGAGACTTCGGCGCGTACCTGGACGGCGAGCTCTACATCACCGGCCGCGTCAAGGATTTGGTGATCGTGGACGGGCGCAATCACTATCCGCAGGATCTGGAGTTCTCCGCACAGGAGTCCAGCACCGCGCTGCGCCCGGGTTTTGTTGCGGCCTTCTCGGTTTCGGCGAATCAGCTGCCCGTCGATGTGATCGGCCAGAACGGTTCGGCGCTAGCGCCGGATCCCGGCAATACCGCGGAGCAATTGGTGATAGTGGCCGAACGCGGCACGGGCGCAGCGAAACTCGATCCGGTGCCGATCGCCGAATCGGTGCGCGTCGCCATTGCCAAGCGGCACGGCGTGACGGTT
The DNA here is from genome assembly GCF_040611495.1 of Nocardia sp. NPDC006630. Lineage (NCBI taxonomy): Bacteria > Bacillati > Actinomycetota > Actinomycetes > Mycobacteriales > Nocardiaceae > Nocardia > Nocardia sp. NPDC006630. The sequence continues at coordinate 40,516 of NZ_JBEXOK010000004.1, forward strand.
CGCGATCTGCTGCTGGTTCCCGCGGGTTCGATTCCGCGGACCTCCAGCGGGAAGATCGCCCGCCGCGCCTGTAAGACGGCATATGTGGAGGGCACGCTGCGCGGTGGTTACCGGCAGCAGGCGTTCCCGGATGTAGCTGAATAAAGTACTGCTGATCTACGGCCCGCGTGCGTGCACGCGGGCCGATTTCTTTTCCGATTCCTCTACGAGTTCCTTTGCGAGGTGCATCAAGGGGGCCTGACAGCCGGGCGCGTAATCGGTGGAGAGTCAGACCGGTCCGTACACTTTCTCGCCGTGTGGACTTCTGCCCGATTCGGGTTATTTCTTGTGACAACCACGGCCGTGCTGACTCTGTCCGGAACGCCGGTATCCGGGGCGGCGGACGTGCCCTCGGCCTTCTGCGGAACCGACCTGTCCGCCGATGAGCTGGCGACCATCGCCGAGCTCTCCGATACCTCCGATCTGACCGGTGATGCCCTGCAGCGGTTGGATACCGCGGTGGCTCGCAATCACCGGATCACCGAAATCCTGGTGGCGCACCGGGATCGCCGGGCGCTGTTCGGCATCGGGCTGGACGGGGTCGAGCAGGCGGCGGTCATGCCGCTGCAGCACGATCCGTCAGCCTTCCAGAACACCGATTACGCCCATGCCATCAGCCTCGAGCTACTGAGCCGCTATCTGAACAATCTGCATGCCGAATTCACCGGCGGCACAGTCGAACCGCACTGGGCGCGGTACTTCGCCCAGGCGGCGCAGTGCGAGCTGTCGGGCGCGCGGGTGGCCATGACGGGCTACGACGCGCACCTCGTGGTCGATCTCGCGTATTCGATCGCCGCGGTCGGCACGAAGCCGGAGAACGCTGCCGACTACTTCAAGATCGTGGCGTCCATCGCGGGCGCCGGTGATGTCATCATCGACCGCACCAAGCAGGTGTACAACGCCGATCTCGGCCCGCTGTGGCGGTTCTACTTCTTCGGTGAGGGCCTGGACCTGCTCGTCGGCAAGGGTGTGGCGACCAAGCCGCTGCTGGTGGCCGTCGACCTCGGGGCGAATGTGGTCATCTTCGGAAACGGCCTGGCACTGGAGGATCCGGCGCTGCACGATGCGACGGCAGTGGAGGTCCGCGCGCTGTCGGATGCCGCCGACGAGGCCTTCCAGGTGCTCGCCGACGTGCACGCCCTCTGAACCGACCCCCGTCATCGCGGCATGCTTTTGGCCGGGATCCCTCGTCCGCAGTGGATCCCGGCCAAACGCGCGCCGGGATGACGGGAGCTAGCCGGCGGCCGTATCGGTCCGCCGCCGGCGCCCCGAGGCTTTCGCCCAGTACATGGAATAGTCCGCCGCCTGCAGCAGGTCGTCGGCGGTGGTGTGCGCCGCGTACTCCTCGGCAATGCCCACGCTGGCGGTCACCGTCAGCCGATGCCCCTGCACCTCGAAGGGCAGCGCGAAGGCGTGCCGCACACAGCGCGCCACCTCGTCCACCTCGGCGGTGGAATTCGGTACCAGAATGACGAATTCGTCGCCGCCCATGCGGGCCACCAGCTGCCCGAAGCCGGAGGCGCAGTCGTCGAGCCGGGCGGCCGCCTGCACCAGCAGCTCATCGCCGACCGCATGGCCGAAGGTGTCGTTCACGGCCTTGAAATGGTCGAGATCGACGTAGCAGAGCCCCACCCGGCTGTCCGGATCGGTGAAGGCGGCGGTGAGCGCGTCGAAGAAGCGGGAGCGATTGGCCAGCCCGGTCAGCTGATCGTGATGGGCCCGATAGTGCAGGCGCTCGCGCAGGGCGCGCCGCTCGGAGATGTCCTCCACCAGAATGAGCGTGTACCGGGGCACGCCGCGCTCGTCCCGAATGAGCGAGACATTGATATTCGTCCACACCGTGCGCCCGTCCCGATGCGGATAGGCCTTCTCCATCTGCGCATTGTCGACATCGCCGCGCAGCACCGAGGCGTACAGCGGCCACATGCCCGGATCATCCTCGGGATGGCCGAGTTCGGTCACCTCGAGGGCGCTCATCTCCTCCGGCGTATAGCCGAGCATGGTGGCGAAGGCATTGTTGACCTCGATGATCCGCCCGGTCATATCGGAGAGTCCGGTGCCGATCCCGGCCTGCGCGAAGACCGCCCGGAAGCGCGCCTCGCTGGCGCGCAACTGCTCCTGCACCCGAATCCGGGCGGTGATCTCCGCGACGCGCACACTCTCCTGTTCGGTGAGCAGCCAGCTCCGGAAGGCGCGCACATAGCCGGTGGTGAAGGCCCCCAGCAACTCTGCGGCACGCGCGCCGGAAATGTCCTGCTCCCGAGTGAAGTACGCGTTGAGTACCGAGACGCTGCGGCCGAGCACCTCATCGCCGACGAAGTGCGCCCGCGCCAGTTGCGCCCCGAGTTCGGCAACCTGTTCGGCGGATTCTCCGGAGCGGGCGGCGGCCTGCAGCCGCGCGGCCAGCCCGGCGATCAGATCGAAGGCCTCGTCCCGGCTCATGGGCACGACGTGATCGCGGGCTCCGCTGTCGAGCGCGGCTACCCACTGGTCGACCAAGTCGGCGTGCGGGCCACCCTGCTCCGGCCCACCCCCGGAATCCGACGCCATGAGGGTCGATGGTAGACCCGCCGGTCGGTGCCCGCGAACCCCGCCCCAGCTGGCCATAGTGGGATACCATTGCGGCGCTTGAGGATTGGCAGTGTGGGTTCGAGAGGGGTAGTGGGATCGAATGACCAGACCGAGTTGGGCTCCCGAGGGTATCGATCTGGATCGCCCGAGCGCCTCCCGCGTGTACGACTATTTCGTCGGCGGCATGCACAATTTCGAGATCGATCGTGAACTCGCGCAGATGATCGAGAAGTTCACCCCTAACGTCGCGGAGACCATGCGCGCGAACCGGGATCTGCTGCGCCGCGCGGTGCGCTTCCTGACCGATGCGGGCATCGACCAGTTCCTCGATCTGGGCTCGGGCATCCCCACCGTCGGCAACGTGCACGAGGTCGCGCAGGCCCGAAACCCCGAAGCGCGAGTCGTTTACGTCGATATCGACCCGGTGGCGGTGGCGCACAGCCAGGCGATCCTGGAGGGCAATCCGCTCGCGGCCGTCATCCACGGTGATGTGGCACAGCCGGATTCGATCCTGGCCGCGCCGGAAGTGACCAAGCTGCTGGACTTCGATCGTCCGATCGCCGTATTGCTGCTCGGCGTCCTGCATTTCGTCTCCGACGAGAGCGAGCCCGCCGCGGCCGTCGCGCGCCTGCTCGAGGTCTGCGCGCCCGGCAGCTATGTCGCCATCACGCATGCCACCTCCGACGGTCAGCCGGCGGAAGTGCTGGAGGCGCAGAAGCTTTCGGGCCGCACCTCCACCGAGATCGTGCTGCGCGGTAGGGACGAGATCGCGACCTACTTCTACGACTGGACGCTGCTGGAACCGGGCCTGGTGCACCTGCCGCTGTGGCGCCCGGAGGATCCCGCCGATGTGGGCGAGCATCCGGAGAGCTCCGGCGCCTACGGCGGGCTCGCCCGCAAGGACTGAACTCGTGGTTCCGAGGCGGCAACGGCGGCCACCCTGTCCTCGCAGGACACGGCAGAGGGGATCGCGGCATTCCTCGAACGCCGCGAACCCCGTCGGACGGTAGGTGATTCGGCCGCGAAACTACGCCCGGCTCGAATTCTTCTCGCGCGCGTGTGCCGCCAGCGCGGGGAGTACCGCGCCGAGGCGCTCGCGTACTTCCGCATCCTGGACCAGCCCGTCCGCCCCGATTTGCTCGCGCAGCACGGTGATTCGGCCGCTGGCGGATTCGACGATATCGGCGCTCACATATCCGAGGACTGTGCGGAGGGTTTCGACGGCGGCGTCGCCGCGGCCGGTGAAGGCGACATTGAGCCACGCGACCGGTTTGTCCACCAGATCGCCGGTGCCGACTGTCCATTCGAGCAGGTTCTTGAGGCTGCCCGGGATCATGCCCGCGTATTCGGGGGCGCTGATGAGGACGGCATCGGCCGCGCCGATTCGCTTGCGCAGTGCTTCGACGGCGGCGGGTGCCGCCTCGTCTCCCGGAATGAACGCGGGCAGGCCGACCAGTCCGTCGTACAGCGTCGCTTCGATATCGGCCGGGGCGAGCGCTGCCACGGTGCGGAGTGCGGCGGTATTGGTGGAACTGTCCCGGGTGCTGCCCGAGATCAGCAGAATGCGCAGCGGAGTGGTCACGTAGCGGCCAACAGGCGCGGGCGGCTCGGTATTTCGCACACCGTTATTCAGCTCACCGTTCGGTCTCGGCCGCAGTGAGCTGTCCCACCGAGTGGGAGCGGTTGCATCACGGCCTGTCACTTTCTCTCATTTTCGGTATCGTGGCGGGAATGGCGCGCTGTCCGGGACAGTTGTTAACAAGTGGATTCGATTGCGCGACAACTGCATAGAGAGTGTTTGGCGCGAGAAGGGCAGACAAAGATGACTGCATTCACCAACCGCTTCGACGAGGCGGCGGTCGGTAGCGGCAGGTCCACGGCGACAATAGCCGGACCTGTCCCGGGTCGGCTGCTGTCGGCGGAGCCCATGACCGCGCATCTGCTGCCCGGCCTGCGACTTCCCGCCCGCGCGTGGCGCATCAGCTATACCTCCACCGATGCTTCCGGTGCGCCGATACAGGTCACCGGCACCGTGCTGGTGCCGCGCGAGCCGTGGCGCGGCGAAGGTTCGCGGCCGCTGATCGGTTACGCCGTGGGTACCCAGGGGCTGGCCGACAAGGTCGCCGCCGCCTCCTGGCAGCTGCGCGTCGGCCTCGAATACGAATCGGTCTTCATCACCGCCGCCCTGCGCCGCGGCTGGGCTCTCGCCATCACCGACTATCCGGGATTGGGCAATCCCGGCACGCACCCGTACGTCATGGGCCGCGCACTGGGACCGTCGGTCCTCGACAGCATGCGCGCCGCGCGCCGCCTGACCGCCGCGGGACTGGACCCGAATGGCCTGCTCGGCATCTACGGCTACTCCGAAGGCGGTTGCGCCGCAGGCTGGGCACTGCAATTGCAGCCTGGCTACGCACCCGATCTGCCGCTGGCCGGCGGCGTGGTCGGCTCGGCCCCCGCCGATCTGGAAGACATGATCGCCTTCCTCGACGGAAGCCCCTACGCGTTCCTGCTGTTCTACGGCGTGCTCGGCCTGGATGCCGCCTACCCGGAACTCGATGTGCTGCAGTACCTCAAGCCGCAGGGCCGCGCGCTGGCGGCGATCTTCCGCCGGACGCACGCGATTCCCGCCGCGCTGGTCGGCATCGGCCTGGGCGCCTTCGTACCCAAGCGGGTCTCCACCTACTGCCACCGCATGCCGTTCGAGGTGCCGGAGGTCCGAGTGCGCCTGCGCGAGAACAAGCTCGGTTCACTCGCCCCCGCCGCCCCGGTGCTGGTCGCGGGCGGTACCGCCGAACAGATCATTCCGTATCCGCAGGCCGTGCGGCTCGCGCAGGACTGGAAGGCCCTCGGCGTGGACGTCACCATGCTGTCCATGCCGCGCCGCGAACACATCACCGGCGCACTGTCTTTCGCGGGCCCGGCCATGCGCTTTCTGGCCGAGCGTTTCGAGGACGTCCGGTCGATGCAGATGCAGCGCGGAGCCTGATCAGACTCCGACGTTCCAGTGCAGGACGCGAGAGGTGAACAGCACCAAACCCAGCGAGACCACCGCTACTGTCACCAGCCCGATCACGGCGACCACCAGCGGTCGCCAGCCGGTGCGGGCCAGCTCGCGGATATTGGTGTTCAGCCCCACGCCTGCGAAGGTGAGCAGGAACGCCCAGCGTGACAGGTTGCCCAGATTGGTGACCTGGGCCTTGTTCAGCCAGTGCGCGGTCGCGAGCGCCGAGACCGCCAGGAAACCGAGCACGAACTTCGGGAACTTGGCCCAGACGAAGGCGGCCTTGGCGCGCAGGCCCGGAGCAATGGCATCGGCCTCGCCGCGCGCCGCCCAGTAGGCCGCGAAGCCCAGCACCACGAATCCGATGAGCGCATTGCGGGTCGACTTGACCAGTACCGCCGTCTTACCGGCCGTATCGGAGAACAGGTAACCGGTGGCGGTGGTCTCCGCGGTGTTGTCGACCGCCAGACCCGCCCACAGCCCGAACTCGTGATCGGTCAGGCCGATGGCATGCCCGAGCGGCGGTAGCGCGAACAGCGCCACCGCGCCGAGCGCCAGAATCGCCGCAATGGCATAGCCGACATCCGAATTGCGGGCCCGGATAGCGCCTTTGGCCGCGATGATCGCCGAGACGCCACAGATCGCGGTGCCGATCGCCAGCAGCGATCCGAGCTTGCCCGAGAGTCCGAGCAGCCGGGCCACGGTCAGAATGATGGCCCCGGACACCGTCATATCGACCAGGATCTGAATGATGCTGGTACCACCCAGCTTTGCCACATCCCCGAGCACGAAGCGCGAGCCGAGCGCGATGATGCCGACCTTCAGCCAGAATTCGTAGGTGCCCACACCGGGGCGGAAGATACGGTGCAGCCCAACGGTATTGGTAATGAGCAGGCCGATGAGAATGGCCCACAGTACGTACTCGATATCGGGCACGGTCCAGTGCTCGTGCTTGGCGATCTTCAGCCACCAGATCTCGGTGTACTTGCCGAGCACGCCCACCGCCACCAGCAGTGCGATGCCGGGCAGATAGGCGAGCAGGCTCTTGACGGTGAGCGGCCCGCTCGGGGTCTCGTCGAACTCGTCGTCGGTCTTGTTCAGGTCGATCGCGGTATCACTCACGGTGTCACCACGGAATCTTGGGCAGGGCGTCGAATACGGCGAGCACTGTCGCCGTACCCGCCACGATCACGGACCACCAGTCGGCGCCGAGCCGGCCGAGGGCATCGGGCCACGATTTGGTATTTGTCACCACTGCCTCCAAACAGAAAAACACCGCGGTACCGCCTCATCAGTGCCGCAGATCTGCACTATGAGGGCGGTCACAGCGGTGAGCCAGGTTTGAAATCGCTGTGATTCCCGATGCGGGTATTCCGGTGCCGACCGGCTATGGCCGAAACTGTCGATTTGATGGCCGTCGTTCGTTGTCGGAGGTGTTACCGCAGGTCGTAGCGTTTGCCGCATGCGTTTCGACTACGACGTCATTGTCATCGGCTCGGGCTTCGGCGGGAGCGTGAGCGCCCTGCGGCTGACCGAAAAGGGATACCGGGTGGGCGTGCTGGAGGCAGGGCGCCGCTTCGCCGATGACGAGTTCGCCAAGACCTCCTGGCGGGCCCGGCAGTTCCTGTGGGCTCCGGCCCTGGGCTGCTTCGGAATTCAGCGCCTGACGCTGTTGAAGGACACCTTCGTCATGAGCGGCGCCGGGGTGGGCGGCGGATCGCTGGTGTACGCCAACACCCTGTACGAGCCGCCGGAGAAGTTCTACGGCGACCGCCAGTGGGGTCACATCACCGACTGGAAGGCCGAACTCGCTCCGCACTACGACCAGGCCAAACGCATGCTGGGCGTGACGGTCAACCCGGCCACCACACCCACCGACCGCGTACTGCTCGAGGTCGCCGAGGACCTGGGCATTGCCGGCACCTATCAGCGCACGCCCGTCGGCGTCTTCTTCGGTGGACCCGGCCGCCGGCCGGGGGAGGACGTCCCCGATCCGTTCTTCGGCGGCGCCGGGCCCGCCCGTCGCACCTGCACCCACTGCGGTGAATGCATGACCGGCTGCCGCCACAATGCCAAGAACACCTTGGTCAAGAACTATCTGTATCTCGCCGAAAAGGCCGGTGCCGCAGTACATCCGCTGACCACCGTCACCGATGTGCGCCCGCTGTCCGGCGGCGGCTACACCATCGAAACGGTCCGCACCGGCCGCTGGATGCGCAAGCAGCGCCGCGAATTCACCGCCGAGCAGGTGATTTTCGCGGCGGCGTCGCTCGGCACCCAGCGGCTGCTGCACCGCCTCCGCGACGGCGGTTCGCTGCCGAATGTCTCCGAGCGCCTCGGCTACCTCTCCCGCACCAATTCCGAAGAGCTGCTGTCGATTCGCAGTCGCGAGAAGGGCAGCGACTTCACCAGGGGTGTGGCGATCACATCCTCGATCCACCCCGATCCCGATACCCATATCGAGCCGGTCCGCTACGGCAAGGGCAGCAATGTCCTCGCGCTCATGACCACGGCCATGGTCAGCGGCGAACCGCCGCGCGGCCGGGCCTGGTTGCGCGAGCTGGTGCGCAATCGCCGGGATCTGCTGAAGATGCACAATCCGCGGCGCTGGTCCGAGGAGATGATCGGCCTGCTGGTCATGCAATCGGTCGACAACTCGATCACGACCGTCACCAAGAAGGGCCTGTTCGGTCGCCGCATGACCACCAAACAGGGTGAGGGCGAACCGAATCCGACCTGGATTCCGTCCGGCCACGAGGTCGGCCGCCGCGTCGCCGCCAAGATCAACGGCTTCCCCACCGGGTCGGCCAGCAGCAGTATCTTCAACATTCCCATGACCGGCCACTTCCTGGGCGGCTGTGCCATCGGCGATTCACCCGAGACCGGTGTGGTCGATGCCTACCACCGGCTCTACGGGTATCCGGGGCTGCACGTCATCGACGGCTCCACCGTATCCGCGAATCTCGGCGTGAACCCCTCGCTCACCATCACCGCCCAGGCCGAACGCGCAGTCTCGCTCTGGCCGAACAAGGGTGATGCCGATCAGCGCCCGGATCCGAGCGCCGCGTATCGGCGTCTCGCCCCGATCCCGCCCCGAAACCCGGTCGTGCCCGCCAGTGCCCCTGCGGCCCTGCGACTTTCGCTGACCGTTATCGAATCTCAGAAAAACTGTTGACGCGACACCCACCCCTACTGCTACTCTCTCCAAGTCCGTGACACACGCAAGGAGGTGAGACCCATGAACGCAGTAGTGATGGGGTGCTCCCTCTTCCGTTCACGGACGGTCGGCTGACATTGGTGTAGCCGGGAGCGCCAGTAGGCAATCCCGAAAGGCAATACCATGAACCTCAACAGCATTCACTTCACCGCGCAGACGTCCTCCGATGGCGTTCTGGAGCGATCCTTCACACTCGGTGACATCACCGGTGTGCTCTTTTCCCCCGAATCCGGTCCCGCCGAGGGTGCGCCGCTGCTGCTGAGCGGGCACAGCGGCGGCATGCACAAGCGGGCGCCGGGCCTGGTGGCCAGTGCCAAGCACAAGGTGACCAATTCCGGCTATACCGTCGTCGCCATCGACGCACCGGGGCACGGCGACCGTCCGCGAAATGCGCGAGACCAGGAGTGGGTCGATGCGCTCCACGACGCCAGGCGGACCGGTGAGTCGATGGATCAGATCATCACCGACTACAACATCTCCCTCGCCGAGCGGGCGGTGCCGGAGTGGCAGGCGACCATCGACGCCCTGCAGGCCCTGCCCGAAATCGGTCCCGACGTGGCGATCGGTTACGGCGGAACCACATTGGGCGTCGCGATCGGATTGCCGCTGACCCTGGCCGAGCCGCGGATCAAGGCGGCGGCGTTCGGTCCGGTCTTCGCCTATGCGGCGCTGATCGAGGCTGCCCGGCAACTCACCATCCCGGTCGAGTTCACGATCGCGTGGGACGACTCGGAAATCGGCCGGCAGCCCGGCCTGGCACTGTTCGACGCCTGTGCTTCCGAGGAGAAGGCGTTGCACGTCTATCCGGGCAGGCATCAGCGGATGGCCCCGTACATGGCCGCCAACCATGATCGGTTCTTCAGCACCTATCTGGACTGGGCCGGCGTACCGGCGATCTGAGCCCGGAGGTTTCGGCGTCCGGTCTCGAACCGGACGCCGAAATCTCTGAAACCGACTGTCGAGCAGTCGATTCGAATATCAGAGCTGCTGGAGCCGGACCTTGGCGTCGGCGTACTCGGTGACCAGGCGGTCCACCAGCTCGGCGGTCGTGGTCACCGCGGCGGTGGTGGCGATGCCCTGGCCGGAGCCCCAGATGTCGCGCCACGGCTTGGCTTCGGTGGTCTGCGAGTCGTCGGTGCCGAAGTTCATGGCGGACGGGTCGCGGTCGCCGAGGTTGTCCGGGTCGAGGCCGACCGCAGTGATGCTGGGGCGCAGGTAGTTTCCGTGCACGCCGGTGAAGCGGCTGGAGTAGACGATATCGGCGGCGGTGGAGTCCACGATCATCTGCTTGTAATCCGTTGCGGCATTGGCCTCTTCGGTGGCGATGAAGGCCGAGCCGATATAGGCCAGGTCCGCGCCGGCGGCCTGGGCGGCGAGCACCGACCGGCCGTGGCCGATGGCGCCCGAGAGCAGCAGCGGACCGTCGAACCAGGCGCGGATCTCCTGAATCAGGGCGAAGGGGGATTGGGCTCCGGCATGGCCGCCCGCCCCGGCGGCCACCGCGATGAGCCCGTCCGCGCCGCGCTCGACGGCCTTGTGCGCGAACACATTATTGATGACATCGTGCAGCACGATGCCGCCGTAGGAGTGCACCGCCTCATTGACATCGGCGCGTGCGCCGAGCGAGGTGATGACGATCGGCACCTGGAATTCGACGATCGTGGCCAGATCCTCCTCGAGCCGGTCATTGCTCTTGTGCACGATCAGGTTCACCGCATACGGCGCCGAGGGCTGCTCCGGATTCTCGGCATCGTGCTTGGCGAGCTCCTCGTTGATGCGCACCAGCCATTCGCGGAACTGCGACTGCGGCCGCGCGTTCAGCGAGGGGAACGAGCCGACGACTCCGGCCCGCGACTGCGCGATGACCAGCTCCGGGCCGGAGACGAGAAACATCGGTGAGGCGACCGCCGGCAGGCGTAGTCGTTCGGACAGAATGGGCGGCAGGCTCATGGTGCGCGGTTCCTTCGGTGAGTCGTGAACGTAGCGAAGCTTATGCCGCGCGGGGATTCGCAGAGTCAGGCCGCATGGCCGATGTAGTTCACGGAACCGCCGATCGCCCCATCATCTTCGGGTCCGATCAGGGTCGCTATGAAGGCATGCTGGGCGCGAAGACCCGCACGAGCCTGCCGGTCGCGCCAGCCCGGGACGAGGATGCCCGCGCCGGAACGGACCACATTGACCGGGAACTTGGCCACCGGATACCAGGGCGGCATATAGCTGGGCAGTCCGAGTTGGCGCATCCGGCCGCGGCCCAGGAAGGCCGTGCTGATCGAGAGGTGCTGGGCCCAGGCGATCCGGCGGCGCAGCGCTGTGAGATTCGAGTAATGCCAGGTCAAGGGGTCTTCAGCCATGGGCCGTGCCAGCTGCATACTGGTCTCGTCGGGAGCGGTGAGGACGGTCAGATAGTGGAAGAGCTGCTTGGTGGCGTCCACGAATCCTGTTGGCAGGTAGCGTTCCTCGATGCCCATGACCCAGCCGACATAGCGGGTGAGGTGCACGATGGCGTCCAGTTCCCTCGGGGTGAAGACATTGCCCATCATCATGCCGGTGAGCGCGGGCGCGTAGAGCGCACCCAGCATGGTGACCGCCATATCCGTCTGATTGACCGGCACTCCCCAGGCCTCGGCGCTCCACTCCGGCAGGTTCGCGACATGCCGGCGCACGAAGGTATGGATCAGCCGCACATGCAGGGTGGAGCGGAAACCCTTGCCGCCGGGCCGCATTCCGCCGTCCGAGATGACGTCGAGCGCCCACTTCATGGTTTCGGCGAAGCGCCGGCCGCCGCCCGTCGCGCCGCTCTTACCGGTATTGGTCAGCAGCAGGGTGCGATTGATGCCGGAGGCCACGAACCCGCCGAGGAACGGAACGTCGCGCGCCATGTAGATGCCATCGATCCCGGAGGCCTGAAAGATGCGTTCCCCGAGCTCGATTCGCTTCCAGTCCACCCACGCGGGCGGCTTCTCCACCGTGGTGAAGAAGGCCCGCAAGGGTTCCGGCGCATCCGGAACGCTGTCGATGCCGTGTTCCAGCGCCTGATCGAACAGTGGCCGCACCTTTCCCATCCCCGCGGCATACATCCACTCCACCAGTTCGTCCATGGGCCGATCCCCGATGGTCAGGGCCTCCCCGATGGCCGCCCATTCCGCATCGTTCGGCGGCTTCATTCGCATCACTCTGGCTATCGGTCCGAGCACCGGTACCTCGGCCGGGGCGTCAGGATGCCGAGTCGGAATGGTCGACGGTCGAGTGCGCGTCATCGGGCAGCTCCTTCGTGGTTCTGGTGAACGTCCTCACCAGATATCTGGCAACAGTCTTCACCAGATTTTTGCTTGTGACAAGATTTAGGAGAAAATCTCTCATGCACTCACTCCGTGCCGGCTGCGTATGGATGCCCGGTGGCAAACGCACTGGTGAAGGTCGTCGGCAGAAATGTGGTGATAGTCTTCACCAAAATGGGCCGGCAATGACGAGGTAGCGACGTGGAGACATCCCGAGGCCGGTACGCCGGACTCAGCGCCGAGGAGCGGCAGCGGCAGCGCCGTCGCAAGCTGGTCGAGGCCGCCGCGGAGGTCATCGGCGAGCAGGGTCTGGCCGGGCTCAAGGTGCGCGCGCTGAGCGCCCGCGCGGGGCTGAACGATCGCTACTTCTACGAGAGCTATGCCGATACCGACCAACTGCTCTTCGACATCCTCGACGAACAACTCGCGCAGGTGATGGCCGAACTCGTGGCGCTGCTGGCGACCACGCCGTCCGATACCCGGGTACGGCTGCGCGCGGTGGTCGAGGCCGGAGTCGCCTCGGTCGCCGACAATCCGCTGCGCCGCCGGCTGTTCATCGAGCTCCAGTCGCTCGACGAATTACGCCGCCGCAGAGGCGAATTCGTCAGTCTGGTCGCCGGCATCATGCTCGATCAGGCGCGCGAACTGCTCGGCGAATCGGCCGCCGAGGGCATTCACGCCGAACTCGCCGCCCGCACTGTCTCACACGGTGGCGTGGAACTGCTCACCGAATGGCTGCGCGGCGACCTCGATATCGAGCGCGGTGTGCTCATCGACTTCCTGGTCGCCATGATCCTGACCTCCTCCGAGATCACCACCACCGTGCGCCGCGAGATGGCCGGTTCCGGTGACGGCTCCCTGAACTGACCCTGGACGAATCGGGCCCGGCGTCTCAGGATGAGACCGGAGTGTCGCCGAGTCCGAGGAGTTGATGTGGCCGACCGGCAGGTGGATTGGCTGGCGGGCGGGGTGCGCCGGTCGATCGCGAGCGAGCGGATCGTGGGTACCGCGGCGGAGTTGTTCCTGGCGCGCGGGTTCGACCAGGTCGGGATGGATGATGTGGCGGCGGCGGCCGGTTGTTCGCGGGCCACGCTCTACCGGCATTTCCGGGGTAAGCCCGCGCTCATCGATGCCGTCCTGGCGCGCTCCGCGGTCGCCGTCGCGCAGCGGGTCACGGCGACCGTATCGCGCTACGACGGCTCGCGGAGGATTGTGGAGGCCACGCTCGCCTCGGTCACCGCCGTGCGATCGGACCCCGCCCTCGCGCGCTGGTTCGCCGACCGGTCCGGCGGCAGCAATGAAGTCTTCGCCTCCTCGGCGGAATTGGGCCGGATCGCGACCATGCTGACCGGCATCACGCCCGATGATGAAGCGGCGCAATGGATTGTGCGGGTGGTGCTGTCACTGCTGTGCTGGCCGCTGGCCGATGCCGCGAGCGAGCGGCGCATGGTGGAGCGGTTCGTGAGCTAGCCGTGCGGTTGATCCGACAGCTCCGCGAGTCCGGGCAGCGCGGTCAGCGGTTCGTCGGGATCGAGGACCAGCCCGCGTGATTCGGCGGTGGAAGACAGTGCGCCCCAGGCGAACGCGGTCAATTGTTCGGCCAGTTCCTTACCGCTGATCACCGGTTCGTTGAGCCAGCGCAGGACGCCGAGTCCGATCGCGCCCAGCAGCGCGTCCACCGCGAACTGGGTGTGCTCGCCGTCCGCGCCGCGCAGCCGCAGGATGCCGGAGAAGAAGTCGGCGACCGAATCCGACAGCGGGCGGCCGTCCTCGAGCAGCTGGGTCGCACCGTAGGCGGCGACCACGTGGGAGCTGACGATGAAGCGAAAGAGGTTGGGGCGCTCGGAAACCAGGTCGATATAGGCGGCCAGCGCGGTGCCGATGGCCTCACGCGCCGAGGCGGCCGGATCGAAGAGCGGCGTCACGCGTTCGACGATGAGCTGCTGCACGCGGCCGCTGACCGCGGCCAGCAGTTCGACCTTGTCGCCGAAGAAGCGGTACAGCTTGGGGCGCGGTATCCCCGCGGTTTTCACGACGTCGTCGATGGACAGATCGGGCCCGTGCGCATCGATGGCGCGAATGGTGGCCTCGATGAGCTCGGCGCGCACCAGAGCGCGATGCGAATGCCAGCGGTCGTGCCTGGCATCACCCTTCAGGTTCGCGGGCGGGTGGGAGGCCATGTCGCAGATTGTAATTCGATCCGTTACGGCGCACCCCTTGCGTAGCTGTCTGGGACAATTCTACACTGGCCTGACATCGAACACGTAGTACTAGGTACTCAGTGTTGCACCAAGGACGGTCAAAGATGACAAGTGCGCCTCCCGCAACCACCTACCCGAAGGCTCGGCGGATCAGTTTCCGTTTCGAGCAACACAATTCGAACGATAAGTACTTCGTCGACGGCGATATGGTCTTCAGCCATTTCGTCGCCGGACTCTCCGGCGGATTCCCGCCGGGCGAGGAATCCTTCATCCGCTCGGTCCGCCGCGTGGCCGAACTCGTCACCGATCCGGTATTGAAGAAGCGTGTCGCCGGCTTCATCGGCCAGGAGGCCATGCACGGCCAGGAGCATCGCGAACTCAACGGCAAGCTCGTGGATATGGGTTATCCCATCGAGTGGATCGACACCGATCAGGCCAAGGAGCGCATGCTCCGGCTCGAGGAGCGATTCGCGCCCCTGGTTCATCTGGCCGCGACCGCCGCCGCGGAGCACTACACCGCCGTACTCGCGCAGCGGGTGCTTTCCAGTGACGAGATCCAGAACATTCCGGCCTCACCCGAGTTCTGGCATCTGCTGAATTGGCATGCGCTGGAAGAACTCGAGCACAAGTCGGTGGCCTTCGACGTCTTCCGGGCGGTCGGCGGCTCCGAGCGCACCCGCATCGGCGTCATGGCCGGGCTGTTCGCCTTCACCATGCCTTTCACCTTCGGTTCCCTGGCGATTTCGCTGGCCCGGGATCCCGTGGCGCGGCGGCAGCCCGTGCGCGTCGCGCAGGAGGCGTACGCCCTGTTCCGCGGACCCATCTTCCGCGGGCTCATGGCGGAGCTGGCCCAGTATCTGCGCCCCGGTTTCCATCCCGACGACATCGACACCCGCGCACTGCTCGAGCAGTGGCAGCAAAGGCTTTTCGGCGAAGACGGCGTGTTGGTCGATCACCTGAAGTAATCACAACTCCATCGAGAAAGGACCGACCAATGACGATCGGTCAGGACACCAAGTCCCTCACCCCCTATCCCAAGGTCCGGCGCATGCGATTCCGGTTCGGCCAGCCCGAACCGATGACGCACCAGTTCGTCCGGGACGACATTCCGCTGACCCACCTCATCGCCGTGCTCTCGGGCGCGTTCCCGCCGGGCGAGGAATCCTTCATCCGCTCGGTGCGCAAGTTCTCCGGTGAGATCACCGATCCCGTGCTCAAGAAGCGGGTGGCCGGCTTCATCGGGCAGGAGGCGGTGCACGGTCAGCAGCATCGCGTATTGAACGATCAGCTGATCGAGATGGGTTTCCCCATCGTGCGGATCTTCACCTTCGAACCCGGCGCGCTGCGGGAGCGGGCGCTGGTCAGGATCGAGAATCTGGTGCCGCGCCAGGCGCACCTGGCCTTCACCGCGCTGGCCGAGCACTACACCGCGACGCTCGCGGCGCGGGTGCTCGGCGAGGAGGCCATCCAGACCATTCCGGGCGATCCCGAGGTCTGGAACCTGTTGAACTGGCACGCATTCGAGGAACTCGAGCACAAATCCGTGGCCTTCGACGTGTATCGCGCCACCGGTGGTTCGGAGGCCCTGCGCATCGGACTGATGGCGGGCAGTTACGCACTCACCATTCCGGTGGTCGGGCTGGGCGTCGCCGTATCGATCCTCAGTGATCCACGCAGCTGGCGGCCGATCAAGGTGGCACGGCAATCGGTTCGGCTGGTCCGGGGACCGATCGTCAAGGGGCTCTTGAAGGAAATGCGCCCGTACATGCGGCCGGGCTTCCACCCCGACGATATCGACACCACGGAACTGCTGGAGCGCTGGCGAGCCGAACTGTTCGGCGCCCAGGGCGAACTTGTCGATCGCATCGGCTGAGCCGGGCAGACGGACGCGAGGAAAAAGTATGAGCGGCATCGACTTCGGCACGGGTGCGCCGGACGCTGCTCGTCCCGACTACGAGGTCATCGTGGTCGGGGCGGGGTTCGGCGGCATCGGCACCGGTATCGCCCTGCAGCGCAAGGGCATTCACGATTTCATCATTGTGGACAAGTGGGACCGGGTGGGCGGCACCTGGCATGCCAATACCTATCCCGGTGTGGCGGTGGACATCCCCTCGTTCATCTACAGCTTCTCCTATGAGCAGCGCGGTGACTGGTCGCGGATATTCGCACCCGGCACCGAACTTCGCGACTATGCCGAGGACATGGTCGACAAGTACGGTCTGCGCGGCAAACTGCGGTTGAACACCACCATCGTGGCGGCCGATTTCGACGATGACAGCAGCCTGTGGCGCTTGACCACCGACGGCGGGCAGCAGCTCACCGCCCGGTACGCGGTACTCGCCATCGGCGGACTGGAACGGCCGAAGATGCCGGATATCGAGGGGGTCGACGATTTCGGCGGCACCCTCGTGCACACCGCCATGTGGGACCACGATGTGGACCTGCGCGGTAAGCGGGTCGCCGTGATCGGCACCGGGGCAACGGCATTGCAGTTGATCCCGGCGATCGTGGAGGAGACCGCACATCTCACCGTATTCCAGCGCACGCCTATCTGGGTGTTCCCGAAGAACGATTCGGAGGTCGGACTGCTCGGCCGGCGAATACTGGGGCGCAGGCGAATTCGCTCGGCATTGCGGGCCGTCGGCAATGTGGGCACCGAACTGGCCATGAGCGGCATGGTGGCCGGTCCGGCCTGGCTCACCGACACCAGCCGCCGGCTGGCGGAAGTGCCCGTCCGCCAGTGGATGCGGCGGCAGGTCGATGATCCGGTGCTCCGGGAGAAGCTCATGCCGAAGTACGGGCTCGGCTGCAAGCGGCCCTCCATGTCCAATGACTATCTGAAGACGTTCAATCGCACGGACGTCAGCCTGGTCACCGATTCCATCGCGCGCATCACCGAAAACGGTGTGGTCACCGTGGACGGGACCGAGCACGAGATCGATGTGCTCATCTGCGCGACCGGATTCAAACTCTGGGAAAAGGGTTCGGTACCACCGTTTCCCATGCGCGGGCGGCGGGGCATCGACCTGGAGACCTTCTGGGACGAGCACCGCTACCAGTCCTATCAGGGCGTATCGGTGCCGGGATTCCCCAATGCCTTCACCATTACCGGTCCGTACGGATTTGTGCTCGGCTCCTACATCTGGATGATCGAGGCCACCGCCGCACATCTGAGCCGGGCCATCGCCGAGTCGAAACGGCGCGGCGCCACCGAGATCGAGATCCGGCAGGAGGTGCACGACGAGTACTTCGCGAAATGCCTGCGCCGGCAGGAGAAGAACTTCCTGTTCACGCCGACCTGTGCGGGTTCCAACACCTACTACATCGATGATCACGGCGATTCCCCGTTCCGCCCGTCCACACATGGCGAGATGTACTGGCAGAACCGGCATTTCGATCTCGATGTCTATCGCTACACCGTGGGCGCACCCGTCCGTCAGGCGAGTGCCGTGCTGTCCGAGGAGGCGCTGTGAAGATCAACAATATCGAGCCCCGGCTGGTGGTGGTCACCGGTGCGGGCAGCGGCATCGGCCGCGCGGTCGCCCAGCGGTTCGCACGTGGGGGAGCGCAGGTCGTCGTCTCCGATATCGACAAGGATGCGGCGCTGGCCACGGTCGCGCTCATCCAGGCGCGCGGGCAGCGGGCCGTGGCCATGCAGCTGGATGTCACCGATCCGGCGGCATGGGCGGCTTTCGCCCGGGACGTGCACGCCGACCACGGTGTGCCGGACGTGCTGGTCAATAATGCCGGAATCCTGGTCAGCGGAGCGTTTTTGGATCTGGAGCCGAAGGATTGGGACAAGCAGCTCGGCGTCAATCTGCTGGGTGTCGTCTACGGCTGCCGGGCTTTCGGGCGGCTGATGATCGACGAGGGCAAGCGCGGGCACATCGTCAATATCGCGTCGGCGGCCGCCTTCACACCGACGCCGGTCATGTCGGCCTATTCGGTGTCCAAGGCCGGGGTGAAGATGCTCACCGAATGCCTGCGGCTCGAACTCGCACCGAAAGGCGTTGGGGTGAGCGCCATCTGCCCCGGCGTGATCAATACCAATATCGGCGACCACGCCACCACCGTCGGCGTCGATCCGGCGCTGGTCGAACGCGGTAAGGAAATCGCCCGCCAGGTGCAGGACATCGCGGCCCGGCTGCCGTTCTCACCGCTGAGCCCGGATCTGGTGGCCCGGGCCGTGGTGCGCGCGGTGAACTACGACCTGGCCGTGGTGCCGGTACGGGCCGAAGCGTGGCTCGGCTACTTCATGCTTCGCATCGCACCGGGTGTGAATCGCCGTATCACCCAGCCGATGTCGATGGAGCGCATCGAATCGGCCGGGGCCTGGCTGCTGCAACAGTTCGGCATCGACGCTCCCCGGGAGGTTGCCGCCGCCAGCAGAAAGGGCGCGACGGTATGAACGCACGCGCACACCAGATCAAGGTGCGCGAAGTCATCAGCGAGACCGCCGACGCGGTCTCGCTGGTCTTCGATATCCCCGAAGATCTCGGCCGCCGATTCGCCTACTCGCCAGGACAATTCCTGACGCTGCAGGTGCCGAGCGAGCACACCGGGTCGGTGGCCCGCTGCTATTCGCTCTCCAGCAGTCCGCACTGCGACGACCGCCCGGCCGTGACCGTCAAACGCACGGCCGGGGGATACGCCTCGAACTGGCTGTGCGACAACATCGCCGCCGGATCCGTACTCACCGTGCTGGAACCGGCGGGGAATTTCGTGCCGCGCGGCTGGAATCGGGATCTGCTGCTGTGTGCGGCGGGCAGCGGAATCACCCCGATCATGTCGATTCTCAAATCGGCGCTCACTCTCGGCCGGTCGAAAGTCGTGGTGCTGTACGCGAATCGTGATCGGCAGTCGGTCATCTTCGCGCGGCAGCTGCAACAGCTCGTGCAGCGGTATCCGCGACGGCTCATCGTGCAGCACTGGCTGGAATCGGAGCGCGGGCTGCCCGAGGCCCGCGCTATCGCCGGGTGGGCGCGGCCCTATCGCAATTACGAGGTGTACCTGTGCGGCCCAGCCGGATTCGCCCTGGCGATCAAGCAGGGCCTGGCACAATTGAGGATCCCCGAGCGCGCGATCCGCCAGGAGGAGTACCGCTCGCTGACGGAGAACCCGTTCGAGCAGCCGATACCCATGGTCGCGGCCGCGCCCGCGGCGACCGCCGTATCCGCCCGCCTGCCGGGCGATACCCCGACAGTTCAGGTCGATATCGATGGCGATACCCATACGCTGCCCTGGCCGCGCGGGAAGAAGCTGCTCGATGTGCTTCTCGACCACGGCATCGACGCGCCCTACGTCTGCCGCGAATCCGCCTGCGGCACCTGCGTATGCCGCGTGGCGCGGGGCCGCACGCGCATGCTGATGAACGAGGCCCTCATCGACGAGGAACTCGCCATGGGCCTGACGCTGGCCTGCCAGACCCTGCCCGAATCCGACGATCTGCACATCACCTTCGATCAGTGACCACCGCTCCGGCTCGACAATGAGGTTGCCCGCATGCTTACTCTGCCCGAAGGGATTCGCGGCTCCGCCGACTCCCGCTTCGCCGCCCCCGTGCGCACGTTCTCCCGTCTGTTCGCCCGTTATCTGCGCACCGGCGGGGCACTCGCGGTCTATCTGCACGGTGAACCCGTGGTCAATATCTGGACCGGGACCGCCGATGCGGCCGGCGAAATCCCCTGGGACGCAGACACCGCCGCCCTGAGCTTCTCCACCACCAAGGGCATCACCTCGATGGTGGTGCACCGGCTGGCCGACCGCGGGCTGCTCGACTACGACACCCCCGTCGCCGAGTACTGGCCCGAATTCGCCGACGGTGGGAAGAACTCCATCACCGTGCGCGACCTGCTCGCACACCGCGCCGGGCTCTCGGACCTGCGCCGGGTGCTGGACCAGCCCGGCGATGTGCTGGACCACGTGCTCATGGAGCACCGCATGGCCGCCGCGACTCCCGACTGGACGCGCGGATTACCCGTCTATCACGCAGTCACTTTCGGCTGGCTGCTCGGCGGACTGTGCCGCGCGGTCACCGGCCAGGGTATGGCTGACCTGTTCCGCACCGAACTGGCTGATCCGCTGGGCCTGACCGGTCTGCACCTCGGCCATCCCGCCGACGGCACCACGGTCGCCGAGCTGGTCGGCCCGAGCCTCGCGGCCACCGGCACCCGGCTGGGCAAGCCGCTCACCGCGGCCGCCGCTCGCATTCCCGTCCTCGGCAAAGCCATCAGCTCCATGCACTTCCCCGGTGGCGAAGAAGCCCTCCGCGGCCCGGTCCCACCGCTGCTGAGCACCGAAAACGGTGCAGCCACAGGCGTCTTCACCGCCGACGCGATAGCCCGCGTCTACGCGGTCATCGCAGGTGACGGCGCCTTCGAGGGCGTCCGACTCCTCACCCCCGAAACCGCCCGCGCCCTCGACCGCTCCACCCGCACCAGCCCCGATCCCCGCCGCGCCTTCTGGCACCTCGGCTACCACCCCCTGCCGACTCTCGGCGCCCCACGCGGTTTCGGCCACCTCGGCCTCGGCGGCTCCGGTGGCTGGGCCGACCCCGCCTCCGGCCTCGCCGTCGGCTTCACGCACAACCGCCTGGACCTGTCCCTGCTTCCCCTGGACATGTCCCTCCTGTCAGTCCTGCTCCCCACCATCACCCGCTCCGCCGCAACCCCCGCCCGCCCCGTCCGCACAGCCCGAGCCGCCTGACCCCTCCGCATCGTCCCCCCGTCATCCCGCGTCATCCCGGCATGCTTTTGGCCGGGATCCACCGAGATTGGCTGAGTACCAACAGGTGTGGATCCCGGCCAAAAGCGCGCCGGGATGACGGGTGCATGTTCCGCGCCGGGATGACGGGTGCATGTTCCGCATTAGTCGGGTGCACGTTCCGCGTCAGTCGGACTGAATGCTCACTCGGACCGGGAGAGCTCCGCGCGGGCCGCGGTCACCATGGCGGTGATGGCCGCCGGCAGTGTCTGTTCCGGGTCCGGGGCGAACCGGGGGGAGTGGTTGGAGGGGAAGCGGGGCGGGATGGTGTGCTCGGTGAGCATGATGTGCTGGTCCTCTTCGGTGAAGCGGACCCAGTCGATGCCGCCGATGTGCCAGAAGACCGAGGGGACCCCGGCGGCGGTGCCGAAGACGCCGAAATCCTCACTGCCGGTGAGGGGATTGTCGAGCGGCATATAGGGGACGCCCGCGGCGGCGAGGGTGGCCATCACCCGCTCGGTATCGCCGGGGGTGTTGACGGTCACCGGGAAGTGGTCGTAGGGCACGAACTCCGGCGGCTGCGGCGCGCCCGCCCCGGTCGCCTCGGACTCGGCCAGGCGCTGCAGATCGTCGAGTATGCGCTGCCGTGCCGTATCGCTGAAAGTGCGCAGCGTCAAAAGCAATTCGGCGGTTTCGGAGATGATGTTCGGCCGGGTGCCCGCGTGCAGCGCGCCCGCGGTGAGCACCGCGGAGGCGGGCACGGCGGACTGCCGGGCGGTCAGCGTCTGCATGCGCACCACCAGTGAGGCCGCCATGAGCAGCGGGTCCACCGCCAGATGCGGCTGTGAGCCGTGGCCGCCGCGACCGGTGAAGGTCACCCGAATCGAATCGGAGGCCGCCATCAGCGGTCCGCTGCGGCTGATGACCAGTCCGGCGGGCAGCGGCGCGACATGCTGGCCCAGCACGATGGCCGGCTTCGGAAAACGCTGCACCACACCGTCGTCGACCATGCGCTGGGCGCCGGCGCCGGTCTCCTCGGCGGGCTGGAAGATCGCGACCACCGTCCCGGTCGGCCGCGGCCCCGTCGCAAGCTCCGCACACGCGCCGAGCAGTGCGGCGACGTGCACATCGTGCCCGCAGGCATGCATGACACCGGACACGGTGGACGCGTACGCCAGCCCGGTGTCCTCCTGCACGGGCAGCGCGTCCATATCGGCGCGCAACCAGACCACCGGTCCGGGACCGCCCTGCAGCACGCCGACCACCCCGGTGCCGCCGACCCCCTCGGTCACTTCCCAGCCGGGCAGCGCGCGCAATTCCTCGGCCACCAGCCGGGCGGTGCCGTGCTCCTCGCCGGAAAGTTCCGGGTGCGCGTGCAACTGGCGATATACCTGCAGCCAGTGCTCGCCGGTCGCGGGCTCGTGCAGTTCAGGAGTGGTCGTCACGAGTGAATCTCCTTCGGGGGGATGGTCACCGGCGTGCGGGCCGCGATCTTGGCCCAGAACGCGTCGGCGGTTTGCGGGACCAGGGCCGCGGCAATGATCGCCAGCAGCGGCCCGATGGCCATGGTTTCGAAAGCTGTTGTGTAGGAGTAGCGATCGGTCATGAAGCCGAACAGCGAGGGGCTGATGATGCCCGCGACCTGACCGCCGAAGATGATCACCCCGGACGCCACGCCCATATACGCGCTGGGCAGCGCCCGCAGCGGCACCGAGAAGGCGGGCATATAGGCCAGCCCGGCCACCAGGCTCATCACCGTCGCCACCATCACGAACAGCGGGAACGACTCCAGCCGGGGCAGCACGAAAAGCATGATGGCGGTGGCCGCCATGGAGGGGATGACAATCCGCCGCGGGCGGCCGCCCATCCGATCCGACAGTCGCGCCCCGAGCACCACTCCGGCCGCCGCGGCCAGTGTCGACGGCACCGCCGCCACCGCGACCATCGTGATCGACAGCCCGCGCTCCTCCTGCAGGAAGGTCGGCGTCCAGGCGGTGACGCCCCACACCAGCACGTCGTAGCCGAAGAAGATGGCGGCGAAGCCCAGCAGCGCCGGCGAGAACAGCACCGCCCGCCGGCCCGCGGCGGCGCTCGCCTTGTCCGCGGGAATATCGTCCTGCGGCAAGGGCTGTGGCATCCAGCGCCGCCAGGCCAGGATGACCAGGACGCCGAGCACCGAGATCAGCCCGAACATCACCCGCCAGCCGACGGTCGGCAGCATGATGCCCGCGAGCACCGACGCCAGCAGAATGCCGACCGCATTGGAGGCATTGGTCCACCCGGTCGCGGTGGTGCGCTGCTCCGGTGTGGTGCGTTCGGCCAGCGCCTTGAGCGCGGCGGCCGGGAACACGCCCTGCACCAGCCCGAACAGGAATCGCATGCACAGCAGTGCCGCGAAAGACCATGCGATGGCGGTCAACCCGGTGAAGACGGACCACGCGACAAGTCCGATGGTGCCGACCTTCAGCGCACCGTAGCGGTCCGCGAGCAGTCCGCCCGGCACCTGCACCGCCGCGTACGCGACGAAGAACACCGATACCAGCAGACCCAGCCGAGTGTGATCGAGATCGAGGTCGCGGCCGATCGACGGCAACGCGAAATTGATCACGGTCCGGTCGATGTAGTCGACGACCCATGCCGCGAACAGCAGCATGACGGTCAGCCGGGTGGTACGTGGCATCGTTGCCCCTTCATGAGACGGAGCCCTGACGCGGCCTCTATGCGCGAATGCCACAATGACCTCCATGGCCGAGGATATGGCTGAAACGCCGGATATCGCCATGCGAGATGGGCTCACGCCGGAATCCGGCGCTGATGTGAGCTTCGGTGAGACCGATCTGGATCTGGTGAACGCGCTGCAGATCAATCCGCGCGCGTCCTGGACCCGTATCGGCGCCTCGCTCGAACTGGATGCCACCACCGTCGCCCGGCGCTGGCAGCGGCTCGCCGACGCCGGGCTGGCCTGGTTGACCGCGTACGGCATGGAGTTCGCCCTCGTCGGATATATCCGGCTGCGCTGCCGGCCCGAGGCGCTGGCCGCGCTTTCCGAGCAGGTGTGCGCCTGTCCATACATCTTCTCGGTGGAGCGCACCAGTGGCCGCTATCAGCTGCAGATCTCGGTGGCCGCCGAAGACCTTGCCGCCCTGGACGATTTCGCGGTCCGCTGGCTGGGTGAGCTGCGCGGCGTGGCCGAGGTGTGCACCTCGGTGGGCCTGCACATCTATGTGGAGGGCGGGCAGTGGCGGCCGCAGGCGCTCGATCCGGTGCAGCGCACCCTGCTCACCGACGGACCACAGCCGCGGCGCGGTTCGCCGTTCCTGCCCCCGCGCACTCGCGCGGGGGACCGGGATCTGGTGCTGGCACTGTCGGCCGACGGTCGCCGCAGCGCCGCCGATCTCGCACAGGACACCGGTCTCAGTGAGACGACGGTGCGCCGCCGCCTCGTGGAGATGACCAGGGCGGGCCGCCTGCTGATTCGCTGCGACTTCGCCCAGCAGTTCGCCGGATGGTCGGTGAACACCAATCTTTGGGCCCGGTTGCCCGCCGGCGAACTGCCTACGCTCGGCGCCGAGCTCGCCCAATGGCCCGAGATCCGGCTGTGTGCGGCCACCACCGATGCCAGCAATGTGCACATCATCGCCTGGCTGCGCACGCAGCACGAATGCATCCTCCTGGAAAACCGTCTGGCGCAAAGCTTTCCGAATCTGCACATTACCGAGCGGCAGATCACGCTGCGCGCCCTCAAACGTATGGGCAGGCTGCTGAGCCCGGCGGGCCGCGCCGTCGGACATGTGCCCTTCGCAGTCTGGCCGTCTCCGGTGGCGGGCCGGGCAACATAGGGGCACACGCGAACGAACTTCTGTGGGTCGCTCGCCGATGTGCAAGTGCCCAGCCGCCGCGCGGGCCTGCTGGATTTCTGCACACAGATTCGCCGTGCCGCGCGCTCTAGGCTTCTTCCGTCGGATAAATCGATCCGCGGATTGAACCCGGCCGCCGCCCACATCGTTGAACCTCATGAGTGATCGCGAACCGGTTGCGGCAGCGAGGCCGATTCGGGTGGGCAGCACCTCCGAATCAGGGCCCTGCCGGGCTTCGCTCAATGGGGCTTTCGCGCGCCTGAAGTGGTTGTGTACCAGCGCTTTTCAGGCAATCTGTGACCTGCAACACATTGCGAGGTATGACTGATCGTGGATACATTGTGGACGATGTATCGGGGGCAATGTAATTCGAAACGGGGAATTGTGTCCGAACGTGGAGCAGTCGAGACCGTTGCCGACGTCATCGTGGCGAGGCTGGGCGAATACACCGAGCACCTCTTCGGAGTGGGCGGAGCCAATATCGAGGACATCTACGATGCGGTGCAGCGCCGCCCGGAGCTCATGACGGGGATCGTCGCCAAACATGAGTTCGGGGCCGCCACCATGGCCGACGGTTATGCCCGCGCCACCAACCGGCTCGGCGTCGTGGCCGCCACCTCCGGCGGGGGCGCCATGAATTTGCTTGCGGCACTGGCCGAATCCTACGACTCGCGGGTGCCGGTGCTGGCCCTGGTCGGCCAGGCGCCGACCGGACTGGAGGGCAGGGGCGCCTTCCAGGACACCAGCGGCGGCGCCGGGCGGCTCGATGCCGAGCGGATCTTCGGCGCGGTCAGTCGCAGTTGCGTGAAAGTGACTCGGCCGCAGGATATTCACGCCGAGCTGGATCGGGCGATCGAGGCGGCATTCGCCGGTGGACCGGCGGTTCTGCTGCTACCCAAGGATATTCAGGCAGCGCCGGTACCGAGCCGGATGCACCGGGCGGGGGTATCGGAGCCCGCGCCGGTGGACGCACCGCTCGACGCCGACGCGGTGCTGCCGGCGGCCGGGCGGGGGCCCGCGGTCATCATCGCCGGGCCGGAGATCGCCCGCGCGAATGCCCGGGCCGAGCTCGTCGCGCTGGCGGAGGCCCTGGATGCCTCGGTGCTGGTCACTCCGGATGCCAAGGACGCCTTCCCGAATCGGCATCCGCGCTTCGCCGGTGTCACCGGCGTCATGGGGCATCCGCATGCGCCGGCGCTGGTCGCGGGTGCGGGACTGTGCGTGCTGGCCGGTGCGGCGCTGCCGATCACCGCGCGCGCCGGCTTGGATGCGGCGCTGGCCGCCTGCCCGCGGGTACTGCATCTGGGTGCCGACGAACCCTTTGTGCCCGCCCATGTCCGGGTCCGGGGATCGCTGCGGCATCGCCTGCTGGAGCTCGCGGTGCACACCTCACACCGGGGATCCGCTGCGGCGCAAGTGAATACGGGTGAGCTCCCGGAGTTGAAACCGCCACCGGCGACCGGGCCGGGCGTGCGCTACCGCGAGGCGGTGACCGCGCTCGCCGCGCACCTGGATTCCGGCACCGATGTGGTTGCCGACGCGGGCAATACCGGTGCGGCGGTGGTACACCATCTGCCCGTGCCCGAGGGCGGCCGATTCCTCATCGCGCTCGGCATGGGCGGTATGGGCTACGCCTTCGGCGCGGGTATCGGCAGCGCTCTCGGCCGTGGCCGCCGGACCTTCGTCATCGCCGGTGACGGTGCGTATTTCATGCACGGCAACGAGGTGCACACCGCCGTCGAATACCAGGCCCCGGTCACCTTCGTCATCTTCAACAACAATGCGCACGCCATGTGCGTCACGCGCGAACAGGTCTACTACTCGGGCGATTACAGCTTCAATCGCTTCCGGCCCGCGGATATCGGCGCGGGTGTGGCCGCCATGTACCCCCAGCTGCCCGCCTGGACCGCCACCACGCTCGCCGAATTCGAGACCGCCCTGGACAAGGCCCACGACGAAGTGGGACCCGTATTCATCGAAATCCTCTGCGACCCAGACGAACTACCACCGTTCGCCCCCTTCCTGAAGGAGCCCTCCGCATGACCGACACCGTCAAGGCCGAACCCGTCGAAGTGCCGCACCTCGAGATCCCGGGCGTCTACCGCATCGAGACCATGACCCTCAAGGAGGGCATGCCGATGGTGCTGGATATGACCCGCGCGGTGTATCCGCACGATGAGATCTTCGGCGACTACTGCACGGTCAACGAGTACATCGACGCCCCGCCGGACGAGGTCTTCGACTACCTCTCCGATACCCGCAGTCTGTGCGAATGGACCTACAGCATGCGGGGTTTCGAGCGCACCGAGCAGCCGGATCTGTGGGTTTCCGATGACCGCATCGGCTCGAACACCCGCATCTACACCCGCACCGAATCCAGCCGTGAGACCCGCACCGTCGACTACCACTGTGCCTGGGACCAGGGCGAACACCTGTGGATGATCTACCTGATGCGAGTGGTGGACGCGCAGAAGTTGTTCAACAAGCCGGGTTCGGTGGTGCTGTGGACGAATTGCCACCACCCCTTCTACGACGAGAACGCGTATCCGGAGACCGCGCCGGCCGATCGCCCGGTGTGGGTCGGCGATTTCTGGCACCTCTTCGCCGCCGGTCACCTGCTGGAACTGCGCAACCTCAAGGCCATCTGCGAGCACCGCCATGCCAACGGCCAGCCGATCAAGCCCGAATGGATGAACTGAGTATGAGCACCGAAACCGTCAGCCTCATCGATGTAGCCGGGTATCTACCCGAAACTGTCGTTCCCGCAGACTATTTCGCGCAGTACGCGGATGCGGAGGATGTCACCGCGAACATCATGTTCAAGGCGCCGAAGTTCCGGCACCATGTCGCGCCGGGTGAGTCGCCCGCCGATATGGCCGAGCGCGCGGTGGCGCCGCTGCTGGCCCGTCAGGGGCGAGACATCTTGCGCGACATCGACATTCTGATCGTGCACACCCAGCTGCCGGAGACGGCCATTGTCGGCAACGGCGGTGAGGTGGCCGCGCGCCTTGGCATCAATCCCGAATGGCTGATCGATCTGCACAATGGCGGCTGTGCGGCCTTCGTGCACGCCATGAAGCTGGCCCGGCAGATCATGGTGAGCACCGATGCCAAGGCGGCGCTCATCGTCAATGTGCAGAATGCGGCCGGTCAGATCTTCACCCAGGAGCAGGTACGCGGTAAGCCGCAGGCTGCCATTCCCGGTGACGGGGCGGGCGCGGGACTGCTGGTGAAGAACGGTGATTCGCCGATTCTCGATATCGAGACCCGGCATCTGCCGCAGTTCGCGGGGCAGATGACCGTGCTCGCCGATCCGCCCCGCAAGTACTGGGAGGCCGGGCCGGGGCAGATGCATGTGGGATTCACCGAATCCAAGATCGCGAAGGTGCTGGGCCGGGGTAACAAGATCGTGCCCGAGGTGGCGCAGGCCGTGTGCAAGCGAATCGGTGTCCCCTCCAGCGAGCTGGATCTGCTGATCACCAATCAGCCCAACCGCGCCTTCCTGCGCAACTGGCGTGATGCGCTGCAGCTGCCGCAGGAACGGCATCCCGATACCTTCGACGAGTGCGGAAACCTGTTCGGCGCGGGCATTCCCGTCACCTTCGACCGTGCGGTCGATGAGGGGCGCGTCGCCGCCGGATCGCTGGTGATGCTGGCCGGATTCGCGCATGCGGGCGATTTCGCGGCGGCTGCCGCGGTGCGCTGGGGCGGACGCTGAGAGACGACGATGGCTCCCCTCGCCTGGATCGGGCATCAGTTACAGCTCAATGAAAACCCCTATGGCCCACCACCTTCCGTCCGCGAGGCCCTATCGGCCGCACTCTCCTCCGCGAACCGGTATCCGGAATTCCTGCCGCAGCGCCTGCCCCGGCTCATTGCCGAACGGCTCGGCGTCGCACCCGACCGCATAGTGGTGGGCGCGGGGGCGACCGGCGTGATCATGCATATCGTGCAGGAGTTCGGTTCCGGCGGTTCGAGTGTTGTCATGGCCGTGCCGACCTTCGACGGATATCCGATCCTGACGTCCATGGCCGGTGGCCGGCCGGTGACGGTACCGCTCATGCTGGACGGGCGGCAGGATCTGGACGCCATTGCCGAGGCGGTGGACGAGCAGACCCGGCTGGTGGTGCTGTGCAGTCCGCACAATCCGACCGGAACACTCATCACGCCACCGGAATTCGAGAAGTTCCTGCTTCGAATTCCGGCCGCGGTCACCGTCGTGCTGGACGAGGCGTATGTGGATTTTGTCGCACCGGGTGAGCGCATCGACGTGCTGACACTGCTCGACGAGCATCCGAATCTGCTTGTCCTGCGCACCTTTTCGAAGGCGTACGGGCTCGCGGCACTGCGGGTCGGCTACGCCGTCGGCGCTCCGGCGCTGATCGAGCGGGTGGCCCGCTGGCAGCTGCCCTTCGGCATGAACGCACTCGCCGAAGTGGCGGTGCGGGCCTGCTATGCGGCGGAACCGGAGATCGCGGAACGGGTGACGGTCATCGGCGAGCACCGGCGCCGGCTCACCGCCGGGCTGCGTGATCTCGGCCTGTGCGTACCCGACAGCTATGCCAACTTCTCCTATCTGACCCTGCCCGGCCCGGATATCGATCGGGTCGGAACCGCCTTGGCGGGGGCGAACATCCACGTCAAGCACTATCCGACCGGTTTGCGCATTACCGTGGGCGACCGGGTGGCCACCGACGCGGTTCTCCATACCGTGCGCAGTACAGTGCAGTAATGTCAGAAAATCCGTCTTCTGAACCCGCAGGGCATCGGGTCGGAGCGGACGAGGAGATCGACTACGCACTGTTGTCGCTGAGTGCGCAGCTGTGCTTTGCGCTGTACTCCACGTCGCGGTCCATGACCGCTGCCTACCGTCCCTTCCTGGACGATATGAAACTCACCTATCCGCAGTACCTGGTGCTGCTGACGCTGTGGGAACGTCCGGGCATCACCATGAAGGAGCTGGGCGAGCAGATCCACCTCGACTACGGCACCCTCTCGCCGCTGGTACAGCGGTTGCAGGCCGGTGGACTGGTCGAGAGTGTGCGCAGTGTCGCGGACGGGCGGGCGGTGGTGCTGCACGCCACCCCCGCCAGTCAGCAATTGCAGGGTCCCGCACAGCGCATGATTCACGCGGTGCTGGACTCCGTCGGCATCCCCCTCGAAGATATCGAGGCGCTCCGGGACCAGGTCAACGCCCTGGGCTTGCGGCTCGACGCCATGGTCACCGCGGCCCGCGCCCGCTGAGCCTGCCCGGCCGGTCCTTTGGTCTGGGGCACACTCTGGTGAGGTCCGCGGTGTTCGCGCGCACATTGTGATCCACGGCGCACCGCACCAGCATTGTGAATTGGTCCTGGTTCGGGGGCCGTGCGAGAGTGTGCCCGCGTGCCGGACGATGCGGTCCGGGCAGGTCGGAGGAGAGAGGTCGTGGGACAGATGGGATCAACCTCGGTTGCACAGCGTGAATTCGAGGCGCCGGCGTCGTACGCCATCGCCGAGGGTGCGGCGCTGACCGATGTCGTCGACGGCCTCGCCGCGCATTCGCCGGATTTCGTGGCCTTCCAGCGGCCCGCCGCCGACGGGTGGAGCAAGGTGACGGCCGCGCAGTTCGCCGCCGAGGTGCGTGCGGTGGCCAAGGGGCTCATCGCCTCCGGCGTGCAGGCCGGGGATCGGGTCGCCATCATGGCCTCGACCCGGTACGAGTGGACGCTCATCGACTACGCCATCTGGACCGCCGGGGCGTGCACGGTCGCCATCTACGACTCCTCCTCGACCGATCAGGCGCGCTGGATCGTCGAGGACTCGGGTACGAAGCTGCTGATCGTGGAGAACGAGCGGCATGCGGTCACCGTCGCCGATATCGCGACGCCCGAGCTGCTCGAAACGCTGCGCATCGATGCGGGTGCGGTGGACGAGCTCGTCGAACGTGGTGCCGCCGTTGACGACAGCGTGCTCGCCGAGCGCCGGGCGCAGGTGGGTTCCGCCTCCGCGGCGACGCTCATCTACACCTCGGGCACCACCGGACGGCCCAAGGGCGTGGTGCTCACGCACGCGAACCTGCTGGCCGAGTCGATCTCCGGCAAGATCGCGCTGCAGCACCTGCTCGCCGAGGGCAAGACGACGCTCATGTTCCTGCCGCTCGCGCACGTCTTCGCGCGGGCCATCGCGGTGGGCTCCCTCGCTGCCAAGGTGACCGTCGCGCACACGTCCGACTGGTCCACCCTGACGACCCAATTCGCTTCGTACAAGCCGGATTTCATCCTGGCCGTGCCCCGCGTCTTCGAGAAGGTCTACAACGGCGCCAAGCAGCAGGCGCACGACGGCGGTAAGGGGCGCATCTTCGACCTGGCCGCGGATACCGCCATCGCCTGGAGCGAGGCGCAGGAGTCCGGCGGCGCGAGCCCGGTGCTGCGCCTGAAGCACGCCCTCTTCGACAAGCTCGTCTACTCGAAACTTCGTGCCGCCCTTGGTGGTCGCTGCACCGGCGCGGTCTCCGGCGGCGGTCCGCTCGGCGCGCGCCTCGGCCACTTCTTCCGTGGCATCGGCGTGCCCGTGTACGAGGGCTACGGCCTCACCGAGACCAGCGCGGCCATTACCGTGAACACGGTGTCGCACATGCGAGTCGGCAGCGTCGGCCGCCCGATCGAAGGCAATGCGGTGAGCATTGCCGAGGACGGCGAAGTGCTGCTGAAGGGTTCCGTGGTCTTCGACGGCTACTGGCACAATGACGCCGCCAGCGCCGAGGCCATTACCGAAGGCTGGTTCCACACCGGCGATCTCGGCGCCCTGGACGACGACGGCTACCTCTCCATCACCGGCCGCAAGAAGGAAATCATCGTCACCGCGGCAGGCAAGAACGTCTCGCCCGCCCCGATGGAAGACACCCTCCGCGCCCACCCCCTCATCGGCCAGTGCATGATCGTCGGCGATAACAAGCCCTTCATCGGCGTCCTGATCACCCTCGACCGTGACGCCCTCCCCGGCTGGCGCGACCGCAACAGTATTCCCGCCGACGTCACCATCGAGGCCCTCACCACCAACCCCGCCCTGGTAGCGGAAGTCGAAGCCGCAGTGGCTGATTCCAACACCAAGGTCTCGAAAGCCGAGTCCATCAAAAAGATCCGCATCCTCGCCGCCGACTGGACCCAGGAAACCGGCGAACTGACCCCCAAGCTCTCCCTCAAACGCGCTGTCGTCCTGGAGAAGTACGCCTCCGAGGTAGCGGCCATCTACTCCTGACCCGGCCCCGCACCGAACAGCCCGCCGAGCGGCTTACGGCGGGGGGTCACCCTGCGGTAGGTGATGCGCCAGCCTTCGGGCCGGCGGGTGACGGTGTCGTGGTAGACGACGCTGCCCGCGGTGCCGTCGGCCTGGATTCCGATTCCCTTGGACTGCACCAGGATTCGGTTGCCGGATTCGGTGATGATGATGTTGGTGACGTGGTGGGCTACCGGGTTGGCGTCGCCGGCGGTGAGGGCTGCGGTGCGGATGGCTTCGATGCCGTGCAGGGAGCCGTAGCCGAAATCGGAGACGTCGTAGGTGATGTCGGGGGTGAAGAGTTCGGTCATACGGTCCAGTTCGCCGGCGTCCATGAGGTGGCCGTGCAGCGAGATGAGGTCGGTGATTTCGCGGCGGTCTTGTTCTGAGAGGGGCATGGGGCCGGATAATAGGGGTGGCGGCTCGGGAATGCTCGCGAATAAAACAGTGGACGGTGGGATTGGCGGGCTAGCGCTGGCCGTGGTTCAGGGCCAGGAGGGCGGCGGCCAGCTGGGCGCCGGTGTCCAGGGTGGCGACGAAGATGTCCTGGGGGACGAGTTTGCCGTTGCACCAGAGGATATTGCAGTTGCCCGAGGCGTAGGGGCCTGTGCCCAACAGGATTTGGGCCACCTGGGCGGGGTCGGTCCAGAAGGCGAGATCGTCGAGACTGCCGATCACCGGGCCGAAATTGTCGTTGTAGTGGTACGGCTCGTCATAGGGCTCGGCGGGGACGTCGGAGACGGATGCGGTGACGCGGCGGAGGAATTCCTTGTTGTCGGGATTGGATTCGGCGGCGAGGGAGGTCTGCACATTGTTCGGGTCGATGCCCGCGGGGACGCCCAGGCGGACGATGACCATGTCGCGGCTGGGGATGATGGCGACGAACTGGCCCAGTGCGCCCACGAAGGAGTACAGGTCGCGCGGGGCGCCGGGGAACATGGCGTGATCGAAGACCTTGGCGGTGGGCACGGTGGCGGTCTTGTAGGAGTCACCGGCATTGAGCCAGAACAGGAATCCGTAGCCGCCATTGGCCGCGGTCGGTTGCTGCGCCTGGCGAATGTAGTCGGGGTCGATCAGTTGCCGGTCACCCCAGCGGCCGTTGTCGAGCATGAGCTGGCCGAGCCGCGCGATATCGTCCGCGCGCATGGCCATTCCGCCATTGACCGCCGTATTGCCGCTGCGATCGCGGAGCCAGATCCAATTGGCCCGATCGATGCCCAAGGGGGACATCAGTTCTCGTTGCACGAAGTCCTGGAAGTCCATGCCGGTGGTGATTTCCACGATCTTGGGCAGCAGCACCAGCACCGCCTGGCTGTACTGAAAGGTGGTGCCGGGTGCGAAAGCGAAAGGCGCTTCCAGGTTTTGGAGCACCTCATCGGTGGCGATGCCGGCGATATCGGCAGCCCAGCTGAAGCGCAATCCCGTTGTCTGATTGAGGACCTGGCGCACAGTCAGCGCCGCATGCGCGGGATCGGCCTGCGGAAAGAACTTTCCGAGCGGATCGTCGAGACTGAAATAGCCCATGGTGATGGCGCGGCCGACGGCCACCGAGGCGACCCCCTTGGACGCGCTCGCCAGCGGCAGCGGCAGATTGCCGGTGCCGGTGCGATCGCCCACCAGACAGCCGTGCCGATACACCTGAATGGCGTAGGCGCCCTTGCTGGAACCGAAGTCGATGGCATCGGACAGCGCGGCGGGATCGATGCCCGCCGCCGCGGGATCACTGCGCCCGAAGGCATCCGCACCCGCGGGATCGGCGCAGCCGTTCACGGCCGGATCGGCCGCGGCCATGGGGGAGACGAGCGTGCATGCGGCAATGGTGAGGGCTGCGCCGACACCGCCCATCCAGCGTCGGCGATTGCTCATGATGGTTCCTTGTCTCAGGGGAGCGCATTCGCGAGCGCATTGCGCTCGACACTGAAATACGTTGTGTCGCTGGGCAGTGACCAATCCGGGCCGACGAAGAAGTGCTTCGCGGTCTCGTCGCCGAAGGCGATATACCGTAGCCAGGCCACCGCGGTTCCGGCGGATCGATAGTTCTCGATCCCGTCGACCGGCGAGAAATGGCTGACGCCACGGGCATTGGCAATCCACGCCGGCGCATTGAATGTCACGTTGTACTGCCACCACCGCACCCAAGCGAAGTCCGGCACCACGAAATCGTTGTATCCGGTGAGGTACAGCGTCGGCGCATTGAACAGCGCACCGACCGCCACCGGCCCGGGCTCGATGGCCAGCACGCCCGCCACCCGCAGCGTGGGATCGATGGCCGAGGCCACCGGCGGCAGCAGCGTGGCAATCTGCTGCGCCGCTCCTCCTCCCGCGGAGTGACCGGCAAAGATAGTGCGCGACAAGTCGATTCGATGGAACAGCGGAGAATTCGGATCACGGTCGGCCCCGATGGCCACGGCCAATCCGGCGGCGGGCACATAGGCCAGCGAGTTGAACCACTCGTAGGGCACCGTCACCACGAAGCCGTTGCTCACCCACTGCCGCACCAGCCGGTCGTACATCCCCGGATTGGCGTCGATCCCGCCCGTGAACACGATGAGCGGCGCACTGCCCAGATCGGCGATATCGGCCGGATAGTAGGTGTTCACGCCGGCGGGCGATTCGAGTCCGTTCGGAAACGCCTGCGTACAGGTCATATCGTCGGCATTGCCGAACAGGTGCACGGCAATGTGCTGAAACATGCCGACCAGGGAGTCCTGGCACGGATTCGTCCGCACCGTTGTCGCCACCGGATGCGTCCCCATACCGCCGTACAGGCTCTGCGCTGTTGCCGCGGGCGGAGGCGCGGCGTCATCGGCCGCTGCCGTCGCTCCCCATGAGCCGGCGCATACGGTCGCCGCGGCCAGCACTGTCGCCACGGCGCGCCGCGGTGCCAAAACCCTCATCGTCGAGGTCCTTCCGTCCCTGCTCCAGCCGACTGTTGTGAAACCAGCTGGTCTCAGAGGAGATTAACGGAGAGTGGCGTCCGACACAATGACCACCGGCTGCGAACCGGCACACCGCTCGGAAAATGGCGGCGGTGGTCAATCGTGGGACGGCATGAGCCGGGCCGCGGCCGGCTTTGCGGGGTCGCGGCGGGATTGTGCTTCCGTTCATCGAATTCCGCACGCTGGAAACGGCCGAAGTGAATGACGGACCAATTTCGCGGTTCAGTGGCGTGGAGCACAGTGAAAGGCTCGAGAACAATTCGTTAACCAACTGTTAGCGCGTCTGTGTGTTGCGGTGATCGAATTTCGGTGATGTTCTTGGTTCGCGCCCGTTTCAGAGGCGCCATTCTCGGCAGTGTCGCCGCCGCACTTTCCACTCTGTTTGCCAGCCAAGTCGCCATTCTTCGGCGCACAGCTCCAACTGGTGAAGGTTCGAAAGGATTTCAGGCCAAATGAAAGCACCCTTCGTCATTCGTGCTGCTGCCGTATTCACCGGCGCCGCACTGACATTCATCGCGCCTGCCCTGGCTACCGCCGCGCCGGCGGGAGGCGATGTCTCGCCTCCCGCCGACGCGGGCAGCTCGAGCGCCGCACAATCGGTCCTGCCGCAGCTCGGCACGGGCAGTGCCGCCGCAGGTACCGGCAGTTCCACCGCATCCGGCGTGCTCGGAGCCCTGGGCACCGGCAGCGGTGCGGCCGGATCATTCGCGGGACTCTTTCCCGGGCCCGGTTCGGTCCTCGGTCTGCTCGGTACCGGCAGTGGCGCCGCGAGCGGATCCGCACAGGCGGGCGGAACGCTCGCGCAGGCACTCGGCTCCGGAAGTGCCGCGGCCGGCGCGGGCTCCTCCGGTCACTAATTGCTTCCCATTCGCCGCAGCGTGATTTAAAGGGCGATGTTTTACGAAATCTCTACGCCCCGACCGCTTGGCATGAAATTCGATGAGGGACGTCGATATGGAATACACACACCTGTCCGAATTTGCTTTGCGCCCCGGCGCATTGACCCTCTGGCACCCCGAGCTCGCCCCCGGCCATACCTGGACGCCGGATGAAAGGCCGCTCACCAGCGTGCATGTCCGGCACTGCCAGGAGACCGATGTCGGCGACACCCGGCCCGGCCGTGGCCGCTGGATCGGCACCATCTTCGAAATGGACGCACCATTCCACGCCGAACAGTGGCGGGAGACCGTGCGACTGTGGCACGCCCGCCACGAGGGCTTGCGCACCACGCTCGAGACCCGCGCCGATCCCGAACCGCAGCGGCTGGTCTGCGCCGCGGCGGCCGTCACCATCGCCGATCTGCCGGTGCCCGGCATCACCGCTCCCGAGGTGATCAGCGAATACCTCTGCGATGCACTGGAATCGCGACTCTCCCCGCTGGTGTGGCCGCACTGCCTGCTCGCCACCGTCGAGCACGCCGAAACCGCCGACTTCACCGTGCTGGTCGCCGCCGACCATTCGGTCATGGACGCGTATTCGCAGGCCATCGTCATTCTGGAGCTGCGCACGCTCTATCGGTCGGTGACGCGCGGCGAACCGGCGCGGGAATCGGTCACCTTCGGCAGTGCCGCGGATTTCGCGGCTCTGGAACGCACTACCGCCGCCGCGCTCACCACCCAGTGCGAGTCCGTCCGGCTGTGGCAGCGATTCCTGGACGGGTCGGGCGGCATGCTGCCCCGGTTCGAACCCGCCATCGCACCCGGATGCACCACGGACTCTGCGCTGCCGCAGACCAGCATCTCGCGAAAACTGCTGTCGCTCGATGAACTCGAACACATCGAGATGGCCGTCGCGGCGCGCGGACACCGGCTGTCGGTCGCCGTCTTCACCGCACTGGCCATCGCCTACCGCCGCACCTTCGGCTACATCTCCATGCGGGCGATCATGCCGATCGCCACCCGGCCGGATCTGCAATGGCTCGAATCCATGGGCTGGTTCGTGAATGTCGTCCCTCTCGACCTCACGCTCGCACCGGATCTGGATCTCGACAGTGCCCTGGAAACGACCCGCACCGAACTGCGCCGGACCAAGGTCGCCAACGACGCCACCTGGACTCGCGCTCTGGAACTGCTGAACTGCACCGATCATCCGCGGTTCGGCATCTCGTTCCTGGATATCCGCGTCCTGCCCGATTACGAACTCGTCGAATCCCTGCGCGGCCACACCCT
This sequence comes from Nocardia sp. NPDC006630, assembly GCF_040611495.1. Classification (NCBI taxonomy): domain Bacteria; kingdom Bacillati; phylum Actinomycetota; class Actinomycetes; order Mycobacteriales; family Nocardiaceae; genus Nocardia; species Nocardia sp. NPDC006630. The sequence continues at coordinate 77,746 of NZ_JBEXOK010000004.1, forward strand.
ACGGGCCGAGTCCTACTCAGGTGACGAGGTCTTCTTCTGGGTGGTTCGCGCCGCCGACGGACTGCGCCTGTCCACCCGCTTCCCCGCGGCCTTCCCCACCGCGGAGATGGATCGTTTCCTCGGTGAATTCACCCGCGCCATCAGAGAGTTTGCGATCCCTGCTGTACCGGATGTCAGCAGGGCGCCCTCCTCTCATGTCGTGAACGGCCGTACGCCGGTGGTGGGCAATGCTCCGGTGCCGCAACTCGTTTCGGCTCCGGCGCAGGGCTGAACCATGAGGGTGCTACTCGCATTCGCCGGCAGCCGGGGTGACGCACAACCGGGCGTACTGCTCGGCCGGGAGTTGGCGAACCGAGGGCACCGGGTGACGGTGGCGGTATCGCCGAATCTGGTCGAGTTCGCAGCGGCGCACGGGGTTTCGGCCGTGCCGTTCGGTCTCGACAGCGCGGAGCTGCTGCGCGCGCAGCACACGGATCACCGTTTCACCGCGTGGAACCCGCTCGAGCGGGTACGTGCCCTACTGGATCTGCAACGGCGCGGATTCGCCGAGGCCGCACGGGATCTGCTGGAAATCTCCGGTGAGACAGACCTGCTCGTCACCGGCATGGCCTGTGAGGAAGTCGCCGCCGAGGTCGCGAGGCAACGGAGCCTGCCCTCGGCGGCGATGCACTTCTTCCCGATCCTGCCCAATCGTGCCGTCCCGGTGGTGCCTGCCGCATGGGGCCGCCGGGTCCCCGGCGCGCTCAACCTCCTGGGCTGGCAGGCGCTGACCAGAACCCGCGCCTGGGCTCTCGCCCCGGAGATCGCAGCCCTGCGCCGAGCCACTGAGCTCGTGGCCGGCCAGAGCGCCGCTGCCGGTCTGAAACCATTGGTGAGCACCGCTATTCAGGCGTACGACATCGAGCTCTTTCCCGGACTCGCCCCTGCGCTCGGCGACGCCCCGGTCACCGGTTTCCCCGTGGTTCCGGGCATCGGCGGCGAGGAGTCCGATCCCAGCTTCGCTCCGGCCGGTGGATCGAGCGGAGCGGATGGTGCGGGCCGCGCAAGAGTGGGCCGCGACCTGGCGGAGTGGCTGCTGACGGGCGAACCGCCGGTGTACGCCGGATTCGGCTCGATGCCCATGACCGATCCGCTCGAGGTGGAGCGGATGGTACGGGAGGTATGCCGCCGCCAGGGCAGGCGACTGCTGCTGGCGGGCAGCATGTTCCGCGCGGACATCAGCCCCGAGGTGGCGGTCGTCGCCCAGCTCGACCACCGGGCGGTGCTGCCGCTGTGCGCGGTGGCGATTCATCACGGCGGCGCCGGAACCACGGCGGCGGCACTGCGCGCCGGTGTGCCCTCGGTGATCTGCTCGGTCCAGGCCGATCAGCCGTTCTGGGGCCGGCAACTCGAGTCGCTCGGCCTCGGCGCCACCCTGCCCTTCGCGCACTTGACCGCGGATCGGCTGGAGCAGCTGCTGATTCGAGCCACCGACCCGACCGTCGTGCTGCGGGCTTCGGCCTACGGCATGCGGTTTCGTGACGACGGCGTGGCCCGGGCCGCGACCGTTGTCGAATCCCTTGCGCCACCGGATCGTCCGGCACCGCTGCCGTCGATTCCGGTGACCACTCTCGAAATCGGAGGTGATCGATGAGCGTCGAGAATGCCATCGAAACCCAGGCGCTGGGCAAGACTTTCGGCTCGCTCACCGCCGTGGACGCGGTGGACCTGCGGGTCGCCGCCGGCTCGGTATTCGCACTGCTCGGCCCCAATGGCGCGGGCAAGACGACCGTGGTGCGCATGCTGGCCACGCTGCTGCGGCCGGACGGCGGCAGTGCGCAGGTGTTCGGGCACGATGTGGTGCGGCAGGCGACGGCCGTGCGCTCCATGATCGGGCTCACCGGCCAGTACGCCGCGGTGGACGAGAACCTCACGGCGCTGGAAAACCTGCGGCTGTTCGGGCAATTGCTCGGATTGACCCGCCGGGCCGCCGCCCGCCGCGCGGACGAACTGCTCGAGGAATTCGAACTGACCGCTGCCGCCCGGCGGCGCGTGGCCACCTTCTCCGGCGGTATGCGCCGCCGGCTGGATCTGGCCGCCACGCTGATCACGCTGCCGCCCCTGATCTTCCTGGACGAGCCGACCACCGGACTCGATCCGCACACCCGCGAACGCATGTGGACGGTGGTGCGCGGACTGGTGGATCGCGGCGCGACCATCCTGCTGACCACCCAGTACCTGGAGGAGGCCGACGCGCTCGCCGACCGCATCGCCGTCATCGATCACGGCACCGTGGTCGCGGAAGGCACTGCGAGCGAACTCAAGTCGTCGCTCGGGGAGGAGATGCTGCGCATCGACCTCGTCGAGGCGGCGCAGCGCCCGCTGGCCGATGCGGCCGTCGAACGCATTACCGGAGTCACTCCGCTGCACGGGGATACACCCGCCACGCTCACGGTTCCGCTGCGCGATATCGACAGTGCCGCCGATGTGCTCACCGCCTGCCGCACCAGCGGTATCCGCCTGCGCGGCTTCGCCGTGGACCGCCCGGATCTGAATTCGGTCTTCCTCGCCCTCACCCAGCATTCGACAGACAGGAGGGCACTCTCATGACCGTCCTCACCGAGGCTCCGGCGCCCGCCGTTCCCGCGCCGCGCATCGAGCGGGTCCCCACCGTGGTGCACATCGGAATCGGTGCGGCCCTGCGGCAATCGCTGACCATGGCCAAGCGCGGCATGCTGACCTTCCGGCACAGCCCGCAATTGCTCTATGACGCAGTGCTGTTGCCGATCATCGGCCCGCTGCTGTTCGGCAGTGTCTTCGGCACCGCCATCGCCGGCAGTATGCACGCGTACCTGCCCACGCTGATTCCGGGCGTGCTGGTGCAGATCGTATTGACGTCCTCGGTGGCCACCGGCGTGCAGCTGTCGGAGGACATTCGCTCCGGCGTCTTCGACCGCTTCGTCTCCATGCCGATCGCGCGATCAGCCCCGGTCACCGGCGCTCTGGTCGCGGGCGCGACAAGATACGTGATCGCCGCGCTCATGGTGCTGATCGTCGGATTCGGCATGGGCTACCGGCCGGACCACCCCGGCGGCCTGATCGCGGGCGCGCTGCTGGTGGTGCTCGCGACCACTGCCATGAGCTGGATTTTCGCCTTCATCGGCGTGACCGTGGCCCGCCCGGCCGCGGTCCAGGGCATGTCCATGCTGGTGCTGACCTTCCTCAGCTTCGCCTCCAATGCCCTGGTGCCGGTGCAGGCCATGCCCGCCTGGCTGCGGCACGTCTCCGATTACAACCCCGTCTCGCATCTGGTGGCGGCCGTGCGCACTCTCGCCGATACCGGCCATGCCGGATCCGACCTCGTCTGGTCGGCGCTGGCCGCACTGCTCGTCGCGATCGTCTTCGCCCCCTTGACCGTTCGTACCCTGCGTAATCGCTGAAACGGAGGAACCATCATGGTCGCTCCCACCGCCCCCGCCCGCCCGCGCACCGCCGCGCCCGATGCGGCCGCTCCGGTTCGCATGAACCGCCTCACCGCCGACGACGACCTGTTCCTGAAACTGCACGACCTGTATGGGAACGCACTGGTCAACCAGCTGGCCTGGCGATTCGACCAACCCGTGCATCCCGCTGTGCTGCAACGGTTCCACGCGCATCTGGCACACGGCTTCCTGGCCCGCCGGGTCCGGACGACGGCGGTGCCGTTCGCCCGCCCCTGGTGGGTGCCCGCCGCCGAATCCATCCCTCTGGCGCGACAGACCGAGCCGGTCGCCGAAAACGGTGTGCTGGATTGGTTTTTCGCGCAGAGCCAGGTGGATTTCGATCCGCGCACCGGCCGGGTCTGGCGGCTCTCGGCCGCGCCGACCAGTACCGGCGGCATGCTGCTGTCCCTGGTCACCTCCCATGTCGGCGCGGACGGCGGTGCGGTGCTGTACGCGGTCGGCGATGCCATGCACCGCCTCGATATCGGCGCTCCGCTCGATACCGAGACGAGCTCGGGCGGGCTGGTGGGCGGTACGCCTCCGGGCGTGTACCGCAGGCATTTCGGCGACGCGCTCGGCCAATTGCGGGCTGCGGCACAGGGAGTGCGCGCGGCGGTGGCCACCCGCGCGGTAAAGGAACCCGCGCGCAATACGCGCCCCTCCGAGCCGGCGCTCCCGCTGCCGGATCGGCACTCCGCCGCCGATCTGGTTGTCGAAGTCGGCCTGCCCGAATGGCATTCGGTCGCGGTCATGCACGACGGCACCGCGAACGGCCTGATGATCGGCGTCGCCGTCGGCATGCTCGGCCGCTGCGGCCGCATTACCGACGGCTCGACCATCCGCGTCGACATCCCGCACTCCATGCGCGTGCCCGGCGACCCCCGCGGTAATGCCACCACCGGTCTGCCCATCGCCGTGCTCTACCGCGCCGGTGAGCTCACCGATCTCGCGGAGGTGCGTGTGGCCGTGAAACGGGCCGCCCGCGCCTACGCCGATCCGGCCACCACGCCCGCGCTGCAACACCTGCAGCCGGTGCAGATGATGCTGCCGCGTTTTGTACTCGACCGTTTCTCCCGCACCGCCAAGGCCCCCGAATGCCTGTGCACCAACCTCGGCGAAACCGGTCGCGCGGTGGCCACCCTCGGTGATGTGCGCGCCCGCTCGGTGCTCATGCGACCGGTGGTCTGCACCAATGACACCGAGCTGTTCCGCCGCGTGGAGGTCGGTCTCAACCTGTCCTGGTCCAGCGACGGCGACACCGTCACGCTGGCCATCACCGGTGCGGACCCGGACCGCTTCCCGACCAGGGAGTCCCTGCGTGAGTGCGTGGCGGCGGAATTCAGGGCTTGGGGGCTGCACCCGACGTTCTGGTCGTAGCGGCAAATCCTCGGTATATGTGTGTAGGTACATATCGATTGTTAAGTTTCTTCGGGTAGCATCGCCGGGAACCTCAGTCGAATATGTGCCTACACACATCCCTGCCCAGGAGGAACATCTCGTGCGCACCATCGCGGGCATCACCGCCGTACTGGCGATCGCCGGCTTCACCCAGGCGGGTACGGCCGCCGCGGCGCCGCAGGCCGCCACACCGCTGGACACTCTCACCGCCTGCGCGGCCCACGCTGATGCGCCGGTGCTGCTGATCCACGGCACCAATGCCTCGGTGGAGAAGAGTCTCGGCCCCGTGCGGCAGGCGCTGCTCGATGACGGCCGCTGCGTCTACGGCCTCGAATACGACTCCCAGCAACCGATTTCGGTGTCGGCCGACTACTTCGCCGCGGCGGTGGATCGCATCACCGAGCTGAACGGCGCGAGTTCCGTCGATGTCGTCGGTAAATCGCAGGGCGCCTTGATCGCCCGGGCGACCAGCCTGGAATTCGCTGCCCGCCCGGTGAATCCGGTGCGCGCGGTGGTCGCCGTCAGCGGCCCGCAATACGGTGTCGGCAAGACCGTGGCCGGGGTCGATATCGCGCCGCTGGTCGCCCCCGTCATACCGCCGAACACCTCGGCGCTGACCGATATGCTCGCCGGTTCCGCGTATCTGACCAGGCTCAACAGCGGTCCGATGGTTGCGCCCGGCGTGCGCTACACCATGATCGCCAGCCGGGACGACGAGCTGGTGACGCCCTACACCTCGGCCTTCATCGATGCGCCCGGTGTCACCAATATCGTGCTTCAGGACGGCTGCCCTGATGATCACGCGGGACATATCGCCGAGTCCACCGACCCCCGATCCGTCGATCTGGTGCTCAATGCCCTCGATCCGGTGCGGCATCCCGCTCTGCGCTGCACCCCGAACGAGGATCGGAAATAGCCCATGCGCGAGAACATCAGCCGTCGGGCCTTCACCCTGGGCGCGCTGGGCGGGGCCGCGCTGTACACCGTGGCTCGTACCGCGCCCGCCGGATCGGCAGCGACGCCGTATCGGTTGACCTCCGATACCGCTGCGCGCACGGTCGATCGAGACTTCTTCGGCGTCAACGGCGCTCGCATCATTTCAGCCGAGAATGCCCGGCAGTGGCACGATCCCGCCTTCCTGGACGCGCTCGCCGCGGTCGGGCCGGGCCTGGTGCGTGTGCAGGGTGGCACCACCTCGCAGTGGATCGACTGGCGCACCGGACTTTTCCAGCCGCAGGCGGGCCACGATTTCGCGAGCAATGACGGCCGCCCGCCGCTGCTGCTCACCGATTGGGCGGAGATCCTCCGGCGCACCGGCGCCACACCGATTTTCGACCTGAACGTGCTGAACTCCACCATCGACGATCAGCTCGCCATGCTGCGGGAGGCGCGGCGCCTCGGCCTGCCGGTGCGCTATGTCGAACTCGGCAATGAGCTCTGGGTTCCGCTGCCGGAGTATGTCGCGGCCTTCCCGACCGGTGCGGACTACGCCCGGATCATGAACGACTGGATCGTGGCCGTTCGCGGGGAGTTCCCGCAGGCGCGGATCGCGGTGGCGGCCGTCGACGACTCCTCGCCGATCGCTCTTGCCAGTACGCGGTTGAAGTCGTGGAATCAGCTGCTGTATAAGACGATTCAAGGCGCGGACGCCGTGGTGTTCCACCCGTACTGGATCGTCGATCCGGTCGCGGCCGATATCGGCTCCACCGCCGCCGGTGGCGTGGTGGCGTGGACGCAACTCACGCAGCGGGCACTGTCGCAGGTGCCGCCCGGAATGGAGATCTGGTACACCGAGTACAACCAGATGGGCCGCGAAGCCGCACCGCCGCTCGACCGCCTGCCGAAGGTGCAGCAGACCTGGGCGGTGGGTCTGAGCGTGGCCTCGTTCACGCTGCGTGCGCTCGCGGATCCCCGAACCCGCATGGCCGTCCTGCACTGCGCGCTCAATGGCGCACCGGCCGCTGACACCGGCGGCGGCGGAACCACCAATCAGGCTCTGCACGCGCTGATTTCGGATGGCTCGAACGGCTCCGAGCGGTACGGCCGCACCGCGCTGAACTTCGCGCTGACGCCGATCTACCACTGCATGGCGGACGGCACCCAGGTCCGCGCACTGCATCTCGATCCCGGCATCGAGGCGCCGGCCGCCCTGCTCATGCCGGTGTACGCCGGTGCGGCGGAGGCATTCACGGGTGTCGAACTGTCCACGGCCGGACGAACCACCGGCATTCTGATCAATGCCTCGGATCGGTCGCTGCGAATCACGCTGCCGCCCAGCTTGATCGGTGCGCAGGACGTCTCCGTCTATTCGGCGGCCCCGACCGCGGCCCCCGCCTTCGTCCCGGGCGACACCGTATCCGAGTCCCGGGCAACGGCTTCCGCCGATATCGAGCTGCCCCCGTACTCGCTGGCGGTGCTCCGTACGACGTGAATCGGCCTTCGGGCGTGCGTCAGTCCTCGGCTTTCAGTCCTCGGGGCGATTCTCGAAATCGGCGAGGGTGACCTGGAGCCAGCCGATATAGGAGGCGGTGGAGGCGCGCCCCTGCTCGTGCGCCGCCCGCAGGACCTCGGCGGCCCAGCCCCCGTCGATCTCGCTGATGGGTGCGAGCGCACCCTTCAGCTCATCGACGCGGGTCGGGGTGCGCACCTGGGCCAGCCGATAGTCGAGCTCGGTGCGCAGCACCTCGATCGCGGTGCCGCGCCCGAGCATTCCGGCGAACATGAACCGCAGCATGAAGTCGGGGTCCATCGGCCGCGGCGCCGGTTCGTACGGGCTCTGCGCCCAGTCGAGGTAGGTCTGCCGACCGGCGCCGGTCAGCCGATACACCTTGGCATCGGGCTTACCCGCCCGCGCGTCCACCTCGAATTCGACCAGTCCGCGATCGACGAGTTTGCCCAGCGTGCGATACACCTGCGGCAGCGAGACCCGATAGCCGATGAAGCGCCCCGGCCCGTCCATCCACTTGCCCAGGTCGTAGCCCGAGAGCGGGCGCAGGCTCAGCATGCCCAGGATGAGGATGTCCAGCATGAACTCAGACTATGTGCTCGCGCAGCTATCGCCGTGATGCCCGCTGCGTTGCAGGGGATTACCGAAGCGGCTCCCGCTGTTGACGGCCTGCCAATTTAGATGTAACCATGGGGAACAGTTAGTTGAGTCACTCCTGAGAGGCCCTGACAATGGCGTCAGCACCCGTAAAAGCCGACCCCACGGTCGAACTCGCACAGCAGTATGCCGAGAAGGTGCTGCTGCTGTCGCAGGGCTCGGTCGACAAGCACTTCGATCCTTTCACCGATATCGATTGGGACAGCCCGGATTTCGCGGTGAACCCGCGTGACCGCCGCTGGATTCTGCCCGAAGCCGGGGATATGTTCGCCCGGCATCCCTGGTATCAGGCCCTCTCCGATGCTCGCAAGATCGAGATCGGGCTGTGGCGTCAGGCCAATATCGCCAAGGTGGGCCTGCAGTTCGAGACGCTGCTCATCGGCGGCATGGTGCAGCACACCTTCAAGCTGGCCAACGGTGATCCCGAATTCCGCTACTGCACCCACGAGGTCATCGAGGAGTGCAACCACACCCTGATGTTCCAGGAGATGGTGAACCGCATCGGGATCGACGTGCCCGGCATGGGGCCGATCCTCAAGCGGCTCACCTACGTGGTGCCGCCGCTGGCGTCGATCTTCCCGAATTTGTTCTTCATGGCCGTGCTGTCGGGTGAGGAGCCGATCGACCACATCCAGAAGTCCATCCTGCGCGCGGGCGAGCAGGTGCACCCGATCATGCGCGGTGTCATGGCGATTCATATCGCCGAGGAGGCGCGGCATATCTCCTTCGCGCACGAATTCCTCGAACACCATGTGCCGCAGACGAATCCGCTGGAGAAGCTGGTGCTCTCGCTGGCCTTCCCGATCGTCATGTGGATCGGCGGCCGGGCGATCATCATTCCGCCGCGCGCGTTCTTCCGGGAGTTCGGCATTCCGGCGCAGGTGCGCAAGGAGGTGTTCTTCGGATCGCCCGACTCCAAGGAGACCTTCGTGGGCTACTTCGGGGATGTGCGGGCGCTGGCCAAGCGCATCGGCCTGATGAATCCGGTGTCCAAGACGGTCTGGAAGGTGCTCGGCATCGGCGGCTCGACTACGCGTTATCGCTCCGAGCCCGCTCGGGCCGGGCATACGCGCGCGGCCTGAGTGCCCGGAAAACGGCCGCCGGCCCCGCTGCGGCCGGCGGCCGTTCGAGCAGAGTAGACGTAACTCGCGATAACACGTAAACTCGTGGCACCCGGACGACGGAGCCCGGGGCGAGAACAGACGAAACGGGTACCTCAATGACGCGGCATGTCGACGTACTGATCATCGGCGCTGGCCTGTCCGGAATCGGCATGGCCTGCCATCTGACCAGGGAGAACACGGGTCGCAGCTACCTGATTCTCGAGCGCCGCACCGCGATCGGCGGTACCTGGGATCTGTTCAAGTACCCGGGCATTCGCTCCGACTCCGATATGTACACCTTCGGCTACGGCTTCCGGCCCTGGATCGGCACCAAGGTGCTCGCCGACGGTCCGCACATCCGCCAGTACGTCGAGGACACCGCCGCCGAATACGGCGTCACCGACCACATTCGCTTCGGCCGCAAGATGACCACCGCGAGCTGGAACAGCGAAGCCGGCGTCTGGACCGTCGAGGCGCTCGACGAGGGCACCGGCCAGACCGAGACCTACACCGCCAATTTCCTGGTCGGCTGTACCGGTTACTACGACTACGACAAGGGCTACCGGCCCGAGTTCCCCGGCGAGGAGAAGTTCGCCGGGCAGATCGTGCATCCGCAGCACTGGCCCGAGGATCTCGACTACACCGGCAAGCGTGTGGTGGTTATCGGCAGCGGCGCGACCGCCATCACGCTGATTCCCGCCATGAGCGATAAGGCCGCGCATGTCACCATGCTGCAGCGCTCGCCCACCTACATTGCCGCGCTGCCCGCCAACGACCCGGTCGCCGTGGGCCTGAAGTTCGCGAAAGTGCCTGCCGCCATTGCCTACAAGGCCGGCCGGGCGCGCAATATCGCGCTGCAGCGGGCCAGCTACCAGCTCTCGCGCACCAATCCGGCGGCCTCGCGCAAGCTGATGCTCGCCATGGTGCGCGCGCAGATCGGTTCCGGAATCGATATGCGGCACTTCACCCCGTCCTACAACCCGTGGGATCAGCGGCTGTGCGTGGTGCCCAACGGCGATCTGTTCAAGGTGCTGCGCAGCGGCAAGGCCTCCATTGCCACCGATCACATCGACACCTTCACCGAGACCGGCATTCGCCTGAAGTCCGGTGAGGAGCTGCCCGCCGACATCATCGTGAGCGCGACCGGCCTCCAGGTGCAGATGCTGGGCGGCGCCACCCTCGAGGTGGACGGCGAGAGCCTGCAGACGCGAGATCTGGTGGCGTACAAGGGCGCACTGCTCAGCAATGTCCCCAACCTCATGGTCATCCTCGGCTACACCAATGCCTCCTGGACCCTGAAGGCCGACCTGGCCGCCGAGTACTTCTGCCGCCTGCTCAACCATATGAAGGCCCAGGGCTACACCGAGGTGGTGGCGATCCCCGAGGAGGGCGACCGCTCCGAGGCCTCGCTCATGGGCGGCGCGCTGACCTCGGGCTACATCCAGCGCGGCGACGGTGTCATGCCCCGCCAGGGCACCCGCGGGCCGTGGCTGGTCATCAACAATTACTTCCGCGATCGCACCATGCTGCGCAAGGGCGCCATCGAGGACGGCATCCTGCGCTTCCGCCGCGGCGCCCGCAAGGCCGCAGGCGTACCGGCCGAATCCCGTTCCGCCTGAGCGGACTTCGAATACCGCACCAGCCGCCGGTAGGGCCGATCACGCCCTACCGGCGGCTGTCTGTGGTCGGCAGTGGCACTGGCGCGAGTGGCAGTGACCGGGTCCGGCCGCGGGCGTCTCCGTGGTGACACCGTGGTGCGGCGCCGGAATGCAGACGTTCTGCTGACTGTGCAGCAGGTCGCGCTGTGCCATCCGAATTGCCAGCTGCAGCACGACTTCCCGGAGCGTGACGCCCAGTTCGGCCGCCCGGAAGGCGGCCAGTTCGAATGCCAGCCCCCCGTCGTCGAGTTCCGGATCGCTCAGGATCTCGTCGAGCACCATGCCGCTGACGGCCTGCTCCAGGGTGAGGCTGCGGTCCGGCAGCCAGCTCAGGACCCACTCGTCTGCGGAAGCTGTTGACCGGAGCGCGATTTCGGGAGTCACATCACTGGTGATCAACCATGTGGTGAATGCGAGGGCCATGGGTGCGAACACCTCCTCGAGGGGGAGCTGCAGTCACTCGGTTGCGACTGCCGGCGGTGCGGTCGGAGCTCTGTTCGAAAGTGACTGTGCCCCAATGCTAGGCGATGACACGTTTGAGTAGAAGCGAGTTTTCGTGCTGGACAGAGATATTTCAAATCGTAATTTGCTTCGAAAGTGTCATAGATATCTGTCAATATCGAGAATGTGCTCACAAATACGCGTGATCGCCTGGATTAGGCGTGGTTCTGTGCGGCATCACGGCACAGATGACTGTCGTTCAGCGTTGAAGTAGGCGCTGCCGGAGTCGCTTTCGATCTTTGCAAGACTGCAAATCGAAAACTCTCGCGACTTGCGTGGCACACATGACACATCGTGCTTAGGATGGGTGCCGCATGGCACGTGTGGGCTCAGCAGCACGGCAACACGATGGGAGACACCGCATGTCTCGCTCCGCCGCGGACGGCGAGCAGATCGGCAAGCAGGTCCGGCGACTCCGCAAGGAACGCGATCTCACGCAATTGCAGCTCGCCGAACAGGTGGGCTGCTCGCGCAGCCTGATACAGCAGATCGAAAACGGCACTCGCATACCGCCTCTCGCGCTACGCGAGCGGTTGAGCTCGGTGCTGGGCGAGCGGCTGCCCACCACCGGCAACGAGACCGAGGCCGACGTCGCCAACAGCGATCTCCGGATGCGGTTCAATATTCTGCTCGGCAAGGACCCCGCGGCGGTCGAGCGGGTGCTGGCGATCGCGCAGAGCCTCGTCGACGCCTCCGGCGCGCGGGACGAGGTCGCACCGCTGCGCGATATCGCCGAACGGCAACTCGAACGCGCCGAAGAGGTTTTGACCCAGATACCTTCGGGCAGTGCCACGGTGTGGGAGTGGAACACCATCAATGACTGGCTCACCGTGCTGGGCCGCGCGTCCCGGGCGATCTGTGCCATTCACACCGCGGACCTGGGCACCATCGGCGGCGATCTGGGCGACGAGTACCACAGCGCCATCCTGCGATTGGCCGCCGGCGGAATCGTGGTGCGCCGGCTCTACGTCCTCGACGAGATCGCCGATGTGGTGGCCTACGAGGACAAGATCTGGCAGCAGGTCAAGGCCGGGGTGGAGACCGTCCTGGTCAACCGGCTGCACGCCAGTAATGCGCAGAGCATGCTCATCGTGGACGAGAGCTATGTGACCACAGGCGAATACGACTACGCCCGGCGCGAACGCGTCGCGACCCGCTTCTCCGCGCTCAAGCATGATGTGCGGTTCGCGCAGAGCCGGTTCGACAAGCTCTACGCCCTCACCGGCGGCGGTATGGCCCTCGTGGTGAACGAGGTCATGGCGCAGCCGGCGCTGGCGCGGTTCCAGCGACTCGGGGAAGAGGACTGTCGCAACCTGTTCCGCGCGGCGCTGGCGCAGGCGTGGAACGACGGCATGGTCGATTCGGCCGAAAGCGCGCCCCGGTGACCGACACCGCAGCCGTACTGTGCCCGGATCCGGTGCACATGACGAACCGCTCGGATGAGCGCAAGAAGTTCGCACGGGCCTATCTCGGTGCGGAGCCCTGGTTTCCGGGCACCGGCGGCCGGACCTATCGCGGTGTCATCGACGCCTATCACGGTGAGACCGGATTGCAGATGGACGAGGATACGGTCGCGGCCTTGAACACCGCCTGGCTCGAGGTCATGACCCGCACTCAGCCGGACGAGTATCGGGACGGGGTGCTCTACGACAAGCGACAGCCGCTGATTCTCCGGAAACTGGCGGCGGAACAGCTTTTTCAGCGCCTGTCCGTATCGGCTCCGGGCGTGCGCGGTGTTCAGGTCGATCCGGGCGAGGTCATCGTGTGCCCGTACTCCAGCACCGTCCTGCTGGAGGAGGCGATCGCGACCATCGCGCGCCCCGGTGGTGTGCTGGTCTGCCCGGAGGGCTACTACAAGAGCGCCAGCGTGCACGTCGCCAAGTACGGCCTGCGCATGGTGTCGAGCCCGGCGACCGCGGATGATTCCTTCAAGGTGGACCCGGCCGCACTCGAACGCTGCTTGGAAGAGCATGCGCGCCAGGGGAATCTGTGCGGCGTCATGCTCACGCTGCCCGGCAATCCGGTGGTCGCGGAGTACACCGTCGCGGAACTGACCGAGATCGGCCGGGTCCTGGTCGCCGCCGAGGTGCCGATCATCTGCGATATGTCCTTCGATCTGCTGGTGGACGATCATCTGCCGATCGCCGCCCTCTCCGTGCCCACTCCGGACGGCCCGGTCCGACTCTACGATCGGGTGCTCAGCATTACCGGTAACTCCAAGGCCTACAACGCCTTCGGACCGTGCAAGCTCGGCGCGGCCTGCACCGGGAACACCGGGTGGCTGGACGAGATCCGGGACCGGTTGCGGGTGTCGTTCCAGCGGGAGACCACCCATCTGGCCCGGGCCACCATCGAGCACACCACCGGCGAGCTGCTGGCGCACAACCGCACCCTGCTGCGTGGTCGGGTCGATGCGGCCTGTGCGCTACTGAGCGCGGTCAATGCCCGGTTCGGCGCCGAACTGCTACGGCCGCTGGGCAGTCGGCAGGGCATGTTCCTCACCGTCGAATTCGAGCCGGGCCTGATGGCTGCCGCGGGGGTGCACACCAGTTCGGAGCTGGAGGACCTGCTGCTCACCGTGGCCGGAATCGACTGCGTCGCTTTGGATCGCACCGGCTCCCGGCGGCTGGGAGTGCGGCTCAATGTGGCGGCGCCGCGCTACGGGGCCGGTCAAGAGGAGGACGCTCCCCAGCTGCTGGCCGAGCTCTTCGACCGGATGGAATACCTGCTCGGACGGCTGCGCGCCGGCATGTCCTACGGAGATGCGCTGCTGGAGCGTCGAATTCCCGCCATCCCCGTCGCATCATGATCGTCGGAGTGCCACGGGAGACGGCCGCGCGCGAACGGCGCGTCGCACTCACACCCGACGATGTGGCGGAATTGTCGCGCCGGGAAGTGCACGTACTGGTGGAACAGGGCGCGGGCTGGGCGGCCGACTTCACCGATGCGGCCTATCGTGATGCCGGAGCCTCGATTGTGCCGGGGCCGGAACAGGTTTTCGCGGCCGACGTCATTGCGTGGGTGAAACCCCCTGCGTACAACCTGGATTCGATGCCCCTGCGCCGGGGTCAGTCGCTGATGGGTTTCCAGGATCCGATTCATCGGCAGGCGCGGATCGCCGCGCTGGATGATCGCGGCGTGAGATCGATTGCGTTCGAGCGTATTCCGTCCGGTTCTGGGTCGGCGCAGCTCGATCCACTGTCGGCCATGAGCCGAATCGCCGGTGACGTCGCCTATCGCACGGGCCGAGCGCTCTTACCCGAGCGGGTGCGGCAGCGCCGAGTCAGGGCCTTGATCGTCGGTTGCGGCCGAGCCGGGCTCGCGGCGATCGCCGCGGCGGTAGCCCAGGGTGACCTGCCGCCGACCGCGATCGGCAGCCGGGCCGACCAGGAGAACACGGTGCTCGAATCCGGTGCGGGCACCTTCCTGCTGCGGCCCGATCCGGCCGCGATTGCCGCCTATATCTCCGACGCCGACCCGGAGCTGATCATCTGTGCCGCTGGACATCGCGGCAATTCCGCGCCCCTCCTGATCGATCAGGTCGCCCTCGATGCGCTGACCGCGGGTGCGGTCGTTGTCGACCTCACCGCCAAGGCCGGTGGCAATTGCATTGCGACCGAGGCGAATACCACGGTGCGGCTGGACAGAAACGTGCAGGTCCTGCACCGTTCCAACTTCCCGGCCGAACGCCCGCACACCGCCAGTCGCGCCTACGGCGCTGCCACCGCGGCCGCCATCCTGGGTTTGACGGCCCACTCCGGATAGGCCGATTGCGCCACCGGCGGTCTCACGCCGGTTGGAAGCCCGCTCCCACACCGTTGTTCGCGTCGACGGCGGCGCGGATGGCATCCCACGACACCGCGATAACGGGGGAGTGCACGGGATTCGCCGACGAGGTACAGCTCAGGCGGAGCGCTCGGGTATCGCTGATGAGGACGCTGGAGACCAGGCCCACCAGGCGATCGTCCACGGTCAGCGGACCGCCGGAGTCACCGTAGCTGGAGCAGGCCTGATCGATGAATCCTCCTGGGCCGGAGGACCATACGACTCCGCACGCCCGGCCGCTGGTGCGGCCGTTCTGGCACACCACATCCCAGGCGGAAGGAACACCGCCCACGCCCGCGATGGTGGTGCCACCGACGGAGCTCATCGGTACGACAGCATTGGGGTCGAATTCGATTACGGCGTAATCGAGTTGCGGATCGGAGCTGGCGACCCGGCCGACCACGCCCGCATCGGGGAACTGTTCCCCCGACACCGCGGTACCGGCATCACCGCAGTGTCCGGCGGTGAACCCGACCAGCCGCCCGGCACCGTCGTACCCGATCGTCGTCAAACTGCACTTGGTGGACCGGCCCAGCACGATCCCGGAGCCGCCGCCCAGTGCTGCCTGCGTATCGCCGGGATCGGCCTGCGCCTCGGCCGCCGGGACTGCGGACAGCCCCACGGTGGCGACCACTGCGGCAGGTACTACCCACCTGCGAAACTCGAGCATCTGGAACCATCCGTCCGTCTCGACATACTCTGCATTCGGGGTATTAGCCCCCAGTTTGCCATTTCAAACGGCGAACGGTGTATTCCGCCCGTCACGCTGCGGTCAGCGCAGCCAGAGCGCGCGCTGCGCCGCGAACGGGTCGGTCTGCACGCGGGGTGAATCGGACCAGATCATGGTTTCGCGCTTTTCGAGGGTGTAGCGCGGCCAGCCGGCGCCGGGATCGGAGGTCGTGACGAAGGAAACCCAGCTCTTGTGGACGGCGTCGGCAAGGGCCTGGGGCGGATTGTCGCCGGCCACGGCCGTAACGCCTTGGGCGCGCAGGCAATCGAAGGCGAACGGCACATCCAGGCAGTGGAACGACATGCCCTTGTACTCGGGAGCCGTTGATTCCCAGGTGAATTCGTAGAGCCAGGTGGGCTGGTTGCGGGTGGCGCGGTCTTCGGCGACCCGGTAGGCGGGTGCACGCAGCAGCAGATCGCTCTGCGCCTGGCCGAGGAGCTGGGGTGCGGCGTCACCGGGGTAGGCGGTGCGGAAACCGTCGATATCGGTGGCGGGCAGGCCCATGGCGGCGAAGGCGGCGGGCAGAGCGGCATCGGTGATCGGCTGATCGCGGGTCATACCGTTGAACTCGTCGCGGGTGAAGCCGAGCAGCAGCGGAACATTGGTTGCGCCACCGGATTTCAGCAGCTCCGTCGAGGACAGCGGAATGAGGGCGCCGTCCACGAAAGGGGCCAGACCGAGGGCGGGCACGGTCTCACTGCCGGGGCCGACAGCGCGCAGTTTGTCCTCGAGATCCTGGATCTGACTGCCGGTGAGATCGTGCAGCGCGGCGGCGGTCGCCGGGAGGCCGGTCCGCTTGGTGAACAGGTCCGCCACGGCCGATCCGTCCGCCCGGGCATTGGGCTGCGAGAGTGCGCCCGACTCCGAAATGCCCGCGTGGAAAAGGCCTTTCGCGGAGGGTGCGGCCATGAGCGCCCACACCGCGCCGCCGCCGGCGGACTGACCCGCGACGGTCACCCGGCCCGGATCGCCGCCGAAGGCCGCGATATTGTCCCGAACCCAGGTCAGCGCCGCGATCCAGTCGAGGACCGCGCGATTATCGGGTGCGCCCTCCAGATGCAGGAAGCCCTCGATGCCGAGCCGGTATCCGACGGACACCACGACCACACCGTCGCGATTGAAGGCCGCGCCGTCGTACCACGGGCTGGCCGCACTGCCGGCGACGAAGCCACCGCCGTGAATCCACACCAGCACAGGCAGTTTGGCGTCCTTGCCGGGGCTGGGGGTGAAGACATTGAGGTTCAGGACGCCGTCACCCGGAATGGACGGCTCGGGGATCGCGGTCACCTCGGTGAGGGATTTGCGCTGCGCGGTGGGTCCGTATGCGGTGCAATCGCGGACCTCGTGCCACGGGGTGGGCGGTACCGGTGCGGCGAATCGCAGATCACCCGCGGGCGGCTGGGCGTACGGGATGCCCAGGTAGGCGGTGCCGGTATCGCGGCGTACGCCATTGACCGGGCCGTAGGTGGTGGTGACGGTGCCGGAGTCGCCCTTGCTGTCGGATTTTGTGGTCGAACACGCGGTGGCCAGGGCCAGGACGCCCGCCCCCAGCAGTAGTGAGCGACGTCCGAGCTGCGGTGTGAGCATGGCTAACCTCTGGTCCCGAATATAAGTCAACGGTTGAAATAAATCATGGCCAGCATAATGTCGACTCGTGGACCACGCACACACGGGCGGCCCGAACGATTCCGCCGCCGTCTCACCGAGCGACTCCGCCGCAGTTCGCCGCCGCAATCTGGGGCTGGTGCTGCGGCATATCGCCGCGCACGGTCCCTGCGCGCGCACCGAGGTCGCGACGGCCACCGGACTCGCGCACGGCTCGGTCACGACACTGGTCGGTGATCTGGTGGAGCGCGGCCTGGTAGGTGAGGACACCGCCCTCCGCAGCGGCGGCCGCGGCCGGCCCGGACGCCCGCTGCGACTCGCGCCCCGCCGCGCGCTGTCGGTGGCGGTGCAGATCAGCTCGGAGCAACTGCGCGTGGTGGTCGCGGACCTCGCGGGCGCGGTCATCTGGCGTGCGGCTGCGCCGCACAACTGCGCACCGGGCACGCCCGAGGCGATGGCGGACGTGGTGGCTGCGGCGGTACGTCGTGCCGAACTGGCGACCGTCACATCGAATGCCGCAGTGGCAGCTGCGAAGCGCGGAGGGGAGCACGAGGCCATCGCTGCGGCGGCCGGCTCTGTGCTTGTGCGTGTGGTGATCGCCATGGCCGGGCCGGTGCGGGACGATGAAGCGCAGACCGTGGTCATGGCTCCGGATTTCGGCTGGCTGCAACCGGTTCGGCTGGGGGAGCTGGTGGCCGCGCGGCTGCCGGGTATGGACTGTCCGGTGGAGGTGATCAATGACGGCAATGCGGCGGCCTTCGCGGAGTTTCACGCCCGGCCGCGGCAGCGCGGGCTGGTGCTCATCGAGGCGGGTACGGGGATCGGCGGCGGTGTGGTGCTGGACGGCCGCATTCAGATCGGCAGCCACGGCATCGCCGGCGAACCCGGGCATATGCCGGTCGCGCTGGACGGTCCGCAGTGCGTCTGCGGTGCGCACGGCTGCCTGGTGCTCTATGCCGGGCCGGAGGCGGTCCTCACCGCCGCGGGCCTGGGTGACCTGCTGATTCGAGAGGGCTTGCACGCCACCTCGACTCGATTGGTCGAGGCGCTGGGCGCCGCCGACGCACCGGCCGTAGCGGCCGTCCGCACCGCCGGGCAGGCGCTGGGCGCGGTGATTCTGTCGATCACCGCCCTGCTCGATGTCGACGAGATCGTGCTGGGCGGCCTGCTCGCGCACTGGTTTCCCTGGCTGGCCCCGACCATCGAGCAGCAGCTCGCCGGTCGCCGCGCCCTCGCTCCGGCTCTGCGGTTGACCATCGCCCCGGCAGTGCTGGGGGATGACGCCATGCTGCTCGGCGCGATCGAATTCGCCAGGCGCACTGTGCTTTCCGATCCCGCGTCGGTGCCGCTGCTCCCACTGCCCACTCGGGCCTGACGTCCCGTCCGGTAACCCCGAATTTCCGTCGCGGGAAACTCGCCGCAGATTCGCTGAAACGACTGGCCGGGATGGTTTTATAGCGGCATGGACTTGCGCCAGGACCTGCGAAGCACTGTCGGCGATCTGCTGCCTGAGCTGAAGGACCTGCTGAAACAGCTGGTCGCCATTCCTTCCATCGCCTTCCCGGACTATCCCAAGGAGAACGTGCAGCGCGCGCACGATCTCATTGCCGATGAATTGCGGAAGTCCGGTGTCGGCGATATTCAGGTGCTGAATCTGCCGGATACCTCCCCGGTCATCTACGCCCGCATTCCACCTCCGCCGGGTGCGCCGACCGTCCTGCTCTACGGGCACTACGACGTGCAGCCCTCCGGCGACGAAAGTCTCTGGAACACACCGCCGTTCACTCCGACCGAGCAGGACGGCGCCATCTACGGCCGCGGCGCGGCCGACTGCAAATCCAATGTTGTCGCGCATATCGGCGCGCTGCGGGCCTACGGCGGTAAACCGCCGGTCGGCGTCACCCTCGTCATCGAGGGCCAGGAGGAGTTCGGGTCGGGTTTCGACGATTACCCGGCCGAGAAGCCGGAGCTGTTCCAGGCCGATGCCCTGCTCATCTGCGATGCCGGCAATATTCGCGCGGGCGCCCCCACCCTGGTGACCGCACTGCGCGGGGTCGCCGATGTCTTCGTCGAGGTCCGCACGCTGGCGGCCCCGGTGCACTCCGGCCAATTCGGCGGTGCCGCACCGGATGCGCTGCTCGCCCTCATGGCCGGACTGGCCACGCTGCATGATGCCGAGGGCAATGTCGCGGTCGAGGGTCTGCGCCGGGACAGGTGGACCGGAGCGAACTACACGGATGAGGAATTCGCCGAAATCACCGGTATGGCACCGGGAATGCCGCTGCTCGGCACCGGTCCGATCGGTGAGCGCATCTGGTACGGGCCCGCCATCACGGTCATCGGGCTCGACGCTCCGCCGGTGAAAACCGCTGCGTCCGCGGTGATTCCGTACGCGAAGGCCTATCTGAATGTGCGCGTGCATCCTGAACAGGATCCGGCCGAGGGGCAGCGCGCCGTCATCGAACATCTGAAGAAGGTCAAGCCCTACGGTATCGAGCTCACGGTCACCGGCGGTGATGTCGGCTCCGGATTCGCCGCGGGCACAACCGGTCCCGCGTATGCCGCCATGCGTGAGGCCATGGGCAAGGCGTGGAATACCGAGGTGGTCGATTCGGCCATGGGCGGCTCCATCCCGCTCACCAATTCGATGGCCGCGGCCAATCCGGCCGCCGAGGTGATCATGATCGGCGCCGAGGATTCCAACTGCAATATGCACGGCTTCAATGAGCGCGTACTGCTGAGCGAACTGGCCAATGTGGCGCTCGCGGAGGCGGAATTCTTCCAACTGTTCGCGAACAGGATGCGCAAATGAGCGAAACCACCGCGACCGCCGATCCGGAGTCCGAGCCGAAACCCGCTCAGCACCGCAAGAAGCGGGGCTTCCCCTCCACCTATACGATCCTCGCCGGCGTCACCGTCGCGGTGTGGCTGGCGGCCTTCGTGATCCCGCCCGGCGCGTACCGGGTGGATGACAAGGGGCACACCATTGCCGGGTCGTATCACCGGATCGAGGGCGCGAAGGGTTTCACGGCGCGGCTGCGGGATCTGTTCCTCGCGCCGATCAACGGCCTCTACGGCATTCAGGACCCCAAGACCGGCCAGGTCGCGCCCGATATGTCCGGCTCGCTGTACGGTGCGGCCGCGGTGTTCCTGTTCGTGCTGGCCGTGGGCGCCTTCATCACCGTCGCCTTCGCGACCGGCGCGCTGGACAGCGGTATCGGGCGGCTGGCCTACAAGCTGCGCAGCCGGTCCTTCCTGCTCATCGTCGGCATCATGGTGGTCTTCGCCGTCGCGGGCACGGTGGAGGGCTTCGCCGAGGAGACCCTGGGTTTCTACGCGCTGCTGGTGCCGCTGATGCTGGCGCTGGGCTACGACCGTATGACCGCGGTCGGCGCCATCATCTGCGGTGCGGGCGTCGGCGTCATGTGCTCGACCGTCAATCCTTTCGCGACCGGCACCGCCTCCTCGGCCGCCGGGGTGCCGATCGGCGACGGCATTGTGCTGCGCCTGGCCATGCTGGTGGTGCTCACCCTCGTCACGGTCGCGTATGTGCTCTGGTACGCGCGCCGGGTGAAGTCGGATCCGGACAAGTCCTGGTCGGGCTGGCTGCCGGGCGACCGCGAGGTGAAAGCCGAAGAGCACGAACCGGATCCGATGACCCGCCGCCAGGTCGCGGTGCTGTGGATGGTCGGCCTCACCTTCGCGTTCATGATCTTCGCCATCATTCCGTGGGCGACCGTGATCAAGGGACCGGACGCGAAATCCTTTCCGTGGGAATTGGATTGGTACTTCCCGGAGCTCACCGCGCTGTTCCTGGTCGGTGCCGTGGTGGTGGGCCTGATCGGCGGCCTGGGCGAGGGCAGGATGTCCGAGGCGATCGGCAAGGGCTTCGGCGATTTCGTGGGCGCGGGCATCGTGATCGTGCTCGCCCGCGGCGTCACCGTGATCATGAACAACACCCAGATCACCAGCACTGTGCTGCATGCCCTGGAGGGTGTGGTGACCGGTACCTCCTCGGCGGTGTTCGCGGTCGCGGTATTCCTGGTGAACATCCCGCTGGCCTTCCTGATCCCCTCCACCTCCGGCCATGCCACGCTGGCCATGCCGATCATGGCTCCGCTCGCCGATTTCGCGAATGTGCCGCGCTCCCTGGTGGTTACGGCCTGGCAGTCGGCGTCGGGCTGGGCGAATCTGGTCACGCCCACCACGGCCGTGGTCACCGGTGGCATCGCCCTGGCGAAGGTGCGCTACGACCGCTACGTGAAGTTCGTGGTGCCGCTCATGGTCATTCTCTTCGTGCTGACCTGTGCGTTCCTCGCGGTGGCGGCCTGGATCGGCTGAATGTCCGGTCCGGCATCAGGCGCCGATGAGGTTGCGCCACACCAATTCCAGATGGGCGGCCATATCGAGGCTCGGGTCGATCAGCCACCGCGATTGCAATCCGTCGGAGAGGGCGAAGAAGGTGGTGGCGGCGGCATCGGCATCGACGTGTGCGGGCAGCGTGCCGGCCTCCTGCATACCGCGCAGGGCCTGCGAAAACGCCTCGGTGCCTTGGCGATACCGCTCCTTCATGTAGGCGTGGGCCGGATGACGCGGATCGGCCGCGGCCGCCTGCATATGGGTGAAGAGTTCGATCAGGCCGGGCACCTGGGCATTTCGTCGAATCACCGCAATGTAGGCCGCGGGATCGGGAGCGCGCAGCGCGACCATATCGGCCTCGTCGCGCTTGCGCAGGACGGCGACGAAGAGCTCTTCCTTCGATCCGAAGTAGTGCAGCAGCCCGCCCTGGCTCAGTCCGACCGCCTCGGCCAGCTCGGCGACGGAGGTGGCCAGGAACCCGCGCTCCGCAATGGTGCGCAGCGCTGCCTCGAGAATCTGCTCCCGCCGTTCGATGCCCTTGCCGTAGGGCCCCCGTTTCGCCACGGACCGAGTCTAGAGCTCACCCGTGGGTTTCTTGCACCCCAAAACCGAGCGATGTACGGTTTTAAAAGCGGCCCTCGCCGCGAACAGCGAAGGAGAAACCGGTCCCGATGCGATTCCGTCCCCGAGCTCTTGTTCCCACAGCTCTCGTCGCCGCCACCCTGGTCCTGGGCGCCACTCCGGCCTATGCCCGCCCCGAGGCGCCCACGCAGGTCGCGCCGCTCGGGCCCGACTTCCTCTGGGGCGTGGCGGCCTCCGGCTTCCAGTCCGAGGGCCACGCGCCCGACAGCAACTGGTCGCGGTACGTGGCGCAGGGCAAGACCGACGACCCGTACAACGACTCGGTGGACTTCTTCGATCGCTACGCCTCCGATATCGATCTGGCTGCCGGGCTCGGCGTGAAGGTGTACCGGATCAGCATCGAGTGGGCGCGCGTGCAGCCGCAGCCCGGTGTGTGGTCGGAGGATGGACTGCGCTTCTACGACAGTGTGATCGGGAAGATCACCGCCGCCGGTATGCGGCCCATGATCACCCTGGACCACTGGGTGTTCCCGGGCTGGGAGGTCGATCGCGGCGGCTGGCACAACCCCGGCATGGTCGATGACTGGCTGGCCAATGCCCGCACCGTCGTGGATCGCTATGCGCACGACAATCCGCTGTGGGTGACCTTCAACGAGCCCACCTTCTACGGGCTCAACGAGCTGCGGCACGGCGGGCTTCCGGCCGCCGACGTTCCGGGTATGCAGGACCGAATCGCGCAGGCGCACAATGCTATTTACGACCACATCCACCAGGTGCAGCCCGGCGCCATGGTGACCAGCAATGTCGCGTACTTCCCCGGCGCCGATGATGCGGTCAACGGGCCGTTCATCGCCAAGATCGCCGCGAAGATCGATTACGTCGGCATCGACTACTACTACGGCATGTCGCCGGACACCGTCACCTCGATGGTGCAGAACTTCAGCCAGCTGTGGAACAATCCGTTGCAGCCGGAGGGTATTTACTATGCCCTGCAGCACTATTCACGCCAGTTCCCCGGTAAGCCGCTGTACATCGTGGAGAACGGTATGCCCACCGAGAACGGCAAGCCCCGTGCCGACGGTTACGCTCGCGCCGACGACCTGCGCGACACCATCTACTGGATCCAGCGCGCCAAGGCCGACGGCATGAACGTCATGGGCTACAACTACTGGAGCCTCACCGACAATTACGAATGGGGCTCCTACACACCGCGATTCGGCCTCTACACCGTCGATGTGCTGACCGATCCCACCCTCACCCGCCGGCCCACCGACGCGGTCCCGGCCTACACCGCCATCACCCACAACGGCGGTGTCCCGGCCGACTACCGTCCGACCCACAACCCGCAGCCCTGCTCGCTGGTCGACGCCGTGGCCAGCTGCACCGATCCGGTGACCGTGCCGCGCTGATCAATGCCCGGTCAGCGCAGCGCCGGAATGACCTCTCGCTCGAACAGTTCGATGCCCGAGGTGTCGTAGGCCAGTTCGGGGAAGTAGTGGATGGCGTAGGAGAGGCCGAGGGCCTTGGTGCGGCTGAGCTTTTCGACGACCTGCTCCGGCGTTCCGACGGCGGGGCTGGTGCGGAAGAGGTTGTCCACGTGGCCCTTTGCCGCCTCGGCGCCGAGGCTCGGGGTGAAGCGATCCTGGAGGGCGGCGAGGCGGTCCTGGACCTCGGCCTCGGTGGCGCCGACGATCGTATTGAAGTTCGAGCTGCGGGTGATGGCATCGAAATCGGTGCCGACGGCGGCACAGTGGCCGCGCAGTAGTTCGGACTTGTGCGCGAATTCGGCCGGATCTCCGGAGAAGTTGGTGTACTGCGCGTACTTCGCCGCGATGCGCAGCGTCACCTTCTCGCCGCCGCCCGCGATCCAGATCGGAATGCCGCCCTCCTGCAACGGAAGTGGGCGGACGATGGCGCCGTCGACCTGGTAGTGCTTACCGTCGAGCGTCGCGGAACCCTTGGTCCAGGCCTGCTTGAAGATCTGCACCCCCTCATCCAATCGGCCCAGACGCTCACCGGGGGAGGGGAATCCGTAGCCGTAGGCGCGCCATTCGTGCTCGTACCAGCCGCCGCCGATGCCCATTTCGAGACGCCCGCCAGAAATCAGATCGACCGTCGCCGCGACCTTGGCCAGATAGGCCGGATTGCGGTAGCTGATCGCGGTGCACATCTGCCCCAGCCGAATTCGCGAGGTGCCGGCGGCGAAGGCCGACATCAGCGTCCACGCCTCGTGGGTGGCCTCCTCGGTGGGCTCGGGCACGGTGTGGAAGTGGTCGTACACCCAGACCGACTCCCAGGCCTCCGTCGCATCGGCACGCTGGGCGAGGTCGCGCATCACGCCCCACTGCTGCGCCGGGTCGATGCCGACCAGGTCGAGCCGCCAGCCCTGGGGAATGAAATGGCCGAAGCGCACGAGTGACTCCTCCGTTGTGATCTCGGTCTGCGAATACCGCAGACCACTGTTCCGGGTACCCGCCGGTTGGGCAACCATTCGACGCCGCGCGCGTCTAATCCCCGCGTGTGACCGGGGCGGGCAGGTCGCCGGGGCCCAAAACCTTGCGCAATGCCGCCGCGACGGTCTCCAATTCGCCGGTATCGAGCCTGCCGCCGAATCGCCGCTCGATGCCCGCGAGATAGTGCGGCGCCGCCTCGCGGAAGCGCATGCGCCCGTCCTCGGTAATGCTCACGAAGGCCGAGCGCCCGTCATCGGGATTGGATTCGCGCCGCACCAGGCCGTGCGACTCCAATTCGGTGATCAGCCTGCTCACCCGAGTGCGGCTGAGCACCACGCGTTCTCCGATATCGCTCATCCGCAGCCGTTGCGGCCCATCGAGTTCCAGGAGGACGTCGTACCAGCTCAGTGGAAGTCCGGTGGCGCGGCGCAGCTCCGCGTCGAGTTCGGGCACCAGTTTGGCGTGCACCTGCAGCAGTGCGGCCCAGGCGGAGACGGCCGGATGGGTTCGGTTCGGAGGATGCGGCACGGCGCCCAGCATAATTGGTTGCGTGCACCCGCACATAAGTAGTAGCGTGCACACGCACATACTTTGGTGTTCGGAAAGGAAAACCCATGACAACGTTGATCACTCGGGACGAGCTGGCCAAGGAGATCGAGGCCGGATCGGTGATCGTCCTGGATGCGCTCGGCGGCGAGTACTACGCCAAGGCGCATCTGCCCGGCGCGCTCGCGCTGGTCGAAGCCGAGGTGGAAAGCAAGGCGCCGCAGCTGCTTCCGGACCGGACGGCGGCGATCGTCACGTACTGCTCGAATCCCGCATGCGCCAACAGTCAGAACGTCGCCACGAAGCTGGAGCGGCTGGGCTACACCAATGTCCGCAAATACCGTGAGGGCATTCAGGATTGGACGGAGGCGGGGCTGCCTGTCGAAAGCTGAGCGAAAGTGTCTCAGACTGGCTAAAATTCTGCGGCAGCGATCATCCCGTGTTCGCACGTCTAGGGGAGGGAGCTCGACGGTGAGCTCAATACAGTTGAACGCGCCGGACGGACCCGTCGAGGCCAACCTGGAGACGCCGGCGGGGGAGGGGCCGTGGCCGGGGGTGGTGGTCCTGCACGACATGGTCGGCGTCCACACGGCGATGCGCGAGACCACCCGGATGCTGGCCGGCAACGGCTATCTCGCGCTCGCCCCCAATCTGTTCTCGCGCGGTGCGGTCCGGTGCGTGCCGAGCATGATCCGGGACCTGATGTTCAGCGGTAAGGGCGGTGCGGTTCGCGATATTCTCGCCGCCCGCGACCACCTCGCCGCGGATCCGAACTGCACGGGCAAGATCGCCGTCGTGGGGTTCTGCCTGGGCGGCGGGTTCGCCTTGCTGGTGGCGCCCGAGGGCTTCGACGCCGCAGCCCCGTTCTACCCGGCGGGTCGTGCCAAGTACGACGAAGTACTGCGCGGCTCGTGCCCGGTCGTCGCCAGTTACGGTTCGCGGGATCCGCAGAATATCGGCAGCGGCGCCAAGCTCGAACGTGCACTCACCGAGCTCGGCATCGATCACGATGTGAAGACCTATCCGGGTGTCGGACACTCCTTCGCCGACCATCATCCGGCCCAGCCTCTGGTCCGCGTGCTGGGCCTCGGCTACGACGAGGACGCCACCCGCGACGCCTGGTCGCGCATCTTCGCCTTCTTCGACACCCATCTGTCGCCCGGCGCCCAGCCCGGCGGACCGAACGCATAACCGGCCCAGTCTCGAATCCTCCTGCTGGAGCGCAGGTCTCGCCAGAGTGCGCCGAATTCGTAGTACTGCAGCGTGAATACGCTTGTGCTCTCGATATTCTTGGTCAAACCGTAGGTGGGCCGGAAGGTTTCGGCGCGGAAGGTGCCGAACAGCCGGTCCCACAGAATGAATATGCCGCCGTAATTGCGGTCCAGATACTCCGCATCGCTGGCATGATGCACCCGGTGGTGCGAGGGCGTATTGAAGACGAACTCGAACCAGCGCGGCAGCTTGCCGATGGTCTCGGTATGCACCCAGAACTGGTAGATCAAATTGCCTGACCAGGCCGTGAACACCATCCACGGCGGTACGCCCAGCAGCGGCAGCGGAATCCACGCCAGCAGCTCGAACCACGGATTCCACTTCTGCCGCAGGGCCGTCGCGTAATTGAAGTACCGGCTGTTGTGGTGCACCTGGTGCGCCGCCCACACCACCCGCACCCGGTGTGAGGTGCGGTGATACCCGTACCACAGCAGATCCACCGCCAGCATCACGCCGATCCAGCTGAGCGGATTACGCGGATCGATATGCCAGGGCGCGTGCACGTAGAGCACCGCGTAACCGATCAGCGCGACGAACTTGGCCGCCCCACTGACGAACACCGATACCGCGCCCATGACCAGGCTGTTGCGCGCATCGCCCTGCTCGTACCCCGCCCGCTCCTCGCCGTGCGCGCGCAGCGAGAGGATCTCGACGACCAGGGCGAGCACGAAGAACGGGATCGCATACGTCACGGGTTGATTGATCTGGTCCCACAGGTCCACGGCGACCGCTCCACTCCCGCGCCGATGCCCGCGCACTCACTACATCTGCACCGACTGTAAGGCTCGCGGCGCAATCTCCGGAAGGGGCTCAGCCGCGGCGGCAGCGGGTGATGAGGGTGAGGCAGGCCGCGGCGGCGAGGGTGAGGGCGGTGAACATGGCGGGATAGCTGACGCCGGTGCCGTCGTGCAGCATGGCCATGACCGCCGGGAAACCGAAGCCGAGGTAGCTGACGGCGTAGAAGACGGCGGTCAGTCCGGCGAGGTCGTCGGGGCGGGCCATGCGCTCGATCTCCAGCAGTCCGGCGACCAGGCCGATGCCGAAGCCCAGACCGAGGACGATCGCGGTGGCGACGGTCAGCCACAGTGTCAGTGCGCCCGAGGCCGCCGCGGCCAGCGCCAATCCGGCGATGATCAGGGTCAGCGCCAGTACCGGCAGCCGGATGGTGCCCGGCCGGTCCAGCTTGCGCGCCACCGATTGGATGCCGAAACCGCAGCCGAGGGTGATCACGGTGATCAGGGCCGAGAACGCGATGGGTGCGCCGTGCACCTTGGGCATCATGAGGGTCGGCATGATGGCGTACGCCGTTGCGGAACAGGCGAACAGCCACACCGCGATCGGCAGCGCCACCAGGCGGAAGCGCCGGTGCGCGCCGACCGGGACCTTCAGATCATCCAGCAGTCGGCTCGTGGTCCGCTGCGGCACAGTCGTTTCCGGCGCGCGAGCCAGCCACACCGCCGCGGCCAGGCAGAGCCCGGCATTGATCAGATAGGGCAGGGTGTCCGGCCAGGGACCCCACTGCGCGAGCACACCGGCCACACCCGCGCCGACGCCGAATCCACCGGTGAGACTCATGGCCGAGCGTCGCGCCCCGGTGCCGGAGGCGGTTTCGGGCGCGAACGGCGGTTGCGACAGCTCCTTGAGCCAGCTGCTGCCGACCGCCATGGCCAGTCCGAGCGCGATGCCGCACAGCACACGACCGGCGGAAAGCATTGGTACGGAGGACGATCCGAATGCCAGCAGCAGCGACCCCGCCGCGGCGATCAGCGGCGCCGGCCGCATGAGAAGCCGCCGCCCATAGCGATCCGACAGCGGCCCGCCGATCAGCAGCGCGGGCACGATGCCCAGCACATACTCGAACAGCAGCAGGTCAACCGTGGTGACCGGCAACCCGTCCCGCTTGTACATGACCAGCAGCGGCGTGAATTCGTTTCCACCCCAGGCAATCGCGAAGATCGCCCCCGCTACGCTCATCCACGCGCGACTCGACGACGGCGGTCCAGCGCAGAACCGCCCGGAAGCAGCGCTGGAAGATATTGCGCCGGTGTCGGTCAGGCCGCCGGTGGAGGTCGATGTTGTCATCACAGTCCTCTCGACCTCATGCTGTGCGCATCCATCGGGTGGTCGGCATCGGCGGGGGTGAAAGCGGCGCTGGGATTGGTGGCAGTCGCTCGAGCCGAGAGAGCGGCGGTCGTGCAGTGCGCCGAAGCGGTTGTGGCCGAGGCGGTCAGAGCGTCGGCGGAGGTCGATGTCGGCATCACAGGCCTCTCAGGCGCACGCCGTGCACGGCCATCAGGTGGTCGGCGAGGGCGGTGGCGAATCCGGTGGTGTCGCCGGACTCGATGAGGTCGGCCAGGCCCGCGTGCTGGGCGATGATGCGTGCGGTCTCGATGGGGCCGTGGCGCAGGGCGACGCTGTTCATGCGGCGCTGGCGTTCGCGCAGGGAGTCGTAGAAGCCGGCCAGCAGGGGATTGCCCGCGGCCACCACGTATTCGCGATGGAAGTCGGCGTCGATGACTGCGAACCGGTCGAGGTCTCCGGCGGCGGCGAGTTCCCGCTGGTGTTCGAGCGAAGCCCGCAGCTTCGTCATGAGGGCTGCCCGGTCGATTTCGGCCAGTATGCGCACCGCGCCCGTCTCCACGACGTAGCGGGCCTGCGTGACGTCCTCGGCCTCGTGCGAGGGCACAGGCACGATGAGCGCGCCGCGCTTGGGATACAGCTTCATCCAGCCTTCGGTCTCCAGCCGGAGGAAGGCCTCCCGTACCGGCGTCCGCGAGGTGCCGAGCGTGGTCGCGATCTCGCCCTCGCTGATCAACTCGCCCCCGGGGAGTTCCCCGCTCAGGATGCGTTCCTTGACCTCGCGGTAGGCGCGCTCGGCGGATGAATACGTCATAGACACAAGAGGCATCCTAGAAGTCCGACCGGTCGGATTTTCTGGGTTGTGGCCGGACTCACGGTCCTGAACAGGTGGCAGGTGCCCGCAGACTTGCGCGACCTACACCTTTGGAACAATGATCTGGCGTGTTGGCATAGCGCCAGTAAGTGAGACAGGGAGGTCCGCATGGCGAACGACGCCACCCCGCCGCTGCATGAAATCGTGAACAGCGCGCTCGAGTTCACGGTTCCGATCGCGCACAAGATGGGTGTCCAGGCGACCGAGGTGCGGCCCGGCTACGCCTCCACCAAGGTCCCGGTCGAGGGCAATGGCAATCACTTCGGCGTCATGTACGCCGGCGTGCTCTTCACCGTCGCCGAGGTGCTCGGCGGGGCGCTCGCGCTCGCCAGCTTCGATACCTCGAAGTACTACCCGCTGGTCAAGGACCTGCACATCTTCTTCCGCAGGCCCGCCGCCACCGACGTGACGGCCGTGGCCACCATGTCGGAGGAGGAGATCGCCCGCGTCGCCGAGGAGGCGGACCTCGAGGGCAAGTCCGACTTCAGCCTGAAGGCCGTCGTCACCGATGCCAATGGTGTGGTCGTCGCGGAAACCGAAGGGCTGTACCAGCTCCGCGCGCACAACAAGTAGCGCGCGGGCTGTCGTGGTGCGGGCGGTTCACCCCTGCGTGAGCTGCCCGAACTGCGCCATATCGAAGTAGTCGCGCCAGGCGGCGATCTTGCCGTCGGCGATTTCGAACACGCCCATGACGGGCAGTTCGATCTGCTTGTCGCCGAGGGTGAAACGGTCGGTGCGCTCATTGAGCACCACATTCCCGTGCGCGGACTGGTGGTGAATGCCGAAGTCGATACCGCCGAACGCGCCGATGAAGCCGCGCAGGAAATCGAGAATGGCCGCCTTCCCGAGCAGTGGCTGCATGGGGATGTTGTGGTAGACGGCATCCTCGGCGAAATACTCGGCAATGGATTCCGGTGTGCCGCTGAGCCATTCGGCGCAGAACGCGGTGACCAGGGCTTCGGGGGACGGAGTCGTCATGTGGCGGGAGCCTTTCGATTCAGGAGATGTGCAGGGGAAGGGTCTGGTGCCGGCGCACGAAGATGCTCGGAAACCATTGCGGCGGTGCGTCATCGACGAGGGTGAACCGCGAGCTGCGCTCCAACAGCGCGGTGAGGGCGGCGGTGGCCTCCAGCTTGGCCAGCGCCGAACCGACGCAGAAGTGCACACCGCGGCCGAAGGCCAGATTGTTCGCACCGCTGCGGCGGTCCAGGTCGAGTGTGTCCGGCTGCTCGAACCGGGCCGGATCGCGATTGGCGGCACCCCACATCAGCAGCAGATGACTGCCCGCGGGGAGAGTGACGCCGCCGAGCACGGTGTCCTCGGTGACATGCCGATGATGGCCGCGGAACGGCGATTCCAGGCGCAGCGCCTCGTCGATGAAGGCCGGGATGAGGGCGGGCTCGCGGCGCAGTTCGTCCTGGAGTTCGGGATCGGCGGCGAGTATGCGCGCCGAATTGGCGACCAGCCCGGCGGTGGATTCGCCTCCCGCGCCGACCAATTGGACCAGTACCAGCACCGCCACGGTATCGCTGAGTTCGCCTGCCGCGCAGGCCCGGGCGAGTACACCGAGCAGGTCGTCGCGCGGATTCGCTTCAGCGGCTTTGAATGTGGTGTACAGATAACCGGTCAGCTCGGCGGCGGCCGTCACCGAATGGCCGAAGCGGTCGGCATCCACCACCCCGCCCAGCATTTCGGTGCTGTCGTAAGCCCAGGAAAGCAGTTGCGGCACATCCGATTCCGGGAGGCCGATAATATCGGCGACGAGTGCGAGCGGCAGCTGATCGGCCATGCCGGTGGCCCAGTCGATGCGCCCGTGCCGCAGATTCCGCGACCACAGCTCGTCCACCAGTTCGCGCACGGTCGGGCCGAGACCGCGAATTCGCTTGGCCAGCAGCGGCTGTACCAGTTTGCGGTGGGTGAGATGGGCCGGATCGTCGGCGGTGGCCAGCACGTGTACGGCCTGCCCGCCGCCATCCATATCGAAGGTCACGTGCGGCCCATCCGGCTGACGTAGCAGCACACCGGTGAGGTTCGAGGAGAACGCCTCGGGCTGATTCACCGCTTCGGCCACCAGATCCCACGAGGTCACCAGGTAGAAGTCGGTGCCGGGAATGCGGTACACCGGCGACTGCTCACGCAGTTGCCGGTAGAGCGGATTCGGATCGTCGAGGTGGACGGGATCGAAGATGTCGATCGCATCCGGTGCGGTCAGCGTCATTGCCACTCCGAAGTCGGGAACCTGTGCCGAGCACACGGTTTCCGGTGGCGAATCGACTATCAAGAAGTGTCTCGGTGCGAGAATTGTGCACAGGTGGATGCTGCGGAAACGTTCACGCCGATCCGTCATATCTGCTGATCAGGCCATATATCAATGGCGAGACAATCAGAAGTGATTGTCTCGCCATGAGATACGGTGACCCGCGTCGGCGGCAAGTGCTGTCGCGCTCGCGGGCCGCTCCTATTCGCTGTGGGACAGCCGCACCAGCATCTTGCCGGTATTGGCGCCGTTCATCAGCGCGGTGAAGGCCTCGAGGGTCTGATCGATGCCATCCACCACCGTCTCCTCGGTGCGCAGCGAACCGTCGGCCAGCCAGCCGGCCGCCTTGCCGATCCACTCCGGCGCCTGGTGCAGATGATCGGTGACATTCATGCCGAGCAGGTTGATCCGCTTGCCGATGGCGAGCACCAGATGGCGCGGTCCGGGCGGCAGCTCGGTGTCGTTGTACACGGAGATGGCCCCGCACAGTGCGATTCGGCCGCGCAGGTTCATGGTGGCCAGGGCGGCGTCGAGGTGATCGCCACCGACATTGTCGAAGTAGACGTCGATGCCCTCGGGCGCGGCGGCGGCCAGCTGCCCGGCGAGATCGCCCTTGCGGTAATCGATGGCGACGTCATAGCCGAATTCCTCGAGGAGCCGGGCGGTCTTCTCCGGCCCACCGGCCGAGCCGATGACCTTGGACGCGCCCAGTCGCTTGGCGATCTGGCCGGCGACGGAACCCACCGCACCCGCCGCGCCCGAAATGAACACGACATCACCCTCGCGCACCGGTGCGACCTCGGTGAGCCCGGCGTACGCCGTCAGGCCGGTGGTGCCGAGAACGCCGAGATATGACTGCGGGGACGCGATTTCGGTATTCAGCACCTGCGCACCGGCGGCATCCACAAGTGCGTACTCGCGCCAGCCGTAGAAATGGCTGACCACCGTGCCGACCGGGATCGTCGCTGCGGCGGAGGCCACCACGGTGCCGACCGCTCCACCGGTCATGGCCTCACCCAAACCGAAAGGCGGAATATAGGATTCGACATCGTTCATGCGGCCGCGCATATACGGATCCACCGACAGCCAGTCATTGCGGACCAGCACCTGCCCCGGAGCGGGTTCGGGCAGCGTCACGGTGGTGAACTCGAAATCGGCCGGCTTCGGCTCGCCGATCGGACGGGCGATCAAACGCCATTCGCGGCTGGATACGGTCATTGCTGTTCTCCTTCGGAAGTTTTCAGTGAATTCGCGGCGAGGCCGCTCAGAATGGTGTCGGTCGCACCGCGCAGCAGGTCCGGCCGGTCGGCCGCGAGCAGGCCGATGGCCGCGGCCAGCACGATCTGCGCGGCATCGGCGGGCCGTGCGAGGCCCGCCTCGGTGAGCACTCCGGTGAGCAGTTCGCGCAGATCGTCGGTGAAGCTGCGGCAGATATCGCCGCACAGCCGCGCCTGCTCACCGAGAAGTTCTGCGGCATGCGGAGATTCGGCGAACGCGCCGGAGGCGAGGGTGGCCTTGGCGGTGACAATGCCGAATACCTTGTCCGCGAGTGGAATCGGTGCGGCGGCGGCCGCGTGCGCATCCGTCAGCGCACGCTCGTGCAGTCGCTCGGCCAGCCGCCGCACCGCATCGTCTTTATTGCGCACGTACTGATAGACCGCCGACCGGGAAACGCCTGTCTCCGCGGCGATATCGTCCATGGTCGTGCGCCGCGCCCCGTAGCGCAGCAGGCAGCGCAGGGTGGCGTCGAGTACGTCGGCGGTCCGGTCGGGCACGGTGTCAGAGCGCCTTCAGCAACTCCGCCGCCAGCGGCGCCGACGAAGCCGGATTCTGGCCGGTGTACAGATTGCGGTCCACCACCACGTGCGGGGCCCACGGCTCGCCCTCGCTGTAGTCGACACCGAGCGCGATGAGCCGGTCCTGCAGCAGCCACTTGGCCTTGTCCGCGAGTCCGGCCTGGGTCTCCTCGGCATTGCTGAAGGCCGCCACCCGGTATCCCGCGAACGGGGACTTGCCGTCGGCGCCCACCGTCGCCAGCAGGGCGGCCGGGGCATGACAGACCACGCCGAGCGGCTTGCCCGAGGCCAGTGCGGCATTGAGCAGCTGCCCGGAGGTGGTGTTGACGGCCAGATCCTCCATCGGGCCGTGGCCGCCCGGGTAGTAGACCGCGTCGTAATCGGCCAGGTCGACCGCGGCGAGATCGATGGGATGCGTCAATTCTGTTGCCTTGCGGAGGGTTTCGGCGATCTTCTCGGCTCCCTCGGGGCCGCCGTTGGCTCCGGGTGCGAGGCTGCCGCCGTCGACGGTCGGCACCACCGCGCCGGGGGTGGCCACCACGATCTCGTGCCCGGCGGCCTTGATGGCCTCGTAGGGTGCGGCGAACTCTTCCGCCCAGTACCCGGTGGGGTGCTTAGTGCCGTCTGCCAGCGTCCAGTAGTCGACGCCGGTCATGACGAACAGGACCTTGGCCATGATGCTCCTCGAGTCTGTGGATGAACTGACACTGTGTATGCAGAATGTCAGGTTGTCGCAGTCCCTACAGTAGGTGCCGAAATATCGGCTGACCAATAGACTCGCCTATATGAGACATAGGCAGGCCGATGGTTCCGTGGACTTGACGCAGCTCCGCACGTTTCTGGCGGTCTACCGGGCCGGATCGATCACCGCGGGTGCCGGTCAGGTCGGCCTGTCCCAGCCCACCGTGACAACGCAGCTGCAGGCGCTCGAACGCCGGCTGGGCCGGCCGCTGTTCGAACGCCTGCCGCGCGGCGTCACCCCGACCGCCGCCGCCCACGACCTCGCGGCCCGGGTCGCCGGGCCGTTCGACGCGCTCGAAATCGTGGTCGGCGATGCCCCGGCCGAGCACACCCAGGAGCCGCCGGTTCTGCTCGGTGGTCCCGCCGAAATGCTGGCGGCGCTGACACTGCCCTCCCTGGCTCCGCTCGTCGCGCAGGGCATCCGCTTCACCATCACCACGGGGCTGGCCGATGAGCTGCTGGCGGATCTGCGCCTCGGCAAGCTCGATCTGGTGCTGTCCACCATTCGCCCGCGCGGGCGGACCGTCCTTGCGGAACCGCTCGCCGATGAGGAGTTCGTGCTCGTCGCCGCGCCGCAGGTGGCGGCCGCGGTGGACGTGGCGCGCTTGCGGGTCAACGACCTCGCCGGCATTCCGCTGATCAGCTATGCGCCGGATCTGCCTATCGTGCGCCGGTATTGGCGGCACGTCTTCGACATCAGGCTGGAAGCCGAAGCCGCCCTTGTCATTCCGGATCTGCGCGCGGTACTCGCCGCGGTTGTCGCGGGCGCCGGAGTGAGTGTGCTCCCGCGCTATCTGTGCGCCCGTGAACTCGAGGCGGGCGGGATCGTCACACTGCTGGATCCCGAAGACTCCCCGATCAATACGGTGTATCTCGCGCGCCGGGTGGGCGGCCAGTCCCGCCCGCACGTCGAACTGGTCCGCACCCGGCTGCTCGAGGCCGCCGAGGTGTGGCGTACGTGCGTGCACTGACCGCCCCCGGGGCTACTTGCCGATCAACCCGAATTCCATGAGCAGTTCACCGATTTCATTGCCCTCCAGGCGCTTCATCAGGCGCTTGCGCAGAATCTGCGGTCCCGGGAGGTCGATGGCCTCGCCGTCGCGTAGTCGGCTGGTGGCCGCCAGCAGCGAACGCACGTCGTAGGTGGAGGCGAAGACCTCCGGCACCCCGCGCTCGATATCGAGCAGCTGATACGCGGCTTCCATGCCCGTGCGCACCGAGTACTCGGTGGTGAAGATGCAGTCGCGGCCGGTCTCGGAGAACTGGCCGATGAAGGCGAAGTTCACCGACCCCTCCGGCACCACCTGCGGGCGGTCACCGGCCTTGCGCGGCATGAAGAACGACGTCACGTACGGCATCATGCAGGGGACGCAGGTGCTGGCATTCGCGGCGAGTTCGGCGATATCGTCGACCGGAACACCCATGTGGTACAGCCACTCCTGGGTGATCTCCTCACCCGTGCACTCCTGCATGGTCTTCTTCACGTAGTCGCCGGGGACGTCCACGAACAGTGAGTAGACCCAGACGACGATCTGATCCTTGGGCTGCTGCTTGAAGTGCGGCTGCCGGTTGACCGTCCAGCTCAGCAGCCAGCTGGAGTCCTTCGCGGTGACGATGCCGCCGGTGACGACCTTGCCGCTGAACGGATCTCGCTTACAGATCTTCTGAATGTATTCGGGGATACGCTGATCCAGCGTGGTGACGGTGGCCGATTCCCATTTGGTCTTCTCGATATCGCCGGCGAACACCTCCGGATGCCCGAAGGCCGGATCCTTGGCCGCCAGCGTCCGCCACAGATCCCAGGCGGGTGCGGGGCCGGTGTTCAGCTTCGCGGGAGTGTGCTGATCGCCCTCGTCGGAATTCTCCGTCAGCGAGCCGATGGTCATGAGCAGCAGATCGTTCTCGCCCAGATCCACGCCGCCCTCGCCGCCCTCGGACACCCAGTGGATTCGCTTGGCCTGCTTGCGTTTCGCGCTCAGTTCGAAATCGACATCGGTGACCGTGGTATCGAATTTGAAGGTCACACCCTGCTCGAGCAGCCACTGGTAGAGCGGCAGCACCAGCGATTCGTACTGGTTGAATTTGGTGAACTTCAGCGCCGAGAAGTCCGGCAGACCGCCGATGTGATGAATGAAGCGGTGCAGGTACAGCTTCATCTCCAGGGCGCTGTGCCACTCCTCGAAGGCGAACATGGTGCGCCAGTACATCCAGAAGTTGCTTTCGAAGAAGTCCTTGGAGAAGACCTCGTCGATGCGCTTGTCCTCCATCTCCTCCCGGGCCGCCAGGAAGATTTTGATGATGTCCTTCTGCGCCTTCTCGTTCAGCGTGAAGAGGCCGTCGGTGTGCGCGTCCTGACCGCGATCGACGGTGGCGCGCTGCAGCGAGGAGTTCGGGTCATCCTTGTTGAGCCAATAGAATTCGTCCAGCACGCTGCCGTCCACCTCCATGGAGGGGATGGTCCGATACAGATCCCACAGGCATTCGAAGTGGTTCTCCATTTCGCGGCCGCCGCGAATCACGAAGCCCTTCTTCGGCTTCTTGATGCCGTCGAGGGCGCCGCCGGGCAGTTTCAGCTCCTCCAGAATGGTGATCTTGCTGCCGGGCAGCTGTCCGTCGCGGATGAGGAAGGCCGCTCCGGACAGCGAGGCGAGGCCGGACCCGACGAACCAGGCCGTCTTCTGGTCCACCCCAGCGGGTTTGCGGGGCCGTGCGAAGGCTTCGTAGTTGCCATTGCTGTAGTACATATGACTCCTATTCCTGAAGCGGATTCGAACCGGTTGCCGAGCAGCGGTTTACGCGGAGTACTTGTAAAAACCCTCACCACTGGAGATTCCGAGCTTGCCCTTGTCGATGTAGTTGTCCTTCAACCACTTCGCGAGCTGCGCGGCGCCCGGCTCGGTGCTGTTGACGAGAATGTTGTACGGCGTGGTCAGCCCGATGACATCGAGAATCTGGAACGGGCCCAGCGGCGCGCCGGTGGCAATGCGCCAGGTCTTGTCGACGGCCTCCGGTTCGGCGTAACCGCCTGCGCTGAGGGACATTCCGGCATTGAGCAGCGGTACCAGCAGCGAATTGAGAACGTAGCCGGCCTTCTCCTTGTGCAGCTCGATCGGCACCATGCCGATGGCGGAGGCGAAGTCGACCACCGCCTGATACACCTTGGGATCGGTCTCCGGTGTGCCCATGACCTCGGCGGTATTGAACTGCCAGACCTGATTCGCGAAGTGCAGCGCCAGGAAGCGATCCGGGCGGCCGGTGAATTCGGCCATATCACTGGGCAGCAGGGTGGAGGAGTTGGTGGCGAAAATGGTTCGCTCCGGGGCGAATTGGCTCAGCTTGGTATAAGTGTCCTGTTTGATGCTGAGCACCTCGGGCACCGCCTCGATCACCAGGTCGGCATCCGCGACCGCCTGTTCCAGATCGGACCTGAGGGTTATGCCCGCCGCCGCCTTCTCGGCCTTGCCGTCGCCGCCCCCGGCCACCTGGGTCTTGTAGATCTCCGAGAGTTTGACGAACCGTTCGCGGGCGGCGTCGAGGGCCTTGTCGTTGATGTCGTAGGCCGTGACTTCGAATCCGCTGAATGCTGTCTGGAAGGCGATCTGCGAACCCAGGACCCCCGTTCCCAGCACCGTCACCTTGCGGATATCGATGGTCAATGTGTTCTCCTCTCCAGGGCGTCGTCGGACGCGGCCGGGAGGGCAGCGAAGAATCCGGCGACTATTTGGCAGATTTGGGCTCGCAGATCCGCGAGCGGGTCGTACTCCGCATGCGCGCCGGTCGCCGGCCGCGCCAGCGCCAGGTGCAGCACGGCGAAGACGCTGCGGCCCGCCAATCGCGAATGTTCTTCCAGCAGTTCGGAATCGATTCCACGAGCGCGGGCGGCGCCGGTGAGCCGCTCGGCCACCATGGCCTCCAACCGTGCGACCAGGGCCAGGCCCTCGGCCCGGTACTTCTCGGCGGGTGAGCCGAACAGCAGCTCGCGCTGATAGGCGACAGTGTTCTCGGCATTGCGCCCGGCGGCCCGGACGGTCGGGCTGATGATCTCGATGACCGCTTCCGCCGGCTCGGTGTAGTCGCGCAGCCGGCGGTCCGCGAGATCGAGGGCGGCCTGGAAATCGGCGTTGTAGACCATCAGCAGCAGCTCGCCCTTGGAGGAGGCATAGCGGAAGAGTGTCCCGGCGGCGATATCCGCACGGTCGGAGATCTGCTGCGTGGTGACCTGCGCGAACCCGTGTTCGGCAAACAGTGCGGCGGCGGCCTCGAAGATGCGTTCCTGCTTGTCGAGCATGCCCCGGACGCGGCGGCCGACCGGTGTCGCATGCTCTGGCGCAGTCATTCGAGACCTCCGGATTGCCTTCAGTAAATGAGCGAACTCATTTCCGAGCGTACCTCTGGCTATCGAAAGCGCAAGCAGCGATCACCGGTCGTGCGTGAACAGCGGTGTGATCAGTAACGCAGTACCGCGATGGAGGCGGGCGCGACCGAACTCTTGAACAGTCCGGTGAGCTCCTCGGGTTCGAGCATGTAGACCGAACCCTTGTTCTCCAATGTCTTCACCGTTGCGTACTCGGTCAGGTCGATCACCGATGTGCCAGGCTCCGAATGGGTTTCGACGGCATCGGCCATTTCGTCGAAGCGGCCCCACTCCACCGCACCCGCGGTCAGCAGCAGTGCCTCGACCCGGCCCTGGAAGGCCGCCCGCACCACCTCGCCGATGGTGACGGCCACCTTGGTGGGGCCGTCCGCGAGCAATTGCGCGGCCCGTTCGAGGGCGGCGCGCTGCCCGGCCTCGAAGTGCGGCCGCACCACGTCATAGGTGGTGGCGTGCAGCTTGCCGTTGACGAGCGCCGCGGGATTGGTATCGACCGTGCCGACGAGCAACGGGCCCAAGGTGGTTCGCTTCTTGAACTGCCCGGTGAGCTCCGGATCCGCGACCACCACGAGGGGAATCGCACGATCGGCCAGTCGGCGATCGACCGCGGAGGCCACCTTGCCGACCCATTCGTCGAGGGCGGTTTTGCGCCAGTCGGCCGGGGTTTCGCCATAGACCTGCGTGCTCGTGGTGGCTTTGCCGCCGATGTGCGGGCGGGCGGCGGGGCTGGCCAGCACGCGGTTCTGATTGTCGTCGTCGAGATTGTCGGTCGGCCCGACCGGCAGCAGGGCATCGTGCTCCTGCGTCAATGCGAATTTGGAGCCGCCGTAGAAGGCCGCGCCGTCGGCGGTGATGGTGAGCACCGCGTATTCGCCGTCGGCGGCCAGCAGTGGCAGCAGTGGCTTCACGTAGAAGCCCGGTTCGATGTGTACCTGTTCGGCGAAGGTCAGCGGCACCGTGAAGTGATACGACGAGCCGTCGGCTCCGAGGAAGAGCGCCAGCCCCTGATCTTGATACCGCCAGAATCGCTCATCCTCGATGAGTGCGTGCCCCGGAGCCAGCAAACTTTCCGCTTCGGATTTACTGACACCCGCCGCGAGTAACCGGCTGTGCGCATCGGTGAGCAGATTGCGGAGCCGAATCGGGTCCTGCCGCGTTTCCGGGCCGCTGTTGTGCGTGGGCAGATAGATCGAGACGCCACGCCCCGGCGCGGCGGAAATGAGCGTCGACAGGTCGGACTGTTTGAACATCGGCCGTCCTTCAAGTAGAGGTTGGTTGGTCGATTTTCATGCAGGTCCCGATCAGCCTACGCCCCGTTCTCAGCCCGGGGGCCGGTGCTGGGACCAGGGCGCGACGCGCTCGACGGCCGCCGCCAGGCGCAGCACGGCGGCATCGCCGAGGTGTCTGCCGATGATCTGCAAACCCACCGGCAGACCGTTTTCGGTCCATCCGGCGGGGATGCTGGCGGCGGGCTGGCCGGTCAGATTGGCGGGGTAGTTGAAGCCGATCCAGGCGGAGTCGGAGACCGGGCGGCCGTCGATCTCGCTCGGGCCGTGACTGCCGATCGGGAAGGCCGGGACGGCGGAGGTCGGAGTGACCAGCACGTCGATACGGCTCATCAGCCTGGCCATTGCATTAACCAAAGATTTGCGAATAATGTTCGCATCGGTGAAATGCTGTGCGGTCCAGTCTTCGCGCATCCACGCCACCAGATGCGGGGACATGTGCTCGCCGTGCTCGTCGATCATGCGCCGCATTCCGGTGAGATCGGTTTCGGCGACGATCAGGGCGGAGAAGGCCGCGGCCGGATCCGGCCAGCCCGGGACGACCGTTTCGACGTGGCAGCCGAGTTGTTGCTCGAGCACCTCGTGCACGGCCCGGTCGACTACGGCGCGCACCTGCGGATCGACCGCCAGATACCCGAGATCCGGGCTGTATCCGACGCGCAATCCGGCGACGGCCCCATCCCTTTCACCCGTGCGGGCCGCGCCGATCCAGTCGATATCCCCGCACGGAATGGAGTGCCGATCACGCGGATCGGGTCCGGCGAGCACCGACAGCAGCAGCGCCGCATCGCCCACGGTCCGGGTGAGGGGACCGATGTGTTCCAAACTCTCCCAACCGGATACGCCGGGCAGCCGTTCGTCCCGGCAGCCCGGATAGACCGGCACCCGGCCCATGGAGGGCTTGAAGCCGACCAGTCCGCAGAGCGCCGCCGGTATCCGCACCGAGCATCCGCCGTCGCTGCCCAGGGCCACCGGGACGATCCCGGCCGCGACCGCCGCCGCCGAGCCGGCGCTGGAACCGCCGGGTGTGAGCGCGGGATTCCATGGATTTCGGGTGATCGGGAACAGATTGTTCTGTCCCGTTGCGCTGTAACCGAATTCAGAGGTATTGGTCTTGCCCACGCAGAGCGCGCCCGCCGCCAGACTGCGCTCGACCACGATATCGTCCTCCTCCGGCACGAAGTCGCGATAGACCCAGGAGCCCGAGGTGGTCCGCACGCCCGCCGTGGACAACAGATCCTTGATGCCCATCGGCACTCCGGCCAGCGGTCCCGGCGCTTCCCCTCGCGCCAGGGCATCGCCCAGCCGAATCGCCTGTGCGCGAGCCAGATCCGGCGTCGGTGTGCAGAAGGCGTGCAGGGTCGGTTCGACCTCCCGCATCCGATCCAGGCCGGCGTCAAGGATTTCTACCGGGGACACCTCACGTCGGCCGATACGGGCAACGATCTCGGTGGCGGGCAGGTAGCAGAGTTCGTTGCGCTCGGAGGTTCGCATCCGCAGTCCCGCTCAGGCCGCGGCGATTTCGACGGCCGGTTCCGCGGACGCGGCCGGAACCGTCCGGGCGAAGGTCAGCCCCGCCTGCACCAGCGCGGCGACCACGAACCCGACCACGGCATCCACCGACCCCGGCAGCTGATAGTGCGCCACGGCGGCGGCCAGCGCGCCGATCGCCCACGCCGCGAACGCGATCGGCTGCACCCCCGCGACCACGAGCGGCCGCACCCGCTTCGACAGCAGCTGCCCCACGATCAATACCGCACCGATCGGCGGCACGATCACGCCCAGCAGCTGCAGCCAGTTCACAATGTGGCTCCAGATGCCGGTCAGCGCCACGAACGAACCCACCGCGCCGAGCAGTACCGCGAGCGTCCGCATACGCAGCGGCGTGAGTCCCGACCAGCCCACCGCCCCGTTGTAGAGGCAGTGTGCGGCAACCGAACCCAGATTCGCCAGTACGAAAAGCACTGCCAGCCCGGTCAGTAACCCGCCGTGCCCGGTGAGCAGGCCGAGGAAGGCGCCGCCGTTCGAGGCCGGATCGTCGGCGCCGCCGATGGCCACCACCAGTCCGCCGATCAGGAAGGCGATGGTGTTCGCGAAGGGGAACGCCGAGGCGGCCGCCACCAGGCCCGAGCGGCCGTCCTTGGCCCAGCGCGTGAAATCCGCTGTCATGGTTCCGGAGTCGGCGAATCCCGCGATCACGATGCCCACGCAGGCCCAGAACCCGAGCCCATTGCCCTGACCCGAGTACGAGAGTGCGTGCGACAGCGACTGTCCGCCCTTGTCGAGGCCGAAATACAGTGCCACCCCGGCCATTACCAGGAAGAGCGGCATCCCGATCATCCCGATCACCGAGAGCGCCCGGATGCCCAGCGCGGTGATCACAATGTAGATCACCGCACCCAGCAGCCCGCCCCACAGCGGATTCCAGCCGAACACGCTCTGCAGGGTCGTGCCGGTCA
Source organism: Nocardia sp. NPDC006630 (assembly GCF_040611495.1). Taxonomy (NCBI): domain Bacteria; kingdom Bacillati; phylum Actinomycetota; class Actinomycetes; order Mycobacteriales; family Nocardiaceae; genus Nocardia; species Nocardia sp. NPDC006630. Next base: position 120,206 of record NZ_JBEXOK010000004.1, read on the forward strand.
ATCCGACCTGATAGGAGAACCAGCCGATCACCACGGTGGCCAGGAAGCCGACGACCACCGCGCGTCCGCGCCGCCCGAATGCGGCCTCGGCCTGCAGCGAGAAGTTCCGCCCGCTATTGCCCGCGATCCAGCTCAGCGTGCCCACGTAGCCGAACAGCAGCAGGTTGCCCAGCAGGATTGCCCAGAACCCCCGCATCATGCCCTGGTTGTATACGATGAGCCCGCCGAAAACCGCATTGCCCAGGCACATCGGAAATCCGGCCCATACCGCGGACACCGAGAGCAGGCTGCGCCTTGCGGCCGCGGGAACCGGCTCGTGCTCGTATTCTCCCGTCGGAGATTCGCTGATCGACTTGTCCGGAGCGCTCATGGTGCAGTCCCTCGCTAGCGTGAAACACAACATGTTTTGTATACGATCCACGTGTTGCGTTTACCTGCACCAACTTTGACGGGCATGTAACAAACCGCCCCCTTCGAGGAAGGAGGCGGTTCGGTGAGCGGTATCGATCAGTCGTTGGCGGGGGAGGGCGCCGCCGGTGCGGCGAGGAAGTCCCGCAGGTGTGCGGTGAAGGCCGCGGGTGTTTCGACATTGGGGCTGTGGCCTGCGGTGTCGATGAGTTCGAAGCGGGCGCCGGCGGCGGTGTAGCGATCGCGGGTGACGGCCCAGTCGTACATGCCGTCGAGGCGGCCGTGAATGACGAGGGTGGGCAGTGCGAGGCGGCGGATCTGGCGGTCCAGGGGATTGGCCGCCAAGTCCTTCCGTCGATCGGTGCTCACCGCGCGATACGCGCGCCAGGACATGGCCTGATGGTCCAGGAACATCTGGTGGACCGACGGTGTGGCCCGGGTCAGATCGAACTTCGGCGCGAAGCCGGCACGAAGGGCCTGGCGGACAATGGGTTCGGGTGCGAAGCGTTGCAAGACGCGAGCGATGGGCCCGAGGGTGAGCAGCGGCGTGGCGGCCGGGACGTTCAGATAGCTCAGATCCGGGGCCTGATCGAGTACCACGATCTCGCTGATGCGCGGGGAGCGGGCGGCCACGGCCAGGGCGGCGTCCGCACCCCAGGAGTGGCCGACCACCGCGACATTCGCGACGCCCAGTTCGGTGAGCAGCGCGGCCAGCATGCTGCCCTGTCCCTCCTGGTCGAAGCCGTAATCGCCGCCGGTGCAGCCGAATCCGAGCAGGTCCACGCGAATGACCCGATACGTGTCGGCGAGCAGCGGGGTAACCCCGTCCCACCAGTGCACCGACCCCTCGAAGCCGTGCAGCAGCAGCACGGGTTTGCCGTCGGCAGGTCCGTCCTGGCGGACGTGGATGGGACGGCCCTGCACGGTGATGAGTTCACCGATCCGGGCGCGTGACTTCAGTGCAGTTGACGCCATCGTCTTCACCACCGGCTTTCTGTCATACGGTCGAGGGAGATCCTCTCATTTCGGACGGGCTATTCGGTGCCTCCCAGCACGTTTGCCGACCGCCGCGTTGCGGCCTGCGCTCGGCGAGCTGTTCGGCCGGGTGCAGGACCACCGGCTGATCGATGAGGAAGCGGCCGAGCCGCTCGACATCCGGCTATGTCAGGGATTCTCGGCGCCGGTCGGGCAGCACGGGCGGGTGGATCGCGGCCGCGATGGCGAGCAGGGTGACGGCGACTATGACATCGGCCCAGTAGTGGTTGCCGGTGCCGACCACGACCAGGGTGGTGATGAGCGGGTGCAGGAGCAGCAGCCAGCGCCAGGGGGTGCGGGTGGCGGCGATGAGGCCCATGGCCAGCAGTAGCGCCCAGCCGACATGTAGTGACGGCATGGCGGCGTACTGATTGGAGAGGGTGTCGGTATCGGGTGGGCCGTAGACGGATTGGCCGTATTTCGCGGCCAGGTCCACAAATCCGTCGCCGGGCAGCATGCGCGGCGGTGCGAGCGGAACGAGCATGTGCAGGGCCAGCGCCGCGCCGGTCACGACCACCATGAGGTTGCGGGTGACGCGGTAGTACATGGGGCGGAAGGTCCACAGCCACAGCAGTGCGCCGACCGCCACCGCGAAATGTGCGGTGGCGTAATAGAAATTGGCCGGGACCGCGAGGAACCCGTGATGCACAAAAATCGCCTGCACCGCCGTTTCGTGCGGCATCTGCAGGCGATGTTCCCAGTTCAGCAGGCTTCGGGCATTGGCGAGTGCGTGATCCTGCTCATCGGCGGCCATCATGCGGCCGATGCGATAGGTCAGATATCCGACGGTGATCACCGCCAGTTGCACCACGGCTTCGCGTCCGCGTCCGTGCACGGCCGCGCGGGTGCGGTCGAGGACGCCGGTTCCCGCATGTGAAACACCCACTGGTGCATCGAGATCCAGTGCCACCATCGGCACGGCCTCCTTCCGATTCGAGCGGGTGGCCCCGCTACGTTAACCGGAGTAACACCCTCCGGTTAACGTAGCACCACCCGCTCGTTATCAGAAGCGGGGATCCGCACCGATCCCCGAGCGGCTACCCGACCGCCGCCGTTTCGGGCAGCTGATCGGCCATGGCGACCGTCTCGGCGAGCAGATCCGCCGTCGAGACCAGTTGCTGCCACGTGTGTTCCGAGGTCATGAAGAAGCGCAGGCGCTCCTTGCCGACCGGGACCGCCGGGGCCGAAATGGCTCCGGCGTACACCCCGCGCTGCAGCAGTACGCCGGAGACGAACCCGGCCCGAATCTCGCCCGGCACGATCACCGGGAAGATCGGCGTGCCCTGCGACTCGCCCAGGTTGAGTCCGCGCTCCCGCAGCAGCGCATCGAAGAGCCGGGTGTTGTCCCACAGCCGGGCGACCCGCTGCGGTTCCGCCTCCAGCACTTCCAGACCCGCGAGCGCCGCGGCAATGGTCGACGGCGCCGGACCGCCGGTGAGCATCGCCACCCCCGGGGCGGCGGCCTTCATGGCGCCGATGAGATCGGCATCGGCGGCGATGAAGCCGCCGCAGCTGCCCAGCGCCTTGGACAGTGTGCCCATCCAGATATCGACATCCGCGCCGGCCATGCCGTAGTACTCGCGAATCCCGTGGCCGCGCTCGCCGAACACTCCGAAGGAATGGGCCTCGTCCACCATGACCGCGCAGTCGAATTCCCGTGCCACGGCCGCCAATTCGGCGACCCTGCCCACGGTGCCGTCCATGCTGTAGTGGCCCTCGAGCACCACCAGCGCCCGATCGAAGCCGCCGCGCGACATGCGCAGCACCGCGCGCAGCGATTCGGGGTCGTTGTGCCGGAAGTTGATTCGGCGGCAACCGGCCCACTGCGTGCCGGAGACCACGCTGCCGTGAATCAGCGAATCGCAGATGGCCACATCGCCCTCACCGAGCAGGAAGCCGATGACGCCCGCATTGGTGAGGTACCCGCTGGTCGTGACCATGGCATCGCCGACATCGTAGATACCGGCCAGCCGCTGCTCCAGCTCGCCGTAGAGCGGGATCTCCCCGGCCACGATCCGGCTGGCCGAGGCCGAGGCGCCGTACTGGTCCAGGGCATCCTTGGCGGCCTGGATCACCTGCGGATGGTGCGAGAGCCCCAGGTAGTTGTAGGCGCTGAAGTTGACCAGATCGCGGTCATCGGCGTGAATCACCGTGTCGTTCGGCCCGGTTCGGGCCAGGAACAGCGGATTCACCAGCCCCGACTGCGCGCTGATGGCGGTGATGGCCGCCTGTTTGGCCACCGTCGCCGCCACCTCCGGATGGTCGGCGAACTGGCGGCCGGGACCGCGCACCGGACGTGCCGGGGCGCTGGCTGCGGGCCGGGGTGCAGGGTTCTGGATGGTGGCGGTACCGCCACCGGTTCCATTGCCCGCCAATAGTTTCCGTGCTAGATCGCGTGCTGATTCAGTCATACCGTCACCTCCGCCGCTGTGGGCGCCGCGTCGCTGGGTGCGCCGATAAGGATTTCGGCAGCCCGAGTTCCCGCCTGCTGGAGCGTGAAGGTACGCCCCAGTTTCAGCGAGATCAGGTCGATGCCGAGGGTCTTGCCCACCAGTGCGCCGAATTCGACCGCCATGAGCGAATCGAGGCCGAGTTCCGGCACCGGCACGGTCAGATCGATGGAGTCCGCGTCGACCCCCATGACCACCGCCAATTGTTCGGCGAGCATGTGCGCCACCACATCTCCGCGCTTCTGCTCATCGAGCGCGCGCAGTGCGGTGACCAATTGTGATGCGGCCGAATCGTCTTCGGCCGCCGCCGCGATCTGTGCTTCCACCCGGCCGGTCATGGCGAAGAACGGCGCGGTGGCCGAGACCTTGCTCCAGTCCACCGGAATCATGGCGACCTGGTGGTGCAGGCCGAGTTCCAGTGCGCGCTCCAGGAATTCGGTGCCCTCGTCCATATCGACGGAGTCGAATCCGGTATTGCGCAGGTACCGCGCCAGATTCTCCTCGGCCTCGGCCATACCGCCGCCGGACATATGACCCCAGCCGACGGCCAGCACCTTGCCGCCGCCGCGGGCGACCACATCGGCGACGGACTGCAGCGCGAGATTGGCCGCGGTGTACGAGTACTGGCCGACACCACCGAAAATCGCACTGCCGGAAGAGAACAGCACAAACAGGTCCAGTTCGGCCCCGGCCAGCGCGATACCGTTGCGCAGCGCTCGGGCGCCCTCGATCTTGGGCCGGTATACCGAGGCGAGGCTGCCGCGATCCATGACGGTAATGCGCTTGTCGTCCACGACACCCGCGGTGTGGAACACGCCCCGCAGCGGATGCTCGGGGGAGTGGGCGCGGCCGATGACCGCGGCCATGGCCTCGGTATCGGTGACGTCCGCGCGCTCGGTGGTCACCTGCACGCCCTGGTGCTCCCACGCCGCGAGCTGATCGCGGCTCGCATCGGTGGTCGCGCCGCTGCGTCCCAGCAGGGTCAGATGCCGTGCACCGAGCCCGACCAGCCAGCGCCCGATCGCCAGCCCGAACGCACCGAAACCACCGGTGATCAGGTACTGCGCCTCGGGATCGACGGTGACCTTCGGGATCTGCGGACGCACCAGCGGCGCTTCGGAATCCAGGCTGACGGCGATCCGCCCGATCTGGGTGGAGCGCGCGACATCCTCGAAGGCCCGGACCACATCATCGGTGTCGTACAGCGTGAACGGCAGTCGCTTGTACTTCCCCGAGGCCAGTGACGCCTCGACCCGCTTCATCCGCTCCACCGACTCGACCCGGCGCAGCGCGAACATGCGGTCCAGATCGAAGGAGTGGTAGGAGATGTTCTTGTCGAAGAAGCGCAGATCCAGCACGCCGCCGCCGTAGATATCGGCCTTGCCGATCTCCACGATGCGCCCGAACTCGGCCACCGCCTGGAAGTTCCGGCGCAGGATCTCACCGGGCGCGGTGCTGATCACGATATCCGCGCCAGTGCCGTCGGTGAGTGCGAGCACATCCTCGGCGAAATTCAGCGAACGGGAATCGAGTACATGATCGGCGCCCTGTTCGAGGACGTACGCGCGCCGCTCCTCGGTACTGGCGGTGCCGATGACAATCGCATTGTGCAGCTTGGCGATCTGCACCGCCGCCGAGCCGACACCGCCGGCCGCGCCGTGCACCAGTACCACCTCACCGGCCTGCAGATGCGAGAGCCCCAGCAGTGCGTGCTCCGCGGTCGCGAAGGCCGTATCGCTGGTGCAGTATCCGGGCTGATGCTCCTCGGGCACCTGGGTGACGAGGCCGCGATCGGTGGTGTGGAAGCGGCCGAACATGCCCTTGGAGGACATGATGACCTTGTCGCCGACCGCGAGATCGGTGACGTCCGAACCGATTCGGACGATGACGCCGTCACCCTCCATACCCGGAACGAGGCCGAAGGCGGTGCCCGCCAACTCCTCCTCACCGAGTACGCCGAGCACCTTCAGGGGATCCTTGAAGTTGAGGCCGATGGCTCGCAGCCGGACCTCCACATCGTTCGGTCCCGGCGCCCGCCGGTCGCAGCGTCGCCAGCCGAGGCGGGACAGCACCCGCGACTTCGGCAGTTCCAGGGTGAAATTGGCCTCCGGATCCGTCAGCGGCACCGGCTCGTCCAGGCCGTCGATCCGGCCCTGCAGTGAGGCGTCGACCACGGTGACCCAGCGCAAGCCGTTGCGCAGGAACACCTCATCGGAGTGGTCGTAGGTGAAGGCGCCCGGAATGGTCAGCTCCGCCGCGAGTTCCTTTGTCGTGACCTCGGATTCGATGTCGACCAGTCGCCAGCGCAGCCGCGGCTGCTCGTTCAGCAGCACCCGGCGGGCGCCCAGCAGCGCGGCATGCGCCGGATCGGGTGCGGTCTCCTCGTGCGGATGTGCGAAGGCGTGCTCGGTGATGAGGGTGACGTGCATGGAACCGTCGCCCATGATCGGCACCTCCACCCCGCGCTGTGTGACCCAGTCCTCGAAGAATGCCTCGAAGGCGACGGCCACCCGGCGCAGTGTCCACAGATTGTCGAGGTCGTCGTATTCGGTTCCGGCGACCAGCACGACATGCAGGCGCTCCACGCCCTCGTGCGTGATCGCGGCCTCGAGACGTTCGCGGACAAGGGTTTCCAGATCCTCGCGGCTGGGCTCGCCCAGTACGAGGGTTTCGCCCCGGCCCAGTGCGGCGATCTCCGCGGCACGTGCGCTCGGCTGGGTCCCCAGATCGAACACGACCGTGAACGCCGCCTCGGCGCCGGGCAGCCCACTGCGGTCCACCGGCTCGCGCATTTCCCAGCGGTCTTCGTAGAAGAAGTCCGTCATCCGCTGCAGCGCAGCACGACCCGGTGCGATGGAGCCGAAACGCATACCGATGATCTGCAGCACGACCCGCTGCTCGGCATCGAGCAGATCGATATCGGCGACCGGTGCGGCGCTGGTGTCGAGCCGCGCCACCACCGTGACCTGATCGGGAATGATCCCGAAGGCCCGGACCTCGTCCACACCGACCGGGACCATGGCCCCGTCCTCCGTGCCGCCGGTCCCGGCGAGCAGGGCGGCCACGCTCTGCAGCGCCGCATCGACCACGGCCGGATGCGCCAGGTGACCGGAATCGGTGGCTATGGTGCCGTCGAGAGTGGCCAGGACCGTTGATCCGGAGACCCGAATCGAGGTGGTGCGCTGGAAGGCCGGGCCGTATTGCAGTCCGCGCGCGGCCAATCCGGCATAGAACGCGGCCGGGTCGACGTCGTGCATCTCCTCGATATCCGGCAGGGTCACCGCGGGCGGTTCGAAAATGCCCTCGACCAGCCTGCCGGTCGCATTGGTGGTCCACAGCGCATCGGCCTTGGCGCGCGAGCGAATCGTGAAGCGCCGGGTCGTCTCCTCCACGTGCAGCTCGAGTGTCGGAGCCGTGCCGTCGTCGATGATCAGCGGCGCCAGGAAGCGCACCTGCTCGACCGCGACCCGGGTGGATTCGGTGCGCAGCGCCGCCGCGCTCAGCGCCGCATCCAAATACGCGGCACCGGGCAGGATTCGGGCTCCGCCGACCACGTGGTCCGCGAGCCAGGGGTAGGCCCCGACGCTGAGCTGAATGCGCCATGAGGTGGTCGTATTGTTCAGGTCCGGATCACCGAGCATCGTGTACACGCCGGGGGTTCCGTGCTGCAGCTGTTGGAAGGCCGGCAGTTCATGGCGCAGGTGGGTGCGCTGCCAGGGGTAGCGAGGCAGCTCGATGTGCGGGGTGACGAGGTCCCCGAACAGCGCGCCGATATCCAGTACACCCGCGCTGTAGAGCCCGGCGATGGTCTGCCGGATGCTCTCGGCATCGGCCTGCTTGCGATCCAGGGTGGCCACCGTGGTGCCGGTTTCATCGGCGCCGATGAGGATTTCGCGAATATTGGCGCCCAGCACCGGATGCGGGCCGACCTCCAGGAATACCCGGCTGCCGGTGCCGACGAGCGCGGTGATCGCATCGGCGAAGCGCACGGGCTGCCGCACATTCGAGCACCAGTATTCGGCGTCCCAGTCACCCGCGGTGACCGTCTGCCCGGTGACCGTGGACAGCAGCGGCAGCTTCGGGTCCGACAGCTTCACATCGGCCAGCACGGTGCGCAATTCGTCGAGAATCGGCTCCATGAGGTAGCTGTGGTACGGCACCTCGACATGTAGTCGGCGCGCGAAAATGCCCTGCTCGGTGAGGCTTTCGGCAATCGCGTCGAGGCGCTCCGCCGCACCCGCGAGCGTGACGGCGCTCGGGCTGTTGACGGCCGCGATATCGACCAGCGCATCGCCGTCGATCAATTCCTGTGCGGCGGCGCGGGGCAGGCCCACCGCGAGCATGCCGCCGGAACCCGCTGTGGTGGCCTGCAATCGGGCGCGGTGGTAGCTGACCAGCAGCGCGTCGTGCAGCGAGAGCATGCCGGTGACATAGGCCGCGGACACCTCGCCCACGCTGTGCCCGACCACCGCGGCCGGGCGGATGCCCAGCTCCTCGAGCATGGCGAACAGCGCCACCTGTACCAGGAAGTTGGCGGGCTGGGCGATCGCGGTGGTGGTGACCCGCGACTCCTCCTCGGGCCGCCGCAATTCCTCGATGATGGACCAGCCGGAGATCTCCTGGAACTCCGCGTCGATGCGCGCCGCCTCGGCGGCGAAAGTGCCGCCCGCCGCGAGCAATTCGCGCCCCATGCCCCACCACTGCGGGCCCATGCCGGTGAAGACGAAGACCGGTTCGGCGACCTTGCGCGGGATCACCTTGGTCGCGGCGCGGCCGCTGCCATTGGCGAATTCGATGAGTGCGTGCACCAGTTCGGTGTCGTCGGCGAAGGTCAGCCCGGTGCGGAACTGGTGGTGCTGGCGGCGCGTCCACGCCGCTTCGGCCAGCAGGCCCGGGTCCGCGCCGTCGGCGATCAGCTCGGCGAAGCCGCGGGCCAGATCACGCGCGGCCTGATCGGTGCGCGCCGAGAGCGGCAGCACGCCGAAGTGCCTGGGCTGCCGCACCGCCTCGGCGGTGGGCAGGTATTCCTGCAGGATGGCGTGCGCATTGGTGCCGCCGTAGCCGAAACCATTGACCGCGACGGTCATTCGCTCGATCTCGGGGCCGACCGCTTCCGCGTCCAGCTGTAGTTTGATGCCCAGCTCGTCGAACGGAATATCGGGGTTGGGCGTCTCGAGCCAGCCCTGCGGTGCGATGGTGCGCTTGGAAATGGCCAGCGCGGACTTGATGATGCTGGCAATGCCCGAGGCGGCTTCGGTATGGCCGAGCTGCCCCTTCACCGAACCGACGCCGACCGGCTCGGTGCGGCCCTCGACCTGACCGTAAGCCCGTCCGATGGCCCGCAATTCGAGCGGATCGCCGACCGGGGTGCCGGTGCCGTGCGCCTCCACATAGGTGACCTCGTGCGGTGCGATGCCCGCCCGCTCGGACACCTTCCTGGCCAGCGCCTCCTGCAGATCGGCATTGGGCACGGTGATCGCGGTGGTGCGGCCGTCCTGATTGGAGCCGGTCGCCTTGATGACCGCGTATACCCGATCCCCGTCGCGCTCAGCGTCTTCCAGCTTCTTGAGCACGACCATGCCGGAGCCCTCACCGCGCCCGTAACCGTCCGCCGCCGCGTCGAAGGGTTTGCTGCGGCCGTCGGTCGCGAGGAAGCCGCCCTTGCACATGGTGACGAAGGCTTCCGGCTGCAGCAGCATGGTGACGCCACCCGCCATGGCGACCGAACAGTCCCCGTTCTGCAGCGCCTGACAGGCGAGGTGCAGTGCGACCAGCGAGGACGAGCACGCCGTGTCCACCGTCAGCGCGGGGCCGACCAGATTGAGCGCGAACGCGATTCGGTTCGACAGCATGGTGTACGACGCACCCGCCGCGGTGTGCATATCCACGTACGGCAGCGCCTCGGTGGTATTGGAGACCGCGAGTTGATCGAGGGTGAACGCACCGATGTAGACGCCGATCGACGTCCCGGCAATGTGGCCCGCGATGCCCGCATCATCGAGCGCCTCCCAGGCGACCTCCAGAATGAGCCGCTGCTGCGGATCCATGGCTGCCGCCTCACGCGGCGAGATCCCGAAGAAGTCGGGATCGAAAGCCCAAGGGTCGCCGGTCATGAAGGCGCCCCGCTTGGTGTACATGCGACCGGGCGTACGCCGGTCCGGGTCGTAGTAGCGGCGGTAGTCCCAGCGCGTGGCCGGAATGTCGACGACGCCGTCGCCCTTGTTGATGATGAAGTCCCAGAAGGATTCCGGTGAATCGATACCACCCGCGTATCGGCACCCGATTCCGACAATGGCAATGTCAGACACTACGACTCCTCGGCAAAAGATTGATGTGGTGATTCCCCCCGAGAAGGGCTTCGCGGGTCCGGCGCGCTCAGGGCGTCGCTGGAACCGGCTGCCGCAGCATGAAATTCATCGCCGGTCCGGTACTCCCGATACGGACCTGGCGATCGACGTTGTAGCCGAATGCGTTGTAGTACGCGATATTGCCGTCCTTGCAAATCCCGCCGACGGTCTCCGACCGCTCATCGGCCAGGGCGTCGAGCCAATTGACCAGCGAGCGGCCCACTCCGGCGCGCTGCAGCGCCGGATCCGCGCCGAGATACACCATGAAGTGGTGCCCCTCGGTGGGTCTGACCTCGGCAATGGCCTCGTCCACATGCATGCCCCGGGTGGTCCCCGCACCCATGGCCCACAGCAGCATCGGCCCCGAAATCGCTTCCCGCCAGAGCGATTTCCGATATCCCGCCGGATACCAGAGCAGTGCGCCCACGACCTTGCCGTCGACCGTGGCGACCGCTGCGCCGTCGGCGGGCAGGAAGCGGTACCGGATCATGATGCGCAACATGCGCGGTGATCTGCGGTGCCGATCCGTTTCGTCGGGGAAGACGTACTCCTCGATCGGGTCATCGGTCGCGAACGCCCTGCAGATGATTCGCGCGATGTCGTCGATGTCGTGCTCGGTGGCTCGGCGGATTACCGGTACAACCGACTGATCCAAGACTATCCCTCTACCTTGTGCTACCCGATGCCCGGCCACGCTGACGGTCATTCCTGCATGCCCATACCCAGGGCGGTAGCACTTAGGCTACTGACCAGTAGGTTACATTGGCTAGTCCGAGCTGTGGCTGATACAAGTTGTGGCATAGAACAATTCGCTGAACCATTGCCAATGTGTCGCAGATCGCTTAAGGTGCGGCGCTTAAATCAACTGTCGCACAATGCAATTGACCCAGACAGCTTTCCCGGAATTCTTGTCATCGCAACAGAATGTGCGATCAGAGCAAAGGCTGGGCGGTGGTGTAGGCAAGCAGGGTTGCACCGAGTCCCGCGATCACGCTGACGCTGACATTCAGTGCGGCATAGAGATACGCCCGCTGTTCGGCCAGCCGGACCGTCTCGTAACTGAAGGTGCTGTAGGTCGTCAGCGCACCGCAGAAGCCGGTGCCGATGAGCGCGAAGACCGGTGATGACACCGCGGCCCCCGTGATTCCGCCGAGCACCAGGCAGCCGATCAGATTGACCGTGAAGGTGCCCCACGGGAAAAGACTGTCGTGCCGAGTCTGGACCGCACGATCGGTGAGATAGCGCAGGGGCGCACCGGCCATCGCGCCGAGCACCACGAGTAGAGCGGTCACCGGGCGACCTCCTGCCCGCGACGCAGTGCGGCCGCGTGCACACCGCGGGTGAGGCGCATGGCAGCCAGCGCTGCCAGTAGCGCACACAGCAGAGTGGCCGCCAGGTAGGTGAAGGCGAGCGCGACCGTGCCCGGCTGTATCAGGGCTCGCGTCTCATTGGCATAGGTCGAGAAGGTGGTGAAACCGCCGAGAATGCCCACGCCCAGGAATGGGCGGGTCAGCGGATGGGCCTTGCGAATATCGGTGATCACCACCATGAGCACGCCGATCAGGAAGCAGCCGGCCACATTGGTGACGAAGGTGGCCCACGGAAACCCGCCGGCGTGGGTCGGCCACACCTGCGCCAGCCCGTACCTGGCCAGTGCTCCGAGCGCGCCGCCCGCCGCGATCACGGCCAGCACCAGGCCGTGTGTCGCGGAGAGTTCCTGCCGCTGCCCTGAGGTGTGGAGATCGACATCCGAATCGATTGGTGAGAAAGGAGTTCCGTCCTTCTCGTTCCGCTCACTGGTCACACATATCTCCTACCTCAGCCACCCGCAGGTGTTTCATGGGTAGGGACTGTTGGCGGCCAGTGCGCCGCGGTTGTTCCGAATCGCCGGATCCATTCCGAATCGATCGGAGCGGCGAGCCCCACCGCCGCATCGTTGACCAGGATAGCCAACCGCTGTCCGATCGCGCGGATGGAGGCCCGGGGAGATGCGGGCGACTCGCATCACAGTCCTTGACTGAAAAATTGGTCAGGACTAGGTTCGGGTGTCGAAGGAGGTGCTGTGATGCGACGACGCCAGTTCGTGCGGACAAGCGTGGTGACCATGGGCGGACTGCTGGCCGCCGCCTGCGACGGGCCGATCTCGTCCTGGTTCGGGGATTCCCCGACCACTGCCGAGGACGGCCGTTCCTGGGTGATGCCCGACGAGGGTGAGCCGCACAAGCGCACCTGGATGGCGTTCGGGGCCAGTGAAAGGATCTGGGGCGCAAAGCTTTTGCCGCAGGTGCGGGCGGACCTGGCCACCATTGCCACGACCATCGCCCGCTTCGAGCCGGTGTCGATGCTGGTGCGCCCGGGTGAGCTGGATCTGGCGCGGGGCATGGTCGGCCCGAATGTCGAGCTGATCGCGACCGAGATCGACGATCTGTGGATGCGCGATACCGGTCCGGTGTTCGTCAAGGGCAATGGCACCAGGGCCGGGGTGGACTTCAATTTCAACGGGTGGGGCGGCAAGCAGGAACATCGGAAGGATGCCAAGGTCGCGACGTTCGTCACCGGCCGCGCCGGGGTCGAAACCGTGCACACCGAGCTGGTGCTCGAAGGCGGCGGTCTCGAGGTCGACGGGGAGGGCACCGCGCTCATCACCGAATCGTGCGTGCTCAACAACAATCGCAATCGCGGCTGGAAGAAGTCCGATGTCGAGGCCGAGTTGGACCACCTGCTGGGCATCAAGAAGGTGGTCTGGCTGCCGGGCATTGCCGGGCACGACATCACCGACGGTCATACCGATTTCTATGCCCGGTTCGCCGGGCCGGGTGTCGTTGTCGCGGGCCTGGATACCGATCCGGATTCCTTCGACTACGACGTCACTCGCCGCCATCTCGACATTCTGCATTCGGCCACCGATGCGGCGGGTCGCTCGCTGCGGGTCGAAACTCTCGAAGCGCCTACGGAACTGCGGGCTCGCGGGGCCGGCGACGACTTCGCGGCGGGGTACATCAATTTCTATGTGTGCAATGGTGCGGTGATCGCCCCCGAATTCGGGGATGCGGACACCGATTCGGCTGCCGAGGCGACGCTGACGAGGTTGTTCCCGGATCGGCAGGTTGTGCAGATCAATATCGATGGCATTGCGGAGGGCGGTGGCGGCATTCACTGCACCACCCAGCAGGAACCTGCCGACTAGTGGTGCTCGGGCGTCGACTGGTGCTCAGGCGTCGCGCGTCGGGTCCGCTACCGAGCAGGAGTGGCGAGCAGCCGGGTGGCGCGCAGAGCCAGATAGAGCTCTGCGGTCTGCTTGGGATCGGTGTAATCGCGCCCGGTGAGTTCCTGGATGCGGCGCAGTCGATGGTGAATGGTGTTGCGGTGGTAGTGCAGGCGGGTCGCGACGGCGGTGCTGGAACCATTGCATTCGAACCACATGTCCAGGGTGTCGAGCAGGGTGGCTCGTTCCTGCGGATCGGGCAGATCCAGGATGGGCCCCAGAATGTGCTGGGCCAGTTCCTGTCCGGCATTCGGCGCGTGCGCGATGAACAGCGGAATGGCCGTATCGCCGTAGGTGGTGACCGCGACGGTGCCGGGTTCGGCGCAGTGGCAGGCCAATTCGGCTTCGCGGAGCGCGGCGACGGCCTCGGCGGGCGTCGTGAAGGGGCGGCTCAGCCCGATGCGACCGGTGGCGGACGCACGCAGCACGGTGGGCAGCGCCGCGACCGAGCGGGCGGCGGTGAGGCTGAGCAGGCCGATCTGGGTGTCCAGCTCGGTGAGCCAGATGGAATTGATATACCTTGCGGCCAAATGTGTTTCGATGCCCTCGAGGGCGGAGACACCGCGGGTCGCGAGCTCGGCGCTGACCACCACGAAGGTTCCGGACTGCGGAAGTTGCAGGTGGCGCGCGACTTCCCAGAGTGCGTTGCTGTCGATATTGCCGTCCAGCAGGGAGCGCAGCATCAGCCGCCGCTCCTCGCGATCGCGGCGTGCCCGGTCGGCGACATGCCCGCTGTAGGCTTCGGCGGCCGCGCTCGAGTACTCGTCGATGATCTTCCACACCTCGGAGGCCAGGTGCGGCAACGATTCTCGCGACCCTTCGCCCACTTCGTCGAGTAGTCGATCCCAGATGAGTCGCCCGCACAGCCGATAGGCGTGCAGCAGCGCGGCCAGCGGCACGCCCTGTTCGGCCTTGAGCCGTCCGGCCGCCGCGGCGGCGGTCAGCGAGACGTGCCCGGATCCGGCCAGCTGGGTGAGTACGGAGGCGACATTGTCACGCACCGAATTCGTGAGTTGGGCGTCGGTGAGCTGGGTGGCTTCGGCGTAGGCGTGATCCCCGGCGCGAATGTGCACCACCAGGTCGGCGGTGAGCTCCTCCAGCCGGGCGAGCAGGCGCTGCGCGAGCACAGTCGAATGGTCAAGTTCAGGGCGAATCGCGACCGACATGGACTGATTTTAGTTGCCGGGTGGTCGATTCGGGTTGTGCTCGAGCACAGTCGCACACCCGGCTATTGGAAACTCGCGCCCATGGTGGCGGGCGGTCCCGGAGCGGCACCATCGAATTCGGTAGTGACCCAGGCCACAGTGTCGCCGGGGGCATCGGAGCGAGGAAAGAAGTTCGAGCATGTACGACTACGTTGTCGTCGGCGCCGGATCCGCCGGGTCGGTGCTGGCCGCGAGATTGTCCGAGAACCCCGATGTCACCGTGGCGCTGATCGAGGCGGGCGGCGCCGACACCGCCGACGAGATCCATATTCCCGCCGCCTTCGGCGCGCTGTTCAAGAGCCGCTGGGACTGGGATCTGGATACCGAACCGGAGCCGGGACTGCTCGGCCGGCGTGCGTATCTGCCGCGCGGCAAGATGCTCGGCGGCTCCAGCTCGATGAACGCCATGATCTACATTCGCGGCAATCGGGTCGACTACGACGAGTGGGCCGCGGGCGGTGCGCAGGGCTGGGGGTACCAGGATGTGCTGCCGTATTTCCAAGTGGCCGAGGACAATGAGCGCGGCAAGGACGCCTATCACGGTGTCGGCGGACCGCTGACGGTGGCGGAGGGGCGTTCGCTCAATCCGCTCGGCGACGCTTTCCTGGAGGCCGCCGAGCAGGCGGGGTATCAGCGCAATGACGATTTCAACGGCGCCACTCAGCTGGGTGTCGGGCGCTACCAGGTGACGCAGCGGAACGGCATGCGGTGCAGCGCCGCCGTGGCCTATCTGCATCCCGCCGCCACCCGTCCCAATCTCACGATCATCACGGATGCGCTGGCGCACAAGGTGATTCTCGACGGCGGCCGGGCGGTCGGCGTGCAGATCAGCCGTGGTGCGGAGCTCGAGGAGGTTCGCGCCGAACGTGAGGTGGTGCTGGCGGCCGGCGCGTACGGGACACCTCAGCTGTTGCTGCTGTCGGGTGTCGGACCCGCGGATCAATTGCTGCCCTTGCAGATCGAGGTGCAGCACGAGCTTCCGGTGGGCGAGGGGTTGCAGGACCATCTCATGGTCATGCTGAACTACCTCACCGAGCAGGAATCGCTGATGACCGCGCTGACGCCGGAGAATCTGGCGCTGCTGCAGAGTGAGGGGCGGGGGCCGCTGACCTCCAATGTCGGTGAGGCGGGCGGATTCTTCGAAACCAGAACCGGTCTCGCGGGCCCGGATGTGCAGTTCCATCAGGCGCCGGTGCTGTTCTACGAGGAGGGTCTCGGGGCGGCGGTCGCGCACGGGTTCGCCGTCGGCTCCTGTGTGCTGAAGCCGACCAGTCGCGGCCGGGTGACGCTGCGTTCGGCCGCGCCGGATACCGCACCGCGCATTCTGCACAACTACCTCGCCACCGAGGCGGATCGGGCCAGCCTGCTGGCGGGGCTGCGGATCGGTCTCGATATCGCGAGCCAACCGGCGCTGCAGGCCGTGTGCACCGGGGATTTCACTGTGCCGGAGGGTGATTCGGATGCGGAGCTGCTGAACTACGCCCAGCGCACCGCGCAGACGCTCTACCACCCGACCTCCTCGTGCGCCATCGGGTCGGTGGTGGACAGTCGGCTGCGGGTGCTCGGCATCGACGGCCTGCGGATCGCCGACGCCTCGGTCATGCCCAGCGTGACCCGGGGCAATACCAATGCGCCCACCATCATGATCGCGGAGAAGGCCGCCGCGATGATCCTCGAAGACGCCGATTCGACTGTAGGAGTGCAGGAATGAGTGCAACAGCGGACACCATCGAAGCGGCGGTCAAGGCACTGCGCACGGGTGAGGACGAATGGGCCCGCACGCCGCTGTCCGGACGCCGTGCGCTGCTCGATCAGATCCACGCGCTGACCGAGGCGAATGCCGAGGAGTGGGTGCGGATCGCGGCGGGCATCAAGGGGCTGCCCGCCGATTCGCCGCTGCTCGGCGAGGAATGGGTGAGCGGGCCGTATCCGCTGCTGACCGCCACCACCGCACTGGCGGGCAGCCTGGCCGCGCTGGAGGCGGGCCGCAGTCCGGTCGGCGGGTACACCATCACCGATGCGCCCGAAAACCGTTCGGCGATCAAGGTATTGCCGCACGGTATCTTCGACTGGCTGCTGCTCAACGGCTTCACCGCGGAGGTGTGGACCAAGCCCGGTGTGGATGCTGGTACCGTGCGTGCCAAAGCCGGACTGGCACAGCGTGATCCGCAGCAGACCCATGGCATCGGCGTGGTGCTGGGCGCGGGCAATATCTTCTCTATCGCGCCGCTGGATGTGCTGTATCAGCTGTTCGCCTACAACCGGGTGGCGGTGCTGAAGCTGAATCCGGTGACCGATCCGCTGCTGCCGGTCCTCGAGAAGATCTTCGCCCCGGCCATCGAGCGTGGTTTCGTGCGCATACTGACCGGGGGAGCGGAGGTCGGGAAGGAGCTGGTCGACCATCCCGATATCGCCGCCGTGCACATGACAGGCAGCTCGATCACGCACGACGCCATCGTGTTCGGCACCGGGGCGGAGGGTGCGCGGCGTAAGGCCGCCGGCACTCCGCTCATCGACAAGCCGATCACCAGTGAACTCGGCGGCATCTCGCCGACCATTGTGGTGCCGGGCAAGTGGTCGAAGGCCGATCTGAAGTTCCAGGCCGAGCATCTGGCCACGCAGCGACTGCACAATAACGGCTACAACTGTGTGGCCTCGCAGGTCGCGGTCATCAGTTCGGACTGGGAACAGAAGGCCGAATTCCTGGCCGCGGTCCGAGAAGCGTTCCAGCGGGCCCCTGTTCGCACCGACTATTACCCGGGCTCGGCAGCCAGGGTGAGCGCGGCGCGCACCGCGTACCCCGATGCGGAGGCCGTCGGCGGCGATGGCGCGCGAACCCTGATCTTCGGCCTGCAAGCCGATGAGGCGGAGGACGCGCTGCGCGTCGAGTACTTCGCACCGGTCTTCGGTGTCATCGAATTGCCCGGCGCCGGACGCGATTTCCTGCGGCAGGCAGTGCGGGCCGCCAATGAGAAGTTCGAGGGCACGCTCGGCGCGAACATCATCGCCCACCCCGCCACCATCAAGTCGCTCGGCGCGGAATTCGACTCGGCGGTCACCGATCTGCGGTACGGCACGATCGGCATCAATGCCTGGACGGCGGTCGGCTACCTCACCGCGCTGGCCAGCTGGGGCGCTTTCCCGGGGCACACGCTCGACAATGTGCAGAGCGGAATCGGCGTGGTGCACAACGCCTTACTGATCGACGATCCGGAACGCACCGTTGTCCGCGGCCCGTTCCGCCCGTCCCCGCGATCGCTCGTGAACGGTGAACTGTCGCTCGCCCCGGTGCCGCCGTGGTTTGTCACCAACCGCACGGGCGTCACCACCGGTCGCCGCCTGACGTACTTCGCGGCCAGCCCGAGCTGGGCCAAGATCCCGGGCATCTTCGCCTCGGCGCTACGCGGCTGAGGACCTGAACGGAGCGGCATGCGGGTTGGTACCGCCGCCGGCCCGCTCCACTTCGCCCGCAGCCTCCGGACTGACCGGTCGGCTGTATACGCTCGGAGGGCGAGGCGAAGGAGTGATCATGCCGAATGACAATGCCGACCTGGTGATTCGTGCGGGAGCAGTGCACACGCTGGTTCCGGGTCAACCCGTGCAGCGGGCGATCGCGATCATGGGCGACCGGATCGTGGCGGTCTCCCCGGACCCGCACGGACTCGGCGACTGGATCGGCCCCGAGACCGTGGTGATCGACAGGCCCGAGGCGACAGTGCTGCCGACCTTCGACGACACCCACACCCACCTGATCATCGCCGGCAACAGCGCCCACGATGTGCCCGTCCACCTGGCAAACGATATTCCGCAGCTGCTCGGCATGATTCGGGAGCGCGCCCAGCAGACCCCGCCCGGTCAGTGGATTCGCACCACCGCCAACTGGCAGGAGATCAATCTGCCGGAGCGGCGCTTCCCCACCGCCGATGAGCTGGACACGGCCACCGATAAGCACCCGGTGTTCCTCATGCGCGGCGGTCACAATGTCGTGGTCAACAATCTCGCGCTGCAGCTGGCCGGAATCACGGCGGAGACCCCCGATCCGGCGGGCGGTCACCTCGGACGTGCCGCCGACGGCCGTCTCACCGGACTGGTGCAGGACAATGCCATTCCACTGGTAGCGCGACTGCTCCCCGCGGCCACCGCCGAACAGCGGGTCGAGGGCCTGCGCGCGGCCAGCCTCGACTACGCCGCCAAAGGCATCGGCCTGGTGCGTGATGCCATGGTTCCGGTAGACGATCTGGCCATCCTGCGCACGGCCATGGAGACGGGCAACCTCAATGTGCGAGTCCGGGCCATGGCCTCGGCCCTGGGCTTTTCGACCGTCGAAAGCGTCGACGAACTCCTGGACCGGCTCGAGCCGTGGCGCGACCGCTCCGACCCGTGGCTGTCGGTATGGGGTGTGAAATTCGGCCTCGACGGCGGTATCGAAGCCGGAGCCACCCGCGAGCCCTACGCCTGCGACCACAGCTTCTTCGGCTACCTGACCTGGGAGCCCGAGGTCCTCATCGCCGCCATGGACCGAGTTCTCCAGCGGGGCTGGAAGATCGGCACACACGCCTACGGCGACCGCGCCATAGAAACCCTGCTGGATGTGTACACCGAACTGCAGCGCCGCTACCCGGATCTGCCCACCGGATCACTCGTCATGGAACACGGTGGCCTGGCCGACACCGAACTACGCTCGCGCGCAGTACAAATGGGAATCACCGTAACCATCCAACAGCCACTCCTGCACGACGTCGCCCGCATCGAAGACACCTACTGGGGCCCAGAACGAGTCAACGCCCTCTTCCCCGCCCGTGGCTGGCTGGACCAGGGAGCCCTGGTCACAGGAGGATCGGACTACCCCGTAGGCCGCTACGGCGCCATGCGCTCGGTCTGGGGCATGGTCACCCGCCAAACGGTAACCGGAATACGAGGCCCGGAACACGCCATCACCACCGCCGAAGCCATCGCCCTCCACACCACCAACCCCGTTGCCTTCCTGGCTGATTCGGATTCCCGAGGCTCCCTAACCCCAGGCCGCCTAGCCGACCTGACGATCTGGAACCTAGACCCCACCACCGCCACCCCAGAGCAACTACAAGACCTGAACCCCACCCACACCATCATCGGCGGCCGCCTGATCCACCAGCCAACCTGACCCTGCCCGCCCATCCCTCTCGATCCACCAAAGTCCAACCAAGTCTTCGTCTTTCGTGTCTTGTTCTCGAGAACGCAACCACAGCCGGTCGCCCCCGCCGGTACCGCACAGCCCCTCCCAACTCCGGAAGGTCAACCGGGTACCCCTCCCCAAGTGCCCAGCACGGCCATCTCGGGCTTTGCCCGCACCCTCCTGCTGATCAACCCTGTCCGGGAAGCAAGAAACCCAGGTGCACCGACCGTTTCGGCATAGAGACCGTCTGCTGCCGGGGGATGGAGGATTCGAGGCCGAGACGGTCGGTGCACCTGGGTTGTTTCCATCGAAGGGTGGTGTTGGATCCCTGGGTGCGGGCAAAGCCCGAGATGGCCGTGCTGGTGGCGTCGGGTGGGGTACCCGATCTACCTTCCGCAGTTGGGAGGGAACCTGCGGTACCAGCCGGAAGGCTGGTTGTGGTCCGGTTTCAGAGACAAACCCGAAAAGACAAAGACCAGAAAGACCAAGGGCGCCTGGAGACAAGGGATCGAAGACCAAGAACATGAAAAGCCCAGGCTGGCGGCGCTCGTGGTGCTCGGGGGATCGGCGCTGATGGTGGTGGCGGGGTAGTGCGAGGTTTCGGGGGATCGGTGGGCGATGGCACGGGGGTGCAGGGTGATTCGGCCCGACTGTCGCATCGGCATGATCAGCCTGATGGTGTTTGTGGTGTGAAGCCTGCTGCGCGGGTGGGGTTCCGGGTCCCGGGTGGACTCATGGGCAGCGAGCTACGCCTGCTGCTGCTTGTCCATCCGGTGCGGGTTCCGCTGCGCTCGTTCACGTCGGCGGTCGGCGGGTGTGGAAACAATGGTTGGGCAGTATCTTTCGCATCGCTGGTGTGCGCTGCTGCGGTCTGCGGGCGTCAAGTCGGTGGGTGTCAGTGGGGAGAGTGAGGATCGGCCTGGGCTGCCGCTGTTGTCGCCGGTTCCGGTTCTGGATGATTGGGGTCGGCGGCCGTGAAACCTTGGTGGGCAACGCTTTGTCGTAGCACCGTCAGGATCGACTTGACGATGTCTGCGCCGGTGGCCAGGCTTTCAAAGAGCGCTGACAGGGTTCCGCTATTCGCGGGTGGGATGGGTTGTGGGCATCGCGTCCCCGGCTGCCGTCCCGGCCTACTGCTGCTGCCTGCCGCTCCGCTCGGCACGGGTTCCGCTGTGCTCGTTCACCTCTCGACGACCACTGCCCGTGGAACACTGCCCGTGCAACCTTGGTGGGCAACAGCTTGTAGCACCGTCAGGATCAACCTGACGGTGTCCACAAGGGGCGAGTCCACTTATTCGCGGGTGGGGGTGGTTTTGCGGGCATCGAGCCATGCTCGGCGTCGCTCGTGCTGCAACCGTTCCCGAGCCCGGATCTGGTTCAGGGCACCGGCCATCAGCTCACCGGTGTGGTGCAGGTGATTGACCTGCGGGGTGCCGGTGGGGTCGATGTGGGGTGGGGCGATCCACCCGGTCCGGCCCGGAAAATCCGTATCCTCGCCCATGACAATGGTTTTCCAACCACCGGGCCCGTCGTGGATCATGGCGTGGCACCCATCGCACGCGAGGGTCAGGTTGTCGATGTCGGTGGGTCCGCCTTCGGCCCACCCGGTGACGTGATGAGCGGCCGAGATCGAGGCGGGGGCGCTGCAGCCGGGTCGGGTGCAACCCTTGTCGGAGGCGATGAGCGCCAGTCGTTGTGCGGGCGTGGCCAATCGGTCTCGCCCGCGCCCCAAATACAGGGGCAGTCCGGCCTTGTTCAACACCACCAGCAAGGGTCGGGTTCCGGCGGCCAGTTCGAGGGCTTGGGGGATGGTCAGGGTGCCCCCGGTCGCGGTGGTCGCGATCCCGGCACCCCGCTCGAGGTCTTCCAAACGCATGACGATGATCGCTTCGACGGGCAGGCCGCGGTGGGAGCCGAGCTTGGGGCGGTCGAGCTGAAACCGCAGCACCGCCAGCAACGCATCATGGTTGCGTTGCGCCGCCGAGCGGGTATCACGCTCGGCCGCAGCCTTGAGCTTGGTGCGGTCGAGGGTGCGGTCGGCGACCTTCGGGCTGTCCGGATCGGCCGGGTTGCACATGCCGGGGCGGGCGAATTTGGCCAGCAACGGTTCCAGGACTTCCCGCAAGGGCTCGGTGATCTCCCCGATCAACGGGGACATTCCGTCGGCGCGTTTACGACCGAGGGTGAGCCCGCGCATGCGTTCGCGGTCTTTGTCCTGGGTGAGGGTGCCGTCGGGGTCGATGTTCGCCAGGATGACCTCACCCAGATCGAGCAGCTTGTCGGGGCTGCCGGTGCGGGCGTAGGTGGTCAGAACGTCTTGGGCGAGGTCTTTCTGGCCGGGGTCGGCGGCGCACGGGATGCGCTTGAGGATCTGCGCGATCCGGCGTACGTGATCGACGGAGATGTCTCCGGCGCGTTGGGCTTGGGCGACGTAGGCCAGTTCTGGTTCCAGGTCCCCGCCGAGCGCTGGTTGCGGGCTCAGTTGTTTGGCGGCGTTGACCCGCGAGGCCGCGTCGGCGTGGCTCAATCGCAGGGTTTGTTCGAGGAATTTGATCGGGGATGCTGATCCGGCGCGGGCCGCGAGGGAGCGGGTGCAGGTTTCGGTGACGAACCGGTGCTTGACGGCTTCGAGTTTGCGCATGCTGGTCTCGACCTCACGCATCACTGCGATGAATTCCTCATCCAGCAAGGGTGTGAGGGAGGCATCCAGGAGGTTTTCCACGGCGGTATCGAGTGCGTGTGCACTCGATACGATGGTGGATTCTCCCCCCGGATTCATACCTCTATTCTACCGCCGCAGATGAACCCGGGAAAGGCGAATTATGTTGTGATATAAGGATATTCAGACTGGCGGACCGTCCAGCCTCTTTCGCTTCCCTGTTCTTTCTCTTCTTCTTGTCCAGGCGTCTTTGGTCTTTTGTTCTTTGCTAGCCTTGGTCCCGAACACTTCAACGGCAACGGGAGGTCCACAACCATGCAGCTATCACAGGAACAACTTGTGGACCTGATCGGTGAAAAGGCATCTGCGGCAGCGGCGTTCGGTGAGCCTGTCACCGCCGATGGCGTCACTGTCATTCCGGTTGCCCGTGCATCCATCGGATTCGGTGGTGCGTCCGGCAGCATCAGCGGGGGTACCGAAGTGCGGCCGCTCGGCTACATCGAAATCCGCGACGGGGTAGTCCGTTACCGGCCGATTCGCGATGCTCGCACGCGTATCGTGCTGCCGCTCATCGCAATTGCTGCCGGATTCGCCGCACCGTGGCTGATCCGCTCCGTAAATATGCTTCGCGGCATCGGGATTCGTCGCCGGTCGGGCGTCGAATAGCTACTTGGTGCTTTCGGCCAGGTCGAGCAATCGCGCTCGCACCAGTTCCGGCCGTTCGTCGACGATGAAATGGCCGCAGCCGCTGACGCCTTCGAAGGTGTAGTCGTCGGCGCGTGCGGTGGCGGGGTCGGCGAGTGAAAAGTGAACGGCCGCATCGTTGATTCCGAAGAGGGCTCGGATCGGGATGGTTCCGCGCCGGCGCTCGGGGGTGCGGGCGGTGGCGGGGATTTCTTTGAGCCAGAAGGTGCGGTAGGTGTCGGTGGCGGCTCGGGCGCATACCGGATCGCGGAAGCGGTCGGCGAAGATCTGGACTATTTCGGGGCTTACGGCATTGCGGTCGCTCATGGCGGAGCGGATCAGCCATGGCAGGAAGCCGGTTCGCTGTTGCACGGGGACACCGGCAATGGCGATCAGGGGCTGATAGGTCAGGAATCGCCACAGCTGTCGCGAGACGACGCGGGTCGGCACCCAGGGGTGCGCCATATTCATCGCGAGGTAGCCGGAGAATCGGTCCGGCTCGCGCAGCACCATGCGGTATCCGATGAAGGCGCCCCAGTCGTGGCCGCCGAGCAGCACCCGCTCCAGACCCAGCTCGTCGAGCAGTGCGAACAGGTCCGAGGCCACATCCTCCTTGGCCCAGGGGTGCGGCGCGGGGCCGGACCAGCCGTAGCCGGGCAGGTCGGGCGCGATGATGCGCAGGCCCGCAGGCGGATCCGCGAGCAGATCCCGGTACGCGTAGTGGTGCTGCGGCCATCCGTGCAGTAGCAGGACGGGGCGTCCGCCGGGGTCGCCGCTCTCGGTCACATGGAATCGGACGCCACGCGCTTCGACGAACGACCTCCGGACTCCGGGTAGGGCAGGCGGCTCGGAAAGGACGACACCGGTGGATTCAGCCATACGGTCACGGTAGCCGGGCGTGTGGTGTGCCGGAATGCGTATATGGCGGCGATCTTGCACGTAACCTTGCAAAGAGAGTCTCCGGTCCGGCAGGCCGCTGATCCGAAAGGCCGTGTGTGGATCGACGACTAGTGCTCGAGTTGATCACCATTCCGCTGTTCACCGGCGTTATCGGGTACATCACCAACTGGACCGGCATTCTGATGTTGTTCGAGCCCATCCGGTTTCACGGCTTCCGGCTGCCGGGGCTGCGATGGGTTTATCCGTATCTGCCGCGCCGGATTCAGGTGCTGCCGCTGCTGTCCCACGACGGGCGGATCGGCTGGCAGGGGATTGTGCCGTCGCGGGCCGAGAAAATGGCCAGTATCGCCGTCGACAAGGGACTGTCCAAGCTCGGCAATATGTCGGACTTCTATCGGGAGCTGGACCCGGACAGCATTGCCGATCAGCTTGTCCAGCTGACCCGGCCGCAGATTCCGGCCATGGTGGCTCGCGTGATGGAGCGCCGCAATCCGCAATTGTGGTTCAACCTCCCCGAACCCGCGCAGGAGCTGGTGTATCGCCGCGTCGCGGATCAGCTCCCCGAGAGCGCCCACACCATCACCACGACGATCGGCGAACATATCGAGGAGCTGATCGACCCCAAGTGGATGACGATCCGCCACCTCACCGAACATCCCCGGCTGATCAACCGCATCTTCCGTGAGATCGCGGCCGCCGAACTGCGGTTCATGAAGAATTTCGGCTTCTACTTCGGCTATCCGATGGGCTTCGTCCTCGTCGCGATCCTGCACTACTGGCCGTACTGGTGGATTCTGCCGCTGGGCGGCGTGATCATCGGCTATGTCGTGAACTGGGTCGGCATCACCATGATCTACGAACCGCTGCACCCGAAGTGGTGGGTGCCGTGGCGGCAGGGGCTACTGCTCAAGCGCCGCAACGAGATCGCGGACGGCTATGCCGAAATCATTGCGGGCGAGGTCATGACGCCGCGCAATCTGGCCCGCGAACTGCTCACCGGACCCCGATCGGACCGCACCGCGGCCATGCTCGAATCGGTGCTCGGCGCCTCCATCGACAAGGCGGCGGGGCAGGCCAAGCCGGCGGTTCGCTTCTCGCTGGGCCGCTCCGGCTACGACCAGATCAAATCCGATGCGGCCCCGGAGCTCATGAGCCTGGCCAAGGTGGCCTTCGCCGACCCCAGCTTTCTGTCCACCCAGACCGTCCGCATCCGCGACTTCGTGGCTACGCAGATGCGCACGCTCGACCGCCGCGATTTTGTCGACCTGCTGCGCTCGGCCACCCGCCAGGACGAATGGCTGCTGTTCGTGCACGGCGCCGCCCTCGGTGTGGTCGGCGGGCTGATCCACCTGGCGATCTTCCCGGTGTGAACCGTCAGGGCCGCGGGGTGATCAGCTCGCGGGTGAGCGCATCGAGCGTGCGGGCCGCCGTGGGGTCGAATGCCCGTCCGGCCACATTGATTCGCCTGCCCTCGATGACCGCGGTGAGCGGATCGGCGGGCGGACTGTCGACCAGTTCGAAGATGGGCGCGGCGGCAACAGGAATCGGTTTGCCGTAGCGGCGCAGGTTTTCCACCATCAGCTGGGTGGCCCGGTCGTAGTCGCCGGTCTGCGCGGTGGCCGTGACACCGGGATGGACCAGCACATAGCGGGTCTTGCCGGTGGGGTACTGCTGCGCGTAGGCGACACCCAGCAGATCGTTGAGCTTGCCGCCCTGACCGAGCGCACCGCCGCCGGTGTAGTGCTGGGTGAGCTGAATATCGTTCCAGGACACCGCGGAGAGATCGCCACCCGGCCCCGCCACATTGACGATGACCGGCCGGGCGGCGCGCTCCAGATTCTCGTGGAGTTCGTGGCCGAACAGGAAGCGGCTGAGATAGAAATGCGCGAAGGTCGCTTCGATCCCGTCCTCGGTCTCGACGCGGTTCGAGCGAAAGAATCTGGCGCACAACACCAGTGCGTCGATGACGGGATAGCCGGCCCGAAGCTCGTCCAGGACCGCCCGGTTCTGTTCGAGTGAGCCGAGGTCGGCGGGCAGGAACACCCCGTGGCCGCCTGCTCGCTCCAGGAAAGCCTTGCCCTTCTCGGCATTTCGGCCGATCACCACCACCCGGTCACCCCGCTCGGCATACGCCTGAGCGAGGTAGCGGCCGATTCCATCGGTGCCGCCGGTGATCACGATCGTCCTCATCGCCGGCATGCCTCGAGTGTAGTCCTGCGCGCGAGTGCCGACTCCGCTATACGGGCACGATGGTGGCGACGATGGTTTTGATCGAATCGTCCGGAATGACGAAGGTTTCGGTGATGTCCACCGTCGCCAACCGCACCCCGAGGATGCCGGAGTCGAGCAGATAGCGGGTGGTCACCAGATCCCCGTCCTGCGACATCCGAAGATCGTGGATGCCCTGAATCACCGAATACTGCACGCCGTGGTTGAGATCCTCCGTCAATTGCGGTCCGGAGTAACCGGTTTGCAGTCCGGCCTCGACGCGCGTGGCATCGGGCGTGAATTTCACGGCGCCGGCATCGTGTGAAACCAGGGCGTCGATATAGGCGCGCGCCATCGCCTCTTTCGGGGTGATCGCGTAATCCGCCTCTGCCGCAGCGATTCCCGACCCGGCGACGAGCGCCGCCGCCACCGTTGTCGACAAAACTGCAACTCGTTTCAGTTCCATCCGCTCATCCTGGCGTAAACACCGCAACCCCGCAGCGGATCCGGCCACGCCACCGCGGCGAAACGGCCGAACAACGTGCGAACAGCGGATAAGCCGCGATTGCCGGGGCGCCGGGATTCATAATCTGAGCTATGCCGAAGCCGTGCCTACTCCTGCAGTTGCGGCCCGAGACGGCGGCCGCGGACGACGAGTACCGGGCCATTCTCCGCATTGCCGGACTGGACGCCGACGAGGTGGTGCGGGTCCAGATGGATCGCGGCTTTCCCGAGATCGCGCTCGATGAATTCGCTGCGGTCATCGTGGGCGGCGGGCCGAGCAATGTCGGCAGCCCGGAGGAACGTAAGTACGACTACCAGCGCAGGTTCGAGCCCAAACTCCGCAAGCTGCTCAGCGAGGTGGTCGAGCGGGACTTCCCCTATCTGGGCGCCTGCTACGGATTGAGCATTCTGGCGGACGTTCTGGGCGGGCGGGTCAGCGATGAGCGGTACGGGGAGAAGACCGGTGCGCAGACCATCGAATTGACCGATCTGGCGCGTGCGGATCCGCTCGTGCGCGATCTCCCGCGGACCTTCCGGGCCTTTGCCGGACACAAGGAAGCCTGCCAGGGCACCCCGCCGGGAGCGGTGCTGCTGGCGCGTTCGGCGAACTGCCCGGTGCAGATGATCCGGGTCGGCGAGCACGTGTACGCGACGCAGTTCCATCCCGAGCTGGACGGTGACGGGCTCGCGGTGCGCATCGAAATCTACCGGCACGCAGGCTATTTCGATCCCGAGGAGGCTCATGCCCTCACCGAGCTCGGTCATCGGGAGTCGGTGCCGGTCCCGGGTGAGATCCTGCGCAGATTCACCGCCCGCTACCTCCGCTAGCGTTTCACCACCCGGGGCGATCGCCGTGCTTGAGGCGGTAGGTGTTCTCCACGATCGCGCGGGTGAGGGCCCGCTCGGGCGGGGTCTGAGCGCGGCGCGGTGAGTGGATGAGGATGAACTCGATACTGGACGGTCGCGGTTCGGGCAGTCCCGATACCGGGTACAGATCCGGCGGCAGCAGGCTTTCGCTGTGCACGACGAACCCGAGTCCGGCCAGGACGGCCGCGCGAAGTCCCAACTGGCCCTTGGTGGTACACGTGATCCGGTAGTCCAGGCCCGCGTGTTCCAGCGCCGCGAGCGCGGATTCCCGGGACAGCCCGGGCGGGGGATAGGTGACGATCGGCACCGGCCGGGTGAGATCGGGGACGACATCGGCCGGACCCGCCCAGACGAAACGGTCCTCGAAGACGAGTTGCCCGTGCCGGGTGCCGGGCCGGCGTTTGACGAAGGCCAGATCGAGGCGGTCGGCACGCAGTTCGGCGTGCACCTCGTCGCTGAGCCCGATATTCAGTTCCAGATCCACCTGCGGATACGCGCGGCGGAATTCCAGCAGGATGGACGGCAGGGCCTGGGAGACCAGATCTTCCGAGACGCCGAAGCGAATCCGGCCGCTCAATTGCTCACCGTCGAAGAAGCGCACCGCCTCGTCGTGCGCGTCCACAATGGTGCGCGCGAAGCGCACCAGGGCCGCGCCGTCGGTGCTGAGGGTGACCGAATGGGTATCGCGGACGAACAGTTCGCGGCCGAGTGCGGATTCGAGCTTCTTCACATGCCCGCTGACCGTCGGCTGGCGCAGGCCCAGCTGGCGGGCCGCCTGGCTGAAGCTGCGGTAGTGCTCGACGGCGAGGAAGCTGCGCAGCAGTACGGGATCGAGCATGACGGGTCCGCCTATCGCGATACGTGATAGCGAATATAGCTCATATCGCGTTCCGCAATGCCCTGCCGATCCGTAGCGTCGCGGTTTGTGAAGGTGCTGAGCAAGTTCCACATCGACGGATTCATTCTCGGTCTGCTGAGCATGGTGGTCCTGGGTGCGGTACTGCCCGCCTCCGGCGCGGCCGCCGACGTCCTGGGCTGGGTCACCAAGGTCGCCATCGCCCTGCTGTTCCTGCTCTACGGCACCCGGCTCTCACCCGCTGAGGCGTGGGCCGGGCTGCGGCACTGGCGACTGCATCTGACGGTGCTCACCGTGACCTTCGTGATCTTCCCGGTGCTCGGCTTCGGACTGTGGCTGCTGGGCCGCGGCTTCCTGCCCTCCGATCTGCGCACCGGCGTGCTGTTCCTGTGCCTGGTGCCGTCCACCGTGCAGAGTTCGATCGCCTTCACCTCCATCGCGCGCGGCAATGTGGCCGCCGCCATGGTCAGTGCCTCGGCCTCGAATGTGCTCGGCGTCGCGCTTACCCCGCTGCTCGTCGTGCTGCTCATGACCACCAGCGGTGAGGTGCACATCGGCGCGGGCGCGATCATCGCGATCCTGACCCAGCTGCTGGTGCCGTTCCTGGTGGGGCAATTGCTGCGCCCGCTGGTCGGGCCATGGCTCGCGCGGCATCAGCCGATCGTGAAGAACGTCGACCGCGGCTCGGTGCTGCTCGTCGTCTACACCGCCTTCAGCGCGGGCACAGTGGAGGGCATCTGGCAGGCGGTGCCGCCCTGGCGCATTGCCGAGGTCGCGGTGATCTGCGCCGTTCTGCTGGCAGCCGTGCTGACCATTACCGGTGGCCTGGGCAAACTGCTGGGCTTCGCACTGGCGGACCGGATCGTGGTGACCTTCGCCGGTTCGAAGAAGAGCCTCGCCTCCGGGCTCCCGATGGCGGCGGTGCTGTTCGGTGGTCAGTCGACCGCGCTGATCGTGCTGCCGCTCATGATCTTCCACCAGATTCAGCTGATCGTCTGCGCCTTCCTCGCACCGCGATTCGCCCGCAAGGCTGAGATTGATACCGAGGTGGTGACGCCTGAACTGGCCGTGGCGGCCGGACAGTAGCGACACGATCTTCGTTATTGTCGAACTCTCCTGTCGGCCAACATTTTTCGGCCGATCCTCGATAATCACCCGCGGTGCGTACCCCTGCGGCAGGATAGTCGGGGAATTCGAGCGAGAGTTGGTGCGCGGTGCTGAAGCGGGTCCCGGCCGGTAGGCGTTGGCGCCTGCTGGTTCTCGTCGCAGTGGTGGTGGTTGTTGTCGGTGGTATCGCCGGTTTCCTGCGCGCGGGGCCCGGGCCCTCGCATGCCGCGGCGCAGCCGCTCGCGCTGGAAGTGACTGCGCCGGAGACGGTGCCGTCCTATCACGCGCCGATCACGCTGCGCGGCAAGGCGACCGGCGCGAAGAGCGTCGCGGTCGGGGGACAGTCGATCACACCGGGCCCCGACGGTTCGTTCGAGGTCACGCTGCCGCAACTGCCGGTCGGTGCCGCGGTGGTCGCGACGGATGCCGACGGTAGGACGACGACCCAGCCCGTCACCACGCGCGCCGAGGTGCCCCGGATTCGGGCGGTGCATGTGACCGCGTACGCGTGGGCCTACCAACCCATGCGCGACGATGTGCTGACTATGGCGCGGGAGGGGCGGATCGATACCGTCCAGCTCGATATCAAGGATGAGGACGGCGTGGTCGGCTACGACTCGCAGGTGCCGCTCGCCCGGCAGTCCGGGGCGGCGGCGGGCATCTATGACGCCGGGTCCGCGCTGAAGACCCTGCACGATATGGGTATTCGGGTGGTGGGCCGAATCGTCGCCTTCCGCGATCGCACCATGGCGGAGTGGGCCTGGCACGCCGGGCATCCGGACTGGGTCATCCAGAACCCTTCCGGGCAGCCGTATTCCAGCGGTTACGGGTCCATTGCCTTCACCAATTTCGCCAGCCCCGAAATGCGCCGGTACAACATCGATCTCGCGGCCGAGGGCGCGCGGCTGGGGTTCGACGACATCATGTACGACTACATTCGCCGCCCCGACGGGCCGCTGTCGAATATGGTCTTCCCCGGCCTCACGGTGCCGCCGAGTGTCTCCATCGCCGACTTCCTGCACGAGAGCCGCGATCCGGTCCGGGCCGCGGGCGCTTTCCAGAGCGCGGCGGTCTTCGGCATCGCGGCGACGCGGCCGGACGAGATCGCCCAGGACATTCCGCTCATGGCGCCCAATCTCGATTACGTCGCGCCCATGCTCTACCCCTCGCACTGGAATGCCGGTGAATACGAGGTGGTGAATCCCAATGCGCAGCCGTACGACATCATCTTCCGCTGTCTGCAGGATTTTCAGCGCCAGGTGCAGGGCACCGGAGCCAAAGTCGTGCCGTGGCTGCAGGACTTCAGCCTGGGGGTGACCTACGGCGATGCCCAGGTCCGCGCGCAGATCGCCGCGGCCGCGGCCCAGGGCATCCCGAGCTTCTTCCTGTGGAATGCGGCGGTGAGCTACCATTCCGGCGCGCTGGACCCGGCCTGATCGGCTTTCGGCGGGCTGCGGGGGATAGTAGCGGGTAGATAACCGACCGGTCGGAACCCGCAAGGAGTGATCATGAGCAGCCCTGAAAAGCAGTCCATCCTCGCCCGCGTCTCGCCCACTCAGTGGGTGGCACTGGCACTGACCGTGCTGGCCGTCATCTTCGTCGCCGAGAATCGCACCAAGGTCTCGATCGAATTCCTGCTGCTCACCATCAGCTCACCGATGTGGCTGGTGCTGTTGGTGCTGTTCGCGGTCGGCTGGGTCGCGGGCCTGCTGACCGCCCGCCAGCGCCGCCGGTCTCGCTAGCCGTCCGGTAGACCCTGCGGTTCCCGGGTGCTCAGCCGCGGCTCATCAGTTCAGTGAGGGTGGCGGTGTCGGTGGTGCGGGAGCCGCCCGCGAAAGCCAGTGTGGCGTAGGCGCGTTCGGCTGCCTCGAGGTGGCCGGTGCCGCAGGCGTCGGTGACCAGCATGGGGAGGTAGCCGAGGTCGGTGGCGTGGCGGACGGTGGGTTCGATGCCCACCTCCAGGGCAATCCCGGCGATGGCGAAGCTGTCGATTCCCAAGTCGCGCAGGGCGATATCCAGCGGGGTGGCGGTGAAGGCCGACATGGTGATCTTGTCGAAGACGATCTCGTTCGGGCCGGGGGTGAGCTCGGGCGCCAGCTGGTACTGCGGTGAGCCCTGCGGGAACGCGGCATGCACCTCGTTGACGCTGTCCACGTGCTGCCACTCCATGGCGGTGCGCAGCTGGGCGACGCCCGCCGCTGCCACCGGGATCGACATATGCCGGGTGTAGAAGATTCGGAAACCGTTCTCCCGCGCGGTATCTCGCAGTCTGCGGCAGGACTCGACAATGCGGTCGCCGTCGGGAAGCTGGCGGACGATTCCGACCTGCATGTCATAGATCAGCAGCGCCATGCGCGCCGGATCGCAGGCATCCTCGACGGTCTGCGGAATGGTCAGGCCGTAGGCGTATTGCACGTCGGCCTCACTTGGTCCGGTCGTAGGGCTCGGCCACATCGACGGCCGGATCCATCAGCGCCTCGAGCGGCAGCGGGGCCATCACCGGGACATAGGTCCACTCCAGGAACCCCTTTTTGGAGAGCGGGAAGTCGTCGATATACCGCTTGGCCTCCTCGACGCTGTCCACCTCGAACACGATCACCACCCCGGGTTCGTCGGCGCGCGCGTAGTTCTCGCGCACAATGCCGGCCTTCCAGAGCCGCCACACATTGGCGACCTCCTCGGGGAGGAACGGGGTGATGGTCTCGAGGGTGACGCCGGGCTTGAATCGGTCGAAAGTAATGACCTTCATGGGTTGTGAACTCCGTGTCCGCGAATCGTGCTGCGGCCGTGCGCCGCAGTCCAGAGTCCATGGAAGCCCGATGATTACAGTGTTACAAGAACGCACTTTTCGGTAAGTACCGGAGGCCAGACATGCCCGTGAAGCGCTACTACTGCCCGGTCGAGGTGACCGTCGATCTGATCGGCGGCAAATGGAAGCCGGTGATTCTGGCGCACCTGAAAGAGGGGGTGCGGCGCTACGGGGAGTTGCGCCGGCTGATGCCGAGCACCAGCGAGAAGATGTTGATCCAGCAGTTGCGCGAACTGGAGGCGGCCGGGCTGGTACGCCGCACCGTCTTCGGTACCGTCCCGCCTCAGGTCGAGTACGACCTGACCGAGGAGGGCTGGAGTCTGGTGCCGGTGCTGACCGCCCTCTACGAGTGGGGCGAGAAGCGGTGTGAGCGAACCGGCATCACGGTCGAACTGCCACGGTGACGATCTGGCCGTAGCATTCGGACCTGTCGCGCCCTCGCAGGAGAGTCAACGTGGAGTCGAAAATGCCATCCGCACCGTTGTTCACCCGCTTCGTCGCACTGGGGGACAGTCAGACCGAGGGGATCGGCGATCCCGACGGCAATGGCGGGCACCGCGGCTGGGCGGATCGGCTGGCGGGCACCCTCGCCACCGTGAGTCCCGGTCTGCGCTATGCCAATCTGGCCGTGCGCGGCCGCCGGGCCGCGCAGATCCGGGCGGAACAGCTCGGTCCCGCGCTGGCGCTGCGACCGGACCTCGCCGCGGTGGTGGCGGGCATGAACGATGTCATTCGGCCGCGCTTCGATCAGGCCGCGGTGCTCGCCGATATCGAGGCGATGTTCGCCGCCCTCACCGGTGTCGGGGCCCGGGTCATCACCTTCACCTTCCCGGATATCGGCAGTGTCGCTCCAGTGGTGCGGCCGCTCTCGGGCCGGGTGCGGGCCTTGAACGAGCGCCTGCGCGCCCTGGCCGCCCGGCACGAGGTGACGCTGATCGATTTCGAGCCGGTTCCGGCCACCGCGCATCGGGACGCGTGGGCGGAGGATCGGCTGCATCTGAGTCCGCTCGGCCATACGCTCGTGGCCCGCGCGGTCGCGGACACGCTCGCGCTGCCCGGATCCGATGCCGAGTGGCGGCAGCCGCTGCCGCCGCTCGAACGCAGCCTGCCCGCCGCGCTCACCGATGAACTGCGCTGGGCCTCCCGGCATCTGGTGCCCTGGGTGGGACGCCGCCTGCGCGGCGAATCCTCCGGTGATGGTGTGGTTCCGAAGCGACCGGAGATGACGCCCGTCTGAGCCCTCACTTCCGGTCGCTTCGGAACCGCACAGCAGTTTCCGCCAAATTTTCATGCTTCATCTGACGGGTTGGACAGTCTGCGGACCATCTGAAAAGATCTCTTACCAATAAGGGTAGGAGGGCGGAATCATGAACGTGCGCAAAGGTGGGCGCGTCTTGGTCGTGGCTGTCATGGCGATAGCGGGAGCGTGGACCGGTTTCGGTTCGACGGCGGCGACGCCGGAGGTGCAACCGGCCGATATTCGAATTGAACCGGCGCCCGCGCTCACGCTGCCACCGGAATTGGACGACTTCTATCGACCGGCGGCGGGCGTGGTCGCGGCGGCGCAACCCGGCGAAATTCTGCGGGTGCGGTCGATCAATCCGGCGTTCTTCGGTGTATTGCAGCTGAATATCGATGCGTGGCAACTGCTTTACCGGACCACCGATAGCCATGGTGAGCCCATTTCCACGGTCACCATGATTCTGCGACCGCGCGGTTCCGCACCGGAGGGCGGGCGCAAACTGCTGTCCTATCAGATCGCCGAGGACAGCGCGGCGCAGTATTGCGCGCCGTCGTATGTGATCCAATCCGGTGCGATTCCGGCCGATTACGTCAATGCCGCCGAGACCCTCATCCCCATTGCCGCGGGTGTCGGCCAGGGCTGGACCGTCGCACTGCCGGACTACGAGGGTCCGAATTCGGCCTACGGCGCATCCCGGATGAACGCGCAGGCCACCCTCAACGGCATTCGCGCCGCGGAGAATTTCGAACCCGCGCAGCTGAGCGGTCCGAGCACTCCGGCCGCGCTGTGGGGATACTCCGGCGGCACCATTCCCAGCTCGTTCGTCCCGGAGATCAAGGACAGCTACGCGCCGGAGTTGAATATCGTCGGCGCGGCTTCCGGCGGCGTGGCCCCGGCCGACTTCGCAACAGTGGTGCGGCACAATAACAATGGCGTCTACGCGGGCCTCATCTCGGCCGCCTTCGCAGGGATCGCCACCGAATATCCGGATATGCAGCGGGTGCTGACCGAACGCGTCGATCTGCTCGGCCAGTTCGTGCTGGCGTCGAAGAAGGTGCTGTGCCATCCGGAGGGTGCGGCCCTGTTCCCCGGATTCAACTACCTGGGCACGTTCCAGGGCGCGGATCCCTTGCAACTGCCCGAGATCCGGGAGGCGATCGCGGACAATACGCTGGGACAGCGCACTCCGACGGTGCCGATCTACTTCTATCACGCGCAGAACGACGAGCTGATTCCCATCGGCGGCACCGACGCGATCATCGACAAGTACTGCGCCGAAGGCGCTCCCAGCGTCACCTACGTGCGGGAATTCGCCGCCGAGCACATCTCCGGTGTGCTCACGCACCTGCCGGGGGCGTTCGATTGGCTGCGGGATCGGCTCAATGGTGTTGCCGCGCCCGCGGGCTGTTCGATCACCAGTCCGACCACCACGGTGACGGATCCGCAGTTCGCGCAGGCGCTCTCGGAGATCCTGCCGCCCATGGCGCAGGCGTTGGCCGGGCAGGCCATCGGGCGCACCGGTTAGGTCGGCTCTCGGGAATCCCCTCGTCATCCCAGTCAAAGCAGGCCGAGATGACGGGGTGGGTGATGTCAATGCCTGGGTAGGATCAGCCAATGGCGCGACAGCGGGACGACGCGGGTACTCGCCGCAGTTATGGTGGCCTGTCCAGCGAGGAGCGGGCGGCGCAGCGGCGGGAACGACTGCTCGAGGCAGCGCTGGAATTATTCGGCACCCAGGGTTATGCGGCGTCCCCGATCGAGCGGTTGTGCACCGAAGGCGGTATTTCCACCCGCAGCTTCTACGAGGAAATGGGAAGTCGCGAAGCACTATTGATCGCACTGGTCGATCAGATCACTTCGCGAGCGGTCCAGCGGGCATTGGAAGTGCTGGCGAATGTGCGTGATCAACCGCTGACGGTTCAGGTCGCGGAATGCGTTCGCGCCTACCTCGAGGTCACCTGTCACGACCGGCGCTCGGCGAAGGTCTGCTATGTCGAAGTGATCGGAGTCAGCTCCGCGGTGGAGGATTGGCGGCGGGAAAAGCGCCTGCTCATCTCCGGAATGCTGGCGCGGGAGGCCGAGCAGTCGGCCGCGCGCGGTGAGATATCCGCGCGGCGGTTCGACCTGTTCGCGCTGGCCATTATCGGTGCGGTCAATTCACTGGCCCAGGAGCTGGTGCAGACGACTGATCCGGGCGCCGAGATCACTCTCGACGAAATCTGTGATGAGATCGCGTATCTCGTGAATTACGGACTGTCCGCAAGCTGAAAACAGCGATCCAGCCGGCCTGGTTCGATCGGTGGCTGAAGAACGACCACAACGCAGTTGGTGTCCGACCGGCCGCAGGACGCGGAGGGTTCGGATCGACTGAACTTCAGCCCCTTCAGCACCGGCACGATCTGCAATGCGTCGTTCTCGCGCAACTTCTCCCTGCTCGGCGGTGTGTACGACGTGCAGCGCAACGGCGGGGCGGCATCTTTCCTGAGGGCGCCGCCGGCGGGGGTCTCGACGATGCAGGGCTGAGTGCGGGTTCAGCTTGCTGCCGTATTCTCGGCGGAAGCTCGCCACGCCGGGGTTGTCCTGCACCCGGCGTGGCGAATACCCGTGATCGCCGCAGTCGAAATAGGTGCCTTGTCGAATCGTTGGACGGATCCGGTGCGCACGACCGTTGATGAAGCGCGGGTCGGCGTGCACGCGCGCATTCAGAAGTACCTGAACTCCGATTACGGTTCCGGTCCGGTGCCGCCCTCGCTTGAGCCGGGCCACGGACTGTGGCGATCGGTCGCCGACGAGGTGCGGTGGTCGTTCACCGGTTCGCGGCACTGGCTCGAAGGTCTTGCCGCCAATATCGTGCTGTCGCTGCTGTATCTGCTCATTTCACCGCTGGCGGGCAGCACCACGCACCGGCACGGGATGGTGATCCTGGTCGGCACCTACTTCGCCACCTTCATCCTGGCCGATGTCACCACCACCAATGTGCTCGGCGTCGATGCGCACCGGGTGCAGCTGAGCACCGCGCAGGGGACACCGCTGCGCCGGATTCTGCTGATCAAGAATTTGGCGCTGCTGGTCATCGTGGGCCTGCCGACGCTGGCCCTGACCGCGATCTTCACCATCGCCGACCAGCGGCCGAAATCGCTGGAGTTGACGCTGCCGGAGGTGGCGCTACCGATCCTGGCGTGGCTCGGCATCGGCAATATCGTGTCGGTCCTGCTGGCGGTGCCACCCCTGACACTGGCCCAGCGCTGGCGGGAACGGTTCTCCTGGCGCACGGCCGGCTGGATTCTGCACCTGGCCCTGCCGTACGGCCTGTACTACCTGGTGGCCCCGATCGACGGGACCCAGCGCGAGGTGCTGTTCCACCTCGGGCATCACGTAAGTCCTTGGCTGCGTGCCGATCTGCACGCACTCGTCGGGCTCGCCGTCTGGGTGCTCGGCACCGTGATCGCGCTGTACATCGTGCGCCGACGCGGGCTGCGGGTGTACTGAGTTCGATGCCGACGCGACGGGCGGTGTGCCGCCCGCCGCCGCACGAATCAATGAGAGTTAGGAGTTGCGGCCTAGCCGGGCACGGGGGTGGTGGCCGGAGTCGACGGATTGGTGCGCGTGCGCGCCGCGGCGATATGGGTGGCGGTGATGGTGTCGCCGGAGACCTGCCCCTCGATCATGACTTGATCGCCGACCGCGAACTGCTGCTGGGTCTCGGGCTTCATCTTATTGCCGAATACCGTGGTGGGGGTGATGGTGACGGTCTCGGTGCCGCCGTCGCGCTTGGTCACCGTCCAGGTGCTCGCATTCTCGGTGGCGATGGCGCCGGCGATGCCGTCGCCGCGATGCCCGCCCGGCGTCTTGGTCGAGCTGGTGGACGAGGACGGGGCGGGTGCGGCGCTATTGCTGCCGGACGAGCCGCAGGCGGTCAGGGTCACCGCGCCGATGATCGCCAGGCCGGCGCCGCCGACGATGAGGGTCTTGCGGCGGCCGTTGCGCGGCTGGTTGACCGGTTCGGCGGGGCTCCCCGAGGGGGTCGAGTGTGTCATGAGCGCAACGCTATCCAGCGCCGGTGGGAGGTTGCTGAACGCCGACTGCCAGCTTGCTCCGCACTCACCGTGAGAACCCTGGCAGGGTGGGTCCTACAGCTCGTCCGTACTGATCAGTCCGTCACGAATGGCCCGGGCGACCAGCGCGGCCTTCGTCGGCGCGGACCGACCCACCGCGGCGTACTTGGCGCGAATGCGTTCCAGATAGGTGTTGACCGTACCCGGGGTAATGAAAAGCTGTTGGGCGACAAGAGCTTTGGATTCGGTCTGGAACCAGGCCAGCAGTACTTCGCGTTCCCGCTGTGAGAGCTTCGGCCGGTCGTCGCCATCGGTGCTCATGGCGCGGGCCATGGTCGGGCTCAGATACGGCCGCACCTCGGCCGCCGCATGCAGGGCAGTGATGAGGTGTTCGCGGCCTTCGGTTTTCGACAGATAGGTGACTGCGCCGAGATCGAGGCAGTCCCGGACCAGATGCGGTTCGGTGTGCTGGGAGTAGACCACGACCCGGTGGCCGCGTTCGCAGATCGCCCCCAGCGCACCGAGATCCGGTGCGCGCTGGTCGAATTGGAGATCGAGGACAACGGCGTCCAGCTCGCCGCGATCCGGCCCGGTGGCCGTCAGAAATGCGGCGGGCTGCGGATAATCGTCGGCCACCGCGATCGGCGGCTCCGCCGCGGCGCACCAGCCCCGCACGCCGTCGCAGATCAGCGGATGGTCATCGATGATGGCGATCCGGATCATCGGGCGGCTCCTTCGGTGTCGAAACGGTGATGCATTCGCGCCCAGAGCAGTTCACCGGTGGTGACCAGCTGGGTGTCCACCGCGGTCGCGGACATGCCACTGAGGCGGTGGAGTGTTTCCGGCGGGCAGTCGCCGAGCGTGCTGACGGTGCAGCCGGCGGCATCGGCGGTCACCACCACACGTGCGCGGGATCGACTGGCATCCAACATCATTCGGGTGGCAGCGACCAGGTGGCCGCGGACCTCGTCGGGCAGCTCCCGATCCGCCGGTGCGGATTCCACGGTCACCGCCACCCCGCGCCGCTCGGCATCGTCGATACCGGAGCGCAGATCCGCGAGCAGGGGATGGCCGACGCCGTCGCCCTGGGTGAACAAGCGGCGCAGCCGGGCGTATTCGGTGCGTGCGGTGGCGCGCACGGCCGGATCGTCCGGCGCCAGGGTGCCGTCCGCGAGGCCGCGCAGCAGCGGCGTGAGCTCGCTCAGCAACTGTTCGTAGCGGCGGCGGCATTCCAGTTCGGTCATGCGCGCGACCGCCTCGACGCTGCGATCGCGCAGGCGCTCCCGGTGCAGTCCGGCCGCCGAGCGCGCCACCCGATTCAGGGTGGCGGCGAACCAGGCGACAAAAATCTGCAGGAAGAAGATGGCCGCGGTGTGATATCCCAGCACGGTGGCGGTACTCCACCCGGGAAGCCGTGCCAGCACCAGCCCGCACACCAGCACCCACCAGATGCTCAGTGCCGACAGCGAAATCAGCGGCCGCAACCGGAAGCCGAGCGCGACCACCGCCCAGCCGGAGGCGCCGATGGACCAGTTCGCACCGGCCAGCACATCACCCGCGGGCAGCAGCGCGGTGAGTGCGAGCGATCCCGCGACCGCGGCGGTCATCAGCGCCAAGGTGGTGCGCTCCCGTCGCCGCGGCGCCAGGGCGGCCAGTGCGCACGCGACATTCACGGCGACCAGCAGTGCGTTGATCGCGGCGGGCGGGGCCGGAGCCGCCTCGGTCAGCACCGATTGCAGCAGCGTATCGGCGACGGCGATGCCTACGATTCCGTAGCCGAAGCTGCGGCCGAGCCGGTCGACACCCGCCGAGGCGGCCGGCTCGTCGAACGAATCATCTGCGGTGGCAACGGGTTCGGTGGCAGGCCAGCTGAGCCTGATTTCGGTGCCCCGCCCGACGGCACTGGTGACCTCGGCGGCGCCGCCGGTGGCGCGCAGTCGCGCGACGATCGAATTGCGGATGCCGTAGTGCTCGTTCCCGGGCCGATGGTCGAATCCGATGCCGTCGTCGGTGATGACTATGTGCCCCGGTTCGGCCGTGATGACAACGGCTTTCGCCCGGGCGTGCCGGTCGATATTGGTGAGCGCCTCCCGTGCGGCGGCGGTGACGGTCCAGGCCGGCGTGCTCGGAGTGGGCAGCGGGCCGCCGCACCGGAGCGTGACCGGTGTCGCGCATTCGGCGGTCAGCTTGCGCAGCAGTTCGGCGAGATCGACGCTGGAATCATCACCGGGCGTGGGTATTCCGGCCTCCAGGACGGTGAGGTCGCGCGCCGCCTGCCGGGCGATGCGCTCCGGATCGGCGGCCGCGCCCTGGCCGACCATCAGCAGGGTGGCGGCAGCGGTGTCGTGCATGACCGCCCACTGTTCGCGTTCGTAGCGGCGGCGGGCCGCGGCGACATCGCTCGCGATGCGCGAATCGGCTGCGGCCGTGACGGTGTGATCGTGCACGGTGGCGGCATGCAGCATCAGCCGGCG
The DNA here is from genome assembly GCF_040611495.1 of Nocardia sp. NPDC006630. Lineage (NCBI taxonomy): Bacteria > Bacillati > Actinomycetota > Actinomycetes > Mycobacteriales > Nocardiaceae > Nocardia > Nocardia sp. NPDC006630. Next base: position 160,437 of record NZ_JBEXOK010000004.1, read on the forward strand.
CTGCCCGATCGCGAGCAGCCACTCCACCAGCAGATAGGCGACCGCCAGATCGGTGAGGAAGCTGATCGGCGTCAGACCGGGCGTGAAACGGTTGGCATGGTAGAGCAGCAGCAGGATCAGCGCGGTCACCGCCGCCGATACCCGCACCCGCTCCGCCATGCCGACCGAGATCACCGTTGCCGCCACAACTTTCACGTCGATGAGGTTGTCGGTGGCCACACCGGAGGCCGCGACGCTGACCGTGCCGAGCAGGTAGATCGACACCACCGCGACATCGGCCGCGGTCCACCAGGGTCCGATGCGATGGCCCCACAGCCGCATCGCGGACCACACCGCCAGCAGCACCGTCACCGCGGTACCCGGCTGTGTGCTCGGCGCTCCGCTCGCCAGGTGCACCACCGTGAGAAGCAGACAGCAGACGTGCCGGAAGCGGATGGCGAGCCACATGGCCTCCTGCGCGACGCCTGCGCGGGTCGGATCGGCGTCGCGTAACACCCGGTCAAGGTACCGGACCTGCCGGGAACGAGCATGGCACGGCCGCTCGCCCGCCGCTGTCCGTCGAACGTCCGACAGACTCGCCGCGCCCGATGGGGAATCGTGCAGGGTGCAGGAGGGCGCCGGTCCGGCCGGTGCCCACACCGCAATCGCGGCCGTTGGCGGGCGGGGAGCCAACGGCCGCAGACATCCCCGGGACGTCAACAGCGTAGGTCTACACTCGTTCAAGTCGGAGATTCCGATGGGGAACGGAGGACCTTCCGCATGGCTGACCGCGATAGTTCACGATCCGCTCGCGGCGAAAGTCCGATCACTCGGGCCGTGGTGCTGGCCGCCGCACTCGAGATCGTCGATCGCGACGGGGTCGACGGCCTGTCGATGCGCCGGCTGGCCGAGGCGGTGGGCCGCGATCCCATGGTGATCTATCGGCATGTGCCGAACAAGGCAGCGGTGCTGGACGGTGTTGCCGAGATCGTATTCGCACAACTGACCGTCGATGCCACCGACACCGACTGGGCCGCTCGACTACGCGTGGTGGCCCGCGACTTCCGGCAACTGGCGCTGGCTCATCCGCGGGTGGTCCCGGTGCTGGTGACCCGGCCGCTGGCCACGCCGCTGGGATTGCGGCCCAAGGCCGTGGTGCGTCCGCTCGAAGACATTCTCGACCTGCTCACCAACGCCGGGTTCTCCGGTGCGGAGGCGCTGCACATCTATCGTGCGCTCTTCGGCTTCCTCTACGGCCATGTGCTCAACGAGCTCCAGGAAGTCGTGGAGCGTCCGGAGGAGACCGACGAGGTATTGCGGCTCGGCCTCTACCGGCTGCCGATCGAGGAGTTCCCGCTGGTGCGGGAACTGGCCCCGGTGCTGGCGGCCTACGACGGTGAGGCCGAGCTCGAGCGCGGTCTCGATATCCTGCTGACCGGACTCAGCGCGACACTGTCCGGTCCGCAGCGCTGACTCGCGCCACCGCTCCGCCTTCGGAATCCCAGCGATGCTGTGCCGCAATGGTTTCGGCGTCGAGTGCGGGCCGCGGCGGGTGCGCCGGCGCTGCCTGCCGATTCGCTCCGGTGATCGGGTCCTGGGCCATGATCGATGCTCCTTCCTCGGAAACTGACATGGTGGTGGTGAGGCCGGCGAGCAGAATGTCGAGCCCGCGTTCGAGTTCCGTCGCGCCGTCGTAGTTCGCCAGCTCAGAAGCGAGGCCGCGCAGCAGCGGGAACTCGCCGATGGGCAGGCGCTGCAGGCCCAATCGCAACAGGTCGGTGGCTTCCTCGGGGCGTTCGACGATTTCCTGGAGTTCGGTGAGGATGTGGCCGTGCAGGAATCCGAACAGGGCGCGGTAGATGGCCAGGGCGTCCGCACTGCTGAAGTCGGCGCTGGTGAGCAGTTCGAGGATGTGTTCCACCGGTCGCAGGGTGCCCAGCGGCCGTAGTGCGAATGGGGTCGCGAGGGGGTGAGTCACCAAGAGCGGCACCGTATTCGGGTGGGCGACGGCGAGTCTGCGGAAGTCGCGCGCGATCCTGCGCAATTGCCGACGCCAGTCGGGGTCGGTGGTGTCGACCGTGAGCTGCTCGAGCACGAGCTCGACGACCCCGTCCAACAGCGCCGCCTTGTTCGCGGCGTGCCGGTAGAGCACCATCGGATCCCGGTCGAGAGCCTGGCCGAGGCGTCGCATCGACAGGCGGTCGATGCTGTCGCGGTCGATGATCTCCAGCGCGGCCGTCAGCATCACGGTCCGGGTCAGCGGTTTGATCCCGGCCCTCTCGCGGTCGGGGCGAGCTGCCGCAGGGTCCGGAGGACCGGGCGGTCCGGCTCTGATCCGGTTCATCGTGAGCGCCCTCCCGATTGGAGAAAAAACCTCTGCCTACGACGTAACTCTACGCTGTAGACACGCATTGTAGATTAGGGTTACGCTGGGGTGACGCTGGCATCGCCGCCGGATTGTCGATCTGTCCGAGGCGAGCTCAGGAATTCGAGGATACGACGAATGGCAATCACGCAGGTCGCTGTTTACGCGCATTTGAGCCCGGAGGACGTCGAGGCGTTCGGGCTGGAGCTCGATGCGATTCGTCGTGATATCGAGGAGCGGCGCGGTACGAAAGACGCCGCCTACATCCGGCGCACGATCGGCTTTCAGCGCATTCTCGATCTGACGGCCCGCCTGGTCATCGCCTGCAGCAGTACCAAGCGCGGCTGGCTGCTGGGGACTGCAGCGCTGGCGACGGCCAAGAGCATCGAGAACATGGAGATCGGGCACAATGTCTGCCACGGCCAATGGGATTGGATGAATGATCCCGAAATCCATTCCAGCACTTGGGAATGGGATATGGCCGGCGTCTCCGCGCAGTGGCGCTATTCGCACAACTATCGCCATCACGTGTTCACGAACGTCATCGGCATCGACGACGATATCGGTTTCGGCGTCATCCGGATCACCCGCGATCAGCAGTGGCATCCGCGGTCGCTGCTGCAGCCGCTGCAAAACCTGTTGCTGGCGGCCACATTCGAGTGGGGTATCGCCCTGCACGGTCTGTACTCCGAACACGAGCGCGCGGCCGACGACGCCGAGAAGTCCGCTCAGACCAAGGCTTTCCTCGGCAAGATCGTGCGGCAGGCCGGTAAGGACTATCTGCTCTTCCCGGTGCTGAGCGGGCGGCACTGGCGGCGCACCCTCACCGCCGATATCTCCGCCAATGTATTGCGCAACCTATGGGCCTATGTGGTCATCTTCTGCGGCCACTTCCCCGATGGCGCAGAGAAATTCACGCCCGAGGCGATCGAGGACGAGACCAAGCCGGAGTGGTATCTGCGGCAGATGCTCGGCACCGCGAACTTCGACGCGGGCCCGGTGCTCGGGTTCATGAGCGGACACCTGTCGCATCAGATCGAACACCACCTGTTCCCCGACCTGCCCAGCAATCGCTACGCCGAGATCGCCGTCCGAGTGCGGGCCCTGTGCGACAAATACGACCTGCCCTACACCACCGGCTCACTACCCCGGCAGTACCTGCTGACCCTGCGCACCATCCACAAACTGGCGCTGCCCGACAGCATGCTTCTCGCCACCTCCGACGACGCCCCCGAGACCTCCTCCGAACGCAAGTTCGGCCCGCACCCGGCAACCGCCGTCGATGCGCCCGCGGGCCGTCGCGGCCTGCGCACCGCACTCGCGGAACGGGCCGGGCACCGGCGGATTCGCCGCGCGAAGGCGGTCGAGAGCTAGCTTGTTGCCGCTGAGCTGGGCGTTCGGCGGATGTTCAGTGGACGTTGAGTCGTGGCCGGAGGGTTCTCCACATGACCAATGCTCATGAACTGCCGAATGTCCTCCTCGTCCACGGTGCCTGGGCCGATGGCTCCAGCTGGCGCAAGGTGATCGAGATCCTGCAGGCCGACGGATTCGGCAAGGTGGTGGCCAGCCAGCTGGCGCTGCGCAGTTTCGCCGACGATGTGGCTACCGTTGTGCGCGATCTCCACCTGCTGGACGGCCCGACGATTCTGGTCGGACACTCCTACGGCGGTGCGGTGATCAGCCAGGCCGCCTCTGGACAGGCGCAGGCTGCCGGGCTCGTCTATGTTGCCGCCTATGCGCCCGAGGCCGGGCAGTCCGCCTTCGCGATCAATCAAGAGTTCGGAGTCGAACTGCCCAGCGGCGCCGATCTGATCAATATCGGTGCAGCCGAGACCCCCGACTTCCTCGTCGACCGGTCCCGATTCCACCAGGACTTCTGCGCCGATCTCACCGCTGAGGAAGGCGCGGTGCTGGCCGCGGTGCAGAAGCCGACTTCGGTGCTGGCGCTGGCGGGTTCGGGCGATCAGGTGCCGGCGTGGGAACAGTTGCGTGCCAACACCTGGTACCAGGTGTCGAGCAACGATGCGATGATCCACCCCGATCTGGAACGGCAGCTGGCCGGTCGGATCACCGATGACGAGCGGATCATCACGCTGCCGGCCGGGCACGCCTCCATGCTGAGCAAGCCCGGAGAGATCGCCGACCTCATCGAGAAGGCTGCCCGGAACCGCTGATCAGTCCGATCCGCCGCGCCCGGTGGGTACGCTGCCGGGCGCCGGGTCGAGACTGGTCAGGAGATCTTCGATCGGGACGAGATATCCTGCGGCGCCGATGGATTCGGTGCGCATGCGGGCCTCCCGCAGCAGCTGTCGCGCCCGCTCGGGCGCGCCGCAGGCCTGCGCGAGATCCAGTAGCGCGGGAATCAGTTCGAGGGGCGATTCGGCCCTGCGGAGCAGGTCGACGGCGCGTTCGAGCAGCGGCACGTCCGTACCGCCCGGCGCTGTCAGAGCCATTGCGCGCATGGATCTTCCGAGCGTGCTCGGGGCATTCCAGCGCTGTGCGAGCGCGTATTCGGCGGCGGCCAGTTCCCGTGCCCGGTCGCGGTCGCCGGAGCGCACCAGTTCCAGGGCCGCCGAACTGCGCCAGGGAATATGGGCCGGATTGCTGATTCCTACTGCGGCAGTGCGGCGTCCGCAATCGAGGAAGTGCGCGACCGCCTCGCGCGTGGCTCCGCGTGCGGCGCTCAGCTTCGCCCGGATATGGGTGATCACCGTCCACTCCCAGGTCTCGGGATTGGCGCGGGTGGTGCGGCGGTCGAGCCACTGTGCGGCTTCCTCGACACGGCCCAGACCCAGCAGTGCGTGTGCGTACTGTGCCACCAGTGTTGCCGGGGGAGCGATCAATTCGTCGTCGATGGCACCGATCACGGGGCCGATCTCGCGCAGGACCTGCTGGTACGCACCCGCACGGATCAGGATTTCCGAGCGGACGATGACACGATAGGTGTCGATCGCGCCGAAATGCTGGTCATTGCGCTGCTCGGTGAGGTGCAGGGCGGTCGTGAGGTCGCCGGCCCACATGGTCAGATGGGTGAACAATCCGAGCAGGGGTTTGGGTAGCGTCTCGGCGTCGAGGTCGAGCGGCTCCGGAGACAGCCGGTGCAGCGCTGTGCGCGCACCGATCCGGGTGCTGAAGCAATCGTCCAGGGTGAGTACCGCGGCGGTGATTCGATCGTCGCTGTGCGCGGCGCGCAGATCGGCGATGTAGTCCCGCCAGGTCGCGGGAGTCAATGCCGCAACCATCCACTGAGAGCTGCGAACAGCGCTGGCGGCCAAGGGATCACGAGCCTGGGTCGCGGTGATCACCTCCGACATGAGGGCCATTGCCGCCGCTGCCTCACGTCGCCCGGCCATGGTCCAGGCCAGCGGGATCAGTGCCGTCGGTGCGGTGCTACGGGCGCGCTGGCCGGCGAGCGCTTCCTCCAGGTGGGCGCGGGCGGCGGCCGGATTGGTCCACAGCTCCAATTGCCCGAGCCGGACCAGCAGATCGTCGCGAGCGTCCGGTGTGCAGATGCGCAGCGCCGCCTCCAGCCAGTGCGTGGCCTCGGGAATCATAGTGTGGCCCAGGCATTCTTCGGCGGCATCGGTCAGGACGACGGTCCACTGCGCGTACTGGGCACCGGTCAGCTCTGCGAGGTAGGCGGCCACCTGCCGAGCCGGATATCCGGCCACCCGAGCTCGCGCCGCGGCGGCTGTGCGGAAGACTGCCGCGTCCTCCGCGGGGCACAGCCACCGAATCGTATTGGCGATCAAGGGATGCCGGAACTCCGGGGGATCCACCACCGCCAGCAGGCCGAGCGCTGCGAGCAATTCGCAGCGGTGCCGCATTGCCGCGACCGGCTCATCGCAGGCGGCCGCGAGAATCTCGACGGTCGGGTGGAATTCCTGCAGAACCGCGAGAGCACGCAGTGTGCGCACCCCTTCCGCCGAGTACCGGCTCAGTTGGCGCTGAATGGCGCGGGAGTAGCACCCCTCCGGCAGCCGATCGGGGACCCGTGTCGTGATGCGGAGCGTGGCCAGATCGGTGATCAATGCGCCGGCCACCAAAGGGATTTCGCCCGAGGCGTGCAAGATGTCCGTGGCGAACTCGGGCGGGCACGGCAGGCCGACCCGGCGCTCGTACAGTCCGGCGATTCCGGCGGCGCTCAGCCCGCCCGGTCGCAGCACCGCCGCCGCGAGCGGCTCCAGCCGGCCGTGCAGGTCCAGAGACTGCTTGTCCCAGGATCTTTCGTCGAGGGTGAGGACGATCAGCACCGCCAGGTCGTGCAGCCGCGGTGCGACCGACACCATGACCCGAGCCGAGCGGTCGTCCATCCGGGTGGCGTCGTCGATCAGTATCAGCAGTGGCCGGGCGGCCGACTTCCGGGCGAGAGCCCGGTACAGCCGAGCTGCCAGTGCCTTGTCATCGTCGGCCCCGTCATGGTCATCGAGCCGTTCCAGCAGCCGGCCTGTCAGATCCTCCTTGCCCGCCGCCGCGGTGAGACCCATCCGCAGTGCCGAAGGATGCTGTCGCGCAACCTCGTTCAGCAGCTGTGTCTTGCCGTGGCCCGGACGGCCCGTTATCACCACCAGGGCGCCCACCCCGGCTGCGGCGCGGCGCACGCAGGCGGCGATCCGGGCCAGTTCGCGCTCGCGATCGAAGACCAGTGGTAGCGCCGAATCATCCTCCGGCGCTGGTTCTTTCATATCCTTGACCGTCACGGTCCGCCGCGGCCGGTCGACGGGCTCGGCTCCGGTCAGAATCTGTTCGTGCAGCCGGCGCAGCTCCGCGCCCGGTTCGACACCGAGCTGATCGACGAGCACCCGCCGGGTGTCGCGGTACACGTCCAGGGCTTCGGATCGACGGCCACGCTCCGACAGCGCCCGCATCAGTACCGCGCGCGGCCGTTCCCGCAGGGGGTGCTGTGCGGTCAGCCCCCGCAGCGAATCGATGGCATCGTCGAACCGGCCGCACAGCACGGCGAGATCGAGACTGTCCTCGAGGACCGCGAGCCGGCGCTCCGACAGCGCCACGCGCTGCATCTCGGCGAAAGGTCCCGGCACGCCGGCCAGTGGCTCACCCGAATACAACGCCAGGGCCTCGGAGTAAAACCGTTCGGCGCGTTCCCATTCAGCGCTGCGCCGGGCCTGCGCCGCATCGGCGACCAGGCGGTCGAATACTCCGACATCGATCTGCTCGTCATCGATCCGCAGTTGATAGCCGCCGTGCCCGGACAGCAGCAGGGCCGGCGGTGTCCGCGGCGCACGCTCCGGTTCGAGAACACGGCGCAGTGCGGAGATGTACGTCTGAATCACGCCGATGCCACTGGCGGGCGGCGCCTCGTCATAGAGGCTGTCCAGCAACCGCGCCGGCGAGACCCAGTGCCTGCGCTGCAGGGCCAGCGCACACAGCACCGCGCGTCGCTGCGGCGGACCCAGGGGTAACGACTGCCCGGCCCGACGCACCTCGACGCCGTTCAGCAGCGTCACCTGTATCGCGCCCGCCTGATCCACCCGTTCTCCAGTCCCGCTCGCCGTTGCGCAGGCCAGCGTAAACAGCTGCCCTGCCCAGGAGAATTCGGACATACGCGACGTTCATCGGTGGGTGCCGCTGGCCGGTCGGCTCGACCATTGCTCGCCCATGCTCTCAGCTGGGCCGATGGCAATTTTCGGGCAAACGTGAGCGCTGCTCGGTGGGTGATCGAAGTCGCATGGTCACGCCAGCGGACAGCCCGAGGCATGGGGTCGGCGTTCCGACTGCCTGGTCGACTTCCGTTCCAGCGGTCGGCAGGCTTCGTAACCGAGGTCGGAATCGGTCACTCGGAGCTGGGTCGTTCGGTGAGTCGGTCGGCCAGGCGGGGTTTGAGAGTGGGCCATTCGGTGGCGGTGATGCTGAAAAGCACCGAATCGCGGATCCAGCCGTCGCGCATCACCATGTGGCTGCGCAGGATTCCCTCCTGGGTGGCTCCCAGGCGGGCGATTGCGGCTCGTGAGGTTTCGTTGCGCGCGTCGGTGAGGAATTCGATGCGGTTCAGGGCTTCGACGTCGAAGGCGTGGGTGAGCATCAGGAGTTTGGCTTCGGTATTGACGGGTGTGCGCTGCCAGGACTTGCCGATGAAGGTGGCCCCGATCTCCGCTCGCCGGTGGGGGAGAACGATATTCATGAACCGGGTGGTTCCGGCGACCTTGCCGGAGGCGAGGTCGATGGTCGCGAATGGCAGTTGGGTTCCGGCTTCCCTTGCGGCCAGGGCATCTTCGATGAAAGCGCCGACGCCCTCGGGCTGCGGAACCAGTGTCACCGCCAGTTCCCAGAGCTTGCCGTCGCTGAAGGCCGCACACAGGCCGTCGTGGTGCTCGGGACCCAGCGGCTCGAGGCGGACGTGCTTGCCCTCCAGCACCGTCGGGCGCAGGCGGGCGGGGCTGTCGGTGGACGGTTCGCGGGTCGGCTGATGCGGCGGCATGGTTGTCATCATGCCGAGTCGGGAACCGTGCCACCCGGGATGGGCGTGGTTCCGGTCGAGACCTGTTGGGCTGCTTGGGAGATGATGGGTGCGTGTTGAGCATCTTCGATGAGGAATTCGCGCGCGAACCCTGGCCGGTGCTGCGGTCGCTGCGGGACGGCGGCGGTGTGCATCGAGTGGCGACACCGGACGGGCCGCCCGCATGGCTGGTGACGCGCTATGCGGATGTGCGGGACGGGTTGCTCGACGAGCGGTTGTCCACGAATATGCGATACAGCCGGGGCGGCGACTATCGCGGGTTCGCGGTTCCGCCGCCGCTGGATGTGTTCCAGCGCAGCGAGCCGGAGGAGTGGGGGCGACTGCGCAGCCGGGTCGTCGGTGAGCTGCGGCTGTCCGGGGAGTGGACCGAGCGGGCGGCGCTGCTGGTCGGCAAGACCCTGGCCGAGCTCGACGGTGTGCATGAATTCGATTTTGTCGAGCGCGTGGCGCTGCCGCTGCCCGCGGTGATTGTCGCGGAACTGCTGGGGTTGCCCGATGCCGAGCGGGATGCGCTGGCGGCGTGGGCAAATGCCACACTGCGCCCGGATTCCGTGCCACGGGCCCGGGATACGCTGGCGACGATGCAGCAGATCATTACCGCTGTCATCGCGCAGGGCCTGCGGGACGGCGGGGATACGATGCTCGGCCGGCTGGTGCGCGCCGAGATCGGCAGTGGGGGAGCCGATTCCGGTGATCTTGCCGGGTTGCTGTTCTATCTGCTTTTCGTCTTCTACGAGGTGCTGATGGATGTGCTCGCCGGGGCGGTGCTCGTCTTCTCTGGCAGGCCCGAGCAGCTCGCGGAGATGATGTCGGCCCCCGAGCGACCCGGTCCGGTCGATGAATTGCTGCGCTTCCTGTCGCCGCAGGTGCTGGCCGGCCCGCGGTTCGCGGTCACCGATCTGGAGATCGGCGGTCAGCTGATCGAGGCGGGGCAGACGGTCCTGCTGTGCCTGGCCTCGGCGAATCACGATCCAGAGCGGTTCGCCGAGCCGGCGGAATTGGATGTGTGGCGCGGTCCCAATCCGCATGTGGCGCTCGGTCACGGCGCGCACGCGTGTGTCGGCGCCGGATTGCTGCGGCCGGTGCTCGCGTCCGTTCTCACGCAGATCTACACCCGGTGGCCGAAATTGCATGCGACCATTGATGATCGGGATGTGCCCTGGCGATCGGGCTTCCGCCATCGCGGGCCGCTCACCCTGCCGGTGCGAGCGGAGGTGAGCTAGCGGAGGTGAGCTATTGAATGGGGCGAGCGGCTTTGGTCGCCCCATCCTGGACTTCGCACCTGAACGCTTTCCGGTACCGCTGCCCTCCCCTTCGGGGACAGCGATATCGGCGATCGATAACGAAGTAGGCACGAGTATATGATCGAGCTCACCTCGACTGTCAACTGCAGGAGACAAGATTAGAATGGTTGCCGCACAAGAGCATCCGTTCACCAGTGCGCTCAACAGTCTGATCGGCGGCATGCATCCGCCCGTGACCAGGGACGGCCGCGAGGTGGAGATCACGCACCGGGCGCTGGCCGAGGATATTCACAGCAGTACGGGCGTAAGCCTTTCGGCGAACTATCTGTGGAAGCTGCGGACCGGGCAGACGGTGAACCCGTCGTTCGAGACGCTGGAGGCGCTGCGCGTGTACTTCGGCCTGGGCAGTCTCGATCCGCTCACCAATCCCGAACTCGCCGTCGCGCGCGGCCGCGAGTTGGCATTGGTCAACGCGCTCAAGGGAAAAGCCGAAGGCGCGGCGCTGGAACTGGTGCTGCGCGACGGACTGGCGCACGGTACGGTGCGGGCCGACACCATCGCGGCCATGCTCGATGTGCTGCGGCGCATCGAGTCGGAGAACTACGGGGAAGACTTGTGAGCCATGCGGATCGCGGTCTGGGAGGGCTCGGAGAATGAGCATCCGATGATGGATCATCGCCGGCTGCGGCGCGAGCTGCGCGGGCTCGGACTGCCCGGCCGATTCACGGTGACCGAATTGGCGGAGACCCTGGCCAGGCGGCGCGGGCGGCCCCTGCGGCTGCGCCCGGAACCGTTCCCGGTGGCCGGACTCTCCGGAGGTCTGCTGGTGACGCGGGATATCGATTTCCTCGCCTACCAGAGCAATACCAGTGAGCTGCACCAGGATCACATCGTCTGCCACGAGTTCGGGCATCTGCTGGCCGGGCACGAGCCGGTCACGGTGACCGGGCAGGACGCGCTGCGGCTGCTCGCCCCGAATATCGATCCCGCCGTGGTGCGCCGCATGCTGGGCCGCACCTGCTCCTCGGAGCGTGAGGAGCAGGAGGCCGAGCGCATCGCCGATCTGCTCATGGCACACCACATCACGCGCTGGACGCCGCGCGCGGAATGGGTGCTGCCCGATAACGCGCCCGCCGATATTCGCAGTCTGCTCGATACCTTCGGCCCCGGAATCGACTGACGGCAGTGCAATTCGCTCTTGTCTACGGAAGTGTCGGTGCGCTGGCCGCCGGGGTGTGCCTGTGGCGGCTGATACTGGCCGCCCGCAATCCGCAAGCCACCGCCCGCTGGGCCGTTGTGGTCGCCATCGCCTGTACCGCAGTAGGTTTCGAGGCCGCCGTGCCGCAGACCTACGAGTCGATCGGCCGGATCAGCGGGATACCCAATCTGGCGACGCTGATCGTCTACTCGGCCATCACCACGGCGGTCATGGCGCAGATCGTCTGGACGACGTATCTGATCGTCCCGGAAACGCCCGTCGAAACCAGCCCACATATCAACAGCCGCAACGTGATACTGATGAATCTGGCTGTGGTGGCGACAATGGCGGTGCTGTTCTTCGCGGCGCCGGTCCACGGCGAAAGCCACGCGACCGACTTCGACTATCACTACGCGACCACACCGATGGTGGATGCTTTCCTCGCGATCTACCTGTGCGCGTACACACTCGCGCTGCTGCGCATCATCATGCTGTGCCGCAGCTGGCTGCCTCATGCGCGGGAACAGCCGTGGTTGCGCCGTGGCCTGCGCCTGCTGGCCGGGGGCTCCGTCATCGCGGTCGGGTACAGCATCGGCAAGACCCTCGCGCTGGTGGCCGCATGGGCGGGAATTTCGGCCCGCCACTTGAATATCGACATCGCCCCCGCCTTCGCCAGTATCGGCGCGGCCATCATGCTGATCGGCTACCTGTGCCCTTCGCTGCTACCGCAGGCCATGGCCGGCATCCAGCGCACCCGCGCCTATCCCCGGCTGTATCCGCTCTGGTCGGCACTGTGCGCGGCGGCCCCCGAAGTCACCCGCGTGGTGCCCAGTACTCGCGGAATCTCCCGCGATCGGCTGTACCGCCGGGTCATCGAGATCCGCGACGCCCTGCTTCTCCTGCAGCCGTATCTGAGCCCCGAAATCACCGCCCGGGCAGAACAAGTCGCCGACGAGCTCGAAATCCCAGCCCGTGAGCGCGCGGCGGCGATAGAAGCGGCGCGCATCGCGCACGCCCTGCGGGCCTATCTGAGTGAGTCAGCTCCGATAGACGGCGGCGAGACCTTCCGCCGCCCCGACCGCCCCACCTTCATGGGCGAAATCGCCTGGCTGGTAGCAGTTTCCACCGCATACCACCGCTCACCGATCGTGGTCGCGATCCGGACCAGCGAAACCAGCACCTGACGGAATCGCCCTTTGCCGCTATCCTTTCCGATGCGGGCGTGGTGTTCGATATCCCCTTCATCGAACACCACGCCCGTCCAAAGACTTTGACCCGCTGTGGATTCCATGGAATCAGCGGGAGCGGAATCAGAGGGGCAGTGCGGTCTCGCGCAGGGTCCACGAGCCGCCGCGCTGGTGCAGGGTGGTGGCGCTCAGCGGCGGGATGTCGATGCGCCAGAAGGATGTTGCGGGGGCGGACAGGGCGATCAGGATCGTGGCCCGCACAACAGCGGGGTGCGTGATCGCGAGGATGCGCTGTGGGTCCTGCGCAAGGGTGTCCATCCACGCGCGCACGCGCTCGAGTAGGGTCGTGATCGATTCGCCCTCGTGTGAGCGGTGATCCGGATCGGTCAGCCAGCCCATCAGGTGTTCGGGAGCGATATCGCCCATGCCGGAACCGGTCCAGGCGCCGCAATCCAGGTCGCGCAGTGCGGGTTCGGTGCTACCGGTCAAGCCCAGCTGTGCTGCGGTCTGAGCCGTGCGGGCCTCCGGGCCGACCTGGATCAGGTCGGCCCGGAGGGTGCTGGGATCAGCTTTCTGCACGGAGCGCAGGCCCAGCTCGCTGAGTGGTTCGTCGGCGGCGAATCGCGCTGCCGCCATAGCCTCGGTCATGGCGTGCGAGAGCAGTGTGAGCCGGGTGACCGCGCTCATGCGGGGGAAGCCGCCGCGACGATCGGTGCGGGGCTGGTCTGGCGGCCGAACAGGCGCGGCGCCAGCGTGGCGAATCCGACACCGATGACCGTCCACAGAATCAGCTGGGCGGCAAAGGAATAGAACCGGAAGAAGAACAGATCGTCGGCCGGGAATCCGGGGTAGACGATCTTGCCGGACGGATCGGTCAGCGGTTGCGGCGTCTCCGTCGCGAAATCGCCGAACTCGGACCTGTTGGCCGAGAGGTGACCGAGTGACGGCAGCAGGGCCATCACAATGCCGATGGCGACCACGAAGGCCACCGCGGCGACCAGCGTCGCGTTCCAATTGCCCAGTCGCGCTTGCAGTCTGCGGCCCAGCCAGATCGCGCCCAGCAGCAGAATGCCGGTGATCACGATCATTGCCACGTACAGAGCGGTGCGCTCCTTGATGGTGTCCGGATGCCCGATCGACGGCGGATTGGCCGGGTACTTCAGGAACGGGACACCGTAGAACACCAGGAACATGCCACCGGCCACCACCAGCGCGAGATTGCGCGGGGTGAGCTTGCCGACCCGGCCGACGCAGACGCAGTAGGCGGTCGCGAACAGGGCGCCCATGGCGATGCCGAACAGGATCATGCCGAAGCCGATACCGACAGTGGACTGGATATCGCGACTGAAGATTTCCGTGCCCATATCGGCCATCGGATGGCCGGCGGCCTTGTCCAAGGCCATCTGGGCGTCGTCGCGGCCGCTCTCGTAATCGATGGCCCGATTGATAATGGGTTCGGCCAGGACGCGGGCGAAAAGGAACGCCAGAAGACCTCCGAGCGCCCCTGCGAGCAGGCCCCGGAAGATGATTCGCTTTTCCATTGTGTCGACTCTCTTCCCTGCTCAGTGGCAGGGGAAGCCGAGGAAATGCCGAGCGTCGTGCACGAACTCGTGCACATGCATATCGCTGCCGAAGATCGAGACAGCGCCCTGATCGATGCCGATGAAGTAGTAGGCGAGCAGCGCCAGCAAAGTGGTGCCCGCCAGCCACATGGCCGTCGTGGGGAGCGAAAGTGTTTCCACCCCGGACTGGGGGACGTAAGACGTAGCCATGAGACTCTCCTGAACCTTGCGGGGATGTACGCGTCCCCGGTCGTTGGTATTACACGGCTCTTCGAGTGTCTGACTCGCACCTGCCCGAAGGGAAGTGCTCACAGTGGCGCGACCGTCCTGGGTTTGCACCAGGTTCCTCGAATCATCGCTTCCACAACCATACGAAACCCCTGATGTGCTGGTCAATCGGGCTGCCAGCATATGAGATCCGGTCATCGCAACTGTCGCAGATTCACTGATCCGGCCGCACAAAAATCGGCAGCTGCGAAGTATTCCCGGCCGTCGGACCGCTCCGTAGCGTGCGAAAAGTACCGGCGGAATCGATATTCGGAGGTCTTCGGCAGTGAAGAATCATCTTGTTCGCACACACCGTTCCGCGGAGCAGTTCCCCCGCGAAGAGCATCTCGCCTGGCGTATAGCGGAAGTTGCCGCGGATCCGGTGGCGGTCGCCGCGCAAACGCAGGAGATGATCATCAACCGGATCATCGACAATGCGGCCGTCGCCGCCGCCTCGGTGACGCGGCGGCCGGTGGCCAATGCTCGCGCCCAGGCGCTTTCGCATTCGTACCTGCCCGGCTCGACCGTGTTCGGCGTCGGCGGCACGTACTCACCGGAGTGGGCCGCGTGGGCCAATGGAGTCGCGGTGCGCGAGTTGGACTTCCACGACACCTTCCTGGCCGCGGAGTACTCGCATCCGGGCGACAATATTCCGCCGATCCTGGCCGTCGCCCAGCACACCGGCCGCACCGGCGCGGATCTGATTCGCGGCCTTGCCACCGGTTACGAGATCCAGATCGATCTGGTGCGCGCAATCTGCCTGCACGAGCACAAGATCGACCACGTCGCCCACCTCGGCCCCTCTGCCGCCGCGGGCATCGGCACCCTGCTCGGCCTCGAGACCGAGACCATCTATCAGGCCGTCGGCCAGGCGCTGCACACCACCACCGCGACCCGGCAGTCCCGCAAGGGCGAGATCTCCAGCTGGAAGGCGTACGCCCCCGCCTTCGCCGGGAAGATGGCCGTCGAAGCCGTGGACCGCGCGCTGCGCGGCGAGGGTGCGCCGTCGCCGATCTGGGAGGGCGAGGACGGCGTCATCGCCTGGCTGCTCGGCGGGCCGAAGGCGGAGTACTCGGTGCCGCTGCCCGGACCGGGTGAGGCCAAGCGCGGCATTCTGGACTCCTACACCAAGGAGCATTCGGCCGAATACCAGAGCCAGGCGCCCATCGACCTGGCCCGCCGCATGCGCGATCGGATCGGCGACCTCGACCAGATCGCCTCGATCGTGCTGCACACCAGCCATCACACCCACTATGTGATCGGCACCGGTTCGGGCGATCCGCAGAAGTTCGATCCCCGGGCCTCGCGCGAAACTCTGGACCACTCGGTCATGTACATCTTCGCGGTCGCCCTGCAGGACGGCGCCTGGCACCACGAGCGCTCGTACGCGCCGGAGCGGGCCCAGCGCCCCGACACGATCGAGCTGTGGAACAAGATCTCCACCGCCGAGGACCCGGAGTGGACCCGGCGCTACCACTCCACCGACCCGAACGAGAAGGCCTTCGGAGCGCGCGCCGAGATCACTCTGAAGAGCGGTGAGGTCATCACCGACGAGCTGGCTGTCGCGGATGCGCATCCGCTGGGCGCGCGGCCGTTCGCCCGCGAGCAGTACATCGCGAAATTCCGCACGCTCGCCGAGGGCGTGATCGAGCCTGCCGAACAGGACCGCTTCCTCGAGGTAGCGCAGCGCACCGCCGAACTCTCCGCCGCCGAACTCTCCGGGCTGACCTTCACGGTCTCCGAAGACGTGCTCGCCCGCGCCCCGAAGCTGCCGAAGGGACTCTTCTGATGTCAGGCCTGCTCGCGGCGGCCACCTCGGCCGCGGACAAGCGCGCGGCGTTCCGCGCGGGACTCGCCTCCGACCGGATCCAGCGTTACCCGGGTGCGTTCAATCCGTTGGTGGCCAAGCTGATTCAGGAAATCGGCTTCGAAGGCGTGTACGTCTCCGGTGCGGTGCTCTCCGCTGAATTGGGGCTGCCCGATATCGGGCTCACCACGCTCACGGAGGTGGCGGGGCGCGGTCAGCAGATCGCTCGTATCACCGATCTGCCGGTGCTCATCGATGCCGATACCGGCTTCGGCGAACCCATGAGCGCGGCGCGCACCGTGACCGTCCTGGAGGACGCCGGCATTGCCGGATGCCACCTGGAGGACCAGGTCAACCCGAAGCGCTGCGGACATCTCGACGGCAAAGCCGTTGTCCCGACCGCGGAAATGGTGCGACGGCTGCGTGCGGCGGTCTCCGCCCGGTGCGATCCGAACTTCATTGTCTGCGCCCGCACCGATGCCGCCGGAATCGAGGGCATCGACGCGGCCATCGAGCGGGCCAGGGCGTACGCCGACGCGGGTGCGGACCTGATCTTCACCGAGGCGCTGACCGAGGCCGCCGACTTCGAGAAGTTCCGGGCCGCGGTCTCAACTCCGTTGCTGGCCAATATGACCGAGTTCGGCAAGTCCGAACTGCTGTCGGCGAGCACGCTGGAGTCGATCGGTTACAACGCGGTGATCTACCCGGTCTCCACACTGCGACTGGCCATGTACGCCGCCGAGACCGGGTTGCGCGAAATCTTCCAGACCGGCACGCAGGCCAAGCTTCTCGATCGTATGCAGCATCGCAGCCGGCTGTACGAGCTGCTGGAGTACGAGCGCTACAACGAATTCGATTCCGACATATTCAATTTCGCTCTCGAAAGGGATCAGTGATGACGGATACCGCGGTACCGGCCATCTACAAGGGGCTCGCGGGTGTGGTCGTGGATACCACCGCCATCTCGAAGGTGGTGCCCGAGACCAACTCTCTGACCTATCGCGGCTATGCGGTGCAGGATCTGGCCGCCAACTGCACCTTCGAGCAGGTGGCATTCCTGCTCTGGTCCGGGGAACTGCCCTCCGTCGCCGAGCTGGAGCGTTTCACCCAGCAGGAGCGGGCGCTGCGGCGCGCCGACCGGTCGCTGCTGTCGCTGGTGACCAAGCTGCCCGAGAACTGCCATCCCATGGATGTGGTCCGGACGGCGATCAGCTACCTCGGTGCGGAGGATCCGCAGGAGGACGACAACTCCCCGAAGGCCAACCGCGCCAAGGCCCTTCGCATGCTGGCCGTGCTGCCGACCATCGTGGCGGCCGACCATCGCCGTCGCCACGGCCTGGACCCGATCGCCCCGCATTCGCACCTCGGATACGCGAAGAACTTCCTGAATATGTGCTTCGGGAAGGTCCCCGCTCCGGATCTGGTCAAGGCGTTCGAGGTCTCGCTGATCCTCTACGCCGAGCACAGTTTCAATGCCTCCACCTTTGCCGCGCGGGTGGTCACCTCCACGCTGTCGGAT
This sequence comes from Nocardia sp. NPDC006630, assembly GCF_040611495.1. NCBI lineage: Bacteria > Bacillati > Actinomycetota > Actinomycetes > Mycobacteriales > Nocardiaceae > Nocardia > Nocardia sp. NPDC006630. Next base: position 178,043 of record NZ_JBEXOK010000004.1, read on the forward strand.
ATCTACAGCGCGGTCACCGCGGCCATCGGCGCACTCAAGGGCGCGCTGCACGGCGGCGCCAATGAGGCCGTCATGCACGACATGCTCGAGATCGGCGATCCGGCGCTGGCCGAGCAGTGGCTGCGAAACAAGCTGGCGCACAAGGAAAAGGTGATGGGCTTCGGCCACCGGGTCTACAAGAACGGTGACTCGCGAGTGCCCACCATGAGGCAGGCGTTCATGGATATCGCCGCTGCCACCGAGGGACAGAAGTGGGTGCGCATGTACGAGAACCTCGAGCGCACCATGAACGAGGCCACCGGGATCAAACCCAACCTGGACTTCCCGACCGGACCGGCGTACTTCCTGCTCGGCTTCGATATCGAGATGTTCACCCCGATCTTCGTCATGAGCCGCATTACCGGCTGGACCGCACACATCATCGAACAGGGTGAATCCAACGCACTGATCCGGCCGCTGAGCGAATACATCGGCGTGCCACAGCGTTCCATCGTCGCCTGACCGCGCCAATTCCGAACATCGGCGACTGTTTTTTGGACAGGAAATCTGCCCGCCGCACGGACATACTGTGGCGTGGGAATTTTCAAGCCCAGGTGCCCGGTAGGGGAGCTGGAGCGGCTCTGGGTCGAAGAGATGATGAGCTGGTGTGCGGCTCAGTTCGGCCCCAGAACACTGCGAACGCCGGTAATCCTGCCGACGCCCGACTTCTTCCCCGGCGCCTACACCGGGACCGAGCAGGAGATCCGCTCGCTGGTCGGCAATGTGAGCCGATATATGGGCGTCGGCCGCGATCGCATTGTCGTGGAACTGCATTCGGACGCCGATATCCTGCCGGAGAACCTCGCGTTTCTGGCGGGATCCACACACGGAGAAGCCGGTCACTACCGGGTGGAACACGGGCGCGCGGTGGTGTCCATCGATAGGGAGCATATGCGCTCACCGGTGACACTGGTGGCCACCGTCGCACACGAGCTGGCCCACGAACGCCTACTCGGCGAGCGCCGCATCGACCGCTCCCGCCACGACAACGAGCAGCTCACCGACCTGGCAACGGTCTACCTGGGCCTGGGCGTATTCAATGCCAACGCGGCCTTCCAATTCTCCCAGACCCGCCGCGGCTGGCACTCCCAGCGACTCGGCTACCTCTCGCAGCCCATGTTCGGTTACGCCCTGGCCTGCTGGACCGTCATGCGCGGCGACCCGAAACCGCACTGGGCCAACCACTTGGACCTGAATCCCCGCGTCTACATGAAACAGAGCCTCAAATACCTGAAGGCGAATCCCGAGGCGCTGCCGGATCGCCCTGTGCCCAGCTCCGAATCCTGAGCCGCGGCGGCAATCACCCGGAAGACGAGACCGATCACCCGGAAGACGAACTGACGGCGTAGCGAAATCGCTACGCCGTCAGTGATCGGGTGGGGTCAGAGGCTGACGCCGAAATCCGTTGCGATGCCTGCCAGGCCGGAGGCGTAGCCCTGACCGGTGGCGCGGAACTTCCACTCGGCGCCATTGCGGTAGAGCTCGCCGAAGACCATGGCGGTTTCGGTGGAGGCGTCCTCGGACAGATCGTAGCGGGCCAGTTCGGTGCCGTTGGCGCGGTCGACCACGCGGATGTAGGCATTGCGGACCTGGCCGAAACTCTGTGCGCGGGTGTCGGCCTCGTAGATCGAGACCGGGAAGACGATGCTGTCGATGGTCGGCGGGGTGTTGGCGAGATCGACATTGATGACCTCGTCATCGCCTTCGCCCTCACCGGTCTTGTTGTCACCGGTGTGCTCGATGGTGCCTTCGGGCGACTTCAGGTTGTTGAAGAAGACGAAGTGCCCGTTCGAGACGACCTTCTTCTCCGGGTTCAGCGCGATGGCGCTGGCATCCAGATCGAAGTCGGTCCCGGTGGTGGTCCGCAGATCCCAGCCCAGGCCGACGGCCACCGCGGTGAGATTCGGGGCCTGCTTCGTCAGCGATACGTTGCCGCCCTTGGTCAGACTGACACCCATTGTGCTTCTCCCATCGATTATTACGGCGACCTGCCTCCGAGTCGCCATTGCACGGAGTTCGGCTCCGCATCGCGTTCAACGTCGTTGCGCACGGGAAGGTTCCGGCCCGAGATGCGCCGGGCGCGGCTCGCCGGGAACGGGGGTCGTGTTCCAGGTCACTTCGGAATAGCCTGGCTATGGTCCAACGTTAGCTTGGTTGCCGCATCAACCAATGGTGCGTGATGGCGTCAGCACTGACACTCGGCCTATTCGAAGGAGTTTCGATGTCCACTGAAATCAAGACCCTGACCCCCGGCACCTGGGTGATCGATCCCGCCCACTCGACCCTGGGCTTTTCGGTACGGCACCTCATGGTCAGCAAGGTTCGCGGCCGTTTCACCGATTTCTCCGGCAAGCTCGTCGTGAACGAGGACGGGACCGCGTCGGCCGAGGTCGAGATTCGCGTCGACTCCGTGACCACCGACAACGACCAGCGGGACGCGCACCTGCGCACCGCGGACTTCTTCCATGCCGAGCAGTTCCCGGTGGCGACCTTCAAGTCCACGGGTTTCCGGGTCGACGGCGACGACTTCGTGGTCGACGGCGATTTCACGATCCGCGGTAATACCAAGCCGGTGTCGCTGAAGGTCGAATTCCTCGGCGTGAACCCGGGTATGGGCCATGGCCCGGTCGCGGGCTTCGAGGCCGAGACCGTCGTGAGCCGCCGCGATTTCGGCATCGACATCGATATGCCGCTGCCCGACGGCGGCGGTGTCGTGGTCGGCGACAAGATCACCCTCAACCTGGAGGTCGAAGTCGGCCTGCAGTCCTGAGGTAATGGTGTTACGCGGCGGAAACCGGAGCGCCACACCGGAGCTCGAATATCTTTCGAATGATCGAAAATATTTCCGACGTCACTCCGGTCACCGCTGATCTGGTTCTCATCTGCATCGATGTGCAGCAGGACTTCGCACCGGCTCGGGGCGGTGATGGCGGTGCGGCTCCGCAGATCACCGCCCTCCGAGCGCTGATCGACACCGCCCGCGAGCACCGCGTCCCGGTCGTCTTCATCCGCGAGCTGCACCATCCCACCCACACCGACCTCGGCCGCGAAGTGGACGGGGTGGAAGACCTGCACACCGTCGAGGGCACGCCCGGCGCCGACTACGTCCCCGGATTCGGCCCGCTCCCTACCGAATACGAGGTCCGCAAACGCCGCTATTCAGCATTCTTCGGCACCGACCTCGACATCATCCTGCGCGGATACCAGGCCCGCACCCTCATCCTGACCGGCGGTCTCACCGATGTGTGCGTGCACTACACGGCGGTGGACGCACACCAGCACGACTATCACTTCCGTGTTGTGGAGGACGCCGTCTACGGCTCTTCCGTCCCAGCTCACGCCGCTGCGCTCGAGGCCATGGCCTATTTGCAGCGTGACGGCGTGATCTCCGCCGGCGAGGCGGCGGACCTGCTCATGAAGGGTGAGCTACCCACGCGGTAACCGATGTCGCTGGAGGGTTGCCCGAATGTGAAATGCCGTTCGGCGCTACGGGATTCGGCGGGCTCGCGGAGCCTCGATCCGGTTCCGGGGATGTTGTGCGCGAGGGGGGACTTGAACCCCCACGTCCGTGGACACCAGAACCTAAATCTGGCGCGTCTGCCAATTTCGCCACTCGCGCTGATGGTACGACCGTCCAAACTTTACCGGGCGAAACGAGGATCGCGAAGCATCGGGTGGGTGTGGCGTACTGGTCGGTAACCCTACCTGGGATTATAACGATTCGATAAAGGGCAATATGAGGAAGCCTCACATTTCCTACACCGATGTAACCACCCTCACCAGCGACTTCAAACATGAGGGAGGGTCATGTTTCTAGCCGTTCTGGTACGGCCGTGCAGAAATACTCGAGGGTAGGTGCTTTGGCGGTAACCAAACATGAGGAGATCCTCATGATTTTGTGGAATCCTCGCCATCTACCAGGGCCAGTTGGCCGGAGGAACACCTGCGCACCGTGAGCGCGGCCCAGTCCTGTGGGGACGGGGACGCCAGGAGAAGGAAGTCGAAGTCTTGACGATCAACGAGAGCACCGGAACCGGGTCGAAGGCCGAGCTGGCGAAGAAGAGCCGGGATAGTGGAGTCAGGTCGTCGCTGCTGGACCGGTTGCTGGGGGGTGCGCCCTATGCGCTGGCGTTCGGCGGACAGGGTGCCCAGTGGCTCACCGAGCTCGAGGAGATCGGCCGGGACAGTGCGCTCGAGCCCGAACTGACCGCGCTGGTCAACGAGGCCGCGGAGCAGCTCGCGCCGGTTGCCGCGCAGCTGCTCGTGGTGCGCCCGGTCGGTTTCGACCCCATCGGCTGGATGCTCGAGGAAGAACTCGCCGACCCGGAAGAGGGGGAGGTGTCGGCGGCGCCCTCCGCGCAGGTGTTGCGTTCCGCCGCGGTCTCCATGCCGGGTGTGTTCCTCACTCAGGTGGCCGCGCTGCGGGCGCTGCGCCTACAGGGCCTGGATATCGTCGAGCACGCTCCGGCCGCCGTCGTCGGACATTCGCAGGGGCGTATTGCCGCCACGGCCGCCGAAGCCCACGGGCAGCGCGATGCCGAGTTGCTGGCCATCGCCCAGTTGATCGGCGCCGCAGCCGGACTGGTGGCGCGTCGTCGCGGGCTGATGCCGCTCGGTGAGCGCTCGCCCATGGTCGCGGTCTCGAATGTCGATCCCGAGCAGTTGCAGGCTGTGGTCGACGAGGTCTCGCGCGGCGTGGACGCCGACAAGGCCGCGGTGCTCTCCATTCGCAACGGCCGCCGCCGCGCGGTGCTCAGCGGCCCGGTGGCGCAGCTGGATCGAGTACGGCAGCGCAGCGCGGAGATCCACGAGGAGCAGTCGAAGGAGCGCGACGCCAAGAAGCGTGGCGGCTCGATCTTCGCACCCGTATTCGAGGACATTCCGGTCGAGGTCGCCTTCCACCACCCGGCGCTCGCCGACACCGTGGAAATGGTGCGCGGCTGGGCCGGGCAGTGTGGACTCGACGCCGAACTGGCCGCCGCCCTCACGCAGGAAGTACTGGTCGATCCGATCGACTGGGTCGCCATTATCGACAACACCGTTTCGGTTGGCGCGCAGTGGATTCTGGATCTGGGCCCCGGTGACCTGCTCACCCGCCTCACCTCCGGCTCGCTGAAGGGCACCGGCGTCGGCGTGCTGGCCGCCTCCACCCGTCCGGGCCAGCGCAGCCTGTTCACCCCCGGCGCGGCCCCCGAGGTCGCCCCGGCCTGGGCGGAGTTCGCACCCAAGCCGGTGCGCCTGCCCAACGGCCGCATTGTGGTCGAGACGGCGTTCACCAAGCTCACCGGTCGCTCGCCGATCCTGCTCGCCGGTATGACCCCTACCACGGTCGACGCGAAAATCGTTGCGGCCGCGGCCAATGCGGGCCACTGGGCCGAGCTGGCCGGTGGCGGTCAGGTCACCGAGCAGATCTTCGCCGACCGCGTGCAGGAGCTCGAGACGCTGCTGCAGCCGGGTCGCACCGTGCAGTTCAACTCGCTGTTCCTGGATCCGTACCTGTGGAAGCTGCAGCTGGGCGGTAAGCGCCTGGTACAGAAGGCCCGTACCGCCGGCGCCCCGTTCGACGGCGTCATCGTCACCGCCGGCATTCCGGAGCTGGACGAGGCCGTCGCCCTCATCGAGGAGCTGACCGAGGTCGGCATCACCCATGTCGCCTTCAAGCCCGGCACCGTCGCTCAGATCCGCGCGGTGCTCCGAATCGCGGACGCCGCACCGGATTACGCGGTCATCATGCATATCGAGGGCGGCCGCGCCGGCGGCCACCACTCCTGGGAAGACCTCGACGACCTGCTGCTCGAGACGTACGCGGCGCTGCGCACCCGCGCGAATGTGGTCGTCTGCGTCGGCGGTGGCATCGGCACCCCCGAGCGTGCCACCGAATACCTCACCGGCACCTGGTCGCAGGTCTACGGCTACCCCGTCATGCCGCTGGACGGCGTGCTGGTCGGCACCGCCGCCATGGCGACCCTCGAAGCCACCACCACCCCCGAGGTCAAGCAGCTGCTCGTCGACACCCCCGGCACCCCGGACTGGGTCGCCGCGGGCACCGCCACCGGCGGAATGGCTTCCGGCCGTAGCCAATTGGGTGCGGATATCCACGAGATCGACAATGCCGCCTCGCGTACCGGCCGCCTGCTCGACGAGGTCGCCGGCGATGCCGATGCGGTCGCCGAGCGCCGCGCCGAGATCATCGAGGCCCTCGACGGCACCGCCAAGCCGTACTTCGGCGATATCGCCACCATGACCTACCTGGAGTGGCTGGAGCGCTACGTCGAGCTGGCCGTCGGCCTGGATCGCCGCAAGGATTTCGACTGCGGCGGCGACTTCGCCTCCGCCATCGCCGATGCCACCGCCTCGGTCTGGCTCGACATCACCTGGCGCAGCCGATTCGCGGAGATGGTGCGCCGCACCGAATCCCGCCTCAATCCGGCCGATCGCGGCGAGATCGAAACCCTCTTCGCCGACGATGCCGACTTCGAGACTCCGGTCAAGGCCATCTGCACGCTGAAGGAGCAGTACCCGGCCGCCGCCGCGACCGTGCTGCACCCGGCCGACGTCCCGTTCTTCATCTCGCTCTGCAAGACCCCCGGCAAGCCGGTCAATTTCGTGCCCGTCGTGGACGGCGATGTGCGCCGCTGGTGGCGCTCGGATTCGCTGTGGCAGGCGCATGATCCGCGCTACACCGCCGATCAGGTCTGCGTCATTCCGGGCACCGTCGCCGTCGCCGGCATCACCCGCGTGGACGAGCCGGTCGGTGAACTGCTCGACCGTTTCGAGCAGGACACCGCGTACTCGCTGGTGCGCGAGGGCGTTGTCCCGGCCGCCGTCGACGGCCGCCGCCGTGCCGATGTCAGCACCGGCGCCATCGATATCGTGCTCGCCGCACCGGATGTGCAGTGGTCCGGCCGCACCACCGTCAACCCGATCCACCGCCTCGGCGATCTGCACGAGTGGGCCGTCGACGAGCAGGGCGCGAGCCATGCGCCGACCGGCGCCACGCTGCGTCCCGCCGACGGACCCGAATCCGACAGCGCCTATGTGGAATTGACGGTTCCGCTGCTCGGCCGCGATGCCGTCAAGATCCGTATTTCCGTTCCGGCCACCGTGTACAACGGTGGCGCACCGGTCATTACCGAGGACGATGCCCAGACCGCCATGTCGGCGCTGCTGGCCGTCGCCGCCGGGCAGGCGCTGCCCGAGGTGAAGACCGTCGACGGCACCAAGGTCGCGCATTTCAATGTGGCCTGGAGCCCGGACCTGATCGCCGATCACGCCGGTGTCACCGGCTCCGGTATGCCGGAGAACCTCAGCACCCTCGGCCGCACCGTTCCCGATGTGCTCGTGGGCGCCTGCTGGCCCGCCGTCTTCGCGGTGCTCGGCGCGACCCGCACCGCCGATGACAAGAGCGTCATCGAGGGCATGCTCGATCTGGTCCACCTCGATCACCAGATTCAGCTCGACGGCCAGTTGCCTTCCGCCGCAAGCGTGCTCGCGGTGCGGGCCGAGGCCGGCGAGACCGTCGACACCGATATGGGCCGCGTCGTCGAGGTGCGCGTGCGCATCTCCGGCATGCTCGACAAGCCGGAGACCGGCCTGTCCATGCCGACCGTCGCCACCCTGACCGAGCGCTTCGCCATTCGCGGCCGCATCGGCGGCAACGAGCTGACCGATCCACCGCGCGCCGGCGGCGTGCTGTCCGACCAGGCGAGCGACACCCCGCGTCGCCGCCGTCGCGATGTCACCCTCACCGCACCGCGCGCCATGGCCGCCTTCGCGCAGGTCTCCGGCGATCACAACCCGATCCACACCAGCGAGGCCGCCGCCAAGCTGGCCGGACTCGGCAGTCCGATCGTGCACGGCATGTGGCTCTCGGCCGCTGCGCAGCACGCGGTTTCGGCCATCGACCTCAGCGATAAGGTGCCGCCGCGCACCCTCACCTCCTGGACCACCCGCTTCCTCGGCATGGTGCGCCCCGGCGCGCAGATCGATGTGCGCGTGGAGCGGATCGCCGTGGATCAGGGCAGCGAGATCATCGAGGTCTCCTGCCGCATCGAGGGCGATCTGGTCATGACCGCCACCGGTAAGGTCGCCGCGCCGAAGACCGTGTACGCCTTCCCCGGGCAGGGAATCCAGACCAAGGGCATGGGTCTGGACGCGCGCACTCGCTCCAAGGCCGCCAAGGAGATCTGGGACGCCGCCGACAAGCACACCCGCGAGGCCCTCGGCTTCTCGATTCTCGCTGTGGTGCGCGACAATCCGACCTACCTCAAGGCCCGCGGCGTCGAATACCGGCACCCGCAGGGCGTGCTGCACCTGACCCAGTTCACCCAGGTCGCCATGGCCACCCTCGGCGTCGCGCAGGTCGCGGAGCTGCGCGAGGCGGGCGCCTTCATCGAGGGCGCCATGATGGTCGGGCACTCGGTCGGTGAGTACAACGCGCTCTCGGCCGTCGCCGGAGTGCTGCCGCTGCACGCCGTCCTCGAGGTGGTGTTCCAGCGCGGTTCCGCCATGCACGAGCTGGTCCCGCGTAATGCGCAGGGGCTCAGCGACTATCGCCTGGCCGCCATCCGCCCGTCGCAGATCGGCGTGGCCGATCACGAGGTCGTCGACTTCGTGAACCGCATCGGCGAGGCCTCCGGTGAGTTCCTGGAGGTGGTGAACCTCAACCTGCGCGGTTCGCAGTACGCCATTGCGGGCACCGTCGCCGGACTCGACGCCCTCGAGGTCGAAATCGAGCGGCTGCGTGCGGAAACCGGTGGCAAGCGCGCGTTCGTCGTCATCCCGGGCATCGATGTGCCGTTCCACTCCACGGTGCTGCGCGCCGGTGTGCCGGAGTTCCGGATCAAGCTGGAGGGCCTGCTGCCCGCCGACCTGCACCCGGAACTCCTTGTCGGACGCTACATTCCGAACCTGGTGCCGCGGCCGTTCAACCTGGAGCGCGAATTCATCCAGGAGATCGCCGATTACGTGCCGTCCGAGCCGCTCGCCGAGGTGCTGGCGGACTGGGACGAGTGGGCCGCCAAGCCGGTCGAGCTGTGCCGCGTGGTGCTCGTGGAGCTGCTGGCCTGGCAGTTCGCCAGCCCGGTGCGCTGGATCGAGACCCAGGATCTGCTGTTCACCGATGCCGAGCACGGTGGCCTGGGTGTGGAGCGGTTCGTCGAGGTCGGCCTGGCCGCCACGCCGACCGTCGCCAACCTGGCCTCCAATACGCTGAAGCTGCCTGCCTTCTCGAACGCCACGGTCGAGGTGCTCAATATCGAGCGTGAAGCCGCGATCGTGTACGCCACCGATACCGATCCGGCGCATGTGGACGAGCCGGAGGAGACCCCGGTCGAAACCGCCGCTGCCACAGCGGCTCCGGCTGCCGCCCCGGCCGCGGCTCCGGTCTCCACCGGTGGCCCGCGCCCCGACGACATCGCGTTCGTCGCGGCCGACGCCACCCGCGTGCTCATCGCGCTGTGGACCAAGCTGCGCCTGGACCAGATCGGCCCGGTGGACACCATCGAGGGCCTGTGCGACGGCGTCTCCTCGCGGCGTAATCAGCTGCTCGTCGATCTCGGTGCGGAGCTGTCGCTCGGCGCCATCGACGGTGCGGCCGATGCCGATATGGGCGCGCTGTCGAACACCGTCGACCGCCTGGCCCGCACCTACAAGCCGTTCGGCTCGGTGCTGTCCGATGCCATCGGCGATCACCTGCGCAAGGTCTTCGGCCCGTCCGGTAAGCGGCCCGCCGCGATCGCCGAACGTGTCAAGAAGGTCTGGGAGCTCGGCGACGGCTGGGCCAGCCATGTCACCGCCGAGGTGTCGCTCGGCACCCGCGAAGGCGCCAGTGTGCGCGGCGGGGATATGGGCGGACTCGTCACCGGTGGCCTGAACGACGGTGCCGCCGTGGACAATGCCATCGATACCGCCGTGCAGGCCGTGGCCGCACGCCGCGGCATCGCGGTCTCCATGCCGTCCGCCGGTGGCGGCGGGGGAGCGACCGTCGACGCCGCCGCCCTGGGTGAGTTCACCGAGCAGATCACCGGCCGCGACGGCGTCCTCGCCACCGCCGCCCGCGTGGTGCTCGAGCAGCTCGGCCTGGCCGAGCAGCTGTCCGCGCCGGAAGCCTCCGACGACACCCTCGTCGATCTGGTCTCCGCGGAGCTGGGCACGGACTGGCCGCGTCTGGTCGCGCCCGCCTTCGATGCCCGCAAGGCGCTGCTCATCGACGACCGGTGGGCAAGTGCGCGTGAGGATCTGGCCCGGCTGTGGCTGGGCGACGATACGCACGCCGCCGAGCTCGCCGTCACCGGTTTCGCCGGTGCCGGGGAAGCCGTTGCCGTGCAGGCGAATTGGTGGCGCGATCGTGCCAAGAGCGAGGCTCGCTCGGTACTGGCCGGCGTGTACGGCCGCATTGCCGAGGCCGCGCTGACGAGTGCGGACCCGGGCGTCTGGTCCGACGATATCGCCGTGATCACCGGTGCCAGCAAGGGTTCCATCGCGGCGGCCGCCGCCGGACGCCTGCTGGGCGGTGGCGCGACTGTCATCGTCACCACCTCCAAGCTGGACGACAGCCGGATCGGCTTCTACAAGAAGCTCTACCGCGAGAACGCCCGCAACGGCGCCGCCCTGTGGGTGGTCCCGGCGAATATGGCCTCCTACACCGATATCGACGCCCTGATGGACTGGGTCGGCAACGAGCAGGTCGACAATGCCGGTGGCGCGAAGATTCTCGTCAAGGAGGCGATGACTCCGACGCTGCTGCTGCCGTTCGCCGCCCCCCGCGTGGCCGGTGACCTGGCCGATGCCGGCGCCCGCGCCGAAATGGAGATGCGGGTGCTGCTGTGGTCGGTGGAGCGCCTCATCGGCGGTCTGTCCCAGCTGGGGGCGGACCACAATGTGGACGCGAAACTGCATGTGGTGCTGCCGGGTTCGCCCAACCGCGGCCTCTTCGGCGGTGACGGCGCGTACGGCGAGTCCAAGGCCGCCCTCGACGCCGTGGTCGCCAAGTGGCGCGCCGAGAAGTCCTGGGCAGACCGGGTCACCCTGGTGCACGCGCTCATCGGCTGGGTCCGCGGCACCGGGCTCATGGGCCATAACGATCCGCTGGTTGCCGCTGTCGAGAAGGCCGGGGTGCACACCTGGTCCACCGAGCAGATGGCCGATGAACTGCTCAAGTGGTGCACGTCGCGGGCTCGCGTCGTCACCGCCGGCGGCCCGCAGCAGATCGATCTGACCGGTGGCCTGGCGCGCGCCAAGCTGGATCTGTCCGCGCTGGCCAAGGAGAGCATGGAAGCCGCTGCGGCGGAAGAGGATATCGAGGAAGGCCCCGTCACCATCGCGGCGCTTCCGGCCCCGCCGACGCTGAGCTCCAAGCTGCCGATCCCCGAATGGGGTTCGGTGACAGCCGATCTCGACGATATGGTCGTCATCGTCGGCGCCGGTGAGCTCGGACCCTACGGCTCGGCGCGCACCCGCTTCGAGATGGAGGTCTCCGACCAGCTCTCTGCCGCGGGCGTACTGGAGCTGGCGTGGACCACCGGTCTGGTCACCTGGGAGAACGAGCCCAAGGCCGGCTGGTACGACACCGAATCCGGTGACTACGTCGACGAATCCGAGCTGGCCGAGCGCTACCACGACACCGTGGTCGAGCGCTGCGGCGTCCGCCGGTACGCCGACGACGGCGCCATGGTCGACAACACCGCACCGCTGCTCACCTCGGTCTTCCTGGACAAGGACCTGTCCTTCGTGGTGAACAGCGAGGCCGAGGCCCGCAGTTTCTACGCCGCCAACCCGGAGCAGACCGTCATCACGCCGGTCGAGGGCACCGGCGACTGGCAGGTGACACGCAAGGCGGGCACCGAGATTCGGGTGCCGCGCAAGGCGAAGCTGTCCCGGGTGGTCGGTGGGCAGATCCCCACCGGCTGGGACCCCACCCGGTTCGGCATCTCCGCCGATATGGCCGGTTCGGTCGACCGGGTCGCGCTGTGGAACATCGTCTGCACCGTGGACGCGTTCCTCGGCTCGGGTTTCAGCCCGGCCGAGCTCATGCAGTGGGTGCACCCGTCACTGGTGGCGAACACCCAGGGCACCGGTATGGGCGGCATGTCGTCCATGCGGTCGCTGTACATCGACAACCTGCTCGGTGAGTCGCGGGCCAACGACATCCTGCAGGAGGCGCTGCCGAACGTCGCTCTGGCGCACGTGGTTCAGAGCTATGTGGGCAGCTACGGCGGCATGATCCACCCGGTCGCCGCCTGCGCCACCGCCGCGGTCTCCGTCGAGGAGGGCGTGGACAAGATCAAGCTCGGCAAGGCCGATCTGGTCGTCGCCGGCGGTTACGACGATCTCGGCATCGAAGGCATTGTCGGCTTCGGTGATATGTCCGCCACCGCCGATTCGGCCGTCATGTCCGCCAAGGGCATCAGCGACCGCTACTTCTCCCGGGCCAACGATCGCCGCCGCGGCGGCTTCGTCGAATCCATGGGCGGCGGAACGGTGCTGCTGGCTCGCGGCAGCGTCGCGCTGGAAATGGGCCTGCCGGTGCTCGGTGTGGTCGCGTACGCCCAGTCCTTCGCGGACGGCGTGCACACCTCCATCCCGGCCCCCGGCCTGGGTGCGCTCGGTGCGGGTCGCGGCGGCGCGGAGTCCAAGCTGGCCAAGGAACTTCGCAAGCTGGGTGTGGCGGCGGACGAGGTCGCGGTGATCTCCAAGCACGACACCTCCACGGCCGCAAACGATCCCAATGAGTCCGAGCTGCACGAGCGGCTGGCGACTGCCATCGGCCGCTCGGAAGGCGCACCGCTGTTCGTGATTTCGCAGAAGACCCTCACCGGTCATGCGAAGGGCGGCGCGGCGGCCTTCCAGATGATCGGCCTGTGCCAGGTGCTGGAGCAGGGCGTCATCCCGCCCAACCGCAGCCTCGACTGCGTGGACGAGAAGATGCAGGCGTACCCGCACCTGGTGTGGGTACGCGAGGCCATGGATCTGGGCGAGCGCTTCCCGCTCAAGGCCGGTCTGGTCACCTCGCTCGGCTTCGGGCACGTCTCCGGCCTGGTGGCGATCGTGCACCCGCAGGCGTTCATCGCGGCCCTGGATGCGGACAAGCGCGAGGCGTACCAGCGTCGGGCCGAGGAGCGTCAGCTCAACGGCCGGCAGCGCCTCACCGAGGCCATGTGCGGCGGCGCCCCGCTGTACGAGCGCCCGGCCGATCGCCGTCTCGGCGGCGACGGCACCCCCGCCAAGAAGTCGCGCCAGCTGGAAGCGGACATGCTGCTCTCGGCCCAGGCCCGACTGGGTACGGACGCAACGTATGTCGCGGTTCCGCCCGGACCCGCGTGCCAGTAATAGCTGACAGCTCTGCGCCGCACCACCTGCGGCGCAACTGAACTCACGACCAGTGGAGCCTACGGATCCGTAGGCTCCACTGGTATGTTGCAGCCCATTCGACTGCCTTCAGAGAAAGAATCGAGGAGTCTCGAACAGTGACGATCCTTGGTATCGGACTGGACTTGGTATGCATTTCCGAGTTCGCCGAACAGCTGGAACGCCCCGGATCCACCATGATCCGGGAGACCTTCACCGCCGGTGAGCGGCGCTATTGCCAAAGCAAAGGCACCGACCCGGCCCGCAGTTACGCCGCCCGGTGGGCCGCGAAGGAGGCCGTCATCAAGGCGTGGGCCGCGTCGCGGTTCGCCCGTAGTCCGCAGATCGGCGACAATCCGTATCCCCTGATCGAGGTCGTCAATGACGCCTGGGGACGCCCCAGCATCAAATTGCACGGCCTCACAGCCGAATTCCTGCCGCGGGTACGGGTGCACCTGTCGCTAACGCACGACGGCGATATGGCGGCCGCCATGGTGGTGCTGGAAGATCCGGGCGAACTGGCCGATCTGATCCAGGGCTGAACGCGGGGCCGATTCGGAGTCGAACGGCAGGCTTCCGCGGGGAGCCGGACGGCGGGGCGGGTCAGAATTTGTCGGGCTCGAGCGGCAGGCGCTGCCCGCCCGTCCGTGATTCCTTCTCGGCGATCAGCAGATACGCGACCATGAGTCGCTTGAGCTCGGCGACCGCGTCCTCGTGGCTGAGGCCGTCCTGGACCGAGAAGTTCAGCATCGAATAGACCACGTGCACCAGCACCTGCGCCATCATCGAACGACGGCCGCGCGGGGTGCGGGGCATGAGCGAGCGCAACATCTGCGCTACCGCCTCGGCGAATTCCTTCTCGTGAATCGCGCCGGTGGCCCGCGTCGAGGGTGTCGACTGCATGGCCAGCCACACCTCGCGCCGGGACGGATCGGTCATCCACAGTTCGGCGAGGTGATCGACCAGCGCGTTCATATGCCGCAGCCAGTCCATGGACGGGATCTCGCCGTGGAAGTCGGCCAGCTCCTGTGAAACCGCAACCAGGTCTTGGCGATTGAGCTCGCAGACGATGACGTACTTGTTGGCGAAGAATTGGTAGAGGGTGCCGATCGGCACTTCCGCGCGGGCCGCGACCTCTTCGCAGGTGAACGATTCGAAGCCGACCTCGACCAGCAGTTCGCGGGAGGACTGCAGCAGCGCGTCGAACTTGCGCTTGCTCCGCTCCTGCGTCGGCCGGCGGCGCGGCATCAGCTCCTGCGGATCATCCTGCAACTCCAACGCAGGGTCCGGTCGCCGCGTCGACCTGGTTCCCGTGCGTGCTTCCACGTTCAACAGCCTAGAGGTAGCGACACTCCGATGACACGCTGCGGTAGTTCGTGTGTCCCTATGTCGCGGCGGATTTCTACCCATCCGCGCCGGGAATGGTGACGAACCTTCATCGCAGCTGCTTCTCAGCTGCATGTCTCAGGGCTGATTTCACCACCGGGTCGTTTGACCTATCGGGGTTCATTTCACTGAAAGCACGACGACGTTGGAAGGCTGATCTGTGGTTGCTCCTGCTGTTGTTCGTTCCGCGGTGACCATCGGCGTTGCCACCGAGCGCGGTACCGTGCGCGCCGTGGCACTCGCCGATGACGGTGACAAGTTGCCAGAACGCGTGGTCATGGAACGCGTCGAGAAGATCACCGGTGAGACGAAGGCCGATCTGGCCGCCGCGGTCGAACTGGTGCTGGAGGAGATCGCGGGCAAGCTCGGCCCGGATCGGGAAATTCTGGGTGCGGCCGTCGCCTACCGCGATGCCGCCGAGCGCCGGGCCATCGTCACCCGCCTGGCCTCGGGGCCGTGGCGGGAGGCCTCACTGGTCTCCGCGAAGGCCGCGCACCTGTCCGTGGCGCGCGCCATGACGTGGGTGGACGAATTCGACGATCTCGCCATCTGCGAGGTGGTGCCGGGTTCGCAGGCGTTCTCGCTCATCGATTCCGGGCGCAACCGGGTGCTCGCGGCGGTGTCGCTCACCGGCGGCGGTACCACGGAGGAGGCCATGCGGGCCGCCGTGACGGCCGCCTGGGATCAGTTCGACGCGGCCGGTGTGAAGCCGGACGCGGTGGTGCTGATCGGTTCCGCCGCAGGCGAACCCGCGGTCAAGGCGGCGCTGGAGGCCGGTTTCGGCGCACCAGTCATTCCGTGCTCCGTCGCCGCGGCCGCACCGGCCATCGGCGCGGCGCTGTCGGCCATGCCGGAGGCCGAGTACGCGGGCGAGGCCGCCGAGCGCATTCGCCGCGCCCGGGGTACCGCCGCGCTTTTCGCCGCGGCCAGTGTGCTCGCGGGTGGTCTCGTCGCCGGCGGAGTGTATGCGGCCAGCGGTAATTCGAAGTCGGTGCCCGAACCGATGCTGACCGATTCCCGGGTCTCCGCGGACGCGCGCACCAGTGGCAGTGACCATCCGGTCGCACAGCCCGGTGTCGAAACCGGATCGGCGGGCAATCCCGCGGACGGTCAGCCGGGTGCTCCGGCCACGCCGTCCGATGTGAGCGCACCGGTCTCGGAGCAGACCGTGCCGGAGCCCCCGCAGGCGCCGGATGTGATCACCATCGATCCGGCGGCCATGAACTGGGGTCCCACGAATCCAGATGCGGGACATTGGCGTCCGTCCAAACCGCTGGTGAAGTCACAGCCGGAGCCGGAGACGGGTCTGTATCAGGATTCCATCCTGCCCGCGCCGACACACGCGGCCGCGCTCACCGATACCGGCCTCTTCTCGGGTGAGAACGCACCGCCCGCGCTGAACACGCCGGAGTTCAGCAAGTGGTGGGACAACCACTGGAACATGATGCTGCAGTGGGCAGCAGCGCAGATGCTGCCGCGCGGCGTCTAGAACTGGATCCCCGTCAGGGGAACCGGGTCTCGGCAGTGCGGCTGTGTCGAGGTGGAAGAGTCCCGGCCCGGGTTGGGGGTCGGGACTCTTCCTGTTGTGCGGCTATACCGACAGGTCGCGGCGCAGCTTCGCGACGTGTCCGGTGGCGCGCACGTTGTACTGGGCCACCTCGATCTTGCCGTTCTCGTCCACCAGGAAGGTGGAGCGGATCACTCCGGTGACGGTTTTGCCGTACATGGTCTTCTCACCGAACGCGCCGTATGCGAGCAGTACGGATTTATCCGGATCCGAGAGCAGCGGGAAGGTCAGACCCTCCGCATCGCGGAACTTGGCCAGTTTGGCGGGCTTGTCGGGGGAGATGCCGAGGACTTCGAGCCCGGCTTCGTTCAATTCGGCCAGGCTGTCGCGGAAGTCGCAGGCCTGTTTGGTACAGCCGGGCGTGCTCGCGGCCGGGTAGAAATACACGATCACCTTGCGGCCGCGGTAGTCGGCGAGCGACACCTCCTTGCCGTCCGCATCGGAGAGGGTGAAGGCGGGCGCGGTATCGCCGGGACTGAGTCGGGGGTTCTCGGTCATGCCGCCACCGTAGTAGACCGGTCCGACGCGATGTGAGCGATACACTCCACAGCAGGTCGGCTCGTACCCGGACGCGCTGAGCGATTCCTGACGACCGACGCGCGAGCGACCTCGAGACGACAGTGCCGCTGAGCGCGGCTTGCAGACAGGAGTGTGACGTGGCCAGAGATACCGAGGCGATCGAGCGGGAGATCGAGGCCGCACGGAGCCGGCTCGCCAGCACCCTCGACGAACTGGCGGTGCGGGCCGATCCGCAGCGATTGGCCGACAACACCAAGCATGCGCTGATCGCGAAGGTGAATGAGCCGAAGATCAAATACAGCCTGATCGGCGCGGGTGCGCTGATCGTGACGCTGGTGCTGGTCAAGATCTTCCGCTGAGCGAGGCGAGTAGTCAGCGCTGAGCTGAGCAGTACAAAGAAACACCCGGTGCCGATGCGGCGCCGGGTGTTTCTTCGTTTTCGATAATCAGCAAGACCGGATCAGACTGTCGGGCAGGCCATTCCGGTGCCGTCGGGATCGAGGTTCGGACCGTAACCGGGCTCACCGCGGAACAGCGGCGCGCGACCGGCTGCCCGGGCTTCGTCGCAGTTGCGGAACTGGCCGCCCGCGGAACCGGTCTGAGCGAGATTGGCCGAACCGGTCGCGCCCGAGCCGGTGTCGATGACCGAGGAACCGGTACCGGACGACCCGGTCGGCACGGGGCCATCGGCGAGGGCGAGGGCGGCGGGGGCTGCAAGAGTCGTCAGTCCCGCGACGCTGGCGGTGACGAGAAGCCGGCGAACGTTCATGTATTCCTCAATGTCGGCGCAATAGGTTGGTGGCGGCCCGATTCGGCGCGGATGCCACCCTTGCCGCGGTGGTGCGGCACGGTGGCCGGTACGGGTCCGGCGTCTACAGTTCCGGCGGAACGTTGCATTGTCAACCGGTATGGCTATTCATCCAGGTAAATAGCCATGCGACGGACCGCCGACGGGATATGTTCCGCTGGAACATGTCCCATTTGTCCTGTGGCAGTCACTGTATCGTGACGCCGGGCCGTACATCCTGTGAGGACTCGCAGAGTTTCCTGCAGATCCACCGCGATCACACCGGCCGAACTCCTATTCGCCCAATCGCCTGCCGCGAAGATGTTCCGCCGGAACATGTCCCATGCGCCCAGCCTGGAAATCTTCGATGGCGTCGATGATTTCCTGCCGCGTGTTCATGACGAACGGGCCGTGCTGTACGACGGGCTCCCGAATCGGCTGGCCGCCCAGCAGCAGGACCTCCATATCTCCGGTGCGCGTGTCCTGGTGTGCGTCGGCCGCGACCGTGAGGGATTCACCACGGCCGAGCACCACCAGCTGTCCGGCGGTGACGGGGCGGCGCTCCACGCCGACCGTGCCGCTGCCAGAGGCCACGTAGACCATGGCGGTGAACTGTTGCGGCCACTCGGGTGCCGGTGCTCGAAGTGACCAGGCTCGCCTTTGGTGTCCATGTCAACCAAGGGGGGATACTATGTATTCCATGACCCGCTGGCTGAGTGAACAGGAACAGGCGACCTGGCAGTCGTTCATTCGCATGCGGCAGCGGCTGGACGCGGCACTGGCGACCGGTCTCGCACAGGACGGCCTGTCGATGTCGGACTACGAAGTACTGGTGGCGCTTTCGGCCGCCGGCGGGCAATTGCGCGCCAAGGAGCTCGGTGCGGAGATCTGCTGGGACAAGAGCCGGCTCTCGAAGCACCTCTCGCGCATGTCCACCCGCGGACTCATCGACCGCTGCCAGGCCGCCGACGATGCCCGCGGCCGCGAAGTGCGCCTGACCGATGCCGGTCGCCGCGCCCTGGAAACCGCCGCACCCAACCATGTGGAGCTGGTACGGCGGCTCTTCATCGACGAACTGACCGAGGCCGAAGCCGAGGCCGTGCGCTCACTGGCCGACAAGGTGGTCGTCGAAGTCGAACGCACCGACGTATCCGGCATCGGCTGAAAGCGGTACCGGCTGCTCAGCTTTCGGTCGCGGGCTTGTCGAACTGTGCGCGCTTCCAGTCGCCGAAGGGCTCGTCGCGCTCGCGGACGGCGTCGCGGAAACCGGTTGTGGCGGCGCGTAATTGGAAGGCGTATCCCTCGCGGGTGTGGCGGGAGATGCCGTCGAATACCGTGCTGATCATGCCGGAGTTCGCCACGCCCTGGTTGAGCAGTGCGCTGTTGAGTGCCAGTTTCGCCATGATCAGCTGATTGATCGGGACCTGCGAAATGCGTTGCAGCAGATCCTCGGTGCGCTCGTCGAGCTGATCGGCGGGTGCGGACTCGATGGCCAGGCCCCACTCCTGCGCCTGTTTGCCGCTGAGACTGTCGCCGGTGAACAGCAGTCGTTTGGCGCGCTGATCGCCGACCCGGTGCGCCCACATGCCCGCCGCCGGAATGCCCCAGGTGCGGGTGGGCGGGTAGCCGAAGCGGGCGTCGTCGGCGCAGATGATCTGGTCGGCGTACAGCGCGATATCGGTGCCGCCCGCGATGGCGAACCCGTGCACCTTGGCCACCGTCGGCTTATTGGCGTACAGCAGGCTCGCGAAGCCGCGATTGAAGCGCGACATCATGGCGTAGTCGACCATCGGATCCCAAGTGCCCCAGGGATTGTGATTGCGCGCCTGCACCACGGGATCGAGCACGGTGCCCTCGGTGGGCTGAGCGCCCTCTGGAGGCGCGAAACCATTCTCGGCGAAGATCGACAGGTCGTACCCGCCGCAGAAGCCCTTACCGCGCCCGCTCAGCACGATCACGTGCACCCGGGGATCCAGGTCGGCGCGCTCGACGGCGGCCGCCAGCTCGATCGGGGTGTCCGAGGTGATGGCATTGCCCTGCTTCGGGCGATTGAAGGTGATGCGCGCGATGCGGCCGGTCACCTCGTAAGTCAGTGTGCGGCCGGTGATTTCGCCCTCGGGCTGCGGGCGGCCGGTGAAGAGCGAGTCCGCGCCGCCGGTGAGGTCGTCACGCCAGGCGGCGGGGCGGGTCCCGGCGTGCTGCTCGGAGGGTCCGGAGGGACTGCTGCCGGAGGGTGTGGCGGGGCGTTCGGATTCGGCTGACACCCAAGCAGTGAACCCCCGTTCATTTCTTGCTGTCAAGACCCGGCGGGGTAGAGCGAGGTGATTCAGGCGCCCCACGGCCGGATCGGCGGCTTCACCCAGAGGATCTTCTCGTCGGCATGCTCCCGCTGCGCCGCCGGATGCTCCGGATTACGCGCCGCCCAGCCGTCCTTCTCGACGAGCAGTTCCGCCACCGCCTGCCACGTCTCATCCGTGCTGGGCGGATTGGTATCGGCGGCCCGGGCCAGCTTGCGCCGCTGCGTCGGCGGCAAGGCCAGCAATTCCGGCCCGCTGATACCGCGAGCCCAGATGAATGCCGCCAATCGTCGAGCCTTGTCCTCGCGGCTACGGCTCGCATGATCGGAGTGCGCGTAGTCGGCCATATCGCATCCCCGCAGGTAGTCCACTATGTCCAGCCGACCCTACCGCAGCGCCGGGCGCCGGCCGGCAGGTAGTTCGCCGGGCTCTCCGGCGGCTTTCCGGCACCGGCGCGGGTCCTCGGCGGTTACCGTGAAACCCATGCCGGATGCCGCCGCCAGCGCCGACCAGCTCGTTATCGAACGAGCCACTCCGCAGGACTGGACAACCGTCACCGCATGGGCCGCCGCGGCGGGCTGGAACCCCGGACTACGTGATGCCGCGGCCTTTTTCGCACAGGATCCCGGCGGCTTCTTCCTCGGCCGCGTGCGCGGGGAGCCTGCCACCGCGGTCTCGGTGGTCAACTACGGCGATGACTTCGCATTCCTGGGGTTCTACCTGGTGCGACCGGAGCTGCGCGGTCGCGGGCTGGGAATCGCCACCTGGAACGCGGGCCTCGCACACGCGGGCGGGCGCACTGTCGGCCTCGACGGTGTCCCGGATCAGCAGGGCAACTACCGCCGCAGTGGCTTCGAACTCGCCTACCACACAGCACGTTTCGTCGGCATCCCGGATCTTCCGCCGCCGGACGGAACCGTGCGGGTCATGGCCGCCGCCGATGCCGCCGCCGTGCACGACTACGACTCCGCCTGCCTCCCAGCCAATCGCCCCGAATTCCTGCGCACCTGGCTCGGTAACCCGGGATATCGGACGCTGGTGCGCATTGTGGACGGGAACCTGGCGGGTTTCGGAACAGTCCGTCCCGCAAGGGATTCCCACCGGATCGGACCCCTGTTCGCAGACGACGCCGATACCGCCCGGCAGCTGCTCGCCGCACTGGCCGCACAGGCCGGCGGAGCCTCCGTGGCCGTAGATGCCCCGCTGCGCAACCACTCCGCCGTCCGCCTGTGCGAAGAAGCGGGCCTGAAGCCGAGTTTCGAAACGGCGCGCATGTATACCGGGCCGGTCAGATCCCACTGTCAGGACAAGGTTTTCGGCGTCACCACGCTCGAACTCGGCTGAGCTATAGCGGGCGAATGGATTCGGCCAACTGCTCGGCGGCGGCTTTGTCGACCGGCGCCTTGGCATCGCCGATCCAGCTGACCCACCAGCGCCGGTCGCCGGATTGGACTACGGCGGAATAGATCTCGGCCTCGGGGCTGGAAGCGGTGTCGAAGGAGATGCGGTAGAAGCATGACTCGCCGGCGACCTCACGGCCTTCCAGGTCGAGGGTTTCGGTGTCCACCCGCTTGCCGGAGTCCGGGAAGAAGAACTCGCCCATCCCGGAGCCGAGTGCGCAGGCGGCCCGGGTGTCATCGGATTCCGCTGCGGCGAAGAGGGATCGGTCGAGCTTGCCGAGCAGGATCATGCCGTCGCCGCCCCTGGACCGCTGCAGGGCGACCTGCCCGAAGACCAGGTGCTCGTCGTCGCTCTCCTGTGGCATCAGCTGCCACCCGTCAGGAGTGACGAAGCTCAGGCCCGCCGCACGGCTGACGGTGCGGTTGGCCTCGTCGTGGGAGCGGCGTAATTGCAAGAACGCCGAATAGCCGATGCCCGCCAGCGACGCGACCAGGGCGACGACACAGAGCGCGATGACCCCGCGCGCTGTGCGCGGCGATACGGTCGATTCGGAGATCTCGGAGACGTCGGGCCCGGGTAGCGAGGCGGCGGGTTCCGGAGGCCACACCTGGTTCGGTTCCACCCCGCGACGCTAACAACAGTGCTGGTCAGAGGATTTATAGCGGCCGATGCGGCGCGCCGGACGGGATGATCACGATCGGGCTACCAGCCCGACGGTCGGACCCGGCCGGGCGTGACGACGTGCGCGAGCATATTCCGCAGTTCGACCACCGCGGCCGGTCCCAGCGCCCGCGCCCAGCGCTCGATGAACTGCGCCGCGGCGGCATCGGCGGCGCGGGTGCACGCCCAGCCCCGCTCGGTGAGCGTGATCAAGCGCGCCCGCGCGTCGTGCGGATGCGGATTGCGTTCGGCATAACCCCTTTTGACGAGCTCATCGACCAGCTGGCTGGCCGCCTGCTTGGTCACCCCCAGATGCTCGGCGATCTCACCCACCGTCGCACCGTCCGGCACCATCCGCACGAAGGCGAAGCCGTGCGTGGGCCGCACATCGGTGAACCCGGCCGCGACCACCCCGCGATCGATGGCATCGGTGACCTCGGCGGCGGCCGCGAGCAGCAGCATCGGCAAATCCTGGGCGGGTGCGGGCATGTGTGCATCTTGACACTTGACAAGAAAGTCAACAAGCTTGACCATATAGACAAGCAAGTTGACTAAAGGAAGTGTTGAACATGCCGGTAATCCGCACCGCAGACATCGAGTCCCACCAGATGCACGGCTCCACCTTCACCCCGCTGGTCCGGCCGGCCACCGGCAGCGCCGAACTCTGCGTCTGGCGCCTGGAAATCGCCCCCGGCATCCAGGGCGTAGCCCACCGAATCCACCGCGAAGAAGCCTTCGTCCTCCTCGAAGGCTCCCTCACCCTCACCATCCAGGGCGAGTCCACCACCCTCACCCCCGGCGACGCGGCCGTCGCCCCCGCCGGATCCACCATCCGCCTGGACAATCCGGCCGCGGCCCCCGCCGTTGTCATGGTCACCGCGGCCGTCGGCTTCACCGGCGAACTCCCCGACGGCACCATCGTGAACCCGCCCTGGGTCAACTGAGCTCCTACTGGGCGAGCGCGAAGCGAAGTGCGCCAATGGCTTCCAGGAGGACGGAGCGGCCGGTGTCGCCGAAGGCGGTGCCATAGATGATGCCGTGGATCAGGGACGGGTGGCGGCGGAGAGCTACTTGGACGCCGGACTGTTGGAGGCGGTGGGCGTACTCCTCGCCTTCGTCGCGGAGGGGGTCGAAACCCGAGACCGCGACGTAGGTGGGCGGGAGTCCGGTGAAGGTGGGCGCGAGGAGCGGGGAGGCCCGGGGGTCGTTGGCGTGCACGGGGTTCGGCAGGTAGTTGTCCCGGAACCAATCCATGTGCGCCTCGGTCAGGACGTAGCCGTCGGAGAAGAGTGCATACGAGCGGCGTTTGCGGGAGACGTCCGTGATGGGGCAGAACAGGAGTTGGAAAGCGGGCGGAAGGCCTGCCGCGGTGGCCTGTTGGGAGACGACCGCCGCCAGATTGCCACCAGCGCTCTCGCCCGCGACGACGATGCGTTCGGGCAGGGCGCCGAGCGATTCGGCGTTCTCGCGGGCGAAGCGGTACGCCGACATCGCATCGTCGATGGCCGCGGGGAACGGATGCTCGGGGGCGAGGCGGTAGCCGACCGAGAGCACCGGGAATCCGGAGCGATCGGCCAGGAAGCGGGCGACGTTGTCGCAGGCGTCGATACTGCCTACCGTCCAGCCGCCACCGTGGAAGAACACGATGAGAGCGCCGCCGGTGGACAACTCGAGTGGTGTGTACAACCGGGCGGGGATCGGGCCGCCGTCCCCGTCGATCTCCAGATTCTCGACTCGGCGCTGCGGCAGTGCGCGGCCGAGTATGCGGCCGCCGAAGTTCATCGCCGCTCTGGAGTAGCGAAGAGGGATGTCGCCCATGGGCTTTCGCGGCATCAGGCTGAACAATCCCATGGCCCGCTGCAGGCCGGGATCGAGGGTCTGGCCGTCGATCACCACATCGAAGTTCCGGAAGGCCTGCGGCCGCACGGCTTTCAGTAGGCGGGAGGAACCGCGCAGCAGCGCCCTGGCGATCCGATCCACACCCGGCGCCGGGGCGCTGCGCTGTGTGATCACCGGGCCAGGAACCCCTTGTCGACCGGAATCTGGGTGCCGGTGACAACCCGGGACCCGTCGCCCGCGAGCCACACCACCACATCCGAAATCTCTTCCGGCTCGACGAGGCCGTCTGCCTTGAGCAGGTTCGGCGTGTAGCTGTAGACGTAGGACGGGTACTGCTCGAACATCTTGTACATCGAGGTGTCATTGCCGAGCGGGGTATTGGTGCCGTAGGGGAGCAGCACATTCACCCGGATGCCGTATTCACCGAGCTCGATCGCGAGCGACTTCGTCAGGCCCACGACGCCGAATTTGCTTGCGGCGTAATGGCCGCAGCCCGGAGGCGCCTTGACGCCGGCCGAAGAGCTGATGGTCATGATCGAGCCGCCGTTTCCGGCCTCGATCATGGCGGGCACCGTCGCCTTGATGGTGTTCCAGACGCCCGTCAGATTGATATCGACGGTTTCGGCGAACTGCTCCGCCGAGATCTCCCAGAGCCGGCCCCAGCTGCACACGCCCGCATTGGCCACCACAATGTCGAGCCGCCCGAACTGGGCAATGGCCTCGGCCACCGCGTTCTGCTGACCCTCCAGATCGCGAACATCGACCTGCTTGGTCAGGATATTGCCGCCCTCGGCCTTGACCAGCCGCGCGGTCTCCGCGAGATCCTCCGCCTCGGCCATCGAATACCCGCTGAACTCGGTATTGGTACAGGCGTCTACGGCGACGATGTCCGCCCCGGCCCGGGCCAGACTCAGCACGTGCGAACGGCCCTGGCCGCGCGCCGCACCGGTCACATAGGCGACCTTTCCGGTCAGCGTCTTCTCTTGCGGCGTAACGCCGGATGCTGCGACGGTCATGCACGTGCCTCGATTTCTTGTCGATCCGATTGATCTTGTGATGCGGGAGCGCCGATTCGGCTCCCGCGGGTGAACTCGTAGTCGCTGAGCGGCGAACGCCTGCTGAACCACCAAGCGCCACTGATGGTTTGGGGGCGGTAGTAGACCGCGTCACCCTGTGAGTTGACGAAGTAGGTCCGGAGTCCCGGATTGCAGTCGACGGTGTAGGTGCGAATCAGCTTCTCGTTGCGGCGCATTCGCCCCACCCAGCGCTCGAAGGCCGCGGGCCGCACCTGCGCCACGGTGGCTCTGCGCCGGGTGGCCTCGGAAATGATGCGGACGGCATGCCGTGCGGTCAGGTCGATGAAGGTGTGCCAGGCGACGCCGACATAACCCTGCGGAGCGACCAGGGACCACCGGTTCGGAAAGCCGGAGTGGGCGCTGCCACCGTAGCTGCGTAATCCATTGCGCCGGTAGTCTTCTGCGAGATCGAGTCCGGATGCGCCCACGATCTTTCCGGTGCGGTACGCCTCCGGATCGGTGAACAATTCGTAGCCGGTGGCCATCACGATCAGGTCGTAGGGCCGCTCGACGCCGTCCGTGGTGCGCATGCCCGCGGTGGTCACACGTTCGATCGGATCGGTGATCAGCGCTACCGACGGCAGAGCCAGCGCCGGGAAGAAGGTGCTGCTCAGAATCGGTCGCTTCGCGAGGATTCCGTAGCCGGGGACCAGCGCCGCGCGGTCGACCGGATTCGCGACCTCCCGGCGCAGCAGCAGCCGGTACACCGACCGCCAGATCTTGTCGTACTGCGGCAGGACCGCCGCGAGCAGCGAGCGCGGAAGTTTCGGCAGCACATTGCAAATGAGCTGCAGCGGCAACTCCATCAGTGCCAGCACGACGCCGTTGAGCGCTGCGACGACACCGGGCAGCGCCAGTACCTTCTGCACCCGCGCGGAGATCTCGGAATCCGGCTTGGGCAGAATCCAGGCCGGTGTCCGCTGGTAGACGTCGACCGACTCGGCCTCGCCCGCGATTGCCGAAAGTATCTGCACCGAGCTCGATCCGGTGCCGATCAGCGCCACTCGCTTTCCGGCGCAACTGTATTCGGGATCCCATGCGTTGGGGCGCAGGATGGTGCCGGTGAAATCGCCGGTGCCGGGTATCTGATCGCTGGACTTGGGATTGATGTACCCGCCCATCGCATTGATGACAAACCGTGCCGTAACCGGTTCCTGCCCTGCGATATCCAGCACCCAGACCTGATTCCGGTCATCCCAGACCTCGCGCTCCACCGCCGCACCTCCGCGGAAGTGCGCGTAGAGGCCGAGGCGCTGTGCGACATCCCGGTTGTAGCGCTGGATCTCCGGCCCTTCGGGAAAGAGCCTGGACCAGTCCGGTTTTCGGGCGAACGGGAACTGGTAGAACAGCGTCGGCACATCGACGGCGAGGCCGGGATAGAAATTGTCCCGCCAGCTTCCGCCGAAATCATCGGCGCGCTCCAGTATGACGAAATTGGTGAGGCCAGCGCGCTGTAGATAGTGCGCGGCGGTTATTCCGCCCGGTCCGGCCCCGATGATGGCGACTTCGAAATAGTCACTTGCCATCCGTTGTACATCCTTCCACGTGATCAGCGCGGGGCAAGTCCATTGATCAAGAGATCGCTGGTGTGCCGCGCCATATCGTCCGCACTGTCGAAGCCGAGCACGACAGACGGGAGTATTTCCAAGCTGAGCAATACCCGGACGATCCAATCGCCGGCATGCATGGGATTCATTGCGCTGTCGACCTCGCCGCGTTCCTGTGCGGCTATGACGAGGGGGGCCCAGAATCCGGCCCAGCGGTAGACGAGGTTTTCGCCGTAGTGCTCCAGGAGAATCGCGATGACGCTCTCGGTGCGCAGCGGGGGAGCGAGCACCTGCGGAGTATTCATGTGCTCGTAGATCATGGCGACCGCTGCGCCTACCTGATCACGCAGGGTGACCCGGGGTTCGACAATGGTCGCCAAGCCGTCGATGAATGCATCGCAGATATAGGCCAGGCCCGCATTGAGCGCGGTTTCCTTATCGCCGAAGCAGTTGTACACCGTTCCGCGGGATACCCCGGCGGCCTTGGCGACATCGGTCAGCCGGAACCCGCGGACACCGAATCGCTGAACACACTCCGCAGCACCGGCAACCAAGTCATTCGGAAAGTCTTCGGTTGCCGTACGCTCCATCGCGTTGTTCATGTTGAACATATTACGTCAAAGTGTTCAAGGCGGTCAATGCCCAATCCTCGAACGGATTCGTATTCTCGGTTACGCCAACATATTTCGGTCGGCGCCGAGTTCCCGGCCGAATCCGGGTGGAATGACCAGGTCGTCCGGAGTCAGCTCGTGCACACTGCTGCGGCCCAGACCGCGCAGCGCGGAATCGATGCCGCTGCTGAGAATGTCGAGCACATTCTCGACACCCGGCTGACCCGCGCTGGCCAGACCCCAGAGGTATGCCCGCCCGATCATGACCGCGCGGGCGCCGAGCGCGAGCGCCTTCACCACATCGCTGCCGCGCCGGATACCGCCGTCGAGCACCACTTCGATCTGGTCGCCCACCGCCGCGGCGACCGCGGGCAGCGCTCGAATCGAGGCGGGTGTCGTATCGAGATTATTGCCGCCGTGATTGGAGACCGAGATCGCCGCCGCGCCCGTATCGACCGCGCGCTTGGCATCGTCGACGCGCATGACGCCCTTGAGAAGTACCGGGCCCGACCACTGTTCGACCAGCCACCGAATATCGTCCCAGGTGGGCGGAGTGGTCTGCATCCATTCCCCGTAGGCCTCGAAGAAGGTCGGCGAGGGTTGGCCGGGGATGCCCATATTGGGGACCGTGAGATCGGGGATGCGACCGGATCTGACGAAGGTCGACAGCCAGCGCGGATGGGTGAGCGCCTGCGGACCGTAGTGGATGAGAGCCTTGAGGTCGACCCGTTCCGGGATGGCCGGACTTCCCCAATCGCGGCCGTGGCTGAACGACCAGTCCAGCGTGACGATCAGGCCGACAACCCCGGCGGCCTTCGCGCGTTCCATCCGCTGCAGCAACTGGTCCTTGTCGCCGGACCAGTAGATCTGCAGCAGGGTACGGGGATTCGCGGCGGCGACCTCCTCCACGGATTTGCCCGCGAACGAACTCAGCCCCACCAGGGTGCCGCGGGCGGCCGCCGCCCGTGCGACGGCCACCTCGCCATCGGGGTGAATCGCCTGCGCACCGACCGGAGAGATGATGACCGGCAGGGAGATTCGCTGTCCGAGCACGGTGGTGGACAGGTCCCGATGCTCGGTCTGACCGACCAGATGCGGTGCGAAACCGAGCTCGCCGAAGGCCGCGATATTGTCCCGCAGGGTGATTCCGGATTCCGAGCCGGCGATCAGTGCGCCGTACACCGATTTCGGCAGGCGGCGTTCGGCTCGGCGTTGCGCCTCGGCCACTGTCTCGAACCAGAGGTTGGCCATTACTTGGATCCCTTCATTGTCGAATGTGCGGCCGATTGTGCTGTCGCAGCGCCGATTCGGCGGGGCGTTCGAGCGAGGGTCGGCCGGAGCGGCACGGTGGTGCGGTATCGGAGGCAACCCGCCCAGACGCCCGCGCCGTAGGCGGCGTGGTCGGCGAGCTGCCCGAGTACGAAGCGAATCGGGTCCAGCCTCGGTCGACGCTGGAAATACGTGGTCAGTGGGGCGCCCAGGAGCAGTGATGCGACGGCCGCACTGCTCAGCCGGCGTTGTACCGGACTGTCTGGACCGCGGAGTAGCAGTGCGGCCAGAACGGGTCCGGCAAACTGAATCATGAAGCGTCCCAGGCCGAGCCAGGCCTGCTGCAGGCCCGTTCCGGTGGTCGCGAGCGTGTCCGTGGCCGGCAGCCCGGCCCGCTGCAGCGCGCTTCGGGTTGCCCACAGCGACAGTCCGAAAGCTACGGCGGTCGGCGCCGGTCGTCCGGTGACTGCGGCGAGCACGGTGGCGGTGTGCCACGGATGCACCACCAGCGGAGCCAGGGCATACGGATGTCGTTGCGCCAGTGGCGCTGCCGAGGTTCCGTAGTGAAATCGCCTGGCCAGCAATTCCGGCCAGTGCTGCGGCTCCCGGTGATGCACCTGGACGGCCGGTTCGTAGCGGATGCGCAGACCTGCCTCGTGCAGCCGCCAGATCAGATCCACGTCCTCGCCGAAGCGCAGGCCCTCGTCGAATAGGCCGATGTCGCGCAACGCGTCTCGGCGCACGATGAGCGCGGCGCTGGGGACGTACGAGATGCGGGAACCCGGTAGTACGCGGCCCTCGGCGGCACCCATATCCAAGCTGCCCGCGACCTCGCCGTAGCGTCCGGCCGGCGTTGTCGAATCCAGGGTAAGGACGCGCGGAGCGACTGCTGCCACCAGCGGGTCGGCGAAATGCAGGGCGAGTTTCTCGATCCAGCCCGCGGTGGCGAGGCAGTCGCTGTCGAGAAACGCGACCAAGTCTGTGCTCACCGAGTCCAGACCGGTATTTCGGGCCGCGGCGGGGCCGCCGCAGCGCGAACGACGCACCACGGTGGCCGAATGGGTTTCGGCGATGTCCGCCAATGCATTTCGATCCTGCGAGCCATCGTCCACCACCACGGTCGGATACGCCCCGCCGAGTGACGCCAGGCATTGCCGCAGCATCACCGCCCGATCCTTGACCGGGATGACGACGGTCACGGAGTAGGCGGTGTCCGGTACCGGAGGTCGTGGATGCGCCAGGCCCACATCGGTGAGCCGGCGTGCCAGAGCTGCTCCGGCAGCGGAACGCACCGGGCCGCTGCATAATTCGGCCCACGCATTGCGTCCCCGCGGTGACAGCCGCAGCACTTTCACCGGCGATCCGCCGCGCAGGGTATCGGTGTCGACCTGCACGGTGTCGGCATCGATCGCAAGGCGAAAGCCGTGCGGCAGAACGGTATTCACAGCGCCAGCCCGCCGTCGACGGGCAGCACCGCGCCGGTGATGCCACTGGCGGCGGGGGAGGCGAGGAAGGCCAGCGCGGCCGCGATCTCCCGAGGGTCGAGCAGTCGCCCGATCGGCTGCTGTGCGGCAAAGGCCGTAGGGCCGGAGAGGTCGTAGAGCCGTGCGCTCTCGGCCAGAATCGGGGTATCGGTCGACCCCGGACTGACGGCATTGGCGGTGACGCCGGTGCCACCCAGCTCGACGGCCAGCGCCCGAATCAGCCCGGCCACACCCGCTTTGGCGGCACAGTAGGCCGCCAGCATCGGCAGCCCGCTGGTCGCGGCCGCGGAAGCGACGGCCAGAAAGCGCCCAGAACGCGGTTCCGGTTGCCGTAGCAGCGCCGGAATCACTGCCCGCGCAAGAGATATCACCCCACCGAGATTGACATCGAGCACGGCCTGCTCCTGCGCCTCCGGCATCTCCCACAGCGGAACACCACCGGCGATCACACCGGCGCAGGCAACTCCGGCGTCCATCCGCCCCCAGCGCCGCTGCGCCTCGTCCACGGCCGCCTGAAGGGCATCACAATCCCGAACGTCCGCGCGGTAGCGGTGAATCCGCCCCGAATCCCCGGCGAGCACACGACCCTGCGCGACCACGTCATCGAGATCGGCCTCCGTAGCCATCGGATACGGCAGCGCCGAATCGTCCGCCACGCAGTCAACCGCCAGCACCGACCACCCAGCCGCGATCAGCGCCATTGTCGTAGCCGCCCCGATACCGCGCGCCGCACCGGTCACCACCGCCACCCGCCCGCTCACGGCCACGCCGATTCACTGGACGCCGCAGCCGCGCTCGCAACAGCCGCGCTCGCAACAGCCGCGCTCGCAACAGCCACGCCCGCAACAGTCACGCTCGCGGGAGCCATACCCGCAACAGCCACGTTCGCGGGAGCCATACCCGCAACAGTCACGCTCGCGGGAGCCATACCCGCAACAGCCACGTTCGCGGCAGCCACGTTCGCGGCAGTCACGCTCGCAACAGCCACGCCCGCAACAGTCACGCTCACGGCGGCCATACCCGCCGCAGCTCCCCGTCGAGTTATGGCACCTCTGACTCGAGCGTGGTGGCGTGTCGTCGGGCGCTGCGCCAGAGCGGGCTTCGGAAGGCCCGCAGCGGTCGGGGCGCAGCGTGTACCGGGCTCGGTACGGCTGCTCGCGAGGTAGTCGGCCATATCGCGCGCGCCGGCGGTGACTGTTCGCGTCATCACGGCATTGCCGGTTCGAGCCAGGCACTGACGCTGTCGAGCAGTGCGGCGGTGAGGGTTTCGAGTAGGCGGCGGCCGGCCTCGGCTCCGGCGGCGGTCGGGTCGCCGAGAACGCCGGTCTCGGTGACGGCGCGCACGCCACCGGAACGCAGCAGAGGCATGATCTCGGGGAGCGGGCGTGGATCGCCGAGTACGGCGCGATCCATGTGCACGAGTTCGGGTTTCAGCGTCAGCATCAACGATGTCTCCTGGTGCCCGGCGTGCGGATCGCCTGCCCACCGCGGGCAGAACAGCTGGACGTCTCGCGATTCGGAGCGCAGCAGCCGGACCGCACGAGTGAGCGGTTCGTTGTTGCCGCCGTGCGCGGAGACCAGCAGGACCCGGTCGAACGTGTCGAAGGCCGAGCGGCACAGCTCCACGATGAGCAGTTCCAGGGCGGTCTGCCCGATCGAGAGGGTGCCGGGGAATCCGGCGTGCTCGCCTGAGGAGCCGTAGGGGAGTGCCGGTGCCACCAGGACGTCGTCGCGGGCGCTGCGGAGCCGTTCACACAGGGCCGCGGCGATATCGGTGTCGGTGGACATCGGCAGGTGCGGGCCGTGCTGCTCGGTCGATCCGATCGGAATCGCCAGCACCGAAGTGGTTGCGTGCAAGCCGATTTCGGGTGAGGTCAGCTCGGCGAGCAGAGCCATCATCGGCCGATCGGGACGGCGGGGGTGAATCCTGCCAGCGGGTTCTCATCGCAGGCGCGATCGGGGACGATGCGGTCCGGCGGTCCCCAGCCGAGCTGTACCGGAACGCTTTTGCGGGTGCGATGCGAGTGATCCAGCGACGGCTTCGGCCGATCTGGGATGGTCGGCATGGACAGTGCGGTGGCGCCGAAACCCTTGACGCACTCCGGATCCGGGCCGTCTAGGGGCAGTCCGGTGAAGAACTTCGCGGCCATGCATCCGCCCCGGCACGCATCGAAGGCCGAGCACGAGGTGCAGGCGCCGCCGGTCTGCGGCCCGCGCAGTTCGGTGAACAGATCCGAACTCTGCCAGACCTTTTCGAAGCCCCCGGCGTCGAGGACATTGCCCGCCAGGAAGTTCTCGTGGATGGCGAACGGGCAGGCGTACACATCACCGACCGGATCGATCAGGCAGACGACCCGGCCCGCGCCGCACAGGTTCAGTCCCGGCAGCGCTTCGCCGTACCCGGCCAGGTGGAAGAACGAATCGCCGGTCAGCACCTTTTCACCGTGTGCGAGCAGCCAATCGTAGAGTTCGCGCTGCTGTCCGGCGGTCGGATGCAGCTCGTCCCACACATCGGCGCCGCGGCCGGACGGGCGCAGCCGGGTGATGC
Source organism: Nocardia sp. NPDC006630 (assembly GCF_040611495.1). Classification (NCBI taxonomy): domain Bacteria; kingdom Bacillati; phylum Actinomycetota; class Actinomycetes; order Mycobacteriales; family Nocardiaceae; genus Nocardia; species Nocardia sp. NPDC006630. The sequence goes on from NZ_JBEXOK010000004.1 coordinate 210,420, forward strand.
GCAATTGAGCGTCGAATCGATCGGCGATGGCCTTGAACGCATCGAGTTGACCGATGTTCTGCCTGGTCATCACGACCGAGATCTTGAAATCGCGGAATCCGGCATCGGCCAGATTCTGCATGGCGCGCAGTGCGGTGGCATACGAACCCGCGCCGCGCACCGCGTCATTGATCTCGGCGGTCGCACCGTCGAGGGAGATCTGCACATCGACGTAATCGCTGCCCGCGAGGCGGCGCGCCACCTCCGGCGTGATCTTGATGCCATTGGTGGAGAACTTGACTCCGACGTGGTGCTGCGTGGCGTAGTCCACCAGTTCCCAGAAGTCGGGCCGCACCGTGGGTTCGCCGCCGCCGATATTGACGTAGAAGACCTGCATGCGTTCCAGCTCGTCGATGACGGCCTTGCACTGCTCGGTGCTCAGCTCGCGCGGATCGCGCCGCCCCGAACTCGACAGGCAGTGCACGCAGGACAGATTGCAGGCGTAGGTCAGTTCCCAGGTCAGGCAGATGGGGGCCGTGAGGCCGAATTGGAATTGATCGACGAGCGATCCGGCGGGGTCCGCAGCCAGGGTCATTGCTGTCGGCCTTTCATCATCGTGGGCAGATCATCGTCGAATCGGCCAGCGTGGCAAGCGCAGTGGCGTACGTGCGCAGCTGTTGCTCCGACACCCCGGCGGCCAGGCAGGCCGCGCGGGCGCTGGGCTCGGTATCGAGGCGGTCGACGACCCGCAGCAGGGTGGGGCTCTTCAAGAACGACAGTCGCCGGGTGCCGAAGTGATAGAGCAGCGCCCCGAATTGCTCCGGCCGGATCGACACCTTCGGGTGCAATCCCCAGGGGGCGTCCAGGTCGAAGCCCGGCGCCTCAGTAGACACCGCACATGCCATCGATCGAAACCTCTTCTACCAGAACCTCTTCGGCGATGACATCCGCAGCCGACTGTTCGAGGGAAGCGTGGGTGGATTCGTCGTTCATACGAACTCCTTCGAGCGCGGTGCCAATTTCGGCACTGTGTGACAGATATGGTTTCGGACATTAACGGCACCGTGTGACAGAATCAAGACCCCGGCCGAAAATGAGGACATTGGTGACTCCCGACGAGCAAGACCGCGCACCCGCGCGCCGCGGCCGACCGCTGGGAACGAGTCCGCGCGCGGTGGAGCTGATCGCGATTCGCCTGTTCACCGAACAGGGCTTCGAGGAGACGACGGTCGAGCAGATCGCCGCCGAGGCGGGCATCAGCCGCCGGACGTTCTTCCGCTACTTCGAGTCCAAATCGGCTGTGCTCTGGTACCAGTTCGACGGCGAGGTCGAGCGCTTGCGGCTGGCCTTCAGCCAGGTGCCCGACGAGGTCGAGCTCATGGACGCGATCCGCCAGGTGGTGGTCGCCGCCAATGTGTATCTCGCCCAGGACGCGCCCGAACTGCGCGCCCGCATGAATCTGCTCGGCACCGCGCCCGGGGCTCAGGCCAGCGCCGGACCCCACTACGACGCGTGGGAGCGGGCCGTCAGCGAATTCGCCGCCCGCCGTATGGGTCAGCCCGCGGACGGGCTGTACCCGCTGGCGATCGGGCGGGCCACCCTCGCCGTCTGCCGCGCGGCCTTCGATCGCTGGGTGATCAGTGCGGACAGCGACCTCACCGTGTATCTGGATCTCGCGCTGCGGGCCTTGAGCGCCGGGTTCGCTCCGGCCGCCGCCGAGGCCGGGGCGCAGCGGTAATCGCTGAGTGCGCTGACCCCGCTCGCGGCCGGTATCTTCATCGGCAGCGCGGTCACGCCCGTCATTCCGGACGGCGAGCGCACCACGGAGGGGCAGCTGTTCATGAAGTTCGGAAAACTACCTGCTCGGCCCGACGCTGTGCAGCTGAAGCTGTCGACCTATCTCGATTCCAGTGTGCTGCCGGATATTCCGGCCGAATTCGGTCATGAGCAGCTCGTCCCCGACTACGGGATGCTCGGCAACGACACCGTCGGCGACTGCGTGCTGGCGGGTGCGGCGCACGAGACCATGGTCTGGGCGGGGGAGGCCGGTCATACCGTCCAATTCGACACCGCCGCAGTGGAATCCGATTACTCGGCAATCACCGGCTACGATCCGAAGCGGCCGGAGACCGATGTCGGTACCGATGTGCAGGCCGCCGCGTCCTACCGCCGCCGCATCGGCGTCGTAGACTCCGCCGGTCAGCGCCATCGCGTGGGCGCATATGTGGCTCTCACTCCCGGCGACGCCGCCCAACTCGCCGCAGCCGCTTATATTTTCGGCGCTGCCGGGATGGGCTTCCAGTTCCCCGCCTATGCCATGCAGGAATTCAGCAATCGGAAGCCCTGGGATGTGCAGTCCGGCACGCCCGAAATTTCCGGCGGACACTATGTCCCGGTCGTGGCCCGGCGCGGCGGCCTCTTCTCCGTCATCACCTGGGGTCGAATTCAGGAAATGACCCCCGAGTTCTACGCCCGCTACTGCGACGAAGCCCTCGTATATCTCTCCACCGAACTCCTCACCGCCGGCCGCAGCCCCGAAGGCTTCGACCTCGCCGCTCTTCAAGCCGATTTGAAGGCTCTCACCAGCTGACGCCCGGACCGCCGCCCCGGCCTCGGCTCGACGCCGACCGGGGCGGCAGTGCGTCACAATCGTTGACCGCCAGGAGAGTTGGAGGTTGTGCACACGCGCGCCAGGTCACCGCTGGTGAACAAGAACTGTGCAACACTCAGCCATGTGCTTCTCGATGACCGCCGACCTGGTCGCCGGTACCGCGTTGCTGCCGGTCGCCGCACTGTCGCTGCGAGAGGTGAAACACTGGCGTGAGTTGCCGTTCGCATTGCTGCCGGCGATATTCGCGCTGCACCAGTACATCGAATCCATTGTCTGGGCGGGATTGAACGGCCACGTTTCGGCCGGACTCGAGCACGCGGCGGTATTCGCCTATCTCCTGATTGCGCTACCGCTGCTACCGACGCTCTTTCCGCTCTCGATATTGATGCTCGAACCGCGCGGAGCTCGTCTGCGCGTGGCACCTTTCGTCGTGCTCGGCGCGGTCGTCTCGACCTATTTCACGGTCGTCCTCATCACCGATCCGGTTGGCGTGACCTCGCATCCGTATTGCCTGGCCTATCAAACCGGCGCACAGAACATGCCTGTATGGGCCACCCTCTATGTTGTTGCCGTCATCGGACCGGCACTCATGTCCGGATACCCCTCGATCGTCGCGTTCGGGGTTCTCAACCTGATCGGCCTGGTCGTGGCCGCCGCGCTGTACGTCCAAGCCTTCGCATCACTGTGGTGTGTCTACGCGGCCATAATGTCGGTACTGGTGCTCGTGCACATGGTGCGCCGCCGCCGACTCCCCGATCCGCATCGCTACCACGGTCAGCCGCTGGTTCCCTTGAACCCTTGACGCCGACCTGTGCCCAGGCCGTCGCGCAGTAGATCGAACGCGTGGTCGGCGGCTCGGACCGCTTCAGGGTAGCGGTCCGCGGCCGACTCGCCCTCGACGAGGCGTCGGTGATTCAGGAAGGCGAGTTCCCGCTGCACCACGATCACCTGGGCGGCGATGAGGCGCGCGGTGAGCGGATCGAAATCCTTCTCGCGCAACGCATCAGCCAACGCATCCACCCCGCGTGAGGTGTAGCGCTGCAGCCGTGCCGCGAGAGTTTCGGTGCCGCTGATCAATTGGAGGAAGGCCATGATCTCGGGGTCGTCGTTCAGGCCGGAGTTCGGATCGCGCCGCCGTAGTGCGTCCAGTTGCGCTTCCCGCAGGGCATCGAGGGGCTGATCGGCCGGCCGGGCCCGGACCGTCCTCGCCGCTTCTTCTTCGTGGTCGGCGAACCGTTGCAGGACAAGGTCTTCCTTGGTCGGGAAGTACGCGAACAGGGTGCGCCGGGAGACCTCGGCCTCGCGCGCGATATCGGTGATGGAGACCTGATCGAACCCTGATTCGAGAAACATGCGGATCGCCGTGGCCGCGATCGTCTCGCGCAGGCGCACCTTCTTGCGTTCCCGCAATCCCATCGGTTCGGTCATGCGATGACTCTAGCGCATTAGTAGATCGAGTGTATTCTTGCATCGAGTCTACTTTGGAGGATGACGTGCAGACCGAAGTGATTGTGGTGGGAGCCGGTCCGACCGGGCTGATGCTGGCCAATGAACTCACCCTGGCCGGAGTGCCGGTCGTGGTGCTGGAAAAGCAGCGCACACGTAGTGCGCAGTCCTGGGCGGGCGGGCTGCAACCACGCACCGCGGAGGTGCTCGACCTGCGTGGATTATTGGATCCGCTCCTCGACCGCGCGCTGCACCGCGGTCAGTTCGGCGGCCACTTCGCCGGTCTCCCAGTCGAATTGGACTGCCGGTCGTGGCAGACCCGGCATCCGTATCCGGTCTCCCTTCCGCAAGCCCGGCTGGAGGCATTTCTCGAACAGCGCCTCGTCGACCGGGGTGTGCCGGTGCTGCGCGGATACGAGGTGTCGGCCATCGAACAGGATGCCGGTGGTGTCACCGTCGGCGATATGCACGGCAGCTATCTCGTCGCCTGCGACGGCGGGCACAGTGCGGTTCGCAAACTGCTGGGTGTCCCATTCCCCGGCACCGCGGGCACGATGTCCTCGGTGGTCGCGGACCTCACCCTCGCGTCCCGATCCGAGGCGGTCAGCAATTCGTCCGAACACTTCAGCCGGTACATCAAGCACGCTGCCGGATTCCTCGGAATCCTGCACCCCCTCGAGGGTGGTCTGTATCGGTTGATATTCGGCAAGCTCGGCAGCGCGGCGCCCGATCGCGAAACACCGGTCACCGCAGCGGAAGTCGACGAAGCGCTGCAGGCGGTATATGGCCCCGAGACGCGGTTGGGCGAGTTGCGCGAGGCATCCCGGTTCAGCGACGCCACCCGGCAGGTCGAGCGTTATCGGGAGGGGAGGGTGCTCTTCGCCGGGGACGCGGCGCACATCCACCTGCCGATCGGTGGCCAGGGCGTGAACCTCGGCATCCAGGACGCCGTCAATCTGGGCTGGAAACTCGCTGCGGCAGTGCGGGGTTGGGCGCCCGGCGGATTGCTCGACAGCTATCACACCGAGCGCCACCCGGTTGCCGCGCGGGTACTGCGCACCACCCGCGCACAGAGCGTGATCATGAACCCGCGCCAGGACGAAGACCTTGCCGCGGTCCGCGACATGTTCACCGATCTGCTCCGGCTGCCCGAATCCAATCACTTCATCTCAGGCCTGATGTCGGGCCTCGACATCCAGTACTCCGGAGTCGGCCCGCGCATGATCGACCTGGACCTGACCACTCCGGACGGCCCGACCAGGGTGAGCTGCCTACTGCATTCCGGTCGCGGCCTACTGCTCTCGCTCGACGACACCCCGAGATCGATCGACGGCTGGGCCGACCGGGTCGATCACGTCACGGCCAAGGCCGATACGGAATTCGATACTGTCCTGATCCGCCCCGACGGCTACATCGCCTGGTCTGCCGCCGACGATCAACCACTCGAAACCGCTCTCACCCGCTGGTTCGGCTGAGGCTCGGTTACTGCGCGGCGGGATGCAGGCCCGGGTTCTCGGGATGGATCTGCTCGATCCGATCGCGGGCGACGTACATGGACCAGTAGTGCTCGGCGAGGTCGTCGGGATCCACCACGGGGAACTCCGATTCCGTTGTGATCGAGTTCGATTCGGCGATCTCGCTGCGAGCGATGAAGGCGGCGATGGCCAGCGTGCCCGCATAGATGCCGGCCTCGGCCAGCTCACCGTGCAGCGAGTACACGTAGTTGCGCGCCGCCGCCATGACCGGGCCGAGTCCGCTGAGTTTCGGCAGCGGCTCCACGGCCGTGTAACCGTTGGTCAGCAGGAAAGCGCCGTCCCCGCGTTCGGTCCATTCGGGCAGCAGCGCGCGGACCACCTCGATCGGGGTGAGAAGTAGCAGCGGAACCAGGCCCGCGATGATCGTGGCATCGAGTTCGGCAGCGGGAGTGAAGGTTTGGTCGACGCCAATGGGTCCGTACTCGACGACGTCGATACGGCCGAAGCGCTGACGGATCTCCGCGATCAGTGCGGGCGCCTGCGCGGGGTCGGACAGATCGGCGGCGAAGGCGACCGCCTCGATGCCGTCGCCGGCCAGTTCCTCGGCGAGTGCTTCGAGGCGGTCCTTGCGCCGCGCTACGAGGGCGACTCGGAAACCTTCCTTCCCGAAACGCCGGGCGACCGACGCCCCGAGCCCGGTGCCCGCTCCGAAGACCGCAATCACTTTCGACATGAGAACCCCATTTCCTACTTTTTGTGCGGAGCATCAGAATGGGCCAGAATGGAGGTCCGTACAAAAGGCACATTCATGTCTGTGCCGGAGGGGAATGTGCGCAATGAAGGTCAAGCCCGGATCCGAGTCCGCAGCCGTCATCGGGCCGTGTGCCGGTCTCTCGGCCGAACGGCTGGTTTCCATTCGCCAGGTGCTCGACCGTGTCGGGGACAAGTGGAGTCTGCTGGTGATCGCCGTCCTGGAAGAGGGCCCGCTGCGCTACACCGACCTGCACCATGCGGTAACCGGTATCTCCCAGCGCATGCTGACCCTCACCCTGCGTCAGCTCACCCAGGACGGATTGATGACCAGAACCTCTCATCCGGAGGTGCCGCCGCGTGTGGAGTACGAACTCACCCCGCTGGGCCGAGGGCTGCTGGACATAGTCACCGCCCTGATCGAATGGACCTCCGACCATCACGACGAGATCCATCGCAATCGCACCCGCGTCGGCGAAACATCCTCGACGCCAACCAGATCGGACTGACCGGGCGCTTCCCGGGCTGCTGTGGAATGCGCACAACGCCAACGGGGGAGCGGAAGTCGAATACGCGGGGATTCGATGCCATAGGAATTGGGGGCGCGAATCCCGACATTTCTGAAATGATATCCTTTATCTTGCGAGGGCTGTCGAGTTGAAGGCTCGATCGCGGGTCCTCGAAAGGTTTGTCCTATGCGCTCTCTCAACATCGCTGCCGCAATGGTCTTCGGATCGGTGGTGTTGCTGGGCGGCCTCACGATGCCGGTGGCCGGCGCGGAAACCGAACCGGGGCAATCGGATTCCGGCAAGTCCTTGGTCGTCATGGGGGATTCGAACACCGCCAACGCCACCCTGGCCACCATGCAGGCCCAACCGGCCGGTGTGGCCTGCCCCCATCTGGCCACCTCCTGGCCGACCCAGCTGGCGCAGCGAATGGGACTGTCGCAGAACAACGATATCGCGGACGTGTCCTGCGTCGGCGCCTATCTGTACCGCCACGGCGACGACCCCTACTGGACGGCCCTGACCGAAGCGCGCCAGGCCGCCGCCGACGGCGCATTCGGACCCCGAACCCGAGCCGTACTACTCCAATTCGGTCTGAACGACGTCTGGGGCGCCGGCCACGCAGCACAGTCGGCCCTGGTCCCGTGCCTCCTGAACGTCCTGCACGGATGCAGCACGGCGGACGCGGCCTCCGACGACTTCCCCCCGACCCTTCTCGCCGGCCAGGACTACGCCGACCACCTCCGCGACATCATCACCTACATCCGCTACTACGCCCCGAACGCCCGAATAGTCCTAGTCGGCTACCAAGAACTACACACCCCCGGCGACCAATCGATCTGCATGGGCGTCCTAGGCGTCCCCTTCGGCATCCCCCACGCCGGCGCCGTAACCGACGTCTTCGACAGCGTCCAGCAGGCCCCCCGCACAGCCGCCGCCCTCCTCGGCGTCGACTACTTCGACGCCGCCGCAGTCACCGCAGGCCACGGCCTCTGCTCCCCCGACCCCTGGCTGAACGGAATCCTCACCCCAGGCTCCGACTTCTGGGGCCAACCCGGCCACCCCACCCTCCAGGGCGACACCGCGGTTTCCCAAGCCCTGCAACAGTTCCTGGCCTAGCCGGCGCTGCCAACGGGCGACGGCTGCCAAAGGGCGCTTACCGGCATCGTTCGCAGCCTCGGCGCGAACGGCAGTGCGTGGTCTGGACGTCGCGGCACTCGGCAATCGCGCGTTTCAGCGCTCAGTGGCCGAGTTCGGTACGTCGCCAACGCAACTCGCGCTCTACTTTGTGCATGGGCGATCCCGAGAACGGCAGGGTGGCGTAATCGACCGCTGCGGCAGCTCGGAGTGCGACAGTGCGCGCCGAAACCGCGGCTCGCTCGGAGAGTCCGATCTCTTCGGCGAACGCGGACCAGTCGCGGGAGCGTAACTTGCGGGTGCGGCCGGAGATCGGAAGCGCCATCGAGTCATCTCCGTAGACCAGCGTGCACGGGATGTCGAATATCGGTGCGATACCCCATTTTCCAGCGGGTGCCTCGACCACGCCGACGTTCTTCGCGTGCAGGTCACCGTTTCCGGTAAGCCAGGCAAAGAGAAACTGCAAGTAGAGGTTTCGGCGGGCCACTGCCGGAGCCTCGGCAATCTGCGCGAGTGCGTTGACCACGGTGACCGCATCGGGCTGATACTTCGACGCCGGAGGTAGGCCCAGCACCTGTGTTCCATCCTCGAACGCCAAGCGTCGCCACGACCGACCCTCGTGCACCCGATCGAACCGCCGCACCAGCAGACCGGTGTCGCCAATGCGGTCGGTCACCAGATTCGCCTCGGCGACAGGGATTTTCATCAACCTCGCCGCTTTCAGATGCACCGCTTCGTTCTCCACCAGATAGGGGTACTCCGGTTGCGATAGTTTGAGAATGAACCGCCCATACCGGGCCGAGAACGGCACACTGATCATCGACGCACTAGCCTTGCGCTGCACTCCGGGCAGCGCATGAGTGTCGATTTCGTCTACGAATCGCGCGAATTCGAGTTCAGCGGGCGAGTCTCCCTCGATCAATGACGGAGTATCGGTGAGCGGCTGATCGGCAGGGATGATCTGTACATCCCCGGGCACATCACTCCCCACCGCCAGCAGGAGGCTCAGTTCATCGTTGATGCTGGTTTTGACCGCACGGTGCAACACGGTGAGCCGATGCCCCTCGGGCAGAAGACCTTCGAAGAAGGGTGGTACCGCACCGGCGATGCTGCGCACCGGATCGGGGCCGAGTGGGAGCGTCGTGGCTACGGGCGTACCGCTGGTGAGGTAGTCGTTCGTGTAGCGAAATTCGGTCCCGCCCTCTGCTGTCCGCTCCAGAACAGCGGCGTGCCGACCGGCCTTGTACACATCCGCTCGGGCAACCCGACGAAGCCCCTCGAGATCCTTCAACCGACGACGCCCAGGGTGAGTCCGACCACGTCGGCCACGGCGGCGACAGTGGCGATACTGGTCGAGCCGCTACCGTGCTCGATCTCCCGGACCGTGCGAGTGGAGGTGCCCGCCAGCTCCGCCAACTGCTCCTGTGTCAGCCGATGCCGGCGGCGGGCCGCGTGAATGGCATCCCCGATGCTCGACGCCACGGTCACCGAATCACCTCCATGAAACGGCAGTATTCTGCCGATACTGTGCGGATTCAATCAGATTACCTGAAGCGATACGGAAATCAGCAGAATATCGCCGATTTTCCAAATATCACTCACGATACGGCGCCGTAGAAGCAAAATAGGCAGAATACCGCCGGTTTGGTCGGTGTTGCCGACCAGGTGGGACCAGGCGGTAATGAGTTCTCCGGGGTACTTGGAATCACCCGGCGGGACGGTAGGAACGAATACGGCCCTTGGCCAGGATACCTGGTCAAGGGCCGTATTATTGTGCGCCATCAGGGACTTGAACCCCGAACCCGCTGATTAAGAGTCAGCTGCTCTGCCAATTGAGCTAATGGCGCATGCTTGTGCATTGGGGTCTTTGCCTTGCGGCTTTGGCCTCTCTGCGGTGCGGAAGAAACATTAACAGGCTCTGCGTGGAAAAGTGAAATCGTACCCCTGAGCTGCGGTTTTTGTGGGGGTGAAGATCTATCGGGGGAGTGTTAACGAATCGGGGGGCGGTGGGGATGAAACGGTCGAGCCCTGCGGGGGCGGGGCGGCGCTCGTGCGTGGTCGCTTCCTGGCGGGGCATGGAGGTCGAGCAGACGTGGTCGGGGCCGAATGCGCTCGGAGACGGCTACGTACCGAGACGTGAAGTGGGGTTGTCATGAGAGTTGGGCAGGGCCGGAACCGCTCCGGGCAGTGGCGGGGATCGGCCGCACTCTTGTCGGTGCTCGCGCTTGCGCTGGTGGCGTGCACTTCCGGGAACTCGTCGAAGGATGCGGGGTCGGTCACCATCGATTCGAATCCGGTCAGTGAGCTGGTGAAGCCGAAGCTGATATCGCCGGTGCGGGATGGCGACCGCGGGGTTTCGCCGGGTGATCCGCTGGTGCTGCAGGTCCAGGACGGCAGGCTCACGAATGTGGCGCTGACCAATCCGGACGGTAAGACGGTCGCGGGGGAGTTGGCCCCGGATGGGCTGACCTGGAAGTCGACCGAGCAGTTGGGCTTTGCGCGCACCTACAAGCTCGCGGTGGAAGCCATCGGCCTCGGCGGTGCGACCACCTCGACTATGAGTTTCAGCACGATTTCGCCGAACAATCGCACACACCCGTACCTGCTGCCCGCCGAGAACGAGGTGGTGGGCATCGGCCAGCCGGTGGCCGTGCAGTTCGACGAGAACATTCCGGACCGCCGGGCCGCGCAGAACGCGATCAAAATCACCACCACGCCCGCGGTGGAGGGCGCCTTCTACTGGGTGAGCAATCGCGAAGTGCGTTGGCGGCCGGAGCATTTCTGGGCTCCGGGCACCCGGGTCGATATCAATGTGCACGTGTACGGCAAGGATCTGGGCAGCGGTCTGGTCGGTGACTCCGACATCACCTCGAATTTCACCGTCGGCGATGCGACGGTCTTCACCGCGGACGACAACACCAAGATGGTGACGGTCGAGATGAACGGCGAGGTGGTCAAGACCATGCCGACCTCCATGGGTAAGAACAGCGCACCCACCGACAACGGCATCTACATCGTCGGCGACAAGTTCGACAAGATCATCATGGATTCCTCCACCTACGGCGTCCCGGTGAGCTCACCCAACGGCTACAAGACGCCGGTCGACTGGGCGACCCGAATCTCCTACTCCGGCATCTTCTTCCATTCGGCGCCCTGGTCGGTCGGGCAGCAGGGCTACAGCAATACCAGCCACGGCTGCCTGAACCTGAGCCCGGAGAACGCGCACTGGGTGTACAACAACGCCAAGCGCGGCGACATCACCATCGTCAAGAACACCGTCGGCGGCACCCTGTCCGGCGTGGACGGACTGGGCGACTGGAATGTGCCGTGGCCGCAGTGGCAGACCGGCAACGCCGACGACAATCGCTGAGGCAGATAAAAAGAAGGGGCGCCGGCAAAAGCCGGCGCCCCTTCTTCGTGCTCGATAATGCTCTGCGAACCGCAGTACTACAGGCTGGGCAATCCCAGATTGCCGCCACCGGTCAGGCTGCCGCAGCCGAGGCCGGCCGTGCCGACAATGGTGGACGCGCTACCGGTGACCGCGCACAGCGTCTTGAAATTGCCGAGCAGCAGCTTGTCGAGATTGGGGATTCCGAAGGATCCGGTGCCGGTCGACCCGGTGGTCGCCAGCCCTCCCGCGCTGCCGGTCTTGGCGGACCCGGACGCCGAACCGGTGACCGAAGCCTCCAGCGGATCGCCCGTGGTCGTGGTGGTGGATGCGTCCGTGAGGGTGATTTCCGCGGAGGCGACAGCAGGAGCTGCGGTCATGATGGCTGCAGTGGCTAGCAGAGTCGTTACGGCCGAACGCTTCACGTGAGGGTCTTCCTTGATCGAGCGCGGGTCGGGGGCCCCGACTCCCCCTGTGTTGCCATGCAGTCTACGAAGATCACGTGGCCTGCGCCACAGTATCCAATACAGAGCTGTACAGGTCACAAGCGGATACGCCGCCGGTGATCACCCGACACGGGCAATGGCCCGCACGGGCGCTCCGTCGGCGCCGGGCAGATTGAGGGGGAACAGGGATACTTCTATGCCGAGGCCCTGCTGCTGTGCGTGGAGCACCTCGGCCAGGCCGGTGAGATTTTCGGCGATCACGGCATGAGCGCCGCACAGTATTCTATGCGACGGAATGTCTTGTGCCGGAGTGGGATCCACGCTCAGCGCATCGATCCCCACGGTTCGTATCCCGGAGTCGACCAGATAGCTTGCCGCCTCGGGCGTCAGATACGGATGTGCCAGGTAGGTGGGTGTTCCCCAATGCTCCGACCACCCGGTGGCGATCAGCACGATCTGCCCGGCGGCGATTTTGCCCTCGAAGAACTCGCGCCCGATCGCGGCGCGCTCCGCCGACCCCCGGGCGTCCACGACCACCGCCGGCCCGATGAACCGTTCCAGCGGCAGCGCGTCCAGGGTCGGCAGCGAGTCGTCTATATGGGCCGGTGCGTCAACATGCGTTCCGCTCTGCGAACCCATTCCCAGGTGCAGCACATTCACTCCATCCAGCGGGACCGTGAGGGCAGGACGGATCTTCACCTCGGGATCGCCCGGATATACCGGCATCCCGCTCCGCAACGGAACCGACAGATCGATGATGCGCATGGTCAGCCTCCGGGCGTTCGGTCGTGACTCGTAGGTAACTACGAAATTTCCGGTTTCGGAAGGGGTGAACATGGTTTGCGAAAACCATGTCGGCCAAGACTGGAATGAGTCATACTTCGGAACGTGTCCACCGCAGCCGAATTCGGGCGTATGTTGCGCGGGGTCGACCTGCGTGTCACCGCGCCGCGGGTAGCGGTGCTGAGCGCGGTTCATGCCCATCCGCACTCCGATACGGACTCCATTCTGCGACGTGTCCGCGAAGCGCTCGGCACCGTCTCCCACCAGGCTGTTTATGACGTACTGCGGGCATTGACCGAGGCCGGTCTACTGCGGCGGATTCAGCCCATGGGTTCGGTGGCGCGTTACGAGACGCGGGTCGGGGACAACCACCATCATGTCGTGTGCCGGTCGTGCGGCGCTATCGCCGATGTCGACTGTGCGGTCGGCGAGGCGCCCTGTCTGACCGCTTCCGACGACAACGGCTTCGTCCTGGACGAGGCCGAGGTCATCTACTGGGGCGTGTGCCCCGACTGCTCGACACTCCACTCCCGAAAGGAAATGCCCCGTGACCGTTGAACATCCGCCCATCGGTGAGGCCCAAACCGAACCTGCCCTGGAGGGCGGTTGCCCTGTCGCGCACGGTCGTCTCAAGCCTCCGGTCGAAGGCGGCAGCAACCGTGACTGGTGGCCGAACCAGATCAATCTGAAGATCCTGCAGAAGAATCCGGACGTGCTGAACCCCTTCGGCGCGGACTTCGACTACGCCGCCGAGTTCAAGACGCTCGATCTGGCCGCGGTGAAGCAGGACATCGTCGAGGTCATGACGACCTCGCAGGAGTGGTGGCCCGCCGACTTCGGCCACTACGGCCCGTTCTTCATCCGGATGGCCTGGCACGCCGCGGGCACCTACCGCATCAATGACGGCCGCGGAGGAGCGGGCGCGGGCATGCAGCGGTTCGCGCCGCTGAACAGCTGGCCCGACAATGCCAGCCTGGACAAGGCTCGCCGCCTGCTCTGGCCGGTCAAGCAGAAGTACGGCCGCAAGCTGTCCTGGGCCGACCTCATCGTCTACGCCGGCAATGTCGCGCTGGAGGACATGGGCTTCGAGACCTTCGGTTTCGGTGGCGGCCGTGTCGATCAGTGGGAGCCCGAGGAGGACGTCTACTGGGGTCCCGAGCAGGTCTGGCTCGAGGGCGACAAGCGCTACACCGGTAAGCGCGACCTCGAAAACCCGCTCGCCGCAGTGCAGATGGGCCTCATCTACGTGAATCCGGAAGGCCCCAACGGCAATCCGGATCCGCTGGCGGCCGCGACCGATATTCGTGAGACGTTCCTGCGCATGGCCATGAACGATGTCGAGACCGCAGCGCTCATCGTCGGTGGTCACACCTTCGGCAAGACGCACGGCGCGGGCCCGGCCGATCATGTCGGCCCGGAGCCGGAGGCCGCTCCGCTGCAGGAGCAGGGCCTGGGCTGGAAGAGCTCGTTCGGCACCGGCGTCGGCAAGGACGCCATCACCAGTGGCCTCGAGGTCACCTGGACGCCGACTCCGACCAAGTGGGACAACACCTTCCTCGAGACCCTGTACGGCTACGAGTGGGAGCTGACCTCCTCACCGGCCGGCGCCAACCAGTGGGTCGCCAAGGACGCGGAAGCGATCATTCCCAACGCGTTCGACTCGTCGAAGCAGCTGCCGACCATGCTGACCACCGACCTGTCGATGCGCATCGATCCGGTCTACGAGCAGATCACCCGGCGCTGGCTGGCCAACCCGCAGGAACTGGCGGACGAGTTCGCCAAGGCCTGGTACAAGCTGACCCACCGCGATATGGGCCCGATCGTGCGCTACCTCGGCCCGCTGGTGCCGCAGGAGACGCTGCTGTGGCAGGACCCGATCCCCGCGGTGACCGGTGAGGTCATCGGCGCGGCCGATATCGCCTCGCTCAAGAGCACCATCCTGGGCTCGGGTCTGACTGTCGCGCAGCTTGTTTCGACCGCGTGGGCGGCGGCCTCGTCGTTCCGCGGCAGTGACAAGCGCGGTGGCGCCAATGGCGGACGTGTCCGTCTCGCGCCGCAGAGTGGTTGGGAGGCAAACAATCCCGACGAGCTCGCCCAGGTGATCCGCGCACTGGAGGGCATCCAGGAGTCCTTCAACGCCGCCGGCGGCGCGCAGGTGTCCTTCGCCGATCTCGTTGTGCTCGGTGGTGTCGCGGCGGTCGAAAAGGCTGCCAAGGACGCGGGATTCGACGTTACGGTGCCGTTCACCCCGGGTCGCACCGATGCCACCCAGGAGCAGACCGATGTGGAGTCCTTCTCCGCACTCGAGCCCGCTGCCGACGGTTTCCGGAACTTCCTGGCGAAGGGCAACCGGCTTCCGGCCGAATACCTGCTCATCGACAAGGCGAACCTGCTGACCCTGAGCGCTCCGGAGCTGACGGTGCTCATCGGCGGCCTGCGGGTGCTGGGTGCGAACTACAACCAGTCGCCGCTGGGCGTGTTCACCTCGACCCCGGGTGCGCTGACGAACGACTTCTTCGTGAACCTGCTCGATATGGCCACCACGTGGGAGCCGACCTCGTCCGATGAGGAGACCTTCGAGGGCAAGGATCGCGCCACCGGCCAGGTCCGCTGGACCGGCAGCCGTGTCGATCTGCTCTTCGGATCGAACTCGCAGCTGCGTGCGCTCGCGGAGGTCTACGCGACCGACGACGCCAAGCAGAAGTTCGCCGAGGACTTCGTCGCCGCATGGGACAAGGTCATGAATCTCGACCGGTTCGATCTGGCCTGATCGACTCCCGATAGGGTTCTGAATACGGCAGCAGCCCCGGTCCGCAAGGGCCGGGGCTGCTGTCTGCCGCGAGACCGCCCACCGACCGCACAGGAAGTGTCCAGCTGGTCGCCAGGGTCGCTGTTTACCCTGATTACGCGAGCTATTCGTGTCCGACGAGCCGAACGGAGCCGCACAATGGCAGTCAGTAGGCGGTCGGTGATGCGGGCGGGGGATTTGCTGTGGGGGCGAGTGCACCGCATAGGTGAAGCCCGTATGCCGCAGGTCGAGCCGGCGCGGTCGCCGGGCGGTGCGCCCGTGGTGCTGCTGCACGGCCAGCCCGGTGATCGATCCGATTGGGACGCGGTCATCTCCTGCCTGCCCGGTTCGATCGACGCCATGGCGCTGGACCGTCCGGGATACGGCGAGAATCCTTGTCCGGCAACAACTGTCGAGGACAATGCGCGCTGGCTGGTGGAGCGCCTGGAGCGCGAGCAGATCACCGATGCCGTCCTGGTCGGCCATTCCTACGGCGGCGGGGTCGCGCTCGCGGCCGCGGCCATGGCGCCGGAGCGGGTGCGCGGCCTGGTGCTGCTCGCCAGTGTCGGGCCGGGCTGCCTGACGCCCTGGGACACCATGCTGGCCGCACCCGTTGCCGGTCCGATGATCTCGGTGACCGCATGGTCGCTGCTGCCCTGGCTGGCGCGCCGGTATCCGGATCACACCGCGAATCCCTCATGGCAGGCGCTGGCCGAGATCCATCACGCGCACGGTGCGGTGTGGCGCAGCTTCCTGTTCGAGCAGCGTGAACTCCGGCACGGTTTCGAGCGCTGGATCGCCGCACTGCAGCAGGCCTCGGTACCGACCCTGGTGGTCGCCGATTCGACCGACAAGGTGGTTCCCGTCGCCACCGCGCGGGCCCTGCACGAGCAGCTCCCGTGCTCGCGCCTGGAACTGGTGCACGGCGGCGGTCACCAGCTGCCGCGCCGAATTCCGCAGGTCATCGCGGCGGCGATTACCGACTTCGTCGAGTCGCTGGACTGAAACGCTCGCAGCAACCTCACGGGTTGCTCCCAGGGCCCTCGCCGCTGGGGTTGCGTAAATAGTGAGGTGACTACGACACTCGACGCGGCGCCCGGGGCGAACCCGGAGTCCTCCGCGGCACCGCGCCGGCGGATCTCCTGGGATCGCACGGTCTGGGAACGAATCGCACTAGGGGTCCTGCTCATAGGGACGGCGGTGATGTATCTCTGGAACATCACCATCAACGGAATGGGCAATCAGTTCTATGCCGGTGCCGCACAGGCCGGTTCGAAGAACTGGGAGGCCCTGCTGTTCGGCTCGCTGGACACCGGGAACTTCATCACGGTCGACAAGCCGCCGGTCTCGCAGTGGGTGATGGGGCTGTCCGGGCAGATCTTCGGATTCAGCAGCGCCAGCATGCTCATCCCGCAGGCGCTGATGGCGGTCGCCGCGGTCGCCCTGCTCTACGGGGCGGTGACCAGGATCAGCGGTCGCACGGCCGGTCTGGTCGCGGGTGCGGTACTCGCCCTGACACCGGTCGCGGCCCTGATGTTCCGCTTCAACAACCCCGATGCCGTCATGGTGCTGCTGATGATGGCGGGCGCCTACTGCACGGTGCGCGCCCTGCAGCGCGGCTCCACCCTGTGGATCATGCTGGCCGGTGTGGCGCTCGGCTTCGCCTTCCTGGCGAAGATGCTCGAGGGTTTGATGGTGCTCCCGGCGCTCGGGCTCGCGTATTTGATCGCGGCGCCGAATCCGCTGCGTACCCGCCTGCTGCAATTGTTCGGCGCGACGGTCGCGCTGCTCGCCTCCTCCGGCTGGTATGTCTTCGTGACGCTGCTCTGGCCGGCTTCTTCGCGGCCGTACATCGCGGGTTCGACCGATAACAACTTCATGAATCTGGTGTTGGGCTACAACGGATTTGCGCGAGTACTCGGCCGCAATCACGGTGGCGGCGGGCGCGGCGGTCAGGGACCGACCACGCCGGCGGTGCCCCCGGCCGGTCAGAACCTGCCGGGTCAGACTCCCGGCGTCCCCGGTGCGACGCACGGCGCGGCGCAGGGCGCGGATGCCGCGGCGCAGCGCGGTGGCGGTGGCTTCGGTGGTTTCGGCGGCCAGAGCCACGGCTTGAGCAGGCTGTTCGGCGGCGAATTCGGCTTCGAGATCGCCTGGTTGCTGCCCGCGGCACTGCTGGCCTTCGTCCTGGTCCTGATTTCCCGGGGCCGCGCACCCCGTACCGATATGGTGCGTGCCGGTGCGATCGTCTTCGGTGGCTGGATGGTCATCGACGGTCTGGTGCTGAGCTATATGCAGGGCACCATCCACCCGTACTACAGCCTTTCGATCGCCCCCGCGATCGGCGGCATGTTCGCCATCGGCATCTTCGAGATGTGGCGGGCGCGCGAAAGCTGGTTCGGCCGTGCAGGTTTGGCGGCGCTCATCGCCACGAGCGGTGTCTGGAGCTATATCCTGCTCGATCGCAACTCCTCCTGGATGCCCGCGCTGCGCATCGCGATTCTGATGGTCACCCTGCTGGCGACGGTGGCCCTGGTGATTCCGTGGAACGGACAGGTCCGCAAGCGGGTGGCGGTAGTCGCTCTGATCGCCGGATTGATCGGCGCGATGGGCGGATCGGCGGCCTATGCGGTCACCACGATCGGTGTGGCGCATCAGGGTGGCGGTCCGACGGTCGGCCCGGTGATGTCCGGTGCGGGCGGAAACCGCGGCGGCATGGGCGGTTTCGGCGGCGGCGGGCAGAGCAATCCGCAATTGGACGGGCTGCTCGAGAACACCACGACCAAATGGTCGGCAGCGACGAACGGTTCGTCCACGGCCGCCGGACTCGAATTGTCCAGCAATACCGCGGTCATGGCGATCGGCGGCTTCAGCGGCAGTGATCCCACGCCGACGCTGAGCCAGTTCATCGACTACGTCAAGAACCACCAGGTCACCTACTACCTGGTGCAGCAGGGCGGGCGTGGCGGTGGCGGCGGTACTCCGGCCGGCACCGCGCCCGGAAACACCGGCGGCGCTCGCGATACCGCGGGCGGTACCCGGGACACCACCGG
The DNA here is from genome assembly GCF_040611495.1 of Nocardia sp. NPDC006630. Classification (NCBI taxonomy): domain Bacteria; kingdom Bacillati; phylum Actinomycetota; class Actinomycetes; order Mycobacteriales; family Nocardiaceae; genus Nocardia; species Nocardia sp. NPDC006630. The sequence goes on from NZ_JBEXOK010000004.1 coordinate 228,782, forward strand.
CGGTACTCGTGACAATGGCGGCGCCGGACGGCCCGCCGGTACGGCACCCGGCGATCCTGCTGCCGGAAATGCCGGTGCCGGTGGCGGTTTCGGTCGCAATGGCCACACCGACATCACCAACTGGGTGGCAGCCAATTTCAAGCCGGTGACCGTCGGGTCGACCACCGTGTACGACCTGTCGGGTTACACGGGCTGATCTGCGGTACCGCGGCGAACCCGTCCACAATGCTGTGGGCGGGTTCGTTGTCGTCCGGGGCGGGTTTACGGCACCGGTGCGACGGCGTGGTCCGCGACCGGCGGCTGTTGCTGTCGTAGCGCCGAATGCCCTCGGCCGTAGGCGAAATAGACGACCATGCCCAGTGCCATCCAGAGGACGAAGCGCAGCCAGGTCTCGATGGAGAGATTGACCATGAGCCACAGACACGACAGCGCGGCCAGGATCGGGACCAGCGGCACCCAGGGGACGCGGAAGCCGCGGGGCAGGTCCGGGCGGGTGCGGCGCAGGATCGGGACGCCGATCGACACCAGTGCGAAGGCCACCAGCGTGCCGATATTGACCATCTCCTCGAGCGTGCCGAAGTCGACGAATCCGGCCAGCAGCGCACAGACGATGCCGACTATGACAGTCAGCCGCACGGGGGTGCCGTGCGGACCGGTGCGGGCCAAGCTCCGGGGCAGCAGGCCGTCGCGGGCCATGGCGAACAGCACCCGGGTCTGACCCAGGAACATGACCATGACCACGGTCGAGAGTCCGGCGAGCGCGCCGATGGAGATGATGTTCTTCACCCAGGTCGCGCCGTTCAGGGCGAAAGCCGTTGCCAGCGTGGCATTTCCGTCGGCGAGCGCGGTGTAGGGCACCATGCCGGTGAGGATCAGCGATACCGCGACGTAGAGCACGGTGACAATGGCCAGTGAGGCGAAGATGCCGCGCGGGACGCTGCGCTGCGGATCGCGGGTCTCCTCGGCGGTGGTGGCGACCACGTCGAATCCGATGAAGGCGAAGAACACCAGGCTGGCCGCGGCCAGCAGTCCGTACCAGCCGAAGCTGGTGCCGCCGGAACCGGTGAGGTAGGCGAACAGCGACTGCCGCAACCCTTCCGCCTTCGCCGACGGCTGGGACGGCGGAATGTAGGGCGTCAGATTCGAGGCCTTGAAGTAGGTGGCACCGACCACCAGCACCAGGGCGACCACCGCGAGTTTGATGGCCACCGCGATGGCCGACACCCGGGAGGACAGTTTGGTGCCGGTGGCCAGCAGGATGCCGACCACGGCGATGATGAGTACTGCGCCCCAGTCGAAATGGATCGAGCCCAGGGTGATGATCGGCGCGTGCGAGCCGAGCACCTCGCCCAGGTATTGCGACCAGCCCTTGGCCACCACGGAGACCGCGAGGGCGAATTCCAGGATCAGATCCCAGCCGATGATCCACGCGATGATCTCGCCGAAGGTGGCGTATGCGAAGGTGTACGCGCTGCCCGCCACCGGCACAGTGGAGGCGAATTCGGCGTAGCAGAGCGCCGTCAGCCCGCACGCGACCGCCGCGAAGACGAAGGCGAGCGATACCGACGGCCCCGCGACCGTGCCCGCGGTGCGGGCGGTGAGGGTGAAGATGCCCGCGCCGATGACGACCGCGACACCGAAGACGGTGAGATCCTTCGCCGTCAGATCCTTGCGCAACTTGGAATCCGGGTCATCGGTGTCCCGGATCGACTGTTCGACTGATTTGGTGCGGAACAAACCGCTTCTTATCGCCACTCTGGGGTCTCCTCTTTGAAACTGGGGCGTCGCTGTCAGATCGACCGCGGGATGGCATCGAGGCGGCGCTCGGCGAACCTGTTTGCCGCAGCGCCGGTTCCGATGCCCTCGGCCTTGGCGGCGCCGATGATGTCGCGGCAGCGGTCGAAGATGCGGGTCACATCCGATTCGATCTCGGCCGGATCGGCGGCGCGCAGCTCTCCGGCAACCTGCATGAGCCCGCCCGCATTGGCGACGAAGTCGGGCACCCAGGTGATACCGCGCTCACTGAGCGCATGCTCCACTTCCGGTTGTGCCAGTTGGTTATTGGCCGCGCCGCATACGAGTTTGGCCTCGATGACCTCGGCGCCGGCCGCGGTGAGGGTGCCGCCGAGGGCACAGGGTGCGTAGACGTCGACGGGTGCGGTGGCGACCGCGCTCAGCAGTCGCACGGCGGGATGCTGCTGCGAAATCCTGTGCAGTGCCGCATCGTTGACATCGGTGACGCAGACTTCCGCGCCGTCGGCGAGCAGCAGCGTGATGAGTTCGCGGCCGACCTTGCCGACACCCTCGACACCCACCGTGCGGTTGGCCAGCGATGCTGTGCCCCAGACGGATTCGGCGCCGGCGCGCATGGAGTGGAAGACGCCGAGCGCGGTCAGCCGGGCACTGTCGCCGGACCCGCCCGCCGCCGTGCTGCGACCGGTGACATAGCGGGTGTGCTTGCCGATCACATCGAGGTCATCGGTATCGGTGCCGACATCGCCGGCGGTGATGTACCGCCCGCCGAGGGTTTCGACGAAGCGTGCGTAGGCGGCGAGCAGCGCCTCGGTCTTGACAGCGGCCGGATCGCCGATGATGACGGCCTTGCCGCCACCCAGATCGACGCCGGAAGCCGCTGCCTTGTAGGTCATTCCCCAGGAAAGCCGCAGGACGTCCTCCAACGCCGCGGACTCGTCCGCGTACGGATAGAAGCGGGTGCCGCCGAGGGCAGGGCCGAGCGTGGTCGAATGGATCGCGATAATGGCCTTCAGCCCGGTCCTGTCGTCCTCGCAGAACACGACCTGCTCGTGGCGTCGCGCGCTCAACTCGTGCGAGCGTCCGAAAACGCCTGCCTCGGTGTGCATTACGGGCATGGATGATCCTTTCCGATGCCATCGTCACGGCGGCCTGGTGAGCCTTCGCGCTGTCATGGCTGATGTGTGCCGCTGTTGCGGCTGGGTGGGGCTGTGCTGGATGCGGCAAGGTTTTCCGGCCGCCCCTCATTCGCGGCCGGATGATTCCTTGCTCGGGGATGTGCGCGAGCGCTGGATCAGTGCTCGATGCCGAGCTCGCGCAGTCCTGATCGGTACAGCTCGACATTGGCGAGCTTGATGTCCTCGTAGCCGCGGACCAGGTCGGGGAGTGTGGCGGCCTTTGTTGCCGTGTCGTAGTTTTCGGTGCTCAGTGTGGTGGCCAGTCGTCGCATCAGATCGGTGTAGTGGGCGAGCAACTCCCGCTCCACCTTTCGGACGCGGGCGTAGCCGAAGGGGTCCAGCCGGGTGCCGCGCAGCGCCTTGCCCTTGGCGAGAACCTTCAGCGCCACATGTGATTTCGGTGCGAGGCCGATCTTCTTCTTGCGTCCCAAGGCGCGGAGCATCGGCGGGTGCAATTTGTAGGTGAGTCGTTCGCCGCCGGGCACCTGCGACTGCACCTCGGCGAGGAAGGCCGGATCGACCAGCAGGCGGGCGACTTCGTATTCGTCCTTGTAGGCGGTGAACTTGTGCAGTCCGCGCGCGACGGCCTCGCTGAATTCGGTGCGGGAGGTGACCGTTCGCTCCGCTGACCACACGGCCTGGACGGTGTCGAGGTATCGGCGGGCGACCTTGGCGTTCTGGTATTCGATCAGTTCAGCGGCGCGCAGTTCCACCAATCGCCGGACTTCGCCGTCGAAAGTGGTGCCTGCCAGCAGATCTGCAGGAACAGCGCGGATATGCGGCCGCGCCGCTGCGGTGGCTGCGGCGAAAGCGGCGGAATCGGCGATGGCTACGCGCCCCCAGCGGAACGCCGCGATATTGGCCGCGACCGCGACACCGTTGATGCCGATGGCCTCTTCGATGGCTGCGGCGGGCAGGCGTAGTCCGCCGGTTTGGAAGGCCGCGCCGACCATCAGGAAATTCGCCGCGGCGGTAGTGCCGAACAACTTCTCCGCCGCTGCCAGTGCGTCGAAGTGGCTCAGCGAATCCGCTACCGACACAAGGCGATCCAGCAGTGACTCGGTCTCCGGGTACGGGACCGACTTGTCGTACACCATGTCTCCGGTCGGCGTCCGGCTGGTCGAGGCGATAACCACGGTCCCGGCGGGGTTGCCGTACTGGAGGTTCTTGGCATCGGTCGCGGTGAGCAGATCGATCGCGATGACGCAGTCCGCGCTGCCCGGGGTGAGCCGGTTGGACGGCTCCAATTCGGTTGCCGAGAAACGCAGATGGGAGATGACGGGTCCGGCCTTCTGACTCAGCCCGATCTGATCCAGGCTTTCCACGTCGTATCCGGCGCGCAGGGCGGCGGTGGCCAGCACCTGATTGACCGTCACGATGCCGGTGCCGCCGATCCCGGCGAGCAGCACGTTCTGCGTGCCCTCCGGTGCACCGAGGCCCGGATCGGCCACTACGGGCGGCTCGACGGTCTTCCGAGTCTTCTTGCGGCCCTTCCTATCCGGTGTCAGCTCCACAGTCACGAACGATGGGCAGTCACCGTCCAGGCAGCTGTAGTCGGTATTGCACGAGGTCTGATCGATCCGGGTCTTGCGCCCGAATTCGGTCTCGACCGGTTGCACGGACAGGCAATTGGATTTCGCGCCGCAGTCGCCGCAGCCCTCGCATACGGCTTCATTGATCACGACCCGGGTGTTGCGGACGGGCAGGGTGCCGCGCTTGCGCTGCCGGCGCGCATCGGCCGCACAGTGCTGGTCGTAGATCAGGACGGTGACGCCCTTGATCTCCCGCAATGTCTGCTGCGCTTCGTCGAGCCGGTCGCGATGCCACAGCACCGTGCCCTTGGCCAGTGCCCGCCTATCGTGCCGCTTCGGTTCGTCGGCGCAGATGATGATCTGCCGCACGCCCTCGACGGTGAGCTTGTGCGTCAGCTGCGCGACGGTGAGCCCGCCCTCCACATCCTGCGCGCCGGTCATGGCGACCACTTCGTTCCAGAGCAGCTTGTAGGTGATGTTCACCCCGGCGGCGACGCAGGCCTGCACGGCGAGCTGTCCGGAGTGGAAGAAGGTCCCGTCGCCGATGTTCTGAAACAGGTGCGGCACATCGGTGAACGGCGCCTGGCCGATCCACTGACTGCCCTCACCGCCCATCTGGGTCAGTCCGGTGACCGCGCTGTCGCTGCGACCGGACATGGTCACCAGGGTGTGGCAGCCGATACCGCCGCCGCCGATCGATCCCTCGGGCAGTGCGGTGGAGCGATTGTGCGGGCATCCGCTGCAGAAGTACGGTGTGCGTTTGGCGGACAGCACCTCCAGTGGAAGTGGCGGCGGCGCAGCCTTTTTCAGTTCGACGTGGTCGCGCAGCACCCGCCGCAGCGGCCCGAGCAGCCGGCCGGGGGTCAGCTCGCCGTCGGCCGGCATGAGCAGCGCTCCGCGTCCGTCCTGCTTGCCCAGGATCCGGGGTGCGCCGACCGCGCCGTAGAGGATTTCGCGGATCTGGGTTTCGAGGAAGGCGGTCTTGTCCTCCACCACGATGATCTGCTCGAGGCCCCGGGCGAATTCGGTGACCTGATGCGCCCCAACGGGATACGGCATTCCGATGCGCAGCAGGCGAATACCGGCGCGGTGCATGACCGCCTCGTCGACACCGAGGTCGAGCAGGGTCTGGCGGACCGCGTCGAAAGTCGTTCCGGTGGCCGCGATACCGATCTTCGCCTCGGCCGGGTTCACCTCGATGACGTCGAGATCGTTTGCGGCGCCGAAGGTGCGGACCATCGCCCAGCGCGGACCGTACAGATCGGCCTCGGCGAGCACCGCGTCGGTCGGGGCCGCCATGGGCCGCTGCCGGTAGGCGAAAGGTTTTCCCTCCCAGTGCATCTCGGGTACCACGAGCGGGAGATCGGCCACCGAGGCATCGACCGTCCAGGCTCCGTCCGCGACATCGGCGACGATCTTCATGGCGACCACGCAGCCCGACGCGCGGGAGAGTGCGATCCCGGCCATGCCCAGGGTGATGATCTCCTCGGCATTGCGCGGGAACAGCACCGGTACACCCATGGCGGCCAGCGAGCGCTCACTCACCGCGGGGACCGTCGACGACTTCGATGCCGGATCGTCTCCGACCAGCAGCAATACCCCGCCGCGCGCATTGACCCCGTACATGTTGGCGTGCCGAATGGCATCGGTCGCCCGATCGACGCCGGGCCCCTTGCCGTACCAGACGCCGACCACCCCGTCGTGGGTCGGCCGCCCGGCGGGCAGATCGGCCTGGCTGCCCCAGACCGAGGTGGCCGCGAGCTCCTCATTGACCCCGGGCACGAAGGTGATGTCATGTTCGGCAAGCACATTCGGCATGCCGAGCAGCATCTTGTCGACTCCGCCGAGCGGGCTGCCCTGATAGCCGGAGACGAAGGTGGCGACCCGCCGTCCGGCCCGCATATCGCGGACGTGCTGCTCGACCAGCAGCCGGGCAATGGCCTGAACACCGGTGAGCAGGACCGGGCCCGCCCCGGAGCGATAGCGGTCGGCGAGATCGTACGGGGCGGCGGCCGGCTCGGCCTGCTGAGCTGAGGGGCAGGCAACGCTGGTCATGAACAGTCACCACACTTTCCACAACTCAGATCGTGAGCTGCAAACGAAAGGAATAGCTATCGGTGCTGCGCAATTTGCCGTGAATGTGTGATCTGTGTCAACAGACGGCCGAAATATTGATCAGACTGCTCAAAAGTGACCTGGGACACTCCGGCGCGCGCATCAGTCTGCTCGAGCTCCGCCGGATCCGTGGTCATCTCATGGTGTGTCCGGGTTGTCCGTCAGATGTTCGACAAGCGGGAGCGACCGGTACTGGATCGGAGTGGCCAGTGCCAGCATGGTTTCCGTGTGCTTCACGCCGCGGATGGCATGCACCCGCTGAATGATTCCGAGCAGATCCTGCTGCGATTGCGCCGCGATCCGCACGAGCAGATCCGCCCGCCCGGTCGTCGCATGCACCTCGAGCACATTCGGGAACTCCCGCAGCGCCTCGACAATGCTGTCCATCTTGTTCTGATCGAGCTCGATGCCCAGAAACGCGTGCACCGCGAACCCGATCGCCTGCAGATCCACATCCGGCGGATACCCGCGCACCGCCCCGGACGCTTCGAGCCGCTTCATCCTGGCCTGCACCGTATTGCGCGCAATCCGCAACCGCGCCGCCAGCTCCAGAATCGGCGCTCGCGGATCAGCTGCCAATACCTTCAGTAGCGCAGCATCGAGAGCGTCGATCTTGATGGTCATGCCGCATTATATTCGGCGGGGTCAGCGGGGCCCGGTGGTCCCGCGTGGGTGCAGCGTCGCGACGATTTCCGGTGGCGCCCCGGGGAGCGTGCGGCCGTCGGCCGCGTGCAGGGCCAGGTGTGCCAGATAGGCGGCGAGGCCCGCGATATCCAGATCGACACTCGTGATGGCGGGGCGGAAGAGTGCCGCCATGGGCGAGTTGTCGTGACCGATAATCGAAAAAGACTCGGGGACAGCTAGTTTCGCATCCAGCGCGGCGCCGACCACGGTGGCGGCAATATCGTCGTTGAAGCAGACCACCCCCGTGATGCCCGCATCCCGCCACTGTCGAACGGCGGCGGTCGCGGAGTCGTCGAGATGGTTCACGGCGCGAATATCGGGTGGCTCCAGCCCGAGTTCCGCCGCGCTGTGGCATGCGGCCCGGGCCCGGTTCGCCCCTAGCGCCGCGACTCGCGGATTGGTCGGAGACGCCACTGCGAGCCGGCGATGGCCCAGATCGTAGAGATGCTGAACCTGAACCCGCGTCGTATCCCCGACCGAGGGCACTTCCGCCGTCAGCCGCTGGTGCTGCGGCGACGGGACGATCGGGCCGATTCCCCACTCCCGCATGGTCGCGAGTTCGGCGGGCTGGAACAGTCCGAGGCAGAGGATGACGGCGGGATCCAGGGCTTCCCAGGCGCGGCGGGTGCGTTCGTCGGGGTGGAAGGTGTAGACGATCGGGCAGTATCCGGCCTGGTCGATGACCTGGCTCGCGGCATTCAGGCCGCTGGTCATGCTGAACGAGGTCAGCGGCCAATCGGGGACGGCCAGCAGGATGAATCGGCTGCGGCCGCGCGCCAGCGCCTGGGCGGCGAGATTGGGCCGGTAGCCCTGCCGGGCGGCCTCGCCGAGCACCCGCTCACGGGTGGGCTGCGAAATCGTCTGTCCCGGAGTGTTGTTCAGGACATAGCCCACGGTTGCCCGAGAGATGCCGAGGGATCGGGCGATATCGGCAGCGGTGACGCGTTTGGTCCCCACGAGCCTCGCCACCGCCTCTCGGTTCGATTCTTCTGGTACCTGCGTACCGGTTCCTGCAGTTCTCAGAACTTTATCAATCTCCTCGGGGGTGATTCGACGCTACGATCGATCCTACTTGCGCGCGCAAGTGACTTGTCCTCCGCTTCATCCGATCGACCGTGAGTAGGTTGTGCATGCCCGTCAACAGAAGACGATTCCTGTCCGCCGGTGCGGCCGTCGCCGCGGGTGCGGCGGTCGGCGCCCGTCCGGCCGCTGCCCGCGCAGGCAGTGCCGACCGGCCGAACATTCTGGTTGTCATCGTCGACGAAATGCGTGCGCCACAATGGTTTCCGGACACCCGGGAGCTGGACCGGCTGCTGCCGAATATTGCCAGGATCCGGCAGCGCGCGGTGTCCTTCGACCGGTACTACACCGCGTCCAATGCCTGCACTCCCGCGCGCGGCACCATGCTGACGGGCCTGTATTCCCATCAGACGGGCGTCATGCTGACGGCCGGGAACTCGGTGTCGACGCTGTCCCCGGGCTTTCCGACCTGGGGAACCATGCTGCGCGACCAGGGCTACGCCACCAACTGGTACGGCAAATGGCATCTGTCCGATCAGGCCGACACCGTGCCCGGCGGTATGGAGACCTACGGATTCGACGGCGGCACCTACCCGTCGCCGAACGGTGGGGCGGGTGTCGGGTTGAAGGCGGATCCGGGCACGGCGACCCAGTTCGTGGAGTGGCTGGACGGCAATGCCGGGGGCAGCCCGTGGTGCACGACCGTATCCTTCCTGAACCCGCACGACATTCTGTACTGGAACTCGGTTGTGCATGCGGGCGTGGATCTTCCGACGGTGTTCACCGGACTGCCGCCGAATTTCCAGACGGCGGAAGACATTCGGCGCACCCGCCCGGCACATCAGACGGCCTTCATCGAGTTGAGCAAGTTCGCCTTCGGGACCCCGCAGTGGGATGCCGCTGCGATGCCGGAGTGGGTACGTCTGCAGAACACCTACCTGTGGTACCAGCAGCAGGTCGACATCCAGATCGGCCGAGTCCTCGACGCCTTGCAGGCCCGTCCCGAGGTGGCCGCCAATACCGTGGTGATCTTCACCGCCGATCACGGCGATTACGCGGGATCACACGGTCTGCATGGAAAGGGCGGCGCGGCATACGAAGAGGGCATTCGCGTGCCCCTGCTGATACACGATCCGCGCGGGCTGCTGGGTAGCGGCTCCGCGTCCACCCGACCGCAGCTGGTCTCGAGTGTCGATCTCGCCCCGCTACTACTCACTGTGGCATCCGGCGGTAATCAATGGCGAGCGGACCCGCGCTACGCCCACCTGTCCGGTCGCGCCGATATCGCGGCGATCTGCTCCAATGCCTCGGCCCCCGGCCGACCGTGGGTCCTGCACGCGACCGACGAATTCTCTATCGAGGAGAGCACGCGCCCCTTCGACCTGGCCCCACCTGCCCACATCCTGGCCCTGATCACCCCCGACGCGAAGCTCGTCACCTACTCCCACTTCACCGACGGCACAGTCGATGCCGATACCACCCGCCCCCAGGAATTCGAACTCTACGACTACTCCACCGACCGCGGCCGCCTCGAGCTCGACAACCTCGCCGGAGACAACCCCCTCCAGCACCACCTGCAAGATCTCCTGACCAACGTGGCCATCCCCACCGAGGTCCAGGCCTCACTACCCGCCAACCTCCAAACTGCACACGAACAGGGTCTAGCCGACTTCCGCGCCCACTCCAACATCATCGCGAACCTCGCCGGAGGCGGAATGCGGTAGTCGCGCAACCGTTGTCCGGATCGGCACCGGTACGCTCAGCCCGAAATCGTTGTGCCTTGTGTGGGGGAGTGACTGCTCGGATGTGTTCGCCTCGGATTGTTCGGGTTGCTCATGAGGCTGCTGCGGGGGGAGTGAGTCGGCGGGCGTGGTTGGGGGCGGCCGGGCTGGGGGCGCTGGCTGCGATCGTGGGACCCGCTATGGCGAGTGCGGTTCCGGATTCGGGTGGGGCGGTGGTGGATCTGACGCATACGCTGAGTGCGGATTTGCCGGTGTGGCCGGGGAATTTGCCGTTTGCCTCGGTGCCGGTGGCCTGGCATGAGAACGGCGGGTTCGAGCAGCATGCGCTGGCGTTCTGGGAGCATACGGGGACGCATATCGATGCGCCGCTGCATCGGGTGGCGGGCGGGACCTCCGTTGATCGGATCGCCGCGGAGGATTTGGTGGCGCCGCTGGTGGTCATCGATATTTCGGCCCGGGCTGCTGCCGATGCTGATGCGGCGGTCACTGTTTCGGATATCGAGCAGTGGGAGGCGGCGCACGGGCGGATTCCGGATCGGGCGTTTGTCGCCATGTATTCGGGGTGGGAGGGGCGGCTGGCGAATGCGGGGGCGTTTCTCAATCTGGACGGCGAGGGGCGGCCGCACGCGCCGGGGTTCGGGGCGGCTGCCGCGCAATTCCTGGTGTCGCAGCGCAGCATTGTCGGCGCGGGGGTCGATACGCTGAGTTTGGACCTGGCCGCGGGTAAGGACTACGGCGCGCACACCGCGTTTCTCGGCGCGGGGCGGTACGGGGTGGAGATGCTCGCGAATTTGGCGCAGGTGCCGCCGACGGGTGCGCGGCTGGTGGTGGGCGCACCCAAGCACGCGGGCGGCACCGGTGGTCCGTGCCGGGTGCTCGCGCTGACCTGACGAGGATTCACCAGTCCGGACGATCCAGCGAAAGGCTGTGCCGGAAAAGGGTATTGGGGTCCCACTGCGCCTTGGCCGCCAGCAGCCGTGCGTGATTGGCGCCGTAGTAGAAGGTGTGCCACGGTACGCCCGACGTATTCCATTGCGCGTCGGCCAGATCCGGATCCGGGTAGTTGATGTAGCTGCCGCCGTTGGACTCGTCCGGCACCGGTGTTCCGCCGGTTTCGGCGTAGACATCGCGGTACATTTCGCGCGCCCAGGCGACATACCGTTCGTCGTCCCAGGGCAGCCGCCAGGCGGCGTGGATGAGCATCTTCATGAACGAGTCACGCGCCGGTACGGCGGTCGCGTCGGCGGCCACGGCATTGGTCGCGCCGCCGAAAGGCAGGAATTCCACCTGTGATTCGCCCACGAAGCGGATATCGGTGAGATAGCGGTAAAGGACTCGCAGCTGATCGGTCGAATACGCCTTGCGCAGATAGGCGGATTTGACCTTCACCCGGAACCCGGGCATCCCCTTCGCGTAGTAGACGCGGGCCACGGTATCGGCATAGGAGGCCTGTTCGAGCGGTAGCTGAATCGGTCCGGGCGTCACGCCCTCCCAGACGGCGGCGACAAATTCGTCGAACATCGATCGGGCATCGGGGACATCCGCATTCAGCAGCACCTGTATCTCGGATCCGGTGATGCCCGGCCGCAGCAGCAGCGGTGCGTACAGTGCGTTGAACGGATCGCCTGGCGCGCTGTGCTTTTCGAAGAAGCCGATGAAGTTGCCGACGAGCCGCAGGAACGATGTCTCGTCCGCGAAGGGCAGTACCAATCGGGTATTGAACATGCTGCCCGGCGCCTTCGGCAGCGCCCGCGCCGGATCGGATCCGTCGGAATCCTTGGAGCGCAGCAGAAATCGCGTCACCACACCGAAGTTTCCGCCCCCGCCGCCGGTATGCGCCCAGAACAGATCGGCGTTCGGGCCGTCCGCGGTCGCCAGTACGGTGCTTGCCGCACCACTTTTGTCGACGGTGACAACCTCCACGCCGTGCAGATGGTCGGCCACCAGTCCGAGCTGTCGCGACAGCGGCCCGTATCCACCCCCACTGGCATGGCCACCGATGCCGACGCCCTTGCAGATGCCCGCCGGAATCGTCACGCCCCAGGCGAGCAGTCGTTCGTACACGGTGCCCAGATCGGTTCCGGCATCGATCGAGAACGCCCGCTGGGTGTCATCCCATCCCACCGTGCCCAGCCGGCCGATATCGATAATCGACTGCGTCCGTTCATTATCGACAAAATTGTCGAACCCGTGCCCGCCCGCCCGCACCGCGATCCGCAATCCGTCACGCACCGATCGCTCGACCGCCGTACGCACTTCTTCGGCATCGGCGGGCAGATAGATCCGCTGCGGCCGCGCGGTGAATCGGCGGTTGTAGCCCCGCTGGGTGAGCGTGTCGTATTGCGGGTCGCCGATGCCGATCACCGCCGGTTCAGCGGCGCCGGCCGTCGGCAGTCGCAGGGTTGTCGCCGCCGCACCCATGGTGGACGCGGCAAGAAAACGGCGACGAGACAGCAGCATGGAACTTCCCCCAGTAGAGCACCGCCGGTTCCGGATTTCCCGGTGGCATAGTGATCGATTATGGGGGATGCGCGCTATTCGCTCTGCGCGGGGATCAATTCCTTCTCGGTGAGACCGATGCGCACGTGCACCGCGCGCAATGGTCGTGGCGCCCACCAGTTCCAGCGACCCATCAGGCGCATGAGAGCCGGGACCAGCAGGCATCGGACGAGCGTGGCGTCGGCCAGCACGGTAATGGCCAGCCCCAGACCCATGAGCTGGATGAAGGACAACCGCGAGAAGACCAGTGCGCCGAGGACGATGGCCATGAGCACGGCGGCGGCGGTGAAGATGCGCCCGGTGCGGGCCAAGCCCATGGCGACCGCATGGGTGTTGTCCTCGGTGGTGCCGCCGGAGGCCAGCCACTCCTCGCGAATGCGGGAGAGCAGGAAGACCTCGTAGTCCATGGACATGCCGAAAGCCAAGCAGAACATCATGATCGGGACATTGGCGACCAGATAGCCGGTGGGTGTGAATCCGAGCGGTCCGGCCAGATGCCCGTCCTGGAACACCCACACCATGGCGCCGAAGGCGGCGGTGAGGGAGAGCATGTTCATCAGCAGCGCCTTGAGCGGGAGCACCACACTGCCGGTGAACAGGAACAGCACGGTGAACATGGCGAGCACGATCCAGATCGCGGCAATGGGGACCTTCGCGCCGATGGCGTGCAGAGCGTCGAGGTTCTCCGCCGCCGCGCCGGCGAACATGGACGGCACCGGCGGGGGGACCGCGCGTAGGCGATCCAATTGTTGTTCTCCCGCAGTCGAATACGGATCCAGAGCGGTGCCTACGGCGAGAACCGCACCGGCATCGCCGAGCATCCCCGGTGGTGCGGATGCCAGCCGCTGTCCGCCGGCATAGGTTCCCGCCGCGGACAGCACCGCGGAAGCGTGTGGGACCTTGGACAATTCGGCAGCGTAGGCGCCGAGGGCCTCGGTGGTGCCGTGAAAGCCGGGCAGCACCACGGTGACGGCATCGGCGGGATTCTGTGTGAACTCGGTGCGCAGAATATCGCCGACCTCGCGGCTGGAGGTCGCGCCCGCGCGGATGGCCCGATCATCCGGTGCGCCGAATCTGATTCCGAGGAAGGGGGATCCGAGCAGCAGCAGAATCGCCAGCACCGCGAGCGAGATCGGCACCGCGCGCCGGGTGACGGCGGTGACCATGCGATACCAGACGCTCTCCTGCGGCGGCACCGTGCGCACCGGCCCGAGCCGCAGCCAGCGGCGCACGGGCTTGCGCAGATCCAGGGCATTGACCCGGTTCCCGAGCAGCGCCAGGATGGCGGGCAGCACCACGATCGAGGCGACCGCGGCCGCACCCACCACGGCGAGCCCGCTGTAGGCGAACGAGCGCAGGAAGAACATGGGGAACACGATCAGCGCCGCCAGCGAAAGCACCACCACCAGTGCGGAATACAGCACGGTGCGACCCGCGGTGCAGACCGCGCGCACCGCCGCCTCCTCCAGGCTGTTTCCGGCGTCGATCTCCTCGCGATATCGGGACACGATGAACAGGCTGTAGTCGATCGCGAGCGCCAGCCCCAGGGCGGTGGTGGTGTTCAGGGCGAAGACCGAGACATCGGTCAGTTCGGTGAGAATGCGCAGCAGGGCCATTGTGGTCAGGATGGACACCAGTCCGATGGCCACCGGCAGCAGCGCGGCCACCAGGGAACCGAAGACCAGTACCAGCACGATCGCCGACAGCGGAACGGCGATGGCCTCGGCCAGCGCCAGATCCTGGATGCTGACATTGTTGAGATCACGCAGGGTTGTCGCGTAACCGCCCGCCTTGACCGTCACACCGGAGAATTGCGGTAACGCACGGACGATTTCGTCGGCCGAGCGCTGCTGGGCGGTGTCGTCTCCGACGATGCGGGCGAGCACCAGCGCGATATGACCGTTCGAACTGCGCAGTGCGGTGCGCAGATCCGGCGCTGTGGTCCAATACGACTGCACCACAGCGATATCCGATCGTGCGTGCAATCGGTCGGACAGTGCGGCCCCGGCCGCCTTCGCCTGGTCGCTGTCCGCACCGCCGGCCGCATCGACGGTGAGAACGAAATTGGGTGCCGCGCCGCCGAATTCGGATCCGAGCAGTGCCGTCGCCCGCGTGGACTCGGCATCGGGGGGTGCGAAGCCGCCCGCCTTCACATGGCTCGCGACGGTGCTGCCGAGAATTCCGCACACAATGAGCGCCAGGAATGTCGCGGCGAGCACCGCCCGCGGCCGAGTGACCGCGAAGCGCGCGATCCGTTCCAACAGCGAACTCCCCATGGTCGCTACCTTTCTCGTCGTCGAGGCGGCGAGCCCCTAGCGCACCCGGGTGATCAGATCGATGCCGTCATCGATCGGCAGGGCCGTGCGCACGTACCGCTCCGGCCGCGCCGCCAGATACCGGTGGAAGTCGCCGATCTTGTCCGCATGCTTGGAGACATTGTCCGAGACAATCACCGCCCCCGGGGCCAATATGGGTTCGAGGATTCGAAATATGGGCAGGTGCAAGGGAATCCAGCCGTCCAGCAGCAGCAGTCCGACGGGCTCGGTGAGTTCGCGCAGGGTTTCCCGGGCATCGCCTACCAGAATGCGCGCCCGGTCCGCCAGGCCCGCGGCCGCCAGATTGGCGGCGGCCGTGGCGGCCTTGTGCGGGCTGAGCTCGGTGCCGATCACCTGTGCGCCGGTCTGCTGCGCCGCCGCGGCCAGGTACACCGCCGACATGCCGTACGAGGTCCCGTACTCGACAATGGTCTTGGCTCCGGTCGCCAGGGCGAGTTGATAGAGCAGCCGCCCAACCGGGCGGGCGACCGGCAGCAGCGCCTCCTCGGCAACGGTCGTAATCGTCTGCAGCGCAGTGCTGTCCGGTGTCGCACCGAGGTGCCCGAGCTCGGCGCCCACCGCACCGAGCAGCGCACCGTCGGTGCGCGCGTCCCCCTCCAGCCGCTCGAGCACGTCGACAACGCGCGCATCGAGGAAGTCCAGCCGGAGGTCGTCGGCGGTATCGATCATGAATGTCCTCCTGGAGATCCGTTGCCGGAGCCGATGAGCGTGGTCGCGGCCTCCGCGGCGATCCACTCGGCGGCGACGGCGGGTGCCACACCCGCATTGCGCAGCCGTTCGATGAGGGCTGCGGGCGGTGCGCCGCGACCCAGTGCCTCGCGAATCATCGGCGCGAAGCGGGCGCGCTCGACGGCTTCCCGGCGTTCGTCGAGCAGGGTGGTGGCCGCGGCCGCGGTGCCGGCCCGCAGTAGCGCGCCGAACTGTTCCAGTGCGACGGTGACCAGCGCCCGGACCGCCGCATCGGTGATCTCGGTGCTCCCGTCACCGCTGCGCAGCAGACTCGGCGCCGAGGCCAGCACGACCTCCGGCTGGTACAGCACGGAATTGCCCAGATAGGACAGCACCCGATTGAGATCGGCCAGTCCGCGCGAACCATTGCCGCGCGAGAGCGTGACCACCACCGGCAGTACCGCTTTCCCGCGCAGCGCGCCGCCGCCGTGCGGTCTCGACAGCCAGTCGAGCGCGTTCTTCAGCACTCCGGGTATCGACTGGTTGTACTCCGGCGAGGCGATGATCACCCCGTCCGCGGCGTCGACCGCCGCGCGCAGGGCGGCCACCCCGGGGTGATCCGGGTAGATGTCGATGTCCTCGTTGAACATCGGTACGTCGGCGAGATCCTCGAATACCCGATAGCGGCACGGGAACGGCAGCAGTGCGGGCACGGCGTCGAGGAACGCGCGATTGAAGGACCGGCTGCGCAGTGAGCCGGGTAGCGCGAGCACGCTGGGTATCGCCATGTCTCACCCGCCCGGCGGTTCGTAGCGCAGCTGGGTGAACTGCTCGATGTCGTACTTCTCCCGCAGTGCGACCACCGCCGCCGGATCGACCTTGTCCCCGGTCCGGAAGATCTCGATCAGTCCGTCGAAGTAGTGCTCGTGATCCGGTGGCGGGGAGGCCTGGAAGAACATCTTCGCGGGCTTGTCGGACACATTGCGGAAGGCGTGCGGGCAGCCGGGCGGGACGAAGAGCACGCTGCCCGCCTTCGCGGTGATGACGTGGTGATCGTCCTCCGAGGTCCATTCGGACCAGTGGCCCTCCTTGGACACCGGATCGAAGGCGAGGAATTCCAGCTCGCCCTCCACAATGTAGAACAGCTCCTCGGAGTGCGCGTGCCGGTGCGCTCCGACATCGAAGCCCGGCGGTACCAGCACCTCGAAACTCGATGCGGCGGTGGAGTGTTCGCCGGTGACCTTGAAGACCACCTCGTGCGCCGCGCTGATGAGTCGCTTACCCTCGCCCGGGGCGACATACAGACCCTGAACCGACATTAGACGTACCACTCTCCCAGCGAGATCTCGGCGGTGATGCCCGGACCGAATCCGGCGATGATGCCGCGCCCGATCTTCGGATTGTCGGTGTCCTCGAACAGCCGCCGCATGGCGTCCAGCACCACCGCGCTGGCGATATTGCCGTGCTTGGTGAGGGTTTCGCGGCTGTAGCGGAATTGGTTCGGCGCCACATCGAGGAACTTCGACAGGTCGTCGAGGATGCGCGGCCCCCCGGCGTGCACGATGTAGAAGTCGAGCATGCCGGCGTCCCAGCCCTCCGCCTCGGAGACCTGGCGCAGTACCGGGGCCAGCGGTTCCATGGTGCCGGGCACCCGCTTGTCCAGCTGGAAGTGGAAACCGGTGGCGCGCACGGCGTAGGAGATCCATTCGGCGGTGCCGGGAATCAGGTAGGAAGCATTGCGCCGCAACTCGATTCCCACATCGCCGGTGCTCGCGGTATCGGAGACCACCACCGCCGCCACGGCATCGCCGAAGAGCCCATTGGACAGCAGGGTGCCGACCGCGATATCCGTCGGCTGATAGCACAGCGAGCAGAACTCGCAGGCCACGATGAGCGCATTGGACCCGGGATGCGCCCGGCAGAAGTCGAGCGCCCGGGCGATCGCGGCACCGCCTGCGGCACAACCCAATTGGGCGATGGGCAACTGCGAGGTAGAGGGCCGGAAGCCGAGCTCGTTGATCATCCAGGCGGTCAGCGAGGGCATCGAGAACCCGGTGCACGACACATAGATGATGACGTCGATATCGCTCGCGGTCTTGCCGGCATTGGCCAGCGCCTCGGCGACGACGATCGGGACGTAGTGCTTGGCCTCGCGGTTGTGCACCAGATTGCGCTCCTCGAAGCCCGGATGCCGCAGCGTGAGTTCCAAGGGCTGCACGATATTCCGGGTCTCGACCCCGGTATTGCGGATCAGGCGCAGCGCCAGTTCCAGATCCGGGTTATCGGCGTGCATGCGCTCGGCGATGGTGAGCGTCTGCTCGAGGGTGACAACTTCCTCCGGGAAGATCACGGCGGGTTTGTGCAGGATCGCCATCCGACGATCTCCTTACTGGTTGTGCGATGGGCGGACGGCTCAGCGGGTCGCGAAGACCAGGGCGGCGAGCAGGACGGTCGTCCACCCCACCAGAACCGTGTGCGGGGGAGCGAGTTTCGACCGGAGGCGCAGCGCGACGATGCCGTCCTCGAGTGATTTGCCGCGGACCGCGAGTGCGGTCTTGCCGACAAATCGCACGCCCAGCAGGCACGCGATCAGATAGGGCACCAGGCCCCAGTTGGGTCCGGCCATGACCAGAATCGAGGCGGTCACCAGACTCGCACCGACACAAAGCATGACGACACCGAGGGTGAGCGCGCGGGTCAGTCCGAGCGCCCGCACGTAGGTACGGATCGAGTACAGCACGTCCTCGGGGAAGTCCTCGGCGTGGTTGATGACGATGATGCCGATATTGGTGCAGGCGAAACCGCAGATCACCCCGACCGCCGCCCAGGAGACGGGTTCGTCGAAGGCGCGCAGGACGAACAGCCCCGGCAGGATGAAGTACACCGCCAGCAGGACCGGCAGCTGCCAGATGCCGCGCCCGTTGAGATGCAGCGGCGGCAGTGAGTAGCCCATGCCCAGCAGCGCCCAGAGTCCGCCGATGAGCAGCAGATCCAGATGCCCGGTGCGGTAGGTCAGATAACCCTCGATCAGAGCCACCGCCAGGCTGGTGACCGCGATCTGCCGGACCACCGACCCGACGCCGAGGCCGTAGACCGCCTGCGACAGCCGGGTCTTGTAGATGGCGTCCATCTCCCGATCGGCCAGGCAGTTCGCCATATTCCCGACCTGAATCGAAAGAATCACCACCACTGTCGCCAGCAACATGTTCAGTGACAACAGTTCCCGCGCGGAATGGGAGACCAGCAGTGCCGGCACCAAGGGCACGGTCAGCGTCAACGGCAGGAATTCGACGCGGCGGATGCGCAGCCCGTAGATCAGCCACGTTCGGGCAGTCGGTTTTTCGGGCGCTTCGGCACCGTCGTCGGTCAATATCTTGACCCATTGTGCCGAAAGCGTTTGTGTTGCGGGATCAATATCCGTCATTTCGACTTTTCTCCGTATAGCAAGATTCTGTCATGCCGGGCGCCGGCCTCCAGAAATCGCCACGTAGCGGGCGGAAACCTGATATGGGCACGAAAAGGCAAGTACCAGAGAGTGTTTCAGAGAATCGGCCGGGAGCTGCGTGAGCGCTGAACCGGCTCGGATGAGCACAGGAGTGCCGCGAAATCAGCGTGACACACGATCTGCGTTTCCGTCAATAGAAACGGATTCTGTTGACGGCGTCCGCCGAGTGTGTCACGCTGAATTTGCGCCATTCGTGCGTACATTCGCCGATTCGCATCAAATCCTGGAACAGGCAACCGATTTCACCGGGCCGTTCCATTTCCTCGATTCAGCTCTCGCCCACCGGCCACAGTTCGGCTGCGGGATTCCCGCACGACCGCGCGGTTCCGCGACAGCGACGGAATGGAGACCAATGACCGTCGAAACAATGCTCCCGGCACCCGGCGACCTGGGTTCCCTCGTCCAGAAGGCGGTGGACTCGGTCGAGATCGATCCGGGCCGAACCAGATTCCCGCGCCCGGTGCTGGAGCACCTGGGCGAGGCCGGTGTGCTGCGCCGGCGCTGGACGCCCCTCGGCAACGGCGCGGGTGATGTGCTGTTCGGCGTCCGCATGGGTGAGGAACTGGCGGGGCGGGCCCCGGCCGGTATCGCCATCGGCGTCTCACTGCATACCGAGACCGTGCTGTCCATGCTGCATCGCTTCGGTACGTCGGATTACCTTGCGGGACTGCGGGAGCGGGCCCTCGACGGGCAGGCGGTGGGCTGCATCGCGGCCAGCGAGCCCCGGGGCGGCAGTGATCTCTCGGCGGTGTCCTGCCTGGCCACACCGACCGGCTCGGGCTGGTCCATCTCCGGCCGCAAGAAGTACGTATCCCTCGGCGCCGTAGCGGATTTCGCGATTGTGCTGTGCCGGATCGCGACCGCCGCGGGCGTCCCGACCGAGCGGCACGCGACCATCGCGGTGCCGCTGAAGGATGTCGAAATCGTGCGCGAGCACGAGAAATTGGGCACTCACGCGCTCGACACCGTCGTGGTGGACTTCGATCACGTGGAGGTGGACCGCGAGGCCACCGTCGGCCGCGCCGGGCTCGGGGTGCTCAATCTGAATTACGGCCTGTCCTTCGAGCGGCTGGCGATCTCCGCCCAGGTGGCCGGGGGCTGTGCCACCGCCATCTGCCTCGCCGTCGAACATGCCGAGCGGCGTGAGCAATTCGGCAAGCGGCTGCGCGAACATCAGTACATCGCCTTCCGGCTCGCAGAGCTGAAGGCCGAGACCGAAGTGCTCTCCGGCGCGGTGCAGACGCTGGCCCGCGATGTGATGTCCGGACCGCTCGATCGCCAGCTCATGAGCCGCATCGCCGCGGTGAAACTGTGTGCCGCCCGGGCGGGCGAACGCCTGATCAGCGAGGCCATGCAGGTCTTCGGCGGCCCCGGCTATCTGCCCCGGGAGACGCCGTTCGGGCAGTTCTGGAACGACATCCGGGTGTCCCGCATCGGCGCGGGCACCGACGAGATGATGCTGGCCATCATCACCGATTCGCTGCGCGGCAATCCCGACCTCTACGACCGGCTGGTGAGTATCTCGCAATGACTGTCATGATTTCGGAAAGTATTCCGCACCAAGGTATTTCCGCACCCAGACTGCTGGCTGCCGGGCTGAGCGGCCAGGTCGGCCGGGGACTGTCCGAGGCCGTCGCCCAGGCGGTCGCGCCCATGCGCACCACCGCGCTGGTGCGCCGCCGCGTGCGCGCCGATCTGGCGCGCCCCGGGGGCGTGAATGCCCAGGTGGTCGGTGACATCACCGAAAACTACTGGGCGCTGGGCGATTCCGACCTGGAGGCGCTCGGCGACGTGGACGCCGTGGTGAACCTGGCCGGCATCGTCGACTGGACCGCATCGCAGGCCGCGATGGATCGGGTCAACTATCTCGGTGCGATGAACGGTCTGGCCCTGGCGCGCAAGCTCTCCGAACGACTCGGGCGCCCGGTGCCGTATGTCTATGTGAGCACCGCGTATGTGGCGGGCACCATGTCCGGCTATATCGCCGAGGACCTGCATCCCCCGCACGAGGACCGCACGCCCTACGAACTGAGCAAGTGGTTCGCGGAGAACCATCTGATGCGCGAGGCCGCCGCGGACGACCACCCCGTACTGATCGTCCGGATCGGTGGAGTCATCGGTGGTTCCCAGTCGCATTCGACGACCCGCTGGAGTTCGCTGTATCAGCTGGTGGCGCCCATGTCCTCGGGCCAGCTGCCGGTACTGCCGGTGCGCCCGGGCGCCCGGGTCGACATTCTGCCGCGCGATGTCATCGGCGAGGGCATGATCCGGCTGCTGAGTCACGGCGCCGCAACCGGATTCCAGGCCTGGCGGGGCGGCGCGATCGTGCAGCTGTGCGCCGGTGAGTACGCGCCCACCATGGCCGCGCTGCTGGCCCTGCTGCAGTCCAAGGATGTCGAGGGCCGCTACGACCCGCCCCGGCTGATCACCGCCCCCGACCGCGCACTGCGCATGGCCGAGAACATGGGCCTCAAATACGCCAGGTGGAACCGGGAGATGGGCAATCGCCTGTTCGGCCTGCGCTACGTGTCGATCGACCGCATTTTCGAGAGGACCCGATTGATGGAACTGACCGACGGCTGGTGCCCGGCCACTTCGGTGGAGGACATCATCGATATCGCCTTCGGCCTCGGGGCCGCGGCCGAACCCGAGGTGCTGCCGTACCTGCCCCTGGGGAGGTTCGCATGAAGGTCCTGGTTATCGGCGCCTCGGGATATCTCGGCCGCGCGGTCGGGCGGGTGCTGGCCGCCGACGGGCATCGGATCATCGAGCTCAGCCGCGGCGGAAAGGCCTGCCACGGCACGGCTGTCACGGGCGATGTGAACTCGCCCGGTCTCGGCCTGAGCGCCGAGACGCTCGGCGAGCTAGGTGATATCGAGGTCGTGGTGTGCTGCTTCGGCTCGGTGAATATGGGGGCCGATCCGGCCGGCGTGGTGAACGTCCACGTCAACGGCACCCGCAATGTCATGGACTTCGCCGCGTCCGTCGATTCGGTGCGGCGGGTGGTGTACGTGTCCTCGGTGCTGGCGCTGGGCCGGGCGAGCGGACTGATCACCAATCGGGATCTCAGCCGCGGCCAGACCTTCCGCAACTGGTACGAGTACGCCAAGTATCGCGGTGAGCTCATCGCCCGCCGGGAGCGCCGGGTGCCGGTGAGCATTCTGCGGCTGGGCACACTGCTCGGTTCCGCGCCGTCCGAGGTGATTCCGCGGCACGGCGGGCCGGTCTCGGTGCTGCCGCACGTGCTCAGCGGTCTGCCGGTGCCGCTCGAGAACTGCGGTCGCTTCCCGGTCTATGCCGCCGATGTCGATATCGCGGCGGCGGTGATCCGCGATCTCGTGGTGAGCGCCGAACATCGCAGTGCCTGTACCTATTTCGATCCGGAACGACCGACCCTGGCCGCGGTGCTGGAGCGGCTGTGCCGCCCGTGGGGCGTACTGCCCAGGGTTGTCGACTCGTTCGGCCCCACCTGGATGCAGCGCGCGCTGACCCGGCGCTTCGGGGTGGAGGAGGAAGTCATGGACTATGCCCGCCCGCTGTTCGAATTCGATCCGTCGATCTTCGATTCGCTGCCGAATCCGGATATCGCGTCGAGGTCCGACTACATTGTGGAAACAGGTGTGGCCCTGCGTGATTCGGGGGTGCTGCGCTCACCATCCGCACTGGGTGAACTGCGACCCGCCGTGCTCGCCGCGCTGCCGTCAGCAGGGATGGGAGTACTGCGATGACCTTCCAGCACTGCCGGGTCGATACCTATGCGCATCCGAGTCTGCGGGTGTACTCGGCCGGCAACTTCGGTGAGATCGCGCCCAAGCGGCTCTCGCCCATGTCGTGGTCGCTGGTCGGCCGGCCGATGGAACTGGGCACCCGCCAGTTCATCCGGGACATCCTCGGCGCCCAGCGCTGGGCCACCGGCTCGAACTACGTCTTCACCGGCTACTTCAACTGCCGCCCGTACCACAATCTCACCGCCTACTGCCATATCGCCGAACACGTGAATCTGCTGACGCCCGAGGACGTTACGGCCGCCTACTTCGAGGGCATCGCACCACCGGTATCCGCGCTGGCGCATCGGCCCGGCGCGCTGCGGCGCAATGGCGCGACCGCCCGCATGCTGCGTGAACTGGTCGAGCTGCGGCCACGCGTGATCGAGCTGGAACAGCAGGTGTTCGACTACGAGCAGGAGGTCGACGCCGTCCTGGACGCCGACGCCGCCTGGCGCATAGGCGAATTGGCCGCGCGCGGCAACACCCTGCTCGAGCGGGCCTGGCATCTGCACATCATCGGCACTTCCGGATCGATCGCCGCGGAAGTATTGCAGCGCAATGTTGTCGGTCGGCTGGTGCGCGGCGGTAATCGAATCACCAACTGGCTCAAGGAACCCGCGGAGCTGCCATGGGGGCGCATCACCGAACTGGCCCCGATTCCGGACGGCCCGTCGCGCTTCGTCGAGCGGCCCTTCTACGAGATCGCCGACGACGCGCTGCCGTGGGCGGATTTCGTGATTCCGCCCATGGGGCACAGTGCTTCCGCGGTGCGCGACGAACCGGATCTCTCACCGCGTGAGGCGCTCATCGGTATGAGCGGGCGCTGGCGCGGCGCCGGAATCGACGCCACCGTCCTGTTCCTCGGCGATGTGATGGCGCTGCGAGAGCACAGCAAGTCGCTGGCCATGCGGCTGCTGCACGCGCATCGCCGCTTCGTCCCCGCCCTCGCGGCGCTGCGCGGCGTCGGCGCGGCCGATTGGCCGTACCTCACCATGAGCGAGCTGCGCGGTACTCCGCCGGACCGCGCCGAGATCGAGGCTCGCCGCGAAGCCTGTGAGGACGCGCTGGCCGTGGAAATGCCCGACTACCTGGATCTTTCGCCCGGCGCGCCCGCGGAATTCCAGCCCGCTCGCGAGCCGCGCGGCGTCTCGGCCGGGGTGTGCGACGGCATTGCCATCGGGCTCGGCGAGATGCCGACCATGAAGGGCGCGGTGCTGGCGTGCGAGAGCGCCGACGCCAATGTCATTCCCATCCTGCCGTTCGTCGGCGCGGTCGTGACGGCCCGCGGCAGTCAGTACTCACATATCGCCATCATCTGCCGCGAGCTCGGCATACCGGCGGTCGTATCCCATCCGCTGGCCGCAGACATCAAGCCGGGACAACGGGTGTACGTGAACGGAGACACAGGAGAGGTGCGAATTGTCCACTGAGAATGAAACTTTCGTCCTGATCGCCGATCCCGAGCAGGTGCTCGCGATCATCGAGGACAAGCTGGCCATCGGCCGGCCGCGCCTGGATCTGCGACTGACCGATTCCATCCGCGACGATATCGACATCGACTCGCTCTCGCTCATGGAGGCCATGACCCGGGTCGAGGAGGAGTACGGGATCGAGCTCATCGACAACGAGGAGATCCAGAATGTGGTCACCGTAGGCGATCTGGTGGCGCTCATCCAGCGGGTCTATCGGGCGCAACACAATCCGGATCCGGTCGGGGAGGCGCTGTGAGATCCATTGTCGACTGGATCGGCGAACGCGAGAACGAGGGCATCCTGCGCTTCTACACCGGGCGCGAATGGGAGGGCCAGACCTACGACGACATGGCGGGCGCCGCCCTGGGCGTCGCGGACTACCTGCGGGATCTCGGCGTCGTGCGCGGTGACCGGATCGCACTGGTACTGCCGACCTGCCGGGAATTCCCGAAGTTCTTCTTCGGGGCGCTGATCGTCGGGGCCATTCCCACCGTGGTCGCACCGGCAGGGCTGCCCGATAGCGGAGTGACCGGGCAGCTGTCCCGGCTGCGGGTGCTGGACCCGGTCGCGGTGGTGGCCGAGTCGACTACCCTTGCCGCGCTGCGGGAATCGGGCGTGCCGCTGCCACGACTGCTGATCGACTCGACCGCCGAGATGCCGATCGGCGGCAGTGCGACACTGAATCCGCCGATCGACGACGAGACGGCGATCATCCAGTTCACCTCCGGATCCAGCAGTCTGCCGCGCGCGGTCCGGATCAGCTCCCGGGCGGTGATCGCGCACGCGCAGATGCTCCGGACCGTGTTCCACGACCGCACCGCGCACAAGACCGCGAGCTTCGGCTCCTGGCTACCGCTGCACCACGATATGGGCCTGATCGGCACCTTCCTCTCACCGCTGCTCTGGGAGCAGGACACCTGGCTCATGCGGCCCGAGCACTTCGTGCGGCGACCGCTGCTCTATCTGGAATTGTTCGGCAAGCACGGCGTCAACAACTCCGCCATGCCGAACTTCGCGCTCGAGCGCATTACGCGACTGGTCGGCCGGGACAGCCTGCAGGGCATGGACTTCTCGAACTGGCGCACGCTGATCGTCGGCTCGGACCGGATCAATTTCACCGCGGTGCGCGCGTTCCACGAACTGCTGGCCCCGCACGGACTCTCGGCGCTGACCGTGAAGCCGGGCTACGGCATGGCCGAAACCACCTTGGCCATCACGGTTTCCGATCTCGACGATATGCCGACCGCATTGGCCGTTGACCACCGGACGCTCACCGATCACGCCGAGGTCGACGTGCTGGCGCGGCGCACCCTCACCGACGGCGAACCGCTGCCGCAGGGGGCGCACCTGGTGGTGTCCTGCGGGCGGGAACTGCCCGGCGCCCGCGTCACCGTCGTCGACTCCGATCGGCTGGCGCTGCCCGACGGGCAGGTGGGCGAGCTGGCGGTGCAGTCGCCCGGCCTGTTCAGCGGCTACCTCGACGAGCAGCAGCCCGGCGAGGCCGACGAGGCGCCCGACATCCACTACACCGGCGATCTCGGTTTCCGCAGCGGTGACGAGATCTACGTGCTGGGCCGAATGGGCAATGCGGTCAAGGTGAACGGCACCTTCATCACTGCGGAGGACATCGAACTGCTGATCGCCGAGCGGCTGAAAATTCACCACGACAAGATCAGCGTGGTGCTGCGCGATATGGAGATGACGGGCAAGGTCTCCAGTCTGGTCGTCTTCCAGCAGCGGGTGCCCGCGGACGGTGTGGACGCGGCCCTGGGCGTGCTGCGCCGGATGGGCCTGGAGTCGAACGGCGCGGCGCTGATCACCATGAAGCCCTTGGCGATTCCGCGCACCACCAGTGGCAAACCCCGCCGCGTCGAGCTCTGGAACGACCTCGTCACCGGCGTGAGTACCGGTAAGGAACTGTTCGTCGGCGTGGGTTCCCCACTGTTCGGCCTGAACCCCGTGGATGGTCATGCGCCAAGTCGTTGAGCGATTCGAGACACCGGAGAGTTCCCGGGCCCGCTTCGGCGGCAAGGGCTTCTTCCTGACCAAACTGCGCGATATGCATTACGCCGTACCGCCGTTCCGGATTCTGGAGAGCGCGGTACTGGATCGGCACGATATTCCGGAACGGGAGGTCGAGGAGCTGCTCGCAGCGCTGCGGGCCGAGGCCGCCGAGGTCATGGGCGTCGACCCGGCCTCGGTGGCCTTCGCGGTGCGCTCCAGCGCGCCGGTGAGTATGCCCGGAATGATGGATACGCTACTGGGCGTGGGTATTTCGCCCGCCGACGTACCCGCCCTGGCGGAACGGCTGGGCGGCGCGGATACGGCGTGGGACATGGTGATCACCGGAGCCCGCGGGCTCTGCCGCCATATCGCGGGCATCGAGACCGACGAGGCGGAGCAGGCGACCTTCGATGTGTACGCCCGGTTGGTCGCTGCCTTCGAGGGGGCTACCGGCCGGGAGTTTCCCGGCACCCCCGTCGCGCAGGTGAAGCTCGCGGTGGATGCCGTCGCGGCCTCGTGGAACAACCAGCGGGCCCGGGAATACCGTGCCGTGCACGGGATTTCGGAGCAGGACCGGCCCTCGGTGGTGATCCAGGCGATGGCCTACGGCACGGCGGGCAGCAGTAGCGGCAGCGGTGTGGTGTTCAGTCACGATCCGCTGACGGGGGTGCGCGGGCTGCACGGTGAGTTCCTGGGGGAGCGGACCGGTGAGTCGCTGGTCGCCGGCACCGCCACACCCGCCGCCGTGCAGCAGCTCGCCGCCGCCGTCCCCACCGCGCACGCCGAACTCACCGCCTACACCGATGAGCTGTTCAGCTGGCTCAGCGTCATGGTCGAGGTCGAATTCGTCGTCGAGCACGGCACCCTGTGGCTGGTCCAGGTGCGTCCGGCGATCGCCGCGGATCAGGTGCACAACACCGTCGCGGTCGACGCCTGGCGGGCCGGAATCCTCGATCGCGCCGAGGCCCTGCGGCGACTGCGGCTCGACGCGCTGTTCGCCGAGGCGCCGCCGTGCGCCGTCGCGGGCCACGCCCCACTGCTCGCCACCGGTATCGCCGCCTCGACCGGTGTCGCCACCGGCCGGCTGGTGCGGGACTCCGCCGCCGCGCTCGACGGTGGCCCGGAGGCGACCGTACTGCTTCGTCCCCGGACCGAACCGGAGGACTTCATGGGCATGGTGCACGCGGTGGCGGTGGTGACCCTGGAGGGCGGCTCGGGTTCGCATGCCGCCGTGGTGGCCCGGGAATTGGGGCGGCCCGCCGTGGTCGGTGCGGTCTTCACCGATCCGGACTGGCTCGCGCGGGCGGGTGCGGCGACGGTCACCGTCTGCGGCACCACCGGCCGGGTCTGGCTCGGCGCGGTGCCGCTCGCCGAGGGCGGCATGGCGGGCTGGCCCGGTGACCTCATCGGCGCACCGGAGGACACCGAGGTCCTCGGGTCGGCCGAGGACCTGTTCGGGGCGGAACCTGAAGCGGTACAGCTGGATCCGGCGACGGACCCGGCCCGGATACCCGCCTCGGCGATCGTGGTCACCGATGACCCGCAGCTGGCCGTGGCTGCGGCCCGCTATGCCGGAGTCGCCTTCGTCTGTCCACCCGGAGCCACCGAAACACCTTGGCGGACAGTTCTCCCCGAGGTCCCACTGCGCTATGTCATCGCCGCGCCGGCGCAGCAGCGGTACGTGCGGGCCGTACTGGCGCTGCGCGAAACCATCACATCCCGATCGGAGGCATCCCGATGACCATCGTGAACAACAGCGACGTCCTGATACCCGACCGCACGCGCGCACTGCACGCTCTGCGCGTCGCCGGATGGATCGGCCTGGACCGCTTTTCGTACGAGGTCACCCCGGCGGGGGCGGCCCTGTTCAAGATTGTCGATACGCCCCGCGGCGAGCTGGCCGGACTCACCCCGGCGGGGGAGCAGGCCGCCCAGGTCGAATTGGCGGCGGTCTGCCGTCAGGTGGATGCCGCCGGGCGGGCCCGCATTCTCGAATTGCTCGGCCTGTTCGAGCAGGCCGACGGCCGGATGAAGGATGTGGTCACCGGATTCCAGCGGGATCGGTCGGCCGCGAAGGCCGCGCCGCTGGTGACCCTGTTCGGTGAGTTCGCGGGTGTGATCGACGCGATCGCCGCCGCCTTCCCGCTGTGGGACGGCTATCCGGCGCGGCTGCGCACCGCGGTGCAGCGTCTGGAAGGCGGTGAACTCGACTACGTCGCCTCACCGCTGCTGGACAGTTTCCACACCGTCTGGCATCTGCTGCACCGCGATATGCGGCTGGTCACCGAATCCTGGTGACCGTCAACCGGTTTGCGTACGGGGACCGGCCGCCAGCAGTGCGGCCAATTCCGTAATATCGAATTCCGCACGATGCGCGGGGCCGTATCGGGTCAGTTTGCCACGGCGCACCCATTGCCTGATGGTGGCTTCGGATACCTTCAGCGCAATGGCCGCGGCTTTTGTCGGCACCATTCTCCGCTGTCCGTCGCACAGTTGCGCCAGTGCCGGTTCCGTGGTCAGGGCGAGCCATTGTCCGGCCTCCCAGGAATGGCCGAACTCGCAATCGAGCAAAGGGTTTTCGCCATCGCCGGAGACCGTCAGGCTGCCGGTGCATCCGGGCATCGCGCACGCCCGCGGCGTCACCGCGTAGCGGTCGGTGTCCACGGCGTCGACGGCCCGCGCGGTGAGTTCCGCTATCTCCGCCGCGAAGTCGGCGGCGGCCGGATGTGCGATCAGCCAGTCCAGGTGCGCGGCAAGGAATCTGGTGAGCGCTACGACATCGCGGGTGGCGGGCGGCCGCACCGCGCGCTCATACGTCACCAGGGCCGCCCAGGAATCCAGGATCTGGGTGATATCGGTCCGGGCCTCCAGGACCTCGAAATCGACGCTGGCATCCCGGGCGCGGGTCCGTGTCACGCGTTCGCCCGCCCGGCGCCGCCTGGCGGCGGCCAGCGACATGGTGCTCTCGTCGAACAATCCGGCAATGCGGTCCAGCTGTGCTCGCGCGGCGGAGAAATCGGCAACGATCATCATCGGGTTTCCTAAACTTCGAAATCCATGGATCACGAAAACGAGCGGCGCCGTTGCCGGGGCGTAGTCATGTCCGTTCCGCTGAATAGTTGCTTCGCGCAAGGTATTACAACTATCTTCGGATATTAAGATCGCATCGGTTCGGGTCCCTGTCAAAACGGTGATCAGCGATTTCGTAAGATGACAAGTTCTTGTCAGCGTTCGGTGAATTGCCGCGCGGGCGGTGCGAAATCCGTTTTGGGCCCGGTGGACTCGGGCGGCTCGGGACTGCTGTCGGATCCGGCGTCCCGCTCCACCACGAGGGCGATGTGCAGACGGGACGGGCACTCCAGCTTGATCATGATGTGGCGCACGTGGTTCACCACGGTCCACTCCGAGATGCGCAGGTGCGTCGCGATCATCCGGTTGGTCATGCCGGTCGCGACCAGCAGTGCGATTTCGCGCTGGCGCGCGGTGAGTGCGGTGAGCGGTGAGCTGTCGGGCGGGACCGGCGTCGGCGCCGCACGGATATAGGCCGCCGCCTCCGTCAATCCCAGATGTGCCGCGACCACCGTGGCGGCGTGGAAAGCGTGTTCCCCGAGTGCGATCCGGTAGTCATCGATGGGCAGTTCCGGATCCTCCGCATCGAGCGGTGGAATCTGGTGTGCCACACGGAGATTACGGGCGGCCAGGGCGAGTGTGGCGGCATATTCGACATATTCGGGTCCGGCGGCGTCGTACACGACCGCGCAACCCTCGACCGCGACGACAGCGGCGAGCAGATGGTCGGCGAGGTCCTCGTAACCGAGCACCTCGCGGAAGAGCTCCAGCGCCCGATCGGTGGTCTCGGCGCTGATCTGACTGCGGGCCAGGGTGTTCAGCGCCGCCGGCCGGATCGAGGTATCACTCTGCCGGACCCGGTCGCGTACCGCGGTCCAGGTGGTGTCCGCCCGGCGTGGGGGCTGCGGAAGTTCCATGATCGCCTTCGCGATCGGCAGCCAGGCCACCGATCGCTCGGGTAGTCGGCTCAGTAGCGGCAGGGCGGCGCGCAGATGCCGTTTCGCGCCACGGGAATTGCCGAGCGCGTTCAGCGCGGACGCCAGCGGCATGCCGACCCGGAGCGCCCGGACTTCCTCGCCGGCCGTCCGGTAGGCGGTCGCGGCCTCGGCCAGAATGCGCGCCGCACGGCGCGGCCGCTCGGTGCGCAGCGCCCACAGTCCCAGCAGTTCCAGGCACAGCGGTCCGGAGAGCCCGCTCAGGGTGTCGCGGCGGTCGGTGAGCACCTCGATCAGCACCGACTCCAATTCCCGCACGTGCCCGTGCTGGAACCAGACCGAATCCAGCATGGCCACGGTTTCGATGGCCTGTTCGGGCTGGCCGAGATCGATCAGGTGGTGGACCGCGGTGAGTAGCCCGACCACCGGGCCGGTGGTCTCACCGGCCCGATCTCGCCGATTCAAGCGGGGGCCGATCTGCTCGGCCGCGAGCAGCAGGCGATCGGTGTGCTCACGGCGCAATTGATCGGCGCGGGCCGGTTCGGCCTCACACACCCGCCGGCAATAGCCGCGCACGGTGCCGCTGACCCGGTAGGCCCCGGCATCGGCGCCCGATTCGATGCGATCGAGCAGTCCGCGCTCGGACAGCGTGGTCAGGGCGGCGGTGGTCGATTCCCGCGGCAGGTCGCTGACCTGGTGTGCGAGTTCGATATCGAAGGGCGACTCGAACAGGGAAAGCCGCAGCAGCAGATCGACGACGGGTGCGTCGAGATCGGCCACGGTCCAATCCACCGCATCGTGCATGGTGCGGTGCCGGGCGGGTCCGGGGCGAGAGAACGGTGAGGGCAGGTCCACGCCCGCTTTGATCCGGCGCAGCGTGCGGATCGGCCCGATCCGGGCGATTTCGGTGGCCGCCAATTCCAGTGCCAGCGGCACTCCGTCCAGTTCCCGCACGATTTCGTCCAGGACCAGCCGGTCGGCGAGTGAATGCTGGCCGCGGTAATAGCTGTCGATACTGTCGAGCAGGAGTTGTGAGGCGGGCGATGACGCGGGATCGTAGGAGATATCCGCACCTCCGTCCACGGCCAGCGGGCGCACCAGCATTCCCTGCTCGCCGGGTAATCGCAGCGGCACCCGGCTGGTCACCACGACCATGGTGCCGGGATACCGCTCGAGTAGTCGTCCCACGTCCGGGGCGATATCGGCGGCGACTCGATCGCAGTTGTCCAGCAGGAGAATTCGGTCGTGGTCCGCGGTGATACTCGCGAAGAGCGGCGCCCCCGTATCGAACGGGGTGCCGGGTCGCGCGGCCGGGCCGCTGGGCAGTGCCGCCTCGACCGCCTGTGCGGCGCCCGCCCGGTCCATTGCCTCCGCCAGTTCGACTACGATTGTCGTATCGCGGAATTCGTTGCCGGACAATACTTCCCGAATCAGCCGACTCTTGCCCACCCCGGCCGGTCCGGTCAGAGTGAGCAACCGCACCGATCGGCAGGCGAGCAACTCGCGCAATTCCGCCAGTTCGGAGTCGCGGCCGATGAGTGTCGGGTTCAGTGGTGTGGCGCTGCCGTCGATGGACAGCGGTGGTCGTGTCTCGTTTTCGCGGTCAACCATGGGGAATCCTCCTCGTACCGCATACCCGAGATGACTCGGGCCCTCGATCACGTTGTGCACCATTGCATCCGGTGACAGTGTCGCGGCATGATCGTAGCGACTCGAGACCGATCTCACATTGGTGATCTTGGTTCTTTGTAGGACACGACAGCCGTTGAACGAGAACACGCCCCGGTTAAGAGCGAAGAAGGCTCGCGCGATGCTCCGCGGGAAGCAGCGGGAGAATGCTCTTGCGGGAGTTGATCTCCAGCTTGACGAGGATGGCGGCGACCTGGGAATCCACCGTCCGATTCGAGGTGCCGCGCCGGGCCGCGATCGCGGTGTTGGTGAGTCCCGCGGCGATCAATATCGCCACGTCCTGTTCGGCGGCGGTGAGCGCATCCCAATGCTCCGACGGGTCGTTCCGGTTGTTCGAATCGGTGCCGACGGCCGGGTGCGCAGCCGAGTCCACCGGTGCGCGGCCGCCCGCGGCCATCCGGACCGTCTCTCCCGCCCTTTCGCCTTCGCGGGCAGCGGCTTCGAAGGCGCTGTGACCCACTATGTTTACGGCGACCTCGACCGCCAGGGCCGATCTGTCCGCGAAGGGTCCCAGGTTGGTCAGCTCGATGCCCGACTGCCAGCGGAGCGCCGCCGTGCTGCCGGTCAGCCGGGCAATCTCCATCGCCCACTGCTCGATCCGGTCTTGCCGGACCGGCTGCTCCGAGCC
This sequence comes from Nocardia sp. NPDC006630, assembly GCF_040611495.1. Taxonomy (NCBI): domain Bacteria; kingdom Bacillati; phylum Actinomycetota; class Actinomycetes; order Mycobacteriales; family Nocardiaceae; genus Nocardia; species Nocardia sp. NPDC006630. The sequence continues at coordinate 261,378 of NZ_JBEXOK010000004.1, forward strand.
GTGGTTGTCGATCATGCGCGCCAGGATCCACGCTCGAATATGGAGTCCCCACACTCCGCCCCAGTGGTCCCGCATGGGAATCTGCCATTCCAGGGCTGAATCACACAGGGCCATGGCCTCATTCGGATCGGCGTACTCCGACAAGGCGATTGCGCGCGCATAGCGTCCCCAGGAGGTCGCCCATTGCGCCCCGGACGATGCGACACGATCGAGGTGCCTGCCCGTCACCGCCAGTGCCTGCTCGGCTGTTCCGTAGAAAGCGGCTGCCAACGACTCGAACAGCTCGCTCATCGCGGTCCCGCCGGGATCACCGGCCGCGGTGAACTTCACCCGGGCCCGGGCCAGCACCACCATGGCCCGAGGGTCACCCTGCGACAGCATCAGGACACTGCCCCACAGGTATTCGACCGCGCCGGGGAGACCGAGGTCGGCCGCCGGATCCGCCCGCCAGTTGGTCGGCGCCGCTGGTTCGAGGCATGCGGATACGCAGTCGTCCAGCATCTTCTGGGCGTCGCCGGGCATCCCCTGACACAGGCTGAGCCAGCCGATCAGAGCGCGGGCCGATATCTCCAGCTCGGTCGAGCACCTCCCCAGTGCGCGCGCGGCCGACAGACTGCGCTCGGCCAGCCCACGCGATTCCCGTAGCGAGCCACGGAGAAACGGGATGCGCAGGCTGATGAGCCCGGCGGCGATCTCCAGGCCGATCACTGCCTCGTCGGGATCGGACAGGCTGCTCTCGATGGCACACTGCACGTTGTCCCAGCTCGCGCGTGCCCGCGCGAGCAGATCCTGCTCGCGCGGGCTGACCCACTGTGTACAGGCCGCCGCGATCTCATCGCGGTAATAGCGGCGATGACGCCCGGACAACCGGAGCCATTCGCCGTCATCGGTGCTCTGCAGGCGCGCTCGGGCGAATACCTGGAAGCTCTCCAGCAGCGAGTATCGGACATTGTCCGCGCCGAGGTGAATCGACACCATCGACCGATCGGCCAGTTGTTCCAGCAGGCTCTCGATTTCGTGCCGTGCCAGACCGCCGGTGTCGGTGTCGGCGCATACCGCTTCGATCGCGTCCAGGTCGGCGCCGATGTCCGGACCGGCGATCCCGTCGGCATCGACGTCTTCCGGATTGATGTCGTAGCCGGTGGCGAAGACGGACATCCGTTCGAACAGCAGGCGCTCTTTCGGCCCGCACAACTCGAACGACCACCCGATGACCGCATTGATATCGCGATGCCGCTCGTCACCGCCCACCCGGAATCCCGGCGACCAGCGCAATCGGCGATCGGCTGCCGCACCGTCCAGATCCCGCAGGATCATCGGCAGCGGCTGATAACGCAGCCGCGCGGCGGCCAGCCGGATATGCAGCGGATAGTTGTGCAGGTGTCGGCAGATCGACTCCGCCAATGCCTGATCACCCACCGCTACGGGACGCCCGGCCCGCTCCGCGCCCTGCTCGAACAGGGCCAGCGCCTGGGCGCGCGGCAATGGCGGAATCGGCATGATGTGCTCGTCGACCCATCCGATCGCGGTGCGGCTGGTGGCCAGCACTGTCAATCCGGGGATCGCGTTGAGCAATTCGGCGACGACCCGGCCGACCCCGTCCAGCACGTGCTCGCAATTGTCCAGCACCAGCAGCGTCCGTACCGCGCGCCCGGCCGCATCGGACCGGCCGAGCGTGTGCCGCAGTGCCTGCGGTGCCGACCGGCCCGAGAAGTCGCCGTCGATGACTGCCGCCAGGATCGCATCCTCGATCGGCCTGTGGCCCGCATCACGCGGCAGCCGCGCCAGGTGTACCCAATACACCGGCATTCGCCGTGCTTTGCGAATCCTGCGGGCCACTGCTGTTGCGAGACGGGTCTTTCCGATTCCGCCCGGGCCGATCAATGTCACCATGCGCGCCGAGTTGGACAGCAGCGTGGTGAGGCGCTCCAATTCACGCTCGCGACCGGCGAGTCCGCCGGTCTCCATCGGCGCACCAGTGTCGCGGAAACCAGGTCCGACCGGCATAGCCGGAGAGCCTATCGGCTGTGTCGGATCCGCGTGGCTCGGCGACATTCCGGACGATGACACCGTCCAGCAATCCGTTGCCGGACAGTTCATTTGGAAAACAAGAGGCCCCGGTCCAGTGGACCGGGGCCTCTTGCTCGGGGTGACCGACGGGACTCGAACCCGCGACATCCAGGATCACAACCTGGTGCTCTACCAACTGAACTACGGTCACCATTGCCGGTGTGTTTCCGGCGCGGTAGATCGTATCGCGATCCTCCCCGGAGTACCTAATCGGCTGGTTACGCGGTATTTCCGGTCGGTTTCGGGGTGCTGAGCTCGGCGGCCACCGCCGCGATTTCCGCCGTCGACGGGCCGGGTGCGGGCACGAAGGCGGTGCGGCGGTAGTACTGCAGTTCGCGGATGGACTCCTTGATGTCCGCGAGGGCGCGGTGCGACAGACCCTTCTCCGGCTGGCCGAAGTAGATGCGCGGGTACCAGCGGCGGGCCAATTCCTTGATGGAGCTCACATCGATCATGCGGTAGTGCAGGTGTGCGTCGAGGGCGGGCATATCGCGGGCGAGAAAGCCGCGATCGGTGGCGATCGAATTGCCGGCCAGCGGCGCGGTGCGCGGGGCCGGGACGTACTTCTTGATGTATTCGAGGACCTGCTGCTCGGCCTCGGCCATGGTGACGGTCGAGGCGCGAACCTCTTCGGTGAGCCCGGAGCGGGCGTGCATCTCGGTCACCACCGGCGGCATGGCCGCGAGGGCGGCGTCATCGGCGTGGATCACGATGTCCACGCCCTCGCCGAGGATATTGAGCTCACTGTCGGTCACGAGCACGGCCACCTCGATCAGCTTGTCGCTGTCCAGGCGTAGGCCGGTCATCTCGCAATCCATCCACACCACGTATTTGTCTGACACTCGGCAAAGGTTAGTCGTTTCGCTGTCGCCGACCCCCGCACCCGGCCGCGTCGGGCAGCCGTAGCGATCCGACCGGGCAGTATCGTTCTCTGCAGATCCGTGCTCCATGCGGTCGGCGTTGTTGGCAGGGCAGTTCTCGAGAGCAGTCGTAGTTGGCAGAGCAGACGGAGGAATCGCGATGACCACCCCGCAGGACAAAGTAGCGGCGGCACGTAAAGCAGCGGAGGACGCGGCGCGGATCGCTGCGGAAGCGACCGCCGCGGTCGAAGCCGCGGAAAAGGAAGCGGCCGAGCAGGAGGCCGCGGCGCAGGCTGCCGATACGAAGGCCGGTGCGTCGTCGAGCGCGAAACCCGCTGCTGCGAAAGAGGACTCGACGGCCGATGCCGCGACGCCACCGGATGAGCTGGCCGCGCGTGAGATCGCCGCGGGGTACGCGTTCGAGGGCCTGGCGCTGGAGCTCGGCACCGTGATCGTGGACGGCAAGGTGCATCCCGATGCGCGCGTGCGGATTCCGATGAAGACCATGAACCGGCACGGCCTGGTGGCGGGCGCGACGGGTACCGGTAAGACCAAGACGGTGCAGGGCATTGCCGAGCAGTTGTCGGCGGCCGGTGTGCCGGTGGTGGTCGCCGATATCAAGGGCGACCTCTCGGGGTTGCTGCGGCCGGGCGAGTCGAACGACAAGCTGATCGCGCGCGCCCAGGAGACCGGTGCGGTGGATTGGAAGCCCTCCGGCTTCCCGTGCGAGTTCGTCTCGCTGGGCACCGAGGGGATCGGGGTGCCGATTCGCGCCACCATCACCGCATTCGGCCCGATCCTGCTGTCGAAGGTGCTGGGGCTCAACGAGACTCAGGAGTCCACGCTCGGTCTCATCTTCCACTGGGCGGACAAGAACGGGCTGGCGCTCCTGGATCTGAAGGATCTGCGCTCGGTGATCCAGTTCCTCACCAGCCCGGAGGGCAAGGAGGATCTGAAGGGCATCGGCGGCGTCTCCGCGACCACCGCCGGTGTGATCCTGCGGGCCCTGGTCAATCTCGAGGCCGATGGCGGCGACACCTTCTTCGGTGAGCCCGAGATGGATCCGGCCGACCTCATGCGCACCGCCGGCGGGCAGGGTGTGATCACCCTGTTCGAGCTGGGCGCACAGGCCTCGCGGCCGCAGATGTTCTCCACGTTCCTGATGTGGGTGCTGGCCGACCTGTTCCAGACGCTGCCGGAGATCGGCGATATGGACAAGCCGAAGCTGGTCTTCATCTTCGACGAGGCGCATCTGCTCTTCAGCGGGGCGTCGAAGGCGTTCCTGCAGCAGGTGGAGCAGACGGTGAAGCTCATCCGCTCCAAGGGCGTCGGCGTATTCTTCTGCACCCAGCTGCCCACGGATATCCCGAATTCCGTGCTCTCCCAACTGGGTGCGCGTATTCAGCACGCGCTGCGCGCCTTCACGCCGGAGGATCAGGCGGCGCTGTCGAAGACGGTGCGCACCTACCCCAAGACCGCCACCTACGATCTCGAAAAGGCGCTGACCTCACTGGGTATCGGTGAGGCGGTGGTGACTGTGCTGTCGGAGAAGGGCGCTCCCACCCCGGTGGCCTGGGCGCGCATGCAGCCCCCGCGCTCGCTCATGGACACCATCGGCGACGACGGAATCCGTGCCAGCGCAAAACAATCCACGCTGTACAGCAAATACGGCCAGACCATCGACCGGGAATCGGCCTACGAGATCCTGACCGCGAAGGTCGCCGCCTCGGCGGACGAGGCGGCCGCCCAGGCCCCGGCGAAGTCCGGACGTGCGCCGAAGCCTGCCCCGGAGGACGAGTCGATGGCGGAGAAGGTCGTCAACAACCCCGCTTTCAAAAACTTCCTCCGCTCAGCAGCCACCGTCGCCGGCCGCGAAATCAGCCGCAGCATCTTCGGCACCCGCAAGCGGTAGTCACGGAGATCAGTGGCCGATGTCGCGGCGCATGAGGTCCTCGATGGTTTCGCGGCGGACCAGTTCGCGGCTGCTGCCGTCGCGGACGGCGACGATCGGGGGGCGGCCGACGCCGTTGTAGGAGGAGGCCAGGCTGTGGTGGTAGGCCCCGGTGCAGGGCATGGCGAGGACTTCGCCGGGGCGCAGGTCGGCGGGGAGACGGACGTCGGTGGCGAGGATGTCACCGGCTTCGCAGTAGCGGCCGGCGATGCTGGCCGTCATATGCGGGCCGGTGGGATGGCGGTTGGCGACGACGGCCTCGTAGTGCGCGCCGTACAGGGCCACGCGCGGATTGTCGCTCATACCGCCGTCCACGGTGACGAAGGTGCGCCCGCCCTCGACGTGTTTGATGGACAGCACCCGGTAGAGGGTCACGCCGGCGCGCGCGACAATGGCGCGGCCGGGCTCGAGCGCGATGCGGGGGCGCGGGAAGCCGTAGCGCGCGCAGGCCGCGTCCAGTGAGTCCTCGATGATGTCGGCGAGCTCGGCCAGATTCATCTCGGCATCACCGGGGCGGTAGGCCACGGCGTGCCCGCCACCGAGATCGAGCTCGGTGAGGGTGACCCCGTAATCGTCGCGAATGCGCGCCATCTCGGAGATCATCCGCCGCACGGCCTCACCGTAGGGGAAGGTGTCGTAGATCTGTGAGCCGATATGGCAGTGCAGCCCGGCGAACTCCAGATTCGGTTGCCGCACAATCCGTTCCACGGCCTCGGACAGGGCCTGGCTGCCGATGGCGAAGCCGAATTTCTGATCGGTGACACCGGTGCGCACCGCGGGATGGCCGTGCACGTCGATATCGGGGCAGATGCGCAGCAGCACCCGCTGCGGCTTGGTGGCCAGCGCGGACAGCAGCGTGATCTCGGTCAGCGAATCGATGACGACCCGGCCGATACCGCAATTGATCGCGGTCTCCAGTTCGGCGAACGGTTTACCGTTGCCGTGCAGCACGATTCGCTCCGGATCGGTCCAGGAGGACAGTGCCACAGCCAGTTCCCCGGCCGAGCACACATCGATGGACAGGCCCTCGTCGGTGACCCATTCGGCCACCGCGCGGGTCAGCAACGCCTTGCCGGCGTAGATGATCTCGGCTTCCGGAAAGCGCCGCCGGTAGGCCTGGCAGCGGTCGCGCACCTCGCCCTCGTCCAGGACATAGGTAGGAGTGCCGTATTGATCCGCGATATCGGCCAGCGCCACGCCGCCGACGGTAATGCGCCCGTCATTGTCGTAGTGGGTCTCACGCGGCCAGACCGCCGGATCGAGGCGGGGGAGCATGCCTCCCGACCGCAGCGACGGGAAGATCTCGAGCAGCGTCACGGTGTCTCCTGTGTGCGTCCCCGCTATTCCGTATGCGGGGCCGATTTCAGGACTACGCCGATTCGTGTAGCCGGAGACTTCCGGCTACACGGCCTTAACATCCGTACGGCTGATCTTGACGGGATTCCGTCAGTTGCCCATCTTCTTGTACGCCGCTCCGACGACCACCGAGGTGAGCGAGCGCGGCCCGAACTGCCCGGCCAGGCTCATACCCTTGCTGATCAGGCCGGGAACGACGCGCATTTTGTTCCGGGCCAGGGCGTCGATGGTGATCTTGGCGGTGTGCGCGGCGGTGACCCAGATGAACTCCGGAATCTTGGTGCCGACCTCTTCCTGATCCGGATTGTCGGTGCGCACCGGACCGGGGGCCAGCAGCGTGACGTGCACGCCGTACTCCTTGAGCTCACCGCGCAGCGATTCGGAGAAGCTGTTGGTGAAGGCCTTGCTGGCCGCATAGGTGGCATTGTTCGGGATCGGCATATTGCCGGCCGCGGAACCGGTGATGAGAATGCCGCCCGCGCGGCGCTCGATCATGCCCGGCATGACGGCCAGCGAAAGGTCGTGCACCGCGACGGCATTGAGCTCCATGATGTCGCGCTCGAATGCCAGGTCCAGCTTCGCCAGCGGCCCGAAGGTGGCGACACCGGCGTTATTGCACAGAATCGCGATATTCCGCGACGCCAGCTCCTGTGCCAGCGGCGCCCGCTGCTCCCGATTCGACAGATCCACCGCGCGCACCTCGGCGGTGATGCCGTAGCGCTCGGTCAGCCGCTGCGCCAGCTCGGCCAGCAGCTCACCGCGGCGGGCGACGAGAATCAGCGAATAGCCACGCGAGGCGAGTTCCTCGGCCAGGGCGGTTCCGATCCCCGAGGAAGCTCCGGTCACGACGGCACGATTATCAGCGGTAGGCGCAGGCAAGCTCACGACTAGGCAGCCTACCCATGAATCCCGGCGGTGAGCCGGGCGCGGCTCAGTTGCGCGGCTTGGGCTCCATGAAGGCGATGCCCCAGTTGACATGCCCGCGCCAGACGCTGGCGATGCGACCGCCCTGCACCGCCGGTTTGGGGTCGCCGATGGGTCCGCCCGCCGCGCGGATGGCGGCGACGGCGGCATCCAGATCGGGCGTCAGGAAGGCGACGCCGAGCAGCGCGGGCGGACCGCCGTAACTCACCGCCTCGATGAAGGGCTCACCGACGCGATAGAAGGCCATCTCGGGCCCGTCCGGGCCGCGCGGGAAGAAGCGGCGGCGCGGCGGAATGCCCAGCACCGCAGTGAGATCGGTGGCGGCCCGGTCCAGGTCCGGCACCCAGTACACGACGTGGTCGACGATCGTGACCCCATTGGCGTGCGGGCTCGGCTGTTCGGCCAGAGTCGCCGCGCGATTATTGCCCGCCGCATGCATACCGCCCGGATTGCCCGGCGCGCGCCCGGTATCGGACGTCAGATACGGCACGCCGAGTTGCGCTGGGTCGGAACGGGTTTCGTCGAAGCCCCAGCCGGGCTCACCCAGGGTGCAGGTGACATGGCCGATGCGGATCTCACCGCCGGTGCTGGTGAAACCCAGAGCCGCCCAGGCCTGCTCGTTTCCGGGCAGGCCCAGGCGGGTGAGGGTGGGCATCAGAGTGCTGCCGCCAGCCGGGTGCCCTGGTTGATGGCGCGCTTGGCATCGAGCTCGGAGGCGAAGTCGGCGCCGCCGATCAGGTGCGTCTTGACGCCCGCAGCCTGCAGCGGCGCTTCCAGATCCCGGACGGATTCCTGTCCGGCGCAGAGGATTACGTTGTCGCACTCGATGACGGTGGGGCGCTGCCGCTTCTCGCCGAAGCTGATGTGCAGGCCGCGATCGTCGATGCGCTCGTAGTTCACGCCGCCGATCTGCTCCACGCCCTTGGCCTTGACCGCGGCCCGGTGCACCCAGCCGCTGGTCTTGCCGAGGTCCTTGCCGAAGGAGGAGGACTTGCGCTGCAGCAGGACCACCTCGCGGGCGGCAGGGGAGGGCTTGGGGGTGGTGAGGAAGCCGCGCATATTCGGATCGTCCGACACGCCCCACTCCTCTTCCCACTCGTCGAGCTTGAGGCTGGGATGACCTTCGACAGTGAGGAACTCGCTGACATCGAAGCCGATACCGCCGGCGCCGATGACCGCGACCTTCTTGCCGACGGGCTTGCCCTCACGCACCAGTTCAGCGTAGGTGAGTACCTTCGGGTGGTCTACGCCGGGGATGTTCGGGATGCGCGGTTTCACGCCGGTGGCCAGGATGATCTCGTCGTAGCCGCCGTCGATGAGCTGCTGCGCGGTGGCCTTGGTGTTCAGATGCACTCGCACGCCGGTGATTTCGATCTGGCGCGTGTAGTAGCGGAGGGTTTCGCTGAACTCCTCCTTGCCGGGGATGCGGCGGGCGATATCGAACTGGCCGCCGATCTTGTCATCGGCCTCGAACAGGTCCACGACGTGCCCGCGCTGCGCCAGGCTCACCGCGGCCGACAGCCCGGCCGGGCCGGCGCCGACAACGGCGAATTTCCGGGTGCGGCGGGTCGGCAGCAGCTGCAGTTCGGTCTCGTGGCCGGCGCGCGGATTCAGCAGGCAGGACACGGTTTTCATCTGGAAGGCGTGGTCCAGGCAGGCCTGGTTGCAGGCGATGCAGGTATTGATCTCGTCATCGCGTTCCTCCTGGGCCTTGCGAGCCCAGTCCGGATCGGCGAGCAGGGGGCGGGCCAGCGACACCAGATGCGAATCGCCGCGGGTGAGGATCTCCTCCGCGGTCTCCGGCATATTGATGCGGTTGGAGGCGCACACCGGAATGCTCACCTCGTCCTTGACCTTCGCGGTCCACTTGACGAAGGCGCCGCGCGGCACCGAGGTGACGATGGTGGGCACCCGCGCCTCGTGCCAGCCGATATCGGTATTGATAATGGTAGCTCCGGCGGCCTCCACATCCTTTGCGACAGCGGCGATCTCGTCCCAGGTCTGCCCGTTCTCCACGAAATCGGCCATGGACAGGCGGAACACGATGATGAAGTCCGGGCCGACGGCCTTGCGCACCCGGCGCACGATCTCACCGGCGATGCGGCGGCGGTTCTCCGGCGAGCCGCCCCACTTGTCCTTGCGCTTATTGGTGCGCGGCGCCAGGAACTGGTTGATGAAATACCCTTCACCACCCATGATTTCGACGCCGTCGTAGCCGGCGAACTTGGCCAGCGCGGCGCAGCGCGCGTAATCGTCGATGGTCTGCTCGACGCCCTTGGCCGAGAGTGCGCGCGGGCGCAGCGGATTGATCGGCGCCTTGATGGAGGAGGCCGAAACACTGCCTGGCATATAGGAATAGCGGCCCGCGTGCAGGATCTGCAGCGCGATCTTGCCGCCCTCGGCGTGCACCGCCCTGGTGATGACGCGGTGGCGGTACGCCTCGGTCTTATTGGTCATCTTCGCGCCGAACGGCATCAGCCAGCCGGTGCGGTTGGGCGCGTAACCACCGGTGATGATGAGACCGACTCCGCCGCGGGCGCGTTCGGCGAAGTAGGCCGCCAGCCGGTTGGTGTGCCAGGCCCGGTCTTCGAGGCCGGTGTGCATGGAACCCATGACCACGCGATTGCGCAGTGTGGTGAATCCCAGGTCCAGGGGTTCGAACAGATGCGGGTAAGCGCTCATCGCGCAGTGCCTTTCGGGTCGGACGCCTGCGACCGGGCTGGGTCGCGGAGGCCATCGGGATTGTCTTTGCGCAAGCCGGCAAGTACTTCGTCGCACCAGTCGACAAAACCCTCTTCGACGCGGATGCCACCGCGCAGTACGAGGTACTGGTGCAGGGTGCGGCCGGAGAGCTGATCCGGCGCGGGGTAGTCCTTCTTCTCGAAGTTCCGGTAGAGATCGAGGCGGTGGGCGTGTTCGTCGCGGTGCCGCTGGAATTCGGCGGCCAGCGCGGGGACGTCGCCGAGCGAGGCGGCGCGCAGTTTCACGCCGAGTTCATTGCGCATGGGCCCGGCATCGCTGGGTTCGGCGATCCAGCGGGTGAGTTCACCGCGGCCCGCGTCGCTGACGGTGTAGACCCGCTTATCCGGGCGGCCCTCCTGCGCCACGGCCTCGGCGGTCACCCAGCCCTGCTCTTCCATGCGCTTGAGCACGCGATAGATCTGCTGGTGGGTGGCGTTCCAGAAGAAGCCGATGGATTTGTCGAACCGGCGGGCCAGGTCGTAACCCGAGCTCGCGCGTTCGGTCAGCGATACCAATAGCGCGTGTTCGAGGGCCATGCGGCCAGGGTAACTGAGACTCGACGTACTATGCAATTCAGTGCATAGGGAAAGTCGAAAAAAGGGGCGCCCCGGCGGGGGCGCCCCTCAGACTTCCAGAGTCCTGGTGATCTCCGCGGTCAGGTCACCGTGCCGCTCGAGCGGCGAAACCCGCTGCGACCAGCACGGTAATGCCTTCGGCGATGGCCGTGACGCCGACCGCGTGCGAGGCCGACAGTGCGGTCGACCCGGCCAGGCTCAGGAATACCGAGCCGAAACTCGCAATGCCGATCACCACGCCCAGCTGCACATTGGTGACCAGGATGCCACTGGCGTCGGCGGCCAGCGCGACCGGAATCTTGGCGGTGGTGCGGCTCATCAGCGGACTGAACGAGAGCCCGAATCCGACGCCCATGAATCCGAAGACGGTCAGCTCCAGCGGGCCCAGATCCCTGCCGTCACGCAGCAGCAGGCCCATGGTGACCATGGTGATCGCGGCCAGCACCAACCCGGCCGGGATCATGATCGCGTGATAGCGCGCCGGAATGCGCTGCCAATACATGCTGGCGATAGCGAAGGCCACGCCCATGGGAATGAACAGCAGGCCCGCGTGCAGTGCGCTGTATCCGAGGGTGCTCTGCAGATGGATGGCCATGACGAACAGCCAGCCGCCGAAGGTGCACATGACCAGCAGCAGGGTGACGGCGGTGAGCACCAGCCCCGGCGCCCGCAGCACCCGATCGGCGAAGAGCGGTTCCCCGCCGCGCCGGTGCACCCAGCGCTCGACCACTGCGAATCCCGCGAATCCCGCTGCGGCACAGACCAATGCGATCCAGCTCCACACCGGCCAGTGCTGTTCGTGCCCGAGTACCAGCGGTAGTACGAGCAGTAGCACCGCCGTGGTCAGCACCGCCAGCCCGGGCAGGTCGAGTTTGCGGTTCACCCGCGTGGTGATGGCGGGCAGAATCCGCGGTGCGATGGCCAGCAGTGCCAGTCCGATCGGCACATTCACCAGAAACACGCCGCGCCAACTGGTTCCGGCCAGATCCGAGCTGACGATGAGACCGCCGACGATCTGCCCGACAACCATGCCGCCGGAGATGACGGCCGCATAGGCCGAAAGCGCCCGGGCGCGTGTGGTTCCGGTGAACACCCGCTGGATGAGAGTCATCACCTGCGGCACCATGGCCGCCGAGCCGATGCCCTGCAGGAATCGGAAGACGATGAGCGCCTCGGTATTCCACGCCAGCCCGCAGATCAGCGACGCGACGGTGAAGATGCCGAGTCCGGCGAGGAACATATTCCGCTGCCCGAACCGATCACCCAGCCGGGCGCCGGTCACCAGCAGTACGGCGTAGGCGATCACATAGCCGGAGACGATGAGCTGCAGTGCGGAACCCGAAGCGTGCAAAGAGGTTCGAATCGCGGGAATCGCGACATTGACGATGGAGGCATCCAGCACCGCCATGAACTGCCCGAGCAGGATCACGGCCAGTACGGCGAGAGGTCGACGAGTAGCGGAAGCGGATGCCGGAGCCGCCACCGCCGGTGGAGATTGGGTCAGGCTCTGTGTCATGTAAACGAGCCTGCGCCGCACCCCGCCCCGCAAACAGGAGCCTGCTTATGCTGGTACCCACACCACCTGGATACCGGTGCCGGATGCGCCCACTATGGATATGTGAACTCACCAGCCACCAATGGAGCGCCTCAGGCCGGAGAAAGTATTCCCACCCTCCGCCCGGACTCGAGCGTCCTACGGCACCGCCCCACCCAGGTGAGCGCCGTGCAGGCAAGTGCCACCGAGACCGATGCTCCGCGCACAGGCACAGCAGGGGCGAGCGCCGCACGGCCGGATGCGGCGCCGGTGAGTGCCGCCCGAACGGTGGCGCAGGCGGGTGCCGCTCGGACCGATGTGGCGCAGGGGAATGCCGCTCGAACGGATGCAGCGCAGCCCGGTGCAGGGCGGGCGGGAACGGCCAAGGCTGCTGTGGGGCAGGGGGATCGGGCGCGGTCGGTGCGGAAGACGCGGCGGGAGGAGTTGGCGGCGTTTTTGAAGTCGCGGCGGGCGCGGATCGGGCCGGAGGAGGTGGGGTTGCCGGTGGGGACGCGGCGGCGGACGCCTGGGTTGCGGCGGGAGGAGGTGGCGCAGCTCGCGGGGGTCGGGGTGACTTGGTATACGTGGCTGGAGCAGGGGCGCGATATCAATGCGAGTGTGCAGGTGCTGGATGCCATTTCGCGCACGCTGTGTTTGGACGGGGCGGAGCGGGCGCATCTGTATCGACTGGCGGATGTGCAGACCATTCCGTCGCCGCATGCGGATGGACCGGTGCCGGATGAGTTGCAGGTGATTCTGGACCATGTGGATCCGCTGCCGGCCGTACTGCTGTCCGCGCGCTATGACGTGATCGCCCACAATGCGGCGTATGCGGCGCTGTGCCCGCTCTTCACCACGAACAGCAAGAACGTCGTTCGGATGGTGTTCCTCGCGCCGGAGTGCTGCAATCCCTACCCTGGCGATATGGAGCACAAGGCGCGCATGGTGGGTTTCCTGCGCGGCGCCTATGCCAAGAATCTGCAGGATCCCCTGTGGACGGAGTTCATCGACGAATTGGCCGCTGCCAGTCCACTGTTCGCGGAGATGTGGGCGCGCAATGATGTCGCGGTCCCGCGCGGCCGCAGCAAGGTGATCCGCAATATCATCACCGGCGATGTGGACATGGTGGTGACGAGCCTGTCACTGCCCACCATCGCGGGTGCCTGGCTGCAGATCCTGACTCCTTCGGACGAGGCCGGCTGGACGCGGCTGCGCACATTGGTGGCCATGACTCCAGAGGAGCGGCGGCAACCCTGGCTGGCGCATTTCGCGCAAGCCCATCCGGGCGTTTCGATTTCGTAGATCGTGTTCGGCCCGCTGACCGCGGACAGGTCGCCTAGGCTGCGCTGATGGCTGAGGTTTCCGGGCGGGAGACGATCGGATCGGCGGCCGCCCGCGGGCCGGTGGTGGCCTGGGGGCTGTGGGATTGGGCCGGGTCCGCCTTCAATGCGGTGATCCTCACCTTCGTCTTCTCGGTGTATCTCACCGACAAGGTGGGAAAGGATCTGCCGGGCGGTATTTCGTCGAGCGCGTGGCTGGGCTGGGCCCTCGGTATCGCCGGTCTGGTGGTGGCCGTGACCGCCCCGGTGAGCGGGCAGTGGTTCGATGCGACCGCGAAACGCAAACTGTCCCTGGGCGTGCTGACCGCCGTCACGGTGGTGCTCATGGCCGCCATGTTCTTCGTGCACGAGAACTACCACTACCTGTGGCTCGGCCTGCTGCTGCTGGGTATCGGATCGGCGACCTTCGAACTGGCGCATGTGCCCTACAACTCCATGCTGCGGCAGGTGTCCACCCCCGCGAATGTCGGCCGCATCTCCGGATTCGGCTGGGCCATGGGCTATTTCGGCGGCATTGTGCTGTTGCTGATCGTCTACTTCGGCTTCATCTCCGGTAAGGGCGACTATCGCGGACTGCTCGGCGTGCCCATCGACGACGGCCTGAACATCCGCCTGGTGGCGCTGGTGGCCGCAGTCTGGTTCGCGGCGTTCGCCATTCCGCTGTTCCTCTTCGTGCCCGAATTGCCGCGCACCACAGCCGATCCCGGCGCGGCGACACGCAAGATCACCGACGCCTACCGGGTGCTGTGGCGCGATGTGCGCGAGCTCTGGCATGTCGATCGCCGCGCCGTCGGATTCCTGTTCGCCAGCGCCATTTTCCGGGACGGCCTGGCAGGCGTGTTCACCTTCGGCGCGGTACTGGCGGTCCGGGTGTACGGCATCGCCGACTCGGATGTGCTGCTGTTCGGCGTCGCCGCGAATGTTGTTGCGGCACTAGGTGCTATCACCGCCGGCCGCTTCGATGACCGCATCGGCCCGAAACCGGTGATCGTACTGTCGCTGGCCGCCATGATCGTCTGCGGCCTGATCCTGCTGGTCGTGTCCGGACCGATCATGTTCTGGATCTTCGGCCTGCTGCTCACCGTCTTCGTCGGCCCCGCGCAGTCCTCCGCCCGCACCTTTCTGGTCCGGCTCGCGCCGCCCGGACGCGAGGGCCAGATGTTCGGCCTCTACGCCACCACGGGCCGCGCGGTATCTTTCCTGGCGCCGATACTTTTCGGGTTCTTCGTCTGGTCGTTCGATTCCGAGCGCGCGGGCATCATCGGCATCGTGCTGGTGCTGGCGCTCGGACTCGCCGCCCTGGTCCCGGTGCGCGCGGACGATCTGGGCGGCCGCTGATCCTCAGCGCTCGTGCACCACGGCATCGGGATCCCAGGCGCCCATGCCGAGCGAGATGAGCCGCACGTGCAGAACCACGCGATCGACAATGCGCGGGCGATCGCGAGGTTCCGCCACGACGAAGTCCGCGATGCGATCGGCGACCGTGGCCACGATGAGGTCGGCGGCGAACTCGAGATCGTCGGGCGACCAGTGGTCGAGGGTGCGGATCCGAGACAGATCCACGACCAGTTCCCGGACGATGAGTTGCATTTCCACGGCAATCGCGCCACGAAGCGCTGCGGAACCACCGTGTCGTTCCCGAATGAGGAAGCCCCACAGATCGCGTTTGCCGTCGACCTGTTCGAAAACGAAGCGGACGCTGTCGGCCAGGCGGGCGTTAGGGGTCCGGCGCACTTCGCGCAGGGCCAGTCGTAATTGCCGCACGCCCTCCTCGACCAGTGAGGTGCCGAGTTCGTCGAGGGAGGTGAAGTGCCGGTAGAAGGCGGTCGGCACAATGCCGGCCGAGCGTGCGATCTCGCGCAGGCTCAGGGCGGCGAAGCCGCGGTCGGCGGCCAGGGCGAGGGTGCCGTCCAGTAGTGCCGCGCGGGTGCGTTCCTTGCGTTCACCCCTGGTTGCTGCCTGCTCGCTCACGTCGATGAGCATACATTCGTTCACATTCGTTCCATTCGCGAGATGTCGTGTGGGTCACACGAACTGCCGGTTGAACTGGATGGCCTCCACCCGGCACACTAGTTGAGTGTACAGATGTGCACCGAAATTAGTGCCCATCGGAGAGCACGGTGCTCATCGCAAGCGACAGTCGCCCACAGCCCCGGGCGACGTAACAGGAGGCCCGCATGGTTGGACTCATCGACCTCGTGGAAAGGCTGACCACCCCGCACCCGCTGGACCGCTACCTGGAACTGGTCCGGCCCACGCTCACTCTGCGCCAGATGCGCGCCGAGATCACCCACGTGCGACGCAGCGCGGTGGGCTCGGTGACGCTGACGCTGCGGCCGACCCGGCAGTGGACCGGACATCTGGCCGGGCAGTACGTGCAGATCGGCGTCGTCATCGACGGTGTGCGCCATACCCGCTGCTATTCGCCGGTGAATACGCAGACCCGCCGCGATCGGCACATCGAACTCACCATCAAGGCGCACCCGCACGGCCTGGTGTCGAACTACCTGCACGAGAACGCGATTCCCGGCATGGTGGTGGACCTGGCGCCGGCCGCAGGCGTCTTTCACCTGCCCGAGCAGCGACCCGACCGGATTGTGCTGATCACCGGTGGTAGCGGCATCACCCCGGCGCTGTCCATGCTGCGCACCCTCGCCACCGAGGGGTACCAGGGCAAGGTGCTGTTCCTGCACTACAACCGTTCACCGGAATGGGTGCCGCACCGCGCCGAACTGCAGGCGCTGGCGCTGCAGCACACCAACTTCCGCGTGGAAATGCTCTACCCGGAGCTGGGACAGGATCCGAACTTTAGCTACGACGAGCTGGAGCGGCTCGCCCCGTGGTTCGCCGCGGCGCAGACCTACCTGTGCGGCCCGCCCGGACTCATGAAGGCGGTACGCACCGTCTACGAGGCCGAGCAGCTCAGCGACCGGCTGCACCTGGAGGAGTTCGTCCTCACCGTCGCACCGGCCGATCCGGCCACGGCGGAAGGCTCGGTGACCTTCTCCGGCAGTGACATCACCACCGAGAACACCGGCGCCAGCCTGCTCGAGCAGGCCGAATCCGCCGGTCTCACACCGGAATACGGCTGCCGGATGGGAATCTGCTTCACCTGCACCGCGGTCAAGCGCAGCGGCTGCACCCGCAATCTGCGCACCGGAGAGGTCGACGCCGACCCCGATCAGCCCATTCAACTCTGCATCAACGCCCCCGTCGGGGACGTCGACATCGCTATCTGAAGGAGGGATCGTCATGGCGATTCTCACCGAAACACCCGCGGGCCCCGTGGTTCTCAGTGCCGAGCAGGTCGAGGAGATCGGCCGCGAGCTCGACGCACTGCGTGCCCGCGTCGTCGAAGATCTGGGCGAGCGCGACCGCGAATACATCTACTCGATCATCAAGGCGCAGCGTGGTTTCGAGGTCGCGGGCCGCGGCCTGATGTACCTCGGCTTCCTGCCGCCGTTCTGGCTGGCGGGCGTGGCCTCGCTGACCGTGTCGAAGATTCTCGACAATATGGAGATCGGCCACAATGTCATGCACGGCCAGTACGACTGGATGCGTGAGCCCGGCCTGAACTCCCGCGAGTTCGAGTGGGACACGGTGTGCCCGGCCGATCAGTGGCGGCACTCGCACAACTACATGCACCACACCTTCACCAATATTCATGGCAAAGACCGGGATATCGGCTACGGCATCCTGCGCGTGGACGAGGCCCAGGCCTGGAATCCGCTGCGGCTTGGCAATCCGCTGTACGCGTTCTTCCTGATGGTGGCCTTCGAGTGGGGCGTGATGGGCCACGACCTCGAGGTGGAGAACATCGTCCGCGGCAAGCGCTCGTGGTCGGATATCAAGTCGCTGGTCAAGGGGCAGGTCCGTAAGGCCGGCAAGCAGGTGCTCAAGGACTATGTGATCTTCCCCGCGCTGACCGGTCCGCTGTTCCTGTCCACACTGGCGGGGAACTTCACCGCCAATATCGCGCGCAATCTGTGGACCTTCTCCATCATCTTCTGCGGTCACTTCCCCTCGGGCGTACAGACGTTCACCGAGGAGGAGACGGCGGAGGAGACCCAGGGCGAGTGGTATGTGCGCCAGATGCTGGGCTCGGCCAATATCGAGGGCGGCCGGACCTTCCACATCATGTCGGGCAATCTCTCGCATCAGATCGAGCACCACCTGTTCCCGGATCTGCCGGCGAACCGGTATCCGGAGATCGCCCCCGAGGTGAAGGCGCTGGCCGAGAAGCACGGCCTGCCGTACAACACGGGCAGCTTCAGCCAGCAGATCGGTTCGGTCTGGGCGAAGCTGTTCAAGCTGGCACTGCCTCCGGCGCTCGTGAAATCGCAGCCGACCGGTGTTATTGTGATGCGCCGGGGGACGGCTAGCGAAGTGGGCGTGTGAATGATCGGGAAATTCGAAAGCAATAAGGATCTGATCCAGGAATTGACGGCGACCGGGGCACGGCACGTCGGCAATATCGCAACGATCATTACCGGAACCGTCGCGGAAGTGACCCGGGAGATCGGCGAATGGGTCACCGACGCCATCGAAATGCGGGAGGCCGCGGTCGCCGCCCAGCGCGATGCCGCCGCCCAGCGCACCGCTGCCGCCGATTCCGGCTACGACCCGGATTTCGACGACGAAGACCTCGAACCCGTTGTCGCACACGATGATTCCTTGAAGCCGACGGTAACCACCGCCGAGCCCGAGTTCATCGACGCCGAGGTCGTAGACCCCCGCTGATCAACACTCGGGGCTGCTCAGCCCCCGGGCCGTCGGGGGTTCGGGGGCGAAGCCCTGAGAGCTCCGAGAGTTGGTCTCTACCAGACGGGTAACCGTCTGCGGTGCTGTGCCACGTCCGTGATCAGATCCTTGTAGCCGTCGGCGAGTTCGGCGAGGCGATACCACTGCAGGTGCGCCTCGCTGTCCGCGCGTCGCGGCGTCTCTCGTAGTCCATTGCGCCGTCGTCGTCCGTCGGCGCTTTTGGCGCGCGGCGGCTCCGGTGTCGCTGTTCCCAATGCCTGTTGTGCCGCAACCCATTTCGCGGCCATGCGGTCGATCACCGCGCCGAGTGTCTCGGTGTGCAGCGAGGCCCCGGCCCGATGCGGAATATTGATCGCCACCCAGTCGTCGATGCGCGCTACCAGTTCTGTGCGTCGTTCGTCGATGTCCTCCACCGATCGGCTGCACTCGGCCACCCGTCGTGGGGTGGCCTCGGCGGCGTGCGCCTCCGCATGCGCGTGGTGCCGTCGCTCATGGCATTGCACCAGGTCATGGGCCGCTTCGAGGATCTCGCGGTCACGGCGGAGGGGATCGGCGGGGTCGGTGAGCAGATCGGTGACGGGTTCCCGGAAGGCGCGCAGCAGCAGGGTTGGCGATGGTAGCTCGGCTCCGAATCCCGTTCCGGTGTAATCGGTTGCCATGTTTCCGCCCTTAGCCATTGCAGTTCTGGATGCGCCAGGGCCGAGGGGGTTTCGGGGGAGGGGCTCCCCTCGGCTCCGGCGCAGACCCACACTCCTGGACGCACAGCCCACCACGAACGGCACGGTGAAGAAACCGGGAAATTCGCGACGATGCGATGGGGAGACTGTCCGCACAATGTGGGACATATTCAGGAAAGCGCGATAGTCGAAGGGGCGCAACCATTCGGCGCGTTCTCAGGGAAGCTGCCGGAGAATCGTTATACAGCATTACGGCACGGTTACACGGGTGCTGCGTTTGGTGGCAGATCGACACCTGCGAGCGGGCTCGCGGTGGACAGGCTGGTCGGTCGCTTCCAGGCCGCCGCCGCGTGGCGGCTTCCCGAGCCCCTTACTGAGGCTTATGAATAGCTATCGACGCGGCGTGCCGGGGGCCCTGTGCGTCGCGGTCGATTAGCCTGGGTATTTGTGCCCGCCTACGCATCCTCTCCCGAGCTGCGCTTCGGTTTCATGTTCGCGCTGGAAGACCCGGAGCGAATCGCCGAAGTCGTGCGGACCCTCATTGTTCGCCGGCGGGTGTCGGTGTTCCGGCTGGCGCACCTTTCCGGCGATGACGGTCCCCCTCAGCGCTATGTCGTCAACTGGGCTGCGGTACCGCAGGTTTCGGTCACGACCGCCGCTCCGACCCCTGAAGAGCTTCGATCCAGTGGAACGATGCTGGTCAACGCGTTCCTGGCGGAAGACGGTGAAGTGAGTCTGTATGCCGCGGACGGCCACGAGCCTCTTTAGTGTGACGGTGGTTACACGCTAACTTAGCAACCTCTCAGCTATCGACCAGGGCGCTGTAAGGCTGGCCCTGCACTGTAGGTCACGTCGCCGACCGGAAATCCCGATCGACGACGTACCTACAGAGAGGTTGAAAAATGATCCCGGTCATCATCGATACTGGTAGTGCGGCTCTCAACGGTCTGTTCAGCACCGGCAGCGCAGCGCTCGGCGGTATTCTCAACACCCTCTTCACCGGCTCCTTCGGCCGCTAAATCTCATCGCGCGAAAGGATTTCGCGTGAGAAAACCCCGGGTGCTTCGGCACCCGGGGTCGTTTTTTACGGTCAGCGGCTGAGAGCGGGTGCGCGCCGGGCCCGCAGGATCTGTTCCAGCAGGGCTACCAGTAGATTCTTGACCGAGTCCCGGTCGCGCGCATCACAATCGAGCATTATGACGGCCGGATCGATATCCAGGGCTTCGCGCACCTCTTCGAGGTCGAAGTTGGGCGCGTCGTCGAAACGGTTCACCCCCACCACGAACGGGGTGCGGCGCTGTTCGAAGTACTCGAGCACGGGGTAGCAGTCCTCGACCCGATCGGTGTCGACCAGGATGATGCCGCCCAGTGCGCCGTCCAGCAGGTCGTCCCAGAGGAATTCGAAGCGCTCCTGGCCGGGTGTGCCGAACAGATAGAGCACCAGGTTCGCGTCCAGGGTGATGCGGCCGAAGTCCAGCGCCACCGTGGTGGTGGTCTTACCGGTATTGCACCCCGGGGTGTCCACACCCCGGGAGACCTCGGTCATGGCCGCTTCGGTTGCCAGCGGCTCGATTTCGGAGATGGCGCCGATGAGGGTGGTCTTGCCGACGCCGAAACCGCCGCTGATCACGATCTTCACCGAGGACGCGAGCGGCGCGGCCGGAACTTCAGAGTGCCCGAACAAGGTCCCGGATCCTTTCGATCGCGGAGATGGACAATTCATCGGACTGGTTCACCGCGACATGGCCGGCGGCGATCAGATCGCTGACCAGTACCCGGGCCACGCCGATCGGTATGCGCAGGGCCGCACCGATTTCGGCAATGGAGTGCGGGCGCTGACACAGCCGCACCACCCGCTCCAGTTCGAAGTGCAGCGGTGCGGACAGCGCGGCGGGGGAGGCGCGGACGAGGGTCTCGATCCGGAGTCCGTCGACCAGTGGCGTGGTGCGCCCGGCAGTCATCATGAAGGGGCGCACCACCTGTGAGTCGGCTTCGTCCTCGGCCGTGACCGTCGTGGGGGGCATGGCTCCGGACCAGCCCTCCGGCTGGTTGACGGCGATCATTCGCGGATCCGGTAGCCGGTGCGAATCATTCATCGGCCCAACGACTCCCGCAGTTCGGTGATGAGCGCGGGGGTGAGCAGCGCGCCGGCGCGCTCGGCCAGCACGGCCATCTGATAGCCGACCAGGCCCACATCGGCATTGTTATCGGCGATCACGCCGACGCAGCTGCCATTGGTCATGGCCGAGACGAGCAGGAAGCCGCGCCCCATCTCGATCATGATGAGCCGAAGTCCGTCGAAAGCATAACTGCGGGAGGCGCTTCGGCCGAGACTGGTCAGCCCGGACACGATCGCCGCGAGCCGGTCGCCGCCGGCCCGGTCCAGCCCCGCGGACATGGCCATCAGCAACCCGTCGGAGGAGACCGCGACGGCATCGCGCACGCCGTCGGTGGTGCGCACGAAATCGGCGAGCAGCCAATTGAACGTGTGCGGATCGGTGTCGGTGTAGTGAGTCGTCACCTGTGGTTCTCCTAGGGATTAGAGCCGGGCCGGGGCGGGGCGCCGAGTTCACCACGCTGGTGCCCGGCCCGGAAGCCGGACAGCATGCTGCGCACCTGTTCCGGTGAGCGGTCGGCGTGCGGAGCGGTCACCGGGGCGGTCGGGGCGGGCTGGGCGCCACCCGGCGTGGCGCCCGAATTCTCGCGAGTCTTCCTGCTGCGCTTGACGAGACCGTTTCGTGTGCGTTGCACCTCTGGGACGGTTCCCGCAATTTCCGGCTCCGGTTCCGGTGCGGTGGGCGCCACCGGCTGTTGCCGCACCGCGGAATCGGCGGACTCGCGCAGCGGTATGAGCCGAACGGTATTGCTTTCCACGGGAGCTCCGTTGGGGTATCCCCGTTCCGGACCACCGGCCGAGAACGCGATGTGTGAGGCGATCCCCGAGTCGGTTACCGGGCCGAATTCACCTGTGCCGAAAGCGAGTTCATGATTGGGCACCGGATTCTGCGACACCGCGGGGAGTGGCCGATGGCGGCCGGTCGAATGTTCTACCATCGCGCCCGACACCGGAAGCTGTACTGTCGCCGCGTGTTTGGGCTCCGCCGCGGGGAGCTCCGGAAGCGCGGGCTGCGGCTGGTCGCCGAGCAGCGCTTCGGGCAGGAACAGCCGGGCCACCACACCGCTGACCGGGGATACGGTGAGTTCCACCTCGATGCCCAGCCGCTGCGCGAGCCGGCCCACCACGAAGTGCCCGAGGAACCGGGTGGGTGCGACCAGGAAGTCGGCCTCACCGCGCAGGCGGGCATTGGCGATCGCCAATTGGTCCGGCGGCATGCCGACGCCGTGGTCGACAATGGCGATGAGATAGCGCGGTCCGAGGCGGCGGCCGTAGATCTCGATCTCGAGATCCGGTGGGGAGAAGGCCAATCCGTTCTCGATGAGTTCGGCGAGCATATGCGCGAGCTCGCTCACCGCCGCACCCGCGATGGCGGCATCGTCGACCCGGCGCAGTACCACCCGCCGGTAGTCGTCCACCTCGGACAGGCCGGCGCGGATCACATCGCTGAGCGGAATGGACTGCGCCCACCGCCGCGGGCTCGACTCGCCGACCAGCACCAGCAGGCTTTCGGCATTGCGTCGCATACGGGTGGCCAGGTGATCGAGCTCGAAGAGATTGGACAGCGCGTTGGGGTCCAGCTCTTCCCGCTCGAACTCGCTGATCAGCCCGAGCTGACGCCGCACCAGGTTCTGATTGCGGCGGGCCAGGTTGGCCAGCGATTCGGTGGTGTTGCGCCGCAATCGCGCCTGGGCCGAGGCGAGTTCGAAGGCGGTGGCCTGCACTCGGTCCAGTGCCGTTGCCACCGAGACGATTTCGGTGCCCGCGCGCTCGTCGGCGCGCACCGGCTCCGGCGGGTCCGGGTCGGTGGTCGAACTGTCGCTCCAGGCGGCGATGAGCTGCGGCAGGCGCTGGGTGGCGACCGCATCGGCCTCCTCGGCCAGCTGCGCGAGCGGTCGCACAATGGCGCGCACGGTGGCCACCACCAGCGAGACCATCGCGGCGATCGCCAGCAGGGCGGCCAGCGCGTAGGCGGCGAGGACCAGCGTCGCCTCGCGCCGCAGTTCCGCTGCGCGAGCATGGATATCGCTGCCGACGGAGCGCTGCACCACGCGCTGGGCATCGATGACGGAGGTCATCTGCCGCCACCAGTCCGGTGCGCTGATCGGTTCCTGCAGCAGCCCGCGCTCGGAGCCGATTGCCACCGATTCGGCCCCGGCGGCCTGCACCGCATCGTCGGAACGCATGACGGCGTCCAGCTGTGCCTGCTGTCCCGAGGTGGCATCGCGCTGGAAAGCCGATATGGCGGCGAGCTTTCCGGCGCGAATATTCAGGAACTGAACGTACTCACCGGCCCCGAACTCACCTGCGGTGAAGACGCCATTGAGGAATCCGCGCTCCTGAGCGGTGAACTCCTTGACATCACCGAGTGCGTACAGCGTCTGCAGGCCGCGCCACAGGGCGGAGTCCTGCGCGTTGGCGAGTCCGGGTCGCGCCTGGTTCAGTGCGAGAATCGCATTGGTATAGAAGTTGAACGAGGTCGGCCGGTCGATATGCCGGGCATCCACACCGGCCCGATTGGCGCTCACGCCCGAGAATTGCGCGAGGGCGGAATGCACCTGATCGGAACCGGGCGCGCCCTTGTCCAGCACGTTATTCAGCGCCTGGAGTGCCGCGTCCACGGCGGTGCGCTCGGCATTGACGGCATTGCGGGCCGATCCGTCGCCGCCGAGCAGACCATTGGTGAGGCCGCGTTCGCGCTGCACCTCGTGCACCAGATCCTGCACTCCCAGTGCGAGATCCACGGCATTGGTGGTCGCGCCGGTATCGCGGTAGCGCCCGATCTCACCGGCGATGATCACGGTGAGCAGCGCCAGCACCAGCGCCACCGACACGATCAGGATCCGGCGCAGTCGCGCTCGAATGGTGCGCGGCCGGGCGAATTCGAGTGCCGGCGTGAGCCTTACGCTACCGCGCGACAGCAGACGTGCGGGACGCAAATTCACACTCACTCCTGAGATTCGGCCACCGTGCCGACCCATACGGAGCACACGGACAATAAAGAGCAACGTGGCACAGACCGGCAGTCGCCGCAATTCGAAACCGAGGCGATGTGGTGCGTGGAACTCCACCAGGTTTGCGCTATTGCAAATGTCCTCACAATCGGTGAGAAGCAGATGTGATCTTGACGTCCAGCGGACGACAAAGGGATGAACAACGGTGGTGCGTACCGATTATGAGAACGGATGCGCCGCGGCTTCGTAGATGCGGCGGACGACATCCTCGATATCGGGTTCTTCGATGGAGAGGTCGCGGACCTCGGCGCGTGCCGATACCGCTGCCAGTAACTGGGCGGCGGTGGTGAGTTCGGTATCGAAGGCCAGGCGCTGGCGGACGCCCCCGCCTTCGCTGTCCAGGAGTTTCGCCCCCGGCAGATCGGTGAGGTCCGGTGCGGGCTCGGCCAGATCGACGGTCAGCACCCGGTGTGCGCCGACGGTGGCGGCCAGTCCGGTCAGGGATCCGTCGTACACCAGCTTGCCGGTGTCGACCACCAGGACGCGTTCGCAGAGGCGCTCGATATCGCCCATATCGTGGGTGGTGAGCAGCAGGGTGGTGCCGCGGGTGGTGCGCTCCAGTCGCAGGAATTCGCGTAATCGCTGCTTGGACAACACATCCAGGCCGATGGTGGGCTCGTCCAGGATTACCAGCTCGGGCGAGTGCAGCAGTGCCGCAGCAACTTCCGCGCGCATGCGCTGACCCAGCGACAGCTGTCGCACCGGGGTGTCGAGGGTGCTGTCCATCTCCAATTGCTCGACCAGTTCCCGGGTGCGCCTGCGTGCTGCCGTCGGCTCCAGGCGATGGATGGCCGCCAGGATCGAAAACGATTCGCGCAGTGGCAGATCCCACCACAGTTGCGATCGCTGCCCGAAGACCACTCCGATGCGCCCGGCCAGTTCGCGGCGCTGCCGCACCGGATCGAGTCCGCAGGTGCGCAGGCGCCCGGCGGTCGGCACCAGAATGCCGGTGATCATTTTGATGGTGGTGGATTTGCCCGCGCCGTTCGCGCCGATGTACCCGACCGCCGTACCGGGTTCGATCTGAAAACTCATATCGTCCACGGCGGTCACCACCTCGCGCCGCCGGCGCCAGCGCCCTTCCTTGCGGCGCAGCACGAAAGTGCGTGTCAGCCCGGCAATATCGATGATCGGATCGCTCACCCGCCGCCTCCTTGATAGTGCCTGGTACCCAGTCGCCACGAATACAGCGCCGCCAGCCACACCCACAGTGCCGCCAGCGGTGACGCCCACGCCAGCCAGGCGGGCAGCAGTGCGGGGCCTCGCAGTCCCAGCAGGGCGATGGCGGGCAGATAGGAGGTGAAGGCGACCGGAACGAGAAATCCGAAGATCAGCTTCATCGGTGCCGGGAACACCGAGGCGGGTTGCATGGAGGCGTAGGAGCCGCCGTAGGTGAAGGCATTGGTGAGCTCCGATCCGTCGATGAGGAAGAACTGCACCCCGGCCGCCGCGACGAAGAGTCCGGCGAAAATGGCGATGCCCGAGGTCAGCGTGAGTGCGAAGAGCGCCAGATGGGTTGCGGTCCAATCGATGTCATTGCGGGCCAGGCCGAACCCGAGCACAGTGGCGGCCACGCCGATGCGCGCCACCCGGCGCAGTGCGATATCGCTCGTCATGAGTTGCAGGAGCAGCGGTTGCGGCCGCAGATAGAACGCGTCCAGCTTGCCCATCCGGATATACGTGGGCAGCGTATCGGCGTGCCCGACCAGCATGTCGGCAATGCTGAAGGAGGTATTGCTCATTCCGAACACCAGCAGCATGGCGTTCAGATTCAGCCCGCCCAGCTGCGGCACATTGCGGAAGATCACCCACATTTCGGCGAACTCCACCAGCCCGATGAGGAAGGCGCTGAACACATCGGTGGCGAAGGACAGCGGATACGCCCGCTGCGCGCGCAATCGGGAGGCCAGTACCGCGCGATAGGGCGCCATGCGGGAGGGCCGGGTCTCAACCACCCTGCACCTCCAGCTTGCGGCGTCCCGCCCGCAGCAGCAGCTGGCCCAGCGCTGTCAGGACGGCCAGCCAGAAACATTGCACCGCCACCAGTCCCGCCGCCGCAAGCCCGGCGGTGCGCCCGGAGATCACATCGACCGGCCACTGCAGCATGGCCGGAAACGGGGTGGCGTACGCGATGGTCTGCAGCCAGCCCGGGAACAGATGCACCGGTGCGAACAGGCCGGCCAGGAAGGTGCCGCAGATCATGTGCAGCGCCCGCAGTCCGCGCGTCTCCACCAGCCAGAATCCGGACAGGCACACCGCGAACATGGACAGGAACGAGAGCGCGATGGCCAGGGCCAGGCTGATCACCCCCAGCACATAGGGTCCCGCTGAATTCGGCAGCGCCAGGCCGAAGGTGAGCGCGCCGATCGCCACGCTGGGCACACTGCGCGGCAGCAGGGTGCAGGTCGCCCGGCCGAGATATTCGGCGAGATGGGCGAATTGGACATCGATGGGCCGCAGGAAGTCGATGGCCACATCGCCGGTGCGAATGCGCTCGACGATATCGGGCAGGGTCCAGAAGGCGATGGCGCCCAGCAGCCCCTGCGACAGCCAGGTGTACGCGCCGATGGTCCCGCGGTCGTATCCGCCGAATCCGCTGTTGGCATGCACGGCGGCCATCAGCACCGAGGAGCGCACGAACCCGAAAACGACATTGGTGATCAGGCCCGCGACCATGGCGAGCCGATAATGTGACTGTCTGCGAAATCCGGCTCTGACAAGCTGCCAGTAGATCCCCGCGTCGGCACGCACAAGAGATTGACCCTACGTGCGAACGGGTGTGCGCGGCAAGGAAATTGCTTCACAGCGGTTTCTCAGCGGCTGTTTGGCACAGTGCCCTTGTGACAAAGCCTGCGACAGCAGCGGTTTCGCGCACGCGCCCGCTGCTTGCCAAAGTCCCCGAGATCACCGCCCTGTTCTGGGTGGTCAAAGTCCTTTCCACCGGCATGGGGGAGACCTTCTCCGATTTCCTGGTGGGCGGTTCGCAGCCCGAGATCGCCGTGCTCGGCGCGGGTGTGCTGCTTGTTGTGAGTCTGATCGCCCAGTTCCGGAGTCCGCGGTACGTGGCGTGGATCTACTGGTTCGCGGTGGTGATGGTGAGCATCTTCGGCACCATGGTCGCGGATATCGTCGATTTCGTCATCGGGATTCCGCTGGCGGTGTCGACGGCCGGATTCGCCGCGGCGCTCGCCGGGGTGTTCGCGCTCTGGTATCGCACCGAGGGGACGCTGTCGGTGCACAGCATCACCACGCGCCGGCGGGAAGCGTTCTACTGGGCGACGGTCATGGTGACGTTCGCGCTGGGGACCGTGGCCGGCGATCTGACCGCCACCACACTGCATCTCGGATATCTCCCATCGATTCTGTTATTTGCGATTGCTATTGCCGTGCCCGCCATGGCGTATCGGTGGGCGGGGCTGAGTGCGATCGGCGCGTTCTGGGCGTCGTATGTCGTCACCCGTCCGCTGGGCGCCTCCGCTACCGACTGGCTGGCCTCGCATCGGGCCGATGGTCTGGGGCTGGGCACCGGCTGGGTGAGCCTCGCGGTGACGATTCCGATGGTCGCGGGCATCGCGGTGCTGGCGCGGCGGAGGGAAAAGGTTGCTGCCTGAAGGGTGTGGTCCGGTCGGTTCGCTTCGGGTTATGCTTCCGGCGTTCCGGCCGAGATGCGCATCACGTCGTCTCACCTGACGGGAGTCTTTCGCGAGTTTCGCCGAAAACGTTCCGCTACCGCATCGGTCAATGGTAGAAACATCTTCGTTTCACTTTGCTCCGACGCTAGGACCCACCGATGACCATGGCCGAGACGACCGTTTTCGAGGCGCTCGAATCCAATGTGCGCGGTTACTGTCGGTCCTGGCCGACGGTGTTCGACACCGCGCGCGGCGCCTGGCTCACCGATGAGAACGGTAAGGACTACCTCGATTTCT
Source organism: Nocardia sp. NPDC006630 (assembly GCF_040611495.1). NCBI lineage: Bacteria > Bacillati > Actinomycetota > Actinomycetes > Mycobacteriales > Nocardiaceae > Nocardia > Nocardia sp. NPDC006630. Next base: position 289,227 of record NZ_JBEXOK010000004.1, read on the forward strand.
TCGCCGGTGCGGGCTCGCTGAACTACGGGCACAACAATCCCGTTCTCAAGCAGGCCCTGATCGACTACCTGGTGGGCGACGGCATCACGCACGGGCTGGATATGTCCACCGTCGCCAAACGCCGTCTGCTGGAGACCATTCGCGATGTGCTGCTGATCCCGCGCGGGCTGGACTACAAGGTGCAGTTCCCCGGGCCCACCGGAGCGAACGCCGTCGAGGCCGCACTCAAGCTGGCGCGCAAGGTGACCGGCCGCACCACCATCCTGAACTTCACCAATGCCTTCCACGGTATGACGCTGGGCGCGCTGTCGGTCACCGGCAATGCGGCCAAGCGGGCCGGTGCGGGTGTGCCGCTGGTGCATGCGACTCCGATGCCGTACGACGGTTATCTCGAAGGCATGGACGAGCTTTCGTGGATGCGCCGGGTGCTGGACGACAGCTCCTCGGGCGTGGACAAGCCCGCCGCGGTGATCGTCGAAACGGTGCAGGGTGAGGGTGGCGTGAACGTGGCGCGCGCGGAATGGCTGCGCGCACTCGCCGAAATGTGCTCCGCGCGTGGCATTCTGCTCATTGTCGACGATGTCCAGATGGGCTGCGGCCGCACCGGCCCGTTCTTCTCCTTCGAGACCGCCGGCATCACCCCCGATATCGTGACACTGTCGAAATCCATTGGCGGCTACGGTCTTCCCATGGCTCTGGTGCTCATGAAGCCGGAACTGGACCAGTGGGCTCCGGGCGAGCACAACGGCACCTTCCGCGGCAACAACGCCGCCTTCATCACCGCCGAACTCGCCCTGCGCCACTACTGGTCCGACGATCGCATGGAACTGGCCACCCTCGCCAAGGGCGAGCGCATCCGCCGGCACCTGACCCTGCTCACCGAGGACTTCCACGGCCTGACAACCCGCGGCCGTGGTCTCGTTCAAGGCCTGGTCTTCGACGACGCCTCCCAGGCCGCCAAGGTCTGCCGCACCGCCTTCGAACTGGGCCTGCTCGTCGAAACCTCCGGCTCCACAGACGAAGTCGTCAAACTCCTCCCCCCACTGACCGTCACCGACGCCGAAATCTCCCACGGCCTGAGCATCCTCACCCGCTCCGTCGAAATCGTCCGCGGCGGTCACTGACCCCCAGATCTGTGCTCCTTCGGAGCACCCAAGCTGTCGTCACCGCCCACACCGGTGCCGACACGGTGCCGGGCTCCCAGCTGCGGAGGGAGCCCGGCACAACCTATTCCGCGTTCGGATCCGGAATTTGCTAGCGGGTGGGGTCGGGAGGGACGCTGTTCCCACGCCACCGAGGACTGCGAATGACGGGGACCGCTTGATGCACACCACGGAAGCCTGCATCGAAGACGCGAGCGCGGACGAACCGTGGAGCCGCATCGACCCCGGCCGGGTTCCCGTCCGCGTGCACGGCGTCGGCGTGTTCTACCGTCGCTTTTTCGACCTCGGTGCCGACCACTTCGGGCGGATTCGCGCGGAGCATGAATTCCAGTCCCTGACCGAGTCCACCAAGCCCGGGACAGCTCATCGCAGCGGAATCTATTTGACGCCTGTCACGCGCAGTGGCGATGAACTGCGTTTCCGCCTGCTCCGCTGCTCCACGAACCTCTCGGGGCCGACCGAGAATTTCCGCCCGACCGATACGAGCATTGTCGAGGCTCTGAATCGCGAGGCTGCCAGCATCTTCCGTGGCCAAGCACCGCTCAACCACGTTCTCGCCCAGATCTATCACAACACCCATGCCACGGCCGAGCGGAAGCAGTCCAAGGCCAAGATCTCGGCGCACGCCGATAAAACCAAGGACATGCCGGTCAACGGCATCATGGCCTTCTGCACCTTCTATGACGGGCTCGACAAGCTGCGGCCGCTGACCGAAGACGCTTTCGACTACGGCGTGAAGAATGTCAGCGGGCTGACCAAACTTCGCTTCCGCCTGAAGGATTCGGTCGAAGGGAACGCCGGGGGAGCACTCCCCGCGCAGTTCAGCCTGACCCTCTATCCCGGCTCCGTCTTCTTCATGCCGCTGTCCACGAACCGCCTGTACACCCATGAAATCCAGCCCTCGATGCTGGACGCCGAGTTGCTGCCGACCCGCCTGGGATATGTGGTGCGGTGCTCGAGCGCCGAAGCCGTACACAAGAACGGCCAGACGTTCCTTGTCAGGGCCGGAGACCTGGTGAAGCTGGGGCCGCCCACACCGGAGGGCATGGACGAGCTGCGCAAGCTGTACGCCGAGGAGAACAGAACCTCGTCCTTCATCGACTACGGCGACCGATTCCGCTTCAGCATGAACACGGGAGACTACGTTGCCCCCCGACCCTAGGATCTCGGGCGAGATCCTTTCGTACACACTGCCTTCCGAGCAAGACCTCTTCGCGGAGCTCTCCGCGTCGGCGCTCTTGGAAGACGTGGGTAAAGGCCGGCGCGGGGCCGCGCTCACCGAGACCGATGAGCTGGGCCGTGTCCCTCTCGTCCGCACCACCACTCGATACGGCAGCCCGGCGCAGCACTTCCGAGCGGTACACGACCGCCTGGCACGGCAGATTCAAACAGTCGTGGGTCTCCCGGTCGCCTTCAACAACGCTCTCATCGAGACCTACACAAACGCCTACGCCACCATGGGCAGCCACTCGGACCAAGCCCTCGACCTGGCCGACGAGTCATTCATCGCCATCTTCTCCTGCTACCGGCACCCCGAACCGATCCCGCCGCGGAAGCTCATCTTCACCCCGAAGGATTCCACCGAGAATTTCGAAATCCCCCTCGCCCACAACAGCATCGTCGCATTCTCCCTCGCCGCGAATCGTCGCCTCAAACACAAAATCATGCTGGACACCCCCGCCCCCGCACCGGAAAATCAATGGCTGGGCATGACCTTCCGAACGTCAAAAACCCTCCTCCACTTCCGAGAAGGCCACGCCCACCTCCCAGAAGGCGCGCCCCTCACCGTGGCCGACGAAGCCCAACAGCGCGAGTTCTACCAATTACGCCGCCGCGAAAACAACGAAACAAACTTCGCCTACCCGGCGCTGACATACACAATCAGCGAAAGCGACCTGATGCCACCCGCCTGACCCTGAGTGCCTAGCAATGGCCGTCGCTGTCTGCGATACACCCAACTCGATTCGTGGCCCTGTGGAAGTACCGTGAGCGGGGTGGAGGATGCCGAATCGCTCATCGCCGAATGGGAATCACGTGTCGACGTGTCGTGGGTGGCCTTCTGGGACCAGCTGAGTCCGATATGGCGACAGGTCCTCTCGGGCTCCACATCCGGTGTCGCACCTGCCGCGGGACCTATCCTTCGTCGTCGTCGGCTCACCACCGATTTGGCGTGGGTCGGGTATTTCGAGCCGGTGAAGTGTCTGCCGGCGGTGCGTGAAGCACTGCTGTGGGATGAGAACAGCATGGATCTCGGCCCGCTGACATTGACTCTGGAAGGTCACACTCGCTCTTGGGATCAGCTCCTGCTGGGGGGACCTGCTCGTGTAGATCTCGGGCAACTACGCGGTACGCCGATCCGGCACCTCGTTCTGTCCGTGGTGGATGTCGAGCAGGTCGACGCACTCGGTGAGATTCCTGGGCTCGAATCCCTCACGCTCGATCTTTACGGCGATTCGATAACGCTCCCAACGCTTTCCACCCTGACCGAGCTGAAACTGTACTCGGATACAGACATCGATAGCGCTGGTACACGAGCAAACCCGGCCCTGCAGATCACCCGGATCGCCAGTCCGTACTGGCCGCCGCCATTCGGACCGAACGACATTAATTGACGGTGCGTCCCCGAACGAGAGGATCACTCGCGCGTGCATCGCCCGGTCTCGGATCGCCACGGCTACCCGTCGCCGTCGATCCGGATCGAATTGGCTTGCGACCAATGCCCGTCTTGGCAGATCAGTACGTTCGTCCGGTCGAGATGAGCTCGGCTCGTTGATCTTTCAGTCCTGCCGCAGGGCCGCTCCGAACGGAGGTCGAGGCGGCTGGCTCGGTTCAGCTCGCCGGCGCCAGCACCCTCCATACCTTTCTGGAACGCGAGCGGACCTGCGGAGCCGCGTATTCGATTCGGCGGCGCGCTTCGTGGGTGCTGATCCGCAGCAGATCAGTCAATAGTTCGACGGTGTCCCCGTAGCCGGTGTCCGCGGCGAGGCCGCGACGCTCGGCTTCGGCGACGGCGGCGCGCATGGCGGCGTCAAGTCGCCTCCGGCGGCGTTCGGTTTCTACGAGGGTGCGCAGCAAATCGACATCGGCCAGATCCGGCCATCCCCGTGCTGGCGCATTCGGCGCCGGCGCGGTCGAATGTGTATTCACGCGAGCAGTGTAGCGCAGATATCGAACATATGTTCGACTATTCAACTTGTCGGACATGTCCGAGTCTCGGGCGCAATCGTGGTCTGCGCGGGCCGGTGATCCTCCGGTGGAGTTGGGGCTGATCAGGCGCGGTCGCGGAGCGTGGGAGCCGGGCTCTGCTGTGCGGGGTTGAGTCGTGGAAAAGGTTGCGGCGCAGTGATTTTGCCGCGCTCGTCGAGTGGTTGAAAACTACCGGTTCAAGAGGCGAATTCCTGTTGGAACCAGGTCAGGAGGGTGGCGTCGGTTTTGGGGCCGGTTTCTGGGCTGTCGGTGGGGAGGGCGCAGATATCGACTAGGAGGTGGAGGTCGTCGTGGACGGCTAGGAGGCAGGGCATGGGAGGGGTGGAGGTGGTGTCGGTGAAGCAGAAGTAGCGGCCTACTACTGTGCCGTTGGCTTTGCGCCAGACGTCGTCGGATCCGGCGGTACCGCCGCAGGATCGGCCGGGGAATTGGCCTAGGTCGGCCTGGTAGAGGACGTCTGCGGTGTGGTGGTCGGGGAGGCCGATGAAGCTGACGGCGGGGGCGCCCAGTTTGGTGGAGCAGTCGACAATGGAGGTTGCCAGGCTGCCGGGGGGATCGCTGTGGCGGCAGTTGACGGCTCGGTAGCCGTCGCCGGTGTGTGCCAGCAGGTCGCGGTCGGCGGGGGTGAATTGGTCGGGGTCCTGGGCGTTGTCGGGGGAGCGGAACTGTCCGCCGTTTACTTTCGCGCGGTAGTCCCGGAAGGGGGTGTCGGCGGGGGTGTCCCAGATGTAGACGGCCATGGCGGTGGCGGCGTCATTGGTCAGGATCAGGGTGGGCTTCGGCGCGTTCGGGGTTTCGGCCTTGTTCGCGAGGCAGGTTTTGCGGCCCGCTTCCTTGCCGTCGATCATGGCGGGCGCGTCGACGCCGGGCGGATCGCCGGGGCAGGCGGTGCCGTGCAGGCTGCCCAGCGCGATGGTCTTGTAGTAGTCGTGCAGCGCATCGGTGCTGCGGAAGCGCCAGAAGCGCGCTGCGGGAGCGGCGGCCGAGGGATTCGCGTCGCAGTAGAAGACGGCGGTCGAGTTGGCGTCCGGGTTCTCGTGCCGACAGTTGTGGCGTTTGTAGGCTGCCCCGTTGAGCAGGGAAAGCAATGCCACATCGGGTGCCTGCAGGGCGGTGTCGTTCGCGACCGCCACGCCCTTCCGCTCGCCCGAAAGTGCGGCCCATCCCGCGAAACCCAATGCGGCAGCCACTAATACGAGCACACCTGCCAGCGCTGCGAAACGACGTACTCGACCACTGCGTTTCGCGGAGCCCGTCGTACCGCTCCCACCGGTCCGGTCCGTCGGGTCGTCCGACCCCGTCGGCGCGACCGGTGCGTTCGAACCCGCGGGTTCGGACACTTGTGTAACCTGCTGCGGCCCAGTACTTGTCGGGACAGTCGCTGCCGCGGAGCCGGTGGGCTCTAGCGCGCTGCGGGCCGCGGTGGCCAACTCGCCCGCACTGAGATAGCGCTCCGCGGGATTCTTCGCCAAACCACGGGCGATCACCGGATTGAAGGTGGCCGGAACCGTGGAGCGCACCCGGCTCGGCTGCGGAATCGGATCGAACAGGTGCGCCCGCATGATCTGCGCATCCGTATCACCGGTGAAAGGCCTGCTGCCGGTGAGACATTCGAAGAGCACACAGGCCAGGGCGTATACATCGGTGGTGGGTGTCAGTTCACGGGAGCCGAAGCGTTCGGGCGCCATGTAGTAGAACGAGCCGACCGCGGAGCCGTCCCTGGTCAGCGAGGGGTCGGTGACGGATTGGGCGATGCCGAAGTCCACCAGATAGGCGAAGCCATCATGGGTGAGCAGAATATTGTCCGGCTTGATATCGCGGTGCAGCAGGCCGTCGGCGTGTGCCGCGTCCAAGGCGGCGGCAATCTGCTCGACGAGCGCCACCGAGCGCTCCGGTGAGCTCGGCCCGGCATTGCGCAGCAGCGCGCGCAGACTGTCGCCGTCGACCAGCCGCATATCGATGTAGAGATGGCCGTCGATCTCGCCGTAATCGTGAATAGGAATGACATGCGCCTCGCGCAACCGGGCCGCCGCATGCGATTCCCGCTGAAAACGCTGCCGGTACACCGGATCCTGGGCCAGGCGTTCGGGAAGCACCTTGATGGCAACAGTCCGGTCCTTGACGGTGTCGTAGGCCTGATAGACCTCGCCCATCCCGCCGCGCCCGATCAACCTATCCAGCCGATACGGCCCGAACCGGGACCCGACGCCGATCGGGTGATGCGGACTGCTCATAGCGCCCCCGGCTGTCTCATAGCGACCCCCGGCTGTTTCATAGCGGCCCGGGCTGTTCGTCGCGGCTCCATTGTGGCAGTCGCGGCTTGGAGTAGATCAAGAATCACACGGATTTCAAGGGGTGACGACCGGTGGACATCCCGGCAGGCTCGAACGAGGCGGTCGAGGGCTCGGCCGCCGTCGGTCCCCGTCCCCAACGCCCGAGGTGTTTGCCGTGTCTTCAGTTGCCGTGCAGGCCAGGCCTATCCCGGCCCGCCTGCGCTTCGCACGCTTACCGAGTGTGCCCATAGCCTGGGCGCGGCTCATCAGTCCACTGGTGTTGATCGCGCTCTGGCAGCTCGCCAGTGCCACCGGCGTGCTGTCCGAACGCAAGCTGGCCTCTCCGATGACGGTGGTCCACACGACCCGTGATCTCATTTCCGACGGCACGCTGACCACCGCGCTCACGGTGTCGCTGCAGCGGGCGGCGATCGGCTTTGTCATCGGCGCCGTCATCGGCCTGGCGCTGGCACTGGTCGCCGGGCTGAGCCGAGTGGGCGAGTACCTGGTGGATCCGCCCATGCAGATGCTGCGGACGCTGCCGTTCTACGGTCTGATCCCGCTGTTCATCCTCTGGTTCGGCATCGGGGAGCTGCCGAAGATCGTGCTTGTCGCCTTCGGCGTGGCGATTCCGCTGTACCTCAATACCTTTGCCGGCATCCGGAGCGTCGACGGCAAGCTCGCCGAGCTGGCACAGGTCCAGCAGCTCGGCCGCTTCGGCCTGGTCCGGCACATTGTGCTGCCGGGTGCGCTGCCGCAGGCGCTGGTCGGATTGCGCCAGTCCCTGGGTATCGCGTGGCTGGCACTGATCGTCGCCGAACAGGTGAATGCCGATGCGGGACTGGGCTTCATGATCAACAATGCCCGCGAATTCCTGCGCACCGATGTGATCGTGGTCGGCCTGCTGGTCTACAGCCTGCTGGGCCTGGTCACCGATTCGGCGGTCCGGTTGATCGAGCGGAAGGCACTGTCATGGCGACGCAGCTTCCTGGGAACGTAGTCGGTGCGGCCCGAGTTCGCGGGCTGGTCAAGGAGTTCGGCGATCGCCGGGTGCTGCACGGTCTCGATCTCGATATCCAGCGCGGCGAATTCGTAGCGCTGCTCGGGCGCAGCGGATCCGGAAAGTCCACGCTGCTCAGGGCATTGGCGGGCCTGGACCGGGAAACCGGGGGTGATCTGTCGGTGCCCGGTGAAGTGGCCGTCGCCTTCCAGGAGCCGCGCCTGGTGCCCTGGAAACGGGTGGCCGCCAATATCACTCTCGGTCTGCGACACCAGGATCCGAAGGCCGCCGGAAAGGCCGCGCTCGCCGAGGTCGGTCTCACCGGCCGCGCCGACGCCTGGCCGCTGACCCTCTCCGGCGGTGAGGCGCAGCGGGCTTCGCTGGCCCGAGCCCTGGTGCGCGACCCGGATCTGCTGCTGCTGGACGAACCCTTCAGTGCACTGGATGCCCTGACCCGCATCACAATTCACAATCTGGTGCTGGAGCTGTGGGCTCGGCATCGGCCCGGCGTACTGCTGGTCACCCACGATGTCGACGAGGCGCTGCTGCTCGCGGACCGGGCCCTGGTGCTGGCCGACGGGCGTATCGCCCGCGAACTGCGCATCGATCTGCCGCGCCCGCGCCGCCGCGACCACCCCGACTTCCTCGCACTGCGCACAAGCTTGCTCGCCGAACTCGGCGTGACTCCGGAAGGAACTGATCACTGACATGAACACCGTCACCAGACGCCTGTTCGCCGCCGTTGCGGTCACCGCTGCCCTCGTCACCGCGGCGTGCGGCTCGAGCGACAGCAACAACAAGGGTGTGAATGCGGACGGCTCGGTTGATCTGTCACAGGTCACGCTGCGGGTCGCCGATCAGAAGGGCATCGGACTGCAGGCCCTGCTCGAGGTCGCGGGCCAGACGAAGGACCTGCCGTACAAGCTCAACTGGTCCACCTTCACCGCCGGGCCGCCGATTCTGGAGGCCATCAATGCCGGGTCCGTGGATATCGGCGGCGTCGGCAATGCCCCGCCGGTATTCGCGGCGGCCGCGAAATCGCAGATCAAGATTGTCGCCTCGTACTCGTCCGGAGTGAAGGGGCAGGCCATCCTGGTGCCCAAGGACTCCACGCTGAAGGATCCGAAAGATCTGCGCGGCAAGAAGATCGCGGTCACCCAGGGCAGTTCGGCGCACTACCAGCTGCTCTCGGTGCTCTCCAAGAACGGTCTGAGCTTCTCCGATATCCAGCCGCAGTATCTGCAGCCCGCCGATGCGCTGGCCGCGCTGTCCACCGGTGCGGTGGATGCCTGGGCGGTCTGGGATCCGTATGTGGCTCAGGCACAGGCCGCCGGCAGCCGGGTGCTGGTGGACGGTGAAGGCTACGTACGCGGCGACAGCTTCTTCGTCGCCGGAACCAAGGCGCTGGACAACAAGGCCAGTTCGGCGGCGCTGCGGGATCTGCTGGTGCGCATCCAGAAGGCGCACGCGTGGATCAAGGCCAATCCCGAGCAGTGGGCCAAGCAGTCCTCCACCCTCACCGGCCTCACCTACGACGTCAGTCTGGTGGCCGTGCAGCGCGGGGTCTACGAGCACCATCCGCTCGACGCCCCGACGATTGCCGAGGAGCAGTCCGTGGCCGATGCCTTCAGCGCCGCGAAACTCATTCCGGGCAAGGTGAATATCAACGACTACGTGGACACCCGCTTCAACGACCGCTTCAACTCGTGAGGATTCTTCGATGAGCCTGACCTTCCACTGGTTCCTGCCCACCTCCGGTGACTCCCGCGGCCTGGTGGTCGGCGGGCACGGAACGCCCATGTCGGGTGATCGCCCGGCCTCGCTGCACTACCTCAATCAGGTTGCGGCAGCGGCCGAGACGAACGGTTTCGAGGGTGTGCTCACCCCGACCGGCTCGTGGTGCGAGGACGCCTGGCTGACCACCGCCATGCTGGCCGGCACCACCGATACGCTGAAGTTCCTGGTCGCGCTGCGCCCGGGGCTCATGAGCCCCACCCTCGCGGCGCAGATGGCGGGCACCTTCCAGCGGCATTCGGACGGGCGGCTGCTCATCAATGTGGTGACCGGTGGTGAACCGGCCGATCAGCGGGCCTACGGCGATTTCGCCGACAAGGAGACGCGCTACGCCCGCACCGGGGAATTCCTGCACGTGGTCAAATCGCTCTGGGAATCGCAGGAGCCGTTCTCGTTCACGGGCGAGCACTATCGGGTCGAGAACGCACTGCTGAGCAATCGGCCGAATCCGGTGCCGCCGGTGTTCTTCGGCGGCTCGTCCGCCCCCGCCGGTCCGGTCGCGGCCCGCTATGCCGACACCTACCTCACCTGGGGTGAGCCGGTGCTCGCCGTGAGCCGCAAGCTGGAGTGGATTCGCGGACTGGCGGTGGATCACGGCCGAAAGCTGGACTACGGCCTGCGGATTCACGTGATCTCCCGCGACACCTCCGAGGAAGCCTGGGGCGTCGCCGACAAGCTCCTGGCCGGCATCGATCCCGCCGATATCGCACGGGTGCAGGCCAGCCTCGCGAGCAGCGAATCCGAGGGTCAGCGCCGCATGGTGGAGCTGCACGGCGGCAGCCTGGATCGGCTGGAGATCGCGCCGAATCTGTGGGCGGGCGTCGGCCTGGTCCGCGGCGGCGCGGGCACCGCGCTGGTCGGCTCGCACGAAGAGGTCGCCGAGCGGCTGGTGGAGTACTCGAAGGTCGGCATCAACCACTTCGTGCTCTCCGGTTATCCGCATCTGGAGGAGGCGTACTGGTTCGGCGAGGGCGTGCTGCCGATCCTGGAGCGAAAGGGGCTGTGGCAGCACCCGAATCGCCGCCCGTACATTCCCGCCGTCACCCCGTTCGCCGGAGCGTCCAGCAGCTAGCGTCGCGCACCGGCTGCCGGCCCGCGCCGCAATTGCTTGCGCGGCGCGTCCGCGGGGTGCTGAGGAATTCACCGGGTCGTCGCGCGGAAGCCAACAGGGTCTGTCAGAGTCGAGCTCCATGAGCGGTCGACGGATCCTGGGGATGTGCGCGGCACTGCTGAGCGTGGCGCTGGTGGCCGGCTGCGGCTCCGGCGACAATGCCGCGCCGGGCGGTAAGCCCGGTGCGGTACCGCTGATTTCGACGAATGACCTGCCCGCGGCCCAGCCGGGTGAGGTGCATCTGTTCGCCATCAACGATCTGCACGGGAATCTGCAGCCGCCGAGCGGAAGCAATGGCACGATCGGCGATTACCAGGCCGGCGGCGCTGCGTATCTCGCGGCGCACCTGGCCAAGCTGAAGGCCGCGTATCCGGCCGACGCGATTCTGTCGGCCGGTGACAATGTCGGCGCCAGTCCGCTCATCTCGGCGCTGTTCCACGATGAGCCGACCATCGAGTTCATGAATACCGTCGGCGTGGCCGCCTCGTCGGTGGGCAATCACGAATTCGACCACGGCGTACAGGAATTGCGGCGGTTGCAGCAGGGCGGGTGCGCGGACGACGGCTGCTCGCCGGGAGATCCGTTCTCCGGAGCCAAGTTTCCGTATCTGGCCGCCAATGTCACCGACGGCAACGGTCAGCTGCCGCCGGGGCTGAAGGCGTGGACCATGCTCGATATCGGCGGGCACAAGATCGGTGTGGTGGGTACGGTCACGCCCGATACCGCGCATATCGTGATGCCCGAGGGGATTCGGGGCTACACCTTCGGTGACGAGCCCGATGCCATCAACAAGTACGTGCCGGAAATCAAGGCCGCAGGTGCGGAGACCGTGATCGCGCTGCTGCACGACGGCGGCGCACAGCACAGCGAGGACGGCGCGCAGATCGATTACAACGGTTGCACCGGAATAGATCCCGGTGTCACGGATCTGGCGAAGCGCACCGATGCGGCGGTCAAGGTCATGCTCACCGCGCACAGTCATCAGGCCTACAACTGCACCATCAACGGCAAGGTGGTCACGCAGGCCTCGTCCTTCGGCCGTCTCATCACCGATGTCACGCTGCGCTTCCATGACGGGACGGTCGATGCGAAAGCGGTGAACCGGGTTGTCACCCGCGATATCGCGCCCGATCCGGCAGCCACCAAGCTGGTCGATTTCTTTGCCGCACAGGTGAAATCGCGTGCCGATCGAGTCATCGGCAGTGCCACCGCACCGCTGCCCAGCGCCCCGGACCCGGCCGGGGATTCCCCGCTCGGTGATGTCATCGCCGACTCCATGCTGGCGGCGATGGCGCCGCAGCAGGTGGTGGCCGCCTTCATGAATCCCGGTGGGGTGCGGGCGGGTTTGACCGGCGGCGCCATCACCTACGCGCAGGCGTACACCGTGCAGCCGTTCGGGAATCAGGTCGTCGCCGTCGCGCTCACCGGCCAGCAGATCCTGAGTCTGCTGGAACAGCAGTGGGACAATGTCAGCAAGCCCGGCGTGCTGTCGGTGGCGGGCATTACCTACGCCTACTCCGATACCGCGCCCAAGGGGCGCAAGGTGATCGCCGACAGCGTCCATATCGGCGGCCAGCCGCTGAATCCCGTTGCCCTGTACCGAGTATCCACCAATAACTTCCTCGCCTCCGGCGGCGACGGCTTCTCGGTCTTCACTCAGAGCCGCGATACCCAGGTCGGCCCCATCGATCTGGACGCGATGGAGTCGTATCTGAAGAGCCGCGGCACCGTCGAACCGCCACCCGCCCGCATCGAGAAGCGCTGATCCGCGCTAGCGGCGGAACTCCTCCACCGGTGTGAATTCGGCATCCCGGTCGCCGACTTCATTGCGATACCACTGTTCTCGGCGGTGGCGCTGCACCCGGTCGGCGACCGCATCGAGACCGGGAACGGTGCGGCGCAGCGTTTCCGCGCCGAAGACCAGAGGCGCCTGCATGATCGGATGCAGCACCCACGGGAACCGGCGCGGCATATGGTGGCGCGCGTAGGTGGCCGGCGGTAGCCAGAACGCGGTGTATCCGATCTGGACCCGGTAGTTGAACTCGTCGCGAATCCGTTTGGGCCACGGCGTATTCGGCTTCGGCTCGAAGGCCGGAAGATAGGACTCGACCAACTCCTCGCCATCCGCGCCCGCGGTGTACGCGCGCTTGACGAAGGCCGCGAACATGAGCTGCACCGACTCCCGGAAGTTCTGCGGATACCACGCGGGCTGCACGCCGAGCAGATGACCCACATAGCGCCAGAAGTGCAGTGTCGCTTCGATTTCCCGGATCGTGGTCTGATGCCCGATGCTCCACAGCGCCAGGCCCGGCACCACACTGCCGCCCATGAGGGTGAGCGTCGCATCGCCGATGCTGATCGGCACACCCCAGGCGGCGGTATCCCATTCGGGGCGCTGCATGAGCTTGCGGCGAATGAAGACGTGCATGATCCGGACCCGCATGGCGGTCTGCCGGCCGCGGGCGCCCGGGGCGAGGCCGCCGGGTTCGGACACATCGATCCAGAAGCGGACGGTCTCCAGCTGGCGTTTGTGCGCCTTGTCCCCGGCGTAGCCGCCCGCGTACGAGAGCGGTTTGGTGATGGAGCTCTCCGAGTACATCTCCAGGGTGCTGGTGGTCGCGAAGCTGAAAACCGAAGTGCCCCAGCGGCGGAACACCGTGGCGCCCCGTGCGACGAGGTCCGGGTCCAGCCACGCCGGGGCGGATTCGAACTCCTCGAACAGGCGGATGAGCGTCGGCGGTGCGTCCGGCACCGAGTCGATGCCGTGCGCCAGGGCCCGATCCAGCAGGGCGCGGCCCGCTTTCGGCCCGATGTCGCTGAGATAGACCTCGTCGACAAACGCCTCCGCCACCGGATCGGCCTGGTAGTAGGCCTCGCCGAAGGCGCGCACCAGCTCGTCGGACGGCTGGGGATCGAAGCGGAACACACGGCGCCAGGCGCGGCGGGCCCGCTGTATCCGCGGATCGTCGCGCCGCTCCCAGTATCGGAATTCGGTCGGAATCGTGCCTGCCGCAGCGACTTCCATGGTCGCCGGAACCTTAGCGCTGGTCATCTCCGAAGAGTAAGGTGAGTAGATGCTCACTTCCTACTCACTTTTGCGGCGGCGGGCTGCTCATGGCTGAAACACCCGCTGTCCGGCGCAAGAAGCCGAGCCAGGAGCGCGCACGGGAGACCCGGGAGCGGATTCTCGACTCGGCCGCTCAGCTTTTCGCCGAGTACGGAATTGCCGAAACCTCCACCAATCGCATCGCCGCGCACGCGCATATGAGCATCGGATCGCTCTACCGCTACTTCGACGACAAGGCCGCCATCGTCGAGATACTGCGCGGGCGGCTGCTCACCGAATTGGAGGAGTGCTTCACAGAGGCGGTACTCGGCAGTCTGGGTCTGCCGCTGCGTGAATCGGTCGCCGGCAGCCTGCGCGCGATCATGCGCGCACTCACCGAGCGGCAACGATTGGTGCGCGCGCTCGCCGCCGAGGCCACCGTCGCGTGCATCGGCTTCGGCGGACTGGAACGCCGTCTCCTGCTCCTCACCCGTGCCTACCTGCTGCAGCAACTCGGGCCGCGCCCCGACGACGAACTCGATACCCGCGCCTTCGTCATGGTGAACGCGGGCCTGGCCGCGAGCCTGCGCATCGCCCTGCAACCACCGCAGGGCCTCGACCCCGACCGCCTCATCGACGAAACCGCGAATATGTTCGCCGACTGGCTCAGCGCGGGAGCCTGAGCGGGCCGTCCGCAGGGTGGGCGGGTGCACCGCACGAAGACGGGCGCGCCGCACGAATCGGGTCGAAAGTGTGCCGCAGATGGCCTGACGCGCGGCTGTCATGCGCTGTTCACGATCGTCCCCGACAGTGGATCGGGTGACGACTATGACGACCGTCGAGGACCTCATGACCCTGCTGGCCGACTGCGAGGACGCCTGGGACATGCCCGACCGTAGCGGCGACCCGGTCGATATTCTCGACCACGACCGCCAGTGCGCCGAACTGCTGCGTCAGCAGTTTCCGGACGATGAGGAACTGCAGGTCGCCGGGCTGGTTCACGATATCGGCCACGTGCTGGTCCCCGGCGACGATGCCGGGCACGGCCGCCACGGCGCGAACGCCGTGCGCGGCCTCCTCGGCCCCCGGGTCGCCCGACTCGTCGAACTGCACGTCACCGCCAAGCGCTATCTGGCGGCCACCGATGCGGTGCACACCGCCACCCTGTCGGAATCGAGTCAGCGCACCCTCATCGCGCAGGGCGGCCCGATGACCTCCGAGGAGATCGCGACCTTCGAATCCGGCCCCGACTTCACCGCCGCCCTGGCCCTGCGCCGCGCCGACGATGCCGGCAAGGTCATCGGCCTGACGGTGCACTCGCTCGATTCATGGCAGCCGGTAATCGCCCGGGTCGCAGCAAGGGTGGGATAGCTGCCGATCCCTGAGCTGTCCCCGCTGGGATCGACCTTCCCTGCTGCATTGCGGGCGTGGAACCCGGGCAGATGTTTCATGATTGCGGGGCGACAGCCTGCTTGACGGTGTGAATCGACAACACTTCCTGCCGCACTGTGGGCGGCGAACTCGGGCGGAGCATGCGTGATGCGGATGCGCCACCGTTCGACGGGTGCGGCCCGGACGTGTCAGTCGTGGCGTGGTGGTGGGCGGTCGTGGCGCCGGCACATAGAGTTGATCTATGTCGCTATCACCCCGGGTGCCTGATCTTGCCGCGCTGGATCTGCTGCTCTCGGTGATCGAGCTGGGGAGTTTGGGGCGGGCGGCGAAGGCGCACGGGATCAGTCAGCCGTCGGCCAGTTCGCGGATCAGGTATCTGGAGCAATTGGTGGGTATGCCGGTGCTGGAGCGGACCACGCTGGGGTCGCGGCCCACTGCGGCGGGGGCGCTCATCGCGGAGTGGGCGCGGGATGTGGTCGATGCGGCCGCCCGGTTGGATGCGGGCATCGATACCCTGCGGACGCAACGGGATTCACGGCTGCGCGTGGCGGCCAGTCAGACCATTGCCGAATACCTCTTCCCGAAATGGCTGATGGCCCTGCGCACTCGAATGCCGGACACCTCCATTGCCCTGGAATCCGGGAATTCGGCAGAGGTGGCGCGGGCGGTGCTGGACGGTCGCGCCGGAATCGGTTTTGTGGAGAGCCCGCAGGTGCCTGCTGAGCTGGAGAGTCATCTGGTCGCGCGCGATCGTCTGGTGGTCGTGGTGGCCGCCGGACATCGCTGGGCGCGCGGCGGTGCGGTCACCGCGGAGGAGCTGGCGGGTACGGCGCTCATCTACCGCGAACCCGGTTCCGGCACCCGAATCTCGTTCGAGCGAGCCATGACTCGCGTTATTCCGGGGTGGGAACCCACCGTGGCACTGGAGCTGTCCTCCACCCAGGCCATCAAGACCGCTGTCGCCGAGGGTATGGCTCCGGCGGTGCTCAGCTCGCTGGCGGTGGCACGGGAACTGGCCGAGGGCGTGCTGGTATCGCCCGAAGTGACCGGTTTGGACCTGCATCGGGACCTGCGGGCGGTGTGGCCCAGGGGGCAGCGCCCCACCGGTCCCGCCCGTGATCTCTACGCGATCGCGAGCCGTCCGGTCTGACTTCTTTTACCTCCGCTCCAGAGCTTGCGCACAGCGAAGGCTCAAGTGCGCCAACGGCTCCCGCCCGGGTCACGGAGGGGTTATGGTCACGATATGGTGCGAACAGCCGTCGCCGCCGCCGACCCGGACGAGCCCGACTCTCCGATGTCGGCTCAGCGTCCTCATTTGGAGGTTGTTCCGGGAGAGGCCGAGGCAGAGCCGCCGGAACCACTGCCGCTCGGTGCGAATCCGCTGGCAGCGGTGGACCTCGAGCGGCTGTCCGCGGCGGCCCGGCATCGAATCGCGGCTTTCATTCATCTCCAGATCGCCGCCCTGGAGGAAATGCCCGACCCACTGCCGGGCGGCGACGTCAATCCCTAACCGCCCCAGCGCGGTTGCGATTCAGGCGCAGAAGTAGCAGGTGCCGCCCACGGGTAGCTGAATGAAGCACTGCGAGCAGACCGGCGCGCGCACCGGCTCCGGCGGGGCTTCGGGGGCCACCGTGGTCATGGTCATGCGGCGCTTGGCGGCAACCTTCGGCGTGAGCGGCGGCACACCACCGTCGGCCGGAATCGCGGCGCCGTAGAACTGGTAGCACTGCCAACGGGCATAGGCGGCATGCAGTTCGAGATCCTCCGGAATCGGCAGTCCGGCCAGCTCGAGAACGTACTTGTAGGCGTCCCCGACGGTGTGGTTCTGCCGCACGCACAGCGACGGCAGCGGCGGCTCGCCCGCACGGTGGCAGCGCCGGGCCACCTTGCGCAGGATGGCATCCATCCAGGTGCGGGTGGGCGCCTCGGTGTGTACGCCGGACACCTCCTGCACGCGCTCGGCCAACTCGTTCACAGTGACGAAATGTCCATACCCGGTTGCGGTTTCGGCCAGTTCGGTATGCGCGGCCAGCGCCCATGCCACCGTCGCCTCACGGAACGGCACCGCGGTCCCGTCACCTGCACGCCATGCTCCAACCGTCACAGCTACGGAATCGTTCATCACCTGTCCAAGTTATCGCGTTGCGTGCCGCACAAGCCAATAGCCTCCCGCGACGACCGGACCGGGTGCGGCGGTGACCCGAGCGGACCCGAGTGGGGAAGTCGAAACCGCATACCGACCGGTGTGTGGTGAGTTTAACTGTGCGACAACGAGTTTTACATCGGTGTTCAGACTACAGCGATAGAATAAACGAGGTTCGGCCTCGCACCTACTCGTAATTTTTCAGCGATCCGGGTGGGCTGAATTACTTCCGCTCCAGACCCCGGCGGTTCGATCGTCACTCGAACCTGCGCAAGGGGGCGTGATGTACAGCACCGAAAACAGCGGTGTCCCTACGAGATCGGGCGAGCATGCAACCAGAGTGCTGGCGTGCGACCCGTCACAGCCGCCTGCGGCGAGCGGTCTCACCGCCGGTGCCATGCGCGCTGATCAGGCCGATGATGATGCCATCGGCGGTGATGCCTTCCGGCAATGGACGGTGGTGGCCGTGGTCGTCGATGCCGACCGCGTCGGTCTGCTGCCCATCGGGATGGTGATGGCCGCCGATCTCGAATTGGCCGCGGACCAGGTCTGTGAACGGCTGCCCGCACCGGACGGGGGCGCCGGCGCGCGCTATCTGGTCGCGTCCCCGTGCACGCTCGAGGTGGATCTGCGCATGTGCCGCGTTGTCACCGTGCCGCAATTGACCTGGGTCAATCGCATGCACTGGTGCGATGACGCCTGGGCGCTGGACGAATGGGTGCCCGCCGAGGGCGGCCTGCGCATGCTGGACCCACAGCGCTGGCGCGCCTCGCAGCGCCGTAGCGCGGAATCGTGAGGATCGCGCATACCGCGGTCGCCCAATTCCTGTCCACCCTGCGGGAGCTCGACGCCGGCCCCGATGCCGCGCTGATGCACGGTGATCGTTTGAGCGCGGCCTGTGTGCGCGTACTTCTGGCGGACGAAGCGACGCTGGCCCTGTCCATGCCGGGAAACCGCTGGGAGGTGCTCGGCGCGGCAGGCGATACGGCCGCGCGATTGGCCGACGCCGAGGCCGCGACCGGTGAGGGACCCGGACCCGACGCGCACACCGGCGGTGCTCCGGTCCGCGTGCCGGACTTCGGGAGTGCCGTGGCGGCGGGTCGCTGGCCGCTGCTGGCGCACTGGGATCGACTGCCGGAGTCCGTCGGTTCGATCTGTTCGATTCCGCTTCGCCTCGGAGCAATTCGCGTCGGATTCCTCGACCTGGTCGGCGCCGACCGGGTGATCCGCGAAGTCGAGGCGTATACCGATGCCCTCCAGGTCGCCGACATGATCGCCACTTTGCTGCTGGCGGCCGTCACGCCGCCGGTCAATCGCGGCTGGGACAGCACCGGGACCGCATTGGGCGCCTGGTGGGAACAGCCGATCTCGGCGCGGGAGATCCATCAAGCCACCGGAATGGTTGCTGTACAACTGGATTCGACGCTCGCCGTGGCGTACGCGCGCTTGGTCGGACATGCTTTCGCCACCGGCCGAACGCTGAGTGAAACCGCCGGTGCGGTAGTCGCCCGCCGGCTTCGTATCCCGGCCGATTACGACTCGGGTTCCGGGGCAACCGAGCATTGAGGCGCGCAGGTAGCGCGTTGGGGAGTGCGACGAGAGAAGAGATGAGTGGGCAGATGACAGGCCGAGACGGTGCGTTGACCGCTGCCATGATCCGCATGGTCGACACTCTGGTGGTCGACTACGACCCGGTGGAGCTGACCCAGGAGCTCGTCGACACCAGTGTCGAACTGCTCCCGATCGATGCGGCCGGGCTGTTGCTCGCCGACAGAAACGGCGAGCTACAGGTATTCGCCTCCACCTCGGAGGAGACCCGGCTGCTGGAGCTGCTGCAGGTCGAATCCGCGGCCGGGCCCTGCCTGCAGGCCTATCGGACCGGAGAGCAGGTCCTCATCGGGGATCTCGGCGAGGGGATGCAGCGCTGGCCGGCTTTTGCCGAACGTGCGGGCCTGGAGGGCTTTCGCGGCGTCTGCGCGCTGCCTTTGCGATTGCGCGACGACCGGCTCGGCGCGCTGAATCTGTTCACCACCCGTGTCGGGGTGCTCGGGCCGGACGATGTGCGGATCGGCCAGACCCTCGCGGATTTCGCCACCATCGGCATACTGCATGCCCGCATACTCGCCGATTCGATGGTGGTGAACGATCAACTCGGCATCGCCCTGAACACCCGGGTGGTCATCGAACAGGCGAAGGGCATGCTCGCCGAACGCGCGCACCTCGATATGGATTCGTCGTTTCAGCTGCTGCGCAAGTACGCCCGCGACACCAATCAGCGGATGGCCGATGTCTCACGCGGACTGGTGGAGCGCTCGGACCAACTCGAAGTAATTCTCAATCACCGGCTCCGGAAATGATTTTCGGCCACGACCGAGGGCTCGCTGAGAATGCCTCGGATCGGGACCGGCGCGCGTAGAGTCGTCAGGGCACGTCTAGCTGCTCCGGACCTCGGTGGTCGACCTGCGTATGGCATGGCTATCAATTGGCACCAGCCGACGCGAAATGGAGTACCACAATGAATGTCCGGCCGCTCGAACCGATTCCCGCCCGCAGAGAACTCCTGCCCCGTCACGCCGCGTGAACCGGGTGCGATCGTGACCATCTCTCGGACATCGTATTTCGATGCTGTGGACGTTGCCGGGCTCTCCGACAGCGCCGAACTCGCCGATGCCGGTGACCGCCTGGTGCGGCATCTCTTCGACGTCGGATTGCAATTACACGCTCTCCGTGTGGTTTTCGAGCAGTGCGGCAACAGTGACCTGGACCGGCGGGCCGCCCGGGATGCCATCACCGGCATGCTGGACGATCTGGATCTGCTGATTCGCGACAGCAATCTGGCGATGCGCGCCGCCGACGGCGGTGCGGAGCGCGAATGATGCGGGGGTATCGCGAATAATGTCTCAGTGCCGGTGTTTACGCAGCACCGGACCGCGTATCTGCAGTTCGGTCATGACGAAGCGATCGCGGGCCAGTGCCAGCATCGCCCGGCTGGTGTCGTGGATGAGCTCGTCGAGATCCTCGATCACATCCGAGACCGCGACACTGGCGGCGAGCACCTGCGCCTCGGTGGAATCTCGGCGGTCGAAAATATCACGTAGCTCATGTAATTCGATGCCGACGTCGAACAGCTGGCGCACCAATCGTTCGCTGGATCTGGCGAACATCGCTGTCGCCAAAGAAGATTCCGTCGCCGGTGGGTTGCCGGTGGGTTGCGACGACACCGGCGCTTCCGGGAATGACGCTCCAAGGTCGGACATTTCGACCTCCTGGGTCGATTTCGCGAGATCCCGAGCGACGCTGCGGAACTCGGCGCGAAAGCACCTTCACTGTACGCCTGTCCGTGGTCCGGGTACCGGCCTGGTGCAGGGTTCCACCATCTCGGTACGGTTCCGGACCCTTCCCTCTGTAAACGTAGAGTCGGTGGCATAGTGGACGTCTGTTGGGTAGCAGTACGTAGGGGAGGCGCAGTGGCTCGCAATGCCGACGGCAGATCCACCTCGACCGGTGAGCTTTCGGCCCGGCGCGAGGCCATCTGCGCCGCCGTGCTGGATCTCGCCGCCGCGGGCGGCAATCGCGCGGTCACCCACCACGCCGTCGACGACAGACTCGGCATCGCCCGCGGCTCGACCTCCTACTACTACCGCACAAGGCAGGAGCTGTTGCGGGCGGCGGTGATTCACCTCGCCGCCACCTCCCGGCGGGAATTCCAGGCGGCGCAGCAGTCCGGCGAACGGCAGCCGGTATCGATCGACCGCGCCGCGGATCTCATTGCCGGACAACTCGATCTGCTGCTCGGCGCGCGCCGGCGCGATGCGCTCGCGCGCTATGCCCTGGCCGCCGATGCTGCGGAGGACGAGGACCTGCGCGATGTCCTCGCGCGCTGCCTGTTCTCGGTGCCCGCGGCCACCGCGCTCATGGCGACGTCGGGCGTACCGGATCCGGAACAGGCCGCGCACGATCTGATCAGCCTGCTCGAGGGGCTGCTGTTCGATCGGTTGTACGGCAGTCGCTCCCGGCTCGGTATCGCGGCCGGCACGCCCGCCGGTGTGGCGGATCTGCGTGCTCCGGTCCGGCGCTGGCTCGGCGTTCTGCGGGGGTAGCGCCGCTATCGAGCCTGCAGGTGGTGGCGCAGCAGCACCGCGAGCTGGTTGCGGGCGTCGTCGAAGGGGTGGCTGGATTTGAGGGCGCGGCTCTGCACGATGGCGCCCTCGATGACCGACAGCAGCAGTCCGGACAGTGAGCAGGCGACGCCGCGTTCGATACCGGCCGCTACGAGCCCGTCGGCCAGGCGGGCGGTCCATTCGGCGAAGGCCTGGCCGGCGGCCGACTGCAGGGACGGATCCAATTCGTCCAGGGCGGCGGCCATCATGAAGGATCCGGCACGGTAATCGCTGGATTCGAGTTCGGTGCGCCAGAAGGCGAGCAGTTCGTCCAGCCAGCGTTCGGGGGAGGGCGCGGCGGGCAGGGCGTCGGCCATGCGGCTGACGTGCGAATACACCACCCGCGACACGATTCGTGCCGCCGCCTCCATCAATTCGCCCTTGCCGGACGGGAAGTGCTGATAAAGCGAATTGCGCGAGGCATTGCTGCGTTTGAGCAGTTCACTCAACCCGGCGGCGTGCACGCCGTGCTCCTGCACCGTGGCGATGGTGCTCGCGATCAATCGAGCACGCGGTCCCGCCGTCATGGAAGTTCCTCCAACCCTTGCTGCTCTTGCTCGTGCTGCTCTCACTCTTGCGTGTACCGATCGGTTCATGTTAGACCTATGCTTGTGAACCGATCGGTTCATATCGAGAGGATGTCATGCCCGCCCAAATCACCACCGCCGCTCCGGTCGCCCACGCCGCGCTTCTCGGTCTCGGTGTGTACCGGCCGCGCCGGGTTGTCCCCAATGCCGAAATCGTCGATCGCATCGACTCCTCCGACGAATGGATCAGAACCCGCTCCGGCATTGCCGCGCGCGGGTGGGCCGACCCCGACGAAACCATCGTCGCCATGAGCACCGCCGCCGCGCGGGACGCGCTCGCCGCCGCCGGGACACCCGCCGAGCAGGTCGACGCCGTCATTCTGGCCACGTCCTCGCAGATGGTGCTGGGACCCTCGGCCGGCGCCGTGGTGGCCACCGAACTCGGCATGCAGGACACCGCCGCCTTCGACGTCTCGGCCGGCTGCGCGGGCTTCTGCTACGCCCTGGCCAATGCCGCCAATCTGGTGCGCGCGGGCCAGGCCCGGAACGTGCTGGTGATCGGCGTCGAACGGCTGTCGGATCTGCTCGATCCGACCGACCGGACCTGCGCCTTCATCTTCGCCGACGGTGCGGGCGCGGCCGTGGTGGGACCGTCCGAGGTCGAGGGCATCGGCCCGGTGGCCTGGGGCTCCGACGGCAGCCAGACCTCGGCCATCAAGCAGGACAAGGACTTCGCGCAGTACTTCGCCGAGGTCGCGGCGGCCGAGGCGAGCGGCGGCACCACCGAGCGTCCGTACATCCGTATGAACGGCACCGCGGTATTCCGCTGGGCCGTCACGTTTTTGGAGAAGGCATGCCGTGATGCGCTGGACCGCGCGGGCGTCGGTGTCGAAGATCTCGACGCCTTCGTACCGCATCAGGCCAACAGCCGCATCACCGATGCGCTGACCCGGGCGCTGGGAATGCCCGACACCGTGGCGGTGGCCCGGGACATTGTCGAAACGGGAAATACCAGTGCCGCTTCGATTCCCATGGCGATGGAGCAGCTGCTGCGCTCCGGGGAAGCCAAGGCAGGCGATACGGCGCTGCTGCTCGGCTTCGGCGCCGGGCTGGCCTATGCGGGTCAGGTCGTGCGATTGCCCGCCATCGGCTGAGCCGGACGACTCCTGCTCGCCGCAGTGATACCCAGGCGAGCAGGAGTGGGTGCGCTTACTGCTCGTCCTGCGGCAGCTGGCCTTTCACGGCGTCGTAGGCGACCGGTGCGGGCGCGGCCGTCGGGCCGTACACCAGGTGCAGGACGCCCGTCTCGAACGCCTGCGAGGAGATCAGGCGCAGGGGGATGGACTCGCCCTCGCCGAACAGTCGCAGACCGCTGCGCAGCGCGACCGGGTGCACCAGCAGATGCAGTTCGTCGATCAGGCCGGCGGCCAGCAATTGCACGACGATGGACGGCGAACCGCTCATGCCGATATCCGTCGCACCCGGCTGCTGCTTCAGCTCGGTGACGGCCTCGACCAGTTCGCCCTTCAACTGCTCGGAATTGCGCCAGGTCAGTTCCAGATCCTGATGTGAGACAACGATTTTGCGGGCATCGCCCAGTGCCGCTGCCATGCCCGCATCCGCGCCGCCCGCGGCCTCCCGCTCCGGCCAGGAGTCCGCGAAGCCCTCATAGGTGGTGCGGCCCAGCAGCAGTGTGTCCGCGCCCATCAGCTGAGCGCCTACCGCCGCGCCCATCTCGTCGTTGAAATACGGGAAATGCCAGTCCTGGGGCTCGCCGATAACACCGTCGAGCGAGATGAACAGTCCAGCCGTGATCTTGCGCATCGAATCTCTCCTGTTTCGTACCGTTTGTACTGTCACAGGTAAGACGGCGGCCGATCCGGAAATTCATCGCGCTCGAACAGGCCCGATTCCCGGCTTTCGGTGAGGAAGGCCTCCAGAGTGCGCGGCGGCCGGCCGAGCAGGCGGGTGACGGTATCGGTGGGGTGCTCCGGGCGGGTGCGTGCCAGCTGCTGGATTTCCATCACGTGCGTGGCCAGCCAGAGTGGCATATGGGCATGGTCGAGGAGCGTCTGCCGGAAGTCGGTGGGTGGCAGGTCCACGTAGTGGATCCGCCGGTCCAGCAGGCGGCTGAGCAGCTCGGCCAACTTCGGGTGGCTGAAGGTCTCCGAACCCGTGAGTGTGTATGTGCCCCTGCTGATCTCGGGACGCGTCAGCACCTCTGCGGCGACATCACCGATATCGCGGCAGTCGATGTAATTGCATGCCGCATCGCGCATTGCGCCGACGATGATCCCCTGCTGGATGGTCGGAGCAAGGGTGAGCAGCTTCTGCATGAAGGCGTAGGGCCGCAGGATCGTGTGATCGATGCCCGACCTGAGCAGGTGCTGTTCGATGGCGTAGTGCCAGCGCGAGATGACAACGGGGGAGTCGGGTTGGGCGGCGGGCGCGGAGATCTTCACAATGTGCTCGATACCGCAGTGTGCGGCGAGATCGATGACACGGCTTTCGAATTCGACCTGCCGGGGGCTGTTGGTCATGGTGAGGAACAGCTGCCGCACATCGGTGAAGGCGTTGCGCAGGGAGGCCGGATCGGCGGCATCGGCCCATCGGACATCCACTGGGATTGCCGCCGGCAGTTCCGCGCGCAGGCGTTCCGGTTCTCGGGTCAGTGCGCGGCACGGCACGCCGAGGTCCGTCAGCCGCCGCAGTAGCGCACCGCCGGTGCTGCCGGATGCTCCCATGATCGCGATCATGACTTTTCCTTTCGATGAGCCGGTTTGCGTTGTGCCGGTCTGGTTTTCGGCGTCTGCGCCGCACTCCAGCGCCAGGTCGTGATGAGGGCTGCCAGTGCCGCGGCGATCGGGAAGTCGATTCGAATCCGGTCGGGTAGGAGCGGCCACGAGTGCGTCGCGAACAACGCGCTCAGCTCGGCGAGCGCCGCCGCGGTGACCGTGAACCCCGCGACCAGGCCCACTCGCGGGAGGCGCAGCAGCCATGGACGCCGGGATCCGAAGCGCTGCAACCAGGCTCCGGCCAGTACGGCGACGAGCGCCGAGGCGCCCGCGATCGAGGTGAGTGCCGCGATGACGAGATCGGTTCGCCCGGTGGCGATTCCGCCGATGCCCGCGCACAGGGCCGGGGCCGCGTAGGCGAAGAGGGCTTCTTGCCACAGCCGGAAGCGGGGTGGGGCCATAACCTCGATCATTTAATTAGGATCCTAACTATATGGGCATGATTCGGGCGGGGATTCTCCATGCGGTGTACCGGTGGGGAATGCCCGCTCAGTTCAGGGGGCGGTCAGCGCGCCGATGCCCTCGGTGATGCGGCCGAGCAGTTCGAGGAAGGTCGTGCGCTCCTGCGGGCTGAGCCCGCTCACCATGGCTTGCAGGCGGCCGAAATGTTCGGGCGCGATATCTCTCATCTTCTGTGCGCCCCGGGCGGTGAGGACGACCACCACGGCGCGGCCGTCCTCGGCCGAGGGTCGCCTGAGTACGAGCCCCTCCTGTTCCAGGCTGTCTATCAGGCCGGTTACCGTCGCCCGGGTCACCCCGAGGCTCGCCGCCAGCTGCGACGGCGACTTCTCGCCGGCGCTGTCCTCGAGATCGGCGAGCATCCGATAGCGTCCGGTGGACAGGCCGAACCGGGCGAAATGCGCCTCGGTGGCCTGCCCTAGCCGGGCGCCGGCGGCCAGCAGGCGCACCGCGACGAGCACCGCGCGCGGGTCGGCCTCGGACTCCAGTCCATAGCGCCGCAGCTGCTGCCGGGCCTGGTTCAGAGTGGGTGTGTCGATACCCGCCGCTTCGGTCGCCATGAATCTAATATGGAGACTAACTATCCTGCCGTCAAGCTTCGGCCCGGCCTTCGTGGTGCGGCTCATAATCGCCCCGGAGTCGTCCCGGCCACTCCGGTTCGCGGCCGTCGCCCATCATCGGACGGACCGGCAGTCGCGGAGTGTTCATACCGGGCGGAGGGGCGACGCGCTGCGCCGGATTGCGCGGCGGAGGGTTCCGCGGTGCGGGAGGGACGCGCGGCGGGGGAGGGGTGCGCGGCGCGGTCGGCGTCAATGCCGGGGACGGCGCCGGGAAACCGAGATCGTAGGCGGATTCGGCATGCTCGGCCTCGTCGATGCCGCTCGCCTCGGACTCGTGATCCACGCGGAAACCTATGAGCTTGTTGATGATCCAGCCCAGAATGTACGTGGCGACGAAGGAATACCCCAGCACCGCGAAGGCGGCGATCGCCTGCCGCTGCAACTGGGTCCAGCCGCCGCCGAACAGCAGGCCGTTGCCGCCCCCCGAATTCACCGAGGCATCGGCGAAGAATCCGATGAGCAGCGTGCCCACCAGTCCGCCGACGAGATGGACGCCGACGACGTCGAGCGAATCGTCATAGCCGAAGATGAATTTCAGTCCCACTGCCAGCGCGCAACACACACCGGCGGCGATCCCGATCGCCAGTGCGCCGATGCTGCCGACGAATCCGCACGCGGGGGTGACCGCGACCAGTCCGGCCACCGCACCGGACGCAGCGCCGAGGGTGGTCGGCCGGCCATCACGCAACTGCTCGACAATGATCCAGGCCAGCGATGCCACGCCCGTGGCAATCGTGGTGTTCGTGAAGGCGGTTGCGGCGAGATCGCCTGCGGCCAAAGCCGATCCGGCATTGAATCCGTACCAGCCGAACCACAGCAGCGAGGCGCCGAGCAGGGTGAAGGGCACATTGTGCGGCCGGGGAATGCTCCGCGGCCAACCGTGCCGGTTGCCGATCACCAGCACCATGGCCAAGGCCGCCGCACCGGCATTGATGTGCACCGCGGTACCGCCCGCGAAGTCGAATGCCTTCAGCCGGTTGTCGATCCACCCGCCCACATCCGAGGAGTTTCCGGCGCTGTCGGTGTTCGTGAACCCGCTCGCACTGAAAACCCAGTGCGCCACCGGGAAATACACCACGGTGGTCCAGGCCACGATGAACACCATCCACGCCCAGAACTTCGCCCGTCCCGCGATCGCGCCCGAAATCAGGGCGGTCGTGATGACGGCGAACATCAACTGGAACATGACGAACGCCATGGTCGGAATCTGATGCCCGGCGGGACCCGACAGCGTGCCCTGCGTATTTCGCAGGAACGCATGCGACATCTGCCCCACCAGGCCCTGATACGCATCATTTCCGAACGACTCGCTGTAGCCGTACAACAGCCACAGCGTCGTCACCGCGCCCAAACAGATGAAGTTCATCATCAGCATGTTCAGGACGCTCTTGCCGCCGACCATGCCGCCGTAGAAGAAAGCCAGCCCCGGCGTCATCAGCATGACGAGTGCCGCACTTGCCAGCACCCACGCCGTATCTCCCGAATTCACACTCGTACCTCATTACTCAACGGGATTCGCGTGAAGCATCGAGAGTGACTGTTTCGCGCAGGCGGCCGATCGTGTTTCGGCTCAGTGAATTCCCGCCGCGTCCGAATTTTCGCCGATTGGCACCACCTCGACCGGAGCCTGGGGCCGGGCGCCAAGCAGCAGACACGAGACGATTCCGATCACCAGGATCGCCGAGGGCAGCACCATCGACTGCGCCAGAGCCGTACTGAAAGCGTGCTGCACCGGCCCGAGCAGTGGCCCGCTCGCGCCCGCCTCGACCGACGGAATACCGTGCGCGGCGAGCCGGGCCGGAATCAGCGCACCGATACCGGCGCTGCCGAGCACCAGCCCCACCTGCCGCGCGGTGTTGTACACCCCGGCGCCCACACCCGCCTGCTGCGGTGGCAGGCCGTAGGTGGCGATGGCGGCGAGCGGGGACCAGATGCAGGCATTCGCCAGACCCATGCAGGCGAGCGGAAGCAACAGCTGCCACAGCGGAGTGTCGGGCTTCATAGCGAAGCCGAACCAGGCGATGCCCACGGCGAAGCCGGCGAATCCGGCCACGGGGACGGCCCGCGGATGCACCCGGTCGACCAGTCTGCCCACGATCGGCGAGAACAATGCGGTGAGGAAGGCCATCAGCACCCACACCGTCGCGGCCCCGGTCGGCGAATAGCCCCGCACATTCTCGAGATAGAAGTAACCCGGCAGCATCATGCCGGTCGTGGCCACACCCATGGCGGTCATGGCCAGCGTGCTCAGCGCGAAATTCCGATCCCGGAACAGCGACAGGGGAACCAGCGGCTCGAGGGAGTTACGGGATTGGTAGACAACAAATCCCGCGAGCAGCGCCAGCCCCGCGGCAATGCACAGCCAGATGCGCCCCGACCAGTGCTCGGTATTGCCCTGCTGAATCCCGAAGACCACCAGGAACATTCCGGCCATGCTGAGCGCCACCGAAAGCAGATCGAAGCGATGCCGATGCGTCTGCAGCGAGGGCATGAAAATCACGGCCAGCACGAATGCGATCACCCCCAGCGGCACATTCACCAGGAAGATCCACTTCCAGCCCAGACCGTCCACCAGCACACCGCCGATGATCGGCCCCACCAGTGAGGCCACCCCCGCAATGGACCCCCACGCCCCCATCGCCGCACCCCGCTTGTCCGGCGGGAAGATTCGGGTGATCACCGCCATCGTCTGCGGCGTCATCAACGCCGCGCCGATGCCCTGCACACCGCGCGCGAGGATCAACATCGTTATGCTCGTGGACAATCCGCACGCCAGTGAGGCGAACGTGAAAATCGTGAGCCCGATCAGATAGACGTTCTTCGGCCCGAACTGATCACCCAGCCGCCCGGTGACCAGCAGCGGCACCGCATAGGCCAGCAAATACGAACTCGTCACCCACACCACGGTGCTCAACCCGGTGTGCAGCTCGTTCATGATCGTCGGATTGGCCACCGCCACAATGGTCATATCGACCAGAATCATGAAGAACCCGACGCACAATGCCCCCAGCGTCGCCCACGGACCAGGCTCTGTTCGGATCGCCATACGTTCCCACTCCCTTGGAATGGCCGGAGCCACAACAGTTTCGCAGATCCGGAATGATTTTCACGGAGCCGTTTCGGACCTTACGATCCCGTCGGAAGAATCGAAAACGCTGTGCGCGTGGATCGTGACCGGCGGTGCTGTGTGCGTCGGCGGAATTGCCCTGCAGTGCTGGTCAAGTCCAATGCGGGGAGAGTTTCAGGTGTTACGAAATGCTCGTTCATCATCGAAATGGGGGTTACGGAACAATGATTCGTGACAGACGTGTGGCCGCAATCGCCGGTGCGTGAGAATATCGATGGAGCACGACCTTTGGCGCCGGAGGAGGTCACAGATACGATGCCGACCCGAGATTCACGTAGCTCTACCGTGCCTCGTTTCGCGCCACGCGCCGAGGCGAAGGCTATGCACGCGCGGGTGCTGGAGGTTGCGCGGCAGGCGTTCGGTGAGCAGGGCGACTCGGTATCGCTTGCCGAAATCGCCCGGCGGGCCGGGGTCGGCGCGGGCACGGTCTACCGCTATTTCCCCACCAAAGCTGTTCTGCTGGAAGCAGTTCTGGAGCAGCGCATCGAGCGGCTCACCGTGTCGGCGGTAGGCCACCTCAAACACCCGGACCCTGGGGTCGCGTTCTTCGAGTTCTGTGTCGAGGTGATCGCCTCCGAGCCCATGGCGGATGCCCCCTGCGATCTGCTGACGCTCGCCGACGGCTGGCCGCGGGCGCGAGTGCACGGCGCTGGCGTGCGATTTCGGCAGGCGCTGACCCTGCTGCTGGCGGCCGCGCAGCGTGACGGCGCGGTTCGGCCGGACATCGTCGTAGCCGATGTGGTCGCCATCTTCACCGCCTGCGTGACCGTCCAGCGCCTGCACGATCAGGCTGCGCCGATCGGCCGGACCACCGCACTCATCCTGGATTCGATGAGGACCGAAAGGCCCTCGGCCACGACGCTCGATGTGACTTCCACCCCGCGATCCCCGGCTGCCGGCAGCTGTCAGAGCTGCGGCTGCGAACTGTCACGGGCGGGGACCGGGCGGCGGCCGCGGTACTGCTCGCCGGCCTGTCGCCAGCGGGCGCACCGCGAGCGCGCGCGGCTGGCAGCACCCTCCGCTACCGTTGCGTGACAGCGGGTTTCGGGTGCGGTCGGGTGCTACCGGCTCGGAAGGGTTGCCGGATTACGGACTCGGCTGTGGCACATTCACGTGGCAGTCGCCGATCTTGGGATTCATGCCGAGGTAATTGAGCGGCCCGGCGAGGATGGTCACCGCGATGGTGCCTGTGCTCGCGCAATTGGTGGGCGCGCTGTCGTAGTAATGGCGCTGGCCGCCGGCGATGGCGCCGACGATGAGCCAGGCCAGGACCAGCACCATGAAGATGCTGCTCACTCCCGATCGACTGGCTCCACGCGCGCGCCAGCCATCGTTTGCGTATTCTCTCATTTTCCCAACTCCGGGTAATCGAATGTTGTACCGCGAGTGCCGATTTCGAAGATCGAAATCGGCACTCGGCGCATACTCCGGACCCTGTGATCCCGATATGAGCGGGGGCGGATCTGCTACCTCCCAAGTAGACGCCCCCGGGGACGTGGTGTCAACGGTGTAGGTCTACATCTTGGAGTATTGCTTCAACGATGTAGGTCTACGGTGTTGACGTACCGTTGTCAGGGGCGTCTACTGAAAGGTGCCACCGATCCGAGCGAAGGATTCGTGGACCGCGATGTTCATCACCGTTGATGTTCGGGTACTGGGCCGCCGCCGATTTCCTCTGGATCGAGGCACCACCAATGACCTCTCAGTCGACACTCACCTCCCCGTCGCGGGCGCCCCGCACCCGCCGCGGCTCCGACAGCTACGACAATCTCGAACCGCTGTTCGCTCGACTCGCGCAGCTGAGCGATGGCGACCCCCGCCGAAAACCCTTGCGGGACGACCTGATCGAGCGTTGCCTGCCTCTGGCGGAGAACATCGCCCGCAAGTACGCCGGCCGCGGCGAGAACTACGAGGATCTGCTGCAGACCGCCCGCGTGGGCATGGTGGTGGCGATCAACCGATTCGACCCCGACTTCGGCGCATCGTTCCTGTCCTTCGCAATACCCACGATCATGGGCGAGGTACGCCGCCACTTCCGCGACTACACCTGGGCGGTCCGGGTACCGCGTCGGCTGAAAGAGCTGCAACTCACCATCGGCCTCGCGATCGACCGGCTGTTCCAGCGGCTGGGCCACGTTCCGACCGCCGCGGAAATCGCCGAGGAACTCGGCGCCGACCCGGCCGAGGTCATGCAGGCGCTGATCGCGCGCAACGGCTACCGCAGCTCCTCGATCGACGCCTGCCTCGACAATGACAACGACTACACGCCGATATCGCTACTGGACGCCCTCGGCTCCGAACAAACGGACTTCCGCTTGGTGGAGGACCTCATGGCGGTGAAGCCGCTGATCGAGGCGCTGCCCGAACGCGATCGCCAGGTGCTGATCATGCGATTCTTCGACACCCAGCCCCAAATCCGGATCGCCGAGACCCTCGGCGTCTCGCAGATGCAGATCTCACGCATCTTGTCCCGAGTTCTGAACTCGTTGCAAGAGCAGGCATTACGCGACTGATGCCTTGATTGCCTTGCAGCGCAACGTCGATGGAACCGCCGGCATAGTGGCCCTGGCCTCTCGGCCGCTCCGGCACACCCTCGCCGCCTTCGCGTGGACGCTGACCTTCGCGTACATGGCGGCCGAGCTCACCACCGCCATCGCCTGGAAGACGGGCTACAGCTTTCGCTACGACACCATCAGCGATCTCGGTGTCACCGCCTGCACGCCGAGCATGTGCTCGCCGCTGCATCTGCTCATGAACGCGACCTTCGTGGCGCTCGGATTGCTGACCATCCTGGGCGCCATCGGATTTCGCGACTACATCCCGCCCGGCCGGCGTCAGATATGGATCGTCGCGCTCGCGGTCGTCATCGGACTCAGCACCGCCGCGACCGGAGTATTTCCCTCCAACGACGGCATAGTCATTCACGGCCTGGCGGTGCTGCCCGCACTCGTCTCCCGGCATATCGTGCTGATCCTGCTGTCGATCTGGTTGTGGAAACAACGTCCCCTCGTCGCGGTCTGGTCGGCCGTCTGCGCCTCGGCGGGAATCACCGGCACGGTCCTGCTCATGATCGGTCTGCAGGTCGGCATTTCCGAACGACTCGTCTTCTACCCGCTGCCGGCCTGGATGGCCGTCACCGGCGCTGCCGTGGGGTTGCACGCAATCCGGAGAGCAATCTCACCGCTGTGGAACCCGGCGGAGCGCGCTCCCGTGTACGGGTAGGCTCAATAGGTGAAGCAACTAACCATCGGTGTAGTTGCGACCTCCCGCAAAGAGGACGAGCACCGACTGGCGATCCATCCCGCACACTTCGACCGGATCGACCCAACGCTTCGCAACCGTGTCTTCCTCGAGCACGGTTACGGTGACCGATTCGGCTACACCGACGAGCACCTGGCGCCGCTGGTAGGCGGCCATCGCACCCGCGAAGAACTGTTCGCCGAGTGCGACGTCCTGCTGCTGCCCAAGCCTTTGGCCGCGGATCTCGAGAACCTCCGCGCCGGACAGGTCGTCTGGGGGTGGCCGCACTGCGTTCAGGACGAGCAGATGACCCAGCTCGCCATCGACCGCGGGCTGACGCTGATCGCCTGGGAGGCGATGAATCACTGGACCAAGGAAGGCAACTTCAACGTCCACGTCTTCCACAAGAACAATGAGCTGGCCGGCTACTGCTCGGTCCTGCACGCACTGCAATTGCGTGGATCCAGCGGGGACTACGGCCGGCGGATGCGGGCGGCCGTGATCAGCTTCGGCGCCACCGCCCGCGGCGCGGTGCGCGCACTTTCGGCGCTCGGAATCAGCGATGTCACGGTGCTGACACAGCGCAGCGTGTCCGCGGTCGCCTCACCTTTCGCGTCGGTGCGCATGCAGCACTTCGCGCGTGATCCCTCGAATCCCAGCCGCACGCTCGCCCTGAAGGCGCCGGAACCCGGACCGCTCGCGGAAATGCTGGCCCAGTACGACATTGTCGTCAACTGCATCCTCCAGGACACCGAGGAGCCGCTGATGTTCGTCATGAACGAGGATCTGCCGCTGTTCGCGCGCGGGACGCTCTTCGTCGACGTCTCCTGTGACGAGGGGATGGGATTCGAATGGGCGCGGCCGACTTCGTTCACGGATCCGATGTTCACCGTCGGCGACGATCTGCACTACTACGGGGTGGACCACAGCCCGTCCTACCTCTGGAACTCCGCCACGTGGGAGAACTCCGAAGCGCTGCTGGAGTACCTGCCGATTGTGATGTCCGGTCCCGATGCCTGGGACGGCAACGAAACCGTGCGGCGCGCAATCGAAATCCGTGAGGGCCGGGTGCAGAATCTTCGGATTCTGTCTTTCCAGCGGCGGGCCGCGGCGTACCCCTACGCGGTCGCCTGACGGTCAGTTGTCATCCGGAGTTGTTGCGGCGCAAAGCAATCGCTCCGCCAGCTCGCGGCAGCGACTCCGGAGTTCCGGCGGATCGAGTATTTCGAAATCGTGGCCGAGCAGGATCATGTGCATGAGCACTGAGTCGAGGTTCTCGGCGCCGCTGATCACTTCGCAGTGTTCGGTTCCCCGTGGTCGTACGACGGCCGCGGACGCTGGAATCTGCTCGCGCACAATATCGTTCGGGGCATGCACCAGGAAGTGCGCCTGGTGCGGGTACACCCGGCTGGCCACGCCCTCCTGCACGTAGGGCGCGGCGTCGGGCGCCGCGCGCGGGTGGAAATGCCAAGTGCGGGAGGAGACTTCGGTCATCCTGTCGACTCGGAAGTTGCGCCAGTCGTCGCGATCGAGGTCGTAGGCGAGCAGATACCAGCGCCGGTCGGAGGCGACGAGGCGGTAGGGCTCGACCCGCCGCCGGGTCTGGCTGCCGGAGGGATAGTCGAAGCCGGTCTCGACCCGATCGCGGCAGGCCCGGGCCAGCGTCATGAGCGCCTCGGGGTCGACCAGCGCGCGGCCGCCGCCGAAGGACTCGACCGAGCCGGACAGCGCGCGCACCTCGTGCCGCAACCTGATCGGCAAAACCTGGTCGAGCTTGGTCAGCGCCCGCAGTGCGGCATCACCCGCCCCCGCGACCGCACCACCCGCACCGGCCAGCAAGGAGACCGCGGTGGCAATCGCCTCCTCGTCATCGAGCAGCAGCGGTGGCAACTCCTGCCCCCGGCCGAGTTGATATCCGCCGCCGACGCCCTGACAGGCATGCACCGGATAACCGAGCGCCCGCAGCCGCTCGACATCCCGCCGCACCGTGCGCGGCGTGATGTCCAGCCGCGCGGCGAGCTCCGGTCCGGTCCAGACCTGACGCTGCTGCAGCAGCCCGAGCAGCGTGAGCACCCGCTCCGTCGTCCCGTGCTCGCCTCCCATATCGCCCACATTGCCAGAAATAGCGGACCGATGCTGTCCGCATTCGGTGTGAGGGTGGCTGCATGGACATCGACGAACTCGACTGGAACCGGACACTGCGCGAGCAGTTCGAGTTCCACTGGAACCACCAGCTCCGGGCCCGCCTCGACGGCCTCACCGACGACGAATACTTCTGGTCACCCGTGCCCGACGCCTGGAGCGTGCGCCCGCGCGGCACCTCGACAGCACCCATGCAGGCGGGCGCCGGCGACTTCACTGTGGATTTCGGCTACCCCCAGCCGATTCCCGCTCCCTTCACCACCATCGCCTGGCGCCTCGGCCACGTCATAGTCGGCGTGCTCGCCACCCGCAACGCTTCACATTTCGGCGGGCCGGAGGTCTCGTACGAAACCTGGAAGTACGCCGATTCGGCATCCACCGTGCTCGACCAGCTCGAGGAACAACTCGACCTCTGGCTGACCGGAGTCCGCAGCCTCGGCGAGTCCGGTCTCCACATCCCGGTCGGCGCGAAAGAACCCTTCCCGGAACTGCGCATGGCCGACCTGGTCCTGCACATGCACCGCGAACTGATCCACCACCTGTCCGAGGTCTGCCTCCTCCGCGACCTCTACCTGCACACCGACCCCAGCACCCGTGGAGAACACCGATGACCGAGAAACCGATCCACCTGGACCCCGCAGACCTCCACTACAACCCCGCCTTCACCCAGGGCGTTATAGCCCCCGCCGCCCGCACCCTCTACGTCGGCGGCCAACTCGGCACCGACAGCACCGGCGCCGTGCTCGAAGGCATTGCCGCTCAAACCGTTCAAGCCATGAAGAACGTCCTGACCGTTCTCGCAGCCGCCGGTACCGGACCCGAAAACGTCGTCAAACTCAACATCTACCTCGTCGCCGGCGTCGACGTACAAGCGGGATTCGCTGCCTCCCAATCAGTCTGGGGCAACCACCGCACCGCCATCACAGTCATCTCCACCGCAACCCACGCCCGCCCCGGCGTACTGGTGGAGATCGACGCGATAGCAACCATCCCCGAATAGGACAAAACCAACAGAGACCACGATCCGCACGGTGATACCGAACCTCGGGCAGGCAACGCCCCGAGGTTGCACCTACAACAATCCCGAGCAGTTTGGCTCCGTCGTGGTGTGGGTACCACTGAACCTGGCGACTACGTCGCAGGTCAGGGTGGAGAGGCGCCCCCGGCAGGAATCGAACCTGCGACCTAGGGATTAGAAGGCCCTTGCTCTATCCAACTGAGCTACGGAGGCAGTGCGGGGCATCGTGGGCGATGCGGCCACCAAACACCTTGACCCATATTGATCGTGGTGTCCAGCGCGATAAGTATAGCGAGCGTCCAGATCGTGATTGCTCGGTTGCCTAGCAACCGTTCGGCGCGTCGGGCGGGTAGTGCAGACCAGAAGACCGTAAACCCCCGGGGAGTCCGGACGCTTACTCCGAACTACCCTGGGCGTATGTCGTCACCGCAGGACCCGCCCGCAGCTACTGACGCCTCAGCGAATCGGACGAGTTCTGGGGTGACATTCACGGCGATCGCCGCCATGGGTGGCGCGATCACCGCGGTGGTGGCGGCGATGGTGGTCGGGCTTTCGGCGTCGCAGGCGCTGAGTCTGCTGGGCATTCCGGATCCGGGGCCGCTGACCACCTACGGACTGCCTGCCGTGCGGGCCGTTGCTGATCTTGCTGCGGCCGTGACCGTCGGGTCGCTGCTGTTCGCGGCGTTCTTCGTACCGCCGCAGCCGAACGGACTGCTCGATGTCGGCGGGTATCGCGCGCTGCGACGGGCGGGGAACGCGGCGCTGGTGTGGGCGGCTGCCGCGGCATTGCTGGTACCGCTGACACTGTCGGACACCACCGGGCAACCATTCCAGAACTCGCTGCGCCCGGAAGCGGTGTGGCGCGCCGCCGATCAGGTCGATGTGGCCGGGTCTTGGCGCTTCACAGTGTTTTTCGTGGTGGCGCTCGCGGTCGGCTGCCGGGTGGCACTGCGCTGGGGTTGGACGCCGCCGCTGCTGCTGCTCGCGGTGGTGTCGCTGCTGCCGGTTGCGCTCACCGGGCATTCCTCTGCGGGCGGCGCACACGATATCGCCACCAATAGTTTGATCCTGCACCTGCTTTCGACCTGCTTCTGGGTGGGCGGATTGTTCGCGGTGCTGGCCTACGCGCTGCGCGAGGGCAAATACACCGCGCTGGCCGCCCGCCGATTCTCGAAGGTCGCCACTGTTTCCTATGTGATGATCGCCATCAGCGGTGTGATCAATGCCTGGATCCGGGTGCCGTGGGCGGATCTGTTCAGTACTACCTATGGCCGGCTCGTCGTCGCCAAGGCGACCGCGTTGATCGTGCTCGGCATCATCGGGTTCCTGCAGCGGCAGCGTGCGCTGCCCGCACTCGAGAAGGATCAGAACGATCGCGGCGCGCTGATTCGATTCGCGGGCGTGGAGGTGCTGATCTTCGCGGCCACCATCGGCCTCGCCGTCGGCCTGGGCCGCACGCCGCCGCCGGATCTGCGCAAGATCCCGACGCCCGCCGAGGTGGAGATCGGCTACAACCTGGCCGGACCGCCCAGCATCATGCGTCTCGCGTTCGACTGGCGCTTCGATCTGATGTTCGGGACGCTCGCGATCGTGCTGGCCGTCCTCTATCTCTTGGGCGTGCGGCGGCTGCGCCGGCGCGGTGACGCGTGGCCGGTGGGCCGGACCATTTCCTGGATTTCCGCGTGTGCGGTGCTGTTGATCGCGACGAGTTCCGGCATCGGCCGCTACGCACCGGCCATGTTCAGCGTGCATATGGGCCAGCACATGATGCTCTCGATGCTCGCCCCGATCCTGTTCGCGCTGGGCGGTCCGGTGCTGCTGGCGCTGCGCGCCCTGACCCCGGCCGGTCGTGATGCGCCTCCGGGACCGCGCGAGTGGATTCTGGCAGCCGTGCACAACCCGGTGTCGCGCTTCATGACTCAGCCGGTGGTGGCCGCGGTCTTCTTCGTATCCGGTTTCTATGTGCTGTACCTGGGCGGCGTCTTCGATCAGTTCGTCGGCTCGCACGGCGCGCACATTCTGATGAATGTGCACTTCCTGCTCAGCGGCTACCTCTTCTACTGGGTGGTCATCGGCATCGATCCAAAGCCGCGGCAGGTGGAGCCGCTCACCCGGCTGGGCATGGTGTTCGGATCGCTGCCCTTCCATGCTTTCTTCGGTATCGCCCTGATGAGTATGGAAACCGTGCTGGGCGGCTGGTTCTATCGGGCGCTCGGCCTGGGCTGGAACACCAACCTGCTAGAGGATCAGCACACCGGCGGTAGCCTCGCCTGGGCCAGCGGTGAAATCCCGCTGGTGGTGGTGATGCTGGCACTGCTCATCCAGTGGTCACGCAGCGATAAGAAGCTGGCCACGAGGATCGACCGTGCCGCCGACCGCGACGACGATGCGGAACTCAATTCGTACAACGCCATGTACGCCGAGCTCGCCCGGCGTGATCGAGAGGTACGTAAGTGAGTGACGTCGCCCAGGCGACCGGGAGTATCAAGCGGCTCTATCGATCCGATGTGCGGCGGGCGCGCCGCCTGCTCTACGGGCAGATCCGCAAGACGCCCGTGTTCCATACCGAGATCCTGGGCCCGCGCGGCCCGGTCCCGGTCACCTTGAAGCTCGAATATTTGCAGCACGGCGGCACCTTCAAGGTGCGCGGCTGCCTCAATGCGCTGCTGCAGGCCCGGGCCGGCGGCGGCAGCGTGGTGATCGCCTCCGGCGGCAATGCGGGTATCGCTGCGGCACTGGCCAGTTCGCTGCGCGGCCTGTCGTGCACGGTGGTGGTGCCGGAGTCGGCGCCGCATACGAAGGTCGCGGCCATGTGGTCGCACGGCGCCGAAGTGCTGTGGCACGGAACGACTTACGCCGAAGCGCATCGCTATGCCAGCCAGCTGGCCAAGGAGCGCGGGGCCATGCAGCTGCACGCCTACGATCTGCCCGAGATCGTGGCAGGTGCGGGCGTGGTCGGGCTGGAGATCGAGGAGCAGGTGCGGGGCCGGCCGCCGGTGCTGGTCGCGGTCGGCGGCGGGGGACTGGTTGCCGGGATCGCGGTGGCATTGGGCCTGCGTGGCCGGGTGATCGGGGTGGAACCGCAGGGTGCGCCGACCCTGCACGCCGCGCTGGCGGCGGGGCGTCCGGTGGACGTCGATGTGTCGAGTGTGGCCTCGGATGCGCTGGGCGCCAGCCGGATCGGCGATATCGCCATGGAGGTGGCGCAGCGGTACGCGGTGCGGTCGGTGCTGGTCAGCGATGATGCGATCGTGATGGCGCGCGAGTATCTGTGGCGCGAATTCCGGATTGTCGTCGAGGCGGCCGGAGCTACGGCGCTGGCCGCGATTCAAAGTGGCGCGTACGTGCCCGCGCCGGGGGAGCGGCCGGTGGTGGTGCTCTGCGGCGCGAACACCGACCTGACGACGCTCTGATTCTCCGCCTGTTCACATCGCCCGAAGTTATCCACAATCGCGGAATTGCGCTGGTGCGCAGGTCGTGCGCACGTCACGCTTGAAGAGGAAGAGGGGACCGCGAAAGAGCAAGGGGGATGGCGATGTACGAGGCGAACACCGCGGTGATCGGTCGGGTGGTCACCCATCCGACACGACGCGAACTGGCGAACGGCGAGCAGGTGCTCAGTTTCCGGCTGGCGAGCACCAGTCGCCGATTCGATCAGGCCAGCGGCGATTGGGTCGATGGCGGGACGCTGTATCTGACCGTCAGTTGCTGGCGCAAACTGGTGGAGGGTGTCGAGGCCTCGCTGCAACGCGGCGATCCGATCATCGCCTACGGTCAACTCCGCTCGAACGAGTACACCACCAGGGACGGTGCGGAGCGCAGTGATCTCGAGATGCGCGCCCTCGCCCTCGGCCCCGACCTGGGCCGTTGCAGCGCCCCGGTGCTGCGCAAACACTTCGGCCGCAGCGACCGCCCCGAGGCGCCGCCGCAGCCTGCCACCGATGCCGACCGCGCCGGAGATCCGGCAACCCAACACAGTTAGGCTTGCCCATATGGCTGAGTTCATTTACCAGATGATTAAGGTTCGAAAGGCGCATGGCGACAAGGTCGTGCTCGACAATGTGACCTTGAACTTCCTTCCGGGCGCGAAGATCGGTGTCGTCGGCCCGAACGGTGCCGGTAAGTCGAGCGTCCTGAAGATCATGGCGGGACTGGACCAGCCGAATAATGGTGAAGCCTGGCTGGCGCCCGGTGCGACCGTCGGCATCCTCATGCAGGAGCCGGAACTCAATGAAGAGAAGACCGTTCGCGGCAATGTCGAGGAGGGCCTCGGCGAGATCAAGGTGAAGCTGGATCGCTTCAACGAGATCGCCGAGCTCATGGCGACCGATTACTCCGATGAGCTCATGGAAGAGATGGGCAAGCTGCAGGAGGATCTCGATCACGCCGATGCGTGGGATATCGACTCCCAGCTGGAGCAGGCCATGGACGCGCTGCGCTGCCCGCCGCCGGACGAGCCGGTCACCAACCTCTCCGGTGGTGAGCGCCGCCGCGTCGCGCTGTGCAAGCTGCTGCTGAGCCAGCCCGATCTGCTGCTGCTCGATGAGCCCACCAACCACCTCGACGCCGAATCCGTGCTCTGGCTGGAGCAGTTCCTGGCCAAGTACCCGGGCGCCGTGCTGGCCGTCACTCACGACCGGTACTTCCTCGACAATGTCGCGGAGTGGATCCTCGAGCTCGACCGTGGCCGCACCTTCCCGTACGAGGGCAACTACTCCACCTACCTGGAGAAGAAGGCCGAGCGCCTCGAAGTTCAGGGCAAGAAGGACCAGAAGCTGCAGAAGCGCCTCAAGGAGGAGCTGGCGTGGGTCCGGTCCAGTGCCAAGGCACGTCAGGCCAAGAGCAAGGCGCGTCTGACTCGCTACGACGAGATGGCCGCCGAGGCCGACAAGATGCGCAAGTTGGACTTCGAGGAGATCCAGATCCCAGCCGGCCCGCGTCTGGGCAATGTGGTCGTGGAGGTCGAGCACCTCGACAAGGGCTTCGGCGATCGCCAGCTCATCAAGGATCTGTCGTTCACCTTGCCGCGCAACGGCATTGTCGGCGTGATCGGGCCCAACGGTGTGGGTAAGTCGACGCTGTTCAAGACCATTGTCGGCCTCGAGCAGGCGGACAGCGGCGTTGTGCGCGTCGGCGAGACGGTCAAGCTGAGCTACGTCGACCAGAACCGCTCCGGCATCGACCCGCAGAAGAATGTGTGGGAGGTGGTTTCCGAGGGTCTGGACTTCATCCAGGTCGGCAATCAGGAAATGCCTTCCCGCGCTTATGTTTCCGCCTTCGGCTTCAAGGGCCCGGATCAGCAGAAGAAGGCCGGTGTGCTCTCCGGTGGTGAGCGTAACCGCCTGAACCTGGCGCTGACCCTCAAGCAGGGCGGCAATCTGATCCTGCTCGATGAGCCCACCAACGACCTCGACGTCGAGACTCTCGGCTCACTGGAGAACGCGCTGGAGAACTTCGCCGGCTGCTCGGTGGTCATCTCCCACGATCGCTGGTTCCTGGACCGCACCTGCACGCACATTCTGGCGTGGGAGGGCAATGACGACAACGACGCCGCGTGGTTCTGGTTCGAGGGCAACTTCGAGGCCTACGAGGCGAACAAGATCGAACGGATGGGCCAGGAGGCGGCGCGCCCGCACCGCGTCACCCACCGCAAGCTCACTCGCGGCTAGGTTCTACCGCAGCTGTCCTGCGGGTGTACGTTGCCGCAGGACAGCTTTCGGACCGCCCGCTTCGATTTGTTAGCTGACGGCTCGCTGTTCATCCGGATGAGCACCTGCGCACTCCCGGATGAACGGCAATCGAATAGCGAATTCAGCAGTTTCGCGAATGCATAAATGCGTGAAAACTGTTTTGGTGCAAGGTTTGTCGTACGTCACCTGGTGATTCCGGTCAGTTCTTGCCTACGCCGTACCGCCCGGTTTGCCCGAACCGTGCGACGCGGCGTGGTATTGAGGGGAATTCAGCCCGGCGCAACCAGCGTCCAGCTACTCTCGGACCGGCGTCGCTTGGGTACGGAACCTAATCCGAGGAGTTGGCGAAATGACGGTGTCGTCCGAATTGTCTAGCGCGGCCTGGGCTGCGAGTTTGCCCGCGTCGCTGCGAGGCGATCTGGTATCGCTCGAGGAGGCGTATTTCCGCCACGTCGATGCCGGTGATGCGGACTGCGCGGTACCCGCGACTTCGACCCAGATCTTCCGCTGCCATGTGGATCTCGCGATCAAGCGCACACCCGGTACCGCCAATGTGCGGGTCTACCACCACGATGACGACACCGATCTCGGTGCCGCGGTGCAGATGGTCACCGACGATATGCCGCTGCTGGTGGAATCGGTCACCTCATCGCTGACCCGCATGGGCATCAGCGTCAGTGAGGTGGTGCACCCGGTTTTCGAGGTCACGCGCAATGCGGACGGCCTGCTCGAAGCCGCAGTCCCGCACGAGGTAGACGGCAATGGCGGCACCGGCCTGCGTGAATCCTGGATGCATCTGCAACTGCACCCCTCGACCAGTCGCGAGCTGCTCGAGAAGATCGAGACCGCGCTCCCCGACGTGCTCACCGATGTGCGCCAGGTCATTTCGGACACCGAGGCCATGCGCGCGGCGCAGCAGCGGGTGGCCGATGAACTCGACGTGGCGGTCAAGGGCGAGAAATCTCCTTTCGCCGCAGCTGATCTCACCGATTGCGCGAATCTGCTGCGCTGGCTGGCCGACGGCCACTTCACCGTGCTCGGTTACGCGCGCTACGAGCGCACCACCGTGGACGGGCAGACCAAGTCGACCATCATGCCCGGCACCAGCCTGGGTGTGCTGCGGCCCAATGTCGGCACCGATTTCCGGGTGCCCGACAACAGCGGTGACCAGCCGCTGCTCATGCTCACCCAGGGGCTGGTGCCGGCCACCGTGCACCGCGCGGTCTACCCGTACTTCGTCGGCGTCGCCGAAATCGACGAAGGCGGAACGGTTCTCGGTGAGCACCTGTTCATCGGTGTCTTCACCGTCACCGCACTGCATGAGAATGTGCTCGATATCCCGATGATCGAACGCCGGGTGCGGTCGGTCATCGAGGCCAGCGGCTTCGATCTGGAATCCTTCTCCGGGCAGGAGATGCTCGAGGTCATCCAGTCCTTCCCGCGCACCGAACTGTTCTCCTCCGACAGCGCCACCCTGCGCCGCACCGCCGGTGCGGTGCTGAATGTCGCTATGCGCCGCCAGGTTCGGCTCTTCATGCGCATGGACGGCTACGGCCGCTTCGTCTCCTGCATGGTCTATCTGCCCCGCGATCGCTACACCACCCGGGTGCGGCTGGAGATGCAGGACATTCTGGTCCGCGAACTGGGCGGCGTTTCCATCGACTATTCGGCGCGGGTCTCCGAGAGTGATCTCGCCAGTGTGTATTTCACCGTCCGCCTGCCCGATGAGGGCGGTGCGGCTGATTCGTCCGAATCCAACCGGCTGCGTCTGCAGAATCTGCTCGCCGAGGCCAGCCGCACCTGGGAAGACCATCTGCGCGATGAGGTCGCCACCTCGACCGTGCTGGATCCGGCTGTGGTGCAGCGCTATACCGATGCGCTGCCCGAAAGCTACAAGGAAGACTTCGAATCCGGGCGCGCGCTGGCCGATATCGTCCGGCTGCAGCAGCTGCAACCGGGCAGCATCGACCAATACCTGTACCGCCATGCCGATTCCACGCCCGGCTCCTGGCGGTTCACCCTCTATGTCGGCGGCAGTGGCATCTCGCTGAGCCAGGTGCTGCCGGTGCTGCAGAGCCTCGGTGTCGAGGTGATCGATGAGCGGCCGCATCAGCTCGACTTCGATCACGGCCCCGAACAGTGGATCTACGACTTCGGCCTGCTGGCCCGGCCGGAGCTGATGCGCAGTGCGCTGGACCGGAATATGGACGCCGAGCTGGTGGAGTCCTCCGCTCGCCTGGACGCGCTCGACGATCAGGTGCGCGGTCTGCGCGAGCGGTTCACCGCGGCGTTCGAGGCGCTCTGGTACGGCCGCGCCGAGGCGGACAGCCTCAATGAGCTGGTGCTGCGGGCCGAATTGAACTGGCGCACCGTATCGATTCTGCGCGCCTACGCGAAATACCTGCAGCAGGCCGGTTTCCCGTACAGCCAGGCCAATATCACCCGCGTGCTGCTCGCCTATCCGGACGCGGCACGCATGTTCGTCGATCTGTTCGCCGCACTGTTCGACCCCGATTCCGCCGATGACGAGCACGCCCGCGATCTGGAAGGTGCGGTGCGCCACCGCATCGACGAGGTGGTGAGCCTGGACGCCGACCGCATCCTGCGCGCCATTCTCGGGCTCATCAAGGCCACCCTGCGCACCAACTACTTCGTCACCGATGCCGAGGGGCAGCCGCGGGAGTACCTGTCGTTCAAGGTGGAACCGCGGGAGATCGTCGAATTGCCCAAGCCGCGGCCGCAATTCGAGATCTTCGTCTACTCGCCCCGGGTCGAGGGTGTGCACCTGCGCTTCGGTCCGGTCGCGCGCGGTGGGCTGCGCTGGTCGGATCGCCTGGAAGACTTCCGCACCGAGATCCTGGGCCTGGTGAAGGCCCAGGCGGTGAAGAACGCGGTGATCGTCCCGGTCGGCGCCAAGGGCGGTTTTGTGGTGAAGCAGGCGCCGGCCGCCACCACCGATCCGGTCTCGGATCGGCAGTCACTGCAGGCCGAGGGCATTGCCTGCTATCGCACCTTCATCTCCGGTCTGCTCGATGTCACCGACAATGTGGACCGTGCCACCGGCCGGGTGGTTCCGCCCGCGCGGGTGCGCCGTCTCGACGGTGACGACACCTATCTGGTGGTCGCCGCGGACAAGGGCACCGCGACATTCTCCGATATCGCCAATGATGTTGCCGGACAGTACGGTTTCTGGCTCGGCGATGCTTTCGCCTCCGGCGGTTCGGTGGGGTACGACCACAAGGCCATGGGCATTACCGCCCGCGGCGCGTGGGAGAGCGTGAAGCGGCACTTCGCCGAAATGGATATCGATACCCAGACCCAGGACTTCACCGTTGTCGGCGTCGGCGATATGAGCGGTGACGTCTTCGGCAACGGCATGCTGCTGTCGCGGCACATCCGCCTGGTCGCCGCGTTCGACCATCGCAATATCTTCCTGGATCCGAATCCGGATCCGGAGGTCTCGTTCGTCGAGCGCGAGCGCATGTTCGCGCTGCCGCGCTCCTCGTGGGCGGATTATGATCGCTCGCTCATCAGTGCGGGCGGCGGCGTCTACGACCGGACCGTGAAATCGATTCCGGTCAGCGAGCAGGTCCGCGAGGTGCTCGGGCTGGCAGCCGAGGTGACGGCGCTGTCCCCGCCGGAGTTGATGCGCGCCATTCTGAAGGCTCCGGTGCAGCTGCTCTGGAACGGCGGCATCGGCACCTACATCAAGGCCGCGAGCGAGACCAATGCCGATGTCGGCGACAAGTCCAATGACGCGATCCGCGTGAGCGGAAACGAATTGCGCGTCAAGGTGATCGGCGAGGGCGGCAATCTCGGCGCGACCGCGCTGGGCCGAATCGAGTTCTGCCGCAATGGCGGCAAGATGAACACCGACGCCCTGGACAATTCGGCCGGTGTGGACTGCTCCGACCATGAGGTCAATATCAAGGTCCTGCTCGACGGTGTGGTCTCCAGTGGCGAGCTGCCCGAGGCCGAGCGCAATCCGCTGCTCGCGTCCATGACCGATGAGGTCGCCGCACTGGTACTGCAGGACAATGTCTCCCAGAACTAC
Organism: Nocardia sp. NPDC006630; assembly: GCF_040611495.1. Taxonomy (NCBI): domain Bacteria; kingdom Bacillati; phylum Actinomycetota; class Actinomycetes; order Mycobacteriales; family Nocardiaceae; genus Nocardia; species Nocardia sp. NPDC006630. The sequence goes on from NZ_JBEXOK010000004.1 coordinate 334,188, forward strand.
CTCATGGGCATGTCGCGGGCCGAGGCGCCGCGCATGCTGAATGTGCACAAGCGCGTCATCGAGGAGCTCGAGGTGCGCCGGGGCCTGGATCGCGAGCTCGAGGCGCTGCCCAGCGAGATCGAGATCAAGCATCGTCTGGAGCAGGGCACCGGTCTCACCTCCCCGGAGCTGTCGAATCTGATGGCACACGTGAAGCTTTCGCTCAAGACGGATCTGCTGGCCGGCGATCTGCCCGACAGCCCCTACTTCTCCTCGCGGCTCACGCACTACTTCCCGACACCGCTGCGCGACCGCTTCGGCGCCGCCATCAAGAAGCACCGCCTGCGCCGTGAGATCACCACCACCATGCTGGTGAACGAGGTGGTCGATCTGGGCGGCATCACCTACGCGCATCGCCTCAGTGAGGAGATCGGGGCCACCGCGTCGGATTCGGTGCGCGCCTTCACCGCCGCCACCCAGATCTTCGATCTGCATTCCATCTGGGAGCGTATTCGCGACGCCGAGGTGTCCACCGGCATGAAGGACACCCTCGAACTGGAGACCAAGCGCACGCTGGACCGTGCCTCGCGCTGGCTGCTCAACAACCGCCCGCAGCCCATCGCGGTCGGCGCCGAGATCCACCGCTACGCCCAGGAGGTGCGCGGGCTCGCGCCCAAGGTGCCGGGCTGGCTGCGCGGGCACCACATCGACACGCTCAACGAGCAGTCGCAGGCGCTCATCGGCCAGGGCGCGCCGTCGGAGTTGGCGACCGAGGTGTTCGGGCTGCTGAATCTCTTCCCGCTGCTCGATGTGATCGATATCGCCGATATCACCGATCGCGAGGGTGACGAGGTGGGTGCGCTGTACTACGCGCTCAACGATCACCTGAAGATCGATTGGCTGTTGCAGGCGGTCAGCCACCTGGAACGGGGTGACCGCTGGCATGCGCTGGCCCGCCTCGCGCTGCGCGACGATATGTACGGCTCACTGCGCTCGCTGACCCTCGATGTGCTCTCCGCCGGTGACCCGGAGGAGACGGCCGAGGAAAAAATTGCATACTGGGAGTCGAAAAACCAGTCCCGTCTGGGTCGTGCTCGCGCGGCCCTGTCGGAACTGTTCGAATCCGGAACCCACGACCTGGCCACGCTGTCGGTTGCGGCGCGGCAGGTGCGCAGCATGGTGAGCGGGGTGGGCGCCCAATCGGAGGTACCGCGTTGACGAGTGTCGGTTCGCTGAACGGCCATGGAAAGGCGCCTGCGCTCAGCGCGGGGGACGACCCTGCTCTGCCCGGCTCGAAGCGCTTCCACACCAAGGTCGAGGTGCGCTGGTCGGATATGGATGCCTTCCAGCACATCAATCATGCCCGCATGGTGACCCTGCTGGAGGAAGCCCGTATTCCGTGGCTGTTCACCGATGACCGGCCCACCGTGCGGTTGCGGTCCGGCTGCGTGCTCGCCGATCTGCGGGTGCAGTACAAAGGCCAGCTGCGGCACGAGGATTCACCGCTGGATGTCTCCATGTGGATCGAGCGACTGCGTGCGGTGGACTTCACCGTCGGTTACGAGGTGCGCGCCGGCGGCGCCGATCCCGACTCCCCGGCGGCGGTGATCGCCTCCACCCAGCTCGCCGCCTTCGATATCGATACGCAGCGACTACGCCGCCTCGACCCGGCCGAGCGAGACTATTTATCGCTGTGGCTGGCTGACTGATCCGAGTTCGACGACAGTGACGTCTGGAGAACTCACCCTGCACATTCCGGATCCGGCGGAACGGGAGAACCTCGCCACCTTCCTCTCCCATACGATCCGCCTGGATCCGGCCGCGGTCGTCCGCCTGCGCCGGCGCGGGGACCGTTATGTATCCGCGTGGGCCGGAACCGGTTTCGAAGCCCTGGCGGTGCGCACCGTGGTGGCCGATCTCGGCATGGACGATATGACGGTGGCCGCCGATGCGGTGCTGTCCGGCCTGCACGGGCCGGGCGCGGGTGACCCGTTCACCCCGGGCTACGCCATGGATTCGGCCTGGCGCTCCGCGCTGCCACCGGAGTCCGGCTTTGTCCACGTGGACGATGTCCCCGCCCGCATGCTCGTCGAATTGGCCGAGCGCGGCGCGCAATTGGCGCAGGACCACGGCAGCAGCCACGGTCCGCCCGCCGCCCTGCTGGAGCAGACGGTGCTGACCGTCTCCGGCGCCGGCGAAACCGTCGAGGTGCCCATGCGGGTCGTCTTCGCGCTCGCCGCAATGGATTTCATTCCGCACGGCGGTGAGAAGACCGAATCCCGTCGCATCTCCGCCGACGAGATCGTCCGCGTCCGCACTGCCCGCACCTGGCTGCGCCTCGATGCCCGCTACGGTTCGGTTGCCCGCCGCCGCGGGCCGGCCCTGCCGCTGCTAGCGCGCTGAAGAACACCTGGAAAGTAGCCGATGCCGGATCACCGTCGACACGCTCGCAAACCCGCGCCGCGCCGTCAACCCACCCGATCTCGCCGTGCGAGCGCGCCGCGCAGTACCTCCGAGCGCCGGCTTCGATTGGCAGGCCGCGTGTTTGTGGCACTGCTGGCACTGGTCGTGGTGATCGGAACCGGAGCGGCGTGGCGCGGGTACCACGATGTCGTCGCGGGCGTGACCACCTCGGGCGCCCTGGGTGATGCGCCGAAGTCGGACGGCAAGGACCAGAACATCCTCATCATGGGGCTGGACAGTCGCCTCGACGAGCAGGGAAAGCCACTGCCGCAGGACATGTACGACGCGCTGCACGCCGGCGATGACAGCGTCGGCGGCTACAACTCGAATGTGCTGATCCTGATCCACATTCCGGGTGACGGCTCGAAGGCGACCGGCATCTCCATTCCCCGCGACGACTATGTGCAGCTGGCCACCGCCGCATGCGCCCAGGCGCCTTGCAAGGGCAAGATCAAGCAGGCGTACGGCCTGGCCTACGACCTGGCCAAGACCAAGCTGGAGGCCGCCGGCGTCAAAGACCTGGACCTCGAGCAGCAGGCTCGCGAGGTGGGCCGCAAGGCCGAGATCGATACCGTGCGAGCCTTTCTCGGCGGTGTGACGGTCGACCATTTCGTCGAGGTGACGCTGGTGGCGTTCTTCCAGCTCGCGCAGGTGGTGCAGCCGATCACGGTCTGCCTGAACGAGAACACCTCCGATAATTTCTCCGGGGCCGACTTCAAAAAGGGCAAGCAGGATATCGACGCCTCGCAGGCCATGGCCTTCGTGCGGCAGCGCCGTGATCCGGACCCGGATCTCAATTTCACCGATCTCGATCGCACCCGGCGGCAGCAGGCGTTCATCGTGTCGCTCATGCACAGCCTGCAGAGCTCCGGGGCCATGTCCAATCCGAGCCGACTACGCGATCTGCTGAATGTGGCCAAGCAGAACATCGCGATCGACGACAAGCTGGATCTGGCGTCGTTCGCTCAGCACGCGTCCGCGCTGACCTCGGGCGGAATATCGCTGTTCACGCTGCCGGTCAAGGACTTCGGTACCGACGACGCGGGTGAGGACATCAATATCGTCGATGTCAGCGAGATTCGCGCCATCGCGCACAATCTGCTCAGCGGGTCCGGTTCGGGCACAACCACGAGCACCACGACAACATCGGCCACGCCCACCAATATCGCCGCGGCCGCCGGGGTCACGCTGAACGTGGTGAACAGCACCGGCACAACAGGCCTGGCCGCTCGCGTCGCGGATTCCTTCACCGCCTTGGGATTCACCCGCGGCACGGTGGAGACCGGCGCGAATCTCAGCAACAGCACCATCACCTACGGTCGTGGCGCCGATGCCGCGGCGTCGGGACTCGCCGACAAGCTCGGCATCACCGCGACCAAGTCGGCCTCGGTGGACTCGGGGACGGTGCAGCTGACCATCGGAACCGATCTGACCAGCTCGGGGCCGATCGCCGATCTGGCCAAGTCGACCGATGACAGCACGACCGCCACCACGACCACCGCACCGCCGCCGCCTCCGGTGTCGGCCACCGCGACCGGCAGCAAGGCGCCCGCTCCCACCGATCTGTCCAATATGGACGCGGACGGCATTCCCTGCGTCAAGTAGCGCCCGTTTTCGCGGAGCTGTTGCGGGACCGAGCACTTCGCTCAGTGCACGCCGAGCATGCGCAATCCGGCGGTGACCACGGCGGCGGCGAGAATTACCAGCAATAGTGGCGCGCGCCGCCAGGCCAGCACCGCGGCGACGAGAACCCCTGCGGGGAGCGCGAATCCGATCTTGCCGGTGCCGGAGGGCATGAGCGTGGTGACGGCCAGTGCGGTCAGCAGCACGATGGAGGCGATCTCCAGCAGCTTGATCGTCCGCGGCGAAATCTGCACGCGTTTGCGCAGTGCGGGCCCCGCGAATCGGAATGCGAAGGTGCCCACGGCAAGTGCGCAGACACCGGCGAGGAGTGTGCTCGTCATCTACGCGGCCTCTACGGCATTCGCGGGGACGCTTTCGGCGGCGCCGGCGCGCCGGACGACCAGCAGCACCGCGGTCAGCGCCAGCAGTACCGGCAACCCGGCTCCCAGGAAGGGTGTGGTCACCGCCGCGACGGCAGCACCGGCGAGAGCGGCTGTGCGGGTGAGGGGTTCGCGCAGGGCCGGGAGCACAAGCGTGACCAGCACCGCGGGGAAGACCGCATCCAGCCCGAAGGCGCTGGGATTCGGCACGACCGAGCCGAGCGCCGCACCCACCGCGGCTCCCACCGGCCACGCCGTCAGCACGGCGAGCCCGCACAGCCAATACGCGGCCCGGCGGCGCGGACGGTCGGGCTGGGCCAGCGCCATGGCCACGGATTCATCGTTCATGACATGCGTGCCGAGCAGCCGCCGCCACCCGGTGCCGACCACATCGGGTACGGAAAGCCCGTAGGGGAGGTGCCGTGCATTGACCAGCAGCCCGGCCAGCACCGCGGCGACCAGACTGCCGCCCGCGGTCAGAATGCCGATGAAGACGAACTCCGAGCCGCCCGCGACCACGGCCACACTGAGCAGAATGGGTAGCCAGGTCGGAAATCCGGAGGTGACGGTGGTGGCGCCGTAGGAGACGCCGATCATGGCGACTGCCAGGCAGATCGCCGCAATACCGGTGAGAGCACCCCGATCCAGTGTTCGCCATATCGAACGCATGTTGTCTATATTGAACGCATGTCGCCCGGTTAGTCAAAGGGGTGGCGGTCCCGCCGGGTACTGTGTGAATCCGATATGACCGTGTCCGACAGCTCCCCGTCCGCATCCCCGCAGGAGGCGATAGCCGCCGCCCTGCGCCGTGAACGCGCCCGCTCCGGGCTCTCGCTCACCGAGGTCGCGCGCCGCGCCGGAATCGCGAAATCCACACTGTCGCAACTGGAGTCGGGCGCGGGCAATCCGAGCATCGAAACCCTGTGGGCGCTGTGCACCGCGCTCGACATTCCGTTCTCGCGACTGCTCGATCCGCCGCGCCCGGCGGTGCAGGTGATCCGGGCGGGTGAAGGCGCGCAGCTCGCCTCCTCGCAATCGGAGTACCGGACCACGCTGCTGGCCGCATCCCCGCCCACGGCTCGGCGCGATATCTACCGCATTACCGCCGAACCCGGCCATCCCCGGGACTCGGATCCGCACAGTCGCGGCGTAGTCGAGCACATTGTGCTGGGTGCGGGCCTGGCCAAGGCCGGTCCCGCCGATGCTCCCGTGGAACTGCAGCCCGGCGACTACATCTGCTATCCCGGTGATATGCCCCACGTTTTCGAGGCGCTGGTTCCCGGCACCTGGGCACTGCTCGTCAGCGAATACAGCTGATCTGAACGCTCGGGGCTAGGCCGCGCCCTCGCCGAGATACTGCAGCCAGGTGGGATCCAATTCCGAACTGGCAGTGAGCAATCGCCAGTGCGGGCCCTTGGGCGACACCAGCTGATGGTGCAGGGTCCAGCCCAGTTCGCTGAGCATCTTGTCCGCCTTGCGGTGATTGCACGGCGCACAGGAGGCGACGCAATTTTCCCAGGTGTGCGGGCCACCACGACTGCGCGGAATCACATGGTCGATGGTCTCGGCTTTGCCGCCGCAGTAGGCGCAGCGATATCGATCGCGATGCATGAGCGCGGCGCGGGTCATGGGCACGCGGGCGCGATAGGGGACGTGCACGTAATTGCGTAGTCGAATCACCGAGGGCAGCGCGACCGAGGTGCCGGCGGAGTGCACAACCGGGCCTTCGGGATTGTCGTGCACGGTCTGGGCTTTGTCACAGATCAGGAGCACGACCGCACGGCGCGCGGAGAGTGCGGTGAGGGGTTCGTACGTGGCGTTCAAGAGCAGAACGCGGCTCTTCGACCAGCTCATGCCGGGCGGGGCTTCGGGCGGCTGATGCGTGTGGTCAGCATGGGCGCCCGAGTGATAGTCGGACAAGATGTGCAGCGGAGTAGCCCCCGACCCACGATTGTGGACGTCGGCGGGCTGGAGTTGTCGATGAGTGCGCGCCTCGTGCCGGGCGCTGTGCCGCTGCTTCATGGGCCTACCCCGCGTTCGTGTTCGTCCGATGGTGTGGTATCTCGGCAGACTGCCACCCAGTTGACCATGGAATCGCGCACATTGCACGGTGATTTCGCACATTGTCGGGCACAAACGGATGAACGGGACGTGACGGTATGGAACGGTCCCGAAACCGGCCCGTGCGGCCGCTCCGGCGGGGCGAGGGCAGAATGGACGCCGTGACTTCGGGCGAGCAAACGACAACATCTTTTTACGAGGCCGTGGGCGGGGCTGAGACCTTCCAGCGGCTGGTTGCTGCGTTTTATCGCGAGGTGGCGGCGGACGAGGTGCTGCGGCCGCTCTACCCCGAAGCGGACCTGGGTCCGGCCGAGCGGCGGCTGCGCATGTTCCTCGAGCAGTACTGGGGCGGCCCGCGCACCTACGGCGAGGAGCGCGGCCATCCGCGGCTGCGCATGCGGCACCATCCGTTCACCATCGGCCCGATCGAGCGGGACGCCTGGCTGCGCGCCATGCACATCGCGGTGGCCGAAATCGAGCCCGCCGTCCTCGATGACCAGCACCGCAGGCAGCTGCTCGACTATCTGGAGATGGCCGCCAATTCGCTCATGAACTCGCCCATCTGAATTCGTTTCGCAGAAGCTGTAGGCCCCCAGAGCCTTTCCGGTCCGACCAATCGCCCGCTGATCATTTGCTGAATCTGGACAAGTGTCGCCGTCGGGCATACCGACAGCGTCATGCTTTGGCACCATTACGGCTGTGACCGACAACTCCGCCGCCCTGCCCGGCGCTGTGCAACCTGCCGTGCCAGGCCCCGCGCCCCTCCCGGCGCCGTGGTGGCGATCCGCTGTGTTCTATCAGGTCTACCCCCGATCCTTCGCCGACTCCGACGGTGACGGCATCGGTGACCTGCCCGGTTTGCGGGAAAAGCTCGGATATCTGGAACTGCTGGGGGTTGACGCGCTGTGGATTTGCCCGGTCATGCGCTCGCCCATGGCGGACGGCGGCTACGACGTGGCCGACCCGCGCGATATCGATCCGCTCTTCGGCGGCCTGCGGGCCATGGACGAGCTGATCGACGAGGCGCACCACCGGCATATGCGGGTCACGATGGATCTGGTGCCCAATCACACCAGCGATCAGCATGCGTGGTTCGTGGCCGCGCTGGCCGCCGGGCCGGGCAGTCCGGAGCGCGACCGGTATTACTTCCGCGACGGCCGGGGCGCGGATGGCAGTGCGCCGCCGAACAATTGGCCCAGTATCTTCGGCGGCCCGGCCTGGACCCGCATCACCGAGGCCGACGGCAGACCCGGGCAGTGGTATCTGCATATCTTCGCCCCGGAACAGCCGGATTTGAACTGGGAAAACCCGGATGTGCCCGCCGATTTCGAGCAGACCATGCGTTTCTGGCTGCGCCGCGGTATCGACGGATTCCGTATCGATGTCGCGCACGGTATGGCCAAACCCGCTGGTCTACCGGATATGGAAGTACCGCAGCGCCCTGTCGACGATACCCATCTGGTGGTGCACGACGACAATGATCCGCGCTTCAACAACCCGGCCGTGCACGAAATCCACAGACGTCTGCGCACTGTCATGGACGAGTTTCCGATCGCGGTATCCATCGGCGAGGTGTGGGTCGACGACAACACCAGATTCGGCGACTATGTCCGCCCCGACGAGCTACATCTGGCGTTCAATTTCCGATTGGCCGAGACGCCTTTCCATCCCGACAGAATCCGTGACGCCGTGGACAATTCGCTGCGCGCGGTCGCGGCGGTCGGCGCCAGTCCGACCTGGACACTGTCCAATCACGATATCGAGCGCGAGGTCACCCGCTACGGGGGCGGCGATATCGGGCAGGCGCGGGCGCGGGCCATGATCATGCTGGAGTTGGCGCTGCCGGGCGCCGTATTCATCTACAACGGTGCGGAATTGGGTCTGCCGAATATCGACGACCTGCCCGAGGCGGCGCTGCAGGATCCGACCTGGGAGCGCTCCGGGCATACCGAGCGGGGCCGGGACGGCTGCCGGGTGCCGCTGCCGTGGGAGGGCGAGCAGCCACCGTTCGGCTTCACCACGGGGCGTCCGTGGTTGCCCATGCCGGCGTGGTGGGCGACGGCGACGGTGGAGAAACAGCTGGAGAGATTGGACTCCATGCTTTCGCTGTATCGGATGGCTATCGAATTGCGGTCGGTGCGGCCGGAATTCGGCGGACCAGGGCTGGAGTGGTACGGAAGTCCGCCCGGCTGCCTGGCTTTCCGGCGGGACGGCGGGTTGTTGTGCGTGCTCAACGCGACGGATGCGCCGATAACTCTGCCCGCGGGTGAGGTGCTGCTGACGAGCACTCCGATTACCGCTGGAAAACTTCCGGCGAACTCCGCGGCATGGCTGATTCAGTAAGGATTCCGACGACACGTGCGCGCGCACGGTTACCAGTCGGCATGGACGATCCGGGCATCCATTAACGTTGAGCCGTGAGCATTCTCCAGACAGTGCTGATCTATGTCGGCATCCCGGTGGCGATCTATCTGGTGATCGCCGGATTGTCGTTCCTCGGCAGCCCGCTGCCCGGCAAGAAGCCGGACCACTACGAACTCGGCGCGAAGTGGACCCAGCCTCCGGTGCTGTGGAGCGCTACCGACGAGGTGACCGGTGCCGGGCACCACGATGCTGAGTCGGCGCATGGCAATCATGCTGCTATCGAATCCGCCGCGGCGGACCTGATCGGAGGCCGGGCAAGTGGCAAGTTCTAATTGGCCTGCGGTGAACGAGGCCGACCTACCCCACGGTTATGCCGTCACCACCAGTGGTCGCGTCTCCGGTGTGCACGAGGCCGGCGATGTGTTCAGCGAGGTGCCGTTCAGCGACCATGAGCGGCTGCTCATGGACAATGCGCTGACCGACGCCACCCGTGCCACCAAGGTGCGGTTCAACATCTACATCGGCGATCTGGGCGCGGATTCCGGCGCGGGCGCGGACGCCGTCTTCCCGGCGACGCCCGAGTCCACCCGTTCGGTGCTCATCGCCGTCGATCCGAATGCCAAGGCCATCGAGGTGCGTTCCGGCGCCGACGTCGCCGAGCGTGCGAACGATCGGGTCTGCCAGCTCGGTGCGACCGCCGCGCTGAGCTCCTTCCGCCAGGGCGAGCTCATCGACGGACTGGTGTCCGCGGTGCGCGTCATGGCCGCCGCCATCGGCCGGGTCTAAACGCCCCACAGGCGCCGCGACGGTGCGCCGTTTTCCGCTCTGAGCAGAACGGTGCGCCGCGCGCGGGCCTGCCGCCTTACGCTCGGACCATGTCCGAGCAGCCGCGCCTTCATTCGATTCCCGGTGGACGTGTCGATCGCACCGATGCGCCACGGCCGCACCCGGTTCGCGAACCGCTGGCCCGCCCCGGCTCCCGCACCGCGCCCCCGGCCGCTCGTGAGCCGCTGTGGCGTGAGGTGCTGGGCGCGCGATTGCGCACCCTGCGGCAGGACCAGGGCGAGAAGCTCACCGAAACCGCTGCCCGCGCGGGCATCTCACCCCAGTACCTCTCCGAGGTCGAGCGCGGCCGCAAGGAACCCTCCAGCGAGATGATCGCCGCCCTGGCCGGCGCCCTCGGCACCACCCTCGCCGACCTCACCGCCCAGGTAGCCGCAGCCCTGCACCGCCAGAGCCTCGCCCTCACCAGTTCCTCCCCCCAGCGCATGGCAGTACCCGCCTCCCAGCGCATCACCGGCCCAGTCCTGCTGGCCGCCTGAGCCTCTCGTCGTTGTTCTGACGAGAGGCGCTGCTCGGCGCTGAATCAGTCTCGGGGGTCGAGGATTCGGTCTATGAGGCCGTAGGCGAGGGCGGACTGGGCGGTGAGGACGCGGTCGCGGTCGGTGTCGCGGCGGAGGTCCTCGAGGGGTTTGCCGGTGTGGTTGGAGAGGATCGCTTCGACTTCGGCGCGGAGGCGGACCACCTCGTCGGCTTGCAGGATCAGGTCGGGGATGGTGCCGCGGCCGCTGATCGCGGGCTGGTGCAGGACGACTCGGGCGTGCGGGAGCATGGTGCGGCGGCCCTTCGCGCCGCCTGCCAGCAACACCGCGCCGACCGCGATGGCCTGGCCGACGCAGGTGGTCGCGACCGGGGACGAGATGTGCTGCATGGTGTCGTACACGGCGAGCATGGAGGTGAGTTCGCCGCCCTCGCAATTGATGTAGAGGTTGATCTCCTGGCCCGGGCTGTCGGCGTCCAGATGCAGCAGCTGCGCGATGAGGGCATTGGCCACCCCGGAATCGATGGGGGTGCCGAGGTACACGATGCGCTCGGCCAGCAGATGCGAGTAGACGTCCATGATGCGTTCGCCGCGCGGATGCTGGGCGATGACATTCGGAATCGTGTAGCTGGTCATTGCGAGATCCCCACCCTGTGCCGTTGCGGAACGATCTGCCAGAAGGATTCGACGATCCCGTCGATGAACCCGTACTCCTGCGCCTGCGGTGCGGTGAACCACCTGTCGTGCAGCGAATCCTCGTAGACCTGGTCGAAGGGCTGTCCCGTGTCCTCGGCGATCAGCCCGAGCACGGTCTGCACGGTGTAGCGCAGATCATCGGCCTGCACCTCCACCTCGACCGCACTGCCGCCGATCCCGGCCGACCCCTGATGCATGAGAATCCGGGCGTGCGGCAGCGCGAACCGTCGCCCCGCCGTCCCGGAAGACAGCAGGAATTGCCCTGCGCTGCAAGCCAATCCGAGCGCGAGCGTCGACACCTCGCAGGGCACCAGCCGCATGACGTCCCGAATGGCCAGCATGGCGGGCACCGATCCGCCCGGCGAATGAATCCACAGCGAGATCCCCGCCTCGGAATCCTCCGCCGCCAATTGCAGCATCTGCGTCATGAGCAGTGCCCCATTGTCATCATCGAGTGGCCCGTCCAGCACCAGAATCCGCCGGCTGAACAGCTGTTCCCTAGTGCGCCAGTTGAACATCGGCGCCTTGTCGTCTTGTGCCATGTCCCCACCGTGCCCCACGCCCACCCCGGTTTCCGCCGGTGCTGCCCACAGCGGATCTGCTCACAGCAGCACGCCCACAGAGCCCATGTCTGTCCCGCACAACGCCTCTCAACGCTGCGCCGATAGGACACGAGCTGTGCCGCGGATGCGAATGCTGCGTCCGCCCCCGAACTGCGCTGCGTCCGCGTTCAGGGGTCGGTCGGAACGCAACAGCCCGTGTCCTGTCCGCACAACCCCTGTGAGGTCTGTTCGGATGGGACACGGGCTTGTGTGGTCCATGCGGACGCTGCGTCTATCTCCTCGGCGCGCTGCGTCCGGGTGCGGAGCGGCGGCCGGAAAGCAACAGCCCGTGTCCTGTCGCCGCAACCCTTGTGGGGGCTGTTCGGATGGGGCACAGGCTGTTTGGTTCGGTGGGAGGGCGCAGCCACTGCCTTTATGGGCGGAGGGGCTGCGGGGTGGGGTTACTGCTTGTCGAAGGCGCGGGCGCGCAGCGAGCGTTCGATGCCGGCCTTGCCTTCGACCACGAGGCGGCGCAGGGCCGGCGGGTGGTCGTCGGCGAGGAACTTGTCGGCTACGGCTACTGCCTCTTCGGTGATGGCCCAGTGCGGGTACAGGCCGACGACTACGGTTTGTGCGACCTCACTGGAGCGCCGCTCCCAGACCGAGGCGATTTCGGCGAAGTAGCGTTCGACGTACGGCGTGAGCAGGTGGGATTGGCCCACCGGCGCGAAGCCGGCGACGATGGCGCGGGCGGTGATATTGGGGACGGAGTCGTCTTCCATGACCGTTGCCCAGGCCTTGGCCTTGACCGGGATCTGCGGGCGCGCGGTGGCGGCGGCAGCGGCCTGGCGGCGGCCGGCAGCGGTCGGGTCGCGCTCCAATTCGGCGTCGATGACCGGGGTTTCGATGCCATTGGCATCGATATCGCCGTTCGCGGCGAGGGATTGGATGAGTCGCCAGCGCAGGTCGGTGTCAACCTCCAGGCCGGGGAGCCCGGCGGCATCGGCATCACCCTCGAGGACCTGGCGCAGCGCCTCGATGTGGCGGACCGACAGGTGCGCGCCGGTGAGCGCGTTGGCGAATGCCAGCTGCTCATCGGAGCCGGGTGCGGCGGCCCGGGCCAGCTGCAGCAGGCGGTCGGCGAATTCGGGCCAGCCGGTGTCGGTGGCCCAGTTCGGGTCGGCGTAGGAGGACAGTGCGGTGTGCGCCTGCATGAGAAGGCGCTGCACCACACCGATTTCGGTCTCCGCGCCCACGCCGCGCTGCACCAGCGCCACGAAATCGCGGGCCCGCATCTCGGCCTGCCGGGTCATTTCCCATGCGGCCGACCAGGCCAGGGTGCGGGGGAGCGGTTCGGCGATATCGGCGATGCGGTCGAGCACGGTATCGAGGGATCCGGCATCCAGGCGCACCGAGCAGTAGGTGAGGTCGTCGTCATTGACCAGGACGAGCTTGCCCTGCGCGATGCCGACCAGCTCCGGTACCTCGGTGCGCTCGACGGGATTCACGTCGAGCTCGATGCGCTTGGTGCGCACCAGCTTTCCGTCCTGATCGTCGTAGACGCCGATGGCCAGGCGATGCGTGCGGCGCTCACCCGCGCCCGGCGCCGCGCCGTCCTGAAGGACGGTGAAGGAGCTGTACTTGCCCTCGGCGTCCACCTCGAACTCCGGGCGCAGGATGTTCAGGCCGGTGGTCTTGAGCCACTGCGCACCCCAGTCGGACAGATCGCGACCGGAGGCCTTCTCCAGCGCGCCGACCAGATCGTCGAAAGTGGCGTTGCCGTAGGCGTGCTGGGTGAAGTAGTCGCGCAGACCCGCCAGGAACGGCTCCTGACCGACATAGGCGACCAGCTGCTTGAGCACCGAAGCGCCCTTGGCATAGGTGATTCCGTCGAAGTTCACCTCGACCGCGTGCAGGTCCGGGATATCGGCGGCGATCGGGTGGGTGGAGGGCAGCTGGTCCTGGCGGTACGCCCAGGACTTCTCGACATTGGCGAAAGTGGTCCAGGCATTGGTGTATTCGGTCGCGCCGACCTGGCAGAGTACCGAGGCGAAGGTGGCGAACGATTCGTTCAACCACAGGTCGTCCCACCACTTCATGGTGACCAGATCGCCGAACCACATGTGCGCCATTTCGTGCAGCACCGTCTCGCAGCGGCGCTCGTACGAGGCGCGAGTCACCTTGGAGCGGAAGACATAATCCTCGAGGAAGGTGACCGCGCCCGCGTTTTCCATTGCGCCCGCGTTGAATTCGGGGACGAACAGCTGGTCGTACTTACCGAAGGCATACGGCACACCGAAATTGGTGTGATAGAAGCCGAAACCCTGCTTGGTCTCGGTGAAAAGCCGTTCGTGGTCCATGTATTCGGCCAGCGACGCGCGGCAGTACAGCCCCAGCGGGATCTCGCCGTGCTCGTCGCTGAAGCTGTCGGTCCATTTGGCGTACGGCCCGGCGATGAGCGCCACCAGATAGGTGCTCATTCGCGGCGTGGTGGCGAAGGTGTGCTCGACCACGGCGCCGACGGTGCGGGTCGCGATGCCCGCGCCATTGGAGATGACCTCCCAGTCGGCCGGCGCGCTGACGATCATGTCGTAGGTCGCCTTGAGGTCCGGCTGGTCGAAGCAGGCGAACATGCGCTTGGCGTCGGCGGTTTCGAACTGCGAGTACAGGTACACCTTGTTGTCGGTGGGATCGACGAACCGGTGCAGGCCTTCGCCGGTGTGCGAGTACTCGGCGTCGGCCTCGATGACCACCTCATTGCGCGCGGCCAGGCCGGTGAGCGTCAGGCCCTTCGACTCGTCGTAAGCGCTGACGTCGACGGGGGCGCCGTTCAGGACGGCCGAGCGCAGGCCCGCGCCCACGAAGTCGATGAAGGTCTGTCCGCCCGGTGTCGCCGTGAACGTCACCGTGGAACGTGAGAAGAAGCGATCACTCGTCGCGGCCTCGGCGCTGGTGGGTTGTCCGGTCAAATCCAATTCGACGCGGTAGTTCTCCACCTGGACCGTTGCTGCGCGTTCGATCGCCTGCTCGCGGGTGAGATTCGGTGCGGACAAGGGGGCTCCTTCGCTCTGAAGAGAACTGTGCGTTGCGGCGAACCGCGGTGCCGCGGGCCACGCTGCCCGCCGCCGTGCGCCCGTACCGGCAGGTCGAGCGGACCGACCAATTCTCCGCTCACCGCCGGGCTCGGGGCGCGACCTTGCCCAGAATGCCACGCCGGGCGATCGGATGGCGGCCACACCGGGCAGGGGTCTGCCGGGGTGCGAGGCGGCGAACCCCCGTCGGTAGGCTGTGCGGCGGCAGCAATCCCAGTATGAGGAGGACAGTTGAAGCACATCCACGCCGGTAAGGTGCGCGACCTGTACGAGGACGGCGATTCGCTGATCCTGGTCGCCTCGGACCGGGTGTCGGTCTTCGACGTGGTGCTGCCCACTCCGATTCCGGAGAAGGGGGCGATGCTCACCCAGCTGTCGAACTGGTGGTTCGACTTCTTCGGTGATGTCCCCAATCACATTCTCTCCACCACCGATGTGCCTGCCGAGTTCGCGGGTCGCGGGGTGCGCGTGAAGCCGCTGAAGATGCTGAAGGTCGAGTGCATCGCCCGCGGTTATCTGACCGGCGGTGGCCTGGCCGAGTACAAGCGCAGCGGCACGGTGTCCGGCATCGCGCTGCCGCCCGGCCTGCGGGACGGCGACAAGCTGCCCGAACCGCTCTTCACCCCCACCACCAAGGCCGATGAGGGCCACGACGAGCCCATCTCCTTCGCCGATGTGGTGAACCAGGAGGGCCGCGAGGTCGCCGAGCAGCTGCGTGATCTGACCCTCGCGGTGTACTCCCGGGGCGCCGAGCACGCCGCCGGGCGCGGTGTCATCATTGCCGACACCAAGGTCGAATTCGGCTGGGACGATGACGTTCTCACGCTCGGCGATGAGGTCCTCACCTCCGATTCCTCGCGCTTCTGGCCCGCCGACGACTACGAGCCCGGCCGCCCCCAGGCCTCCTTCGACAAGCAGTACGTCCGCGACTGGTCGGTCTCCACCGGCTGGAACAAGGAATACCCCGGCCCCGATGTCCCCGCCGACGTCATCGACGTCACCCGCCAGAAGTACATGCAGGCTTACGAACTCATCACCGGCAACCCCTGGACCGGCATCTCCCTGTAGTCGCGTACGGGTTCGCATCCCGCGCGTGGAGTAGCGGGCGATTTCGCCCATCGCGCACGAGCTTCGCCCGCGCTTGGCAGGTGCGTTCGCACTCTGCGGTTCGTGGCGCACAGGTTCGCATCCCGCGCATGGAATGTGGGCGATTTTCTCGCGGGGGAGGGAAGAGTGCGCGGGATCAGGCAGGTATGCCGGCGGGTGTGAGGAAATCTGCGACGTATTCGGCTGCCCTGCTTTCGAATTCGGCGAAGTGGGTGTCACGGGCCGCGCCGGTGACGGGGTCGCCGATGTGGAGGGTGCCGTGGGCGTCCAGGCGCTGGGGGCGTTCCTCGGCGTCGGGGAGTAGCGCTATGCGGGAGTCGGAAAGGCCGCAGTAGTAGGCGATTCCGGCGCTGAGCTGGGTTTCGAGCATGGTGTGCATGACGGGCAGGATCTCGTCGTCGGCGGTGGCGCCGGCCAGGCCGATCCACAGCATGCGCTTGCCCGCGAGCTTGGCTTTGCTGCGGCCGTAGGCGAATCCGTAGTTCCAGACGCGGTCGATCCAGCCCTTGAGCAGGGCGGGTGCGTAGGACCAGTACACGGGGAAGACCGCGATGATCAGGTCGGCGGCGAGAATGCGCCCCATATGGTCTTCGACCTCGGGGGAGTAGGACTTGTCGCGGTCGTTCCAGTCGGGCTGGTCGGCGGTGTTCATGCGCGGGTCGAAGCCTTCGGCGTGTAGATCGAGCAGATCGACCCGGTAGCCGGCCGATTCCAGCTGGTGCACCGTCCGGCGGGCGATGTGCGCGGTCAGCGAATCCTGCCGATGGTGGGACAGGACGACGAGAGCGGTGCGCTGGGCTGCGTTGTGCGACAAGGGAAATCCTCCTGGGTCTGCGGTGCTGCCTTGTCTGCCCAGTACATCGTGGATTCCGTAGACGATCCATGGGTGAGAAGCTCCTGTGGATAGGAATTCGTCTACGCTCGAAGCGTGGATCCCTTGAGTCAGCTGCTGGGCGGTATTCGCGCCGAAGGTTCGGTGGTCACGCATGCGGTGCTCGCCGCCCCGTGGAGCATCCGTTTCCCCGACCGCGCCCCGCTGACCATGGTGACCGTGCTGCGCGGCGGCGGCACGCTCGTGCTGGCCGATGGCGCCTGCACCGAACTGATCGCCGGTGATACCGCGATCGTGCGCGATCTCGAACCCTTCCACTTCGCCGACCACCCGGACTCGCTCGGCCGCCCGCATACCGAGTACGAGATCGCCTGCTTCGCCGAGGAAGCCGGTGAGACAGGTGATTTGAGCGGCATCGCCTGGGGCGACGACTCCGAGAACGCGACCGTCCTGGTTGTCGGCGCGTATCACGCCCCGGCCCGCCGCCACGAACGTTTGGTGCGTGCCCTCCCGCCGGTGCTGGTGGTCGCCGATGACACCGATCTCTGCCCCTGGATGGAGGCGGCCGCCGCGGCCGCCGTCGGGCAGAGCGCCGGATCGCAGGCCATGATGGATCGCCTGCTGGACTGGGGCCTGGTGTGCACCCTGCGGAGCTGGTTCGAGAAGGCGGGTGCGGAGGCGCCGAGTTGGTATCGCGGTGTGAACGATGAACTGGTCGCGCCCGCACTGCAGGCCATGCATGCCCGCCCCGGGGTGCCCTGGACGGTGGCCTCCCTCGCCGCCACATCCGGTGTCTCGCGGGCGTTGTTCGCTAAGCGCTTCGCCGCCGTCATGGGCCGCCCACCCCTGGCCTACCTCACCGAATTTCGCATGGACGAGGCCGAAGAGCTGCTCTGCACAACGGATCTCACCGTAGTCCAGATCGCCAAGTCACTCGGCTATGCCGACGCCTTCGGATTCAGTGCGGCTTTCAAACGCCATAGGGGCATGAGCCCCAGCGTCTTTCGCACCTCGACCGTCGCGCCGGCCCCGCGTCTCATGCCGTCGCGGGCGGGCGGCTGACAGCCAGTTCCGGGACTTCGCCGCGATGGGCCTGGATCTCGACGAGAGTCAGCTGCCCGGTGCAACCCTGGCTCAAGGTCGACGAAGGGCGGTCCGCCGTCAGCACATTCGGATTGCCGTGGCGGCAGAAACTCGCATCGTCCGGGTCCGGGTCGTACCAGGCGCCGGTGGACAACTGGGCCACACCCGGGCGTACCGCATCGTCGACGATAAGACCGGCCAGACAGGAACCGTGATCATTGGCGATCCGCACGATGTCACCAGCGCGCAGCCCGCGCGCGGCCGCGTCCTGCGGATGCAGCCGGACCGGTTCGCGCCCAGCGATTTTCGTGGACTGACTGTGTGCGCCGACATCGAGCTGGCTGTGCAGTTTCGAGCGCGGCTGGTTGGCGATCAATTGCAGCGGGAATCTCTGCGCCGCAGGACCGCCCAGCCACTCCGCAGGTTCCAGCCAGACCGGATGGCCGGGACAGTCGGAATAGCCGAAACTGTCGATGGTTTCGGAGAAGATCTCAATGCGACCGGTCGGGGTGGTGAGCGGATGCTGTTCGGGATCGGCGCGGAAGTCGGCGAACAGCACCTGCTCGGCCGCCACCGGAAGTTCGAGTCCCTCGCCCGCCCAGAAGGTGTCGAAGTCCGGCAGCCCCTCGGGTCGCCACTCGTCGTAGAGGTGGCGCAGCCACTCCTGGGCGGTGCGCCCCTCGGTGAATTCCTTTGCGAAACCCAGCTTTTCGGAGAGTTCGGCGAAGATCGCGTAGTCGTCGCGGGCCTGGCCGTGCGGACGGGTCAGGGCGGGCATCGGCACGAACAGCGGATCGTTCTCGCCCGCGCCGAAATCGTCGCGTTCGATCGTCATGGTCGCCGGGAGCACGATATCGGCATGGCGGGTGGTGGCCGTCCAGAACGCGTCGTGCACAACAATCGTGTCGGGCCGGGCGAACGCGGTGCGCAGCCGGGCCAGATCCTGGTGGTGATGGAACGGATTGCCGCCCGCCCAATACACCAGGCGGATATCGGGATACCGCAGGTGCAGGCCGTTGTATTCGTACGGCGCACCGGGGTTCAGCAGCATATCGGCGATGCGCGCGACCGGGATGAACGTCTCGATCGGGTTGCGGCCCTGTGGAAAACGCGGAATCGACAGGTCGCGGGCCGGCTCGCCCACCATGCCCGCGGAGCCGTAGCCGTGACCGAAACCGCCTCCCGGCAAGCCGATCTGGCCGAGCATGGCCGCCAGCGCCAGGCCTGCCCATACCGGCTGTTCGCCGTGGTGGGCCCGCTGCAGCGACCAGCTCACGGTGACCAGGGTGCGCGCGCCGGCCATTTCGAGTGCGAGCGCACGGATGCGCTCGGCCGGTATGCCGGTGATCTGTTCGGCCCACTGCGGATTCTTGACCACACCGTCGGTCCGGCCCCGCAGGTATTCCGCGAAGCGCTCGAATCCCACCGTGTACCTGTCCAGAAAGGGCTTGTCCGCCAACCCTTCCGCGTCGAGAACCTGAGCCAGCGCCAGCATCAGCGCCGCATCGGTGCCGGGCCGCGGCGCCAGCCATTCCGCATCCGCCTCGGCGGTGATGTCATCGCGCAGCGGTCCGACCGAGATGAAGCGGCACCCGCGGGCGTGAGCCGCCGCGACCCATCCGCGGCTGTGATGCCGCGATACTCCACCGGGTGTCACGGCACTGTTCTTCGGGGACAGCCCGCCGAAGGCCACCACCAGTTCGGTGTGCTCGGCGATCACCGTCTTGGTGGTGGAATGACCGATCATCCAGTGCAATTCGCCGAGGATATGCGGCATCAGCACGTTCGAGGTGCCCATGCTGTAGCTGTTGACATGCCGGACGTAACCGCCCAGGCAATTGAGAAACCGGTGCACCTGACTCTGCGCATGATGGAACCGGCCGGCACTGGCCCAGCCGTACGAGCCGCCGTACACCGCTTCCGCGCCGTGCTCGTCATACACCCGCCGCAGCTCACCCGACAGCAACTCGAGCGCCGTCTCCCACGACACCGGCACAAACGGATCGTCACCGCGCCCCGGTGCACCTGGACCATTGTCCAGCCAGCCCTTACGCACATGCGGTTGCGCAATCCGGGTCCGATGATGCTGCGCTGAAGCGATATTCTCGATCAGCGGCATCGGCTCCGGATCGCCACGCCACGGCCGCACCGCCGTGAGTCTCTCTCCGTCACTGACGGATTCGAATGTTCCCCAGTGCGTCAGATGCGTCGCCACACTTCCACCGTAGCGCGCTGCCCACGGCGAATCAGAGGTTGCGGAGGCGGGCGGCGCGGAGGGTGAGGTAGTCGCGCTCGGGGACGCTGGTGGTGCGGCGCGCGGCGGCGGTATAGGCGGCGATGGCGGCGGGCCGGTCGCCTGCCATTTCGTGGAGATGGCCGCGGACGGCTTCGAGGCGGTGCGAGCCCTTCAGGGTGTCGTCCAGAGTATCGGCGAGATCGAGGCCGGCCTGCGGGCCGTGGACCATGGCGAGGGCGACGGCGCGGTTGAGGGTGACCATGGGATTGGGCGTGAGACGTTCGAGTCGGCTGTACAGCAACAGGATTCGATCCCACTCGGTGTCCTCGGCATGCCGGGCCTGGGCGTGCAGCGCCGCGATGGCCGCCTGGATCTGATAGGGCCCGGTGAGTCCGCCGGGGAGCGTGGCGGTCACCAGCCGGATGCCCTCGACCATGGTGGCGCGGTGCCAGCGGCCGCGATCCTGTTCGGCGAGCGGGATGAGTTCACCGTGCGGCCCGGAGCGGGCGGCGCGGCGTGCATCGGTGAGCAGTAGCAGCGCCAACAGGCCGGTGACCTCGGAGTTCTCCGGCAGCAGCCGGTGCAGAGCGCGGGCCAGCCGGATCGCCTCCGCGGAAAGATCATTGCGGCGCAGTGCGGAGCCGGTGGTGCTGTGCCCCTCGGTGAAGATCAGGTACAGCACGTGCAGAACCGCCCCGACCCGATCCCGCCATTCCTCCGGATACCCGGATTCGTCCAGGGCCGCAGGGCTTTCGGCGCCGGGCAGGGTGAAGGGGCGATCCACGGCTGCCAGCCGCTTCTTGGCGCGCGAGATGCGTTGCGCCATAGTCGCTTCCGGCAGCAGGAAGGCGCGGGCGATCTCATCGGTGGTGAGCCCGCCGACCGCCCGCAGCGTCAGCGCGATCGCACTCGCGGGGGAGAGCACCGGATGGCAGCACAGGAAGAACAGTGTGAGCGTGTCGTCCCGATCCTCCAGTCCGTCGGACAGATCGACCGGCGTCGCGACTTCCCGCAGCGCGGTGGCGGTTTCGCGATTGCGCCGCGCCACCTCGGCCCGGACGGTGTCGACCAGTCGCCGCTGCGCCACCTGGATCAACCAGCCGCGCGGATTCTCCGGCCGCCCCTCGGCGGGCCACTGGGTCGCCGCCGCCAGCATGGCCTCCTGCAGCGCGTCCTCGGCGGTGTCGAAATCGCCGTAGCGCCGAGTCAGCACGCCGAGCACCTGCGGCGCGAGTTCGCGCAGCAGGTCCTCGATCTCGTACCGAGGTAGGTCGGTCATATGCGTCTCGGGTTCGTCGCCACGCGGCCCTATGCGTCGCTGGCGGGTGCCGACATCACCGCGCGAACCTCGATGAATTCGCCGATCGGCTTACCGCCGGGTCCGGGCGCGGCCGAGGCCTGCGCGGCGATCTCCAGGGCACGCTCGGGACTTTCGACATCGACGATCCAGTATCCGGCGAGGAATTCCTTGGTCTCCGGGAACGGCCCGTCGGTCACCACTGCGGCGGACCGCCCGTCCGAGCTGACCAGTCGCGCCTCGTCCGGCCCGGCCAGGCCCTGGGCATCCACCAGCTCACCGGATTTGGCCAGCTCAGCGCCGAGTGCGCGCTGAAAGTCGATGTGCGCCTCGATCTCCTCGGGGGTCCACTCATTGATCGGGGTATCGCAGTAGGCGGCGGGGCTGTAGGTCTTCAGCAGCATGTACTTCATGGTCGGCTCCTCGATATCCGGTGCGCCGCGGTGGCGCGCTCGCGGATAGGTCGGAGCCTGACCCGCGATTTCGACACACTTCGGGATCTCAGGACGTGAGGGTCGTCACAGGGGTGTGCCGGTATCGGCCAGGCGGTCCGGATCGACGGCTTCCCCGCTCAGGATCAGCTCCTTGATCCGATCGGTCACATCCCACACATTCACATTCATTCCGGCGAGCACCCGGTTTCCGGAGTCCAGCCAGAACGCCACGAACTCGCGCTTGCCGAGATCGCCGCGCACGACCACGCGGGCGTCCTGGTTCGCGCCGACATATCCGGTGTACTCCATGCCGAGGTCGTACTGATCGGTGAAGAAGTACGGCAGCCGGTCGTATACGGCGGGCTTGTCGAGCATGGTCGCGGCCGCGACGGCCGGCTGATTGAGCGCATTCGCCCAGTGCTCCACGCGAATTCGCCGTCCGAGCAGCGGATGCTGCTGATCGGCGATATCGCCGACGGCGACAATATCCGGATCGCTGGTGGCCAGGCTCTCGTCCACCAGTACGCCCTCGTCGGTGGCCAGACCGGCGTCGACGGCCAGGTCGATATTGGGTCGCGCGCCGACCGCGACCAGCGCCGCATCGGCCTCGATGACGGTGTCATCGGCCAATCGCACGCCGGTCGCCCGCCCGTCCGCGGTGGTGATCTCGGCCACCTTGGTCTCGAGGCGCAGGTCGACGCCGTGTTCCCGGTGCAGGTCGGCGAAGACCGCACCGATCTGCGGGCCGAGCGCGGTCTGCAGCGGCACGGCCAGCGTCTCCAGGACGGTGACCTCGACCCCGGCCGCACGTGCCGCGGCGGTGACCTCCAGGCCGATCCATCCGGCTCCGATCACCACCAATCGCCCTGCGGTGCCGAACATTTCGAGCAGTGCCAGGGAATCCTCGGCGGTGCGCAGGGTGTAGACCCCCGCGGCATCGGCGCCCGGAATCGGCAGGCGGCGGGGCCGAGATCCGGTGGCCAGCGCCAATTTGTCATAGGGCAGCGTTGTACCGTCCGGCAGCGCAATGGTTTTGGTGGTGCGGTCCAGCGCGGTCACCGTGGTGCCGAGCAGCACCTCGATATGGTGGTCGCGGTACCACTGTGCGGGATCGACAGTGCAGTCTTCCGGCGTCTTCTTGCCCAGCAGACACTCTTTCGACAGGGGTGGCCGCTCGTACGGCAGCCGCTCCTCCGCGCTCACGAGGGTGACAGTTCCCCCGAAATCATTGGCGCGCAGCGCTTCCGCGAGCTTGGCGGCTGCCAGCCCACCACCTGCGATGACGAACCTGGAACCCGTGGTCATAACCATGACCTCCCTGCGCCGCACATCCGCGGCTGCCGACGACGAGGCTGATAACCGACCCTAACGCGCGGCCGGGCGCCTAGGCGGAAATAACGGCAACAAGGTGCATTGTTGCCCAAGGGGGACGGCCGCTTCCGGCCGACGATTGCGAAAGGGACTACCCGTGAGTGACACCAAGAAGGACCGGGTCGACTTCTGGTTCGATCCGCTGTGCCCGTGGTGCTGGATCACCTCCCGCTGGATCCTCGAGGTCGAGCAGGTCCGCGATATCGAGGTGAACTTCCATGTCATGAGCCTGGCCGTGCTCAACGAGGGCCGCGAAGGCCTGCCCGAGCGGTACGTGGAGATGATGAAAACCGCCTGGGGTCCGGTGCGCGTGGCCATTGCCGCCGCGCAGGCCAATGGCGACAAGGTGCTGGCCCCGCTGTACACCGCGCTGGGCACCCGCATCCACAATCGCCGCGCCGAGTACGAGAACCAGCCCGACTTCCTGAATGTGATCGTCGCCGAATCGCTGGCCGAGGTCGGCCTGCCCGCCGATCTCGCCGCGGCCGGCACCAGTGGTGATTACGACGAGGCGCTGCGCCTTTCGCATCACGCGGGCATGGACAAGGTCGGCCCGGATGTCGGCACCCCGACCATCCATATCAATGGCGTCGCCTTCTTCGGCCCGGTGCTCTCGCGCATTCCGCGCGGCGAGGTCGCCGGCAAGGTGTGGGACGGTGCGGTCGCGCTGGCGTCCTACCCGCACTTCTTCGAGATCAAGCGCACCCGCGACGAGGACCCGGTCTTCGACTGAGTGGTCGCGCGACTGCCCTGAGCAATGCGAACGGGCCTGCCTGCGGGCAGGCCCGTTCGTGGCTGGACACGATGGCTCAGCGTGGTCCGAACTGTGTTGTCGGATCCCCGTATCCGCCCTGATAGGGCTGCGGCGGATAGCCGCCCTGCGGTGGGTAACCACCCTGGGTCGGGTAGCCGCCGTAGGGCTGGAAATTCGCCGGGGGCTGCATGGCCGTCGGCGCGGAGGGCCGCAGGAAGAGCTTGCCGTGCCGGCTGCGGTCCCGTAGCGCCCACATGCGCCAGGTCAGCACCGGATGACTGGACATCGCATTGACGATCCAGACGAAGAAGCCCTTCTCCTGCGGAGCCCGGTCCGCCATCTCGTCGAAGCCGACGAGCGAATTCAGATACTTGCCGCCCGCGAGGGTCTGCATGGCGGTCGGCGCGCCCGCATGCCGATTGCAGAAGCCGTGATTGTCGGCCGTGTACTCCTGGGCGCGAATGAGCGAGTTGCCGAGCAGCGGCAGGAACGGGCCGAGGAACATGCCGAGCTGCCGCCAATAGGAGACGTGCCCGGCGGCGATATGCCCGACCTCATGGCCGATGATGAAGGCGAGCGCGTCGGGTTGCCGTGCGGCGCCGCCGATTTCGAACAGATCGGCGTAGACGACCACGAACCGCCGGAAGCCGTGACCGGAGGCGAAGGCATTGATCTGACCATTGCCGAGCACCACATACGCGTCCGGCACCTTGGCCATGCCGAAGCGACCGGCCGCCTCCTGGACCATGCGGTAGCCCTCGGGGAACTGGGTGGGCGACATCTTCACGCCATTGACCCGCTGGGCCGAGAAGGTCATACCGCGCTGGGCCCACAGCAGCAGCGGCGCGAACGCCAGCAGCAGCACGTACTGGTTGACGCTGCCGGTCACCAGCAGCAGTAGTGCCAGCAGATACGCCAGCGCCGTCGCGACGACCACGACGACCAGCAGCGGGATCTCCCAGCTGTGCCGGGCGGGCATACCGAACGGGGACAGGCCGCGGGTCTGATCGTGCGGCGGAATCTGCGGCGGCGAATACGGTTGCTGCTGCGCCCATCCGGGCGGGCCGGTCTGCGGATTCCATCCGGCCATACCTGTGACCGGATTCCATTCCGGATAGCTTCCGGACGGTGTTCCCCCCATATGGGCGTTCGGCGGTGGTGACTGATCGTCGGACGTCATGCTCAGAACTCTAGGTGCCGGACGGGGTCATCCCCAGGTGAGCCGGTCGGCGGCGGCCTGACAGAATCGCAGCCATGCGCGTATACCTGGGTGCCGACCATGCCGGCTTCGAACTGAAGAACACTGTCAAGGCTCACCTCGAGGGCCAGGGCCACGATGTCGTCGATGTCGGCGCGCTGGAATACGACGCCCTCGACGACTACCCGGCCTTCTGCATCGAGGCCGCTCGCCGCACCGTTGCCGACCCGGGCAGCCTGGGCTTCGTCTTCGGCGGTTCCGGCAATGGCGAGCAGATCGCCGCCAACAAGGTGGCCGGCGCCCGCTGCGCACTCACCTGGAGCGTGGAGACCGCGCAGCTCGCGCGCCAGCACAACAATGCCCAGCTGGCCGGCATCGGCGGCCGCATGCACACCGCCGAGGAAGCCCTCGCCATCGTCGACGCGTTCGTCAGCACCCAGTGGTCCGAGGAGCCGCGCCACCAGCGCCGCATCGACATCCTCGCCGAGTACGAGAAGACCGGTATCGCTCCGGCTCTGCCGAACTGACCTGTGCCCGAAGGACATACGCTGCACCGCCTGGCGAAGCTGCACCACAAACGCTTCGCCGGCGGTGAAGTCCGGGTATCGAGCCCCCAGGGCCGCTTCGCCGACGGCGCCGCCCGCCTCGACGGCCAGGTGCTGACCCGCGCCGAAGCCTGGGGCAAACACCTACTGCACCACTACGATTCGGGCCTCATCGTCCACATCCACCTGGGCCTGTACGGAAAATTCACCGAATCCCCCTTCCCCCTGGGCGAACCGGTAGGCCAGGTCCGCATGCGCCTGATCGGCGCCGGCCGCACCGGAGACGTCTTCGGCACCGACCTGCGCGGCCCCACCGCCTGCGAAATCCTGCTCCCTCCCGAGGTCACCGCCCTCACCGACCGCCTCGGCCCCGACCCCCTGCGCAAAGACGCCGACCCGGACCGCGCCTGGCACCGCATCAGCCGCTCGCAGCGCCCGATCGGCGCACTGCTGATGGATCAAAAAGTCCTCGCCGGAGTCGGCAACGTCTACCGCGCCGAAATCCTTTTCCGCCACGGCATTTCCCCCGACCGCCCCGGCACCCAGCTCACTTACGAAGAGTGGCAAGCCATCTGGTCCGACCTCGTCGACCTGATGAAGGTAGGCGTCCGCCGCGGCGTCATGGTCGTAGTCCGCCCCGAACACGACCACGGCGCCCCCTCCTACGCCACCGACCGCCCCCGCACCTACGTCTACCGCCGCGCGGGCGACCCCTGCCGCCTCTGCGGCACCACAGTCCTGCACTCGGTCCTCGAAGGCCGAAACCTGTTCTGGTGCCCCACCTGCCAGCCGGGGTAAGTCGGGTGGTCGAGGTCGCGCTCGTTAGCTACTTCGCGGGCAGGTAGATTCCGTCCTTGGTGACGCCCAGGTATTTGTCCACCCAGGTCGGTGCGATCACGGGAGCGTCGGGTAGGTCCTGTCCGGAATTCGCATCCAGGGAAACCGCCTGTGTTCTGTTTCCGCCGGTTGTTCCATAAATTATTCCGTGGTACGCCCCGGTGATTTCGGGGGCAATTCGGCTGCTGTCGGAGGACAGTTGCCAGATTGTCCCATTAGCGGAGCGGATGTCTATGGAGACTATTCTTCCATTTGCGATTTTCTCCTGGCACGCAAGTGTCGTGGATTGATCGAATACGCAATCCCAACCAGGGCCGAGGTCGGTCTTGATCTTTCCTTTGTCGGTGTAGAGTGCTGTTCCGGAAGCTGGGTCGAGTAGGTTCAGGTCGGCGCCCCCGCAAGTGCCGGTCACCGCGAAATCCGAAATTTCCGGGCGCAGAAAGTCTGTCACCTCGCTGCCGGCAACTTTTTCCCACATCGCACTGCCGTCCGCCATGGAAAGACCGGTCACCGCGGTGTATTTCACATTGTTCTTCAGCGTGATGACGTTTCCTGATACCACACCTTTGCCGACGTGGCCTGCCAGGAATTTATCCTTCTTCCACCGGATCTGCTTGGTTTGCAGATCCACCACCCACGTCGCCGCCAAGCTATCCACCCATCCGCAGAAAGTAGCTTCACCTGCAGAAATGACGATGGTATCGTCGGTCATCCCAACAATCTTGAGTTGGCCCGTCGGTGCCGAGCCGATATCGACGACGCTGTTCCAACGCTGCTTTCCTGTTGATGGTTCGATAGCGATTATCTCAAGTGACCGCTGGTCCCGAGCGGTTCTGCTGGCCTCGCGCACACCGCTGAACGCGGTTATCACCAGATCGCCGGATCGCACCGGTGCCGCCGGGCTCCAACTGCCGCCCGGGCCCGCATTCCTATCAGGGGACAATTGAGTCTTTGTGATCCACTTCTGCTTGTCGCCAGAGGGGTCGATGGCGGTTGCGGTTCCTGCTTCGGAAGCGCAATAGACGAGACCGTCGCCTGTTGAACATGCGCCCAGTCCGGTCCCCTTGCTCAACGGGCTCTTTTTAGAAATCGGTGCGGCGTTGAAGACCCGTGGCGGGTCGAAGGGCTTCTTAGCGCCGACACTCGCTGCCGGTGAACTCCCCGGTCGTTCGGGCAATTCGGTCTTGCTTTCACCATTGCCAGTCGAGCAACCGGTTGCCAAGGCAAGCGATATCGCAAGTATCGCCATGTGTTGCCGCAATGCCACTGCCGTCACTCTGTACCCCCAACGGTCGTCAATCTTAACAACGATATGGCCCCGGATGACCTCATGCAACCTGAGATGTCAACGCGCACAACGGTACTGGCCCGAAATGGAAGGTTTATCCGGTACGTGACATGCATGAGGATCGTCGGGGAAATTCGGGGCTGCGGAGCGCGGCCGACCTATCTGGTGCATGTCGGTGCTCTATTCGCTGGCTCCATCGGCTATCGCCTGGTGTATCGATACGTTGGCTGCTCGGGGGCGCGAACGCCCGTCGGGCTGCGGGACTACCGAAGGTATGTCGGTATACTCGTGGTATGTCTGATATGACCACCATCAAGGTGCCCAAAGCGGTCCGAGATCGCCTGCTCGAGGTCGCGGCATCGAACGGGCTAACTCTGGGGCAGGCGCTCGATCATCTGCTCGGCAAGGTCGGCGCGCGGCCGAAGCCTACCGTGGGGGGCTATCGCAGTCAGCGTCCACTTTCGGCCGAGGAGATCGACCGAGAGCTCGGCCAGGGTTTCGGGGCCTAGATGACGATAATTGTCGACACGAGTGCAATCCTCGCCTTGTTCGACGAGGCGTACCCGGAGCACAAGCAACTGGCGCGAATCATCGCTGAAGCTGATGAGCGACTTGTGGTTTCGCCGATGGTTGTTGCCGAGGCGGACTACATGCTCTACACCCGGCTCGGGTCCCGCGCTGCGCACGACTTCGCTTCCGACGTGGCGGGGGGCGCGTATGACCTGGCGGCGTGGACATCCAACCACCACGCTGCGGCTCTGGCCATCCTTGACCGATACAATCAGGACTACGTCGGCATCGCCGATGCCTCGAATGTGGTTATCGCTGATCGAGAACGCACCAACCGAATGATGACGCTCGACCAGCGTCATTTTCGGACGCTACGTCCGCTGTGGGGTTTCGATAGCTTCGTTCTCTTGCCATATGATTCCTAGCCGAATCAATGTTGGCCGGGGTGAACGCGCGGAAATCCTTTTCCGCCAAGGAACTTCCCTCGAACGTCCCGGCACGCATCTCACTTACGAAGAGTGGCAGCCATCTGGTTCGACAACTGATTGTCGCGTCGCCGCAACAAACTGAGCGAGAGTGCTTTTGCCTGACTGACGTTCGTCGTCTAGGGCAGTATTGGTCGATCATGTTGCGGTCCAATCGGTTCCGCACAGCGTCAGGTGACTCGATTCGTCGTTCCGGTAGGTATTGAATCTGCGGGTTCTTATCGATGGACGGTGGGATGGGTGTCTCCCTAAGTTGGTCACACGCCCAGGTGATCTCTGGTGGCTCGAGTTCCCGCTGGTGCGAGAGGTATTGAGGTGCTGCGTGCACGACGATGCGGGGGATGCTTGTCGGGGATCGCCGGGGTGGAATATCCCCACACGAGAGCAGCTATTTCATGCGAAACACCCTTTTGATCACCGGTTTCATCGGTATCGCACTTGCCGTTGGCGCTGGATCCGCTGCGGCGGAGCCGCTTTCGGTGGACGATGCGAGTGCGGCACCGGCTGACACCACTACCGTTGCGGCCCTGCCGCCGGGTGAGGCTTGCGCGCAGAGTTTCCTCAGCGGGTGGGCCAGGTCGGCGGTCACCGGCTCGGCCACCGGTTCGGCGACCGGCTACCTCGCCGGATCCTCCGCCGGGCCCCAGAGTGGTTCCGCCAGTGGACTGGCCGCCGGGATTTTCGCGGCGCTGGCCAGCGGGTCCGGAGGGGGGCTCGCCAGCTGCGCCCTCGGCGAGCTGGGCAACGATCTGCCCGGCACCGCCACCGGCTCGACCAGCGGGCCGGGGCGCGGATACCTGACCGGCTCTGCCGCCGGCTTCGCGGCCGGCTCGAGTGATGGCTTGCCGAGTGGGCTGGGGCGCAGTGTCCTGGGCGGGCTGTTCGGTGTGGCGACCAGCGGTTCGAGTCAATAGTTCGCACTGGCCGCAGGAAGATGGGCGGTGACCCCGGCGTGCGTGAGCACAGGTCGGGGTCACCGCCGCACCCGAAAGCCTTGTGGCGCTGCTACGTAGCGGCGCTCGGGTCAGAGACTCGTTGAGGCTGTGGCGAATTCGCCGGCGCTCGCCAAGGCGCTGTCTTCCTCGATCTCGTGCTGGGTCAGGCGGCGGCCGGTGTGGCCGAGGCCGAATCCGGCCAGTAGTGCGGCCAGTGCGAAGAAGACTGCGCCGGTGAGGAAGGCGATGCGGTAGGCGCCTTCGGCGGGCAGGGCCACGACCGCGCCGTTGGCGAGGGTGTGGCGCAGGGTGTCGCTGGTGAGGATGGTGACGACCAGGGCGCTGCCGATGGCGCCGCCCACCGTGCGCATGATCGAGTTGATCGAGTTGGCGATGCCGGTCTCGTGCGGCGCCACATTGGCGACGAGCAGTGCGGGCATGGCGGAGTAGGCGATGGCGATCGCGGAGTTCGCGATGACCAGTGCGACAACAACTTCCACGCTCGTGGTGTGGAGCACCGCCAGGGCGGTCAGGGCGCACAGGCCGAGGATGCTGGCCAGCAGCAGCACAAAGCGGGGGCCGATGCGCCCGACCAGGCGTCCGGCGATCGGGCCCATCAGCACCGAGGCGACGGCGCCGGGCAGCATGAAGGCCACACTGGTACGCAGCACCGAGGCGTCGAATCCGAACCCGGTCAGTGCCCGCGGCGTCGCCACGAAGTAGGTCGCTCCCAGGAACACGCTGAACATCGCGAAACCGACGCAGAAGCTGGCCAGGTTGGTCACCGCGACCGGGCGATGTGCCAGCAGCGATGTCGCCACCAGCGGCTCTCGCAGCTTGGACTGCAGCAGCAGGAATCCGATCAGTACGACAATCGCGGCTACGAACAACCCGATGACCTTCGCACTGCCCCAACCCCATTCGTGGCCCTGGGAGATCGGCAGCAGCAAGCAGGCGAGGCCGAGGCCCAGTACCGCGGCACCCACGTAATCGACTCGGCCGCCCTGTCCCGCGCGGCGCGGCAGGGTGATGAACGCCAGCACCAGCACGACCGCTGTGAGTACAACGCACAGCCAGAAGATGCGACGGTAATCCGCGCCGCCCTGCGTCAGCAGACCCGTCGCCACCAGGGCGACGCCGCTGCCCACACCCAGGGTCGAGGCGGTGACGGCCAATGCCCCGGTCAGGCGCTCGGCCGGAAGTTCGCGCCGCAGCACGCTGATCGCGAGCGGGAACAGGCCGAAACTGGCGCCCTGCAAAGCCCTTCCGACGATGAGCAGATCGATGCTGTGTGCCGAGGCGGCCAGCAGGCTGCCGGCCAGTGTCACCACCAGAGTCGCCAGCACGACCGGCTTGTGGCCGTAGACATCGCCGAGGCGTCCGAGCAGCGGCGTGAACGCCGAGGCCGCCAGCATCGTGGCGGTTGTCACCCATCCGACGGTGGTGGCCGAAACGCCCAGTTGCAGGCCGATCTGCGGCAGTGCGGGCACGGGCAGTGTCTGGACCAGGGCCAGCAGAAACACGGTGCTGGCCATGGTCAGCACGATCGCGGTCGGCGAACAGGTGCGCCGAAGCTCGAGCGGGGAGGTCATTCGAGGGACCCTACGCCGGAATCGACACAGTGTCGATTATGATAGACGCCACGTCCACTATCGGAATGGAAATCGCTCTATGGTGTGGTCATGGCGCAGCAGGGCGGACCCAAGGTGAACCAGGCCCGAGACACGACCGAGGGAATCCGGCGCCGGGGCACGCTCTCCAAAGGCGATCAGCGCGAGGCCCAGATCCTGGAGGCGACCCGCCGTCTGCTGATGAAGAAGCCGATGGCCAAACTGACCGTCGACGACATCACGCACGCCACCGACATCTCGCGCACCAGCTTCTACTTCTACTTCCCGTCCAAGCAGGCAGTCCTCGCGCGCCTGATGGAGGACGTGAGTGACAGCTACGCCCAAACCCATGTCTGGCTGCCGTCCACCGGCCCGCAGCGCGACCTGCTGCACGCCCAGCTCATCGGGGCGGCTGAGGTCTGGCACGACAACAGTGCGATCCTGGTCTGCTCACTGGAGGGTTACGACAGCAGCTATCCGCCGCTGACGGAATTCATCGCCGCTATCCAAGCCCGATTCACCAGCGCGCTGTCAGCCAAGATCGACCGCGACCGCGCGGCCGGACTCGCGCCCGAGGGGATCGACTCGGCAACCCTCGCGACCCTCGTCGCCCTGATGCGCGACGCTCGCCTCTCCCAGTTGTCCGCGGCGTCCACGAACGACGTGACTCAGGGCATCGACGACCTCGCCGAGGCGATCCTCCGCCTGATCTACGGCCGACTGGATTGACGGAACTGCGGGTCGGACCGAGGCGGATCGGAACAATCCGGCCTGTGCGGTCAAAGATCCCGCCCTATAACGGTCGGCCCACCCATCGTCAATGCTCGCAGAGCGAAGACTCTCCGGGCGGCGCGACCGGCATGCCGTGGGATGCGATGAACGGCAGTGGAAAGCGGATAGCTCAGTCTTTGTCGCGAACCCCTTGGGCGGCGGGACGGACGACGAGCGCGGCGCGGCGATACCAGCGGTCCACCGTATTGCCTTCGTTGCCCAGGTAGCCCTCGGTTTCGACGGCGAACGGTTGTTGGTCCGCTCCTGTTGTACCCGTGCACATTTCGTCGTCAGTGACCCGTGCCGTCATCGGGCTGGCGCTGCCTGATCGGTCGATCCACCAGGTTAGTTCGATATTCGAACCCCACTGCTCGTCGAGGCTGTCCGGGCTGAGCCGGTCGGGGTGGTCTTTGGGCGGGCTGTCGGAATCCGACTCGTCCTCGAAAGGCTCTTCCTCGTCGTCGATCGGGGCCCATGTCTCGCCGACGAGCGTCCATGTTCCGTCGACCAGCTCCCAGCGGCGACGCCGGCCGCACATCCAGTCCTCGTCCTCGAAGTATTCGCAGGCGTAGGACTTCTGAATTTCCGCCAGTACCAGCGCTGCTTCACATTCGGCGTGGTCGGCCGCCGCGATGAGCGCAGCGGCACGAGCGGCGTCGGCGCCTTTGAGCTGTTCCCAGCCGAATCCGCGTTGGGAGTACTGGTGATCCAGTAGATAGACCAGTTGGGCTGGCGGCTTGCTTGCGGGGCCGCCATTTCGGAGCCAGGCCGGTACCGGTACCGGCCTGGCGAAGTGCTCGCGCAGGTGTGCGGCGAGCGTCGCTGATACGTCCCCGTCCGGGGAATCGGTGTTCGGAACTGCGCGGTTACCCGCGATCAGGTTGTAGGTCAGTGTGATCCGATAGCCGTCGGTCACCGGCAGTACCTCGTGATCGCAGTCGGCGTAGAAGGCGATGAAGCCGAGATCATCGGGTGAGCCGGTGCCGATCACCCGCTCGCTGCCATGCTCGACCACCAGATCCCCACCGGCGAAGGCCGAGGGCAGGGTCACCACCAGGGTGCCGATCATGCCGTCGGCCTTCTCCGAATCCTGATGGCGCCGAAAGAATTGCCCTGCCTCGTACACCAGCAGGGAATGCCGTTGCGCTGTCAGTTCGCAGTCTGCCGGTAGTCCCAGGTCGCGCCGCACCACGTCGAGCATCGGTCCCAGAGTCTGCTGCCAGCGCGGCTCGTCGACGGTGATCCGGTCGCGCGGAACCTCCCAGGTATTACGAACATTCGGATCCAGCAGAGTGTGTTCCCCCTGCCCGAATCGGGCCAGGCGCGCAACATCCCGCAGCTCTCGGGCCTGCTCGGGCGTCACCGGCCAGCGCAGCGGCCCCACCCCGTCCACCGTGACCGCCAGATCCCCGGCCGCCGCGGTACCCCGCACCGCGAAGGAACCTGCCGGACGGATCGAGCCCAAGAGCTCACCGATGGTCCGCAAGGTTTGCTCTGACATTCCCATCCCCACATCTCGCCGACAGCCCCGCCGGCGTCGGTCTCGCCGTCGTAGACGACCCTCAGCAGTATTGCGGACCCGACCGACAGGCTCTCGGCGGTCTGAATCGGTCGAAGAGGGTCGCGGCCAGGTAGCCGGAGGTGGCGACGGACGTGATGGTGAAGCTGGCGGGGGCGGCGGCGAAACGGTAGGAGAGGGCGATTCCGGCCCATACGGCGCCGACGGCCAGTAGTGCGGATATCCAGAATGCTCGCCATGGGCGGTTCGTGAGCCGTGCGGCGGTGGCGGCGGGGGCGGCCAGTAGCCCGAGAACGACTATGGCGCCGACCAATTGGGTGGCCTCGGCCACCGTGGCACCCACGATTCCCAGGAACACCGCGCCCAGGATGCGGACCGGGATGCCGGCCGCGGCCGCGACGCCGGGATCGATGGTGGCGAACAGCAGCGGCCGCGAGATGACCAGCAGCACTGTGATGGCACCGCCCGCGATCAGAGCTGCGGTCAGCGCGGCGGAGGCGCCGATCCCGAAGATGCTGCCGAACAAGACATTCACGTTCGCGCTGCCGTTTCCGCCGCTGCGGTGGGTGGTGTAGTAGGCCAGGAACAGCACGCCGAGTCCCAGTACCCAGGAGAAGAACGAGCCGATCACGACCTCGTCGGTGCCGCCGCGCACGCCGCCGACCCCGAGTGCCAGGCCGACCGCCACCGTCGCTACGAAAAGCCCTGCGCGCGGGTTGATTCCAGCGGCGAGCGCCGCCATGGCACCGGTGTACGCCACGTGTCCGAGCGCGTCACCGGCGAAGACCTCGCCGCGCTGCACGACGAAATAGCCTGTCAGGCCGCACAATATGGCCACCCCTGTTCCGGCGAGCAGCGCATGGTCGATGAACGGATGTGCCAGCATCCTCGCTACGGCGTTCACGCGGGCACCCCCGCGCAGCGGGGCCGGTGAACCTGTCCGCGCCGATCGAGCCACGCTCTCAGGCCTGCGCTTACCAGGTAGCACGCGAACGCGAAAGTGCTGACCCAGAACCCGATCGGATACGGGGAGAAGTACGCGAATCCCATGCCCAGCCACGTCACCGCGACGGCGATCGCGACCGAAACCGCGACACCTCGCCCGGGATGGCTGGTGAGCCGGTGCGCGGCGGCCGCCGGTGCCACCAGGAGTGCGAACACCAGCAGGCTGCCGGTGACCTGGCTGGTACCCGCCGCCGCGATACCGAGCAGCAGCATGAACGCCGCTGCGACCAGTTGCACCGGAACACCCTGGGCGGCAGCGGTTTCCGGGTCGAGCGAGGCCCACAGCAGCGGCCGCCCGAGTAATGCCAGTACCAGCAGGCACGGCACGGCCGCGATCAGCAGCACGGTGACCTGTTCCGAGGTGATGCCGGCGATGGTGCCGAACAGCAGATTGGTCAGGCCGGACAGGAAGCCCTTGTAGAGGCTGACGAACAGCATTCCCGCAGCCAGCGCGAACGCCTGCACGGTGCCGATGACCGCCGACTGCTCGCCGGTGCCGCGCGAGTGAGCGGCCCGGGGGAGTGCCGCGATCACCAGTGCTGTCCCGATGCAGGCCGCGAAATAGCCGTAACCTGCGGCGATTCCGAGGCAGGTGGCCGCGGCCGCGCCCGGGAATCCGACCACGGCTAAGGTGTGCCCGGCGAAACTTTCCCGCCGCAGCACCATCATCCAGCCGATCGCACCGGCCACCACGGCGACGATGGTTCCCGCCCGCAGTGCATTGACCATGAACGGGTAGGACAGCAATTGCCGCAGATCCTCGACGAGGTTCCAGGTCGCCACCGGGTTCATCGGGTGGGCCCCACAGCAGAATCCGCGACCGTGTGCCCGGGCGGCACTTCGGGCTGCCCGACCACGAACAATCGCCCGGTGCTGTCGCGCAGCACCTCGATCCGAATGCCGTACAGCGCCGAAAGTTTCTCCCCGGTAATCACTTCCGCGGGTGTGCCGCTCAAAGCCTGTCCACGCGCCACGTATACGAGGCGATCGAGGTACGGCAGGATCGGGTTCACGTCGTGGGCGACCATGACAACCGCGACGTGTTCCCGTCGGCAGATATCGCGGATCAGCGCACTGATACCGGCTTGGCTGGGCACATCCAGACTGTCGAGAGGTTCATCGAGCAGCAGCAGTCGCGGTCGCCGGATCAGGGCCTGCGCGATGAGCAGCCGCTGCTGCTCGCCGCCGGAGCACTGCCCGATCGGGCGATGCGCGTACGGCTGCGCTCCGACCAGCTCGATCACCTCTCGCAAGCGCTGCTGTCGAGCCCGATATCGTTCGGGTGTAACAAGTTTCGACAGCCAGGGCAGCGGTGTTCCCCAGCGTGCGCCGTCCAGGCCGAGGCGCACGATATCGATGCCGCGAATCCGCACGCTCGCATCGAAGGCGCGTCGTTGCGGCAGGTATCCGATGCGGGCATTGTGTTGCCCCGCAGGGCGACCGAGCACTTCGACGGTGCCCGCGACAGTCGAGTTCACCCCGAGAATCGCCTTGATCAGCGTGGATTTGCCCGCACCGTTCGGGCCGAGCACGGCAATGAACTGCCCGGGTGCGACATCGAGAGATACGTCCGACCAGATGGTCCGTCCACCGATCGCCGCCGTGGACCCCCTCATGCGGACCACGGGAGCGGGGGCGGAATCCGCTGGCGGACTACTGGACATCTACTTGCCGGTCGCCTGGTGTAGCGCGTCTTCCAACGCCTGCAGCTGACCGGTCTGCCAATCCTGGAACGTGGCGTTCTCCGGGGCCAGGGTTTCGGTTACCGTCGTCTCCTCGATGCCCTGCTTCTTGACCGCATCGACCTGCGCCTGCACATCCGGGGTGCTGTTCTGGCTGTTGTAGATGTACACCTTCAAGGCCTTCGCCGCGATCTGCGCATCGATGGCCGACTTGTCCGCCGGTGCGGGATCGGTGCCCTCGCTGATCGCCTTCAGGAAGGTGGCCGGAGTGATCAGGGTGAGCCCCAACGCATCCGAGAGCGGAGAGAAGATCGACTCGCTCGCACCCACCGGGGTGCCCGCGTACTTGTTCTTGATATCGGCGATGAGGCCCTTGTACTTCGACAGCGTCACATTCAGGAAGGTGGCCCGCTGCGTATCGAAGTACGCGGCATCGGCCGGGTCGGCCTTCTTGTAGTCGTCCGTGATCGCCTCGACCACCTTGGTGACCGAATCCGGTGAGTACCACTGGTGCGGGTTGCCGTCGTCGGCGACGCCGAGCTGCTTGCCGACGTTGAGCTCGATACGGTCCTTGCCCGGATTGGCCGCCAGCAGCTTGTCCGACCAGGCGTCATAGCCGATCCCGTTGGCTATCACCACTTGTGCGCCTGCGATCGTGCGTGCGTCCGCGGGTGCCGGTTCGTAGGCGTGCGGATCGGTGTCCGGGTTGGTGATGATGCTCGTCTCGCGCACCTTGTCGCCGCCGAGCTGGGCCGCGATGCTGCCCCAGGCGTTGATCGTCGCCACCACTTCGACTTTGCCGCTGCTGCCGCCGGTATCGGAGGAAGTGTCCGAAGAACTGCACGCGGTGGCGATCGTGGCGATCGCAACGGCCCCCAGTGCTGTGGCGATCACGCGCTTGCTGTTGCCCGGTTGAGCCATCGCATATCCCTCATCAGATTTTGAAACTGGAAATCATTGTCGTTAAGGTAACAGCCGGATCGCCGATCGTCCAAGCGAGCTTGACGTGTCCCAGCCGAAGAAAGAGTCCTGATGAAGTTCCGCACTATCGCCGCGGCCACCGCCATCGCCGCCCTGTCCGTCACCGCCATCACCGCGAATGTCGCCTCCGCGCAACCTGATTCGTCGAGCAACAGCTCCGTCGCCACGGATATCGCGCCCGGAATCCATTACCGGGCGAACATTGTCGATCACTCGGTTGTCATTGCCACTGACGTTGGTTCACTGGCAGTCAAGGACAACAAGGTCCAGATCGTCGACGGTTCCGGTGCGG
Source organism: Nocardia sp. NPDC006630 (assembly GCF_040611495.1). NCBI lineage: Bacteria > Bacillati > Actinomycetota > Actinomycetes > Mycobacteriales > Nocardiaceae > Nocardia > Nocardia sp. NPDC006630. The sequence goes on from NZ_JBEXOK010000004.1 coordinate 371,481, forward strand.
CCGTGGCCACGGTGCCGCTGAGCTACCAACGCGACGGCAAATCCTTCCCCATCGCGGCGCAGATCGACGGCAATACCGCCACGCTTACCCCGAACACCGATCCAGCTGCCGCACAACCGATCACGCCCGGCAGCCCGGTCATCAAACAGGTCGACGCCACCGCCAACGCCAACTTCAACCAGGCCCTGAGCAACCTTACGAACGAGGTCACGGTCGGTGTGGCGATCGGTAGCCTCATCGGCACCGTGATCGGTGCGGGTATCGGTTGCATCGCGGGCGGCGCCATCCTCGGAGCCGGTGCGACGGTCGCCACCATCGGCACCCTGACCATTCCCGGCGCCATCGGCGGCTGCCTGGTCACCGGCGCGGCCGCCGCCGCCATCGGCCTGGTGGCCGGCACCATCTTCATCGGCGGACCGGTCGCGGCCGTAGCTGTGTTCCAGTTCTTCAACGACCTGGCCACACCGCCCGCCCCGGCGAATGCCACTGCTCCCGCCGATGCCGCCGCGGCCCCCGCTGCCTGAGTAGTCCACCTGCCGGTGTCACTGGGTGCGCGTCGGGTGCCCAGGATGAGGGCCACCACGTGTCAGGTCGGGATCAGGTCCATATCAGCGGGGGTCGCGACAGTAGTCCTATGCGAAACACAGTGAAGAACTCGACCGACTCGATCTGGACCGGCATGGTCCCCGTTGATGACACGGCTCTGGCCGTCACCGATACCGGCGGCCCCGGAATCCCGGTGCTCTACCTCAATGGCCAGTTCGCCACTCAGGGCTACTGGAAGAAGGCCATCGCCGACCTCGGTCCCGGCTTCCGGCACATCACCTTCGACGAGCGGGCTCGTGGCAAGAAGTCGCAGAAGTCGGCCGACTACTCCTTCGAAGCCTGCCTTCGTGACGTCGATGCGGTGCTCGCGGCCCGAGGCGTGGATCGGGTGCTGGTGGTGGGCTGGTCCTACGGGGCCTTCGTCGCGGCACACTGGACCAGCCGGAATCCGGACCGGGCCATCGGCGCGGTGCTGGTCGACGGTGCCCAGCCGTTCGACTGGATGGACGAGGCCATGGAACTGCGGATCCGCAAGCTGTTCAAGCGGTTGAGCTGGTTCACGCCGCTGGTGCGTCCCACGGGCCTGACCCCGCGACTGAGTGCCGAACAGATGGCGAACTGCAATATCGAACTCGGCTGGATCTCCCGTGCGGATGCGCTGGGACCGGTGATGGACGATATCGCCGTCCCGACGCGGTACGTGCTCGCGTCGGGTTCGTCCTTCGGCAGTAAAGGGGACGAGCAGGAACGCATCCGCGCCGGCGTCGAAACGGTGACCGCCCGCAACCCGAAGATCCAAGTCAGCGCGAAGGTCGCCAGTAACCACGGCGCGATCCTGAAAAAGGACTTCCACGCTGTTGGGAACGCCGTCCGCGAGGTCGTCGCAGCGTCCGTGGCCGTGTGATGGAGACCGGGTGGGCAATTCGACGGGGACGGCCATCAGGAATGGTGACAGTCCCCGCCGGGTTCCACCTGATTACCGGTTGAGCCACCACGAGCAGGAGTAAGCCATGACCGCACGCGAACCCAGAATCCCCGGACCCGACCATCCGATCACCGTCGAGAAGACGGGTCAGCGCGTTATCGCGCGAGTCGGCGGACACGTGATCGCCGATTCCAGTAGGGCTTTGACATTGCGGGAGGGGAATTACCCACCGGTTCAATACATCCCGATCGAGGATGTCGACCGGACGCTGCTGGCGGCCAGCACCGCGCAGACGTACTGCCCGTACAAGGGTGACGCGTCCTACTACAGCATCACCCTCGCCGACGGAGACCTGGCCGACGTGGTGTGGTCCTACCGCGAGCCGTACGACGCCGTCGCGGCCATCGCGGACCACGTCGCCTTCTACACCGATCGGGTGGACGTCGTAGTCGGGGACTGACTCTCGCGGAAGCGCAGTGTGAACACTTGCCACAGGCCCACCGCGAGCAGGGCGACGGTGGCGATGATGTAGGCATCGCCCGGAAGATGTTGCCACCAGGACCAATTGAGCTCGCGGTGTTTGCCGTTGGGCACGAGTCCCGGGCCGATCATGAACAGGATGGCGAACCCGGCGATGGCGGCGTACGGCGCGAAGCGCGGGTTGGTGGTTGTCCATGCTGCCGCCGTGACCAGGGCGGGCGCGACCCACACCCAGTGATGGGTCCAGGACACCGGTGAGATCAGCAGCAGCACTGCGGCATTCACCAGCAGGGCGGTGACCGACAGCACGGTGACGGGTGTGGTGGGTTCGGCGGCCGCCTTCTCGGCGGTGAAGAGGTGCCGCATCAGCACCACGCCCGCGCAGACGACGGCCAGGCCGAGGCCGAGCCATACCGCGGTGGCGGCCGAATGTGTCAGTCCCATACGGAAAACCGTGCCCTTGATGGACTGATTGCCCACGTAGTCGGGCGAGCCGATGCGGTTGGTATCGCTGACGGCGTGGAACCAGTACTGCCGCGATTCCTTGGGGAACAACAGGAATCCGGCTCCGACCACGGTCGCCGCGGTGGCCGCCGCCGTGCCCGCGGCCTTCCAATCCTTGCGAATCAGGAAGTACAGGATGAAGGCCGCCGGGGTCAGTTTTGTCACCGCCGCGATGCCGATGAGCACGCCGCGCGGCCAGCGTGGCTTCACGGTCAAGCAGTCGAGGGCGACCGCCGCCATGAGAACAAGGTTGATCTGCCCGAACCACATGGTGGTCCGGACGGGTTCGATCGCGAGCATGAGGGCGACCGCGGCCCCCGTCAACATGACTTTGCCGCGCAGTTCCAGATCCGGCCGAACCCGCGACAGCACCAGCCACAGCGTGACCGTGAGACAGGCCAGCGAACTTGCCGTTACCAGCAGCTCGGCCAGCCAGAGCGGCACCACCGCCAGCGGAACCATCAAGAGCGCCGCGGACGGGGGATAGGTGAACGGCAGATCGGTGTGGCCGCGCACCGGCAGCGTCGGGCCGTACAGTCCGCCGTGATGCAGCCAGCCCAGTGTGCCGACCCGATAGACCTGTAGGTCCAGAAAACCGTGCAGCGCCGTGAACAGAAGTGTCAGCGCCACCGATAGCAGAACTCCGACCACGATCGGAACAACGGGAAAGTACCTTCGGCCGTCGGACTTAGGTTGACGCAGCAAGCTTCGCTGCCCCGTCCGCATCGTGATCATCAGGCAGACACTAACCTTTCGGCTTTCGCGCGAGTTGTCCGGATTGCACTGTGGGAGTGGCCAGTAGATGGCTGGAGTCTGTCGTACTCCGGCCGCCCCAGTGCCCCAAACGGCTCTCGGCCGAGGCGAACCAGGTCGCATAGAAGACGAGCGAAACGGTAGCTAACGCACCCAGTACCGCAACCCCGGCGAGCACCGGATACTCGGCCATGGTCACGGCCAAGAATCTGTACGACAGCAGCAGCCCGGCGAGCGTCGTGACACCGAGCGAGACGATGCGCACACGGTAGCGGTGCCAGCCGCTGTCCGGATCGCGCAGTATCGATTCCACCGTCAGGCACAGGACCACACCGGCCACCAGATCACTGCCGTAGTGGTAGCCGAAGCCCAGCGTCGCGAGCAGCGTGCACACCAGCCACAGCGCACCGGCCCAGCGCAACCAACGCGGTGCGTGGCGGGAGTGGATGAACAGCGCTGTCGCCCAGGCGGTATGCATCGACGGCATGCAATTGCGGGCGGTGACCGCGTCGAACAACATCGGTTTCGGCGCGGATGTCAAGGCGGGCAGCGCATCTGGCCAGTTACCGAGTTGCAGGCCGTGACCCAGCGGTCCGTAGGCGAAAACCGGTCCGACCACGGGGAACAGCACGTACCCGATCGGGCCGATCACGCCCAGCGCCAGGAAGGTGCGCAGCAGGCTGTGCTGCGGCCAGGGACTCGTCGTCACATTGCGCAGCTGCCACACCGCGACCACCATCGCCGCCACCGGCAGCTGGATGTACACCACGTGCAGCACATGCGACGGTATGGGGCCGAGGGCTTCCAGCGCGCGGCCGACCAGCCAGGCCGGCTCTCCCAGCGCCCGATCGGCGAGCTGAACGTATTGGTCGAGCACCTGCGGACCGGCGATGATGCTGACCATCAGCCAGGTGTCCGCGACCTTCGAGGCCATGATCAACAGGACGCCGAATGCGATGGCGTGCAAGGCCGTACGCCGCTGTCTGCCCTGCCACCGGAACGCCGTCACCGTCAATGCGGTCAGGGCCAGCGTCGGGCCGGTGCCGATCGACACATGCCAGCCGCACAGCACCTGCAACCCCAGTGTCATCAGATCCGAGATCGCCGCCGCGGCCAGTGTGACAACCCTCGCGCGCGCGGGCACGCCGACACAGGCCAGCCCCAGCCCCGCCCAGGACACGGCCGCCGACTGCGGATTGCCCAGGTAGTCGTCGACCAGGCTGCGTAGCGGACCCATCACCTCGTGCGTCGAGGCCCACACCTGAACGACCACCAGCAGCACCGCCGCCGCGATCACTCCGGCAGCGGGTATGACCCGAGAACCGACCCCGTCGCCGGACAGCGACGAGCCGGAAACCTTAGCCTCATGGTCGACCAGCACTGTAAATCGATAACACAGGTTAAACGGAGGCACAACTTCCGGTTACCGAAAGCTGTCCAGTATCCATCCAGCAAATGTCATCGGCAACCCCGTCCGACATGCCCCGGCAGCCCCCGAGAGCCTATGCCCGCGGTCGGACAGCTCCGGCGGCTCAGGTAGTAGTCGGGGGGTGTGGTCCGACGGGGTGGGGGAGGCTGCGATGGTGCGGCCGTCGTAGTCGACGGTGCGGGGTTCGGTCGCGCAGCGATTGCTGTTCAATTGCTATGCATTAGCCGGTAGGGGACTGTCCTCACCCGGCGACGGCGGCGAATCGTGGACCCGGGGCGTCTGAATCGACCTCCTCGGGGTCGAGCTCGGACACGGCGAACTGTCGCTTCCCCGCCGTTTTCGCCGAGTACATGGCGCGGTCGGCGCTGCGCAGCAGATTCGGGAAGTCGCAATCGCGCCCGGGCGGGCAGAAGGCGGTGCCGACACTCGCGGACGCCGGGACCGGCCCGGCCGCCGTGTAGACGGGTTCGCACAGCGCCGCCAGCACGCGCATGGCCAGCTCACCCAGCGCATTGCGGCGTGCGGGCAGCGCGACCACGAATTCGTCGCCACCGTAGCGGGAGATCACCGTTTCCGGCGGGCAGGTGGCGCGCAGCCGCTGTGCGATGGTGACCAGCACCTCGTCACCGACCGAATGCCCGTAGCCGTCATTGATCTGCTTGAAGTCGTCCAGATCGATGAGCAGCAGCCCCACCCCGCGCACCGGATCGGTGGCCATCAGCCGCACCCGCTCCTTGAGCAGTGAGCGATTGGCGAGATCGGTCAGCGCATCGTGCGTGGCCTCGTGCCGCAGCCTGGTCTGCAGGGCAGCGATTTCCTGCACCCGCACCGAGACCGCCTCCGAGAGACTGCGTTCCTGCTGCGCGAGCGCCCGCTGCTGCAGGGCTTCGGCATAGCTGTCGATGGCCTGACTGGCGATGAACGGCCAGCGGGTGGCGATCAGTGATCCCGGTTCACCGGGTGCGAGACCCAGCAGGGCCCGGCTGGCCGGTGCGAGCATGCGCGTGCGGTCGAACGGTGATTCCGCGAGCCGGCGGCCGATGGCGCGGGCAGCGGGTACCGGGAACGGTTCGGATCCGGCCAGTTCCAGCAGTTCACCGATGATTCGGGTGAAAATGCGTTCCACTTCCGCCGGGCCGAGCGCCGGCACGGTGGTGCCGCTCGGGTGCACTGCTCGTGCCCACTCCCGGATGGTGGCCCTGACGATGGTGCTGGTTCGGCTGTCGAGTCGGATGGGCATGCGCGCTCACCCGGCGAACGTGATGTCTGTGCCAGCGGCGAGGCCGATGACGCGGGCGCTGCCTGCGCCCGTGGTGCCCTTCGAATCGAACTCACTAACTCGCGGTCGGCATGTGTGGTGCACGCTCACCGCCCCCTTTCCAGATACCCCCGTCCGGACAAAAAGGATCCTAGCAAGCCACCCGGCATCGAAAGACCCTGTTTCCGAACGGGTTCCCGGTGCCTCGCGAATGGCGATCGATGTCTGATCGCTTTCGCACACTAGGCGTTACACCCAATTTCCGCGAGTCTCCCCGACGCGCCGAAGAGTCCGGCGGGACCGGCGGCAACGTGGGCGAATGCGGCCCGATTGGCATTGGCGGAGCGAGGTTCGGTAGAGTGCTCAACGCATGCCGCACCGGGCTTCCGGTGCGCGGTACGCGGGTGTAGTTCAATGGTAGAACTTCAGCCTTCCAAGCTGATAGCGCGGGTTCGATTCCCGTCACCCGCTCTTCTCCCTGCTGGGAGCCTCGGCCACGGCCGAACAGGTCACGGGGTGTAGCGCAGCTTGGTAGCGCATCCGCTTTGGGAGCGGAGGGTCGCAGGTTCAAATCCTGTCACCCCGACCATCTTTCGATTCCTTTTCACCCGATTCGGGTCGTATAGCCCGCTGGCACAACGGGACTGACCGGTTCGCTGTGGCCCTCCGAATGTGACGGACGAGTCAAAATCACCGAGCCGGGTCCGGCGTGTCCGCGGTGACGATGTGGGCTGTGGCAGACCCATGGCGGACATCGAGTTCGGGAAGCCCCTGTGCAATCGCGCCGGCGGGGCGAAAATCTAAGGCGTGACGGATCTTTCGCTGAGCGCTGCGCGCCGGGAGCAACTGGCCGCACTACTGGGGGATGAGCAGCGGTTGCGGGAGGAGTATCCCAGGGTCGCGGATTATCTGGATACTGCGCCGTTGCTGGCGGGAAGCGGGGATGCCCGGGCCGATGCGGCCTTCGATCTCCGGTTTGTGCACTTCATGATCGGCGGCGACGAAGTCGGCGGGAATCCGTACTGGGACATTGTGGGGGATTCGGTGTCCGAGCAGGAGGGGCGGCGAGTGGTGAACGGCGGGCGGGCGCGGGGCAGTGCGCGGCTCGGGTACGCACAGACGATTCTGCAGGCGGTGTACGCCTATGCGATTCCCGCGCCGGAGACGCTCGCCTGGGCGGCCGCGTTCTGCGCGGGCGGCCCGGTGGTGGAACTCGGTGCGGGGCGCGGGTATTGGGCGGCGCAGCTGGCGGGTGCGGGGCTCACGGTGGCGGCCTACGATTCGGAGCCGCCGGATCGCCTCGGGAATGTGTCGTTCCCGGGAGCGGCCGGGCAGCGGGATCTCTGGCATCCCGTCGGTGATCTCGCCGCCTGCGCGGCCCAGGATCGCGCGGGGCAGGTGCTGCTGCTGTGCTGGCCGCCGGGCTGGGGTAGCGCCATGGCCTCGCAGGCGCTCGCCGACTTCGCGCGGGCCGGGGGCGAGCGATTGATCTTCATCGGTGAGCCGAAGGGCGGCAAGACCGGCGACGACGCCTTCTTCGACGCGCTGGCCGCGGGCTGGGAACTGGAATCGGAAGATGAGCGGTACGTCTCGTGGTGGAATCTGGCCGATGTGGCCCAGGGCTGGGTGCGCCGCTAACCGGTGCGGGCGATCTGTGGATCGAGGGTCATGCGGAAGACGAAGGCGCCGTACCGATCTCGCGGATAGGAGACGTCGCAGACCATCATGACGCGCTCGTCGGGTGCGAGAAAGCGCTGGTGCACGGTCTTCACCAGATCACCGGCGGGGGTATTGAGCCAGCTCGCGTGCGTCGAGCTCGGAAGTCGGTCGGCGACGGTCTCTTCGAGGAAGGCGGCGCCCTCCGTGCCATCGGTGCCGACCGGCTGGTACGAGTCCGAAATGGAGATCGGCCGCCCGGCTTCGCTCGCGCGGGTGATCACATGGGTGATCTCGGCGCCCGGATCGAGTCCGAGGATCTCGGCGAGAATATCGGGGGCGGACATGCGCTTACTGTTGCGCTCGACGCGCACCTCGTGCTCGGATTCCTGGCCGAAACTGGTTTCCGGGCTCTCCAATTGGCGTTCGGGCGCCACTCGCACCAGGTCGAGATGATCGGTGACGAAGGTGCCGCGCCGCTCGACGGTGCGCACCAGACCCTGACTGAGCAGCAGTTTGACGGCATGCCGAATGACGATCTGCGAGACCCCGTTCCGCTCGGCGATCTCGGCGAAACTCGGTAGCTGCGTGCCGGGTGGGAGCGCCCCGGTGCGGATCTGTCTCGCGTATTTCCCGGCGATGGCGACGTAGGCCGGTTCTGCCATGGGTTCGCTCCCTTCGAATCATGTTGTCCCCGTACAGGCCATCGTATTCCGTATACGCAGTTGTGGATGTGCACTCCATGCATATACTCAGATGCGTATACGCTACATAGTCTTAGCGATCAGGGGTGGTCATGAGGTTTCGCCCGACGGCGGTCGGATATTTGCGGAGCGATGTCAGCGGCATTCGCCAAGCGTGGGACGAGGAACAGATCCGTAGCCGGGCTCGGCGGCTGGGCTACGACTTCGCCAAACTGGTAGTGGCCGACGGCCGCTCGGGCCGGCATCTGACGGCCGCGCTCAAATCCGCCATTACGCGCTTGGATGCGGAGGCGGTCATCGTGCCCGATGCCACGCATTTCGAAGGGCATGTCATTCCCGACGATCTGGTGAAAGCCGCCGATGTGATCACCGTCGATCCGGACGAAACCTATGCGCGCTGGGGCATTCCGCCCATTCCTGACAATCCGGCCTGACGGATTGTTCCCTCAATTGTCACCGTCGGTAGCGCGGCCGCTCTCCGAGGCGGCGGCCTGCGTGCGGTGCGGTCGGTGGCGGCGCGGGGATCGATGAGGGATGCCCCGCCGCCTTCCGGCGTTCGTTGCCGTTGCCGCGAACGAACTACGAGTGCGCATCCGGGGTGATTCCCGGACGCACACTCGTAGTGCCGGACATGGTCGCGAATGATGTTGCCGCGAACCGGGTTACGCTACTTGGGCTGGTCGGCCGACTGCGCCGGGTCCGGCTGCGCAGCGGGCTGAGCGGCGGGTGCGGGCGGGGCGGCCGGGGTCGTCGTCTTGGGGTCGGCCCACTTGGTGGTGCCGTCGGCGGCCTGCATGGTGGTCAGCAGGTCGACGCCATTGGCGATGAGGGCCGGGCCACCGACGGTGATGCTGCCGATGATGCCGCCCACAGCGGCACCGGTGGTGAGGCCGGGAATGCAGCCCGCGACCAGGGTGACCACGCAGCCGACGGCCGCGCCGATCGCCGTGCCCACGAAGGTGCCGATGGTGGTGGCCAGGCCGAACTGCGAGCTGAAATCACTGAGTGCGCGCGAGTTCTCGGTCGCCGAGGCAATGGGCTTCGCCGCGAGCGGTTGACTGATATTCAGAGTGGCCGGTTTGTCCGGGGTCAGCGCGAGGACGGTGCCGTCCTTCTGGACCTCCGGTTTGACGGGGAGGCTGATATCGCCGACGTGGAAATCGAGCGGCAGGGTGAGCAGTACACCGCCCTGACCGTCCTTCACATCGACCACATTCACCACGGTGGCCGGGTCGACGGGTTTGCCGTCACGATCGACGGCGACACCGTCCTTCACGGCCAGTCGATCATTGCCGCCGGCCGCCAGTTCGGTGCCGAGGGCTTTGGAGAGCTCGAAGGTGCCGCCCCGGAGCGTAGTGATGACCGTTTTGTCCACCATTTTCGCCGAATAGGCGATATGCGGCGGAGCGGCGGCGGGCTCGGCATGTGCCGAGCCGGTAGCCACGGTCAGTGCACCGATCAGGAGGGAGGCTGCCGCGGTGGCGCTGCGGAACTCCATGCGGAATCCAATCCATCATCAGGGGTGGTCATGTCCAACCAGCGAAGCTTAGTGGAAGTCACAGGGGCCGATCACTTTTGGGCCTAGCCGGACGCAGCGGAGATTATCCGGAAGTGATCGAAAAATTATCGGCTACCCGGTCTGCTGAAGCGTCGCCAACTGTAGCGCCCCGAATGCGCGCATGTGTAGCGAACGAGGCAGACTGCGCACATGACGCTCAGGTACAGCGCGGGAGTCCTGCTCTTCCGCCGCACCCCGGCCCTCGAGGTACTGATCGGACATATGGGCGGACCGCTGTGGGCGCACAAGGACGCCTCCGCCTGGTCCATCCCCAAGGGGGAATTCGATCCCGCGCAGGAGCGGCCGCAGGACGCCGCCCGCCGTGAATTCACCGAGGAGCTGGGGCTCCTGGTTCCGGACGGCGAGTGGCTCCCGATCGGCGAGGTCGAATACGGCAGCGGTCGCAGCCGTAAACAGGTCACCGTGTGGGCGGTCGAGGGCGACCTCGATCCGGCGCTGGTGGTGCCCGGAAACTTCGAGATGGAATGGCCGCCGCGCTCGGGCCGCATCCAGGAGTTTCCGGAGATCGACCGGGCCGCCTGGTTCCCGCTCGATATCGCGCAGGAGAAGCTCGGCAAGGGCCAGCGCCCGTTCCTCGATCGCCTCGGCGAACTCGCAGCTCGGTCTTGAACCGCGGTCCGAGTGCCGGCTTCCCGGTGCGGAATCCCGCTCACAGCTATCTCCCAGTGCAATCGCAGCGCCGAGTGTGGTGCCGTCTTGGAGGTTGGCCTGCATGATCGATACAGCGATGACGTCGCCGGAGGCGCGACCCGGTGATCCGCGGCCGATCGCGGGGCGGGCGACCCGCGGCGAGTACGCGGGGCTCGCGGTGCTGCTGGCCGGCACCGCCGCCGCGTACCTGTGGAGGCTGACCGCCAGTGGCTGGGCCAATTCGTTCTACGCCGCCGCCGTGCAGTCCGGGGCCAGATCGTGGAAGGCGTTCTTCTTCGGCTCCTCGGACTGGGCCAATGCCATCACCGTCGACAAGACGCCCGCGTCCTTCTGGCCGATGGAGCTCTCGGCCCGCCTGCTGGGCTTCAGCAGCTTCAGCATGCTGCTGCCGCAGGTGCTGCTCGGCGTGGCCTCGGTGGGGCTGCTGTGGGTGATCGTGCGGCGGTACTTCGGTGCGCCGGCGGGACTGCTGGCCGGACTGGTGCTGGCGCTGACTCCCGTTGCGGCACTGATGTTCCGGTACAACAATCCGGACGCCTTCCTGGTCTTCCTGATGATCGCGGCGGTGTGGGCCATGCTGCGCGCGGTCGAGGAGGGCCGCTGGCGCTGGCTGCTGCTGTGCGGGCTGCTGGTCGGATTCGGTTTCCTGGCAAAGCAATTGCAGGTGATGCTGGTGCTGCCCGCGCTCGCGGCGACCTATCTGTTCGCCGGGCCGCCGAAGCTGGGCACGCGCATCGTGCAGCTGCTGGCGGCCGGTGCGGCCATGGTCGCCGGAGCCGGCTGGTGGGTGCTGGTCGCTCAGCTCTGGCCCGCCGATGATCGGCCGTATTTCGGTGGTTCCCAGCACAATTCGATAATCGAGCTGACCCTCGGATACAACGGCCTGGACCGGCTCAGCGCCGATCGGGGTTCGGGGGGTTTCGGCGGGGATATGCCGGACCGGCCGCACGGCAATTTCAACCCGTTCGGCGGTCAGGCCGGTCTGCAGCGACTGTTCAACGAGACGGTGGGCGGTCAGATCGCGTGGCTCATCCCGGCCGCACTGGTGCTGCTGGTCGCGTCGATCGTACTGTGCGGCAAGGCTCCTCGAACCGATCGGCCGCGGGCCGCGCTGCTCCTGTTCGGTGGCTGGGGGCTGGTGACAGGGCTGGTCTTCAGCCTCATGAGCGGAATCTTCCACGAGTACTACACGGTGGCATTGGCTCCGGCGCTCGCCGGTGTGGTTGGCATCGGGGGCGTGCTGCTGTGGCAGGAACGGCGCCGGGGCTGGGTGCGCGGCGCACTGGCGCTGAGCATGGCGCTCACCGCGCTGACGGCCTGGGTATTGCTTTCGCGCACCACGGATTTCGTGCCCTGGCTGCGCTGGGTGATCGTCGGTGTCGCAGTGGTGGCCGTACTCGGACTGCTCGTCCGGACCGGCCGCACGCTGACGATCGTGACCCTGTCGGCCGCACTGTTCGCCGGACTGGCGGCCCCGGCCGCGTATGCGGTGGAAACCCTGCGCCTGCCGCACACCGGCGGGATCGTGCGGGGCGGTCCGCATCCCGATCCGGTCTTCCCGAACTTCGGGAATATGGGCGGCGGTGCCGAACCGGATGCGGATGCGCCGGCGGACAAGGAGCCTGCCAAGGGGTTCCCGGGCACCACTCCACCCACCGATAGGGTGCTGGCGCTGCTGCAGAGCAATGGCAACGCCTACACCTGGGTCGCCGCCACCATCGGCTCCAGCGATGCGGCCACCTATCAACTGGCCGCGGACTTCCCGGTCATGGCCGTGGGCGGATTCAGCGGTGGCGATCCCGCGCCGACGCTGGAGAAATTCCAGCAGGACGTCGCCGAGAGCCGGATCCACTACTACATCGCGACCGAGGAGCGGCACGGTCCGCCGCAGCGGCAGGTCTCGGAGGGTTCGAAGATCACCGGCTGGGTAAAGGATCATTACACGGCCACCACTGTGGACGGGGTCATCCTGTACGACCTGACCGTTCCGCGCGTGACCGGGTAGTGAGGGGCGGTGCGGGCCGGAGCCGGATGTTCCGGCCCGCACCGACGCTTTCGGCGTTGCGGCTGTGGAGCTTTACAGCCGTGGGTCGATCGGCTCGGTCTCCAGGGCCAGTACCGCGAACACCGCCTCGTGCACGCGCCACAGCGGTTCCCCGGCCGCGAGACGATCCAGCGACTCCAGGCCCAGCGCGTATTCCCGCAGTGCCAGTGAGCGTTTCCCGCCCAGCCCGCGCTGCCGCAGGCGGCGCAGGTTCTCCGGGCGCAGATACTCCGGTCCATAGATGATCCGGAGGTATTCCGGACCACGGCATTTCACGCCCGGCTGCACCGGACGGCCACTGCGGGTACCGGTTCCGGTGACCAGTGAGCCGACGGGTTTGACCACCATGCCCTCGCCGCCCGCGGCGGTGAGCTCGCTCCACCAGGTCGTCGCCGCGGCTTCGCCCTCGGCATCGGCAAGATCGACGAGCACCCGCCGGGTCGGCGTGAACAGGCCGGGATCGGCGGCGACCAGGCGGTCGAGGCGCTCCAGGTGCCAGTTGTGTTCGCGCACCGCATAGTTCGCGCTCTGACCGGCGAGGATCTGGAACGGCGCCAGGCGGACGCCCGCCAGTCCGTCGACCGGCCAGCAGTAGCGGCCGTATGCGGTGGTGAACGCCTCCGCGTCCGCCTCGCGCGCCAGGGTGCGCTCGGCCAGATCGGCTACGTCCAAACCCCTTTCCCGCACGGCCGCCAGTATCTGTGCGGCCGTGCCCAGGGAAGCGCGCGCTGCCGCCCCGACCGCCGCGTACTGATTGCGCAGCAGGCCCAGTGCCTTGGCCGACCACGGCAGCAATTCGGTATCGAGCGCCAGCCACTCGGTATCGAGTTCCTCGAACAGCCCGGCCTTTTCGGCCGCGATGCGCACGCCCTCGAGCAGTGCTTCGGTCTGAGCGGTGTCGTCGAAGAACGGACGGCCGGTACGGGTGTACACCGCTCCGGTACTGCCGTCGTCCACGCCGAAGCGATCGCGTGCGGCGTCCGCCGAGCGTGCCACCACCACGACAGCGCGCGACCCCATGTGCTTCTCCTCGCACACCACGGTCTCGACGCCTTCGGAGCGGTAGTACTCGAAGGCCTGTGCGGGGTGCTCCAGCAGCCCCTCCGAAGTCGAAGTGGCACAGGGCGACATGGTGGGCGGCAGATAGATCAGCCAGCGCGGGTCGACGGCAAAGCGGCTCATCACCTCCAGCGCGGCGGCGGCCGCGTCCTCCTGCACGCCGACGCGGCCGAGGTGACGGGTCTCCACCACGCGGCGGCCGATCACATCGTCCAGGTCCAGCACGCCCGGATCGCGGTGCACCACACCGGTGCCGGGCACCAGGGTGGCGGGCTGCAGCGGGCGGGTCGGTTCGTACCAGACCTGTTCCGCCGCAACGGCGACCGGCTCGCGCTCCGGATAGCGCAGCGCGGTGAGCTGCCCGCCGAACACCGCACCGGTATCCAGGCAGAGGGTGTTGTTCACCCACACCAGATTGGACATGGGCGTGTGCCCGTACAGGACCAGCGCCTGACCTCGGTAGTCATTGGCCCACGGGTAGCGCACCGGCAGACCGTATTCGTCTGTCTCCCCGGTGGATTCGCCGTACATGGCGAACTCGCGCACCCGGCCGGAACTGCGGCCGTGAAACTCCTGCTTCAGACCGGCGTGCGCGACGACCAGTTTGCCGCCGTCCAGCACATAGTGGCTGACGAGACCGCGCATGAACTCCTGTGCGGTCTTGCGGAATTCCGCGCTCTCGGCCTCCAGCTGCGCCAGCGATTCGGCGAGGCCGTGCGCGACCTTCACCTTGCGGCCGTCGAGTGCGCGCACCAGCTTGAACTCGTGGTTTCCGGTGACGCACAGGGCATTTCCGGAACCGACCATGCCCATGACGAGGCGCAGCACACCCGGTGTGTCCGGGCCGCGATCGACCAGGTCGCCGACGAATACGGCGGTACGGCCCGCCGGGTGGTTCGCGCCGACGGCCCGGCCGGCGGCGTCGCGGCTCAGGACATAGCCGAGTTCGCCCAGCAGCGTCTCCAATTCGCTCCGGCAGCCGTGCACATCGCCGATCACATCGAACGGCCCGGTGAGCTCGCGCTTGTCGTTCCACAGTCGCTCATCGATGACGGTCGCAGCCTCGATCTCCGCGACCCCGCGCAGCACATGCACCTTCCGGAAGCCTTCGCGCTCCAGGAATTTCAGGCTGCGCCGCAGGTCCCGGCTGTGCCGGGCCACCACGTGCGGACCCAGATCCGCCCGATCCGGCCGCCCCGCATTGCGTTCCACGCAGATCTGGTCCGGCACATCCAGCACAATGGCCACCGGCAGCACATCGTGCGCCCGCGCCAATTCGATCAGCTGCTGCCGTGCTTTCGGCTGCACATTGGTGGCGTCGACCACCGTGCGCAGCCCACGCCGCAGCCGCACTCCCGCCACATGGTGCAGCAGTGCGAAGGCGTCGGCCGTGGCCGACTGATCGGACTCGTCATCGCTGACAATGCCGCGATAGGCATCCGAGGACAGGACTGCCGTCGACGGAAAGTGCTTGTGCGCGAAGGTCGATTTCCCGGAACCGGTGCTGCCGATCAAGACGACCAGCGACAGCACCGGGACAGCCAGCTCCGCCATTACGCGGCCCCCATTTCCTCGGTCGTCCTGGTGAATACGGCCAGCTGAGTGGAGGCGCCCAATTCCGGATCCTCGGGACCGACGGGCTCGAATCGCACACCGTAGCCGTACGTTTCGCCGACCCGTCCGGCCCACTGCGCGAATTCCGCACGGCTCCATTCGAATCGGTGATCCGAATGCCGGAACGTGCCCGCTGTCAAGGTTTCGTACAGCGCGTTGTACTCACTGTTCGGCGTGGTCACGATCACCGCCCGCGGCGCCGCCGCCCCGAACACCGTGTGTTCCAGCGCCCCCAGCCGAGGCGGATCCACATGCTCGATCACCTCCATGAGCACCGCGGCGTCATACCCTCGCAGCGACGCATCCGCATATGTCAGCGCCCCCTGCCGCACACTCACCCGCTGCGCCTGCCGCTCCGGCAACCGCCGCATCCGCCGCTGCGCAATCCGCAAGGCCCGAATCGACACATCCACCCCCACAATCTCACTGAAACCGCTGTCCGCCACCAACTCCCGCAACAATGCTCCCTCTCCACACCCGAGATCCAGCACCCGACTCGCCCCGGCCCCGCGCAACGCCCCGATCACCGCCGCCCGCCGCAACACCGCCAGCGACGGCCCCCGGTCACCCACAGATTCCCCAGTGGCCTCACCCACGCCCGCCACGGGTCCGAGCGCGAATCCCGCAGTGGCCGAGGCCAGCTCGGCGGCCAGGTCATCGCTGTTCTCCTCGACAGCGCCGAGCTCCTCCGGCTCGCGGTCGTCGAGTTCGGCGAGGCGGGCGAGTGCGGCGTGTACGAGGGAATGCCGCCGGGCCAGGTATCGCCGGGTGATCCAGGTGCGCTCGGGATGCGCTGCCAGCCAGCCCGCGCCGAAGCGCAGCAGTTTGTCGATCTCGGCGGTATCGAGGAAATAGTGCTTGCTGCCGTCGAGAACCGGGAGCAGCACATAGAGGTGGGCCAGCGCGTCGGCCAGCCGCAGCGTGCCGCGAAGTTCGAGCCGCAGATAGTGCGAGTCGCCCCATTCCGGGAACGCCGGATCCAGCGGCAGGGGAGTGGCATCCACCGTCCAGCCCAGCGGTGCGAACACGCGCTCGGCCTCCGCCGCACCACCCCGGCACGGAACGGCGGGCAGCTCGATCCGCAGCGGCAGCGCGGTCTCGGCCAGCTCCGGCCGCTGCGCACACCGCCCGTGCAGGGCCGAACCGAAAACGGTCGAGATGGCCACCGATACCAGCGAAGACGCCGCATAGGGCCGATCGTTCACATACTGCGCGAGACTGAATTCCGGTGCGCCCCTGGACTTTCCCCGCACCAGCCGCACCGGATCGATCTCCAGCAGCAGCGCCGACGTGCACCGCTCCTCGGCAGCCTGCGGGTACAGCACATGCGCGACACCGTACGACTGCTCGAAAGTCTGTATGCGCGAGGGATTCTTGTGCAGCAGAAAGCCCAGATCGGAGGCCGGCCACGCGGCGCCCTCGGGTCGCGTACAAGAAATCGTCAACAGCATCTTCGGATGCTCCCGCATGCCCACCACCCCGGCAAACCAATTAGCGTCTCGTTCGCACCCCTCCGACCGGCGGCACGATCACCGGCGGGTCCGTGCCCTCGACGCGGGGAAACAGTACCGACCGTGTAGTTTCGGCCCGGTGCCGCAAGTCTTTGCGGCCGTCCGAGACTCGGTGAGGAGCGGGAATGCGGTTGTTGGGCAAGGTCGGATCGATCGGCGCGGTTGCGGCGGCGGTGCTGTTGATGGCGGGCTGCGGAAGCAGTAGCGACACCAAGGCGGATTCGACGACCACCGCCGCGAGCTCCGCCGCGCAGGCCACGACCGCCGCGCAGAGCACCGGTCGCGAGTGCACCGCCGACGACGTCAAGGTCGACGGTGGGTTCGGCACCGCACCCAAGATCACCATTCCGACCGACTGCGATCCGCCCAAGACGCTGATCGTCAAGGATCTGGTCGCGGGCAGCGGTCCGGGCGCGCAGGCCGGGCAGCAGCTGACCATGAACTACACCCTGATCACCTGGTCGGACAAGAAGAAGCTGGACAGCTCCTTCGATCGCGGCGAGACCTTCCCGCTCAACCTGGGCGCCGGCGAGGTCATCAAGGGCTGGGATCAGGGCCTGATCGGCGTCCAGCAGGGCGCCCGCCGACTGCTCATCGTGCCGCCGAACCTCGGCTACGGCGCGGGCGGCCACGGCATCAAGCCGAACGAGACGCTGGTGTTCGTCACCGATGCGGTCAAGGTCGGTTAGCCAGGGCGCGAGCGCTGTACCAGGGCGACTGGGCTTCGGACCAGTCGCCGGGGCGGCGTCTGCCCTGACCGGTTACCCGCCTTCGGCACCGGTCAACTAACCTGGTCGGGATGCGATCGGGGGGACCGAACATCAGACCACTAATACGAATGCAAGGAGCATGTCCGTGAAGAGCACCGTCGAGCAGCTGAGCCCGACCCGGGTCCGGATCAACGTCGAGGTGCCCTTCGAGGAGCTGAAGCCGGACTTCGACAAGGCATACAAGGCGCTCGCAGGGCAGATCAAGATCCCCGGCTTCCGTCCGGGTAAGGCCCCTGCCAAGCTCATCGAAGCGCGCGTCGGCCGTGGCGCGGTCCTGGAGCAGGTCGTCAACGACGTGCTTCCGAAGCGCTACAGCGATGCTGTGATCGCCACCGAGGTCAAGGTCATCGGCCAGCCCGAGATCGAGATCACCAAGATCGAAGACGGCGACGAGCTCACCTTCACCGCCGAGGTGGATGTGCGCCCGGAGATCACCCTCCCCGACTTCTCGACCATCGCCGTCACCGTCGATCCGATCGAGATCAAGGACGAGGACATCGAGGAGCAGCTCAGCTCGCTGCGCCAGCGCTTCGGCACCCTCAATGCCGTCGAGCGCGAGATCCAGGACGGCGACTTCGTCTCCATCGACCTGTCGGCCACCGTCGACGGCGTCGAGGTCGAAGAGGCCTCCACCACCGGTCTGTCGCACGAGGTCGGTTCCGGCCAGCTCATCGAGGGCCTCGACGAGACCCTGATCGGCCTCAAGGCCACCGAGGCGAAGGACTTCACCTCGAAGCTCGTCGCCGGTGAGCACGCGGGCCAGGATGCGGTCATCACCGTCACCGTGCAGTCGGTCAAGGAGCGCGAGCTGCCCGAGGCCGACGACGAGTTCGCCCAGCTGGCAAGCGAATTCGACACCATCGACGAACTGAAGGCAGACCTGAAGACCCGCGTCGAGCGCGTCAAGAAGGTCGAGCAGGCCGGCGCCATCCGCGACAAGGTCCTCGAGACCCTGCTGGAGACCGTCGAGATCCCGCTGCCGGAGAAGGTCGTCCAGGCCGAGATCGATGCCGTGGTCCACGACGCCGTGCACGGTTTCGACCACGACGAGGCCAAGCTGGCCGAGGCGCTCGAGGCCGAGGGCTCCTCCCGCGAGGAGTTCGACAAGGACACCAAGGAGTCGGCCGAGAAGTCGGTCAAGACCCAGCTGCTCCTGGATGCCGTCGCCGAGGCGGAGAACACCCAGGTCGGCCAGGACGAGCTGTACGAGCGGATCATCTTCCAGGCGCAGCGCTACGGCATGTCGCCCGATCAGTTCATCCAGCAGATCCAGCAGGCCGGTCAGCTGGGCGCCGTGTTCGCCGATGTGCGCCGCGGTAAGGCGCTCGCCGGTGTGGTCGTCGCCGCGACCGTCACCGACACCGACGGCAACACCGTGGACACCGCGGAAATGTTCGGCAACCCTGCCGAAGAGGCCGAGGAAGTTTCCGCCGAGGAGCTGGCCGAGGTCGCCGACGCGACCGAAGCCGTCGAGGCCGAGGCCAAGTAATACGATCGAAAGGCCCGCGCCAGCTGGGGATTCGAGGGTGTGAACCCCGAGAGTCCCCCCGAGGGGCGGGCCGCGTCAGCGCCCACGTAAGTTTTGCGCTGTGAGCGAAGCAGGGCGGTACCGGGAGTTCGGTACCGCCCTGCTTCGTTAGGGTTTGTGTCAGCGCTGCAACTTAAGTGATCAGTAGGGCTTGGTGGGACCGAGCCGGTGAGAGAGGGCAGGTATCCGTGACAAATAATCAGGCAGGGGTGCAGATGACATCCGCGACTGCTGGTCTGAACCTCAGTGATTCGGTCTACGAGCGCCTGCTGCGCGAGCGAATCATCTTCCTGGGCAGCCAGGTCGATGACGACATCGCCAACAAGTTGTGCGCGCAGATCCTGCTGCTGTCGGCCGAGGATCCGGAGCGGGATATTTCGCTCTACATCAACTCGCCCGGTGGTTCGGTCACCGCGGGTATGGCCATCTACGACACCATGCAGTTCGCCGAATGCGATATCCGCACCGTCGGTATGGGTTTGGCTGCGTCCATGGGTCAGTTCCTGCTCGCCGCGGGTGCGAAGGGCAAGCGTTTCGCGCTGCCGCATTCGCGCATCATGATGCATCAGCCGTCCGCCGGTATCGGTGGTTCGGCCTCCGATATCGCCATCCAGGCCGAGCAGTTCTCGTACACCAAGCGGGAGCTCAATCAGCTGCAGGCGCTGCACACCGGCAAGTCCGTGGAGCAGGTCACCGAGGACGCCGACCGCGACCGCTGGTTCACGCCGACGGAAGCCCTCGAATACGGCTTCATCGACCAGGTGGTCACGCACGCGCGCCAGGCCAACGGCGCCAGCTAGATCACTGCCCACCACACAGACTTTGGAGACGCATATGTCATTCGATCCGCGTGATGCGGGCATTACCTTCGCCGCTGCCGGTGCTCAGCTGCCGCAGTCGCGCTACATCCTGCCCCAGTTCACCGAGCAGACCACCTACGGCGTCAAGACGTCCGACCCGTACAACAAGCTGTTCGAGGAGCGCATCATCTTCCTCGGCGCCCAGGTCGACGACACCTCGGCGAACGACATCATGGCGCAGCTGCTGGTGCTGGAGTCGCAGGACCCCGACCGCGACATCACCATGTACATCAATTCGCCCGGTGGTTCGTTCACCGCGCTGATGGCCATCTACGACACCATGCAGTACGTCCGCGCCGACGTCGTCACGGTGTGCCTCGGCCAGGCCGCCTCCGCGGCCGCCGTGCTGCTCGCCGCCGGCGCCCCCGGCAAGCGCGCCGCACTGCCGAACGCCCGGATTCTGATCCACCAGCCGTCCACCTCGGGCGGTATCCAGGGTCAGGTGTCCGACCTGGAGATCCAGGCCGCGGAGATCGAGCGCATGCGCCGGCTCATGGAGGCCACGCTGGCGCTGCACACCGGCAAGGACGCTGAGACCATCCGCAAGGACACTGATCGCGACAAGATCCTCACCGCCGAGCAGGCCAAGGATTACGGCATCGTCGACACGGTCTTCGCGTACCGCAAGCTCAGCGCCCAGAAGTGACGCGCGGGGGTGGCGGGGGCGTGCGACCCCGCCACCCGGGCAAGGGTGAGTCGACGCACATGTCCGGTGAGAAACGTGCTCAAGTTGTCGACCTCGGTCGCGAGAAACAGGTACGGTCACTCTAGGGACCTTGGCTCGTGGTTGTCGGCCCGCTTTTGATTCAGCCGAAACGCCGTATCCCCCCATCTTGGGGAGACGGCTACGCTTTATAGGTGGCACTTCGCCGGCAGCCAGGACAGACGGTTGCACGCGGACAAGGAAGTAGGGACCCAGGAGATGGCGCGCATCGGTGATGGCGGCGATCTGCTCAAGTGCTCTTTCTGCGGGAAGAGTCAGAAGCAGGTCAAAAAGCTCATTGCGGGACCAGGGGTGTACATCTGCGACGAGTGCATCGATCTGTGCAACGAGATCATCGAGGAGGAGCTCGCCGAAAGCAGCGAGGTCAAACTCGACGAGCTGCCGAAGCCCGCGGAAATCCGCGACTTCCTCGAGCAGTACGTGATCGGGCAGGACGCTGCAAAGAGAACCCTGGCTGTCGCGGTGTACAACCACTACAAGCGAATTCAGGCCGGCGACAAGGGCCGCGACTCACGCGGCGAAGCCGTCGAGCTGATGAAGTCCAACATTCTCATGCTCGGCCCGACCGGCTGCGGTAAGACCTATCTGGCGCAGACACTCGCCAAGATGCTGAACGTGCCGTTCGCGATTGCCGACGCCACCGCGCTCACCGAAGCCGGATATGTCGGTGAGGATGTCGAGAACATCCTGCTGAAGCTGATCCAGGCCGCTGATTACGATGTGAAGCGCGCCGAGACCGGCATCATCTACATCGACGAGGTCGACAAGATCGCCCGCAAGTCGGAGAACCCGTCCATCACCCGTGACGTTTCCGGTGAGGGCGTGCAGCAGGCGCTGCTGAAGATTCTGGAAGGCACCCAGGCTTCGGTACCGCCGCAGGGCGGTCGCAAGCACCCGCATCAGGAATTCATCCAGATCGACACCACCAACGTGCTGTTCATCGTTGCCGGTGCGTTCGCGGGCCTGGAGCGAATCGTGCAGGATCGAGTCGGCAAGCGCGGCATCGGTTTCGGCGCGGAGGTCCGGTCCAAGTCGGAGATCGACACCGCCGATCACTTCGTGGATGTCATGCCCGAGGATCTGATCAAGTTCGGTCTGATCCCCGAGTTCATCGGCCGCCTCCCGATCGTCGCCTCGGTTACCAACCTGGACAAGGAATCCCTCGTCCGCATTCTGGCCGAGCCGAAGAACGCACTGGTCAAGCAGTACGTGCGCCTGTTCGAAATGGACGGCGTGGACCTGGAATTCACCCAGGACGCCCTGGAAGCCATTGCGGACCAGGCGATTCTGCGTGGCACCGGCGCTCGTGGCCTGCGCGCCATCATGGAGGAGGTCCTCCTCCCGGTCATGTACGACATCCCCAGCCGCGACGATGTCGCCAAGGTCGTCGTCAACGAGGCCACCGTGAACGACAATGTGCTGCCGACCATCGTGCCGCGCAAACGCCAGTCCCCGGAGCGCCGCGAAAAGTCGGCGTAGCGGTTTTTTCGGAACGGCCCCGCGAGAGTTTCCCTCGCGGGGCCGTTTTCGTTTGTCGCGGGGATTGTCTACTGTGCCCAGGGCACGCGGCACGAATCCCTGCTGAAGCCCTGATCGGTGATGCCGAGGGCGTGGTACGCGCGGGCGCGGGAATTCTCCAGGGCGATCTGGTAGGTCAGCTCCGTGACGCCTTTGACGCCGAAGCGCCGTTCGAGATCGGCGACCTGTTCGTCGGTGACGGTGAGGGGTGTGGCGGTCATGGCGTCGGCATAGGCGATGGCAGCGCGTTCATCGGCGCTGTAGGCGGGGTTGGACTCGTAGTCGTCGATATAGCGGAGCTTGTCGACATCCAGGTCGGACAATCGCATGAGCATGGTGCCGAAGTCCACGCACCAGGAACAGCCGACGGTTCGGGCAGTTCGGTAGACGGCGATCTCGCGGATATTCGCCGGCAGCGCCGTGCACGCCTTCTCGGCGAGACCCTCGTGCACAGCCGAGGCCATGAAGACCCCCGGATGATTCGCGAGAACGGCGAAGGGCTCGGGGACCTCACCGAGGCGGCGCTTCAGGTACCGGTAGATGACTCGGGTCAGTGGCCCGGCCTGCTGCGGGCTGACGACGGGGAGTCGGGTGGCGCCCATGGTGGTCTCCTTCGATCCGCGTGGGTGCTTGCACCCCTTGGACGAGATACCGCCACCCGACGTGACGCGCCGGGGGTATGTCGCGTGTCACTCCGTGGTGAGGTCGCCGTATGTCGGTGCGCCCGCCTTGCGGTAGGTGCTGATCACGACACCGGCAGGTGTGCTGCGGGTTTCGGTGAGAGTGAGACCGGCCGGTTGTGCGCCGTCGGCGAAGAAGCGCTTGCCGCTGCCGAGGAGGACCGGGAAGGTCAGCACGTTCAAGGTGTCCACCAGGCCGAGGGCGAGCAGTGACTGTGCGAGATTGCCGCTGCCGTGCACCTGCAATTCCTGTCCGGGGCGGGCCTTGAGTTCGGCGACCTCTTTCGCGAGATCGCCCCGCAGCAGTTCGGTGCCCGACCAGTCGGCATGGTCGAGGGTGCTGGTCGCCACGTACTTGGGCAGCGAATTGAGCTTGGACGCAAGGGGATCGGCCGGGTCGTCGTGCAGCGGCCAGTACGAGGCGAAGATGTCGTACGTGCGCCGGCCGAGCAGGAAGGCATCGACCCGATCGAAGACCGAGACCATGAACGCTCCGAAGGCCTCGTCGCCGTAGGGCGCCGACCAGCCGCCGTGGGTGAACCCGCCGCTGGGATCCTCCTGCGGCCCGCCCGGCGCCTGGTACACGCCGTCGAGGGTTATGAACTCGGTGACCGAGAGTTCCATGGTGATCTCCTGCGCTGTCGTCCACCCGCCTGATGCGAGCGCTTCACCTGTCCTGACGGACCTGGCGCCGCGAACTCATCGGTCGGATGTGGACGATCAACCCATCGGTCCGCTGTCCGGTAGAGCTGTTCTCCTGTGTGGATCGGTGACAATCGATGTCTCGATCGCGCCCTGAGCGGGGATCGCCATTGATCCCCCTGGTTCGCCGTTGAACCTTTATCCCTTTACTGGAAAATCGGTGCCCGCACTACACCTGTTACGACGGTGCGCGGCAGCGAAATTCATCGTGGCGGCCGCGTGCGGGAAGACCCGCCGCGACGTGGGAATCTCAGGGTGAACGGCGCCAACTCGGGCACGGGGCGGCGTTCACGCGGGGCGACCAGTATGCAGGCCAGGCCGAGCGCGGGCAGGGCGATGGCGGCGGCAATGCTGAGCCCGTAGCTCACGCCGCTCATGCCGTCGGGGTGGTGGAAGGTGTGATAGATCAGGTGCGGTACGCCGAAGACCAGCCAGCCCAGCCCGGCCACCCGGGCCAGCAGACTGTCCATGAAATACAGCGCGGCCGCGGTGAAGGCCCCGACCGCGAGGAAGAACGCACCCACGTCCGAGGCGAGATGATGGTTGTAGGGGCCGTCCATGCTGATCCACTGCATTCCGAAGCCCGGAAAACTGGTGTACCAGGAGTGCGGTGCGCACACCGCCCAGGCGCCGATGATGAAGGCCTGTGCCGTCAGTATGCCCAGCATGATCTGCAGCGCCAGCCACCGTCGCCGGTTCACCTCCAGGCGCATGCGCACCCGGATGCCATCCCCCGTGCCGTGCAAAGAGATTCGCACCGGCCCTCCCGTCCCGCCGTCGAATCGTCAAGTGCTGTCACCGTAATTCGACGAACGGAACGGGGCAATAGGCGAAAAACGCTACTGCTGCTTGGTCAGTGCCATATCGTCCTGGCCCCAGTAGGCGCGCATGGAGACGATCTTGCCCTCGTCGTCGAATTCCATGATGTCGATCGGCGACAGCGTCATCTGCTGATCGCCGAACTTCGTCACGAGCGTGAACGATACGGCCGCATGCTTTCCGGCGACCTTCAGGGTGTGGATTTCGGTCTGCCGCTCCGACACGTGCTCGAGCGCCGCGTACAGCTCCCGAATGGCCTCGTGCCCGCGCCGGGGCTCGCTGCCGATGGGATCCTCCACGACCGCGTCCGCCGCATACAGCTTGACGATGTCGTCGGTGGGCCCGGTGGCCACCAACTTCACATACTGTTCGACCACATCACGGGGCTGCGCTGCCATGGAATCTCCCAAAAGAATTGACACGTGTTCTACCGCGCGAGCCTAACAGCAGCGGGCCCGGATCGGACCCGTCCGCTTCACTCTCCGGGACTGGGTTCTCAGGCGATCAAGGCGCTGTTCACCAGCACCGCCTGGGTGAACAGGGCCCAATCATTGATGATGTGCGCGCCCGAGGAGACCCAGAGATTCTTGGTGCGGATATAGGCCAGGGTGAGAACCAGCCGGGCGCCGCCGATGACAATGAACGCCTGCGCGAAATTCCAGTCGTAGGTGGGCAGATGGGCCGCGCCGAACCAGACGGCGCTGACGAGCCAGGCCAGGACGATGGCGGTGCGGCGGGACAGCTGCACCCTGCCGAGGACGAAGGACATCAGCGCGAGGAAGGGCAGCATGGTGAAGACCTCTTCACCGACCAGCTGGATGCCGGTGCCCACATAGAACGCGGCGGTATCGAGTGCGGTGCCCTGCCCGGCGTCCTCCATCACCTCGTTGGAGGCGACGCCGAACAGTGCGCTGACGATCACGGCCAGCACGAAACTCACCACGATATTGAGCAGCGCGAACCCGAACATGGTGCGAACGTCGCGGCCGCGCACCTCGCGGAACAGTGCGCGCCAATGGTTCCGGGTGATCAGTGCCAGTGTGAGCAGTGGAATGCCGACGAACAGCGCACGCGGAAGCAGCGCCACGAAATTGTTCGGCTGCGGGATGGCGACCAGTGCCACGAACCCGGCCACGACCGCGATGACCGCGACGATCCACTGCCGAACCGTCAGCGCCACGGGGACGCCGTTGTAGAACGGGAAGTCATCCCCGTCGCTGCGCTCGATCAACCGGCCGAAGCGGTCATCGGCGGCCGTGCTGTCCGGTGCCGGGAGCGCCCGGGTGTGGTGGGTGTTCATGCCGCTCCTGCCGTTCGACCTGCACGAAGTGTCATGGTCGCAGCCCCTTGTTACAGGCGGTGACAGGTGTGCGGTCGAACGGTTACGGCCAGGTCAGACCTTCAGCCGGTGGATGCCGGTGTAGGCGTTCATGGTTTCGCCGCGCAGGAAACCGACCAGGGTGAGATCGGCTTCGGCGGCCAGATCCACGGCCAGCGAACTGGGAGCGGAGACCGCGCCGAGGAACGGGATTCCGGCCATCACCGCCTTCTGGACGAGTTCGAAGGAGGCGCGGCTGCTGACCATCAGCAGCAGTTCGTGTGCGGGGAGCAGGTTTTCGCGCAGGGCCCAGCCGATGACCTTGTCCACGGCATTGTGGCGGCCCACATCCTCGCGCACCACCAGGGCCTCACCGTCGAGGGTGAACAGGCCCGCGCCGTGCAGGCCGCCGGTGGCGTCGAAAAGCGTTTGCCGGGAACGGAGTTCGCCGGGCAGGCCGGCGAGGGTGTCGAGGGAGATCGAGATGCCGTGCGCGGGCAGCGGGTAGCGGGTGCGCGTACGGACCTCGTCGAGCGCGGTTTTCCCGCAGAGGCCGCAGGAGCTGCTGGTGAGAAAGCTGCGCGGGGTGACCGGGACAGGGTGCCGCAATTGCACGTCGAGCACGTTGTAGGTGTTCTGGCCGTTCTCGTCGGTGCCGGCGCAGTAGCGGGCGGTGACGATGTCCTCGAGCTCACCGATAATGCCCTCGGCGAAGAGGAAACCGTGGATGAGGTCGATATCGGCGCCCGGTGTGCGCATGGTGACGGTGAGTGATTCACCGCCGGTGCGGATCTCCAGCGGCTCCTCCACCACCAGGGTGTCGGGTCGCTGGATATTTCCGGCGGGGGAGATGCGCAGGGTGGGGCGGCGGGCGGTGACTCGGCTCACGACGTCCTATGGGTGTGGCGTTCCAGGCGGATGGTGACCGCCTTGGAGACGGGTGTATTCGACCGCAGCGCAACATGATCCAGCGGGACCAGCGGATTGGTCTCCGGATAGTAGGCGGCGGCGTTACCGCGCGGCGTGGCGTAGCCGACCAGGCGGAAGCCTTCGACCCGGCGCTCGGTGCCGTCGGTCCACTCGGAGATCACGTCCACGAGTTCGTCCTCCGCGAAACCGAATTCGGCGATGTCCTCCGGATGCACCAGGATCACACGGCGGCCGTTGTGGATACCGCGGTAGCGGTCGTCCAAGCCGTAGATGGTGGTGTTGTACTGGTCGTGGCTGCGCAGCGTCTGCAGGATCAGGCGGCCCTGCGGGACCGGGAGCCAGTGCAGATCGTTGGTGGCGAAATTGGCCTTGCCGGTATCGGTCCGGAATTCGCGGGAGTCCCGCGGCGGATGCGGGAGCTGGAAACCGTTGCGGCCCCGCACCTTCGTGTTGTAGTCGGCGCAGCCCGGCACCACGGCGGCGATGGCATCCCGGATCTTGTCGTAGTCGCGCTGGAATTGCGCCCACGGCACCGAATGCGCCGGCCCGAACAGCGCCTGCGCCAGCTCGCACACAATGGCGACCTCGCTGCGCAGTTCGGTGCTGACCGGCTTCAGGCGACCGGTCGACAGATGCACCATGGACATCGAATCCTCGACCGAAACCTGTTGGCGCGCATCGCCCTGCATATCCTCATCGGTGCGTCCCAGGGTCGGCAGGATCAGTGCCGTCCGGCCGTGCACCACATGACTGCGATTGAGCTTCGTCGAAACCTGCACGGTGAGATCGCAATTGCGCAGGGCGGCCTCGGTCACCTCGGTATCCGGGGTGGCGGAGACGAAATTGCCGCCCATGCCGAAGAACACCTTGCCGATGCCGTCTCGCATGGCGCGGATGGAATTGACTGTGTCCCAGCCGTGTTCACGCGGGCTGCTGATGCCGAACCGATCGTCCAGGGCGTCGAGGAAGGCGTCCGGCATCTTCTCCCAGATGCCCATGGTGCGATCGCCCTGCACATTCGAATGCCCGCGCACCGGGCAGACGCCCGCACCCGGCTTGCCGATCATGCCGCGCATGAGCAGCAGATTGGTGGCCTCCTCGATGGTGGCCACACCGTGCAGCTGCTGCGTCAAACCCATTGCCCAGCAGATGATCACGGCCCCGGACTCGGCCAGCAGGGCGGCGGTGCGATCCAGATCCGCGCGGGTCAGGCCGGTGGCCTCCTCGACCACGCCGAGATCGACCGCGCGCATCTGCTTCTCGTATTCGGCGAAACCGGCGGTGTGCGCATTCACGAAGTCGTGATCGACCACGGTTCCCGGCTTGCGGTCCTCGGCCTCGAACAGCAGTTTGCCCAGGCCCTGGAACAGCGCCATATCGCCGCCGAGCCGGATCTGCAGGAAGTCGTCGGCAATGCTGATGCCGCCGGTGAAGCCCTTGAGCGTCTGCGGATCCTTGAAGCCGATGAGCCCGGTCTCGGGCAGCGGGTTCACGGCGATCACCTTGGCGCCGTGCGCTTTCGCCTCACCCAGCGCCGACAGCATGCGCGGATGGTTGGTGCCGGGATTCTGCCCGGCCACGATAATGAGATCGGCCTTCTTGAAATCGTCGATCGTCACCGAACCCTTGCCGATGCCGATGGAGGCGGTCAGCGCGGTGCCCGAGGATTCGTGGCACATATTCGAGCAGTCCGGCAGATTGTTGGTGCCGAAGCTGCGCACCAGCAGCTGATAGAGGAACGCTGTCTCGTTGGCGGTGCGGCCGGAGGTGTAGAACACCGACTCGTCGGGGGAGGCCAGGGCGCGCAGGTTGTCGGCGATCAGCCGGTAGGCGTCGTCCCAGGCGATGGGGGAGTAGTGGGTGTCGCCGGGGCGCAGCACCATCGGATGGGTGATGCGGCCCTGCTGCCCGAGCCAGTAGCCGGACTTGCCGTCCAGGTCCGCGATCGAATGCGCGGCGAAGAATTCCGGGGTGACGGTGCGCAGCGTCGCCTCCTCGGCCACCGCCTTCGCGCCGTTCTCGCAGAATTCAGCGGGTCGGCGGGCGCCGCTGGGTTCCGGCCAGGCACAGCCCGGGCAGTCGAACCCGTGCCGCTGATTGACCCGGGTCAGGGTGCGGGCCGTGCGGACGACACCCATCTCCTCGACGGCGCGCTCCAGGGCCACGGTCACCGCTTTGACGCCCGCTGCCGCGGTTTTCGGCGCGGTCACGGTCAGCGCGGCCTCATCGATGTCTTTTTTCGGCGCGGCACGATGCATAGCGACCATTCTCCTCTGCGGCGGGCGGGGTGTCCCAGTAGGTCCTCCGCATCGTAGGCAGAGCGCGGCGGTGCCCGCGCACGCCCCGCGCTCTGTCACCGGCGGGTGTCAGCAGCGGTCACCGCGGGCGGAGGGTGGCCGTCAGCGGCGGCGGTCCTGGTGGTAGGTGAGAATGCGGTCGCCGACGCGGACACTCCAGCCTGCCTTCAGTTCGGACGGGCGCTGGCCCACGCGTATCCAGTCCTTGCCCGGGGCGGCCACGAAGGTGCCGCCGGGGGTCGCGGCATCGCGCACGAGGACCATGCCGTTCTCGATGAAAACATAAGCGTGGATGCGGGATACGTGGCGGTCGCGCGGGATCACGATCGGGACGGCCGTGCCGCGGCGGACCGAATCGTCGATCATGGGATCGCGTCCGATCACGTAGCGCCGGTCCATCGGATAGATGGCGCCGTCCACGGTGATGAGCGCGCCGTGGGGCGGACCGAGCTTGTCGGTCTCCGGTTCCGGCGTCGCCGCGAGCGGCATCACCCGTGGCGCGGCCGGCTGCGCATCGGGCGAGGCAGGTCTCGGGTCCGCCGCGGTCGAGGCTGCGCCGGGTGCCCCGGCCTTCTCGGTGGGTGGGTCGAGAGGGTCGACGGCCGCCGGTGTGCCCCCGGCTTCCTCTGTGGCCGCGGCTTTCGAGTTGAATGCTGCCGTCGGCGGCTGGTCTGCCGGGTCGGGTCGCGGTTCGGCGCCGGGGGACGCGCGCTCCGGCACGCTGTCACGCTGCGGCTTCTTGGTGAGATCGAGCGCGCCCGCCGGTTGTTTCTCCGGCGCAGCGGATTCGCGGCGGAGCGGTTCCGCACTACCCGCGCTGGAGAACCGCGTATGTGATGGAGTGGGCACCGCAACACGCTTGGTCGCATCGCTGGGCGGCACCCCGGAGGTGGGCGTGGCCGGATGAGTCTCGGGTTGAACAGCTTTCGACGATCCCGTATTCGTGGTTCGCAGCGGCGGGGTGACGCCGGTGCGCGGTGCATGCAGCACGAACCCGCCCGCGGCCGCCACACCCGAGCGCAGATCGGTATGCGGAATCTCGGCGCCGGCCTCGGTCTCGCCGACCACGGTCACCCGCCGCACCGGATCCCGCAGAATCTCATCGACCCAGGTCATAGCGCGCACACCGGACAGCTGCCGGGTGCCTTCCGGGCCGTCGACCACCGCCCGTACCGCGCCACGCAGCAGCACCAGCATGCCGCCGGTCGTCGGCGCGACCACCCCGAACGCCGGTGGCTGCGCATTCCCGCTGCTGAACACCGCGGCAGCCAGCCGCTGCGCAATGGCCACGCCCGGATCGGACGCGGTCGACGCCGTCTCGGCCGCCCCGAGAATTCTTTCCGTCGACGGACTTTCGGCGGCCAGGAAAATAAGCACACTTCCGAACCGCGCGACCAGCCCTGGCCCGCGTGTCAATCCGACAGTGGTCGGAATCCGCCCCATCCGCGCCTCCTACTCCGGCGCTCATTACATCGTTGCCAAGCATAGGACCGTTCACACGCGCGTGGGATCTGTCCGGAATCGGTGCATTGTGCGGAGCTGCGGGGTGCGGAACACGCCAGATTCCGGCAATAGTCCCCGAAGCGCCGGATCGCGAGCGAGGATCGAGGCAATGTGCCGGTGCATTCGGTTCCGGCAGTGCCGATGAGGACCGCACCCTATGGGCATCAGCAAGAGGAACAGGCAGGCGGCACCGGTGGCCGCCGCACTCGGCATGGCCGCGGCGCTCACCGTGCTGGCCGCACCCGCCGGGGCCACCGCCACCCGGGTGGGCGTCGAGCCCGCCCTCAGCTTCGGCTCGGCGACGAACTACGGCACCGGCTGCACCTACCCGGTCGACGCCTACGTAGACGACCCCTCCACCCCGGTCGGCTTCTACGACAACGGCATCCGCTTCGGCGTGGCCACCCCCTCCGGCAGCCTCGCCATAGCGAACTGGACCCCCGCCACCCCCGGAGCCCATCGCCTCCAGATCATCCAGCAGACCCCGGCCCGCGGCGGCGACGTCGTCCCCTACATCGACCTCACCGTCGGCACCGGCTTCAGCACCGGCTCCGGCTGCAACGTCGTCGGCGGCGGGTAGCCCCGCCCCGCCACCGACGGCGCGGTGACCAGAGCGGTTCGGAATGCGGCCGCGCCACGTGTGGCCCTCCAGCATCGAGACGATGCGAGCGCGACCACTGGATCGGGGGCCGCCTCCGATCCGATCGCCCTTCCCGCGCACTGAATCATGGTGGGTTCGTTCGCGGGCTGTGTCATCGCGCGTGAGCGCGCGGCGACGCTACTCGGCTCGGGCGGGGCGGGTGAAGGCGGCTTCGGCGGCCGGGGTGGCTGCTGTGCGGTCGGAGTCGACGAGGCCGATGCGGGTGCGGCGGTCGAGGAGATCGTCGGGGTCGAGGGCGCCCTCGTGGGTCGTGGCGAAGGCGAATTCGGCTGCTATGACGTCGATTCCGGGGGCCACAGGCTCGGCCAGTTCCGGATGTTGCCGGGCGAGTTCGAGAATGGTGGTGGCTTCGCTGCCGTAGCGCTCGACCAGGCGGGTGGGGGCTTCGATGCGGTCGCGGGCCGCGCCGGAGACCGCGCCGATCAGGGGGAGATCGCGGGTGCGGCAGGGGGCGGCGGTGAGGTGGGCGTGCGCGATGGCGGCATCCACGGTGTCCTCGGCCATCTTGCGGTAGGTGGTGAGTTTGCCGCCTACGACGGTGATAAGGCCGGTGGGGGAGGTGAGGACGGCGTGCTCACGGGAGATATCGGCGGTGCTGTTGTCACCCGTGCGCAGCAGTGGCCGCAGGCCCGCATAGGTGCCGCGAATATCGTTGCGGGTCAGCGGCTCTCGCAGCACCGTATTGACGGTGTCGAGCAGGAAGTCGATTTCCGATTCGGTGGCATGCGGCACATCCGGCACCGGGCCGGGCGCTTCCTCATCGGTGAGGCCCAGGTACACGCGATTGTGCGCGGCGGGGAAGGCGAAGACGAATCGACTGGTGCTGCCCGGAATCGGCACCGTCAGCGAGGCGGTCAGCCCGCCGAAGGCCGCGGCATCGAATACCAGGTGGGTGCCGCGCGAGGGCCGCAGCTCGATGCTCGGATCCACCTGATCAGCCCACACCCCGGTCGCATTGATGACGGAACGAGCTGTGATGGAGAGGGTTTCGCCGGTCAGCCGATCCAGCAGCGTCGCCGTGGTGCCGCTGACCTCGCTCGCCTCCACCCGGGTGAGGATCGACGCGCCGTGCAGCGCCGCCGTACGCGCGATCGCCACCACGAGCCGGGCATCGTCCACCAGCTGCCCGTCCCAGGCGAGCAGTCCGCCGCGCAATCCGGCACGCCGCACCGTCGGCGCGAGCCGCAGCGCCTCCGCGGCCGCCACTCGCCGCGACCGCGGCAGCACCGACGCCGCCGTACCCGCGGTGCGCCGCAAGACGTCTCCGGCCAGGAATCCGGCGCGCACCAGGAGCTTCTGTGCCACACCGATATTCGGCAGCAGCGGCACCACCTGCGGCAGCGCGCGGGTCAGATGCGGTGCGGTCCGGGTCAGCAGAATATCGCGCTCGACCGCACTCTCGTGGGCGATGCCCACCCCGCCGCCGGCCAGATACCGCAGCCCGCCGTGCACCAGTTTTGAACTCCACCGGCTGGTCCCGAAGGCCAGATCATGCTTCTCCACCAGCACGGTGCGCAGTCCGCGCGAGGCGGCATCGAGCGCCACACCCACACCGGTGATCCCACCGCCGATCACCAGCACGTCGATGGTCCCGCCCGCGCCGAGCGCGAGCAGTTCCCGCTGCCGCCGACCGGCATTGAGCGCCGAGCTGGACTGAGCCGAAATGCCGCTCATGAGTAGACCTTTCGCTGAGATTCCGTGGGACCCGGCGCCAGATATCCGTCGATGGCGCGGGTGAGTTCGATATCGAGATGATCGGAGTCGAGGAAGTCGACGACGGTGCCCGCCGACTGCACCGCCGATTGCGCCAGCAGCAGGAGCATGGCGGCCTGCCGTTCGGCATCGCCGTGCCGAATGGACCCGTCGCGGTGGCCCTCTCGAATGCCGTCGGCGAACATCCCGATGAGCGCCCGCTGATTGCGCCCGAGTCGCTCGAACACATAGGTGAGCATGACATCGGCATCGGTCCGGAAGATCTTGGCGAACAGCGGATTCCGCCGCATCATGGCCCCGCCGCCGACAATCGCGGCCACCAGCCGGGCCCGGGCATTGCCGCCCGCGGGCACGGCATCGGCAATGATCTCGTGCAATTCGCGCACCAGCAGATCCGCCACCAGCGACCCGGTATCGGCCCAGCGCCGGTACACGGTCGGGCGACTGACGCCCGCTCGGCGCGCGACCTCGGTGAGCGTGGTGCGCCGGACGCCGAATTCGGCCACGCAGGCGCGCGCCGCATCGAGAATCGCCCGGTCGACGGCGGAGGACGGTTCGGTCGAAGCCATGGATGCCACCATCGGTAGGGAGGGTTCGTTACTGCTTGACATTCTATGTCAGACTGTAACGCATGGTCGACACACGAGCAGCATCCGCTTCGTCGGGAAACCCGGGCGAGCCGCAGGCCCGCGCGAGTATGGTGTGGGACGCCTGGGGCGACCCGTCCGGACACAAACCGCTGCCCGAAACCATTCGGGGATTGCTCACGCAGGTATTCGGGGTGTCCGCGGACGCGGCGACCCGTCGCGATGAGGGCGACGTGCCGCTACGTGAATCCGCGCTCTCCCCGGATCAACATGCCGGGCTAGTCGCGGTGGTCGGTTCCGAGAACGTATCGCTCGACCACCGCGATCGGCTGCGCCACGCGGGCGGCAAGAGCACCCCCGATCTGCTGCGCCGCCGCGCCACCGAGCCGCAGGACGCTCCGGACGCCGTGCTCTTCCCCGGCGATCACGACGAAGTCGCCGCGCTGCTCGAATACTGCAGTGCCGGAGCGATTGCCGTGGTCCCCTTCGGCGGCGGCACCAGCGTCGTCGGCGGACTCGACCCGGCCCGTGGCACTTTCGCCGCGGTCATCGCCCTGGATCTGCACCGCCTGGACACCCTCACCGAGGTCGACGCGATCAGCGGCACCGCCACACTGGGCGCGGGCATCACCGGCCCGCGTGCCGAGGAACTGCTTGCCGAGCACGGACTTTCGCTCGGGCACTTCCCTCAGAGCTTCGAATTCGCGACCATCGGCGGGTTCGCCGCCACCCGATCCTCGGGCCAGGCGTCGGCCGGTTACGGGCGCTTCGACGATATGATCCAGCGCCTCCGAATCGCCACGCCCAGCGGCACTCTCGACCTCGGCCGCGCCCCCGCCTCGGCCGCCGGACCCGATCTGCGCGAGCTGTTCTCCGGCTCGGAGGGCACCCTCGGCATCATTACCGGAGTCACCCTGCGCGTGCACCCGATCCCGGAGACCACCGCCTATCGCGCCTGGTCGTTCCCCGACTTCGCCACCGGCGCGAACGCGCTGCGCACCGTCATCCAGGCGGGCGCGAACCCCACCGTCATGCGACTGTCCGATGAGGCCGAGACCGGACTCAATCTGGCCCGCGCCGGCGATATCGGCGGCGGTACGGTCGGCGGCTGCCTGGCCATCACCACCTTCGAGGGCAGTGCGTCACATGTCGCGGCCCGCAGCACCGAAGCCTCCAACCTGCTCGCCGCCGCCGGTGGCACCGCACTCGGCGAAACGCCCGCCCGCGAATGGGAGCACGGCCGCTTCTCCGCCCCGTACCTGCGGGATGCGCTGCTGGACGCCGGAATTCTCTGCGAGACCCTCGAAACCGCCACCAGCTGGTCCAATCTCGGCAATCTCAAGGCGAAAGTCACCGCCGCACTGACGGATTCACTCACCGCGCAGGGCACCCCCGCCCTGGTCATGTGCCATATCTCGCACACCTACCAGACCGGCGCCTCGCTCTACTTCACCATTGTCGCCAAGCAGGCCGACGATGCCATCGCCCAATGGGCGCAGGCGAAACGGGCCGTGGGCGATGCGATCGTCGCCGCCTCGGGAACCATCACCCACCACCACGCCGTCGGCGCGGACCACCGCCCGTGGATGACCGCCGAGATCGGCGACCTCGGCGTCGAGGTGCTGCGTGCGGTCAAACTTGCCGTAGACCCCGCCGGAATCCTGAACCCTGGGAAGCTGATTCCGTGAGAGAGATCCACTCGATAGTGCTCGTGACCAACCCGCTGTCCGGTCACGGCAAGGGCGTACAGGTCGGGATCGACGCGGCGGACCGGTTCGCGGCGCGCGGTGTCAATGTCACCGAGATCCGCGGCAGTTCGGCGGCCGATACCGAACGGCAGGTTCGGGACACCCTCGCCAATCCGGAGACCCGCCCGGACGCGGTGATCGCGGCGGGCGGCGACGGCCTGACCTGCGTGGTGCTGCAGGCTCTGGTCGGCACCGGCGTACCGCTGGGACTGGTGCCCGGCGGCACCGGCAATGACCTCGCCCGCGAGGTCGCCATCCCCGACGACACCACCGCGGCCGTCGATGTAGTACTCGGCGGGCGGACCCGGACCATCGACCTCGGCACCGTACAGGCTGAGGACGCCACCGTGCCCATGTGGTTCGCCACGGTCACCGGCACCGGTTTCGATGCGCGAGTCACCCTGCGCGCCAATGAATTGCGCTGGCCGAAGGGCCCCATGCGCTACACCGTCGCCGCCCTGCTCGAACTGGTCGGCAAACTCGCCGTCCCGTACCGCGTAGAACTGCACGGCTCCCCGGACCACCCGGACGGCACGATCGTCGAACTCGACGCCATCATGGTCGCGGTCGGCAATACCCGCACCTACGGCGGCGGCATGCTCATCTGCCCCGACGCGGTCATCGACGACGGCCTCCTGGACCTGACGGTCGTCGGCGCCATGTCCCGCCTGGACCTGCTCCGCCTGCTCCCCGCCCTCTCCTCGGGCAAGCGCATCGACCACCCCGCCGCCACCCAGTACCGCGCCGCCAGCTTCACCCTGACCGCCCCGAACGCCCCCGCCACCGCGGACGGCGATCCGGCGGGCCTGCTCCCCGCCACCTTCCACGCCCATCCGGGAGCCCTCGAAATCCTCGTTCCCTGAGAACAGGCGTCGTCCGAACGGTCGCAGCGCTGTGCCCCTGCCGAAGGGCAGGGGCACAGAGGTCGTCGGGGACCACCGCGTGCCTCCGGACGCCATAGCATCTCTCCACGTCGAACAGCCCTGATATGTGTTGCGTGCTCCTGACATGGCTGTGCCGATTACGTAGTTGGGATTGAGGTGTCAGCTGGTGTGAGGGTGTGCGCGAGGGTGCGGACTTTGTCCAGGGCGGTGAGGATGTCGTGGATGTCGCGGGGGTCGCCGAGTAGGACGCTGTGGTGCATGAGGAGGGTGTGGTCGCAGTAGTGGTCTGCGCCGGGGAAGGGGCGGTCGGTGGCGCGGGCGGTGTTCCACGTGGCGGCGAAGCGGGGTTTGGTGTGGGGGCGGAGGAGATTGCTGCGGGGCAGGGGGATTCGGGGTGGGTAGACCCTGGTGTGCAGTTCGGCGGTGAGGGCTGCGGCGACCCGTTCGATGGGGGCATTGCCGAAGGTGCCGGGGTCGAAGCGGAGCCCGTACTCGTAGACGGCGCGCCGATTCACCTGTGCCGGAACCGGAATCGGCGTCAGGCCCGGGATCGCGGCGAGTCCGGCCTCCAGCTGCCGTGTCCGGGATTCGCGGTGCGCGTGCTGGGCGTCCAGCCGTGGCAGCTGATCGAGCAGTACCCCGGCGGTCAGCTCCGACATGCAGTAGTTGCCGCCCATGATCTCGCCGAGCTCGACCAGTTCGTATTCGCCGGGCAGCGGATCGTGCGCGCTGTATCCGCGCGAATCGGCGCGCAGCATGAGCATGCGCCGGTACAGCTCCGGACTGTCGGTGATCGCCGCCCCGGCCTCACCTGCCGCGAGGGTTTTGGCCGCACCGAGGCTGAACACCCCGATATCGCCGAAGGTGCCGACGGCCCGGCCCGCCCACTGCGCCCCGTGCGCCTGCGAGCAGTCCTCGATCAATGCCAGGCCCATTTCGCGGGCCAATTCGGCGAGCTCGTCGATCGGCGCCACGGTGCAGGCCAGATGCACCGCGATCACGGCCCGGGTGCGCCCGGAAACCGCCGCGTACACGTGATCGGCGGTGAGACAGCCGGTTTCGGGATCGACATCGACCAGCACCGGCAGCGCCCCGGCCCGCAGCACCGCGGTGGCTGGCGCGACCCAGGTGACGGCGGGCACGATGACCTCATCGCCGGGGCCGATGCCCAGGGCCTCCAGTGCGATGACCAGCGCACTGGAACCGTGGTCGACACTGACCCCGAACGCCGCACCGTTGTACCGGGCGAACGCCTCCCCGAACAGCCGCTCCCGGGACTTCCCGCCCGCCGGGCTGTACCAGCTCACCGACCAGCGCGAAGAGCGCAGCGCGGCAAGCAGTTCCGCCTCGGTATCGGCGTCGTACTGTGGCCACTGCGGCCACGACACCCCGCCACGCACCGGCGCCCCGCCATGAACAGCAAGCATGGAATCTCCTACCGAGCTCGCCGAATCAGTGGATGCCGACCGCGGGGGAGGCGGGGGAGGGCTGGGCTATGACCTCCAGCGCTTCGCGGATCTCCGCTACCGAAACCTGTACCAGCGGCAGGCTTCCGGTCGTGGCCGGCCGACCCAGGCTGCGCAGCAGTACGAACGGCACCGAGCCCGGCCGCGCGTCGAGATAGCCCTTCTTGTTGTCCTCCTCCACCACCCCGAGCACATCGGCCACCTGCACCGTGGCCGGCAGCCACGGCTCGACGCCCAGCCCGGCGACGATTTCGTAGTGCACGCTCACCTCGTCGTCGGACAGCCACCCGCGCGCATGCGAGATATGCGCTGCCACCAGCATTCCCACCGCAATCGCGCCGCCGTGCGTAATACCCGCCGCACCGCGCACCCGGTGATCGCAGATTTCGATGGCATGCCCGACGGTGTGGCCGTATTCCAGGACCAATCCGGCGCGGCGCTCGAACGTATCATCCTGTGTCACCGCGGATTTGGCATCGATGCTCGCATCCAGCAGCCAGGTCAATGCCTTCGGCGCGGCCAGGGAGCCGGAGGCGATGATGGCGCGCAACGGTTCCAGCGCCGCCGGCCGAATGGCAAGGCAATTCTTCGCCATTTCGCAGAAGCCCGAACGGAGTTCGGCCTCCGGCAGCGTCTCGAAAAGCC
Organism: Nocardia sp. NPDC006630; assembly: GCF_040611495.1. NCBI lineage: Bacteria > Bacillati > Actinomycetota > Actinomycetes > Mycobacteriales > Nocardiaceae > Nocardia > Nocardia sp. NPDC006630. The sequence goes on from NZ_JBEXOK010000004.1 coordinate 409,547, forward strand.
GCACATCGGCATACACGGCCGTCGGCGCGTAATAGGTGCCGATGTGATTCTTGCCGACCGGGCTGTTGATCGCCTGCTTCAGTGACAGCACCGAATCCATGGCGGCAATGGTGGTGGTCGGCACATGCACCAGCCGCACCCCGCGGAACAGCAGATTCGCCATGAGCCCGGCCAGATTTCCGGGAACGCCACCGCCGAAGGCCACCACCATCGAGCGCCGGGTCATCCCCGAGCGCAAGGCCTTCTCCATATGTTCCGTCAGGCATGCGAGCGTCTTCATGGATTCACCCGCACGATGGGTCAGCGTGAAGGACGGAGTATCACCGGCCAGCCGCTCGATGACCGTTCGGTACAGGCCCAGCACCTGATCGTCGGTCACGAAAACCAGTTTGTCGGCCGCCATTCCGGCAATGCCCTCCGCTATTTCAGCGAGACAATCCTCGCCGAAGGAATACGGATAGGACTGCTCGCCGATCCGAATGGTGCGCGAAGTGATGGCCATTGTCTTGCTCCTGATTCTGCGGCGAACTCGCTCCGAACTTCACTGCCAGCGCCGGTGCTGCCTCGCCGTGCAAATATCGAATGGTGAGTCGCCCTTTGGCAACCGGTGGGATACCCCAGTCATGGGCTGTGCCCCGGGCCGCAACCACTGGCCGGGGCAGCGCCGCGCGCCGGTGCCACTGTCAGGGGTACCGGCGCGGGTGAACTCGGGTGTGGCGGCGGGCCTCCGACCGGTACTGTGCTACTCGAGCCGGGTGGCCCGAACCGGCAGTCGATCGGAGAACCGTTGTCCGACAATGAAATCGGAGTACCGACCGCACAGTTGCTGCGCGCGCCGACGCTGGCCGAGTTCATTCGCGAGCGCCGCACCCGGGGCACCACGCGACATCCGGCCGGCCTGACCCGCAAGCAATTGGCCGAGGCCACCCACGCCAGTCTCGGTTATGTCGCCAAGATCGAACAGGGTGATGCCCTCAATCCGGGTCCGGCCATTCTGGATTCGCTCGCGACCGTGCTGTGCCTGGACTCGGCCGAACGCGTCCACCTCTACCACCTCGCCCAGCAGCGCCCCATCCCGCCGACCCCGGAGCCGCTGCGCCGCGACAGCGCCGCGGCGGCCACCGTGCGGACCACCCTGGACGCGCTGCTGCCGCATTTGGCCGCCGCGCTCGACGACGGCTGGCATGTGGTCGACTGCAACAGCGCCTTCGACGAGGCCTTCCCGGGCCTGCGCCGCAGCGGGCACGTACTGCGCTGGATTTTCACCGATCCGCGTGCCCGCATGGTCATCGAGGACTGGGAGCGCGAGGCGCGGCTCATGGCCGGACGTTTCCGCGCCTACGCCGCGCACGCCGCGGACCGCGAGGACATCGACCTGCTGCTGCGCGAACTCGGCGAGTACGCCGATTTCCGCCGCCTGTGGGAGGACGCGCACGTATCGATCGGCCGCCCGGACTCCGCCTTCCAATTGCGAAATCCCAAGACGGCCACCGTATTCGACGTGGTGGTGCAGCGGTATCGCAGCACCACGCCCGAATCCGCCCATCAGCTGTTCATCGGATTGGTCGGGCGTGATGCGCGGTGATCAGGCGGGCAGGCCGTCCATGAATGCCCGCAGGAGCGCATTGACCTCATCCGGATGTGTCAGGTTCGCGGCGATGGCGGCGCCGGGAATGGTGTGCGTCTCGGCCGTCCCGCCGAGCGCCCCGGCCAGCTCCAGCATGTCCTCGGGGCTGGTCGCCTGATCCCCGACACCGCGCAGAATCATTGCGGGACAGTCGATATCACCGAGCAACTCCAGTACCGAATCGCGGTTGATCACGCAGTCGGCCGCCTGCCGAATGCGCCCGCGATCCTCGGCCAGCCATTTCTCGCGCCACGGCCGCCGGTCCTCCTCGGTCCCGCCGATGGTCAGCGCCGACACCATCTTCATGACCGGGGCGGGCAGCACGTACCCGGTCCAGAAGTCGAGGACCTCGCGATAACCCGCCCGCCGCTGCGGGGTCATGGCCGTGGCCGCCGAGCCGATCACGATCAACCCGCGCGTGCGCGGCCGGGCCAGCAGTGTCATCCGCAGCGCGGTGCACGCACCGTGCGCCACGCCGCCGGCCACCACCCGCTCGAGGCCGAGGTGATCGGCCACCGCCCAGGCGTCGCGTGCCAGGTCCCAATAACTGAAGGGCGTCCCATCGTCCTCGGTGCGGCCGTGTCCGCGCGAGTCGATGCAGACGAGGCGAATCCGCTCGCCCAATTCGGCCCGCTGTAGCTCGAACATCTCCTGGTCCATGAGCATGCTGTGGCTCAGCACAAGTGCCGGTCCTGTCCCTCCCGTGTCGGTGTAGTGGATCTTCGCTCCCCCACGAGCAACGAACGGCATTCTGGGACTTTACGACGTCATCCGGCGCCCGGGTATGTGAAATGCAATTCAGTCACACATGAAAAGCCCTGTATGCCAGCAGAATCCGGGGCTTGTCCGGAAAGGTATTCCACTTGCGCAGCTGAACTGCGGGTCGTGGAAGCAGTGCGGCCCACGCAACGTGAATGCAACGAAATGTGGCCTACCCTGGCCCATTTGGGCCAGAACCTGAGAATTGCTTATGGATCCGAGAGAGGCGCCGCAATCGGCGGTAGGCTTACCTTCGAAGGCGGGGCCTTCGGTGTCCCTCATCCGCCGAAAGCCCCGCCCTTCGGCTTTCTCCGGCACCACCGCGGTCGGCGCCGATTCCCGGCCATCTAGAATCTCACGGTGACCAGCACAGCCTCTGAGAACTCACGTAATCGTGCCGATGCCCTCCCCAAGAACTGGAATCCCAGTGAGGTAGAGGGTGACATGTACGAGCGCTGGGTAGCCGCTGGTTACTTCCAGGCCGACGCCACCTCCGCCAAGCCCCCGTACTCGATCGTGCTGCCCCCGCCCAATGTGACCGGCAACCTGCACATGGGCCACGCTTTCGACCACACCCTCATGGACATCCTCACCCGCCGCAAGCGCATGCAGGGTTACGAGGTGCTGTGGCTGCCCGGCATGGATCACGCCGGCATCGCCACCCAGTCCGTGGTGGAGAAGCAGCTCGCCGTCGACGGCAAGACCAAGGAAGACTTCGGCCGCGAACTGTTCATCGACAAGGTCTGGGATTGGAAGCGCGAATCCGGCGGCGCCATCCAGGGCCAGATGCGCCGCCTCGGCGACGGCATCGACTGGAGCCGCGACCGCTTCACCATGGACGACGGCCTGTCCCGCGCCGTGCAGACCATCTTCAAGAAGCTCTACGACGCCGGGCTCATCTACCGCGCCGAACGCCTGGTGAACTGGTCGCCGGTACTGCAGACCGGCATCTCCGACCTCGAGGTCACCTACAAGGACGTCGACGGCGAACTGGTGTCGCTGCGCTACGGCTCGCTCAACGACGATGAGCCGCATGTGATTGTCGCCACCACCCGGGTGGAGACCATGCTCGGCGATACCGCGGTCGCGGTGCATCCCGAGGACGAGCGCTACCGGCACCTGGTCGGTACCACGCTCTACCACCCGATCACCGGCCGTCAGATCCCGATCGTCGCCGACGACTACGTCGACCCCGAATTCGGTTCCGGCGCAGTGAAGATCACACCCGCGCACGACCCCAACGACTTCGAGCTCGGCCTGCGACACAACCTGCCGATGCCGACCATCATGGACAAGACCGGCAAGATCGCCGACACCGGAACCGAATTCGACGGCATGGACCGCTTCGAAGCCCGGGTCAAGGTGCGCGAGCGGCTCGCCGAAGAGGGCCGCGTGGTCGCCGAGAAGCGGCCCTACAGCCACAGCGTCGGCCACTCCGAGCGCTCCGGCGAACCCATCGAACCGCGCCTGTCCATGCAGTGGTGGGTCAAGGTGGAAACCCTGGCCAAGGCCGCCGGTGACGCGGTCCGCAACGGCGAGGTCAAGATTCACCCGGCCAGCCAGGAACCGCGCTGGTTCGACTGGGTCGACAATATGCACGACTGGACCATTTCCCGGCAGCTGTGGTGGGGCCACCGCATCCCGATCTGGTACGGCCCCGAGGGCCAGGTCGCCTGCGTCGGCCCGGACGAGCAGGCCCCCGAGGGCTGGGTGCAGGACCCGGACGTCCTCGACACCTGGTTCTCCTCCGGCCTGTGGCCCTTCTCCACCATGGGCTGGCCGGACTCCACCGCCGAACTCGAAAAGTTCTATCCCACCAGCGTTCTCGTCACCGGCTACGACATCCTGTTCTTCTGGGTCGCCCGGATGATGATGTTCGGCATGTTCGTCTCCGACGACCCGGTGCTCATCGAGGGCAAGGATCCGCAGCAGAAGCAGGTGCCGTTCCAGGATGTGTTCCTGCACGGCCTGATTCGCGACGAATTCGGCCGCAAGTACTCCAAGTCCAAGGGCATCGGCGTCGATCCGCTGGTGTGGATCGACGAATATGGCGCCGACGCAACACGATTCACGCTCGCCCGCGGTGCGCAGCCCGGCAGTGACCTGTCGGTGGGCACACCGCACGTGTCGGCCGCGCGCAACTTCGTCACCAAGCTGTTCAACGCGAGCAAATTCGCTCTGATGAACGGCGCCGAGCCGGGCACGCTGCCGGACCGCGCCGATCTCACCGATACCGACCGCTGGATTCTCGATCGGTTCGAAGAGGTTCGCGCCGAGGTGGATTCGAATATCGACCGGTACGAATTCGGCAAGGCGTTCGAGGCGCTCTACCACTTCACCTGGGACGAACTGTGCTCCTGGTACCTGGAGCTGGCCAAGGTGCAGTTCGCCCACTCCGAGGAGCGCGCCGCGAACACCCGCGTAGTGCTCGGCAATGTGCTCGACGCCGTCCTGCGACTGCTGCATCCGGCCATGCCGTTCGTCACCGAACAGCTGTGGCAGGCCCTCACCACCGACGTCGCGGGGGTGCGGACGGGCGGCGAATCCATCGTCATCGCGGAGTGGCCCACCAGTTCCGGCATCGCCACCGATGAGGTTGCGGCCCGCCGCATTTCGGACACCCAGCGCCTCATCACCGAGATCCGCCGGTTCCGCAGTGATCAGGGCCTGGCCGACAGTCAGAAGGTGGCCGCCAAGCTGATCGCCATCGACACCGCCGATCTGGTGGCACAGCAGGCCGAGATCACCAACCTGGCCCGCCTCACCGAGCCCGGCGACGATTTCGCCGCCACCGCCTCCCTCGAGGTGCGGCTCACCAACGCCACCGTCACCGTCGAAATCGATACCTCCGGGACCATCGACCTCGAGGCCGAGGCGCGCCGGCTGGAGAAGGACCTGGCCGCCGCACAGAAGGAATTGGCAGGCACCACCGCCAAACTCGGCAATGAGGCCTTCCTGGCGAAGGCTCCCGACGAGGTGGTCGCCAAGATCACCGCGCGCAAGGAGATCGCCGAATCCGAAGTCGAGCGCATCGGCGCCCGGCTCGCCGAGCTCGAGAAACTGGCGGTGCGCAAATGAATGCCGAACCCGAACCGCAGTACAACGATGCCGGCCCGCTGATCACCTCGCCGGTGGATCTGGCCGAAATGGCGCTGGTCGAGGCCGAACTCGACAAGCGCTGGCCGGAAACCAAGATCGAGCCGTCGCTGACCCGCATCGCGGCGCTCATGGATGTGCTCGGTTCACCGCAGCACGGCTACCCGGCCATCCAGATCGCCGGCACCAATGGCAAGACCTCGGTCACCCGCATGATCGACTCGCTGCTCACCGCGCTGCACCGGCGCACCGGGCGCATCACCAGCCCGCACCTGCAGCTGGCCACCGAGCGCATCGCCATCGACAATGCGCCCATCACGCCCGGCCAGTACGTCGAGCTGTACCGCGAACTGCTGCCGTTCCTCGAGATGATCGACAAGCAGTCCATCGCGGCCGGCGGCCCGGCGCTGAGCAAGTTCGAAGTGCTCGTCGCCATGGCCTACGCGAAATTCGCCGAGGCGCCCGTCGATGTCGCGGTGGTCGAAACCGGTATGGGCGGCACCTGGGACGCCACCAATGTGATCGACGGACAGGTCGCCGTCATCACCCCGATCGGCCTGGATCACACCGAGTATCTCGGACCGGATCTGACCTCCATCGCGGGGGAGAAGGCCGGAATCATCAAGAAGGCACCGGTCGACGAACTGGTCCCGCGTGACACCGTCACCGTCATCGCCGAGCAGCAGCCCGAGGTGATGGAGGTGCTGCTGCGCCGCGCCATCGAGATGGATGCGGCTGTGGCACGCGAGGGTTCGGAGTTCCGGGTGCTCTCGCGCCGGGTCGCCATCGGCGGCCAGGTGCTGGAACTGCAGGGCCTCGGCGGCGTCTACGACGACATCTTCCTGCCGCTGCACGGCGAGCACCAGGCGCACAATGCGGTGCTGGCGCTCGCGGCGGTGGAGGCGTTCTTCGGCGCGGGCGCCTCGCGCCAGCTCGATATCGATGCTGTGCGAGCCGGATTCGCCTCCGCCGTCAGTCCCGGCCGCATGGAGCGCATGCGCAGCGCGCCGACCATCTTCCTCGACGCCGCGCACAATCCGCACGGTGCGAAGGCCCTGGCCGCCACGCTCACCAGCGAATTCGAATTCCGCAAACTGGTCGGAGTGGTTGCGGTACTGGGCGATAAGGACGCCGCGGGCATCCTCGACGCGCTCGAACCGATCTTCGACGAAATCGTCGTCACCGAAAACGGTTCTCCCCGCGCCCTGCCCGTCGAGAGCCTGGCCAACCTGGCCGTACAGCGCTTCGGTGATGAGCGGGTGGCCGTCGCCACCGATCTGCCCGATGCCATCGAGACCGCCATCGCCCTCGCCGAAGAAGGCGAGAGTGGCGAACACGTCTCCGGTGCGGGCATCGTGGTCACCGGATCGGTCGTCACCGCCGGGGCGGCCCGCTCGCTGTTCGGAAAGGATCCCGCATGAGTGAGGACCAGCCTCTGGTGCCCGAGGGGGTGCCCGCCCCCGCCACCGACCCGTGGAAGGGCTTCCGCGGCGTCATGGCCGGGACGCTCGTCCTGGAAGCCATCACCGTGCTGCTCGCGCTACCGGTGGTCGCGACCGTCGGCGGCGGGTTGAAGTGGTGGTCCGTGCTCTACGTGGTCGGCCTGGGTGTGCTGATGTTCCTCGGCGCCGGCGTGCAGCGCCGCCCGTGGGCCATGGCCTACAACCTCGGCCTCCAGGTAGCCCTGCTGGCAGGCGGGTTCATCCACATATCCATCCTGGTCATCGGCGTGGTCTTCGTCGCCGTCTGGCTGTTCATCCTCTTCATCCGGGCGGATGTGAAGAAGCGCATGGAAGCGGGCACATTGCCCAGCCAGCGCATGTCCCAAGCCTGAAATCCGGTCGAACCGGGCGTGGCCGGGGTATGCGCCCCGGCCATCGGTTTTTCCGCAGGCCAACTTCCCAGCTACGGTATGCGCGTGACTGAGCAGACGTTGGTACTCATCAAGCCGGACGGCGTGGCCCGGGGCCTGATCGGGGAGATCATCACCCGGATCGAGCGCAAGGGTCTGAAGTTCGCGGCGCTCAAGCAGGTGAACGTCTCCGAGGAGATCGCCGCGGAGCACTACGCCGAGCATGCCGAGAAGCCTTTCTTCGGTTCGCTCATCGAGTTCATCACCTCCGGCCCGGTCGTCGCGGCCGTACTGGAAGGCCCCCGGGCCATCGCCGCTTTCCGCCAGATCGCGGGCGGCACCGACCCGGTCGAGAAGGCCGTTCCCGGCAGCATCCGCGGCGATTACGCCCTCGAGACCCAGTACAACCTGGTCCACGGCTCCGATTCGCCGGAGTCCGCCAAGCGCGAAATCGCGCTCTGGTTCCCCGAATTCACCCTCTGAGCAAACCTCACGACAGGTCCCGGCGCCCTGTACCGGTCGGTACGGGGCCGGGTCCGGCTGTGCTCCGATCCGCGACGCGTGACGCCCATAAGGGGTTCGTGGGCGCGGCGCTCCGAGGTCATGTGGGATACTGGCATCGGAAGTGGCCGCTGCCCGCCGTTTGCGGCAGGTGAGGGTCACATCTGATTGACACCACGGCACGACGGACGATCATCGCTGCCGCCGACGGCTTCAAAGACTCGGCTGTCGGGCGGCCCGCTGGATGAACGCTCGTGCTGTGGGGTTGAGCCAAACCACCCAGGCGCCACGTGACCAGTTAGCCCGAACGACGAAAAAATAGGTGATAACGGGCACGCGGCGCGCAGACCACTGATCTCGCGCCCATGGGCGCGAGGCGAAGACAGCGCCCCCGCGTCGGCCGCGTCACTCTCTCGAGGGACGCGCCCGGGGGCCCAAGGAGATTTCGTGGCCGAAAAAGAGCCGCAGGAAGCAACAACACAGGTGAACGCCGCAGGGGAGGCCGCGGACACACCCCCGGCTGCCGAACAGTTGCCGGAACGGATCCGCGTGCACGCACTGGCGAAGTTGCTGGGAGTCACCAGCAAACGAATCCTGGCCCACCTGACCGAGATGGGCGCCCAGGCCCGCAGCCCGCAATCGAGCCTGGATCGCACCGTCGCCGAGACCGTCCGCGACGCCTTCGGGCCCAGAGCCGTCGATCCGGCCCCCGCCACCGTCGACGAGGCCATCGTCAAGGGCGATGAGCTGGCCGCCGACGAACTGGCCGCCGAAGAGGTCGAGGTCGCGGAAGCCGCCGTGGTCTCCACCCCGCGCAAGCGCGCCCCCAAACTTTTCACCAGCCCGTTCCAGCAGCCGGAGCTCCCGGTCGAGGAGCCGGTGCAGTACCAGCCGTCGGGCCTGGTCGCCCAGCCGCTGTTCCAGTCGCCGGACTTCGCCGCCGCCGAGGAGGCCCGCCGCAAACTGCGGGCCGAGCGCAAGACCAAGGTCGAGGACAAGCCGAAGGCCGAGAAGGTCCAGGCCGAGGACAAGCCGCGCACCGAGGACAAGCCCCCGGCCGAGGAGAAGTTCCAGGCCGCCGAGAAGACCCGCGTCGAGCAGAAGACCAAGGTCGAGGCCAAGGTCGCCGAGGACAAGGCTGCTGAAGACACCTCTTCCGAAGAGGGCGACGACGAGCAGGACTGGGACGGCGAACAGCGCGGTGACGGCGCTTCGCGTCGCCGCCGTCGGGGCCGTCGCGGTCGTGGTCGTGGCCGTGGCGAACAGCATCCGGATGACGAGTCGGGCGAGATCGATCCGGAGATCGAGGATCAGATCCGGGCCGACGCCGAGGCCGAGGCCGAAGACTCCGAGGACGAGGACGACGATTCGGCCGTGCCGGAGGGCTCGAGCAGCCGCCGTCGCCGTCGCCGTCGTCGCCGCAAGGGTGGCGAAGAGGCCGAGCCCGAGGCCGCCGTCTCCGAGGACGATCCGCCGAACACCGTCGTGCACGAGCGGGAGCCGCGCAGCAAGCGCCGCGCCGCCGCCACCAAGGATGTCGACGAGGTGCAGGGCATCAGCGGGTCCACCCGCCTGGAAGCCAAGCGCCAGCGTCGCCGGGACGGTCGTGAGGCCGGTCGCCGTCGTCCGCCGATCCTGACCGAGTCCGAATTCCTGGCCCGCCGCGAGTCGGTGGACCGGGTGATGGTGGTGCGCGAGAAGCACTTCCAGGACCACCCGACCTCCACCACGCAGGTCGCGGTGCTCGAGGACGGCGTCCTGGTCGAGCATTTCGTGACCAGTACCGGTTCCGCGTCCATGGTGGGCAATGTCTACCTGGGCAAGGTGCAGAACGTGCTGCCGTCCATGGAGGCGGCGTTCGTCGATATCGGCCGCGGCCGCAATGGCGTGCTGTACGCGGGCGAGGTGAACTGGGAGGCAGCCGGTCTCGGCGGCCGGGAGCGCAAGATCGAGCAGGCGCTGCGCCCCGGTGACACCGTGCTGGTGCAGGTCTCCAAGGATCCGGTGGGCCACAAGGGCGCTCGCCTGACCACGCAGATCAGCCTGGCCGGTCGCTTCCTGGTGTACGTGCCCGGTGGCACCTCGACCGGTATCAGCCGCAAGCTGCCCGATACCGAGCGCAAGCGGCTCAAGGAGATCCTGCGCGATATCGTGCCGCAGGATGCCGGCGTCATCATTCGCACCGCGTCCGAGGGTGTCGAGGAGAACGAGCTGGCTCGCGATGTCGAACGGCTGCAGCAGACCTGGCGCACCATCGAGGAGCAGGCCAAGGGCGGCTCGGGTACGCCCAAGACGCTGTACGAAGAGCCGGACCTGCTGGTCAAGGTGGTTCGCGACCTCTTCAACGAGGATTTCTCCAAGCTGGTCATCGAGGGCGATCGCGCCTGGACGACCGTGGAGAACTACATCCGCACGGTCGCCCCGGATCTGCTGGTCCGCGTCGAGAAGCACGACAACCACGGCGTCGACGTGTTCGGCAGTCTCCGCATCGACGAGCAGCTGGCCAAGGCGCTCGACCGCAAGGTGTGGCTGCCCTCGGGCGGCACCCTGGTGATCGACCGCACCGAGGCCATGACGGTGGTCGACGTCAATACGGGCAAGTTCACCGGCGCCGGTGGGTCGAACCTGGAAGAGACCGTCACGCGCAACAATCTGGAGGCGGCCGAGGAGATCGTCCGCCAGATGCGGCTGCGGGATATCGGCGGCATGATCGTCGTCGACTTCATCGATATGGTCCTGGAGTCGAACCGGGATCTGGTGCTGCGCAGGCTGACCGAGGCCCTGGGCCGCGATCGCACGCGTCATCAGGTCTCCGAGGTCACCTCGCTGGGCCTGGTCCAGATGACCCGCAAGAAGCTGGGCACCGGTCTGGTCGAGGCGTTCTCCAGCACCTGTGAGCACTGCCACGGCCGCGGCCTCATTGTGCACAACTACCCGGTGGAATCCGCACCGGTGGAGGAGGGCGCCGCCCGTCGCGAGGGTTCGCGCCGTCGTCGCAAGGACCGCGGCAATGCGGCTCCGGAGACTCCGGCCGTGCCCGAGCCCGCCGCGCCTGTTGTCGTCGAGGAGACCGCGGAGAGCAAGGAGAAGGCCGCCGCCCGGCGTGCCCATCCGGTCGCGCTCGCCATGGCCTCGCATCACGATGAGGACATGGACGACGCCACGTACGCCGAGCACGCCCTGGCGAATGCCGCGGCCGCGGGTGCGGAAGCCGTGGCCGAATCGGCCGCGGCACGCTCCGCCGAATCCGAGGCGGTGCGTCCGGCCGAGCCCGCCAAGGCTTCGACCAACGGAACCTCCTCGCACACAAGCGAATCCGAGGCCGCCGCGGATGCCGTGGTCGCCGAGGATGCGGTCGTGGCCGCCGCCGAGGCCGCGGTGCAGGTCTCCGAGGCACAGGCCGCGGCTCCGGTCACCCGGGCGCCCGAGCCGGCGCCGGAGGTGGCCGAACCCGCGCAGCCCGCTCGCCGGGCGGGCCGCCGCCGGGTCGCTCGTGCGGTGACAGCTCCGGCCTCCGCCAGCGAGGGTGCGGTGTTCGTGCTCTCCAGTGCGGATCAGCCGCAGACCCCGGGCCTGTCCCTCGCGGATCTGGCCCCGGCCGAGGTGGCTCCGCGAACTCGTCCCCGCCGTCGGGCCGCTGGTCGCCCTGCGGGCGCTCCAGAGGGCGAGAACTGATCATCTGAGTCCGATCCCGGACTCTGTCGTGGCCCCGCCCGTACCTACGGCGGGGCCACGGCTGTTCCCCAGGCCAGGCCGGTTTCGTGAGTGTTCGTGCGCCCGGAACCCCCGGTTTGGACGCCCCGGCCGTGTCCTGTACTCTTGGACAGTCGCTGCCCCCGGCGACAGCGCTTGCTGTGCGGCATTATTCAGCCAGTAGCGCTGTGAGAACGAGGGCCGGTTCATGTGTGAACCACTGGCCCGAGGCGGCGGTGAATACCAGACCAGTCGTACGGCGGTTTCCGGTGCGAGCCGGAGGATCAGCCGTGTGAACACAGTGTTGATACAGCACTTGTAACAGGAAGAAGGGCAGCCGACCGATGGCAACGTACGCAATCGTCAAGACCGGCGGAAAGCAGTACAAGGTCGCGGTCGGTGACCTGGTGAAGGTCGAGAAGATCGAGGGTCTGCCGGGCACTTCCGTGTCCCTGGCGCCGGTGCTCCTTGTTGATGGCGCCGAGCTGACCACCGATGCTGACAAGCTGGCGAAGGTCTCCGTGTCCGCCGAGGTCGTCGAACAGACCAAGGGCCCGAAGATCCGCATCCACAAGTTCAAGAACAAGACCGGCTACCACAAGCGTCAGGGCCACCGTCAGAAGCTGACGGTCCTGAAGGTCACCGGCATCAAGTAATCCGACTTGGGGTTCGTCACCCCCGATATGAGCGGTCAGGCCCGGAGGCGGCAGCCTGCGTAACCATGTAGGGCCCCGCTCATATCGCAAAATACACTGCACGAGGAGTTTGACATGGCACATAAGAAGGGTGCATCCAGCTCGCGCAATGGTCGCGATTCGAATGCGCAGCGACTCGGCGTCAAGCGTTTCGGCGGCCAGGTCGTCAAGTCCGGCGAGATCCTGGTTCGCCAGCGTGGCACGCACTTCCACCCCGGCGTGAACGTCGGCCGTGGCGGCGACGACACGCTGTTCGCCCTCGAGGCGGGCTCGGTGCAGTTCGGCACCAAGCGTGGTCGCAAGACCATCAACATCGTGGTTCCGGAGCCGGTGTCGGCCTGAGCCGCACTGGAGCTAATCCACACGCACTTCGCGACGCGGGTCAGGGTGATCAACCCTGGCCCGTTTCGTTATTTCCACACCGTGCTGTTTTCAGAGTCACACGTCGGCCACCCTGGCCGTGCGATAGCGATCCGACTGTCCTGAAGGAGGATGATCACCGATATGTCCAAATTCATCGACCGTGTCGTATTGCACGTACATGCGGGCAAGGGTGGGCACGGATGTTCCTCGGTACGCCGAGAGAAGTTCATGCCGCTCGGCGGACCCGATGGCGGTAACGGCGGTAATGGCGGGGATGTGATCCTCGAGGTCGACGGCAATATCCACACCCTGCTGGATTTCCACTTCCATCCGCATGCCCGTGGTGGCAACGGCAAGCCGGGTGAGGGCAACGACCGCAGCGGCAAGCGCGGCGAGGGCCTGGTCCTGAAGGTGCCGGACGGCACGGTCGTGATGAGCGCCGACGGCGAGATGCTGGCCGATATGGTCGGCGTCGGCACGCAGTTCGTCGCCGCGCTGGGCGGCCGGGGCGGGCTGGGCAATGCCGCGCTGGTCTCGAAGGCGCGCAAGGCGCCCGGTTTCGCGCTGCTCGGCGAGGACGGGCAAGAGCGGGATCTGGTTCTCGAGCTCAAGTCGGTCGCGGATGTGGGCCTGGTGGGCTTCCCGTCGGCCGGTAAGTCGTCGCTGGTTTCGGTGCTGTCGGCCGCCAAGCCGAAGATCGCCGACTACCCGTTCACCACACTGGTGCCGAATCTCGGTGTGGTGCAGTCGGGTGACACCACTTTCACCGTGGCCGATGTGCCCGGTCTGATTCCGGGCGCGAGCGAGGGCCGCGGTCTGGGACTCGATTTCCTGCGGCATCTGGAGCGCTGCGCGGTGCTGGCCCATGTGGTGGATTGCGCCACCATGGATCCGGGCCGTGATCCGATCTCCGATGTGGATGCGCTCGAGGCCGAGCTCGCCGCCTACAAGCCGGCGCTGAAGGCTGATGCCGAGCTGGGCGATCTGGCCGATCGTCCGCGCGTGGTGATTCTGAACAAGTCCGATGTCCCCGATGCGGCGGAGCTCGCCGAAATGGTGACCCCGGAATTCGAGAAGCGCGGCTGGCCCGTGTTCGTCATCTCTGCGGTGAGCCGGGATGGCTTGCGGCCGTTGACCTTCGCGCTGGCGGACCTGATCAAGGAATACCGCGAGCTGCACCCGAAGGCCGAGGCGAAGCGCGCGGTCATCCGCCCGATCATCAAGGGCGACACCGGTTTCACGGTCATTCGCGATCCCGAGGTCGAGGGTGGCTTCCTGGTCAAGGGCGAGCGCCCCGAGCGCTGGGTCGCGCAGACCCAGTTCGACAACGAAGAGGCCGTGGGCTACCTGGCCGATCGCCTGGCTCGCCTCGGTATCGAGGAGGAGCTGGTCCGGCTGGGCGCCGAGCCGGGCGCCCCGGTGACCATCGGCGATTACTTCTTCGATTGGGAACCGCAGATCTCCGCCGGTGTGGAGGTCATGATGACCCGTCGCGGCGCGGATGCGCGCCTGGATCAGACCGAGCGCATCGGTGCGGCCGAGCGTAAGCATGCTTCGCGTGCGCGCCGTGGCCTGGTGGGCGACGAAGACCAGTAGTTCGAACAGAGGTGTGGTGCAGTGAGTTCGAGTATCACGCGGGTGGATTCGGGGCTCAGTGATGCCCGCCGCGCGATCGCGACGGCGCGCAGTGTGGTCGTCAAGATCGGGTCCTCCGCGCTGACGAGTCTCGAGGGCGGGCTGGAGACCGACCGCCTCGATCGGCTGGCCGATGCGGTGGAAGCCCGCATGCGCGCCGGATCCGATGTGGTGGTGGTCTCCTCGGGTGCGATCGGCGCGGGTATGGCGCCGCTCGGATTGTCCAAGCGCCCAAAGGATCTCGCGACCAAGCAGGCGGCGGCCAGTGTGGGTCAGCTGGCTCTGGCGCACGCCTGGGGCAACTCCTTCGCCCGCTACGACCGGGTGGTCGGGCAGGTGCTGCTGAGCGCCGGTGACTTCGGCCGGCGCGAGCATCACCGCAATGCGCAGCGCACCCTGGATCGGCTGCGCTCGCTGCACGCCATTGCCGTGGTGAACGAAAACGACACTGTCGCAACGGAAGAGATTCGCTTCGGCGATAACGACCGGCTGGCAGCCCTGGTGGCGCACCTGGTCGGCGCGGACGCGCTGATCCTGCTCTCCGATGTGGACGGCCTCTACGACGGCGATCCCCGCAAGGGTGCGGCCACTTTCATTCCGGAGGTGCGCAGCAGCGCCGATCTGGATGGCGTGATCGCCGGTAGCGGTGGCGCTCTGGGCACCGGCGGCATGGCCTCCAAACTCTCCGCCGCCCGGCTGGCGGCCGATGCCGGTGTGCCGGTACTGCTCGCCGCCGCCTCCGATGCCGCCGCCGCCCTCTCGGGTGCGACCGTCGGCACCGCCTTCGCTGCCCGCCCGGTTCGCCTGTCCGCCCGCAAGTTCTGGGTCCGGCACGCCGCCGACAGTCACGGCGCGGTGCACATCGACGCGGGTGCGGTGCAGGCTGTCGCCGACCGTCGCCGCTCTCTGCTGGCCGCCGGAATCACGAAGGTGGACGGCCGCTTCTACGGTGGCGATGTCATCGATCTCATTGCGCCGGAAGGCCGTATCGTCGCTCGCGGTGTGGCCGCCTACGACAGCGATGAGCTGGAATCGATGAAAGGCCGTTCCACGAGCGACCTTTCGGACGGCATGCAGCGTCCTGTCGTGCACGCCGACGATCTGGTCAAGCTTTAGCCGAAACTCGTAGCCGCTCCGCGATTTCCAGGAAGATGAAGACGTTCGGAATGGCGCTCACAGTCACCTTCGTCAGCGAAAGCCACTGTCCGGCAACGCGGATCGAGACGAATCCCTTCTGAACCCGCACTTCCTGGATATCGCGCCACGGTACCGCTTGCCCGTGTGCGGTCACCGCGTTCCGATTCAGCGTGATCGACCCGAAGGTGAGTGTCTGACCGGCATCGGCGGCCGCGAGCGCGCCGGGTAGTTGTGCCGCGGTCACCCGGTCCTGGATTGCCGGGCCCCACTGTGCGGCATCGGTGAAGTCTCCGGTGACCAGATAGCTGTCACCGCCTGGATCGGTCAGCTGGTAGCGGTAGGTCATCGAAACGCCGGTTTCGGTCCCGTACATCTTGTGCGAGGTCCGGACGATGTCCTGGAGCACCGTTACCGTGTCCCAGCGAAAGACGCTGGTGTCGGCGCGGCTGAGGATCACCACGCCGTGCTCGAAAAGGCTCAGCTTGGCATCTTTGAATCCGGTGCCCGTGGTCTTGCTTCCTGCGTATTTCGCACGCGCCACCGTATGTCGTGGCGCGGTGATCAAGCGCTTCACCTTGGCGAATACGATCACTGCGGCGAAGAGCGCCAGGACGGCGAGTGCTCCTGTCACGCCGTTCGTCACGCCGCTCGCGATGACGATCCCCGCCACGATGGCGATCGGAATGCCGTAGATCCATACCGGTGAGCCGCC
Organism: Nocardia sp. NPDC006630; assembly: GCF_040611495.1. NCBI lineage: Bacteria > Bacillati > Actinomycetota > Actinomycetes > Mycobacteriales > Nocardiaceae > Nocardia > Nocardia sp. NPDC006630. The sequence continues at coordinate 425,617 of NZ_JBEXOK010000004.1, forward strand.
GTGCCAGCGGTGCGGGTGCGTGGAGAGATGCTGTCCGAGTCGGTGATTCGCGGCCGCTGCGGTGATCAGGTCGGAAGGCTGTTGGCGTGGAGGCAGATTCGATGTTCGGGGTGGGGCAGCGCTGGACTGCCTCTCCCGGCTGGTTCCGGTGTCCTGGTCCGGGTGCAGTTCGATCTCGGCCGACAGGCCGAGGGGCTTCGGAATCGGGGAAGGGTGCTCACCGCCGACGGTCAGCGATTGCTCCAGTCCTGATCCGGGATCTTTTGCGGTGACGACAATTTGGCCGTTGGCGTCGATATCGGTGATGATCTCGATGCGAGGTGTGCCGCGTGGCGCGGGTGCCAGACCTTCGAGGCGCAGGACGCCGAGCGGCTGATTGCTCGCCGCGCGTTCCCGCTCGGCTTCGAAGATATCGATGGATACGGAGGTCTGACCGTCGGCAACCGTGGTGACGAAGGCCGAACTCTTGGTGGGGAGGGTGGTGTTGGCCAGGAGTATCTCGGCGAATCCGCCTCCCCGGGTGGTGATTCCGAGGCCCATCGGAAGGGCGTCCAACAGGAGCCGGTCCCTGACCGCACCGTTGCGGATGCCGGCCAGGACGGCCGCGCCGATGGCGACGGTCTCATCGGGGTGCATCCCGCGGAACGGGTCCCGGCCACCGGCCAATTCCGTGACCAGTGCGGCGAAGGCGGGCATGCGGCTCGCGCCACCGATCGGAACTACACGGTCGATGTCGTGGAGCGTAATGCGCGCCTCCGCCAGCACTTTGGTGATCGGTACGCGGCACCGATTCAGCAGATCGGCGGTGAGCTCGAGCAGCTCGGAGCGATTCAGCGTCTCCGAGAGGAAAACGTGATTGCCCTGGGTGTCGGTGGTGATGAACGGTAGCTCGACCGTAGTGCTCGAGATGCTGGAGAGTTCGACCTTCGCGCGTTCTGCTGCCGTTCGGAGCCGTTGCAGTGCAAGTGAATCGGTGCTGAGATCGATTCCGGTGCTCACCCGGAACTTGTGCACGAGGTGTTCGACGATGCGCTGGTCCCAGTCGACCCCGCCGAGGAAGTTGTCGCTCGCGACTGCGCGCACTTCGACGACACTCGCACCTATCTCCAGCACTGCGACGCTGAAAGTACCTGCGCCGAGGTCCAATACGAGCGTCGTCTCGTCTCGTGGGTCGGTCTGCACGGCATAGGCGAGTCCGGCCAGGCCCGCCTCGCCGACGATTCGCGGTGCGCCCAGTCCCGCCAGCGTGCAGGCTTCCGCGGTGGCCCGCCGTTCGGCCGCACCGAAATAGGACGGCACCGAGATCACCACATCGCTGATCTCCTCACCCAGTTGGGCTTCCGCGTCGCGCTTGAGTTTCATGAGCACGCAGGCGGCGATTTTCGGTGCGCTGAAGGTTCGACCCCGGTCGGTGAATTGCCATGTGGAGCCGAGGTGCCGGCGCACCGAAGCGACTGTGCGACCGGGGTTCAGCACGGCGCGGTCGACAGCCTGCCGCCCGACGAGCACCCTGCCGTCATCGGTGAAGCTGACCACCGATGGTGTGGATTGCGCCCCCTCCGCGTTCGCGACAATCCTGGGCCGGCCGTTCTCGAGGACGCAGACGACCGATGTGGACGTACCCAGATCGATTCCCACCGTGCGCGCCATAACTGCCCCCTGTGCCAGTGATCTTGTGCGACAGCGACTGTGTCACAGATGGGAACGGGGCGACAACGCGAGAATGCGGCGGGCCAACAGGTGACCATCGCGGACCGGTCGGTCTCCTTTATCACCTTTGACCGCGTGTCGGGGCGGCGCGGCGCGCGAGGGGCACCGGAAGGCCATGGAAAGGGCAGTGGGCGGGCGCGATTTGCGGGGCATTCTGTAACTGCACCCGGCGCCGCATCGAGATGTGCCCTTCGCCGATAGCGGTTGCCTGGATCCGGCGCGGTCCGCCCTTGCCGCGCCGGGCTCGCGGTCCAGTGGCCGCCCGCGGCGCCGGGTGCGCCCGCACCGCCGTGGAGGTACGCATGTACATACCGCAACCGGACGACAGCCGGCTGTCGTGGGCGAATGGCCGTGACAATGTCTTCGTACCTCGCCCCCTACTCCCGGACTGGCATGAACTGCTGGCCGCGTTCTGCGGCCACATCGGGGATCAACCCGACGATCATCAGGTGACCCGCTGGGCCCGGGGCCTCGCCGAATTGCATCTGGAGCGCCGGGAACAGCCCCGGGACGCCGGCGGCATCGACGAGCTCCGCGCGCAGACAGTCACTTTCATCGACGACTGGGTGGCCAAGCGGGCGCGGCGCGGAGTAGTGCGCGGCGAATCGCTCGGCGCCGTCGTCGATGTGATGGCCGCCGCGCATGTGCACGCCGTGTCTCTGCTCAAGACGGCGGAGAAGGTGTCCGATCACGAAGTGCACGCGGCCTGGTACCGGCTGGCGAAGATGGCGGACGGCTGGACCGATCAGGCCGTGCGGGTCCTGGGATCCCAGGAACGCCGAAACTCGCCTGCCTACCCACGACTTCAGCGTCCGGCGTGAGAGCGACCCTGCGCTGCCTCGACTTCAGTGACCTGCGGTGTATTCGCTTCTGAGCTGCGCGCGCAAGGCAGCGACGGGAGCTGTGGGGATGAGCGGCCCGGTGACTTCGGAGTGCCGGGTCGGGTGCGGTGGCGTGGTGCTGGAACCCTTTGGTGCGGCGGTTATCCGAGGATTCCGGTGCTGTGCCGATCGTGCCCATACGAGCGGTGATCGGCGCAAGGGGGCCGATCACCGTTCGGGGGTGGGGATTTCGGTCAGGGTGCCGGGCGTGCCTCGAGGATGACATCCGGTGCGGCGGTGGGGACAACGCGGGTGAGGGTGAATCCGCTGCGGGCCAGCAGATTTCGGAAGTCGGCCTCGGTCCGTTCGCGGCCGGTGGCATTGACCAGCATCTCCAGATCGATGAACTTTCCGGCATGCGGGCGGTGGTGTTCGGGCAGCACGATTTCGATGATCAGCACGCGGGCAGCGGGTTCCATGGCGCTGCGCACGGTGCGCAGAATACGTTCGGCTTCCTCGTCGGACCAATCGTGGATGATGTGCTTGAGGATGTAGGCGTCGCCGCCCTTGGGCACCGACTCGAAGAAGGATCCGGTGTCGACGGTGAGCCGATCCGCCAGTCCCGCACGCTGTACCGGCAGCGCCGTCACCACCGCGGGCAGGTCGAAGATGACGCCCCGGGTCATGGCACTGCGCTGCAGGATCTCGACGAGCAGGCTGCCCTCGCCCCCGCCGATGTCCACGAGCGTCCCGAAGCGCCCGAAATCGTATGCGGCGAGCAGTGGTTCGGTGGACAGCGTGCTGATGCTGGTCATGGCGCGGTCGAACAGTTCGCCGATATCCCGGTGCGCGGCGGCGTATTCGAAGAATCCCATCCCGTCCAGCGCCAGGCCGACCGCGTGGCCGGTGCGCACCGCATCGGCGAGGTGCGTCCAGTGATTGCGGTGGTACTCGGATCCGAAGAACAGGAACAGGTCTCGCAGCGTCACCGGGGAATCGCTGCGCAGCGCCTGGGACATCCCGGTGAGCGCATATGACCCGTCCCGCTTCTGGGCGAAGATATCGAAGCTGATCAACAGCCGCATCAGCCGCCGCAGCCCGTCCTCGTTCACCTCGATCGCACGGGCCAGCTCGGCCGGCGACCGCGGCCCCTCGACGAGCGCGTCGGCAATGCCGAGCTGGGCGGCGGCGTGGATCGCCTGCGTCAGGAATCCGGTCATCTGCAGTTCGAGAATGGCGATATGCCCGGGCACCAGCCGTCGATGCAGCGCGGCCAGCCCGTCGCGGAACAGTCCCAGTGCCCGCAGCAGGGGCAGTGGCGGAATCTTGGATAGTGCGGACGCCATGGTGGACTCCAGCGGTAGGCGGCAGCGCGGATAGCTGGAGCCTACGCGGGTGCGCAGGCTCCAAGCGCGTTCACTATGCGCGCGATTCGAGGTTCTGGGTCATGCGTTCTAGGACCGAGACGGCGGTGCGGTATTCGTCATCGGTGATGCCGGTCAGGGAGACCTCGCGGAAGGTGTTCACCTGTGCGGCGATCTTGACGAGGCGATCGCGGCCTTCGTCGGTGAGGGCGAGGTGATCGGGCGAGGGGCGTTGCGCCCAGCCGTCGGCGAGCACGAGGGCGATGGCGGTGCTGCGATCCGCCTCGGGCGCATTGGCGAACAGCACCGAGTGGACCTCGGTATCGGGCACCTCGCCGCCGTCGCCGACGACATTGAGAACCTGCCAGGCGAGCCGGGTGAGACCGAACTCGCCGAGGGTGTTCTGCATGTAGTGGGTGATGGCGTGGTCGGTGCGATTGAGCCAGTAACCGATGGGCTTCATGAGAGTCATTCTCCTTCAGTGGGTTTCGATGGGGGCGTGTTGCGGCAGGAGCCGGAGCAGACCGCAGCAGACCAGGGTGAGGGCGGCGACGACGGCGAGACTGGTGGCGGCTCCGCCCGCGGTGTGGAAGTAGACGGTGGTGACGGCGGCGGCGCCGAGGCTGTTGGCCAACTGCTGCACCGCGGTGAGCGAGCCGCTGGCACTGCCGGATTCGGCCGGATCGATATCGCCGAGGGTGACCCGGTAGATGGTGCCGAAGCAGGTGCCGAGCCCGAGGCCGGTGAGGAAGACGGGGGCGATGAGCAGCCAGGTCGAGAGATCCGTGCCGGAGAGTTGGACGAGGGCGAACAGCGTCAGGACGCCGGTCAGGGTGAGCAGCAGCCCGGCCAGCACAAGGGTGCGCCCGAAGCGGTGGAGCAGCCGGTAGGTCGCGATGGAGGCGGCAATGATGCCGACCGACAGCGGGACCAGGGCGATCGCGGTCTGCAGCGGGGTGCGGTGCAGATCGTTCTGCAGGTACAGGGCGAGCACGAAGAGCAGCCCGGAGGTGGCGGCGAAGTACACCAGGCCGAGCAGTAGGCCGGAGGTGAAACCGCGATTGCGCAGCAGGGAGGGTTCGAGCAGCGGATCGGCGGCATGCCGCTGGCGCAGGCAGAACAGCGCGAAGAAGAGGAGACCCGCGATGAGGGCGAGGATCGGCCGGGCGGTCCAGCCATTGGCCGAGCCGTCGATCAGGCCGTAGAGGACGCCGAGCATGGCCGCGCCGAGCAGGGCCGAACCGAGTCCGTCGATGGTGACGGCGCGGTCACCAGGATCGCGGGGCAGCAGCCGGACGGCGAGTGCGGTGGCGAGTCCGCCGAGCACGATATTGATCAGGAAGATGGCGCGCCAGCCGAGGCCGAAAAGGTTTGCGTCGATGAGGAATCCGGCGAGGGTGGGACCGCTGACGGCGGAGAGGCCGAGCACGGGGGCGAAGACCCCGAACGCCTTGCCGAGCTGATCGCGGGGGAAGACCGCGCCGAGAATGCCGAACCCCTGCGGGATGAGCAGCGCACCGAAAGCGCCCTGTATCAACCGGAATGTGATGAGTGCCGCGGGATCTGCGGCGAGGCCGCAGGCGAGCGAGGCGAGGGTGAAGCCGGTAATCCCGACCAGGAACAGCCGGCGGCGGCCGTACTTGTCGCCGAGGCGGCCACCGACCACCAGCAGCACCCCCATAGCGAGAGCGTAAGCGGCGCCGAGCCATTGGATGAGTGCCTCCCCGCCGCCGAGATCGGCGGCAATGGTCGGGGCGGCGAGAGTGGTGATGGTCGAGTCGAGCAGATCGAGAATAGCGGCGAACAGGACAATCGCGAGGATGGCCCAGCGGGCGCGGGCGGTGCGGTGTGCTTCGGAGACCAGCGGCGAGGACATGAGATGCCTTGGGGGAGAAGGGCCTCGCCGGGACGAGGCCGTGTTCAGGAATGTGTGAAAACGGGGGCGTTTTCCTGCGCCCACTGGTGGAAGGTGCGGGCGGGCTTGCCGAGCAGGGTCTCGGTGGTGTCGGCGATGGTCTCCGGACGCGCGGTGGCGGCGGCCCAGTTGGTCAGCAGCGATTCGGCGATACCGGCGGGCATGTAGGCCGACATCTGTTGCAGCGCTTCGTCATGCGTGATGGTGGTGACCGGGATATCGCGGCCGATGGCGTCAGCGAGGAGGGCGATCTGGGTGCGGAAGGTCAGTGTCTGACCGCCGGTGAGGGTAAAGGTGCGACCGCGCAGTGCGGTGGCGCCGGTGAGGGCGGCGACGGCGATATCGGCGATATCGGCGGTGTGGATGGGCGCGATGCCCGCCTCCGGGTAGGGGTGTTCGATCGGCTGGTCATTGCCGATGGATCGGGCCCAGCCGAAGGAATTGCTGGCGAAGGCGCCGGGCCGGAGCACGGTGGCGGTGATACCCGAAGCGGTGAGCGCGTTTTCGACGGCGAAGTGCTGTGCGCCGATCGGATGTGTTGCGGCGTCGGGGGATTCGACCGAGGAGGAGGACAGCAGCACGATGTGCTCGACGCCGGCGGCGCGGGCCGCGGTGAGGAAGGAATCTACACCGGCGTGGGCGGCGTAGAGGAAGACCTGGTCGACACCGGTGAGGGCGGCATCGAAGGTTTCGGGGGCGTCGAAGCGCAGCGCGACGGCCTCGACTCCGGCGGGAACGGTGAGAGCGGCCGGGTCGCTGCTGGCGGCGCGGACCGGCTGTCCGGCGGTGTGCAGTGCGGTGAGGACGGCGTGGCCGATCTTGCCGCGAGCGCCGGTGATGAGCGTGGTCATGGGGTTCTCCAGGGGATCGATGTTCTGTGCTGTTGTACATATGCATGTTGTCATGCACACGTTTGAGAGTCAACACATGTATTCGTTCTTTCATGGATATACGATGTGCATATGACTGTGAAGGACTCGCGCACCGCCGATGAGCTGCTCGATGCTGTCGGTCCGGCATTCGGGAAGCTGCGCCGGACCGCGCTGCTGGAGGTCGAAAACCCCATCTCGGCAAAGGATTTGAGCCGAACGCTGGTGCTCAATCTGATTCGGGAGCACAACCGGGAACCGGGCTCCGAGGTCACCGTCGGCAGGGTCGCCGAACTACTCGGCACCGACCCCTCGGTGGCAAGTCGCATGGTCAGCGACATCATCAAGGCCGGTTACCTGGTGCGCGCCGCCTCCCAGCTGGACGGCCGCCGCACCGTGCTCGAGCTCAGCCCCCAGGGCGAGGAGCTGATGACCCGCTTCCGCAAACATCAGCGCGACGCCTTCGACTACATCACCGCCGACTGGTCCGACAGCGACCGCCTCGACTTCGCCCGCCTCATGCTCCAGTACGTGGATTCACTGGATGCACTCAAAACTCGAGGACTAGCCAAAGACGCCTGAAGGGCAATCCGGCCTCGTCATCCCGGCATGCGTTTTGCCGGGATCCCCGGCGCGGCCCAGCATCGACGCCGTGTGGAACCCGGCCAAACGCGCCGGGATGACGGGTGTCCGCTGGGAAGGTGAGTATCGGCGGGGAGTCGTGCGACGGGGACGACCTAGGAGGGGGTGGCCAGGGCGAAGGGGAGGATGGCGTCGGCACCGGCGGCGCGGAGGGCGCGGGCGGCCATGGTGAAGGTCCAGCCGGTGTCGGTGAGGGCGTCGACCAGGAGGATGGGGCCCTGGACGTCGGTGAGATCCGGTGTCTCCCAGGCATTGTTGAGCGCTGCCACGCGGTGGGCCGAGTTGACGGCGGAGATCGGGGGCAGGTCGGGGCGCAGGTGCAGGATGCCGAGGTCGCGCAGGCGGCCGATTTCGGCGAGGCGGGCGGCCAGCGAGGTGGTCAGCAGGCGGCGGCCGGGGGAGTCCAGGGCGATGACGGCGGTCGGCCGCTCGTTCCAATCCCATTCGCGCAGCACGGTGGTGCAGGCCTTGAAGACCTCATCGGGCACCGGGGCATCGGGTGCGTCGAGCAGGGCGCGCAGGCGCTGACCCCAGCCGAGGTCGCTGAGGCGGCCGAGTACCCGGCCGACCTCGGGGGCGTCGGAGATCTTGCCGGACAGGGAGATTCCGAGTTTCGCCATACCGGTGGGCCACTGCTTGCGCGGCGCGAGGTCGATGCCGGGGCGGTCCAGCCGGGCCCGGATGGCGGCCAGATCAGTGGCGTCCACAGCGGTGTTCTGGCGGTCGCCGGTGCAATTGTCGCAGCGGCCGCAGCCGGGGGCGCCCGGCAGCAGATCCGGATCGTCGAGCTGACCGCGCAGGAAGTTCATCCGGCATTCGGTGGTCGACTGGTAGTCGATCATGGCCTGTTGCTCGGCTTCCCGGGCAATGGTCAGGCGTTCGTAGCGTTCGGTGTCGTACTCCCAGGGCTGGCCGGTATTGAGCCAGCCGCCGCGCACCCGCTGCACCGCGCCGTCCACATCGAGCACCTTGAGCACCATTTCCAGGCGTGAGCGATTGAGCTCCACCAGCGGCTCCAGCGCGGCCGTCGAGAGGGCGCGGTCGGTGCCCAGCGCCGCCAGCACCGAGCGCACGATGTGCTCGCGCGGGAAGGCCACCGAGGCGAAGTAACTCCAGATCTGGCGATCCTCCGGCCCGGGCAGCAGCACCACCTCGGCGCGGTCGGTGCCACGGCCGGCACGGCCGACCTGCTGGTAGTACGAGATGGGCGAGGACGGCGCACCCACGTGCACCACAAAGCCGAGATCGGGTTTGTCGAAGCCCATGCCCAGCGCCGAGGTGGCGATGAGCGCCTTGACCTCATTGGCCAGCAGTGCGGTTTCCAGAGCCTCGCGCTCGGACGGATCGGTCTGCCCGGTGTAGGCGGCGACATGGTGCCCATGCGAATTGAGCACATCGGCGAGATCGTGCGCGGCGGCGACGGTGAGCGCGTAAACGATGCCGGAGCCCGGCAATTCGTGCAGCCGCCTGCTGAGCCAGGCGGTGCGCTCCACCGCATCGGGAATGCGCACCACCGACAGGTGCAGCGATTCGCGATCCAGCCCGCCGCGCAGAACCAAAGTGTCGGTGCCGATCTGGGTCGCCACATCGGTGACGACGCGATCATTGGCGGTGGCCGTGGTGGCGAGCACCGGCACATCCGAGCCGAGATCGGCGATGAGCGTGCGGATTCGGCGATAGTCGGGCCGGAAGTCATGGCCCCAGTCCGAGACGCAGTGCGCCTCGTCGATCACGACGAGCCCGGCATCGGCGGCCAGCTTGGGCAGCACCGCATCGCGGAAGTCGGGATTGTTCAAACGCTCCGGACTGACCAGCAGTACATCGACCTCGCCCGCGGCCACCTGCGCATGGATATCGTCCCATTCGGTGACGTTGCCCGAATTGATCGTTGCCGCAACAACTCCGGCTCTTTCGGCCGCGACAACCTGGTTGCGCATGAGCGCCAGCAGCGGTGAGACGATGACCGTCGGCCCGCGCCCCGCCGCCCGCAGCAGCTTGGCCGAGATGAAGTACACCGCCGATTTACCCCAGCCGGTGCGCTGCACTACCAGTGCCCGCCGCCGCTGCACCACCAGCGCCTCGATGGCAATCCACTGATCCTCCCGCAGCCGCGCCTGCGGCCCGGCCAGCTCGCGCAGCAGCCGTTCGGCGTCCTCCCGCAGGTCGGTGGAGAGGGTGCTGGTCGGGGTCGCGCCGGTCGAGGTCACGCGCTCCATCGTGCCTCACCGCACCGACACCACGAAGCTCCCATCGAACCTCGCACCCCGCCGCGCCGTCGACCGCCCGCGAGCCGCAGGACACGCGCGGCGCCTCAGCGGCCGCTCACCGCTGGATTCGGCCACGGGAGGGGCCGCTCGGCTGCGCCGTGGCCGTGTGCCACCACGAACGCACCGCCGTTCTTCACCGCGTCGGGTACCGACGGATGTCAATGTTCCCGAGTGACGGTTACCGACGTTCCCGAGTGACGGTTACCGTGCCGCCGCGAGGTGCGCGTTCACCATGGTGTCGACCAACGTGTCCAGGGCCGGCCAGGGGAAGCTCGGACGGTCCTGCCGCAGCGTGATCAGCCCGTGCATCCCGGCCCACAGGCAGGTCGCGGTGGCGGTGGGATCCGCGCTACCGCAGGCAGCGGCCGCGTCGACGAGCAATTGCAGGGTTGGCAACCCTGGCAGCTGTCCCGCGCTGGGCTCCCACCCCGGTGTGCCGGCGGTGCCGAAGAGCACGCGATAGTGGCCGGGATGCCGCGTGCCGTACTCGACGTAGGCTCGGCACACTGCCGAAAGTCGTTCACCGGCAGCGTTTTCGGGCGCGGAGTCGCGCGCGAACTCCAGTGTGGCGCGTAGTTCGTTGAATCGCACCCGATACACCGCCGTGAGGAGTTCGCGCCGATCGGTGAAATGCAGGTACACGCTCTGCGGCGCAATCCCGGCCGCCCGAGCGACCGCCCGCAGCGAGAGCGCCTCCTGGCCGTCCAGATCTTCGAGCAACGTACTGGCGGCAGCCACCAGCTCATCCCGCAGCCGCGCGCCTTCACCACGGCGATTACGGCTGCGAACAGGTTTGTCGGACACCTTGACAGCATAGCAAGACAGCCGTCTACTTACAGACGTAAGCAGACGGCTGTCTTGTTAGGAAAATCCCATGCTCACAGTCACCCGCGTTGTCCACGCCAGCGTCCTGCTCGATTTCGGCGGAGCCCGCATCCTCACCGATCCCTGGCTCTCCGAACGCCGCTTCTACTACCAGGGCGAGCCGCGCAGTATCGCCACCGCCGCCGACCTGCCCGAACTCGCGGGCATTGTGATCAGCCACGGTCACTACGACCACTGCGATCTCGACGCCCTTATCGAATATCCGGACAAGACAGTGCCTTTCGCGGTGGTCCCGGGGCTCGCGGGAAAGGTCCGGGCGGCGGGTTTCGCCAATGTGGTCGAGCTCGCGCCATGGCAGTCGGCCCGTCTCGGTCCGATCGAGGTGACCGCCGCGCCGGCCAGTCACGGCATCCCTGAGGTGACCTTCGTCCTGCGCGCCGACGGTCATACGGTCTATTTCGGCGCCGATACCCTTCGAATCCCCGAGCTCGACGAGATCGCCCGTCGTTTCCCGGAGGTGGATCTGGCCCTGCTGCCGATCAATGGTCTGCGGATTCGGCCGCTGCTCAATCATCAGGTGGTCATGGATGCCGTCGAGGCCGCGGATCTGACACGGGCGCTGCGCCCGCGCCTGGCTGTGCCCATCCACTACGCGTTCACCAGTGGACCGCTGGGTGACCGGCTGATGACCAAGTCGGACAGGAATCGGCCCGATCTCTTCCGTGCTGCCGCAGCGGATCTCGCGCCCGACACCACTGTGCACATTCTGGACACAGGCCGGTTACTGGCGGTATAGAAAGGCCGCTTTGGTGGGCGAAATCTGCTGGTTGTCCGCCTTGGATTGCGGTGCGGTCAAGATCGCGCAGAAACCCCGGCCGCAGCGGACAATGGGGTACCGGAAGCCGCTCGGCCTCCGGTGAGCAGGGAGACGGTGATGCCGGAGAAGTTTCCGTCGCCCGCGGGGTGGACTCCGCCGGGGGCGCAGTTTCGAAGTAGTGGAAACGTTTCGCGGACCGTGGTCGGGTCGGTGATCTGCCTGGTGGCAACGCCTATCGGAATTGCGTTCTCCGCCAACGGCGCGGCCGATACCAGACAGTGGGTGATTCTCGGGGACTTCTCGGATCGGCTGGGCTCGACCCTGCAGATCCTCCTGGGTGCGGCTCTGTTCCTGCTGGTGGCGGCGCTGGCCGCCTATTCACCCGTGGGAACCATTGTGGCGGGCCTGGTTTGGGGTGTGCTGCCCGGACTCATTCACATGATCTTCCCGAACGACACCTTCCGATTGATCGGCGAAATCCCATTGGTTTCAGACGATATGCACGTGGCACTGTTCCAGTGGCTGCAGACAGGCTTCCCGCTCGTCGTCGGCATCCTCTTGATCGGCGCCGGCGTGGCGGCCACACTGCGTCGGCGCTGACACTCACACAATATTGGACCGTCGCACCCAAAGTGGGTGCGACGGTCCAATATTCACCCTTTCACGCACAGCACCTGCCGCAGCGTGGCAACCACATCCACCAGATCACTCTGCGCCGCAATAACCTGATCGATGTCCTTGTAGGCCGCTGGAATCTCATCGACCACCCCCGCATCCTTCCGCGACTCCACCCCCTCGGTCTGCGCAATGAGATCCGCCACCGTGAACTGCCGCTTGGCCGCATTCCGGCTCATCCGCCGCCCCGCCCCATGCGAAGCGGACTGGAACGAGGCCGGATTCCCCTTCCCCCGAACCACATACGACCACGCATGCGTCCATTCGGATGAGCGTCCCGAAGCGAAGTCTTAGGTCCTTGCGTCTCTAGGCTGCCACTCACCGCGGGTGCGCCACTTGGCGGTATGTGCTGGGTGGTTTCGGCCAATTCCTGGATCCCGCAGTCTCCACCGACGCATTGACACGCTCTGGACTGTACGGCCGAGCAGTTCTGCGGCCTTCTCGACCGAGTTGCTCGACACCACCGCGTCTTCGTCTGCTGTCCAGGCCTGGCGGGCGTGGCCATATCGAGAGCTAGGCGGCTTCCACTGGGCGATCTCGAGCGCAGCATTGTATTTGCGTTGGATCGCCAATGAGCCCGGCGGGTAGCACCAACCGGCTAACAAGGCTGCTGCACAGCTCATCACCATGATGTTGAAAACCCCGTCCCGACTATTGGGGCGTGCAGTGCGTCTGACGCCGCATACGTCGGCTACTTCGGCACAGAAGTGCTGGGCGATGAACGGACTCGCGGTGACGATCCCTACGAACGGATACCCCCGCGCAGTGAACCCGACAGATCCGTCTCCGTCGATGATCCCGCGTAGGTAATCAGGGCGTGAGAAGGCCTCGGTCGGTGGCTGAATGCTGTCGGACTTCTTGCCAACCGGTACGCCGAACCGCTCGAACTCGGTGCGTACTTCCTGACTGCAAATGTTTAGGCATTGGCTGGTGTACGCCTTTTTGAAATTTGTGTCTCGGGTGCGGGTCTTGATGTTTGAGTGATAAGGGATGAGGCGCTGAAGTTTTGGCAGAATGTCGGCGTCCCGCTCCGATATCTCAAGGGATAGCCGGCCCTTTCCCGCTGTGCTGCCGTAGTGTGAGCCATCGGATTGGAAGAGGCCGACCATGTAGGAGACCTCGGGAGATGTGAGATCAAACATGGTGGAAGCCTAGCGATATCGAACGTACGTGCGAATGTAAGCGCGAAAAGTCGTCCGGTTCATGCCCTTTCGTCCGGGTGTCATGGTGCAAACCGCCGTGTTCAATTCAGCGCAGGCGGAGTCCGTCGGTGATAACGGCGAAGGCGCGTTCCTGGAGGCCGGAGTTCGCGTTGTCGATGTGGACGGCGACGAAGAATCCCTTGAGGATTGTCATGAGGTCTTCGAGGCCGATATCGGTGCGGACGGCGCCGGCCTGCTGGGCGCGCGAGAGCAATTCGCCGATGACGGTTTGCAGTTCGCGGGCCAGGCCTTCGTAGGCGTTCGCTCGCTGGGGGCCGAGCGCGTCGACGAGATCGCGCTTGACCCCACCGCCCGCGACCATGTGCTGCAGGAAGTCGAAGAATGCGTCCCCGGCGTCGTCGGCGGTCAAGGCCTCGCGGGCGCGGCCGGTCATCCGCTCGACGCGGTCCACCATGGCGGCCTCGAAAAGTGCTTCCTTGGTGGGGAAGTGGCGGTACACGGTGCCCGCGCCGACGCCGGCGCGCCGGGCTATCTCGTCGAGGGGTACCGAAATGCCTTCGGCGGCAAAGGCTTCCTGGGCCGCGGCCAGTACCCGCTCGCGATTGCGGCGGGCATCGGCGCGTAGCGGGCGATCCGGCACACCTGGCAGCCTACCCGCCCATTGACAAGCGGGGCGTACGCCCCGAATATTAAGCGGGTTATACGTTCCGTTTCAGGAGGCATGATGTCCACTTCCGTAGAAACCCCTCGTGAGCTGGTGGAACGGCTCTTCGAAGTGCTGCCCGACCGCGATGCCGAAGCGTTTGCCGCACTGTTCGCCCCGGATGCCGTCTTCGAGATTCCGTTTGTGATTCCCGGCTTTCCGAACCGGTTCGAGGGCCGCGAGGAGATTCGTGCGCACCTGGAGCGCTGGTGGTCGCCGCAGCGGCTCTCGGGTGTGGTGGTGCACGGCGTCCACCCGACCATCTATGAGACGTCCGATCCCGAATTGTTCTGGGTGGAAAACGATGTCGAGCTGACCAGGCCGGGCGCCGAGCGCGCCCGGGTGCGCACGTCGGTCAATGTCGTCGGCGTGCGCGCCGGGCAGGTGGTGCTGTTCCGCGACTACATGGATACGAATCGCGTCGCCGGGATGATCCAGCTCATGCAGTGAGTGTGACGGGACAGACTCCGCGGATCGCGTGCCAACAGTTAGTGCATTAACTATTATTGCCCTAACGATAGCGATCGAGGAGGGCTGAGCTGTGGAGCTGGATATCGAGGATCCGCTGCGGTTGGACCGGCAGGTGTGTTTTGCGCTCGCGGTGGCCAATCGCTCGGTACTGGCCGTCTATCGGCCGCTGCTGGAACCCATGGGGCTGACGCATCCGCAGTATCTGGTGATGCTGGCCCTGTGGGGTGAGGCGCCCATGTCGGTCAAGGACATCGGCGAGGCCATCCAGCTCGATTCGCCGACACTGTCACCGCTGCTCAAGCGGCTCGAGGCCGCCGGGCTCATCACGCGGCGCCGGGATACCCACGATGAGCGCAATCTTGTTGTCGATCTGACCGCCGCGGGCCGGGAGCTGCGCAATGACGCGGAGCGGATTCCGCCCGCGGTGGTCGAGCGGCTCGGTGTCAGCCTGGCCGATCTGGAAGACCTGCGCGATGTGCTCAACCGCGTGAACACCGCGGCCCGCCGTGCGTCGGCCGACACAGCGAAGGGAGTCCGGTGATGAAGCGTCCCAATCCGATTCAGTGGGTCGGCTACTCCATGGGCGCCCGGCTTCCGGATTCGCTGCAGGAGTGGGTCCGCAACGACCTGACCGGAAAGTTCGCCGTACCAAGGCATCTGGTGCGCGGACTGTTCCCGCTCACCCCGATCTTCGCCGCGTTCCTGCTCTTTCCCGGTGAACTGTGGCTGCGCGGCGCGATGGTCCTGCTGGCCGTCCTGCTGGCGGGCTTCTACATCATCGCCTACATGCCCATGAACAGGGTGCATCGACTGGGAAAGCACGGTCTCCCAGCGGATTTGGAGAATCCCGTCCGGGCCGGCCGCCGGGCGGCCGAGCGCGCCGCCTACGAGGCGCGCTACGGACGCTGAGCGCGACTACTGAATGTTCGGGGTGCAGGCCGAGGCGACAATGTGTGCCGCCTGCGGGCTGGCGCTGCCGAGGTCCGGGAACGGCGGGTTGCTCTGGCCGAGTCCGGTGATCGCGGCCTGCTCGGCCTCATCGCGGGAACCGGCTGCGGCCCAGCCGAAAGTGCCGTCCGCGCCCTGGGCGACCGCACCGCAGCCGTCGGTGAAGCGCAGTACGAGATTGCAGTCGTAGCTGGCGCAGTCGCGAATGGCGTCGGCATCGGCCGACACCTTGCTCCGATCGGTCGAGACGACGGCGGCATTGCGGATCTTGGAGACGGCGATGGTGCCGTAGTACTGCGCGGCGGCCTCGGCATTTCCGGCGGCAGCCAGGGCGCAGGCAGCGGTCACGGCGGCGGTCAGGGCGGTGGTGCGTACAACCGACAAGAGAATTCCCGATGTTTCAAACAAATGACGGACGTCCGCGATGCTAGCCGCGCCTCGGCCGCCCGGCCAGGAATTCGCCGATCGAGATGTGGTCAGCGAGTGGGGATCCGGGTCAGGGCCCGGCGCAGTGCGGCGAAGGCGGCGGCATTGGCGCGCTGGGTTTCCGGCAGGTGCCAGGCCATGGACATGAAGCCGTGGATGGTGCCGCCCCAGCGCTGGATCTCGGTGTCCACCCCGGCCTCGCGCAGCAGCCGGCCGTAGACCTCGCCCTCGTCGCGCAGCGGATCGAATTCCGCGGTGGCGATGTAGGCGGGCGGGAGGCCGGTGAGATCCGCGCCCAGCGGAGTGGCGTATGGGTCGTCCGCATCGGCGGCGGTTTTCAGGTATTGCTCCCAGTACCAGCGCATTTGGGGTGCGGTGGTGAAGTAGCCGTCGGCGTTCTCGGTATAGGAGA
Organism: Nocardia sp. NPDC006630; assembly: GCF_040611495.1. Taxonomy (NCBI): domain Bacteria; kingdom Bacillati; phylum Actinomycetota; class Actinomycetes; order Mycobacteriales; family Nocardiaceae; genus Nocardia; species Nocardia sp. NPDC006630. The sequence continues at coordinate 441,645 of NZ_JBEXOK010000004.1, forward strand.
CGCTGTCGCAGGCCGGGTCCAGCATGGGGTACAGGAGCAGCTGGAAGGCGATGTCCGGACCGCCGTTGTCCCGGGCCTGCAGGGCGGCGACGGTGGCGAGATTTCCGCCCGCGCTGTCACCGGCCACCGCGACGCGGGCCGGATCGCCGCCGAGGGATTCGGCATTGTCGGCGACCCAGCGCAGCACGGCGTAGGCATCGTGCGCGGCAGCGGGGAACCGGGCCTCGGGGGCGCGCCGGTAGTCCACCGAAATCACCATCACCCCAGCCTCATTCGCCATGGTGCGGCAGAACCGATCGTGGCTGTCCAGGCTGCAGAGCACAAATCCACCGCCGTGATAGAAGACCACCACGCCCGGTGTCTTCTCGGCATCCAGCGGCCGGTAGAGCCGCACGGGGATCTCGGGGGCATCGACGGGTCCGGGAATGAGCCACTCTTCCACTCCGGCAACGGGAATGGGTTCGACCACCGGTGCGGGGCGGGCGGCGAGGAAGGCGCGCGCTTCGGCGGCGTCGGTCACCTCGGTGCCGAGGGCGGGGAAGGCGGCGGCGGCCGCGTCGACGAAGACCTGCCATTCGGGTGACAGTGGCATCGCGGACTCCTCAGGTGGACAGGTGATTTCGACTGGAATGGCGCGCCGCCCGCCTCGCAGGTGCGGGCGGCGCACCGACCCGTGCGGAACGTCCGAGAACAGCTCCGCACGGATGCCTACATGCCGCGCGGAATGAACTTGCCCGCGGCGAGCCCGCCGTCGATGGCCACCTCGGCGCCGGTGATGTACCCGGCGGCATCGGAGGCGAGGAAGGCGACCAGTTCGGCGACCTCCTCGGGCAGGCCGGAGCGCTCCAGCGGCAGGTTCGGGAAGCTGCCCGGACCGGTGGTCAGATAGGGGACCATCGGGGTGGCGATGGGGCCGGGGTACACCGAATTGACGCGGATCTGCGACAGCCCCAGCTCCAGCGCGGCGACCTTGCTCAGCCCGCGCAGACCCCACTTGGAGGAGCCGTAGGCGGCGTGGTTCATCAGGCCTTCGAGCCCGGACTGCGAGGAGATATTGACGATGGAGCCGCCGCCCGCCTCGATCATGGCCGGGACGACGGCCTTGATGCCGTTGAACGCGCCGATGAGGTTCACCTTCAGAATGCGTTCCAGCTCATCGGAACCGGTCTCCATGAGCGGCTTCATGGTGTAGATGCCGGCATTGTTGACCAGGACGTCCAGCTTGCCGAAGGCCGACACCGCCGTGCTGACCGCGGCAGCCCAGCTGTCGGTATCGGTGACGTCGTGACGCACGAACAGGGCTGCGCCGCCGAGCGATTCGGCGAGCTCCTTGCCCTCGGTCTCCAGCAGATCGCTGATGATCACCTTCGCGCCGCGCTCGACGAACAGGCGTGCCTCGGCAGCGCCCTGACCGCGGGCGGCACCGGTGATCAGTGCGACTTTGCCGTTCAGATCGACCATTTCGGATTCCTTCTACTCGTTTCGACAGTGCTGGTTCGCATTACGGCTGTTTCGTCTGACGACTGGGCGTATTACGGAAGTGGGGGATGACCTTCTCGCCCCACTGGCGGATGGTCTCCATGCATGCCTCCTGCGGCACCGTGCCCATCTGGATGAGGCACAGGATTTCGTCGGCGCCCGCGGCCTGCAGGCGCTCCACATAGGCGATGGCGTCCTCGGCATTGCCGTACGCGTGCTCGGTATTGAAGATGGCGGTGGACCCGGACTTCACCGGAATCTTGGCCTCGTGCAGGTAGGCGACGTGCTCCTCGGCGGCTTCACGGATTCTGGCGACCTCGTCGACGGCCGGATCCACGGCCTCGTCGGGTACCGGCCCCGCACCGTAGTAGTGCTTGATGGCCTGCGCGAAGAACCGCTGCCCGCGCGCCCCGATCTGCCGGGCCTGCTCGCGATCATCGAGCACGATGGTCGGGCACAGTGCCGCGAAATGATCGTTGACCACGGTCGAGACGAATCGTTCGCCGGTCCGGGCCGTAATGGCGGCGTCGTAGATGCGCCGCAGTTCCGCGATCTCCTCGACCCCGGCGAATCCGAGCACCAGTGCTCCGATGCCGTATTCGGCGGCCAGCTTCAGCGTGTCCTTCCTGGTGCACGCCATGAACAGCGGCGGATGCGGGCGCTGCACCGGACGCGGCAGCAGATGATGCGGATCGATATCCAAAAGCTCACCGTGATAGGAGAATTCGCCCTCGGGATCCTGCCATGCGCGCGCGATCAGGCGCAGCGATTCCTCGACCTCCTGATAGGTGCGGGCGGGATCGACGCCGCACATGGAGGTCTCGACGGCGGTGGCCCCGCGCCCCGCGCCCAGATTCACCCGCCCGCCCGACAGCACATCGAGCATGGCGGCGCGTTCGGCGGCGCGCACCGGATGATTGAAGTTGAACGGCATGCAGACCACGCCGTGCCCGATGCGAATCCGCTCGGTCCGCGCGGCCACCCAGGTCAGGAAGATCTCGGGTGCGCTCATATGCGCGTACCACTTGAGCCCGTGGTGCTCGACCGCCCAGACGGTGTCGAAGCCCATCCGATCCGCGAGCACGGCCTGCTCCACCGAGTCGCGCAGCACCTGGGCCTCGTGCTCGGCGGTGGGATTCGCCATCTGTGCTTCGAAGATCATCGAGAACTTCATCCGGGGCTCCCTACCAGCGGCAGGCTCGTCCGGCCGCTATGCCTAACCGGAATACTTCAGGACCCATAGCCTCAGGTCATTCGGTTGTCTCAGTGGCCGGGACCACACCGTGCCGCCGTGCATCCCCGGTCTTAGCGTCGGTTCAAACGCTGAGGAAGGACGGGAACCGGTGGGACAGCTGGACGGGAAGGTCGCCCTGATCACGGGTGGTGCGCGGGGTATGGGTGCGGAGCATGTGCGCCGGTTCGTCGCCGAGGGCGCCCGCGTGGTGTTCGGCGATTTGCTCGATGACGAGGGCAAGGCCCTGGCGGCCGAGCTCGGCGCCGCCGTCCACTATGTGCATCACGATGTCACCGATGAAAGTGACTGGCAGGCAGCGGTTTCCGCGGCCGTGGCCCAGTTCGGCCGCCTGGATGTACTGGTCAACAATGCCGGCATCCTGCGGTTCAAGAAGCTGCTGGAGATGAGCCTGGATGAGTGGAACCTCATGCAGAACATCAATGTGACCGGCTCGTTCCTCGGTATCAAGACCGCCGCGCCCGCCATGATCGACTCCGGGGGCGGCGCCATCGTCAATGTCTCCTCGGTCGAGGGCTTTGTCGGCGCGGCCGGGCTCTCCGCCTACAGCGCGAGCAAATTCGCACTGCGCGGGCTCACCAAATCCGCCGCCCGGGAGCTGGGGCACTCGGGAATCCGGGTCAACTCCATTCACCCCGGCGGTATTGCCACACCCATGACCGCGTCCGTCGCGGGTGCGACCGGGCTGGACGGCAATAGTTTCTTCTCCGATCTGCCCATTCCGCGCTGGGGACAGCCCGTGGAGGTGTCCGAAGTGGCGCTCTTCCTGGCTTCCGACGCCTCGAGCTACTGCACCGGCGGCGAATTCGTCGTCGACGGCGGCATGCTCACCAGCTGCGGCTACTAAGGACTGATACTCAATGGAATTCGAATTCGACGTTGTTGTCGTGGGTTCCGGCGCCGCCGGTATGACCGCCGCGCTGACCGCTGCCTACCGGGGCCTGTCGGTGACCCTGATCGAGAAGAGCCGGCTCTTCGGCGGCTCCACCGCGCGCTCCGGCGGCGGTGTGTGGGTGCCCAATAATCCGGTGCTGCAGGCGGCGGGCGTGCCCGACAGCCCCACCATGGCCCGCACCTACCTGAAAGCCGTTGTCGGCGATCGGGTTCCGGAGGCCAAGCAGAACGCCTTCCTGGACAACGGCCCGGAGATGTTCTCCTACATCGGCGCTCGCTCCAAGTACTGGGAGTTCGTCTACGACCGCGGCTATTCCGACTACCACCCGGAGTTCCCGGGCGGTCTGGCGCAGGGTCGCAGCATCGAGCCCGCAGTCATCGACGGACGGCTGCTGGGCGGCGATCTGCACAAGATCAACCAGCCGACCATGTCCGCACCCAAGGGAATTGCGATCACGGTCAGCGATTTCCACGACCTGAATATGATCGCCCGCACCTGGAACGGCAAGAAGACCGCCATGAAGGTCGGTGCCCGCACGGCGCTGGCCCTGGCCAAGGGCGCGCTGCCGCTGAGCCTCGGCAAAGCCCTCGCGGCCCGGCTGTGGCTGTCGCTGCGTGATGCGGGTGTGCCGGTATGGCTGAATACGCCGCTGACCGAACTGATTACGGAGAACGGTGTCGTGGTCGGCGTGCGCGCCGAGCACGAGGGCCGCCCGGTGGTCATCAAGGCCAAGCGCGGTGTGGTGCTGGCCGCGGGCGGGTTCGAGCACAACCTGGAAATGCGCAAGAAGTACATTGCCGGCCCGCAGTCCACCGAATGGACCGTCGGCGCCATCGAGAATGTCGGCGAAGGCATTGTGGCGGGCCAGAACATCGGCGCGGCAGTCGATCTCATGGATGACGCCTGGTGGGGTCCGTCGGTGCGCAGCCCCGAGGGCCGTCCGCCGTTCTTCTGCCTGGCCGAGCGTTCGCAGCCCGGCGCGATCATGGTGAACAACAATGGTGAGCGCTTCGTCAACGAGTCCGCGCCGTATGTGAATGTCGTGCACAAGATGTACGAGGACGAGGCGGCGGGCACCGGCAGCATTCCGGCGCACTTCATCTTCGATCAGAACTTCCGCGACCGGTACCTGTTCCTGGGCAATTTCCCCAAACGCCCACTGCCGCAGGCATATTTCGACAAGGGCATTATCAAGCAGGCCGATACGCTCGAAGAGCTGGCCGCCAAGCTCGGCGTTCCGGCCGACAAGCTGACCGCGACCGTGCAGCGCTTCAACGGTTTTGCGGCGAACGGCCGCGATGAGGACTATCTGCGCGGCGACTCGGCCTACGACCGCTACTACGGCGATCCGACGGTGAAGCCGAATCCGACCCTGGCTCCGCTGGAGCGCGGGCCGTTCTACGGCGTCGAGATGGTCCCCGGCGATCTCGGCACCAAGGGCGGCCTGGTCACCGACGAGCACTCACGCGTGCTCGACGAGAGCGGCGCGGTGATCGCGGGTCTGTATGCGGCGGGCAATAATTCGGCCGCCGTCATGGGCAACGACTACGCCGGTGCGGGCGCGACCATCGGTCCCGCCATGGTGTTCGGCTATATCGCTGCCAACCATCTGGCCGATCAGGAGGCCGTCGAATCGGCTCCGGTCGCCGAGGCCGCCCCGGCCAAGCGCAATGCCCGGCGTGCTCCGGCACCGAGCGCCACCGCGCAGAACTAGGAGGGTGTCATGGGACGCGTAGCGACCAAGAACGTCATCGTCACCGGTGGCGCCCGGGGGATGGGCGCGGCCTTCGCGCGCAAGCTTGTGGCCGAGGGCGCGACGGTGGTCATCACCGATGTGCTCACCGCCGAGGGTGCCGCGCTTGCGGCCGAACTCGGCGACTCCGCCCTGTTCCTGCCGCTCGACGTCACCGATGAGGCGGCCTGGAATGACGTTGTCGCACAGGCCGAAGTGACATTCGGACCGGTCTCCGGTCTGGTCAACAACGCCGGCATCGTGCACGTGGATCCGATCGAGAAGCTCTCGGAGGCGGATTACCGCAAGGTGATCGACGTCAACCAGGTCGGCGTATTCCTGGGCATGAAGGCGGTCATCGGCTCCATGCGCAAAGCCGGCGTCGGGTCGATCGTGAATATCTCCTCGACCGGCGGGCTGATCGGCTACTCGAACATTCTCGGGTACGTGGCGTCCAAGTGGGCGGTGCGCGGTATGTCCAAGACCGCCGCGCAGGAGTTCGCCGCCGACAATGTGCGTGTCAACTCCGTGCACCCGGGCATCATCGCCACCGAGATGGTAGCGACTTCCGCACGCTCCCAGTCGATTGCGGCCAATCAGCCCATTGCCCGGCCGGGCACGCCCGAGGAGCTGGCCAACCTGGTGCTGTTCCTCCTCTCGGACGAATCCTCCTACAGCACCGGCTCGGAATTCATTGCCGACGGTGGCTTCACCACCCAATAGCAGTGCCACCTCTGTAATAAAGCTGCGAGACAAGGAAATTGGCAATGAAGGACTTCCACGGCAAAGTCGCCGTCATTACCGGCGCCGGTGCCGGCATCGGCCGGGCCCTCGCCCTCGAACTGGCCCGCGGTGGTGCGCAGCTGGCGCTGTCGGGCCGCAATCTCGAGAGTGTGGCCGAGACCGCGGCACTGTGCGAGAAGCACGGTGCGAAGGCCCGCGCCTACAAGCTGGACGTCACCGACCGGGCTGCGGTCTACGCGCACGCCGATGAGGTGGTCGCCGACTTCGGCAAGGTCAATATCGTGGTCAACAATGCCGGAGTCTCGTTGACCGCCAATATCGAAGACGTCTCGTGGGAAGACTTCGAGTGGATTTTCAATATCAACTTCTGGGGCACCGCCAATGGCACCAAGGCGTTCCTGCCGCATGTCATCGCCTCCGGTGACGGGCATATCGCCAATGTCTCCAGCATGTTCGGCCTGGTGGCCTGCCCGAGCCAGAGCGGTTACAGCGCGTCGAAGTACGCCATGCACGCCTTCACCGACGCCCTGCGCCAGGAAATGATCATCGCGGGCCACCACGTCGGCGTCTCCAGTGTGCATCCGGGCATGATCAAGACCGAGATCGCTTGGAAGGCAAGGGCTTCCGCCAATCGTGACCGCGACGCCCTGGCCGCCAACTTCGACGGCCTGGCCAAGACCTCGCCCGAACAGTGCGCCCAGATCATCGCCAACGGCATGAAGAAGAACAAACCCCTCATCCTGATCGGCACCGACGCCAAGGCCATGAACTGGATGCGCCGCCTCCTCGGCGCCGCCTACATGAAGCCCCTCACCGCGCAGATGCGCAAAGAGATCTAGCTCCGGCCGCCGCCGCGATCAGCGGCCGGAGCTGCACCCGGTAGCCCTGCACACCCCTAGGTGCGGGGCTACCGGCGTTCCGCCGCGTTCGCGCGGATGGTGCGCGGTCAGGCCGGGTTGCGGAGTTGGCCCTTGATCACCTTGCCGCCGGCGTTTCGGGGGAGGTGGTCGGTGAGGACCACCTCTCGGGGGACTTTGTAGCCGGCGAGGCGGGTGCGGGACCATTCGATGACGGCGGCTGGGTCGAGGGTGTGGTCGGTGGTGACGACTACGGCGCGGCCTACCTCGCCGAGGCGGGGGTCGGGGATGCCGACTACCGCTACTTCACGAATGTCCGGGTGTTGCAGGAGGACTCGTTCGATTTCGGCGGGGTAGGCATTGAAGCCGCCGACGATGAACATGTCTTTCAGGCGGTCGGTGATGCGGAGGTAGCCGTCGTCGCCGAGGGTTCCGATATCGCCGGTGTGCAGGTAGCCGTCGGTGTCGATGACGGCGGCGGTGGCTTCCGGATCATCGAGGTAGCCGAGCATGACATTGGGGCCCCGGACGATGATTTCGCCCGGCTCGCCGGGTATCACATCGGTGCGGTCCCGGTCGACGATGCGAATCTCGGTGTCGGGCAGCGGTTTTCCGACCGTTTCCGCGAGTAGTTCGGCGGGGGCGTCGGGTGGGCACACCGTGACCACGCCCACCGATTCGGTGAGACCGTAGGCCGTGAAGACGTAGGGCACGCCGAGGTCGGAGCGAATGCGCTCCACCAGTTCTGCGGGAATGACCGCGCCGCCGGTGCCCGCGAGCCGGAGCGAACCGAGGATGTGGTCGCGGTGGTCGGCGGCCAGCAGATCCGTGAACAGGGTTGGCGGACCGGCCAATACGGTGACGCGTTCACTCTCGATCAGGCGCAGCGCCCGCTCGGCCTCGAAGCGTTCGACCGGAACCATGGTGGCCGTGCGCAACAGGCAGGCGATGATGCCCGCCTTGTATCCGAAGGTGTGCGAGAACGGATTCACCAGCAGATATCGATCGCGCGGCCGCAGCGTCACCGCATCCGACCAGCGGCTGAACACCTCCAGGGTCTGCCGGTGCGTGGCGAGCACACCCTTCGGCTCGCCCGTCGTGCCGGAGGTGAAGAGTATGTCGGACAACGATTCCGGATCGACGCTCGCCGCACACTCCCGCGCGGTCGCCGGGGGCACCACCGTCCCCGGCGCGAGAAAGCCTGCCCAGGAACTGATATCCCAGCCGGGCGCGGCCTCCCCGACCGAATCATCGAGCAGGATCAGGTGTTCCAGATTCGAGAGCGCCGGGCCGGAATCGGCCAGCATCGACGGATAGTCGTATCCGAGGAACTCCTGCACCGTGCAGACCGCCTTGGCCCGGCTGCGCCGCAGAATCTCGGCGGTCTCCGGTCCGCGCAGCCGAGTGCTGATCGGCACCAGGGTGGCCCCCGCGCCGAGCATGCCCAGCGCGGTCACGATCCAGCGATCGCTATTGGGCGCCCACATGCCGACCCGATCGCCGACCTCGATGCCCGAGGCAATGGCGGCGCGCGTCACCGCCCCGACCTGCTCCGCCAGCTCGGCGTAGGTCACCCGCCCGCCCGGACCGGCGATCGCCACCGCATCCGGATAGCGCCGCGCTCGATCGGCCACCAGGGCCGGAACGGTCGAAACCGGGACGGACGCAGCACCGCCGCCGATGGATGCCGCATACCGCCGATCCATGCCGCCCATCCTGCCGCAAACCCCCGTCCCGGATGCCCGTTTCACCCGTGCCATCCCGCTGACCGGGCGTGCCGTGTTGAATTTGCCCTCCGCTTCGCTCCGGTCGGGTTCGCGGCCCTGCTAGCTCGGTCTTCCCTCCTCCGCTCCTCCGCTTCGCTCCCCTGCTCCGTCAGTCCAGACCGAGCCGGGCCGTGAACTTGGGGTGGATGCCTATTCGGAATATGTCTAGTGGGCAATCCGCAGCTCTATGTGTTGTCAGGTTCCGCTGATCGGGATCTGTGTTGGGGGTGAGGGCCGTCACGCGGCACGCTCGATAGCAGGTTCCCAGAGGGTGCGGGACGAGGCGGGGGCGGATGAATTCAGAACTTCGAAGGAGTGACATGACCGCCGGAGCGGAGCTTGCGCAGCGACCCGATGTGGCGGCCGACGCCGTGACCGTCGTCGAACTCGACGGCGCTTGCGGGCTGTCGCGGCAGCAGATCGGCGGCAAGGCGTGGAGTATCGATCACATGCGGGCCCTCGGGCTGCCGGTGCCGCCCGCGTTTGTCATCACCACCGAAGGCTGGGCCGATTACACCCGGCGCGGCGCGATCGCCCCGGGGATCTGGGAGCAGGTGCGCGCCGGGATCGCCTCCATCGAGCGCGGTACCGGGCGCACGTTCGGATCGCCGGATCGGCCGCTGCTGGTCTCGGTGCGCTCGGGTGCGGCCATCTCCATGCCTGGCATGATGGACACCGTCCTGAACCTCGGCATGACCGATGCGGTGCAGCAGGCGCTGGCCGAGCAGACGCAGAATCCCCGCTACGCCGGCGACACTCGGCAGCGCTTCGTGCACCAGTACCGCGAGACCGTGCTCGGTGATCCGAACGGTGCGGTGCCGCTGGACCCGTGGGATCAGCTGCGCGGCGCCATCGAAGCGGTGTTCCGTTCGTGGGATTCCGCCCGCGCCAAGACCTATCGCCGTAATCGCGGTGTGCCGGACACGCTCGGCACCGCGGTCACCGTGCAGGCCATGGTGTTCGGCAATCTCGATGAGCACTCCGGCACCGGCGTGCTGTTCAGCCGCAATCCCAATACCGGCGACGGCCCCGTGTACGGCGAATGGCTGGTCGGCGGGCAGGGCGAGGATGTGGTCTCCGGCCGCCTCACCCCGCGACCGCTCGACGAGCTGGCCACGACCCAGCCGCAGGTGCACGCCCGGCTGATCGCCGCCACCGAACTGCTCGAACGGGACGGCCGTGACCTGCAGGACATCGAGTTCACCGTCGAGTCCGGCACGCTGTGGATGCTGCAGTCGCGCTCGGCCAAGCGGTCCGCGCGGGCCGCGGTGCGCACCGCCGTCGCCATGGTGGCGGAGGGTTTGATCAGCGCCGATGAGGCCCTCGATCGCATCACACCCGATCAGGTGCGCGAGGTGCTGCGCCCGGCGTCCGGTGTCACCACCGGGCAGGAACCGCTCGCCCGTGGCGAATCCGCCTGTCCCGGACTGGCTTCCGGTGTGGTCGTCACCGATCCGGATGAGGCCGAAAGGCGTGCGGAAGCCGGTGAGGACGTCATTCTGGTGCGCCCCACCACCAGTCCCGACGATCTGCACGGCATGATCGCCGCTCGCGCCATTGTCACCGAATTGGGCGGCACCACTTCGCATGCCGCGCTGGTGAGTCGTGAACTCGGCCGCCCCTGCGTGGTCGGCTGCGGACCCGGTGTGGTCGCGGCGCTGGTCGGCCGGACCGTCACCATCGACGGCGGGGCCGGGCTGGTGCTGGCGGGCGAGATCGTCGCCAAGCCGGTCGAGCAGATCATTCTCGACGATGTGGCGCAGCTGGCCCAGTGGGCGGGCGCGGACGCCGCGCAGCTGGTGCAGCGGCTGGAAGAACGCGCCGCCGCTCCGGAAAGCACCGAGCAGGAGGAGGTTTCAGTGGACAGTCCCATCACCGAACTGGCACTGCTGCGGCTGGTCGGCATCAAAGGCCGGGTGAACGCCGACAATCTGGCACTGAGTCTCGGCGCGGACGCGGGCGAAATCGCCACTCACTGTGAGGGTTTGGTGACCACAGGGGTGTGCGCCACCACCCCGGCCGGTTTCCGGCTCACCCCCGAGGGTCGTGCTCGCCTCGAGCAGCTGCTCACCGAGGAGCGGGCCACCGTGGACGCCGCCGCGCTGACGGCCGCCTACGACGAATTCTGTGTCTACAACGCCGATCTCAAGGTCATCATCACCGACTGGCAGATGAAGGACCCGGCCACCGTCAACGACCATGCCGACGCCGATTACGACGGTGCGGTCCTGGGCCGTCTCACCGGCACACACCAGCGCCTGCGCCCCCTGGTGCAGCGCCTGGGCGCCCTGGCTCCGCGCCTGGTCCGCTACACCGACCGCCTCGACCGCGCCGTCGAGCGCATCGCCGAGGGCGACCACACCTATGTGGCCCGCCCCATCATGGACAGCTATCACACCGTCTGGTTCGAACTCCACGAGGATTTGATCGGACTGTGCGGCCTCACCCGCGCCGAAGAGGCAGCAGCCGGCCGTGCCCACTGACCCGGCGGTGTCCCGCAGTCATTCACTTGCCGCGCAGCGCTGGATCGACTTCGCCGAGATCGACAATGTTCGTGATCTCGGCGGACTGCCCGTAACAGGTGGTGGCACAACCCGTTTCGGCATGGTGTTTCGCTCCAGCACATTGCAGCAGGCCACCTGCGAGGATCTGACGCAGCTGCTGGAACCGCTCGGCCTGCGCACGGTCATCGATCTGCGCCTGCCGGACGAGGTGGAACGGGAGGGCTACGGACTGTTCGCCGATGCGGCCGTCCACATCGCCAACCTGCCGATTCGCAAGTCGGCGCAGTCTTCGCTGGCGGCAAGGGATCTGGTGCCCGATAAGACCCGGGTGGATCTGACCGACCTCTACGGACAGCTGCTGGCCGGCAGCGGTGACCACATTGTGGCAGCGGTCCGGCTGATCATCGATCCGGCGCGCCGTTCGGTCCTGTTCCACTGTGCCGCAGGCAAAGACCGCACCGGCGTGCTCGCCGCGGTCCTGCTGGACGCGGTCGGAGTCACGGCCGCGGCCATTGCCGACGACTACGAGATCACCAACCAGCGTATGCAGCGAGTTCGCGACCGCTTGGACGCGCTGCCCTCGTATACCGGTCTGCCGCAGGCGAATACCGGCATTCTCGCCATCAGCGCCGACGTCATGCTCCGATTCCTGGAGAACCTGCACGCCGAACATGGTGGCGCGGGCACCTGGCTGGTCTCCCAGGGCCTCACCGAGGCGGAATTGCACCAACTCCGTCAGACCCTGGTAGAACTCCCCGCGAGTAACTGACGCGCGCACATGACGTCCCGTCATCCCGGCGTGCTTTCGGCCGGGATCCACACGCGCAGAGATCAATACACCGTCCCCATCGCGGACCGCACCTCGTCGAGGGTGCGGTCCGCGATCTCGTTCGCCCGCCGATTTCCCTCGCGCAGCACCGTGTGCGCGAAATCCGGATCCCGTGCCAGTTCGGCGCGGCGGCGGCGATGGTCGGCGAAAAAGTCGTTCACCGCATCGGTGGCGAGCTTTTTGAGCGCGCCCGCACCGCTGTCGCCGATTCGATCCGCCAGCACCTTCTCATCGACGCCGGTGCACAGGGCGGCGGTGGTCAACAGGGCGGAGACGCCCGGCCGGAGTTCCGGATCGAAGCTGATCCGCCGCTCCGAATCCGTTGGCGCACGCCGGATCAGCGCCGCCGTCTCCTCCGCGGTCATGGCCAGTGTGATGGCATTCCCGTAGCTTTTGGACATCTTCCGGCCGTCCAGACCCGGCACCTCCGGGGCTGGTGTCAGCAACGCCTCCGGTTCCGGAAAGACCTGCCCGTAGCGCTCATTGAACCGCCGCGCGATCACCCTGGTCAGCTCGACATGGGGGAGATTGTCCTTGCCCACCGGCACCAGATTGCCCTTGCAGAACAGAATATCGGCGGCCTGATGCACCGGATAGGTCAGCAGCAGCCCGCTCAAAGCCCTACCGGCAGCGGCGTGTTCGGCCTTGACCGTCGGATTGCGATGCAGCTCGGCCTCGGTCACCAGACTGAGGAACGGCAGCATGAGCTGATTGAGCGCCGGCACCGCCGAATGCGTGAAGATCGTCGCCCGGCTCGGGTCGATGCCCGCCGCCACATAATCCAGCACAGCGTGAAAGACGTTGTCCCGCACCGGCCCCAGGCCGTCCCGATCGGTGATTACCTGGTAATCAGCGAGAATGACAAAGGTCTCCACGCCGAGATCGTGCAGTCGCACCCGCTCCGAAATCGTCCCGAAGTAATGCCCCAGATGAAGCTGACCCGTAGGCCGCTCCCCGGTGAGAACACGGTACCGCCCGGGGTTTTCCGCAATATCGGCGCCGAGCCGATCACTGCGCTCGCGCGTAGCCGAAAAAGAATCCATCGCACAGTTCCTATCTCTGAGGGACTGCACGAACCTCGCTCCGCACCACGGAACCCACAGGCTGCGTACAGCCCATGAACATGATCAATCGGGCTGCGGGCGCAGCCACCACCATGCCTGTCGGAGGTTCATCACCCCGCCACAATATCAACCCGCCCACCTGCGGGCGAAAGGAATTCCGCCACAGCGCCACCCGTGCGCCCCGGCGCGGCCATGACCGGTTCAGTCTCGGGCACATGCTGGGTCAGGGGCGGTTGATGAGGATTTTGATGTCCTGGCCAGGGGCCATGAGGGAGAGCAGGCGTTCTGCTTCGGTGTGGACGGCGGCCTCATCAGCCGCGGAGAGGGGGTGCCACGGGGTGATGTGGAGGGCGGTGTCGGTGCGGGACCACTGCCCGTGGACGAACCCGTCGACCAGGTACATCGGGACGCCGCCGGAGGCGACCTTGGCAATGCGGGCCCGGTCTGCGTCGCTGATCACGCGGGTGCGGTCGTGATGGCCCAGCAGGGCATTGTCGAAGGCGGGCAGTAGGCGGACCGGGGCGGGCAGATCCGGATCGGCCAGGGTCGCGTCGGGGAGGTCGAAGAGTTCTCGGCCGGATTCGTCGCGGTAGACCCGCAGTTGGGGACGCAGGCGTGCGACGACTTCGGCGAGGCGGGTGGTTCCGGCCCATGCCTGGATGTCCGCGACGGTGGCCGGGCCGAATGCTCCCAGGTAGCGAAGGACCATGGTCTCCGGCTGCGGCGACTCCGCGAGGGGTGCGCCCAGCCATTCGTCCGCGAGGGTGACCGAGACGCGGCGATTGCGCCAGCCGCCCCACACCCCCGCCTCGGGATTGTGCACCACCGGCAGCATGACGCCGAGCGCCTGGGCGAGCCTGCCGGGATACGGGCTCGGGAAGCGGTCCGCGAGCATTCGCCCGAGCTCGATGCGGGACAGCGTCCGGCCGGTGAGCAGTTCCTTTCCGGCAGTAGCGAATTCGACCGGATCAACTCCGTCGATCGCCTCCCGGAAGTAGGCCGCCTGCAGTGCTGCCTCGATCACCGGCCGCACCGTCGGATACAACCAGCGATAGTCGGCGGCATCGGCCAGATGTACGGTCCGGCGAATCATGGTGGACCGCACCACACTTCGATCGTGCAGCAGCGCGGCGAGCTCTTCGTGCCGGAAATCGGCCAGCCGGGTCCACAACCCGACGTACGGCCAATTCGCCTCCTGCCCCTGCACCGCGATCAGATGGCGGATGAGATCGCCCGCGGGCATGGAAACCCGTTCGGCCAGCATCTGGCGCACGAGCAGGGTCCGATTCAGCCGGCGCAGCGATATTTCCGTCATAACCCCATTGTCGAGTAGAACTAGGACAGATTCTGTCCTATCTTGCACCGCATCTCCGGTCCGCTCTGTATGCGGCTCGAATCGCTGTCCGCACGGCGCTGACCGCGCACACTCGGGGGATGAGCGGGTTGGTGCGGGCGGGGGCGTTCCGTCGGGTGTTCGAGCCTCAGGGGGAGGGTGGGCGGTGGTATGTCAACGACCACACGGTGATTCGGGCGGGGGATGGGCGGTGGCATTTGTTCGGGATCACGCATCGGGAGCCGGCGGATCCGTTCGATGAGACGGTGTTCGGGCACGCCACCGCAGCGGAATTGGCTGGGCCCTGGGTGCAGGAGTCGCCGGCGTTGACGGTGGACCGGGAGTATGGGGAGACGCATCTGTGGGCGCCGTTCGTGGTGCGGCATGGGACGCGGTACTTCATGTTCTATGACGGTGGCGGGGCGGATCGGACGGCCACCGGGATGAATCTGGCCACCTCCACCGATCTGTTCGAGTGGACCCGGCATCCCGGCGGCCCCTTGTTCCGGGACGGGTACGACGCCCGCGATCCCATGGTGCTGCGCATCGGCGAGTGGTGGGTGATGTACTACTGCGCCACCGGTACCCGTACAGGCGGCAATCACGTGGTCGCCTACCGGACGAGTACCGATCTGGTGCGGTGGGGCCCGCGCCGCATCGCCTATACCGATCCGACCGCCGGAACCGAGGCGGGCAATACCGAATCGCCGTTCGTGGTGCCGTACGGCGGTTACTGGTACCTGTTCATCGGCCCGCGCCCGGAGTACGTCGGCACCGAGATCTTTCGCAGTACGGACCCGTTTCACTTCCAGCCGCAGGACCGTGTGGGCCATATCGCCGCACACGCCGCGGAGGTGGTGGCGGACGGCGATTCGTTCTGGATCACCGCCGCCGGCTGGGGGCAGGGCGGAGTCCGGCTGGCTCCCTTGCACTTCCCGGGCTGAGCCGATCTTCCTCATTCGGGCGTGCCCGGCGCGGCGAACTGGGATTCTGGAGTGCGAGTCGAGAGTCCACCCACGGTCGGGAGGCAAGGCAAATGGCCCGGATCGGCGTTATCAGTATTTCCGATGGCCGTGACTACGTGCACGGGGGAATTGTCGGATTCATTCGTACAGTGGAAGATCGGCTCGTCGCCGAATTGACCGCGGCCGGTCACACCGTGGTGCGCGGGCGCGAACCGGTGGCGAGCAATCAGCAGGCCGTCGCGGTGGCGCGGCGGGTGCAGGCCGCCGGGGTCGATCTCACCGTGCTGCACTATGCGGTGTGGGCCTTCCCGCACTTCACCATGCTGGCGGCGGGACAGCTGACGAGTCCGCTACTGCTGCTGTCGAATATCGATCCGGTGCAGCCCGGAATGGTGGGCATGCTGGCGGCGGGCGGTGCGCTGGATCAGATCGGGCGCGCGCACACCCGGCTCTGGGGTGATCCCGCGGACCGCGAGTTGATCGCGGCCATCGGGGTGCGGGCACGCGCCGCCGCCGCGGTGGCGAGTCTGCGCGGCAGCACCTTCGGGCGGATCGGCGGGCGGCCGATGGGCATGAATACGGCGGTGGCCAATACCGACCAGTGGCAGCACACCTTCGGGATCGATGTGGAGGAGATCGATCAGTGGGAGATCGTGCGGCGCGCCGAGCTGGCCGATGCGGGGGAGGCCAAGGGCGCCCGAGAGTGGTTGGAACGCAATACCGCCGGGGTGCACTACGACGGCAGCAAACTCACCCCGGAACTGCTGGAGCGGCAGATCTGCTCGTATCTGGCCATGCGGGATCTGATCGCGGAATGGCATCTGGACTTCTCCGGCATCAAGGGCCAGCCGGAACTGACCCAGTACTTCGCGACCATGGATATCACCGAGGCCTTTCTCAACGACCCGTACGACTGGAACGGGCCGAAACAGCCGCACGTCTGCGCCACCGAGGCGGATATGGACGGTGCGCTCACCATGCAGCTGCTCAAGCAGATCTCCGGCACCCCGGTGCTTTTCGCCGATGTCCGGCACTATCACGCCGACCGCGATATCTGGGATCTGTGCAATTCCGGGCAGCACGCCACCTGGTTCGCGGCCCGCAGCGACGATCCCGCCGAGAACCTCGCCCGTGTTCACCTCTATCCGGAGGTGTTCTTCTTCCCCGCCGGTGGTGCGTCGGTGCATCATCTGGCCGCGCCCGGGCAGATGACCTTCGCCCGGCTCACCCGTAAGAACGGTGCGTACCGAATGCAGTTGATGCTCGGGGATTTCGAGACCTACGACGAGGCCACCAATGAGGCGCTGATGAATCAGTCCACCAGGGAATGGCCGCACGCCTTCGCCCGCCTGGACGCCGAGGCCCCGGATTTCCTGTCCCGCTTCGGCGCCAACCACATTCACGCCGTCCCCGGTGACCGCAGACCCGAGGTGCGGGCCGCCTGCGAGCTACTCGACGTCACCCTCGACGAATTCAGCAGGGCGAGCTGACATGCTGCTCGGCATCGATATCGGAACCTCCGGATCCAAGGGTGTGCTCGTCGATCACCACGGCATGGTGGATATGAGAGCCGAACGGCCGCACCGGGTCTCGACTCCACGCCCCGGCTGGGTGGAGCACGATGCGGAGACGGTGTGGTGGTCGGATTTTGTCGGCATCGCCCGGGAGCTGGTGGCGGCCGCGGACGGCGCGCCCCTCGAGGCGCTCGCGGTGAGCGGGATCGGGCCGTGCCTGCTGCCCGCCGATGCTGACGGGCGGCCGCTGCGGCCCGCGATTCTGTACGGCGTCGATACCCGCGCCGGGATCGAAATCGAGGAACTGACCGCCGAATTGGGCGCGGACACCGTGCTGGAGCGGTCGGGTTCCCCGCTCACCAGTCAGGCGGTCGGCCCGAAACTACGCTGGCTGGCCCGGCACGAGCCGCAGGTCTGGAAAGAGACCCGAATGCTGTTGATGGCCAGCTCCTTTCTGGTCCATCGCCTCACCGGCCGCTATGTGCTCGATCATCAGTCCGCCAGTCAGTGCGTGCCCATGTACGACCTCATGGCCCAGACCTGGGCCACCGATTGGGCCGGTTCGGTCGCGCCCGGGCTGCCGCTGCCCGAATTGGCCTGGCCCACAGAAATAGTCGGGCGAGTGACGGCCGAAGCCGCTGCGGCGACCGGACTTCCGGTGGGACTGCCCGTCACCACCGGCACCATCGACGCCTGGGCCGAGGCCGCCGGTGTCGGCGTCCGGGAACCGGGCGATGTCATGATCATGTACGGCACCACCCTGTTCCTCACCCAGGTGCTCACGCATCCGCATCCGCACCCCGGTCTCTGGACCACCTGCGGAACCTGGCCCGGCACATACACATCCGCCGCCGGCATGGCGACCTCGGGCGCGATCACCGACTGGTTGCGCGCCCTCACCGGCAGCGATTTCGGCGATCTGCTCGACGAGGCCGCAGACGTTCCGCCCGGCAGCCGCGGCCTGCTGGTGCTGCCCTACTTCGCCGGGGAGCGCACGCCGCTCTTCGACGCCGACGCCCGCGGCATGATCGCCGGACTGACCCTCACCCACCAGCGCGCCGATATCTACCGCGCGGTCCTGGAGGGCATCGGCTACGGCGTCCGCCACAATCTCGAAGTCATGGCCGCCGCGGGCGGCGAGGCCCGCCGCCTCATCGCGGTCGGCGGCGGCACCAAGGGCGGCCTCTGGACCCAGATCGTCTCCGATATCACCGGCCTCCCACAGCAACTGCCCGCCGACACCATCGGCGCGGCTCTCGGCGACGCCCTTCTCGCCGCCGAAGCCATCGGCCTGGACACTTCCACCTGGAACCCGCTCACCACCACCATCGACCCCAACCCGTCCCGCACCGTCCACTACACCCCCTACTACCGCCACTACCGCTCCCTCTACGAATCCACCCGCACCACAGCCCACTTCCTGGCAGCAGAACAACACCGCGCCGCCGTGCGTCACTGACTGCCCGTCATCCCGGCATGTTCTTGGCCGGGATCCACACCGGCAGCGCCGCAATGGGTTCAGTGGATTCCGGCCAAGAGCGCGCCGGAATGACGGGGGAATGGCCAGGGGGAGGAGAGGGTCGCCAGCCCTACCGGCGGGTATGTGACGGTTGCCCGGCGATCGCGGAACCCAGGACAATCCGGACTTCAGGTGGTATTACTTTCGCGTGGCATGGACGTTGCGGCTCAGCGAGCACGAAGAGGCTGCGCTGTGCGCGCAGGCGGTACTGGAGGGGCGGTCGAAGCAGGAGATCACCCGGGATGCGCTGCGCACCTATCTGGAGCGTCATCGTGCCTGGGAGGGCTTCCTGTCCGACGATACGGTCGTCTACGGGTAGTAGGTGTCCCGAATGCGGGCGTAGCGCTCGCGTATCGCCACGCCGACTCCGGGCGCGATCGGGTGGAATTCCGTCGGCGCCAGGGTCGGCCAGCGCGGCGGCCGCGCCCCGCCCCGCAGCGCCCACGCGGCCTGCCGGGCCGCCCCGAGCGCCACGTACTCACTCGGATTCGGCACCGAGACAGTCTGTCCGAAGATGGTCGCCGCCGCATGCGCGATGAGCCGTGACCGCGCCGCCCCGCCGATGAGCAGAATCCGCTTCGGCGTGGTCGGCAGGCGGTCGAACGCCTCGGCGATATTGCAGAGCATGCCCTCGATCGCCGCCCGCGCCAGATGATGCGGGCGCATGGTCTCCGGGCGCAGGCCGTGCAGACTTCCGGTGGCATGCGGCAGATTCGGCGTGCGCTCCCCGGTGAGGTAGGGCAGCAGCGTCAATCCGTCGGCGCCCGGCGGTGATTGCGCGGCCAGCACCTCCAGCCCGGACAGATCGGTGCCGAGCAGGGTCGCGGTGGCGTCCAGGACGCGTGAGGCGTTCAGCGTGCACACCAGGGGCAGGAACGCCCCCGTCGCATCGGCGAAACCATTGACCGCCCCGGAGGCATCGGCACTGGGCTGCCCGGAGCGGGTGAAGACCGTCCCGCTGGTGCCCAGCGACACCACCACATCACCGTCCCCGATCCCCAAACCGAGTGCGGCCGCGGCATTGTCACCGGTTCCGGCCGCCACCAGCCGCCCGCCCGGCGTGCGCCCCGCCACCTCCGCCGGGTTCAGCACCCGCGGCAGCGCCGGGGTGCGGCCGCGGAAGGCCATCGACAGCAGATCGGTGCGATAGCGCCCCGAGGTGGGCGACCAGTATCCGGTGCCCGAGGCGTCACCGCGGTCGGTGGTGGTCTCGTCGTGCGGATCACCACCGCGCAGCTGCCAGGTGAGGTAGTCGTGCGGCAGCAGCACCCGCACGGTGCGGTCGGCGAGCTGCGGTTCGTGATCGGCGAACCAGCGCAGTTTGGCGACGGTATGCGCCGCGAGCGGCACACTGCCGACCGCATCGGCCCACGCCTGCGGGCCGCCGAGCTCGGCGACCAACTGGGTCGCCGCCTCCGCCGAGCGAGTGTCGTTCCACATCAGCGCGTCTCGCACCGGGTGACCGGCGGCGTCGAGCGCCACCAGCCCGTGCTGCTGACCCGCGACGGCAATGGCCTCGACATCGCGCATCATCCGATCGCAGGCCTGTCTCAGCGCGTCCCACCAGATCGACGGCGCGATCTCCGTGCCGTCCGGATGCGGTATCTGGCGCTGCCGCAATACCGTTCCGGTATCGGCGTCGCACACCACCAGCTTGCAGGATTGAGTCGAAGAATCCACTCCGGCAACGACCGTCATTGGCCTGCCCGTCTCTAGCGTGCCGTGACCCGTCCGGGCCGCAGCTGGATTTTGCGGCCGGTGCCCGCGCGGAAAGTCCGCAGGGCATCACCGAATTCACCGAGCGCGAAATCGTGGGTGATCATGGTGTCGGCATCGATGACGCCTTCGCCCATCAGATCCACGGCTCGCCCGAAACTGTGCAGGACCGCCATCGAACCGACAATGGTGATCTCGTCGTTGTAGATGCGGAACGGTGAGATGGCCGCGCGCGCCTCCGCCGGCGCGACCCCGAATTGCTGATAGGTGCCGCCGCGCCGAACCCGCGACAGCCCGTCCTCGATGGCGGGAATCGTTCCGCTGCAATCGATGACGATCTCCCAGCCCTCCGGCCGATCCATATCGTCGGCGGCGATGGTGGCCGCGTCCGCGCCGAGCATGCGCGCGACCGCCAGTCGATCGGGATTGGTGTCCACCACCGATACCGAGGCCGCGCCCGCCGCACTGGCCAATTGCAGCATGAGCAGCCCCATGGTGCCCGCACCGTAGATCAGATAGTGCGCCCCGAGTTGCCGTGGCAGCACATCGAATCCGTGGACGGCGCACGAGAGCGGTTCCACCAGTGCACCGTGCACGGCCGAGAGATGCCCGGGTAGCCGATAACAGTTGGCAGCCGGGACTTTCACGAACTCGGCCATCGCCCCGTCGACCGTATCGCCGATGGCGCCCCAGTTCTCGCAGAGATTTCCGCGCCCGATCGCGCAGTAATGACAGCGGCCGCAGAACAGCGAGGGATCGACCGCGACCCGATCGCCCACCCGCACCCCGGCGGTATCGGCGCCGAGAGCCACGATCTCCCCGGCGAATTCGTGCCCCGGGATGATCGGATAGGGCGTGGGCGGGAATTCACCCTCGACAATATGTATATCCGTGCCACAAATTCCGACCGCGTCGACCCGCACCACCGCTTCCCCCGCCCCCGGCGTGGGATCGGGCACCGTATCGACCGAGAACTGTCCAGGCTTCTCGACAACCAGCGCGCGCATACAAATACCATGCACCCGAACGCGGTTCACCAAGTGCGTTTTACCCAATAGAAATCACAACGGTGATGTTCCCCGGCCCTGTTCGCGGGCGGCATTAGGGGAGCGGGGCGCTCGGCGGGTGTGATTGATACCAAAACGCGGTAGTCGCGACATGCGCGTGTTCCAGCGGAAGATAGTGCCCGTCCTCGCGCCAGCCGAGCGCCTGGATGGTGGCGCTCAGACTGTGCTCGAAACAGATCGGATCCGGAATGTGCCAGCGGTACATGCCGAATCGCTGCTGCGGTTCGTAGATGCGCTCGCGCGGTTCCACCTGCACCAGCCCCAGATAAGGCGTCGAGTAGGGCACTTGCATACCGCCCAGATCGAAATTCCAGGCCCCGCCGAAATAGTCCTCGGTCCCGGTGCCGCAGATGGTCGGGAATTCGGTGTCATCGTCCAGATAGAACTTGAGCTCGCCCTCGCCCCACCAGCCGGGCGCGCGCGGTTCGATCGCCAAATAGGTGCCCACATAGCGGCCCGGCCCGCCGGTGACTTCGACGAGTGGATGGACGGCGGGGGAGCCGAGTGGATCACTGCAGCGCCAGCAGGCATGCAGAAGTCCGGATGATTCCGGCACATCCTCTTCCGTATAGGTGATCTGGTAGTAGACAGGTGCGGCGCGCTCGGCGCCATTGTGCAGGGTGATGAGCGCATGCGTACCGAACGGCATGGGCCAGTAGCTGTTCAGGCCGCCCGCCGGCGCGACCACCACCATCTGTGAATTGACCAGCGCCAGTTGGTCCCAGCCATTGCAGAAGAAGTCGCCCAGCGGCACCGCGACGGCGGGTTCGGGTGCTCCGTCCCAGTACATCTGCAGGGTGAAGTGCTGCAGCAGACTGCGATCGGTGGTGAGCCAGAAGTGCCGGATCACCCCGGGTCCGGCGATATCGGCGAGGGTGATCGTCTGTCCGGGTTCCAGATCGATCGACGGCGACACCTTCCAGCCGCGGCCGAGGCCCGCGGCCGCGAACGCCCCGGTCCCGGCGATGGCCCGCCCGCCCGCGCCGGGCTCGCCGGTGGGGTTCTCCGGACTGATCGAGCGGGTGCGCCGCCCGTCGAGATGCCAGATCTCCTGCACCATGCGAATTTTCGCACGGTGCCGCCCGGCGTGTCCCCGACATGCTGCAACGGGGTGCTCCCGGAATGCAAACTGGTCGGCTTGCAAAACGCGACATGCCGGCGTCCTCCCACACGGGGCGCCGGCATGTCGAGAGCGAGTTATGTCAAGCGGTCGGTACTAGCTGCCGAACGATCCGGTGGAGATGCCACCGGTCTTGATCAGCTTGTCCTGCAGCGCCTTGTAGGTGCCGGCATCGATGCCCAGCTTCTGCGTGATGTAGTTCGACACCGAGCCGGAGGCCGCCGTGGCCGCGGCGAAGGCCGCGTCCAGGTAGTCCTGCTGCACACCCAGCACCGGACCGAACAGCGACGGATCGGTCACCAGGCCCCGGGCCACCAGCGCATCGAGGGTGGCCTTGTTGCTGGCCGCCAGGCGATCGTTGGACGCCAGGTAGTTCGCATTGATCTGGCTCTGCGGAGTGCCCAGGATGGTCATCAGGAACGCGGTCATCATGCCGGTGCGATCCTTGCCCGCGGTGCAGTGGTACAGCACCGCGCCGGAGGAGTTGGCGATCTCCTTCAGCGCCGCGCCGAACTGACCCTGCGAGGTCGGATCATTGACAACCCAGGAGTAGTAGTCGCGCATGTACTGCGCGCCCTTGCCGTCGCCCAGCGCCGCCTGCTGCGCGGCCGGGCCGCCCTGCACGAGCTTGCCGAAGAACACGTAGAAATCGTTGCTCGGATCGTAGATCGGCAGCTGCACGGTCTTGATCGAGGCAGGCACCTTGTCCGGGCTGGCGGCCCGCTCGGTGGGGCTGCGGAAATCGATGACCTCGGTGACGCCCGCGGCGGTCAGCGTCTGCTGATCGGCATCGGTCAGATTGTTGAGTGCGTCGGTGCGGTACACCAGACCGGACTTGATGGTCCCGTTCTGCGCCGTAACCCCGCCGATATCACGGGCATTCGGTGCACCTGCGAGCTTGAAGTCCGCGCCGATCGGAGCCTGGTGCAGGATCGAGATATTCGGGGCGGCGAGCGCGGGGGTGATCCCCGCCGCCGGGAGTACGGCGATGAGCGCGGCGGTTACACCGGTCAGTAGGGTGCCGCGTACTGCGCGCGAAATCGTCACTACAGGTATTCCTTTCAATCACGAGCCGAACAGTGGGTTCCCGGCCCGGGCTTCAGCAGCCGGGCGGCCGACGAGATGTCCTCGGCCGCACGACCTTCGGGACACGCCCCAGCGGTCGCCGGGTGCGTCCCGCACGATGACCCGCCGGGCTGCGGCGGGCATCTCGCGCGAAGTGCGTTGTGGTGCGGTGCTACTCGGCGTCCGACAGCAGCGTGATGGTGCCCGCCGCGCCGTCGACCCGGACCCGCTGTCCGTCGGCGAGGCCGGTGCTGGCGGTCTTGGTGTCCACCACGCAGGGGACGCCGAACTCGCGCGCCACAATGGCGGCATGGGAGGCGGCGCCGCCGATATCGGTGACCACCGCGCCCGCATAGCCGAACATGGCGGTGTGGCCGGTATCGGTGACCGCGGCGACCAGAATGTCGCCGGGCTCGATATCGTCGTCGATCGACAGCACCCGCTTGACGGTGCCCTCGACCACGCCGGGGCTGACGCCGAGACCGGTCAGGACGCCGCCGATCGGCAGCGCGCCGGAGATCTCCTCCGGCTCCCATTCGCCATTGATCACATCGGGCATGCGGACGCCCTGGTAGCGGGTGCGCTCGGCGCGGCGGCGGGCCACGCGCTCCTGCAGATCGGCGGGCGCCCAGAGGATTTCGTCGAGGGTCAGGAAGGCCGAATCCTCGATCTCGGTGAGCTTGCCGACCTTGACCAGGCGGGCCGCGCGCTCCTGGGTGGCCATGCGCAGGCCGTTGGTGACCCGCACGACGGCATCGCGGGCACGCTCGCGGTAGACGGTCGCGCCGACCGCCATCTTGGCGGTGCGGCTGGTCGGCTCGGCCACCGGTTCCCGGTGCGGGGCAGGCATTTCCGCGGCCCGGCCGGCGGCGGTCACCAGCAGCTCGGGGCGATCGCCGAAGGTGGCGTTGATGAGCTCGCACTCGCCGGGGCCACGGTGGCCGATCCGGTTCAGCTCCTCGGCCAGGGCCTTGGCGAACTCCGGCGACTTCTCCCGGGCGGCCGCCACATCACCGCTCTTGGCAATGGCCTGCAGCCCGGAATCCCTGCGGCACAGTGCCGCCAGTCGCTCGACGGCCAGCATGGTCTTGGCCGATTCCAGCCGCTCGAGGTTGATCTTCACCTCGCCGTTGTGCGCCGCGGTCGCCGCGCCGGTCATCATGACGCCGATGGAGGCGGCCTGCCACGCCTGGTTCAGGCGGTCGCGCCACAGCAGCGCACGGGCGTGCAGCTGCTCATCGGTGAGCTCGGAGATCTGTTCCCGGGTCAGGGCTTCCGCGTGCGAGGCGGCATTGATCAGCTCGGCGGTCTTGCGGTAGCTCAGGGCGGTGGCGCCTACGCGGCCAAGCGCCTTGAAGGTGCCCAGGCGGGCGGCGAACCCGGTCGACATGGACGGGCGGCCCTTCGGATGCAGCTCCACATCGCCGATCGCGCCGTAGACATCGCGGCGCACGCTCTCCTCGTCCCAGCCGGGCATGTTCTCCGCGGAGAACACGCCGATGGACGCATTGATGTACATGTGATGGCCCATGACGCCGGTGACGCGGGAGACCCAGTGCTCCAGCGCGATTCCCTCGATGGCGATCATATGACCCATGGCCTCGTTGCCGAGCCGGATCGCACCCGCCTGCAGATCGATGGTCAGCGGAGTGAGCGGGCCGGGCAGCGCCTCGGAGGTATTGGTCGCGGTGAACACCGGAATGCGATCGTCGAGCAGATCGTCGAACTCGCCCTGAAGTCCTTCGGGCGCAGACACTTTCAGTGTGTACCCGTCGGAGGTCGGCGCGTTCTGCGGCACCACGTGCGAGGGCAGTGGGATCGCGCCACCGCGAGTGCGCAGTCCGGAGCCGTCGGCTTTGCGGCCGTGCAGACCGCGCACCACATCGGCGACGGTTTCGCGGGCGGTCCAGCCGTAGCGGAAGCCCCACTCCTCGCGGGCGCCGGTGGTGTCGACCTGGGTGCCGCTCGGGGCCGAACGGTGCAGCCACGCAGCGTATTTGACGCCGGCGTCCTTGAGTGCGCGGCGCATGTCGTCGCCGGAGACCTCACCGGGAGCGGCCAGGCCCACGACGCCGCTGCGCTGCGAGAGCGCGGCCAGCACCAGGAAGCGCTCGAGGTCGTCGTAGTGCAGCACCTGCAGGGCGGTATTGCCGCGCGCGCCGGCCAGATTCTCCAGCGTGCGCCAGCTGCTGCTGTCGACGCGGCGGCCGGCGACCAGTGCGGTGCGCACGATGAGCGCATCGACGCCACTGCTCGCCACAATGCGTTCCGTCGTCGAATCCGTACCCGCCGCAACGGGAACCACCAGTCGCGCACCGGCTTCACGAGCCGCCGAGACGATTCCGGCGATCGCGCGCCCGGCCAGATGCACCACGACATCCACGCCCGCGACGGCCCGGGTGCAGAGCTGCGTATCGGCCGGATCGCCGACGGTGACCACGACGCGCGGGTCGACCAGACGATTGCGTTGCCGGTCCAGGCCGACGACCTCGTGCCCGGCCGCCAGCAGCATGCGCGCCACGGAACGTCCGCTGGGCTCGGTGACTCCGGTGACCAGAATCCGCATTGACTCTCCTCCTTGAAAGGCGACCCCAACCACAGTGACGCCGTTCACACACCATCCCCAGTGCACTGCCGGGGGACCGGTCACAGTCCCGGTCAACGGGATCGGAGAGTCGGTGAGCAAGATGGGGCGCTATGCCCCGCCGGTGCCAGCGGGCACCGTGCAGGCATGACAGCGCGGAATTCGGTGACGCCACGGGCGGCCGGCGAGGTGAACCACTACGACATCGACACCGATGTGGTGATCGTCGGTTACGGGGCGGCCGGGGCGGCGGCCGCCTTCGAGGCCGCGCACACCGGGGCCAAGGTGCTGGTGCTGGAGCGCTCCGGCGGCCCGGGCGGAGCCTCGGCCATGTCCGGCGGCGAGATCTACCTCGGCGGCGGCACCCCGGTGCAGGTGGCCTGCGGGTTCGAGGACACCCCCGAGGAGATGGCGGCCTTCCTGAAGGCGGCCATGGGCGCGGGCGCGGATGCGGCCAAGATCGAGGAGTACAGCGCGGGCAGCGTGGAGCACTTCCACTGGCTGGTGGACCGGGGCGTGCCGTTCAAGCCGACCATGTGGGACGCGCCGACCTGGGTGCCGCCGACCGACGACGGGCTGATGTGGCTGGGCGAGAACAGCTGGCCCTTCACCGAATTGGCCAAGCCCGCGCCGCGCGGGCACCGGCCGACCGCGAATGACTTCGGCGGCAAGCTGCTGATGGAATGTCTGTCCGGTGCGGCCGAATCCGCCGGTGCCACAGCGCTGTTCGATGTGTACGTCACCACGTTGATCGTCTCCGGCGACAATACGGTGGTGGGAGTTGTTGCGCGGCAATACGGTAAGGAGCTCACCATCCGGGCCCGCCGCGGCGTGGTGCTGACCACCGGCGGATTCGTCGACAATGACGCCATGCTCGCCGCGCACGCCCCCGAGTTACTCGGTCACACCAAGGTCAGTGCGGGCACCGATGACGGCAGTGGCATTCGCATGGCGCAGGCGCTCGGCGCCGGGGTCCGGCACATGTCCGCCGGTCAGGTGGGCATGTCGCTCATCCCCGGTCTGGCCGCGCGCGGCATGGTCGTCAATGCCCGTGGCCAGCGCTTCATGAACGAGGACACCTATCCCGGCCGCATCGGCCAGGCCGCGCTGTACCGCCAGAACATGGGCGGCAGCTGGGCGGGCAAGGACACCGCCATGTGGGTCATCGTCGACGAGGCGGGTTTCGAAGACGTCCCCGAGCCCCAGCGCTGGGGCGTCCAGCCCACCCATGTCGCCGAAACCGCCGCGGAGCTGGAACAACTCACCGGCCTGCCCACCGGCTCACTCGCCGACACCCTCCGCCGCTACAACGAATTCGCCACCGCCGGAGCCGATCTCGACCTCCACAAGTCTGCCCGCTGGCTCCGCCCCCTGACCTCCCCCCTGGCCGCCATCGACGTCAAAGCAGGCATCCGCCCACCCGCCGAAGCCGGCGACCGCCGCGGCACCGGCGCCTCCGTCTTCACCCTCGGCGGCCTGCACACCGACCTCGACGGCCACGTCCTGAACCTCGACAACACCCGCATCCCCGGCCTCTTCGCCGCCGGCCGCGCCACCAACGGCCTGCACGGCATCGGCTACATCTCCGGCACCTCCCTCGGCGACGGCACCTTCTTCGGCCGCCGAGCCGGAACCTCCGCCGCCCGAACCGAATAACCGGTCACCGCACTGCCCGTCTCGCAGCCGCACAGCCCTGATGGAGCCTGTGCGGCTGAGACAAAGCCTGTGCGGTCGACGAGCGGCGCGTCTGCCGGTTCGACGCGCCGTGTTCGCGCGCTGTGCCGCGACTGAGCCTCTCGCGCAGCCGGCCTCTGATCGCCACGGCCCTCTCCAAGGGTGTGCGGCTCAGGTGCGAGCTGTTCTCTCGACAGAGGCAGCGTCAGGTGCGGGGTCGCGCTGCCCGCCGATGCGGAGGAGGCACGGGCTGCGCTCGAATCGCTGGCCGGCTGGGTGGGGGCGTGCGCGTGTCGTGGGCGAGGTCGTGGCTAACTGCGGGCGACACTCGGGATATGACGGGTGAGCCACCACGTGGGCGGTCTTTCGGAGCGCAGGTTGCTGAGGCATTGCGGGCTGCTGATCGGGCGGTGCGGCCGAATTATGTCGGCGTTGTGGTCGGGGCGATCTTTTTCGCGTGGTCGGTATCGCCGTCGCTGGTGCCCAGGGAGTGGATGTTTCAGGGGCTGGTGAGTGGGATCAGTGCGGTCATCGGGTACGGGGTGGGGTGTGTGCTGGAGTGGGTGGTGCGGCGGTGGGTGTGGCCGCTGCTGCCGGAGCCGGCGACCGAGTGGCTGCTGCGGTGGCGGCTGTCGGACCGGGCTCGGGAGATCACCAAACTGGTGATCATGGTGGGTGCTGCGGTGGGGGCGGCCGCGATTCTGGCGCGGTCGGCGCGGTGGCAGCGCGATCTGGAAGTCCTCATGGGGATGAAGCCGACAACCACCTCCAGCTATCTGCGGGCGGAATTGCTGGCGGCGGCGACGGTGGCGCTGGTGATCGGGGCGTACCGCGCGGTGCGGTGGTTGCTGCGCTGGATCATTCGAGTGCTCAATATCGACTGGCGGATTCCGCGGGCCATTGCCGCGCCGGGAGCGGTAGTAGTGGTGCTGGTGCTCGCCGTGCTGCTGTTCCAGGGTGTACTCGCGAAAGCCTTCTTCTCCGTGGCGAATTCGGCGTTCAGTGTGCGCAACGGGCACACCTCGGCATCGGCGGTGCAGCCGACGCTGGCCGAGCGATCCGGCAGTCCCGAATCGCTGGCTCCGTGGAAGACGCTCGGGTCGGAGGGGCGCTGGTTCGTCTCGTATGCGCCGACCGCCGAGCGAATCACGCAGGTGACGGGAAGGCCTGCGCGCGAACCGATTCGCGCCTATGCCGGGCTGGAGTCCGCGCCGACGGCGGAGGATGTCGCCAATCTTGTGGTGCGCGAACTCGATCGCACCCACGCCTGGGATCGTCAGGTCGTGGTGGTGGTGACCACGACCGGCACCGGCTGGGTGGACTCGACCACGGCGGCGGCCATCGAGTACATGTACGGCGGTGATTCCGCCATTGCGGCGACCCAGTACTCGTATCTGCCGAGCGTGCTGTCGTTCCTGTCGGACAAGCAGAAGGCCGCCGATGCCGGGCGGCTGCTGGTGCACGCGGTGCACGAGCGCTGGGCCACCCTGCCGCCGGAGCACCGGCCGAAATTGCTGGTGTACGGCGAAAGCCTCGGCTCGCAGGGTTCGGAGGCGGCCTTCACCGGGCTCGATGACATTCGCACCCTGGTCGACGGGGTGTTGTGGGTCGGGCCGCCGAACTCGAACCGGCTCTGGAGTCAGCTCACCGAGCGCCGTGATCCGGGTACCCCGGAAATCCTGCCCATCTACGCCGACGGTCTCATCGTCCGCTTCGCCGCGGACGCCGAGAATCTGAATCGTCCGGACCGGCAATGGATTTCGCCCCGCGTCGTCTACCTCCAGCATGCCTCCGACCCCATTGTCTGGTGGTCGCCGGATCTGCTCTTCACCCAGCCGGACTGGCTGAAGGAGCCGCGCGGCGCGGATGTCTCCCGGTCGATGCGCTGGTGGCCGATCGTCACCTTCTGGCAGGTGAGTGCGGATATGGCACACGCTCAGAAGGTCCCCTCGGGCCACGGCCACCGCTACGGCACCCTGTGCCTGGACGGCTGGGTCGCCGTCGCCCAGCCCGCCGACTGGAATCCCGACCTCGCCGGCCGCATTCGACAGGCCCTGGATGAGGACATCGACTGGGAATACGCGCACAAGTAGCGGGATCGGCGGTCCACGCGGAGCTGTGCGCGCGGCTGCTCCCGCTCGGCCCAGCGCCCTCGTGCTGCCCTCCCGCTGCCGCCCCACTGCCTGGCCGTGGGGCGGCAGCTCTCCTCTCACCGGGATGAGATTCCGTTGACCGGGACTTTTCCGGCCACCGGGTGTTCTGGGCCATAGCGTCGGGTGCAGGAACCACTGCACGAGGAGGAAACACCCGCATGACGAACAAGGTGCTCGATCAGGTTCGGGATCTGCTGCCCGCGATCCGGGAACGGGCGGTGCAGGCCGAACAGCAGCGGCGGGTGCCCGACGCCAGCATTGCCGAGTTGACCGAAGCCGGTGTGTTCCGCATGCTGCAGCCCAAGCGCTTCGGCGGCGCGGAGGCTTCCCCGGTGGACTTCTACCAGGTGGTGCGCGCCATCGCGACCGCCTGCCCCTCCACCGCGTGGGTGACCTCGGTGCTCGGCGCCCACCCGTGGCAGCTGGCGCTGTTCGACGATCGCGCGCAGCAGGATGTGTGGGGCGAGGACCCGGATATCCGGGTGTCGTCCTCCTACGCGCCGACCGGCAAGCTGACCGCCGTCGAGGGCGGGTTCGAGATGTCCGGTCGATGGAGCTTCTCCTCCGGCTGTGATCACGCGCAGTGGGTTTTCTTGGGCGCGCTGCTGCCCACCGACAAGGGCATGGACTACTTCACGGTGCTGGTTCCGCGCACCGACTACCGCATCGAGGATGTCTGGCACGTCTCCGGACTCTCGGGCACCGGCTCCAATGACATCGTCATCGAGAAGGCCTTCGTCCCGGCCTACCGCATGTACTCCGCCACCGATCAGGCCAATCTCATCGGCCCCGGCCAGGAGGTGAATACCGCTCCGCTGTACAAGATTTCGTTCGGCAGCGTCTTCTCCAACACCATCACCGCGCCGATCATCGGCGCGGCCGAGGGTGCGTACGAGGCGCATATCGAGCGGCAGCGGGAGCGTGTGCGCCTGTCCTACGGCGGCCAGAAGGTCTCCGACGATCCGTTCGCGCATGTGCGAATCGCCCGCGCCGCCAGCGAGATCGACGCCGCCATCCTGCAGATGGAGCGCAATACCTCCGAGCAGCTGCGCTATGCCGAAGCGGGCGAGGAGATCCCGTTCGAGGTCCGCCTGCGCACCCGCCGCGATCAGGTGCGCGGCACCGAACGCGCCTTGGAGGCAATCGATCTGCTGTTCAAGAACTCCGGCGGCCACTCCATCAAGCAGCCGAATCCGATCGAGCGGCACTGGCGTGACGCCCACGCCGGCAGTGTGCACGCCATCAATGACATCGAGCGCGCGCTGGCCATGTTCGGCAAGGGCGCCATGGGCCTCGAGGTCACGGATCGGATGCTGTAAATGACTCTCACCGTGGAGAATACGGAGCGCTGGGTCACCGTCGACGGCCATAAGCTGCGCTATCACGAGGCGGGCTCCGGTGCGCCGCTGGTGCTGCTGCACGGCTCCGGTGCGGGCGTCTCGGGCTGGGCCAATTTCGGCAATAATCTGCCGGTGCTGGCCGAGCACTTCCGCTGCCTGATTCTCGATCAGCCCGGCTTCGGCGCCAGCGAACGCCCGGAGGTGTACGAGCGCAACTACCTTCGCATCGCCGCCGACGCGGTGATCGGGCTGCTGGATGAGCTCGGCATCGAAAAGGCGCACCTGCTCGGCAATTCCATGGGCGGCGGCGTGGCCGCCATGCTCGCGCTGGACCATCCGGGCCGGGTGGACCGCGTGGTGCTCATGGCGCCCGGCGGCGTCGGCGTGAATGTGCTCGGACCCGAACCGTCCGAAGGCATTCGGCGGCTGATGGAATACAACGCGGCCCCCTCCGACGAACGCGCCATGGGCTTCCTGCGCGCCATGGTGTTCAACGAGGCCACGCTCACCCCGGAATTGGTGGCGACCCGCCTCGAGGCCGCCGCCGATCTCCGCGGCCAGGCCGCGCTGCGCGACGCCTACGCCACCTTCTACAACCCGAAGTTCGCCGAACCGCTCCCGCTGTGGGCGCGGCTCAAGGGCCTGCAGCACGAGGTCCTCATGCTGTGGGGCCGCGATGATCGCGTCACCCCCGTCGAGGGCTCGCTCTTCCCGGCTCGGCAGCTGCCGAACTCGGATCTGCGCATCTTCTCCCGCTGCGGCCACTGGGTGCAGGTGGAGCGCAAGGACGCCTTCGAACGCTCGGTGATCGATTTCCTGAACAACGGTCTGTAGGACACCGACTCGCGCGCCCGTCCCGTGCCCGGAATCCGGGCACGGGGCGGGCGCGAAGTCGTCTGCGCAAAGTCGGTTTCGCGCCACCGCCGCCACAGGTAGGTTCCGACTATGACGTGGACAGCGCCCGAGATCCAACGCACCTCGCAGCAGCTCGTCGGTGACGAGCGCGCCATGCTCCAATCCCTGCTCGACCGCGGCCGCAATGTACTGCTGTGGAAATGCCAGGGCCTCAATGGAACCCAGCTCGCCACCCGCAGCGTAGAGCCCTCCTCGATGTCCCTGCTCGGCCTGCTGCGCCATATGACCGAGACCGAGCGCGGCTGGTTCCGCAAAAGAGCGGCCGCCGAAGACCTCGACTACCTCTACTGCGCCCTCGGAACCAACGAGGACGGCGACTTCGACGACACCGAGGCCGCCGCGGCCGAGGCGGACTACGCCCGCTATCTCGATGAAATCGCCGTGTGCGACAAGGCCGTTGCCACCCTGCCCCTGGACCACACCGTCACCCACCCCCGCACCGGCACCGACCTCTCACTGCGCTGGATCTACCTCCACATGATCGAGGAGTACGGCCGCCACGCCGGCCACGCCGACCTCCTCCGCGAACGGATAGACGGCGCAACAGGGTACTGACCAGCATCGCCTGAGACATCGCACGCCTCGATCGGGGCCTAGCATCGCTGCTATGCGATACATCATCATCGGCGCGGGCGCGGTCGGCGGCGTCATCGGCGGGAGACTGGCTCAGAGTGGCAATGACGTGGTGCTGGTTGCTCGGGGTGCGCATCTTGCCGCACTGAGAGAGAACGGACTGCGGCTCGTCACCCCTAGCGGGACCGAAACATTGGCGGTGTCCGCGATCGGCGATCCTGCCGAACTCGGTGAACTGCGGGCCGATGATCTGCTGGTGCTCGCCGTGAAATCGCAGGACACGATGGCGGCGGTGGCGCAGTGGGGTCGGGCGCCGGTGGCCGGTGGCGGTATCGCCGCGGATCGGCTGGCTCTGGTGTGCGCGCAGAACGGCGTCGAGAACGAGCGGGTCGCCCAGCGGGTTTTCCGGACCGTCTACGGGCTGTGCGTGTGGTTGCCCGCGACGCATGTGGAGCCGGGGATCGTGGTGGCGCACAGCGCCCCGATGAGCGGCATTCTGACCGTGGGCCGGTATCCGCACGGAAGTGACTCCGTAATAAGTGAATTCGGAAAGCGGTTGTCGGCGAGCAACTTCGACGCACCCATCATCGAGGATGTGATGCGCTGGAAGTACGGCAAGCTTCTCAACAATCTCGGAAATGCCTTGCTGGCCTTGCTCGATACCAGCACCGACCCGGCGGCCGACCTGTGGCAGGCCTGCCGGGCCGAGGGCGAGGCGGTCTTGGACAAGGCGGGTATCGCGTACAACACCGAAGCCGAACGTCAACTGGTGCAGGGCGACCGGATGACTGTGCAGCCCATCGAGGGCGCGGCTCGGAACGGCGGCTCGACGTGGCAGAGCCTGGCCCGGGAAACCGGTTCGGTGGAAACCGATTACCTCAATGGGGAGATCGCCCTGCTCGGGCGGTTGCACGGTGTGGCGACCCCGGTCAACGACCTGCTCCAGCGCCTGGTCACCGAACATGCCCGGGCCCGCCGCAAACCCGGCGACCTGCCCCCGAGCCGACTGCGCGAGATGCTGGGCTGACCCGGTATATCGGGGACTCAGAGGGCGTGTTCGTGGGCCCAGGCGGCTACCTGGGTGCGGGAGGTGAAGCCCAGTTTGGTGAGGATGTGTTCGACGTGGGTTTCCGCGGTGCGAATGGAGATCACCAGGTCGGCGGCTATGCGCTTATTGCTGTGGCCGGCGGCGACCAGGCGGGCCACGTCTTTTTCGCGGCGGGTGAGGACATTCGTTTCCGAGGCCGCCACGGCCGATTTGCGGGCGACCCGCTTGGGTGCGGCGGACTCCGGTTCGGGGGCGGGTGCGGCGGTGCGGCCGAGGGCGTAGTCGATGGCCTCGCTGAGGGGCATATTCGCACCGGCGCCGAAGGCGGCGCGGAAAGCGTCCTCGCCCAGCGCATCCCGCATCTTCAGGCGCTCCTTGTCGCCGACGGCGACGGTGATGGCGTGCGCCAGGCGAATGGTGCTGCGCTGCAGGGATTCCGCCGCGCCGAGCAGGGTGGCGGCGCGGAGGTGGTCGCCGTTCGCCGAGACGGTCCAGGCCAATCCCTCGAAGGCCGAGGACAACCAGACGCAGCGGTCGAACAGTGCGAGCTGTTCGATGGCGCGGCGGTGGAATTCGGCGGAAGCCTCCAGATCGCCCAGCCGCCAATGGTCGATGCCGACCGTCCACAGCGCCAGCCCGCCGAGCAGATGTGATCCGCTCGCGGTGGTGAGTTCCAGGAACCGGTGCGCCAATTCGGTGCGGCCGGGGGCCTCCAGCACCATGGCCGCCATGAACGAGAAGGCGTGACTGTCCATTTCGATGGCGTGCTGCCCGTTCTCGGCCGCCAGCGCGATGGAGGAGCGGCCCAGATCCAGGGACCGCTGGCGGTCGCCGGTGGCGAAGGCGAGCAGCGAGCGGTCCAGTGCGGCCTCCGCCATGATGTCGGAATTCGGCAGTGTCGCAGCCAATTCCAGACATTCGGTGACCAGTCTGGCCGCCGACTCCTGATCGCCGAGCAGGGCCGCCAGCGAGGCCGCCGAGGACAAGGCCTTGGCGCGCTCCGCGGTCGGTTCGGGGTTGCGGGCCAGCGCATCGGTGAGCCAGCGATAGCCCTCCGACAGGAAGCGATTGTGCTCCCAGAACGGCCGCAGCACCGTCACCGTCGCAATGGTCTCCAGCGGATCGTCCTCCAGCCCGGAGCGCAGGGCCGCTCGCAGATTCGGGTGCTCGCGGGTCAATTCGCGGAACCACACCACATCACCGGATGTCCAGTACGCGGTCTGCCCGCGCATGGCCAGCTCCCGATAGTGCTTGCGATGGCGGCCGCGCACCGCTGCTGCGTCGCCGCGCTCCCGGAGCCGGTCCGCGGCGAACTGCCGAATCGGCTCCAGCATCGAAAACCGTGCGGTATCACCGTCATAGCGCTGCATGACCACGGATTTGTCGACCAGCCCGGTGAGCGCGTCGATGAGCGATCCGGAGCCCAGTTCGCAGACCGCCTCCGCGGCCTCGATATCGAATCCGCCCGAGAACACCGAAAGCTGTTCCCACAGCCGCTGTTCGGCGGGCGTGCACAGGTTGTAGCTCCAGCGAATCGCGCCCTCGATGGTCTGCTGCCGCTCCGGCGCGGTACGCGGGCCGGCACTGAGCAGACCCATGGTGTCGTCGAGCCGGTGCAGGATCTGCTCGGGGGTGAACATCCGCAGTCGCAGCGCCGCCAATTCCAGTGCCAGCGGCATACCTTCGAGGCGGCGGCAGATCTCGGTCAGCACCGCGCGATTGCCCGCGGTGAGGGTGAATTCGGGGTTCGCGGCGCTGGCGCGTTCGATGAACAGCTGCAGCGCATCGCTGTCGCCGGGCACCCCGTGATCGGGCACGGCCAGCGGCGGCACCGGCATCACCTGCTCACCCGGAATCCCGAGCACCTCGCGGCTGGTGGCCAGCACCCGCACATCCGGTGTGGTGGCGATGATCCGGCCGACCAGCGTGGCGCAGGCCTCGATCAGATGCTCGCAATTGTCGAGAATCAGCAGCAGCCGCTTGTCGGCCAGGAATTCGGTGAGCCGGGGGAGCGGCGCGGTGGTCTCATCGCTCAGATTCAGGGCCTCGGCGACGCTGAGGGTGACCAGACTGGGGTCCTGCAGATCGGCGAGCTCGACCAGCCACACGCCGTCGGGAAACGCGCGCGCCACCAGCTGTCCGATCTGCCGGGACAATCGCGTCTTCCCCATACCGCCGGGACCGAGCAGGGTGAGAACCCGAGTGGTGGGCAGCAGTCGTTTCGCGGTAGCCAGCTCGTCGCGACGGCCCACAAAACTGGTGACCTCCGCCGGGAGGTTTCCATTGACACGCCGCGCCATGAGCACCAACCTATGTGATCCGTGACGCTGATTGCCACCGGCGGTGGCATAAACGCAGTTCGCGTCGTTCTGGTAGTGCTTGCCAAGCACTGTGCCCCCGCTTACAACTCGGAGGGCGCCGAGCAGGGGGAGCCCCGCTCGGGTGTCCGAATTGTCGGTACAACCCATGTGCGGAGCGAATAAGTAGTTAAGCTCGATTCGTGTCGAACAGACCGCGCCGCGCCCGCCTCGAGGATGTGCACGAACTGGCCGAGGCCATGCCGCACGTCACCGTCGAACAGGGCCCGGCCGGTAATCCGGTGTACCAGGTGGGCCGCAAATCCTTCATCTTCTTCCGCACGCCCCGCCCCGATGCCTTCGATCCGGATACCGGCGAGCGCTATACCGATGTCATCGTCTTCTGGGTGCCCTCCGAATCCGACAAACTGGCCCTCGTCCAGGATCCGGATTCACCGTTCTTCACCACACCGCACTTCCAGGGTCATCTCTCGGTCCTGCTACGCGCCTCTCGCCTGCGGGAACTGACGGTCCGGGAACTGGCCGAGGTGATTCAGGACGCCTGGCTCTCCCGGGCGTCCCCGGCCCGGGCCCGCCGGTGGCTGGCTGAGCACCCCTGACCGCGCCGGCTAACCGGACTCACCTGCGGCGCACCGCTTCTCGGCCGCCAGCGCGTCGCACAGTGCCGCGATGATCACAGCGCGCCCGGCCCGGCCCTCGGGTGTCGGCGTCAAGGGATAGACGTGCACCAGCCCGGTGCCCTCGTAATAGTCGGTCTGCACACCGGCCGCCCGCGCCTTCGCCACCAGCAGCCGCACATCCGGCAGCACAATGTCCCGGGTGCCGCTGAAAATCGTCAGCGGGCCCAGGCCGCGCAGGTCGGCGGCCAGGGGACTGACCCGGGGATCGGACAGGGACAGCTGCCCGCGCCAATGCTCGATGAAGACCCGTGTGCCCTCCTTGCCGAGCCACGGATCATTCGGCAGCACCACATCGATCTCCGGATTGCTCAGCGACAGATCGACCGCGGGCGAAATCAGCACTGTCCGAGGCACACTCAGCTGATGCTCATCGCGCAGCACCACGGCGGTCGAGAGCGCGATCTGCCCGCCCGCCGAATCCCCGGCCAGGCAGACCTCGCCGTACCGGGCCCGATTGTCCAGCACCAGCCCGGCGATCTCGTCGACCACCTCCAGCGCGGTCCCGATGGGAACCAGCGGATAGATGGGAACGGTGACCGTGGTGCCCACCCGGGCGGCGATCTCCGCCGCCAAAGCCCAATGCTGCGGCGCGATTTCATTCACCCACGCGCCGCCGTGCACGTACACGACATTGCCGCGCACCGGACCGCCGCGCGGCACGATCGTGTACACCGGCCAGCCCAGGCTGTGATCCACCGACACCACCACATCCGAGCGCAGTCGCCGCGGCGGGCCGTAGCTCTTGGGCCGCAGGCTGCGCTCCCGAAGATGCTTGCGTGCCGCTTCCGGTCCGAGGAACGCCCGGTTGGCTCGAATTACGCGCAGGTACGCGGGGATGACCCAGCGGCTGGCGAAGCTCGGCATCATTGCCTCCTGCGAAGAGTCGTACGCCGTCATCTCGCGACCCTACCGTCGCCGGGCGGCACTGCTATCCGAACAGTGTCTTGATGTCGCTGACCAGCCAGCGACCGTTCGATTGTTCCTGCAGCGTCATGAGCATCGGAACGACTGTCGCGCCCGGCGTGGGATTGGTCGCGGTCGACCTGGTCTGCTTGGCGCTGACCAGCACCTCCGCATCGTGTGCGGTCAGCGAGCTGACGCCGCAGTGCAGGTCGGTGACGGAGCTGCGCACCTGAGCCTGGACCATCGCCGGCCGCAGCCCGGCCGAGCTCTCGGAGAAGCTCTGATGCCAGGAGCCGGTCGAGCCGTTCAGCACCGCGGTGAAATAGGGGTCGAGATCGGTGTACGAGTAGGTGGACATGGCCGTCGCGTAGTCACACGCCGCGCGCCGTACCACCGCTTGCCGCCCGTCCACATCCGAAACCTGCTGCCGCATTTGCGCTATGGTGCTGCCCCGCTCCTGCGCGGTGTGCCGCTGCTGGGTGTACATGACGAAGAAGGTGGCGGCGATGGCCACACACAGCACCGCCAGCGCCGCCGAGATCACCGGAATCATCGTCACCGCCCGCGACCGCGGCGGCGCGATCGGCGGCGGCATCGAATACGACTGGGGTGGCATCGAATACGGCTGCTGCTGGATCGGCTGCTGCGGGGAGGCGGGGCCCGGGGGAACGCGCTGCTCGGCCGGCATCACGTGCGGCTGCTGCGGCGATACGGAGTGCGGCTGCGGTACGTCGTCGGGCGTCGACACTGAATCCCCCTCGCGATGACTGTGCGCAGATGCTATCCCGCCGCGTCGACCTCGGTGAGCTGGTGGCTCATCCGATCACGTTTGGTGCGCAGATAGTGCACATTGTGTTCGGTGGGCAGCGTCTGCAGCGGAACACGGCGCCGCACCGCGATGCCGTGCGCCTCCAGTCCGGACTGTTTGGCGGGGTTGTTGCTCAGCAGCAGAACGGAGTTCACGCCGAGGTCGGTGAGAATGCGGGCGGCCGCGCCGTAATCGCGGGCGTCGATGGGGAGGCCGAGCTGTACGTTGGCGTCCACGGTGTCCGCGCCCTGATCCTGTAATTCGTAGGCGCGCAACTTGTTCAGCAGGCCGATGCCCCGGCCCTCCTGGCCGCGGAGGTAGATCACGACGCCGCGGCCCCGTGCGGCCACCGCCTCCAGCGCGGCATCGAGCTGTTCGCCGCAGTCACAGCGCCGGGAGCCGAAGGCATCGCCGGTGAGGCATTCCGAGTGCACCCGGGTGAGGACTTCGTCGCCGGCGGGATCACCGTAGACGAGGGCGAGATGCTCTGTGCCGGAATGCTCATCGGCATAGCCGACCACCCGGAAGTCGCCGAAGCGAGTGGGCAGCCGGGTCTCGACCACGCGCGAGATGCCGTTCTCCAGGCTCTTGCGGTACGCGATCAGATCGGCGATGGAGATGATCGGGATATCGTGCGCGCGGGCCATGACCAGCAGTTCGGGCAGCCGCGCCATGGAGCCGTCGTCATCGACGACCTCGGCGATCACTCCGGCCGGCCGCAGTCCGGCCAGCCGCATGAGGTCGACGGCGGCCTCGGTATGGCCCGGACGGCCCAGTACGCCACGGGGATTCGCGCGCAGCGGGAAGACGTGCCCGGGGCGGGAGAGCTCCTCGGGCCCGGTGCGCGGATCGGCGAGCAATCGCATGGTGCGCGCGCGATCGGCGGCCGAAATCCCGGTGCTGACACCGGAAATCGCATCCACGGACACGGTGTACGCGGTTCCCTTGGGATCCTGATTGACTGCCGTCATGGGCGGCAATTGCAGCCGATCGAGGTCCTCGCCCGCCATGGGCACGCAGATCACGCCGCTGGTGTAGCGCACCAGGAAGGCGATGTTCGCGGGCGTCGCCTTCTCGGCGGCGAGGATGAGATCGCCCTCGTTCTCGCGGTCCTCGTCGTCCACCACGAGCACCATGCCGCCGGCCGCGATCGCGGCCACCGCGGTCGTAATGCTGTCGAGTTCACCGGTCATCGTCGACCACCTCCTCTGGGTATTCCTAATAGAAATATGCGCAGCGCGGAACAACGAGGTGGGGTCCCGCTCACCGGAAAGAAAAGCGGAAAGAAAAGTGGCCCGGAGGCATGCTGCCTCCGGGCCACTTCCATTCAGTCGATCAGTACGCCGTACCGCCGGTGGCGGGTGTGCGACCGGCCTTCATGATCACCGCGCCGATGAGCGCGATGATCGCCGCTCCCGCGATGAAGTAGAAGCTGATCTCGTATCCCTTGTCGGCGAACAACATCGGGATGTCCTGGGTGACAGTGTTCGGGCCCTTCGGAGTCAATACCGTGACCTCCGCCTTGACCGGGTTGGCATTGAGGAAGGCCGTGGCCACCGCCAATCCGATGCCCGCGCCCATGGATTGCATGACGCCGAGCATGCCCGCGCTGATGCCCTGCTGTTCCGCGGGCACCGCCTCCACCATGAGATTCGGTGTGGCCGCGTAATAGAGGCCGAAGGCGATACCGAAGACCGCGCTGATCAGTGCCTGCATACCCCAGCCATGCGAGGTGGTCGCATAGGCGATCGCCGCGCCGACGAAGATGACGAGTGCGAACACCAGTGGCTGACGCCCGCCTCTGCGGCGAATCCAGAGACCACCGAGGAAGCCGAAGAGCATGGCGATGATCGACTGTGCGACCGCGAGATGCGTGGCGTACTTCAGCAGGCTGAAACCATTGCCGTAGGTATAGCCCGGATCCAGTTTCACATCGACCATATTCGGCGGCAGCTGCGAGTAGACGGCCTCCGGCGGCACCTTGACCGCACCCGGCGGCAGTTCCACGCCGGGCGGCAGCGCTGCCTTCGCCTGTGCTTCGGCCCCGGCCTGTGCCTGCTGCAGCGCGCCGGCCTTGACCTGATCCCAGGTGGCGGTCTTGACCTGATCGACGACCTCGGCGGCCGGCGGGGACTGGGTCATGTAACCGGTTGCGTAGGACTGGTATCCGATCATGAGCGAGGCCAGCAGTGCGATGAACAGCAGCACACTGACCCGCGGTGTGAACAGCAGCTTCATATCCATGATCGGGTTCTTGACGCGCATTTCCACGATCGGGAAGAGCGCCAGCAGCACCAGGCCGCCGAGGAGCCATGCCAGGGTTGACGGCTTGCTCCAGCCCCAGTCCTGGCCGTTGTCCAGGTAGATCAGGGTGAACACCAGGCCGGCGCCGAGCAGAATTGCGCCGACGAGGTCCAGCCGCTGCGGGGTGCGCAGCTTGGATTCCGGGACGATCGCGATCACCAGGGGAATCATCACCACGGTGAAGGCGAACAGGAACCAGAAGATGGAACGCCAGCTGTAATGATCGACAATGAAGCCGCCGATCAGCGGGCCGGCCAGCGCCGAGACGCCCAGACCGGTGGAGGCGATGCCCAGGCCGATCGGAACCAGCTTGCGCGGCATCAGGTCTCGAATGAGGCCGTAGGAGATGACCGCGGTCGCGATGGCCGTCGCCTGCAGGCCGCGGCCCAGCAGGAAGAGCATCCAGTTGCTGGTGATCGCGCAGATGGCGCAGCCGATCATGAACAGCACGCCGCAGACCAGGAACATCCGCTTCTTGCCGACGATATCGCTGAGCTTGCCGATGACCGGTGAGGTCGCGGCGCCGACGACGCCGAAAATAATGATGGCCCAGTTGATATTCGCGCCGTGGGTCGGGAAGGTGGGCGCGATCTGGCGCAGTGCCGCGGAAACCATGACGTACTGCATGGGTGCGACCTCGGTGAACAGCACGATCACGGCGAGGACGGAGAAGATCCGAAGCTTCGAGGCCCCGTCGAGGCGGCCGGTGTTGTCGTCGGCGCTGGGGGGCGCCGTGGTATCGACGGAGGTAGACATGTGGCGTCCTCCAGATTGGGTGGGTAACACGGTGACGTGAACCGTGTCACAACCCGGGGGCGCCGACTATGGACTAGTCCGTTGAGTGGGACTTTTCTGAATTTGATCGTTTCACATTCTTGCGGCGGCTACGCTGCCTCGCTAGTTTGTCCAGATCAGCCAGGAGATCGGCGGCGAATTCGCGCTCGGCCTCGTAATGCTTGACGCACCAGCGCAATACCGCGCTCGGGTAGGCCCAGTCCGGATTGGCGTCGGCCCCGTCGGCATCGATCTGCGCCCGGCGCTGCATGCGCTCGGCGTAATCGATGTGCTGGGTGAGGATTTCGCGCATGCGGTCCGGTTCGGCGAGATGGCCGAGCCAAGCCCGCAGCATCACACTGTGTTTCAGGACGGGGGCCTCGACGGGGGAGTTGTTCACCCAGTGCGAGGCGGCCTCCCGCCCGCTGTCGGTAATGGCGTACATGCGTTTACCGCGCATGCCGTCCTCGGAGACCACGGTCCGCGAGGTCGCGTAGCCGTGCTTCTCCAGCCGTTTGAGCTCGGCGTAGATCTGGCTGAACGACGGACTCCAGTAGAAGAACTGCAGACTCCAGTCCGCCCACTTCTTCAGGTCGTAGCCGGAGAGTTCGTCTGCGTGCGAGAGCATTCCGAGCACGGCCCAGGCGGTGGTGGGCAGATCCGGGATCGGCTGTTCCTCGCCGTGGGCGGGGCGCGCAGCGCCATCGGTCATAGTCGAACTGTATCGCTCTCGCACGCGCGTTCCTTCTGTGTCCGGTTCGAACATTCGGTCAGCGCCAGTGCGCACGACGCGGGAACAGGGTGCGCCCGGCCTCGTGGGCGACCTCGAGCACAACGCGGGCCAGCCGGTCGTAGCTCATGCCGTCGGCGCGACCCGACAGTGACAGTGCGGCCGGTGCGGTACCGCGGCCACGCAGCGGCGCTGCGACACAGGCGATTCCGACGACAGCTTCCTCGCGGTCGATGGCCACGCCCTGGCGCAGGCGGATCTGCGCGAGTTCCCGCGAGAGCGCGTCCGGTTCGCAGATGGTGCGCGGGGTCAGGCGCGGCAGCCGCACGCGCAGCGCGGCCTCGGCGATATTGGGCTCCAGACAGGCGAGCATGGCCTTGCCGACACCCGTTGCGTGCGCGGGCATCCGGCCGCCGAGGCGGGTGGGCAGGCTGGAGGCGAAGCGGCCGCCGGCCTTGTCCAGGTAGACCACATCGCGGCCGTCGAGCACCGCGAGGTGGCCGACCATGCCGGTGCGCTGGCTCAATTCGTGCAGCAGCGGGCTGACGGCATCGCGAATCTCGTTGTGATCAGCGGTGAGTCCGCCGAGTTCGAGAGTGCGCATGCCCAGGCGGTAGCCGCCCGAGGTGTGCGCCAGCCAGCGCAGCTTGATCATCTGATCGAGGATGCGGTGCACGGTGGAACGCGGCAGCCCGGTGCGCTCGACCAGGCCGAGCAGGGTGAGCGTGGGGGTGGAGGTGTCGAACGCGTCCAGGATCAGGGTCATCCGCTCGATCATCGAGACGGGGACTTCGGCGCTGGCGTTTCGATTCTGGTTGGCGCGCATGGGGGTATGAGGGTTTCGAGCTTCCGCGGAGGGGAGCAGTGCGACGGACATTTGAGCCTCCGTTGGTTCCGACATCCAGTCTAGGGATATTCCGATTAGGCATGTGCCGGGTTCGGACCTTGTGCTACCCATCACAGTGCCCTGCACCACACGCTGGGGAATCGGGAGAACTACGTAGCTTTTGTCCCGTTCTACGGATTCATGTCTCGGTGACCGAACCATCATATTGACGCCTCCTCGTCCTGACCTGCTGTTATGACTGACAGCCATATTTCGAACCGAAATAAAGGAGGCGCCGTGGAACCGGTGCTGGAGGTGGATCGCATGCCTACGGAGATCGACCCGACCGCTTTCAAAGCAGTGCTCGGGCGGTTCGCCTCCGGGGTCACTGTGATCACCGCCATTGACGAGGGGGAGCCGGTCGGCTTCGCCTGCCAGTCCTTCGCATCGCTGTCCCTCGAACCGCCGCTGGTGAGCTTCTTCCCCGCCCGGACCTCGAGCACCTGGCCGCGCATTCGGCGCGCCGGGCGGTTCTGCGTGAACATCCTGGCCGATCATCAGACCGAGATCTGCCGCCAGCTCGGCCGCCCCGGCGCCGACAAGTTCGCGGGCGTCGAGTGGACCGGCTCGGAGAACGGGTCGCCACTGCTCACCGGGGCCCTGGCAACGATCGACTGCGAACTGCACGACGAGGTCGACGGCGGTGACCACACGGTGGTGATCGCCCGGGTGACCGGCTTGAACGAGCACTCCGAGGCGGCACCGCTGCTCTTCTACCGCGCGAGCTTCGGACGTCTCGCAGACCGATAGCAACCTCCCGGCCAGTGGGACAGCCATTGTCATCGGCGTCACATCGGCCGCAACCATCAATACAAGGCAAGGGAGAGGAACTCACATGACCACCACGGATGGTGCTGTCACGGAAGTGCGAGTCATCGATGCGGGCGCGCCGCCCACCCGATTCGCGCGCGGCTGGCACTGCCTGGGCCTGGCCGACACCTTCCGGGACGGAAAGCCGCACACCGTCAAGGCGTTCGGCACCGAGATCGTGGTGTTCGCGGCCGAGGACGGCACCCTGAACGTGCTCAACGCGTACTGCCCGCATATGGGCGGAAACCTCGCCGACGGCACCGTCAAGGGTGATTCGCTGGCCTGTCCGTTCCACGATTGGCGCTGGAACGGCAAGGGCAAGTGCACCGGCATTCCGTATGCGCGCCGGGTACCGCCGCTGGCCCGCACCAAGGCGTGGCCGACCATGGTCGAGAACAAGCAGCTGTTCGTCTGGAACGATCCGGAGAACAAGCAGCCGCCGGCCGAGGCCGCGATTCCGCGCGTGGACGCCGCCTTCGACGAGCAGTGGACCGACTGGACCTGGAACTCCATGATCGTCGACGCCAACTGCCGCGAGGTCATCGACAATGTCGTGGATATGGCGCACTTCTTCTATGTGCACTACGGCTTCCCGACCTTCTTCAAGAATGTCTTCGAAGGCCATATCGCCAGCCAGTACATGACCTCGGTCTCGCGCGAGGACATGATGGGCGCGACCGCGAAAGCGTTGGGCGGCAAGAACGTTCTGCAGTCGGAGGCCTCCTACTACGGGCCGTCCTACATGATCGACTACCTCAAGAGCGAGAGCGCCAACGGGCTCGTCGTCGAGGGTTACCTCATCAACTGCCACTACCCGATCAATGAGAACCAGTTCGTGCTCATGTACGGCGCCATCGCCAAGAAGCCCGAGGGCGTCTCGCCCGAGCAGGCCGCGGAGATCGCGGAGAAGTTCGTCGGCGGACTCGGCAAGGGCTTCGAGCAGGACGCGAATATCTGGAAGCGCAAGTCGCGCATCAACAATCCGCTGCTGTGCGAGGAGGACGGGCCGGTCTACCAGCTGCGCCGCTGGTACGAGCAGTTCTACACC
This sequence comes from Nocardia sp. NPDC006630, assembly GCF_040611495.1. NCBI lineage: Bacteria > Bacillati > Actinomycetota > Actinomycetes > Mycobacteriales > Nocardiaceae > Nocardia > Nocardia sp. NPDC006630. The sequence goes on from NZ_JBEXOK010000004.1 coordinate 486,614, forward strand.
GACGCTGCCGACGTCACCGAGGAGATGACCACCCGGTTCGAGTTCGAGGTGGACACCACCCGCGCGGTCACCGCCTGGGAGGCCGAGGTCGCCGACAACCTGGCCAAGCGCGCCGAAGCCGACGCCGCCGCGGCGCAGGCCTGAGAGGCACTGTCATGGAACAGGTTTCGTGCCGGTCCTGCGGGACCTGCGTGCTGGTGGAGAAGTTCAGCCCCCAGCACACCAGCGTGCAATGGAACAACGCCGCCGTCGCGGCCTGCACGGAGCTCTCGACCACCGGTTTGAAGTCGCACACCTGCAATGCCTTGCGCGCCAGCATCGACGAGGCCGTCGCCTCGGGCGCGCTGAGCTCCAGCACGCGCGACGTGGATGTGCGCACCCGCGGCCGGACCCTGACGTAGACGGCCTGCCGCCGCACTGATCGAAATAGACAGCACAGGAATGGAACTGGTGGAGCGATGACCGTGACAGACATCGAACCTAATGCCGCGTCGCTCGACCGCGAAGCGGTAGAGCTCGAGGTCGATGCCGTGCTGGAGTCCGCGCAGGCGAGCGGGATCGCGTCGGTGCGGGTCGTGCGCGTGGTGCGGGAGACCGCGGATGCGGTGTCGATCGAGCTGGCGCCGGAGGCGGCGCATGCCGAGCGGTTCTCCTATAAGCCGGGCCAGTTTCTGACGCTGCGCATTCCGAGCGAGCTGACCGGGTCGGTGAGCCGGTGCTATTCGCTCTCCAGCGCGCCGCACGAGGACGGGCCGCTGAAGGTCACCGTCAAGCGGACGGTCGAGGGCTACGGCTCGAACTGGTTGTGCGACAACGCCGCCGAGGGCATGTCCCTGGATGTGCTGCCGCCCGCCGGACTGTTCACACCGGGCTCCCTGGACACCGATCTGCTGCTGTTCGGCGGCGGCAGCGGTATCACCCCGGTGCTGTCGATCCTGAAGTCGGCGCTGGCGCAGGGCTCCGGCCACGTCACGCTGATCTACGCCAATCAGCACGAGAACGCGGTGATCTTCCGCGAGGAATTGGCGGAACTGGCCGCAGCGCACCCGGATCGGCTGCTGGTGCTGCACTGGCTGCAGTCGGTGCAGGGCCTGCCGCGCGTGGAACAGCTTGCCGCACTGGCGAAGCCGTGGGCGGCACGCGAGGTGTTCGTGTGCGGACCCGGACCGTTCATGGACGCGGTCAGCGCCGCCATGACCGCGCTCGGCGCGGACCGCAAGCGCGTTCATATCGAGAAGTTCGTCTCGCTCTCGGGCAATCCGTTCGAGACCGATGCCGCGGTCGATATGGAGGCTGCCGCCGAGGCCGGTGACAATGCCACCGTCGAGGTCGAACTCGATGGCGAAAACCACGAAATCACCTGGCCACGGCAGCAGACACTGTTGGATGTGCTGCTCGCCAAGGGGCTGGAAGCGCCCTACTCGTGCCGCGAAGGCGCGTGCAGCGCCTGCGTGTGCCGGGTGGTCTCCGGCGAAGTCACCATGCGGCGCAATGAAGTTCTCGAAGACGCCGACCTGGAAGACGGCTATGTGCTGGCCTGCCAGGCAGTTCCGGTGACCGACAACGTCTCCGTCACCTATTCCTGATTCCAAGGAGTGTTCACCATGGCTGCTTTCAGCTCTCTCGGCTACGTCCGGGCCCGCATCGCGGATGTCGAGGCCTGGCGTAGGTTCGCCTTCGACACCATCGGTTTCGCCGAGGGGACCGGGCCCAATCCGGACTCGATCTACCTGCGCACCGATGAGCACACCTACCGGCTGGAATTGGTGCCCGGTGAGCGCGACGAGGTCATCGCGGTCGGCTGGCAGGTCGCCGATACCCGCTCGCTGAGTCTGGTGCGCGAAACCCTCGAGAAGGCCGGCGTCGCCGTCACCGCACTGTCGGTGGCGGAGGCTGCGAACCGGCATGTCGAAGAGGCCATCAGCTTCGTCGACCCGTCCGGCTTCACCGTCGAGGTCTTCCACGGCCCGCTGCTCGATCACACCCCGGTGCTGACCAAGTACGGTGCGCGGTTCGTCAATGGCGATCTGGGTCTCGGTCATGTGGTGCTGCCGGTTCGCGATATCGAAGACGCCCGCCGGTTCTACACCGAGGTACTGGGTTTCGCCTCGCGCGGCTCGTTCCGCGTCGGCCCGCCCGACCATCCGATCTGGATTCGCTTCATGGGTGTGAACCCGCGTCACCACAGCCTCGCGCTGATTCCGGGTACCCGCGCGGACGGCCCCGGCATCGTGCACATCATGGTCGAGGTCGACTCCCTCGACGATGTGGGCCGGGCGCTCGACCGCGTCACCAAGGCGGGCTACCACCTGTCCTCGACGCTGGGCCGCCACACCAACGACAAGATGATCTCCTTCTACGTCCGCACCCCCGGCAACTGGGATATCGAATTCGGTTGCGAGGGAGCGCTTGTCGGACCCGACTATGTCGCGGAGGAGATGACCGCGGACAGCTACTGGGGCCACGAATGGGCCCGCGGCTGACCCACCCGGACCAGGCCCGCCGTCCTCGGTGACGGCGGGCCGCCGCGTACCTGCCAGAGCCCCGGCGGGCATGCGGCGAAGATCGGAGCACAACTGAATATCTCGCAAAGGAGCGACGAACATTGAACCAGCCCAACGCGACACCTGCCGGACCCACTCGCTTCGGCTTCTTCATCGCGCCGTATCACCCGCTCAACGGCAATCCCACCCTGCAGATCCAGCGGGATCTGGAATTGGTGGAACTGGCCGATCGGCTCGGCTACGCCGAAGCCTGGGTCGGTGAACATCATTCCGCCGGAATGGAAATCATCGCCGCCCCCGAGGTATTCCTGGCTGCCGCCGCGCAGCGCACCCAGCAGATCCGGCTCGGCACCGGCGTGAATTCGCTGCCGTACCACCAGCCCATGATGCTCGCCGACCGGCTCGCGCTGGCCGATCATCTCAGCAAGGGCCGCATGATGATGGGCATCGGGCCCGGGCAGCTGGCCTCCGATGCCGCCATGATGGGGGTGCCGCCGGCTCGGCAGCGCGAGATGATGCACGAATCGCTCGCGGCGCTGGCGCCGCTGCTGCGCGGTGAGGTGGTCAGTGCCAAGACGGACTGGTTCGAGCTGAACGACGCGCGTCTGCAACTGCTGCCGTATCAGCAGGACGGCATCGAACTGGCTGTGGCATCGACGATTTCGCCCTCCGGTGCGGTGCTGGCAGGTAAGCACGGTGCGGGGTTGCTCTCGCTGGCGGCGTCCGACCCGAGCGGGTACGAGGCGCTCATGCCGAACTGGAAGGTCTACGAGCAGACCATGGCTGCCAACGGCCATACCGTGGATCGCGCCAAGTGGCGGCTCGTCGCGCCCATGCATATCGCGGAGACGCGCGAGCAGGCCCGCCGCGAAGCCGAATGGGGCGTAGGACATCTCGTCGATTACATGAAGCGGCTCAGCGGTATGGACATGCCGTGGGGCGATACCGCCGCCGCGGCCGTCGAGCAGTGGACCGGGCCCGGTTTCCCGTCCTTCGGCCGCGCCACCATCGGCACACCAGACGATGCCATCGCCGCCATCGAGGCCCTGGCGCAGCAGTCCGGCGGTTTCGGCACCTTCCTGGTGCTCGGCCTCAATGTCGCGGACTGGGATGCCACCCAGCGTTCCGCGCGGCTGTTCGCCGAACACGTCATCCCGCATTTCACCCGCGCCAACCGCAATCGTGAGGCCTCGCTGAACTGGGCCAACGAGAACAGCGAACGCTTCATGACCGGCCTGCGCGCCGGCATCGAAGCCGCGTTCGTCACGCACAGCCAAGCGCTCGCCGATGCGCTGCAGCCCGAGGAAGGAAACTGATATGCGCGCGGTAGTCATGCGCAACCGGAAGCTGGTTGTCGACGAGGTGCCCGATCCCGTTCCCGGGCCCGGTCAGGTGCTGGTGGAAACCATTGCCTGTGGAATCTGCGGATCCGACAAGGCCGCACTGGATTACACCGACGACTTCCTGCAGGCGTCGCGGGACAGCGGTGTTCCCACATTCTTGTTCGACCCGTGCCGCGATATGGTCATGGGCCATGAGCTGTCCGCCCGCGTCATCGGCGCGGGCCCCGACACCCCATTTGTCGAGGGGCAGAACGTGGTTGCCCTGCCGTGGGCACTGGACACCGCCGGTGGAATCCACGGCGTCGGCTACTCCAACGACTTCCCCGGCGGCTTCGGCGAGCGCATGGTGCTGCAAGCCATGGCCCTGGAGCCGATTCCCGAACACGTGCCCCCGCATGTGGCCGCCATGACCGAACCGCTCGCCGTCGGCTTCGGCAATGTGGCGCGCACCGGCATCGGCCCCGAGGGCACCGGCATCGTCATCGGTTGCGGCCCGGTCGGTTTGGGTGCGGTCGCGGCCCTTGTCGAACGCGGCGTCGCCCCGATCGTGGCCTCCGACCCGTCCAAACTGCGCCGCGAAGCAGCACTGCGGCTGGGCGCGCACCGGGTCGTCGACCCGGCCGTCGAAGATCCGGTCGAGGTATGGGCCGAACTGGCCTCTCCCGGCCAGCAGTTGCACGTCTGGGTCTGCGCCGGCGTCCCCGGCCTGCTCAACGACCTCATGTACAAGGTCCCGCGGGAAACGAAGATCCTGCAGATCGGCTCGGTCATGACCGACGACGTCATCCGCCCGATCGTCGGCATCTACAAGGACATTTCCCTCCAGATGTGCATGGTCTACCCCCACGAGGAATACGCGAAAACCCTGCACCGCATAGCAGATGGCGTCATCGACGCCGAATCCCTCGTCACCACCCAGGTCGGTTTCGACGGCGTAGCCGACGCCATAGAATCCCTCCGCCACCCCGACGACCACATCCAAATCCTGGTCCGCCCCCACCTCTGACCGCCCCCACATGTCCTCGCGACACGCCGTATCGGTGCTGGACGAACGATCAGCGGGCTCTGGTGGAGGAAGTTCACGGCGTGTCGCCACCACCAGAGCCCGCTGAACGTGTTCCAGCGGTGTGGGGTTGGTGGAGGACTGCGCGGGTCAGGCGGCAGAGGTCTGCGGGGTGGAGGGGGTCGGTGCGGTGCCAGAGGGTGGGAGGGACGGAGTCTCGCTGTGAGATGTGCTCGGCCACAGTGAATCCGTGACCGGTGAGGATCGTGGTCAGGGTGGCCGGGGTGAAGAAGGTCAGCCAGGGCTCGCCGCGTTCGGCGGTGGCCGGCAGGGCGAATTCGGCATAGGCGGCGCCGTATTCGTCGCGGAGTTCGGGTGGGAGGGCGTATTCCATGATGAGTTCGGTGCCCGGTGCGAAAGTGGCCAGAATGGCGAGGGTCGCGGTTATCGCGGGTGCGGTCAGGTACATGCTGACGCCGAGCCAGCTCACCAGGGCGGGGCGGGTGGGGTCGAATCCGCGCGCGGTCAATTCGCTCGCCAGATTGTCGTGTTCGAAATCTACGCCCACGAAGTGTGCTGTGGTGGTATCTATTCCGGCGGCCGCCAGCAATTCGCATTTCCACCGCTGCGTGGCGGGATGGTCCACTTCGTAGACGGAGACCTGCCGGGCCAGTGGGGATCGGTACGCGAAGGTGTCCAGTCCCGCGCCGAGGATCACATATTGGGTGAAGCCTGCGGACAACCGTGCCTCGGTGTAGTGGCTGCGGGCGTTGACCTGCGCGCGCGTACCGCTGAGTACCGGGTGATCGCCGTATTCGCGGTGATATGCGATGAGTTCGGCGGCCCGTTCGCCCAATAGTGTCGCGGCGACGGTGTCCTGGAAGAGGTATGGCTCGTGGTCTACAACGAGATGCGCCGCGCGACCGGCTGCCGCCATCATCGCGGTCTGGCTCGGGCCCTGATCCATGGAATCTCCCTCTCTAGGCATCGTGAAAGCCGATGTTAGACAGGGAAATTAGGATTTGCATTCACCATATCAGAAGAAAATAAATTCCCGATAACGGAAAAGGGGCCACGGTGCCGGCGGCCCCTTTTCCATTGCGGTCAGCGGTCGGTGAAGGTGATTCGTACGGTGACCGGGGTTGTTTCGAGGGCGGCGAAGGCGGTGCGGGCGAGCGGGGCGAGGAGGGGGTGGGGTGCGAAGGTGCGGGAGCGGGCATCCACGTCGTCGTCCGGGAGCAGGACGGCGGTGCCGGTGCGCCACCGATTGCCCTGGCGGACACGGACATTCGGGTCTGCGGAGATATTGAGGCCCCAGCCGGAACGGAGGCCGTGCTGGCAGATGCCCCAGGCGCCGGATTCGTCGAAGAGCAGGGAGATGGGGACGATGCGGGGTTGGCCGGATTTGCGGCCGGTGGTCTCGAGCTCGGCGGCCAGGGCGGTGCGGACGCCGATGCGGCCGAGGGCGCGGACGGCCGGGTTCATGACGTAGCGGCCGAGGGCGCGTTCGCGCTGGAATTTGCGGGCCTCGCGGGCGGTCGCATTGCGCGGGGCGGGGGAGCGCTTGCTGCGGAAGGCGTCGAAACCATTGCGGCGCACCATGGTGACGGCGGTGCGCCAGGGCGAACGATCGGGGTCGGGGTCATTGCCCGCGCCGAGAATGTGCAGCTGGTCGGTGTGCCACTGCAAATCGAGTGCGCCGTCGAAGGCCTTCAGGCCGGAATTGGCGGCCAAGCGCGGGGGCAGGCCGAGCGTAATGGCCGGGGGCCGCAGCGTTTCGGTGCCATTGGTGAGCAGATCCGCTGCGGCAGTGGGGAAGACGGCCGTCGGGCGGCCGAGGCCGACCATGTCACAGGTGGCTTTGGCCACCGCTTCCGACATGGCTGCGCGCGAACGGAATCCGCCGGTGACGGCGATCGGTACGCTGCCCGCCGCGGCACGCGCCGACTCGGCGTAGTCCAGGAAGTACGCCTCGCGCGCCCGCGTGCTGTCCGACACCGTGCTCGGACGGTCCAGCATCGCGGGGGATTCGTAACTGCCGCCGCTGATTTCGATCATGTCCACGCGTTCGGCGGACAGCTGCTCGATCACGGCGCGCGACTCGTCCTCGGTGAAGCCGCCGCGCTGAAAGTCCGCGGAATTGAGCTTGATGCCGAGACCGAAGCCGGGACTCACCGCATCGCGGATGCTGCGCACCACCTCGAGTACGAAGCGCATGCGGCGCTTGGGGTCGCCGCCCCAGTCGTCGGTGCGCTGGTTGGAGCGCGGCGACAGGAACTGCGACACCAGGTATCCGTGGGCACCGTGAATCTGCACGCCATCGAAACCGGCAGCCTCCGCAATTCGGGCGGAGGTGCCGAAACGCGTGATGATGTCGAGGATTTCATCCTCGGTCAGCGCGCGCGGGGCGGGTATGCCCGGAATGCTCACGCCGATGGCCGACGGCGCCACCGTGCGGGTCCGGGTGACGAGCGGATTCGCCTGGCGGCCCGGGTGATTCAGCTGCACCCACACCTTGCTGCCACCCGCCTTGGCGACCGTGGCCCAGCGGGTGAGCGCGCCGAGGTGCCGTTCGTCCTCCATGGCTATATTGCCCGGTTCACCGCAGTGCCGGCTGTCCACCATCACATTGCCGGTGACGATCAACCCGTACCCACCGGCGCTCCAGCGCGCGTAGAGTCGTTCCAGCCGTTCGTCGGGGGCATTATCGGGAGTGCCGAGCCCCTCGCTCAGGGCTGATTTCATAATCCGGTTCGGCAGTACCTGGCCACTGGCCAGCGGCAGGGGATCGTGCAGGGTCGTCACGGCTGGGCCCCGATCGTCGTCGAGTGGGTTGGGCGGCGGTCTACACTCGGCGGTAGACCAATCGGTATATCGGAACGGTAGTACACCGATCGGTATACAGCAAGGAAGGGAATACCCCCATGGGAGCGCGCGACCGCCTCATCGACAGCGCCATTGCTCTCATGCGCTGTAAAGGCATCGCCGGGACCGGCATATCGCAGCTACTCGAGCACAGCGGCATCTCGCGCCGCTCGGTCTATCTGAATTTCCCCGGCGGCAAATCCGAACTCGTCGCCGAGGCCACCCGGACCGCGGGGCAAGCCTCCAGCGCGCTCATGCGCACCCTCACCGCGGGCGCGGATCTGGCCACCGTCATCGCTGCCTTCCCGGCCATGTGGCGGGAGGTCGTGGTCTCCAGTGATTTCTCGGCCGGGTGCCCGATCGTGGCCGCGGCTTTGGGACGCAGCGAATCGCCGGAGGCGGCGGATGTGGCGGGAACGACATTCCTCGAGTGGGAGGGAATCCTCGCCGATCGGCTCGAAGCCGAGGCCGTCGAACCCGATGCGGCTCGTTCGCTCGCCACCACCATTGTGGCGGCCGTCGAGGGCGCGGTCATCATGTCGCTGGCCACCCGCTCGACCGATCCGCTCGAGCGCGCCGGGAAGCAGATGGCGGAACTGGTCGGCATGTACACCGGCAAGCCCGTCGCCTGAATCAGCGCGACAGCCGAGTCAGCGCGACAGCAGCCGTTCGATCTCACTGCGGGTCGGAATCGATGCGCTGGCACCGAGTTTCGTAGTCGCGAGGGCGCCCGCGGTACTCGCCCAGGCCAGTGCGATCTCCGGACCCTCGTGCCAGTGCGCGGCGAGCGCTCCGGTGAATGTGTCTCCCGCAGCGGTGGTATCGACGACATTCACCCGCACACCGGGCTGGGGCAGCGTAATGCCGTCCGGTCCACGGTAGATCGCGCCGTCCGCGCCGAGCGTGGTGATCACATGCGGCACCGCATCCAAGGCCGATCCGAGCTGTGCCGCCTCACCCTCATTGACCACCGCGATATCCACCTCGGCCCACAATTCGGCCGGAAGCTCCTGCACCGGTGAGGGATTGAGCACCACCGCCGTGCCATTGGCGCGCGCGTGCCGGGCCGCGGCCACCACGGTCGGCACCGGAATCTCCAACTGGCACAGCAGCACATCCGCCGCCGCGATGGCTTCGAGGTCCGCGTCGTCCAATTCGGTCATCCGAGAATTGGCCCCGCCCACCACGATAATGCTGTTCTCACCATTGCCGTCCACCACGATCGCCGCGACCCCGCTGGGCCCGTCCACCCGCCGCAATCGCGAAACCCGCACCCCCGCATCGTGCAGCACCCGCCGCAGTTCCTCGGCGAACACGTCATCGCCCACCGCGCCCACGAACGTCACCTCGGCCCCGGCCCGCCGCGCCGCAATCGCCTGATTCGACCCTTTCCCGCCCGGTACCAGCGCAAACCCCTCACCGGACATGGTCTCCCCGGGCTCGGGCCGTCGCCGCACGGTTGTCACCAAATCCATATTGATGCTGCCCACCACCACAATCCGCGCCATAACCGCGACCCTAGACGAGCGCCCTCCGATCCCCGCCCGCCGCGAGTGTGTCGCCCGCGAGTTCAGGACCAGCGGGCCTACTCGGGTGTGTTCGGTGCTCTCGCTTCGCCGCTTCCCGGCACCACGTGGTCGGGCTCGAGAGGTGGGGCGCCGATGGCGCAGTGCACCTTGCACTGTGGGGCTGCCGACGGCGGGGCGGTGCTCAGCGCGTCGTCGCGAACGGTGAGGAAGGCGAGGACGGCGGCGGCGATCATGAGGGCGGCGCAGGTCAGCAGGGCCATGCGGAAGCCGTGTTCGAACTTCGAGGGGTTGGTGTAGGCGTCGCCGGTGAGGCCGGCCAGGGGCGGGATGGCCGCTACCGCAAGCAGTCCCGCCGCGCGGGCGACCGCATTGTTGACGCCGCTGGCGACGCCCGCGTGGCGTTCGTCGGCGGTGGCCAGGACCGTTGCGGTCAGCGGGGCCACCGCGAGGGTCAGGCCGATGCCGAAAACGATGGCGGCGGGCAGCACAACCCCGACATAGGAGGAGTGCGGCCCGATTCGAGTCATGAGCAGCATGCCCGCGGCGGCCAGCAGTACGCCCAGGGTGATCGGCTTGCGCGGTCCGATCCGCTGGGCCAGCGCGCCGGAGCGGGCCGAGAAGAAGAGCATCAGCACCGTGCCGGGCAGCATGGCGGTGCCCGCCGCGATCGGACTGAAACCGCCGACCACCTGCAGGGTGAGTACCAGCAGGAAGAACACCACGCTCATGGCGCCGTACATGACGAAGGTGACCGCATTGATCGCGGTGAACTGCTTGGAGCCGAACACATCCACCGGCACCATCGGCTGCGGCCCGTCGTCCCGGGCCGACCGCCGTCGCTCGACCAGGACGAAGACGACGCCCGCCACCACGCCGACTATCGCACTGCCCACGACCAGCGCCCGGCTGGAATCCTGCTCCGACATCATGGTGAGCGCATAGGTGATTCCGGCCAGGCACAGCGCCGCCATCGCCGCGCCCAGCACATCGAACCTGCCGTGCGCGTTGGCATCCCGGGTCTCGGGCACATGCCGCGCCGTGACCGCGACCACCACCGCCGCCAACGGAATATTCAGCAGGAACACCCAGCGCCACCCGGCGTACTCGACCAGCCACCCGCCCACGAACGGCCCGATGGCTCCGGCCACGCCGCCCAGACCCGACCACGCGCCGACTGCTCGCGCGCGATCCCCGGGCAGGAACGAGGCCTGAATGATCGCCAGCGATCCGGGCGTCAGCAATGCGCCGCCGACCCCTTGCAGGGCCCGAGCCGCGATGAGCATCGAAATATCCTGCGCCGCACCGCACAGCGCCGAGGCGATGGCGAACCACACCACCCCGATCAGGAACATCCGCCGGCGCCCGAACCGGTCCCCGAGCGCCCCGCCCAGCAGAATCAACCCCGCGAGGGTCAGGGCGTACGCATTGATCGTCCACTGCAGCCCGGCCATCGACGATCCGAACTCGTCGGCGATCTTGGGCAGCGCCACATTGACGACGGTCGCATCCAGCATCGCCATTCCGGATCCGAGGACGGTGGCCAGCAGAACCCAACGTCCGGCAGCTGAAGACAGCCTGATGCTCGCGGTCATCTCTGCACCGTATCCCGCCGGTGGGCGGTGGGTACTTCGATCGAATCCGGTGAGCCCTGCGGATTCCGGGGCCCCACTGCCGCGCATTGTTCCTTCCGGGTGATGATGCAATGGCGCGATAGCGTCACCGAACTCGCCGAATGGCCGGTCCGACTCGGAAAGTAGGCTGTACCCATGACAGCTTCGACCACCACTGAACTGGACAACGTCCGCGAGGTGGTGCACGCCGCGGCGCGCCGGGCCCGGGTGGCGTCGCGCACGCTCGCCCAGCTCACGACCGCACAGAAGGACGCCGCGCTGCACGCCGCGGCCGATGCGCTGCTCGCCGCCAAGGATCGGCTGCTGGCCGCCAATGGCGAGGACATCGAGATCGCGCGCGCCGGCGGCACCGCGGAGGCCCAGCTGGACCGGCTGCGGCTGACCGAACCCCGCATCGACGGGATCGCGTCGGGGTTGCGTCAGGTCGCGGGTCTGCCGGATCCGGTGGGCGATGTGGTGCGTGGTTCCACGCTGCCGAACGGCCTGGAAATCCGGCAGGTGCGGGTGCCGCTCGGCGTGGTCGGCATGGTGTACGAGGCGCGCCCGAATGTCACCGTCGATGCCTTCGGGCTGACGCTCAAGTCCGGTAATGCGGCGCTGCTGCGCGGTTCGTCCTCGGCGGTCCGATCCAATGTGGCGCTCGTGACGGTCCTGCGGGAAGCGCTTGCGGCGCAGGGGCTTCCGGAGGACGCCGTACAGCTGCTGCCCGCCGAGGATCGTTCCAGCGTCACGCATCTGATCCAGGCGCGCGGGCTGGTGGATGTGGTCATTCCGCGCGGCGGCGCGGGGCTCATCAATGCCGTGGTGCGCGACGCGCTGGTGCCGACCATCGAGACCGGTACCGGCAACTGCCATATCTTCGTGCACCGGGACGCCGATCTCGCGATGGCCGAAGCCATTCTGATCAATGCCAAGACCCGCCGCCCGAGCGTGTGCAATACCGCCGAGACGGTGCTCATCGACGCCGCCGTCGCCGAGACCGCGGTGCCGCGGCTGATCAAGGCCCTCGAGGACAAGGGCGTCACCATTCACGGTGACCTGCCCGGCCTGGTGCCCGCCACCGAGACCGACTGGGCCGACGAATACCTGTCCCTCGATATCGCGCTCAAGGTCGTCCCCGATCTGGATGCCGCGATCGAGCACATCAATCGGTGGGGCACCGGGCACACCGAAGCCATTGTCACCGGCGATCTGAAGGCCGCCCGCGAATTCACCGACCGGGTGGACGCCGCCGCCGTTATGGTCAACGCCTCCACCGCCTTCACCGACGGCGAACAATTCGGGTTCGGCGCGGAGATCGGCATCTCCACCCAGAAATTGCACGCCCGCGGCCCCATGGGCCTGCCGGAACTGACCTCCACCAAATGGATTGTGTGGGGCGACGGCCACATCCGGGCTGTCTAGAACATACGAAGAAAGGGCAGCACCCGTGGCTCCTACCGCAGCACCCATCCAGGAGCCGATCTTCTCGTCGGTCGACGATGTGATCGAGCGCCTCGCCGGAACCGGCTACCTGGCCGACAAGGCCACCGCCACTTCGGTTTTCCTCGCCGACCGGCTCGGCAAGCCGCTGCTCATCGAGGGCCCGGCCGGTGTCGGCAAGACCGAACTGTCCAAGGCCGTGGCCGAGGTGGCCGGCGCCGAACTGGTGCGCCTGCAGTGCTACGAGGGTGTGGACGAGGCGCGGGCCCTCTACGAGTGGAATCACGCCAAGCAGATCCTGCGCATTCAGGCCACCTCCGAAAACGATTGGGCGGAAACCAAAGCCGACGTTTTCACCGAGGAGTTCCTGCTCTCGCGGCCGCTGCTGACCGCCATCCGCCGCACCGAGCCGACCGTGTTGCTCATCGACGAAACCGATAAGGCCGACGTCGAGATCGAGGGCCTGCTGCTCGAGGTTTTGAGCGACTTCTCGGTCACCGTGCCGGAATTGGGCACCATCACCGCCACCCGCAAGCCGTTCGTGGTGCTGACCTCCAATGCCACCCGCGAGCTGTCGGAGGCACTGAAGCGCCGCTGCCTCTACCTGCACATCGACTTCCCGGACGAGGATCTCGAGCGCCGCATCCTGGCCAGCCGGGTGCCCGAGCTCAAGCCCGCCATGGCCGCCCAGCTGGTGCGGATCGTGCATGTGCTGCGCGGTATGCAGCTCAAGAAGCTACCGTCGGTCGCCGAATCCATCGACTGGGCAAGGACTTTGCTCGCCCTGGGCGTCAAGGATCTCGACGACAAGACCGTGCGCGCCACGCTCGGAGTGGTGCTCAAGCATCAGGCCGACCACGTGCGCGCCCAGTCCGAGCTGAAGCTGGCCTGAGGCCATGGCCGGCGGTGGATCGAACAAATCCCGCGGGCTGGTGTCCGCGGCCAAACGCGCCGTGATCGCGGGCGCACCCGGGAGCAAACCCGCCGCTGTGCCCGGGCCGGCCGCCGAGTACGGGATCTCCGGGCATCTGGTCGGTTTCGTGGAAGCCTTGCGCGCCAGGGGAATTCCGGTGGGGCCGTCCGAAACGGTGGATGCCGCACAGGTGATGACCGTGCTCGATCTGATGGATCGGGAGGCGCTGCGCGAGGGACTGGCCTGCGCGGTGCTGCGCCGCACCACCCAGCGCGCCACCTATGACGGGCTTTTCGATCTCTGGTTCCCGGCCGCGCTCGGTGAGCGTCTCGGGGCCGAGGAAGTCGAGATTCCGTACAAGCCGGACGGCGCGGTCGACATTATCGAACTGCGGAAGATGCTGGCGGAGTTGCTCGTTCAGAGTCCCTCGCCGGAGCAGGAACGGCAGCTGCAGGCGCTGGCCGCGCAGATGGTCGAGCAGATGGGGCAGTACCAGGGCGCCAGCGGGGAGTCCTTCTCCGCATACCAGGCGCTCAAGGATCTGCAGCCCGAGATTCTCGTCGCCAAGCTGATCGCCGGGCTTACCGCGGGTATGGACAATTCCGATTTCGATACCGAGGTCGCCCGCCGCACCGCGCGGCAGCGCATCAAATCGTTCCGCGGCACCGTCGAGGCCGAAACCCGGCGCCGGGTCGCCGAGCGCATCGGGCGCGAACGTGTCGCCACCTACGGCGTCGCCCGCCAAGCCGAGGACGCCGACTTCCTGCGCATCTCGCAGAACGAACTCGACGATCTGCGCCGCAGCAGTCAGCGCCTGGCCCGAATTCTGGCCTCGCGCCTGGCTTCTCGCCGTCGCCGCTCCCGCCGCGGGGAAATCGACCTGCGCAAGACACTGCGCAAATCCATGTCCACCGGTGGCGTACCCATCAATCTGATCACCCGCAAGCCCCGTCCGGGCCGTCCCGATCTGGTGCTCTTCTGCGATATCTCGGGCTCGGTGGCCGGATTCTCCAGCTTCACCATGGTGCTGGTGAACGCGCTGCGCGAACAGTTCTCCCGCGTCCGCATCTTCGCCTTCGTGGATCGCGCCGACGAGGTCACGCAGCTGTTCGACCCCACCACCCCGCTCGATCAAATAACGCGCCGCATCTTCACCGAAGCCGACGTCGTAGGCATCGAAGGCCACTCCGACTACGGTTCGGCCCTCGAGGGTTTCGCCGAGAAATTCCCCGACGCCATCACCAGCCGCACCTCCCTGCTCATCCTCGGCGACGCCCGCAACAACTACCGCGACCCCGCCCTGGCCACCCTCGAACAGCTGGTGAGCGTAGCGAAACACGCCTACTGGCTGAACCCGGAAGCCGAGAAAATGTGGGGCACAGGCGATTCCGCCGCCAAGAAATACGCCGAAATCATCGAAATGCACGAATGCCGCTCCGCCCGCCAGCTGACCGCCGTAGTAGGCCGCCTACTCCCCGTCTGAGGAGCATCCGATGGCAGAGTTCTTCAACGAAGACATCCTGGCCTACTGCCTCGCCAAACCCGGTGCCTGGCAAGACGAACCCTGGGAAGGCGACGTAGTCGCCAAAGTAGGCGACAAGGTCTTCGCCTTCCTCGGCAACGGCGAATCCATCGGCCTCAAACTCGGCCGCACCCGCGAGGAAGCCGACGAACTGGTAGCGGTCTACCCCGAAGACGTCACCCCGTCCTCCCATATCGGCCGCTTCGGCTGGAACAGGGTGAATATCGGCGGCAAAGTTCCCCTGGACGAACTGCACGAACTGATCGACGCCTCCTACGAAGCGATTCGCAACAAACTCCCCAAATCCAAGCGCCCACCGGTCTGAGCTGTGAATCCGCTGGTCACTACCAGCGGGCTTTAAGGAAACCGTAGGTTTCGGGCTCGACACTTAGGGAGTCGTCGAGGTTGTTCGGCGCATTGGTGTTTCGGAGCCGACATGATGCGAGAGTTCATTGCTTATCTGTTGATCGCGCTGGCGTTCGTCGCGCTCATGATGGGTGCGGGGACGCTGGTGGCACGGGCTGACACGCCGTCCGCGGGTGCCGGTGTGGCGGCGCACAGCGTTGTCGTGGCAGGGGTTTCGGGCGCGGTGGCGCCGAAGTGGACCGCCGCCGCGTAACACTGGGATTCGCCCCCGGTAAGCTCGTTTTTTGTGCATACGACAGGGCGCCGCAAGTTGGGGGTGATGGGCGGCACCTTCGACCCCATCCACCATGGACACCTGGTCGCGGCCAGTGAGGTTGCCGATCGGTTCGAGTTGGACGAGGTCCTGTTCGTTCCGACGGGCCAGCCGTGGCAGAAGGCCGACCGGTACGTGAGCCCCGCCGAGGACCGCTATCTGATGACGGTCATCGCGACCGCGTCGAATCCGAGCTTCTCCGTGAGCCGCGCCGATATCGAGCGCGGGAAGAAGACCTACACCGTCGATACCCTGCGTGAGCTGCGAGAACTATACGCGGACGCGGATCTGTACTTCATCACCGGTGCCGACGCGCTCGCCAGCATCCTCACCTGGCAGGATTGGGCGGAACTGTTCGAGCTGGCGAAATTCGTGGGAGTGACCCGGCCTGGGTATGAATTGAACATCGACCACCTGGCCGAACACCTCAGCGACTTCCCCGCTGACGCCATCACCATGATCGAGATCCCCGCACTGGCGATCTCCTCCAGTGAATGCCGGCGGCGGGCGAGCGAAGGCCGGCCGGTCTGGTACCTCGTCCCCGACGGGGTCGTGCAATACATATCCAAGCGGCACCTCTACGTGCCGGAAAGCAACGGGAAGGTAGCAGGGTGAGCGCAACCGTCGAAGCCGTGAAGATGGCTACGGTGGCCGCATTGGCGGCCGACGAGAAGCTGGCAACGGACGTAGTGATTCTGGACGTTTCGGAGCAGTTGGTGATCACCGATTGCTTCGTGATCGCCTCCGCGCCGAACGAGCGCCAGGTCAACGCGATCGTTGACAATATCGAGGACCGGCTCCGCGAAGCCGGGCACAAGCCGGTGCGTCGCGAGGGCACGCGCGAGGGCCGCTGGGCGCTGCTCGACTACACCGACATCGTCATCCACATCCAGCACAATGACGAGCGGGATTTCTACGGCCTCGATCGCCTGTGGAAGGACTGCCCGCAGGTGCCCGTCGAAGGACTCGACGATCAGCGCGCCAAGGCTCAGGCGACCGACACCGATGCTCTCGAGGCCGGAGACGACGAGGCCGGGGCCGAGTAGTGAGCAAGCTTGCCGGCGTCCGCCGGTTGATCCTGTTGCGCCACGGGCAAACCGAATGGAATGCCACCGACCGCATGCAGGGCCAGATCGACACCGAACTCAGTGAAGTCGGCCGGCGCCAGGCCAAGGATTGCGCACCCGAGATGGCGACCAGCGATGTCATCGCCATTGTCGCCTCGGATCTGCGGCGGGCTCACGACACCGCGCTCTGCGTCGGCGAACACGCGGGTCTCCCGGTTGTCACCGACACCCGGCTGCGCGAAACCGACCTCGGCCAGTGGGAGGGTCTGACCCACCACGAGGTCGACGCCATCTCCCCGGGCGCTCGCAAGGAATGGCGGCTCGACGCCACCTTCACCCCGCCCGGCGGCGAATCCAAACTGCAGGTCGGCGCTCGCGCGCTGCCCCTGGTGCAGGAATTGCTCACCGAGCGCACCGACTGGCCCGGCCGTACCATCATCCTGGTTGCGCACGGCGGGTTGATCGCAGCGCTGACCGCGGCGCTGCTCGAACTCCCGCCGGTGAACTGGCCGGCCCTGGGCGGGCTAGCCAACACCAGCTGGGTGCAGCTCACCAGCCACGGTCCGAGCATCGATCGGCCCGGCTGGCGCCTGGATGTGTGGAACGCACTGGCGAAGGTAGCTCCTGATGTCCTCTGATAATCCCGAACGGCAAGTCTCCGACGAACTGCTGCGGCAGGTCTCCGAGGGGACGAAGGTCCGGGCGGTGCCGGACACGCTTTTCGGCGCACCCGCGGCTGCGGAAAGCAGCGAGCCGGTCGAGGCCGAACCGGCTCAGCGGCCGGTGTTGCTGGTCATCGCCGACTCACTGTCCTACTTCGGGCCCAAGGGCGGACTGGCCGCGGACCATCCCCGCATCTGGCCGAATCTTGTTGCGGCCGAACTCGGCTGGGAGGTGGAGCTGGTCGCGCGCATCGGCTGGACCTGCCGGGATGCCTACTGGGCGCTCATCGGCGATCCGCGGGTCTGGGCGACCGTGCCGCGCGCCGGAGCCGTCGTATTCGCGACGGCCGGTATGGATTCGCTGCCCTCGCCGCTGCCGACCGCGCTGCGCGAGCTGATCCGTTATGTACGACCGTCTTCCGTGCGGCGGCAGGTGCGCAACGTCTACAACTGGGTGCAGCCCAAGCTTTCTCCGCTGGGCTGGCCGGTGGCGCTGCCGCCGGCGGTCAGCGTCGACTACCTCGAGCAGTCGCGAAATGCGCTGGCGGGGTTGCGACCCGAGCTGCCGATGATCGCGGTGCTGCCGTCCGTGCACCAGTGTGATGCGTACGCGCGTCACCACAGTGGGCGCGATCCCATGGTGCGGGCCGTGCAGGCCTGGGCCGACGAGAAGTCGATCCCGCTGGTGGATCTCGGTGAAGCCGTGTACGACAACGTCTTCAACGGTGAATCCAACCCGGACGGCATCCACTGGGGCTGGGAGGGCCACAGCGCCGTCGCCCGCGCCATGGTCAAGGTGCTCTCCGAGGTTTCCGCCCGCGAGGTCCGGACTGTATGAAAGGCGTTGTGCGCGAGGGGTCTGCCGGCCGATGACCGTGGTGGTTGTCACCGACTCGTCGGCCAGTCTGCCCGCCGATCTCGTCGCCGAACTGGGTGTGCTCGCGGTACCGCTGCACGTACTCGTGGACGACCGGGAAATCCGGGAGGGCATCGACGATTGCGATATCGACTACGGTTCCTCCACGGTCACCACCTCGGGCGCCTCGCCCGGTGATCTGAAGGCCGTGTACGAGCGGGCCTGGGAGCTGAGCGAGGGCGATGGTGTTGTCGCCGTGCATATTTCGCGGCAGCTCTCGGGTACGTGGGAGGCGGGCCGGCAGGCGATTCGCGATATGGACGCGGGGGACCGGGTGCGCCTGGTGGATTCGCTCAGCGCGGGGCTGGGTACCGGGCTGCCGGTGCTGGCCGCCGCACGCCGCGCGCGTGGCGGTGCGGTTCTGGATGTGGTGTACGACGCGGCGGTGGCCGCTGCCGCTCGTGGTCGCGCGTTCATCGTGGTCAATCGGACCGAACAGCTGCGGCGGGGCGGTCGGCTGAGTTCGGCTGCGGCATTTTTCGGTACCGAGCTGGTCACCAAGCCGATTCTGCAGATTGTCGAAGGCCGGCTGGAGTTGCGGGAGAAGGCGCGGACTCGGTCCAAGGCGTTCGCCAAACTTATTGCCGCAGCGGTGGATGCGGCGGGTGAGGACGGCGCCGCGGTCGCGGTTCAGCACCTCGGCGCCGAGGAGTCGGCCAATACCGTCGCGGCGCAGCTCCGCGATCTCATTCCGGGTATTCGCGAGCTCATCGTCGCCGAATTCGGTCCGACTCTCGGCGTGCATCTCGGGATGGGCGCTGTCGGGGCGCTGGTTGTTCCCGGCGGCTGCGGCTGATCAGCTGACGGTGCAGGTCAGCGCGATCTGCCGGTGCGGAGCGCCCGGGCGGAATCTGGTTGTTCACAACCACTTTCGTTATCCACAGGCTCGGCGAAAGCCCAGGTCGGCGTCGTCGGCCGAACTCGCTCCGGTCATACCGTGGGCCCCATGCCACGAACCGACGAACGTACCGAGGTCCGCCGCCGTCTCGGCGGCCTGTCCGAACCGTCCGGCGCCGGCCCGGAATTCAGCCCGGATGCGGCGCATCCGCCGCGCTGGGACGCGGAATCGCTCGATCCGCCGAGCTCGGCGCCTGCCTCGGCAGGTTGTCGCGCGGACGGGTTCGAGCACGATGCCGCCGACACCGAGCCGGAACCGCCGCGCGAATCGTCCACGCCCGCTTGGTTGTCGGAGCCATGCGGCAGCGTCTCACTGTGGCACGAGCGATTGGTGCCGGAACGCTTCCGGGGTACCAGATGGGATCCGGGCCCGCGCGGAGTGCTGATCCTCGCGGCCGTTGCGGCGCTCGTTGTCGTGCTGACGGCCCTGATGTCGTATCAAGAAAGGCCTGTGACACAGGCGGTTCCGCCGATTGCGGTGGCCGGGGAGAGCGCGGGGGCAGAGCCGGAGTCAGGGTCGGGAGAAGGTGCGGCAAATCCGGCACCGGGGGCCGCGTCGAAAAGCGCTGTGCCCAGTAGCGCTGCGCCTGGCAGTGCTGCGCCTGGTAACGCTGCGCCCGGCAGTGCTGCGCCCAATAGTGCTGTGCCCGCTGGCGTCGCGCCGACCGGCCGACCGAGTTTGCCTGGAGGGGCACCGATTCCGGAGGCATCCGCCGGTGACCGGGGACCTGCCGGCGTTGCGCCGACCGATATCAACGGACATCCGGCATCGTCCGGCGAACTTGTTGTCAGCGTTGTGGGTCTGGTCGAACACGGCGGTCTGCGCCGCTTCCCTTCCGGAGCCCGCATCGCCGATGCGATTCGAGCGGCCGCACCGCGCCCCGAAGCCGACCTGTCCGGCCTCAACCTCGCCCAGCACCTCTGCGACGGCGACCAACTCATCATCGGCCGCAACGGCCCCCGCCCGGGCCAGCAGCAGGTCGGCAGCACCGTCGTCAATGCTGCCGGACCCGCTCTCGCCACCGTGACCGCCTCAGGTTCACCCCGCCCCTCCGGTCCCGCCCCGAAGGTAAACCTCAATACCGCCACCGAAACCCAGCTCGACACCCTCCCCGGCGTAGGCCCCGTCACCGCCCGCGCCATCCTCACCTGGCGCACCACCCACGGCCGCTTCACCTCGGTCGACCAACTCGCCGAAATAGAAGGCATAGGCCCCTCCCGCCTCGCCCGCCTCCGCACCGCGGTGACCATATGACCGCCCAGCCGACTCGCTCACGGAGATCGCCTGAGGATCGGAGGCCGCCTGAGGATCGGAGGCCGGGGGAGGATCGGGGGCCGGTGGAGGTGCCCGAAGAGTTGGATGCGCGGTTGGTGCCTTCGACGGTGTGTTGTTGGGGGGCAACGATTGTTGCGGTGATTGTGGGGTGGCGGGTGGGGGTGGTGTTGGCGGTGGGGTGTGGGGTGGTGGCGGTTGGGTTGTGGGGGTTGGTGATTCGGCGGGCCGCGGGTGGGCGGAGTGCGCGGGGAGTGTGGGTGGTGCTGGCGGCGGTGGTTGTCGGGGCGGGGTTCGCGGCGGCGGGGGCCTGGCAGGAGTACCTGGTGGCGGGGCATCCGCTGCATGAGGTGGCGAGCGGGCGGCGGGTGTGGGTGCGAGCGGTGGCCTCGGATGATCCGAAGGCGCTGGCGGAGAAGCGGTTCGGTGGAAAGAAGGTTATGGTGCGGGCCGAGTTGGTGGAGTTTCGGGAAGGCGGGGACGTGGTTCGGGCCGGGGGAGCGGTGGTGGTGATGGCGCCGGAGGCGGGGTGGCGGGGGTTGTTGCCGGGGCAGGAGGTGGAATTTCGGGCGAAGGTGAGTCCGCCGTGGCGTTCGGATTTGACGGTGGCGGTATTGCGGGCGGACGGGCCGCCGGTATCGGTGGGGGAGCCGCCGTGGTGGCAGCGGATGGCGGGGCGGGTGCGCGGTCACTTTGCCGATGCGGCTCAGCGGGCGCTGCCCGATGATGCGGCGGGACTGCTGCCGGGTCTGGTCATCGGTGATACGTCGCGGCTGACCGAACGGGTGCGGGAGAACTTCGAGGAAACCGATCTGGCGCATCTGACGGCTGTCAGCGGTGCGAATATCACGATTCTCCTTGGGGCGGTGCTGGTTTCGATGCGGGCGCTGACCGTCGATCCGCGTGTGGGCGCGGTGGTGGCGGGACTTGCGCTGGTGATGTTCGTGATTCTGGCGCGGCCTTCGCCGAGCGTGCTGCGGGCGGCGGTCATGGGTGCGGTGGCGCTGCTCGCCCTGTGTACGGGCCGCCGGAAACAGGCGCTGCCCGCACTCTGCACGGCGATCATCGGATTG
This sequence comes from Nocardia sp. NPDC006630, assembly GCF_040611495.1. NCBI lineage: Bacteria > Bacillati > Actinomycetota > Actinomycetes > Mycobacteriales > Nocardiaceae > Nocardia > Nocardia sp. NPDC006630. The sequence continues at coordinate 507,913 of NZ_JBEXOK010000004.1, forward strand.
CTCGCATGGTCGCCCGCGCTGGCGGTGGATGTCGGATTCGCACTGTCGGTCCTGGCCACCGCCGGGCTGATCGTGCTCGCGCCCGGGTGGTCGGATTGGCTTCGGGCACACGGGTGGTGGCGCATTCCAGCGGACGGTCTCGCCGTCGCGGCGGCGGCATTCGTGGTCACCACGCCGGTCGTCATCGCCATGACCGGGCACCTCAGCCTGGTCGCCATAGGGGTGAATGTGCTGGTGGAACCGGTCATAGCGCCGATCACCGTGCTCGGCGCGCTGGGAGCGCTACTGGCCTGCCTCTGGGCACCGCCGGCCGCGTTCGTCCTGCACTGCACATCACCGCCACTGTGGTGGCTGCTCACCGTCGCAGATCGGGCAGCCGCACTCGGCGCCTCGGTCGCTCTACCCACCGGAATCCGCTCCGGCCTCATCACCGCAGTGCTGTGCGCCCTCCTGATCACGGCACTACGCCCGCGCTCGCACGGCACGACCATCGAGTCCGGTCCCGCAGTCGAGTCCGGCCCGGCGATCGAGTCCGACTCGGCGGGCCGGACACGATCGGGTCCGGCTGAGCGGTGACTCGGTCCGGCTGGGGCACCCTGGTCCCATCCGGCGGTGACTCGGTCGGGCGGGGGCGCTCTGGTTGCGTCGGGCGGTGACTCGGTCTTGGCGGGGCGCCTCGTCCGATTGGGGGCGCTGGGTCCAGAGTTGGGGGTGGGCGGTGGCTTGGCCCAGTCGGGTGGTGACTTGGCCCAGTCGGGTGGTGGTTCGGCAGGATTGGGATGGGACTCGGAGCGCGGTGGTGTGACGGGTGCGGGAGTTGTCGGGGCGGGCTCGTAGGATCGGGGCGTGAGCCAACGACCCGCACCACTGCATCTTGTGCTCGGCGATGAGGAACTGCTGATCGAGCGGGCGGTATCGACGATTGCCGCGCAGGCGCGGGCCGCTTCCGAGAATCCGGATTCCATGCCGGTGGATCGGTTGCGGGCCGGCGATGCCAGCACCCCGGAACTCGCTGAGCTGCTGAGCCCGTCGCTGTTCGCCGAGGAGCGGGTGATCGTGCTGGAGTCGGCGGCCGAGGCCGGTAAGGATGCGGTGGCGGTGGTCCTGGACGCCGCCGCCTCACCCCCGGAGGGTGCGGTGCTGGTGGTGGTACACACCGGTGGCGGTCGCGCCAAGGCCATGGTTCCCGCACTGCAGAAACTGGGCGCGGTGGTGCATCAGGCCGCCAAGCTGACCAAGGCGGGCGAGCGAGTCGAGTTCGTGCGCAATGAATTCCGCGCCGCGAATGTGCGCGTCTCATCCGATGTCGTCCAGGCGATCATCGAATCGGTCGGTTCCGAACTGCGCGAATTGGCCGCGGCCACTTCCCAATTGGCCGCCGACACCGGCGGCAAGATCGATGTGGCCGCCGTGCACCGCTACTACTCGGGCAAGGCCGAGGTGACCGGTTTCGACGTGGCCGACCTCGCCGTCTCCGGCGATCGTCCGGCCGCCATGGAGGCATTGCGCTGGGCCACCGACCGCGGTGTCCCCGCGGTCCTACTGGCGGATGCCCTGGCCGATTCCGTGCACACCATCGCCCGCGTCGGCTCCGCGGGCCGCGGTGATCCGTTCAAACTCGCGGGCGATCTCGGCATGGCGCCGTGGAAGGTCAAGAAGGCGCAAGCTCAGGCCCGCGGCTGGACCGGCGTCACCATCGGTGCGGCCCTGCAGATCGTCGCGGGCCTGAACGCCGACGTCAAAGGTGGTGCAGCCGATACCAACTACGCCCTCGAACACGCGCTGGCCCGCATTCTCGACCTCCGCGAATCCGCCTAGCTGTCCGGCGACCAGGTGATTTTGCCGCCGCTGAAGTCCTGGGCCTTGCCGCCCTTGTAGTCGTATTCGTCGCCGGTCGGGTAGCCGTAGCGCCCGTTCTCGGCGCCGTTGCGGACCCACTCGTCGCGAATGGCGCCCCAGGTGATGTGCGTGCCGGCCTTCTGCGAGGAGTAGATGGCGCCGCCCTCGAACATCATGTAGCGGGCATCGCCCTTATTGGTATTGGCCTCATCGGAGATGGGGAAGCCCAGCGGGCTGTTCTCCCAGCCGACGGCCGCGTACTTGTCGCGAATGGTGCCGTTGATCATGTGGGTGCCGGACCCGATCGACCAGTAGATCGACCCGCCCTGGAAGTGCTGGAAACGGCCGGGCTTACCGGTCGCGCCCTCATCGACGGTCGGGTACTTCAGCACCCCGGACTCGGAGCCCAGCGCGCGCCACTTGTCGCGGATCGCGCCGCCGATCGAATGCGCATCGGTCGCCGGTGTCCAGTAGATGGAGATGCTGTTGGTGAAGTCCTGCTTCTTACCGCCGGCCGCGGCATCGCTCTCCGGACTCGTCGGATCGCCGAACATGCCCGGCCCCCCGGCCTGGTCGTACTCGACCTCGATCGCCCCGCCCACATCGAACGGCCCGATCGGCCGCGCGGCGGCCGTACCGCTCATACCGACAGCGGCAACCCCGAGCCCGGTCGTCAGCGCGACCGCGACCGCTCCGGCGGCCACAGCACCACGGTTCCAAGACGATTTCAAGCGGCGTACCGATGACAAGAGAACTCCCAACGCAGGTGGTATCGAATGCCCCCCGACAGTCGCAGCCATCCTCCCGGGAACCGCCCGACTCAGCAAGTTCCCAGAGCAAATGTCACACCTACAACAAAAACCGCCGTGGTCGTCAAAGCCACGGCGGCTGTTCGAAGCGATATTTGCCCGATATGTATACCGGGGTTGTCAGCTGACCTTGTAGAAGGAAATCAGCCGAGCTTGTTGACGGCCAGCGACAGCGCCGACTTCTTGTTGGCGGCCTGGTTGGCGTGGATGACGCCCTTCGAGGCAGCCTTGTCGAGGCTCTTGCTCGCGGACTGCAGCAGCTCGATCGCCTTGTCCTTCTCGCCCGCAGCAGCGGCCTCGCGGAACTTGCGGATCGAGGTACGCAGCGCGGACTTGACCGACTGGTTACGCAGACGCGCATCCTCGTTGGTGCGGATCCGCTTCATCTGGGACTTGATGTTGGCCACGCGTGTTTCCTCGTGTTCCTTCGTTTGGTGGTTTATGCGGGAAGCAAAGTCTCCGGGCGCACTACGCAGTCGTAGCGCAGCACCGACGAACGAGGTTACCAGGCAACGACTCGGGCATGAAATCGACCCCGTTCGCAATGGGGCTGATGCGAGAAATTTACCCCGGTCCAACTGCGTGTTGCTCCTGCGTGATGGACCATTTTGGCATGACCCCCGCTGCAGCCGCACGATCGGCCGCGGCCGCTCACCATTCGAACGGCCGTGTCGAGACCGACGATGCGGCGGTGGGTGTCTTCGCGGGATACCGGCCCGGCCGCTACGCCCAGGCTTATGACGAAATGTTCGATCCCACGGGACGGGCGCGCGCTCCCTACAAGGGCATCTATGCCGCCCTGGCCACCATCGACGCATCCGATCTGGCGGCCAGGGCCGAGGCGCTGGCCCGTGCCTTCGTGGACCAGGGCATCACCTTCTCGCTGTCCGGTCAGGAGCGGCCGTTCCCGCTCGATCTGGTACCTCGGGTAATAGCCGCCACCGAATGGACCAAACTCGAGCGCGGCATCAAACAGCGCGTGCGGGCGCTCGAGGCGTTTCTGGCCGATGTATACGGCGAGCAGACCATCCTGCGCGATCAGGTCATCCCCAAGCGGCTCGTCACCTCGTGCGCGCATTTCCACCGCGAGGCCACCGGCCTGGTGCCGCCCAACGGTGTGCGCATTCACGTCGCCGGCATCGATGTGGTCCGCGATGAGCACGGCGATTTCCGTGTGCTGGAAGACAATCTGCGTTCCCCGTCCGGGGTGTCGTATGTGATGGAGAACCGCCGCACCATGGCGCGGGTGTTCCCCGATCTGTTCGCGTCCCACCGGGTGCGGGCCGTCGGCGACTATCCCAGCCATCTGCTGCGCGCCCTGCGCGCGGCCGCCGCGCCCAATGAGGCCGATCCGACCGTGGTGGTGCTCACCCCCGGCGTCTACAACTCCGCCTACTTCGAACATTCGCTGCTGGCCCGCCAGATGGGCGTGGAATTGGTCGAGGGCCGAGACCTGTTCTGCCGTGACAGCACCGTCTATATGCGCACCACGGCGGGGGAGCGGCAGGTCGATGTCATCTACCGCCGCATCGACGACACCTTCCTCGATCCCATGCAGTTCCGGCCGGATTCGATGCTGGGCGTCGCGGGCGTGCTGAATGCGGCGCGCGCGGGCACGGTGGTGCTGGCCAATGCGGTCGGCAACGGCGTCGGCGACGACAAGCTCGTCTACACCTATGTGCCCGCGTTCATCGAGTACTACCTGGGCGAGAAACCGATTCTGCCCAATGTGGATTCATATCGCTGCTGGGAACCGGACGAGCGCGACGAGGTGCTCGACCGGGTCGCCGAACTGGTGGTGAAACCGGTGGAGGGCTCCGGCGGGTACGGCATTGTCATCGGCCCCGACGCCAGTCAGAAGGAATTGGATGCTGTGCGCCGCAAGGTGCGCGCCGATCCGCGCGGCTGGATCGCCCAGCCGGTGGTCCAATTGTCCACGGTGCCAAGCAAAATCGGTGGCCGACTGGCGCCCCGGCATGTGGATCTGCGCCCCTTCGCGGTCAATGACGGTGACGATATCTGGGTATTGCCGGGCGGTTTGACCCGTGTCGCGCTGCCCGACGGTTCCCTGGTGGTGAATTCCAGCCAGGGCGGCGGCAGTAAGGACACCTGGGTCCTGGCCCCGAGAACCTCTGTGGAAGAGCGCGAACTGGCCGGCACCCAGCTGGTGAGCGAACAGCACATCTCGCGTGATCGTGAGCAGTCGCGAGAACCCTCGCCCACTCGGGCAAGTCAACAACAGCAATAGCAACGGCGCTGCTGAGCAGGTGAAGTAATACGTTAGGCGGTCGAATTATGCTGGCGCGCAATGCCGAATCTCTTTTCTGGATCGGTCGTTACGTCGAACGCGCCGAGTACACGGCGCGCATCCTGGATGTGGCGGTGCATCAATTGCTCGAGGAGGCGACGGTCGACCCGGATCGAACATCCCGGGTGCTGTTGCGGGTACTCGGCATCGAATCTCCCGAAGAGGAACTCGATGTGTGGTCGGTGACCGAGCTGGTCGCCTTCGGCCGGGAGCATGACGGCTCCATTGTCGATTCCGTCAGCCGGGCCCGCGAGAATGCCCGGGGCGCAAGGGAAGTCGCCTCGACCGAAATGTGGGAATGTCTCAATTCCACCTATAACGGCCTGGCCGCGGCCGAACGAGCCGCGCGGGCGCTCGGCCCGCACGAGTTCTGCCACTACATCACCGACCGCGCGGCCATGTTCGCCGGACTCTCCGATTCGACGCTGAGCCGCGACGACGGCTACCGCTTCCTGCTCCTGGGCCGTTCCATCGAGCGCGTCGATATGACTGTGCGCCTGCTGCTTTCGCGCGCCGGAGACCGCACCTCCTCCCCGGCCTGGGTGACCGTGCTGCGGTCCGCCGGTGCGCACGATCCGTATCTGCGCACCCAGCGCGGTGTGCTCGATGCCAATCAGATCGCCGAATTCATTCTGCTGGACCGGCTTTTCCCGCGTTCGGTGTTCCATTCCCTGCGGGTCGCGGAAACCTGTCTGCAGGAACTGGATCAGCGCCCCAACAGCCGATTCGCGGCCCGGCAGGAAGCTCATCGACTACTCGGCCGGGCCCGCAGCGAACTGGAGTTCCTGCCGGCCACGGTACTGCTCGAGGATCTACCGGCGCGGCTGCTGTGGTTGCAGGAGACCTGCCGGGAGGTCGGGGAAGCAGTGGCGCTGCAGTACTTCCACGCCGAAACCTGGGTGGCCTGGACCGGTCTGCACGGCCGTAACGGCGTCCTGGTGGAGGAGACGATATGAGCTGGCGGATGCGGGTGGTGCACACCACCGGTTATGTGTACGACGCGCCGGTCTCCCGCTCGTTCAACGAGGCGCGGCTCACCCCGCGCGCGGACAGCCGGCAGAACGTGATCCTGAACCGGGTGGAGACCGTGCCCTCGACGCGCTCCTTCCGTTACGTCGACTACTGGGGCACCGCGGTGAGCGCCTTCGATCTGCACGCTCCGCACAGCGAATTGGAGATCACCAGCGCGTCGGTGGTGGAGACCGAGCCGTTCGCGGGCCCCGCCGAGGAGCTGTCCTGGGAGGAGCTGCGCGGCGACGACATAGTCGACCGATTCGACGAATTGCTCTCGCCCACCGAGTATGTCCCGCGCGAGCGCCGGCTGTCCCCGATCGCGCGGCAGCTCTCGCGCGGCGTTCCGCCCGCCAAAGCCGTTGTGCGCGCGGCGGAATGGGTTCATCAGGAAATGACTTATCTGGCCGGCAGCACCTCCGTGCACACCTCGGCCGTACAGGCTTTCGCGGAAAGACAAGGCGTATGCCAGGACTACGCGCACCTGACCCTGCTGCTGTTGCGGACCATGGGGATTCCCAGCCGATACGTCTCCGGCTATTTCCACCCCGATCCCGCTGCCGAAGTGGGCAATACCGTCGCCGGGCAGATGCACGCCTGGGTGGAGGCCTGGACGGGGCAGTGGTGGGGTTACGACCCGACCAACAATATCCCCGTCACGGAGCAACACGTTTCAGTTGGCGTCGGGCGTGATTACGCGGATGTGCCGCCTCTGAAAGGTATCTTCAGCGGGAGTGGCTCGACCGATCTCGAAGTCGTAGTGGAGATCACCAGGCTCGCATGACCGTAAGTCGGCAGGACACAGATGCTCTCCGCGGTAGGCGGGGACGATCCCGGAAGGTGGCTGATGTCTCCCACAGCTCAGGAAGTCGTCGAGGATCTAACCGAGTTACACGAGGTATCGCTGGCGCGCAAGCTGCTCGCCGAAACGTTCGGCACCTTCGTGCTGGTACTCGGTGGTGTCGGCACCGCGGTCATCGCGGGTGACCGGGTGGGTGCGCTCGGAGTCGCGCTGGCCTTCGGTTTGACCCTGCTGTTCCTGGTGTACGCCATCGGCCCGATCTCCGGCTGCCATGTGAATCCGGCGGTCACCGTCGGCCAGCTGCTGCTGGGCCGGGTCACGGCGGGCGTCGCCGCGGCCTACTGGGTGGCGCAGGTGATCGGCGGTCTGATCGGCGGTGCGGTGATCTACGCGATCGCCAAGAATCTGCCGTCCTACGACCGCGCCACCAATGGCCTCGGCGCCAACGGCTGGGGCGCGCACAGTCCCTCGAAGGTGGAGCTCGGCGGCATCGTCACCAATGGCTACGGCCTGGCCGCGACCATCACCGTGGAGATCATCCTCACCGGCCTGCTGGTGTTCGTGGTGCTGGCCTCCACCGATCAGCTCTCGGATGTGCCGCTGGCGGGTCTGTCGATCGGCTTCACGCTGGCCGTCATCCACCTGATCTCGATCCCGATCGACAACACCTCCGTGAACCCGGCGCGCAGCCTCGGTGTCGCCTTCTATCAGGACGGTGCGCTCGCGCAGGTGTGGGTCTTCCTGGTCTTCCCGCTGGTCGGCGGTGTACTCGGCGCCCTCGTCTACAGCGGCATCTTCGGTCGCTCTCGCAACCTGGTGAGCTGACGGCTCTTTCGTGATTCGAGTGCCCCGTTCCCATGGAGCGGGGCACTCGCTCTGTTCGGCGCCGGTGGTATTTCAGTGCCAGTGGTATTCGGCGCACAGCCGGTGCGCGACCCGGTCGAAGATCTTGCGGGGAACGATGGCGCCCTCGCGGCGGATGCCGTCCTCGGGGACATCGAGCACCCGATCCAGGCGCACCCAGCTCGGCCGGCCCTCGTGATCCCAGGCGCCGGGGCCGATGCCGACCCAATTGTGGTGGTGCTCATGGTCTTCGTTGGAGGAGAGCATCAGCCCCAGCAGCGTCCCGCGCTCGCGGCCGACGACCAGCACCGGCCGGTCCTTGCCATTGCTGGGGTCCTCCTCGTACGGCACCCAGGTCCAGACGATTTCGCCCGGATCGGCACGACCGTCCAATTGCGGGCTGTAGACGATCATGCGGGCGCGTTCCCCCGACGGCACCCCGGCCGAGGAGGTCGGCCGGACCGAGACCGGTGGTGCGGGCCGCGCGGCCACCGCGCGCAGGGCCCGGCCCCACATCGAGGAGTTCTGCATCCGCCCGAACAATTTGGGCGCCTGCTGCTTGACGATATGCGTGCCCTGCTCTTTTGCCACGATCCCCAACTGCTTCCCCAGAGCGTTCCACCTGCCGGCCATCTCGGCAGCCTAGTGGCGGATGTCCGGTTTCTCATCCGGGCCGGATTCGCCTGTGCTGAGCGGCGGTTCGCCGTCCGGGTGCTCCACTGGCGAGAGCGGTCCGGCGCGCACCGTAGACTTCGGGGTTGACATGCCGCTGTTTCGCCATGCCGAGGAGTGACTCCGATTAGCAGTTTCGCCGATACGACGTTCACCGATCCGTCCCGGATCAGGAACTTCTGCATCATCGCGCACATCGACCACGGGAAATCGACCCTGGCCGATCGCATGCTGCAGCTCACCGGGGTGGTCGACCCGCGGCAGATGCGCGCCCAGTATCTGGACCGCATGGATATCGAGCGTGAACGCGGTATCACCATCAAGGCCCAGAACGTGCGCCTGCCGTGGGTGGTCGATGGTGAGGAATTCGTCCTGCACCTCATCGACACGCCCGGTCACGTGGACTTCACCTACGAGGTGTCGCGTGCGCTCGAGGCCTGTGAGGGCGCGATTCTGCTGGTCGATGCCGCACAGGGGATCGAGGCGCAGACGCTCGCCAACCTGTATCTGGCCATGGACAAGGACCTCACGGTCATCCCGGTGCTGAACAAGATCGACCTGCCCGCCGCGGATCCGGACCGCTATGCCGCCGAGATCGCGCACATCGTCGGCTGTGAGCCCGACGACGTGCTGCGCGTCTCCGGCAAGACCGGCGTCGGCGTTGCCGAGCTGCTGAACAAGGTCATCGCCGAGATTCCGGCGCCGGTCGGCAAGGACGACGCACCCGCTCGCGCACTGATTTTCGACTCGGTCTACGACACCTACCGCGGCGTCATCACGTATGTGCGTGTGGTCGACGGCAGGCTGACCCCGCGTCAGAAGATCAAGATGATGTCCACCGGCGCCACCCACGAGCTGCTGGAGATCGGCATCGTCTCGCCCGAGCCCAAGCCCACCGTGGGCCTGGGCGTCGGCGAGGTCGGCTACCTGATCACCGGTGTGAAGGATGTGCGGCAGTCGAAGGTCGGCGACACCGTCACGACCATGCGCGACGGCGCGACCGAGCCGCTGACCGGTTACCGCGAACCGCGGCCGATGGTCTACTCCGGTCTGTACCCGGTCGACGGCTCCGATTACCCGGATCTGCGCGATGCCCTGGACAAATTGCAGCTCAACGATGCCGCGCTCACCTATGAGCCGGAAACGTCTGTGGCCCTTGGCTTCGGCTTCCGCTGCGGCTTCCTCGGACTGTTGCATATGGAGATCACCCGCGAGCGGCTCGAGCGCGAGTTCAATCTGGATCTGATCTCCACCGCGCCCAATGTGATCTACCGCGTGGTGCTGGAGGACGGTTCCGAACAGGTCGTCACCAACCCCTCGTACTGGCCCGAGGGCAAGGTCCGCGAGATCTACGAGCCCATCACCAAGTGCACGGTGATCGCGCCCAGCGAATTCATCGGCACCATCATGGAGCTGTGCCAGAACCGTCGCGGCGAGCTGCTCGGTATGGACTACCTGTCCGAGACCCGTGTCGAGATGCGGTACACGCTGCCGATGGCGGAGATCATCTTCGACTTCTTCGATTCGCTGAAGTCGCGCACCCGCGGTTACGCCTCGCTCGATTACGAGGAGGTCGGCGAGCAGGCGGCCGCTCTGGTCAAGGTCGACATCCTGCTGCAGGGTGAGGCGGTGGACGCATTCTCGGCCATCATGCACAAGGATTCGGCCCAGGCGTACGGCCACAAGATGACCAGCAAGCTGCGCGAGCTCATTCCGCGTCAGCAGTTCGAGGTGCCGATCCAGGCGGCCATCGGCTCGAAGGTCATCTCCCGCGAGAACATTCGCGCCATCCGCAAGGACGTGCTCGCCAAGTGCTACGGCGGTGACATCAGCCGTAAGCGCAAACTGCTGGAGAAGCAGAAGGAGGGCAAGAAGCGGATGAAGACCATCGGCCGCGTCGAGGTCCCGCAGGAAGCCTTCGTGGCGGCACTGTCCACCGATACGCCGTCGGACAGCAAGACCAAGAAGTAAAGCTCCCCCGCCTCCCCGAACCTTCAGCGCACAGCTGAGAGCCGTGGAATGGCGGTGCACGCGTGCCGGCGGTCGTGTGCCAACTCCATTTTGGACGTACCCGACGAGTTACCCGGCCCGCACGAAATCAGGAGTCCAGCTCGATTCACACAAAATCTGGGGCTTCCGTCCCGATATGTCGGATGACAAGCTATGTGTCGCACCACTGGCACACCAGCTTCTACCTGGTGGATGTGACAGACCGGGTATCCGGAAATAGGGTGTGAAACGAGTTGAGAACGGCGGTCCGCCACTGGCGGACCGCCGATCCTTGAGAGTGGAGCTTGTATGACGCGTGACCTGCCCTTCCACGACGCACCGGGTGTCGGCGGCGATGATGCGGGTGACGCCGCGTATCGGATTGCCGACGGGGTCGCGCGCGTGGCGAGGGCGGGCGCGTATGTCACCGGCGGAGCTCTGATCGCCTCGGCCGGCACCCGCGGGGGCGCCACCCCGGCGATCGATCACGACAGCCGCAATGTGGGCTGGTCGCAGGTCGATGATCCGCAGCCGGACGTGCCCAGCCCGACCCTCACCTTCCCGGATCTGACCATCGATCGCATGCCGCCCGCACACGGCGGTTACGGCGGCATCGCGCCGGTCGCGGCTCCGGACGATCACTTCGGCACCGATGCCGGGCTGCTGCCGTCGCATTTCGATGCCAGCTCCATGCCGGATCCGAGCATGGCGGGCTTCCACGGCGTGGGTCTGCCCGATACGGATCTGCCCGCCACCTTCACCTTGCCGTCCACCCACGACTACCAGCCGCAGTCCGGATTCGAGCTACCCGGCGACGGACAGTCCGCGGGCCTGCCTTTCGGGGCGCAGCCCGGTCTGCCTGCCGAGGATCAGCAGTTCCAGATTCCGGGCGGCTTCCATCTGCCGGACTTCGATGGACTGCACCTACCCGGGCTGAGTGACGACGGCTTCGCCACACACGGTTTCGACGGCCTGCACCTACCCGGGCTGCCCGGTGGCGGTTTCGGCCAACCGGGTGGTGGGTTCGGCCAGCCCGGCGGTGGTTTCGGGCCGCACGGCAGCGGCGCGGGCTTCGGTAGTGGCGAAGGTTTCGGAGAGGGTTCGCACCCGAGCATTTTCGACGGTATCGGCAATGGTCCCGTCGGGGTGTACGTGAGCACCGACTGGGCCGTCAATATGCACGTCGGACTCGACGGTGTGCAGTTCGAATCGGATTTGAAGGTCGATGTCGCGGTCGGCAATGTCGGCCACCAGCTCGATCAGTTCACTCAGGATATGGGACAGGGGATTTCGCATATCCCCGCCGGTCTGCCGGGCACGCCCGTCGACCCGAACAATCCGTTCGCCTCCGCCGCGGGACTGACCGGCGGTCCCGGCTCGGCCGCGAATCCCGCAGGCCAGCAGGCTAATTCGCAGGCAATCGGCGCAGCCGGTCCGGCGAATGGTTTGCCCGGTTCTCCGGTCGCTGGTGCTCCCGGCCTCGGCGCCGCCGGTACTCCCGGAGCCGCCGCCGGTGCCCCCGGGCTCGCTGCTCCCGCCGGTGCTCCCGTGTACAGCGCCCCGAGCGCCCCCGCCTTCGCTCCGGCCCCGGCTGCACCGATGCCCGCCGCTGCCGCCCCGATCGCCATCGCCCCGATCGCGCCCGTCGCGGCCGCGCCGGTCTTCCTGCCCCCCGTGGCTGTCGTGCAGCCGGTGGTCACCACGCCGCTGCAGACCACGATTCAGCCGGACGCCGCGACGCATCCGATCGCGAATCTCCTGACCACGCCCGGCCAGTCGCCGTTGACCGCCTCGGCGGCGAATGCCCCGGCCCTGTTCAACCACGCCGGTCCGGTGCTGCTCGCCTCGGGCGCGCACGGTGATTCCGAGCATCCGGTGAGCGCGATCGCCAAGCCGCTGCCGCTGACCACCGCGCCCGGTGGGTCGGTGCCGCAGATCAGTGTGCCCGCGAAGCCCGACCCGGTGCTCACCACGGCGCCCTCGGTCCCGCCGGTCACCAAGCTGCCCGGTATCGATCCGGTGACCAAGGTGCCGGTGCTGACCACGGCTCCCTCCGTGCCGACGACGCATGCGCCCGTCACGGTTGCCCCGGTCACGCCGGATCCGGACTCCGATACCACCACGCGCCCGCACTATCCGTCCGATGACAGCGACACCCACGGCACCGTCCCGCCGGTCACCGTGCCGAGCGATACCGATGCGGCGCCGACGCACCAGCCGCCGGTGACCAATCCGTCGCAGCCGACCGTGCCGACGACGCAACCGGATCTGCCGACACACGGTGGGCAGCCCAGCATTTCGCTGGATCCGGTGCCGGTCATGCCGAGCGTGGTGCAGCCGCCGACCACACAGCAGCATGTGCCGGATGTACCCAAACCGGTGAAACCCGCTGGGGACCCGATAGATTCGAGTCTGCACGTGATGCCGATCGCCGATGATTCCACGCTGCACTCGGTTTTCCTGATGCATGACGGCGGGCTCACGAGCGGGCTCATGCCGGCCGACACCTCCTTCGCCGATTCCCACTATCAGGTACACGGCCCGTTCGACCACACGCTGCTGTGAGCGGTGTCGAACGCCTTGTCGCAGTGAAGAATCCGGATGCGATGGCGCCGCTGCTCGGGCTGCTCGACGAGCTGCTGGAGCCCATCCATGCCGCGGGTCGCGCGGATCTGGCCGGTCGCCTCGGCATCGCGCGCGCCCGGCTCGCCGATCCTCGGGTGCGCCTGGTTGTGGTGGGCGAGTCCAAGAGCGGAATGAGCACGCTGGTCAACAGCCTGGTCGGGACGACGGTCAGCGCTACGGAGAATGCCGTCAGCGTGCCGGTGATCGCCGAGTACGGGCCGCAGTCCACGGCGACGCTGGTGCGGGTCGGTCCGGGCGGCACCACCGAACGACTGCCGATCGATCCGGGGAACGCGGTGTCCGCCATGGATGCCGAGGGTGTGATCCGGGCCGAATTCACCGAGCCGAGTCCACTGCTGGCGGAGGGTTTCGTGGTGCTGGACGCGCCCGGCTCGCCCGCCGACACCCCGGCCACCTGGTCGCTGCTGGCGGTCGCCGATGCGGTGCTCTATGTCGCGGACGCCGCCGCACCGTTCACCAGTGGGCAGATCGGGCAGCTGCAGCGCATTCAGCAGGTGTGCCCGACGGTGGTCTGCGTACTCAACAAGATCGATCAGTCGCCGCAGTGGCCGGAGGTGCAGCAGCACGATCGGCGGCTGCTGGATGCGGCCGGACTGGCCTTCGCCGTCGCGCCCGCTTCGGCGCGGCTGCACGAGCAGGCGATCGCCACCGGTGATCAGCAGGCGGATCTGGAATCCGGTGTGCCGCAACTGCTCGACCACCTGCGCAGCTATGTGCTCGGCAATGCCGACGCGGTGGCCGTCGATGCCGCGGTGCGCGATATCGGGCTGATCACCGACCATCTGGCGCTGGCCCTGCGGACCGAGGCCGAGACGCTGCGCGATCCGCGCCGCTACGGCGTGATCACCGAGCAGCTGCGGCGCACCCGCGAGGAGGCCGAGCAGCTGCGGCAGCGCAGCGCCAATTGGCAGGTCACCCTCGCCGACGGCGCGGGTGAGCTGATGGCCGATACCGAACACGATCTGCGGCACCGCCTACGCAGTCTGATCCGTGATGCCGAGGCCGACATCATGAAGCGTGATCCGGTGCGGCGCTGGCACGATTTCGGCGCCGATCTGGATGCCAAGATCTGTGAGGCGGTAGAGGAGAACTTCGTCATCGCGCACTACCGCTCGGTCGAGCTGGCCGAGCAGGTGGCCGCGAAGTTCCCCGACCGCGGTATTCCGACACCTGAACTGCGCCTGGACAATCCGGGTGAGGTGGGGGCGGTGCTGGAGCCGGTGACCTCGCTGGAAACGCTGGACAGCGCGAAAACGGCGGTGGCGCAGACGGCGCTGAACACGCTGCGCGGGTCCTACGGTGGCATCCTGATGGTCGGTCTGGCCACCAGCCTGCTGGGTATGTCCCTGGTCAACTGGTATTCGGCCGGTGCGGGTGTGCTGCTCGGCATCAATGCCCTGTGGGACGATCGCAAGAACCGCCGCCAGCGCCGCCAGTCCGAGGCCAAGGTCGCGGTGTCGCGCCTCATGGACGATGTGATCTTCCAGGTGAGCAAGGAATCGCGCTACCGCCTGCGGGCCGTGCAGCGCAATCTCCGCGACCATTTCACCGAAATCGCCAATGAGACACTGCGTTCGGTGGACGCCTCGCTGCGTGCCGCCGAGGAGGCCGCCGCCGTGCACTCCGGTCAGCGCCGCGAGCAGCGCCTCACCGAAATCGAAGCCGCCCTCGTCCGCCTGCACGACCTCCGCGAACGCGCCGACGCCCGCGGCGGAAACGCCGAGTACTAGTCGGGACCCGACCTCGTCATTCCCACGTAATCCGCTGGGCTGTAGTGGATCCCGGCCGAACAAGCACCGGAACGCCGAGCCACGAGGTCGGCCGAATCGCGAGGTCCTGCAGCCGGCGGGGTGGTGCGCGCTGGAGATCGGCAGGGGCGCGGCCTCGGCGGCGGGCGGGATGACGGCGAGCGGACTATCGGTTCGGGCGACGGTGTGGTCGCCCCCGCGGTTTCCGTGGGGGCGACCTGAAATCGTTTGCGAGCGAACGACTTACCGGCCGGGGTGGGCCGGGTGGAACTGGCCGGAGCTGTGTGACTCCTCGGCGCGGATCACGTGCATGACCGCATTGATCAGCGCCAGGTGGGTGAAGGCCTGCGGGAAGTTGCCGAGGTGCCGGCCGGTGCGGGTGTCGATTTCCTCGGCGTAGAGCTTGAGCGGGCTGGCGTAGCCGAGCAGGCGCTGGCAGAGCTGTTGTGCGCGTTGCAGTTCGCCGATTTCGACGAGCGCCGATACCAGCCAGAACGAGCAGATGGTGAAGGAGCCCTCCACGCCGATCAAGCCGTCGTCGGTGGTTTCGGTGCGGTACCGCAGCACGAGCCCGTTCTCGGTGAGCCGGTCGGCGATGGCCAGCACGGTGGCGCGCACGCGGTGATCGTCGGGCGGCAGGAAGCGCAGCAGCGGCACCAGCAGCAGCGAGGCGTCGAGGCTATCGCTGCCGTAGGTCTGGGTGAACACACCCTCGGCATTGACGCCGTTGTCGAGGATGTCCTGCCGGATCTCGTCGGCGATATCGTGCCACTTCTTGGCGTAGTCGAATTCGCTGTGCAGTTCGGCCAGTTTCGCGCCGCGATCGAGCGCGACCCAGCACATCACCTTGGACGAGGTGAAATGCTGCGGCTCGCCGCGCACCTCCCAGATGCCGCGATCGGGATTGCGCCAGTTCTCGATGGCGGCCTGCACCTGCCGTTCCAGCATGGGCCACAGCGTCTCCGGCACCTGCTGGCGCGACTTCACGTGCAGGTAGACCGAATCCAGAATCGTGCCCCAGATATCGTGCTGATCCTGGTTGTACGCGCCGTTGCCGATGCGCACCGGTTGGGCGCCGTCATAGCCGGACAGGTGCGGGAGTTCGGTCTCGGTGATCTCGCGTTCCCCGCCGATGCCGTAAAGCACCTGCAGCGGAAGGGCTCTGCCGTTTCCGTCGGTGGCGACATCGTGCAGGAAGGCGAAGAAGTCGTCGGCCTCCCGATCCAGGCCGAGGGTGTACAGACCCCACAGCGCGAAGCTGGAGTCCCGCACCCAGGTGTAGCGGTAGTCCCAATTGCGTTCCCCGCCAGGTGTTTCCGGGAGCGAGGTGGTGGCCGCCGCCAGTAGCGCACCGGTCGGCGCGTAGGTGAGCCCCTTCAGGGTGAGGGCACTGCGCTGCAGATATCCGCGCCACGGATGATCGGGGAAGCGCCCCAGGGTGATCCACTGCCGCCACGCCTCGGTGGTCTGCCACATCTTGTCCGCGGCGGCCTCGAAGGTCTTGGGCGGCGGCAGATCCGACCAGGACAGCGCCACGAAGATCTGATCGCCCTCCTTCATGCGGGTGCGGGCCCGAGCCTCCCGGCCCTCCAGGCCGAGACGCAGATCGGTGGTGATGGTCAGCGTCGGGCAGCTCTCGATATCGCAGGTGGCCGAGGCCTGTTCGTACACATCGCCGCTGTATTCCCAATTGGCCGCCTGCTGGTGGTAGTCGAAGGCCGGTTCGCAGCTCATCTCCAGTTCGACGACGCCGTTCACACACCGCACGGTGCGCAGCAGCATGTGCTCGGCATCCCAGTCCATCGGAGTGCGCCGATGACTGCGGCTGCGCGATCGATTGTTGTGCCAGGGACCCATGACCAGCGCATCGCGCACGATGATCCAGCCGGTCTCGGTCTGCCAGGTGGTCTCGACGATCAGCCCGCCGGGCAGATACCGGCGGGCGGCGGGCACATTGCGGCCGTAGGGGCCGAGCCGGAAGTGCCCGGCGCTGCGGTCCAGCGCGGCGCCGAAAATGCTGGGGGAGTCCGGCCGCGGGATGCACATCCACTCCACCGAGCCGTTGCGGGCGATGAGGCAGTTGGTCTCGCAGTCGGAGAGGAATGCGTAATCGTCGATCGGCGGGAAGTTCGAATAGTGCGCCTCACCGATGGCGGCCGGAACGTAGCCGTCCGAAAGCTGGGCGTCGGGCCGGTCGAGCGCATCCCGGGGCGGGCCGAGCGTCTCGGACTCGATATCGGCCGCACCGCTACTCAGCGGGCGGTCGTACGACTCCGGTTCGTCATAGGACTCCATAGTCACCATCTTCTGTCCTGTCGGCCCGAATCGTCCACCCGCAGGCTTTCGGCCTAGGCTGGTGTCGTGCATGCGATCGCAGGATGGTGGGACGGCGTCGAACTATGGGTGGCCGGCCTGCCCTTCGTCCCCCAATTCGCCGTGGTGCTGGCCGCCATGGTGCCGGTCTGTTTCGCCATTGCCTATGTGCTGGATCGAGTGCTGCGAGTTGCGCTGCGTGCGCTGGGCCGTGATCGAGTGGTCGCCCAGGAGGCCGCGGCGCCCGCCGCGCAGCCGCGTCGCATGCGTAAGGAAGCCGCCTGATGCCTCGTTCCCGTGTTCAGCTCGCTCTGTTCGCGCTGCTCGTTCTCGTCGTAATCGCTTGGCTCTGCACTCGCTGAAGAGTTCCATGCGTTGAGTTCGCCTGCTATTCATCGGGCGAATCGGACTTCAGACCCGCATTGTCGGATGCTGCGCGTACGCTGCTGCACCATGTCAACCGATGAAGGCTTGGAACTGGTGACGTTGCTGTCCGAAGAGGAGTTCGAAGAGGATGAGCCACGTCTGATCGCGACTCACTACACGGGCCCCGAAGAGGCGCTCGATATGGTGAAGGCGGCGCAGCTGCTGGGCCTGGGCGTCCGGCTCAGCAACCGCATCCGTCCCGACGAGGATGATGCCGAGAGTGCCACGGAGGAGTGGGTTCTCGACATTCTGGAGAACCCGCCCGTGGTCGAGGGCGACGAGTAACCGATCTGTACCGACGGCGAATAGCTACCCGGGCCGGTGGCTATTCGTCGTCCCGCTCCCGCCATTCGCTGAACCGTTTGCCGAGCTTCGAGACGGTCTCACCGACCTCCTGCCCGACGGTCCCCACCGCGGAGCCGACATCGCGGCCGAGATTGCGCACCGCGCGAATGAGCGGGTCTTCCGACTGATCGAAGTTCTGCCGGTAGGTGCGCGCCGCCTCCTTCACCTGATCGCTGATGCGGGCGTTCCTATCCTGCTCCCGCAGCGGGTAGCGGCCGTCCAGAATCCGGTCGTATTCACCGCTGGCGATCCAGCGCCGCAATTCGGCCGCCCGCAGCACCGAGAACGGGTGCGTCTGCAGTTCCAGATTCAGCAGTTTCAGCACCCCGTCGCGCAGATCCCCCGCGCGGTCGTAGGCATCGGCCTGCTCCAGGAAGGACGCATGGCTCATCTCGTCCACGCGGGAGCCGCCGGCGAGCTTCATATGCACTCGCACCGAGGCGTCCACATCCTGTCCGCACAGCAGTCCGGCCCGGTCGCCGGACAGTTCGGATTTGCGGCTCCATTCCATCAGCGCGGCGACGATGGCCCGTAATGCCCAGCCGCCTAACGGAATCCAGCCGACGCCGTCGGCCAGTCGCATGAGATGCATGAGCATGGTCCGGTACACCGCATGCCCGGACAGGGCGTGCCCGAGCTCGTGCCCGACCACGAAGCGCAGCTCCTCGGGATCGAGCAGATCCAGCAGTCCGGTGGTCAGGACGATGAAGGGCCGATCCATGCCGATGGTGAAGGCGTTCACCTCCGGGTCCTGCAGGACGAACATCTCGGGCGTGGTGCTCGCGTCCAGGATGCGTACGGCGTCCTCGCGCAGCTGGTGCACCTTCTTGAACTGCCGCTCGTCCACCCGCACCGCGGTCGCCAGATACATCAGCCGATACTGACGTTCGGCGAGCAGTCCGGAGAGAGCGCGCAGCAGCGTGTCGAAGCCCGACAGTGAGCGCAGGGTGACCAGTGCGGTGCGGTCGGCGGGATGTTCCCAGGTGCGGGTCGAAATGCCGGGAAAGGTCCGGCGGACCCGATCTGGAGCAGTCATGTATTTCCCCCGTGGGTATGTTCACAGTGATAGGCGGCCCGCTCCGTTTCCTGTGAGACGTTCCGCCCTGCTACAGTCTGCCCCGTGTCGTCGAGTGTTGTGCCCCAGGTCCGCCATGAATTGGCGTTGATCGCTGTGGGCTGCCTCGCGGTCGCGGACATCCTCTGTCGTTGATCGTCAACCGGGCACTACTGCACGTCTGAAGTAGACTGGCGCGCGTTCCTTTTCGCAGTCGTGTCCGATTCCCGACGGCCTTCGGGCTGTAGCGCCACCGTCGCACCCTCTTTGCGCGACGGGTCTACGGCAGTACCTTCCTTCACCTGCCCCCAGGTCCCCGGGGGTTTCTCGAAAGGTCCACCCGATGTCCAGCAGCTCCAGGCTCTCTCGCCGATCTCTCGTCGCAGTCGCATTGACCGCGGTCGCCGCCACGGTTCTCTCCGCGTGCGGCGGCGGCTCGAGCGACTCCACCGACAAGGGCGCGGTTGCCGACGGCAGTGGCGGCACCCTGAACCTCTACGCCTACTCGGTCCCGAAGCCCGGTTTCGACAATGAGATTCCGGCGTTCAACAAGACCGATGCCGGTAAGGGCGTGAAGTTCCAGCAGTCCTACGGCGCCTCGGGTGATCAGTCCCGCAAGGTCAAGGACGGCGCGGAGGCCGATATCGTCAACTTCTCCGTCGAGCCCGACATCACCCGCCTGGTGGATGCCGGCATCGTCGACGCGAGCTGGAATGCGGACGCCAACAAGGGAATTCCCTTCGGCTCGGTCGTCGTCATCGCGACCCGCAAGGGCAATCCCAAGGGCATCAAGGACTGGGACGACCTGCTGAAGCCGGGTGTCGAGGTTGTGACCCCCAACCCGTTCTCCTCGGGTTCGGCCAAGTGGAACCTGCTGGCCCCGTACGCCGCCAAGAGCGACGGCGGCAAGAACCCGCAGGCCGGTCTGGACTACCTGTCGCAGCTGATCACCAAGGATCATGTGAAGGTGCAGCCGAAGTCGGGCCGCGAAGCCACCGAGACCTTCCTGCAGGGCACCGGTGACGTGCTGCTGAGCTATGAGAGCGAAGCCCTCTTCTCCGAGCGCAACGGCGATCCGATCGAGCACTTCATCCCGCCGACCACGTTCAAGATCGAGAACCCGGTCGCGGTGACCAAGAACAGCAAGAACCAGGCCAAGGCCGTGGCGTTCCACGACTTCATGTTCACCCCGGACGGCCAGAAGGCGTTCGCCGCCGCCGGCCTGCGCCCGGTCGACCCGAAGGTGGCCGCCGACTTCGCCAAGGACTTCCCGGCCCCGCAGAAGTTGTGGACCATCGCGGACCTGGGCGGCTGGAAGGCTGTGGACAAGGATCTGTTCACTCCCAACACCGGCAGCGTCGCGGTTATCTACGACAAGGCCACCAAGTAGCCGGGTGACCTGGGACACAAGCGATACTCGATAGCGTGAGTGACAGCAGCACGAGCGCCGGGACCACCTCGGGTCCCGGCGTTTCGGTAGACAAGCAACCCAAGCCGGCCCGGTCCTGGCTTCGGGTGACCGGGTCCGTGGGCCCGTTCGGCATCGCCACCGCGGCGCTGTGGCTCAGCATTATCGTGCTGCTGCCGTTGGCGGCGCTGACCTACAACTCCTTCGGGAACGGCTGGTCCGGATTCTGGGACGCGGTGAGCGCGCCCGCGGCCATCGATTCGCTGAAGGTGACCATCTTCGTCTCGGTCATCGTGGCGCTCATCAATGTCTTCATGGGCACCCTCATCGCCTGGGTACTGGTGCGCGATGAGTTCCCCGGCAAATCGATCGTCAACGCGCTCATCGATCTGCCGTTCGCACTGCCCACCATCGTGGCCAGCATTGTGCTGCTGGCGCTGTACGGGCCGGAGAGCCCGATCGATATCCAGCTCAATGCCACGCAGCCGGGTCTGGTGGTGGCACTGGCCTTCGTGACGCTGCCGTTCGTGGTGCGTTCGGTGCAGCCGGTGCTCATGGAGGTGGACCGGGAGGTGGAGCAGGCGGCCGCGTCCCTGGGCGCGGACAACTGGACCACCTTCCGCAGCATTGTGCTGCCCACGCTGACCCCGGCCATCATCAGCGGCGGCGGCCTGGCCTTCGCCCGCGCCATCGGTGAGTACGGGTCCGTGGTGCTCATCGGCGGCAATATTCCGCGTGAAACGCAGATGACCTCGCAGTACATCCAGCAGCAGATCGAGGTGGATCGTCCGGTCAATGCGGCGGCGGTCTCCGTTGCGCTGCTGGTGATTTCGTTCGTGACCCTGCTGGTGCTGCGCTTCGCCGCCGACCGCACCGCCCGAAAGGAGCAGGAGGCCCGATGAAACTTGCTCCCTGGACCCGGATTTCGCTGCGCACGATCGTGCTGGTCTATCTGGCCGTACTGCTGATCCTGCCGCTGGGCATCATTCTCTGGCGCACCTTCGGGCACGGTGTCGGCGAATTCTTCACCTCCATCACCACGCCCGCCGCGGTATCGGCATTCAATCTCTCGATTCTCATCGTGGCGATCGTGGTGCCGCTGAACGTGGTGTTCGGGGTGCTGACCGCGCTCGCGCTGGTGCGCGGAAAGTTCCCCGGCCGCAACCTGATTCAGGGTCTGGTGGATCTGCCGTTCGCGGTGTCCCCGGTGGTGGTCGGCGTCTCGCTGATCATGCTGTGGGGTGTGAACGGCTGGTTCGGCGGGCTGGAACACCACGGTCTGAAGGTGATCTTCAATCTGCCGGGCATGGTGCTGGCCACCATCTTCGTGACGCTGCCCTTCGTGGTGCGCGAGGTGGAGCCGGTGCTGCACGAGATCGGCGACGACCAGGAGCAGGCCGCCGCGACCCTGGGCGCCTCGCGCTGGCAGACCTTCTGGCGGATCACGCTCCCGGCGATCCGCTGGGGTCTGACCTACGGCATCGTGCTGACCGTGGCGCGTGCGCTGGGCGAATTCGGCGCGGTCATCATGGTCTCCACCGCGCTGCCCGGTAAATCGCAGACGCTGACCCTGCTCGTCGAGGGCCGCTACACCAATGACCACAACACCTTCGGCGCGTACTGCGCGGCGACCCTGCTCATGGGTATCGCCCTGGTCGTCCTTCTGTTGATGACTCTCCTCGAACGGAAGCGGGGCACTGCCAAATGATCACCGTGACCAATGCCAACAAGCGCTACGGCACCTTCGCCGCGCTCGACGACGTCACCCTGGACATCCCGTCCGGCGAACTGACCGCGCTGCTCGGCCCATCCGGATCGGGTAAGTCGACGCTGCTGCGTTCGATCGCCGGTCTGGAATCGCTGGACGGCGGCATCGTCACCATCGCCGGAAAAGACGTGACCCGGGTGTCGCCGCAGAAGCGCGATATCGGATTCGTATTCCAGCATTACGCCGCGTTCAAGCACATGACCGTGCGGGACAATGTGGCCTTCGGCTTGAAGATTCGGAAGCGGCCGAAGCCGGAGATCAAGAAGAAGGTCGACGATCTGCTGGAGATCGTCGGGCTGGACGGCTTTCAGCATCGGTATCCGGCGCAGCTCTCGGGTGGTCAGCGGCAGCGTATGGCCCTGGCCCGCGCGCTCGCCGTGGACCCGCAGGTGCTGCTGCTGGACGAGCCTTTCGGCGCGCTCGATGCGAAAGTTCGTGCGGACCTGCGCACCTGGCTGCGCCGGCTGCACGAAGAAGTGCATGTCACCACCGTGCTGGTCACTCACGACCAGGAGGAAGCCCTGGATGTGGCCGACCGGATCGCGGTGATGAACAAGGGGCGGATCGAGCAGGTCGGGTCGCCGGAAGATGTATACGACCGTCCCGCAAACGATTTCGTCATGTCGTTCCTGGGTGCGGTGGCCAAGCTCAACGGGCATCTGGTGCGCCCGCACGATATTCGCGTGGGGCGCGATCCGAGCATGGCGCTGGCCGCGCACGAGGGTACGGCGTCCTCCGCCGGTGTCACCCGGGCCACGGTCGAGCGGATTGTCCACCTGGGCTTCGAGGTTCGGGTGGAACTGCGCAATGCGGCCACCGGTGATATTTTCACCGCCCAGGTGACCCGGGGTGACGCCGAGGCGCTGCATCTCGCCGAGGGTGAGACCGTCTACGCTCGCGCGACGCGAATTCCGGAGCTCCCGGTCTCCCGGATCGCGGAAGTCACGGACGTTCCGGAACTTCCGGTCGCATAGGCGCCGACACACCGCGTGCGGGGGTGCGAAGCTTTCGCATCGCTTTCCCTTTGCCCGCTGCTGGGCGAGGCTGGTAGGGCACCGGCTACCGAGCCGGTCGCGCACCGCCCGCCCAGCAGAAGGCGCACCGCATGGCCTTGACCGAACCCGAAGCGAAAGTGCTTGCCGCCCTTTCCCTCCCGGACCTGCCCGCCGCCCGAACCGTCCGGCAGCTATGTACCGCAACAGGTCTCACCACCGGGGCCGCCCGCCGCGCCCTGCACCACCTCTCCGGCGCGGGGCTGGCGCTCGCCACCCTGCACACCCCCGCCACCTGGCAGGCCACCCGTCGCGGCCGCCTCACCATCCACACCCCTGCCTACCGCGACTACCTGCCCCGTAATCTCACAGTGCCGGAACACCGTCCCCGCACCAGGAGGTCCCCGCCATGCTCGCAGCTTTCTCCATCACCCCGATCGGCGCAGGCGAAGACGTAGGCGAGCCGGTGGCCGCCGCCATCCGGGTAATCCGGGCCAGCGGCCTGCCCAACCGCACCTCGGCCAGTTTCACCGAGATCGAAGGCGACTGGGACGAAGTCTTCGCGGTCATCAAA
Organism: Nocardia sp. NPDC006630; assembly: GCF_040611495.1. NCBI lineage: Bacteria > Bacillati > Actinomycetota > Actinomycetes > Mycobacteriales > Nocardiaceae > Nocardia > Nocardia sp. NPDC006630. The sequence continues at coordinate 531,460 of NZ_JBEXOK010000004.1, forward strand.
CAGGCCACCGACGCCGTCATGGCCATCTCCACCCGCTGCAGCGTCGTCATCAAGGCCGATATCCGCCCCAGCCACCCCGACATGCTCACCGCCAAGGTGGAAACCGTAGAGCGCTACCTAGCTCAGGACTAGCCGGATCGGTCTCCACTGCCTGAACGGAATGGTCTGTGAACTGTTCATACCCGGTGTTGGAGAGGGCGCCGAGAAACCACCGCCGCCCGTTCGCTGTGCAACCCGGCAGTCGGAGACGCCCCTATGCCACCGCGGATGTTTCGAGTGGGAGGTGGGGGTTCCTCGACCACAGTGCCCGGCTATTCGTCGGGGCTAAGGGATTGAGGCGGAGTCGGGGACGTAGCGCCAGATGGGGAGTAGCGCTTGGTCGTTCAGGGGGGTGGGGGAGGCGTGGACGGTGGATTCGAGGCGGGTGGTTACCGCGGCCGCGTCCAGGCCGGTGCCTATGAGGACCAGGTTGCTGGTGCGGGGTTCGCCGCGGGACCAGGTGGTGGGCTCGATGGTGATGTGACGGCCGACCATGTGGAGGAGGAACTTTCGGGAGTCTTCGGGGACGGCGAAGGCCAGGACGCCCTTGGCTCGGAAGAGACCGTTGGGTGGGTCTTCCAGGACTGCGATGAGTTCCCGGGGGTTGAGATCGGTGGGGCTGGTGAAGGAGACGCTTTGATACGCGTCGTGCAGATGATGATGGTGGCCGCGGTCGCACCGGTGGTCGCCGTCGTGCCCGTGACCGTCGGATGCGCCGCCGTAGCAGTCCGCGTCGGACTCGTGGTCGTCGAGGAGTAGTTCGTCGAAGCTGAGTTGCTGTCCGACTCGCAGTTTGCCGGGGTCTCGGGTGGGGAGGTCGAAGAGCAGGGCGGGGTCTATGTGGCCGTGGCTGGTGGCGTAGACCGGGACCTGGCCCACCAGGGCGCGGATTTCGGTGTGGAGTTTTTCGAGGGCGGCGGCTGGGACCCGATCGGCTTTATTGAGGACGACGAGGTCGGCCATGCGCAGGTGGGTGTCGAGTTCCGGGTGCTGGGCGCGACTTTCGAGGAAGTGCTCGGCGTCGACCAGTTCGATCAGGCCGCCGTAGCGGATGCGCGGGTTGTCGCTGCCGGTCACCATGCGGATCAGATTGCGGGGTTCGGCGAGGCCGCTGGCCTCCACCACAATGACGTCGATGCGCTGTTTGGGCTGGGCCAGGCGGTCGAAGAGCTCATCCATTTCGGTGACATCCACCGCACAGCAGACACAGCCGTTGCCGAGCGAGACCATCGCGTCGACCTGACCGGCCACCAGCATGGCGTCGATATTCACCGCGCCGAAGTCGTTGACTACCACGCCTATGCGCAGGTCACGACTGCGCAGTAGGCGATTGAGGAGGGTGGTTTTGCCGGAACCCAGGAAACCGGCCACGATCAGAACTGGTATGCGCCGACTCACCCGGCCCACCCTACCGAGGGGCTGTGCGGTGGACGCAGCATGGCGGAAACGGGCCGGAAATACCAGCGTCCTACCGTGGCGGACAATCGACCGATCCCGGAGGTGGCGCAGTGCTGGTGCGGGACATTCTCGACGCGCCGCAGTTGCGCATGCAGCTGCTGCACGGGGACGACGCCGAATTGGCGCGACCCGTGGCACGGGTGTGCGCGACCGATATGCCTGATCCGCGACCGTTCGTGACGCCGGGCGCGCTGGTCTGCACCGGCTTGATCTGGCGGCAGCAAGCGCAGGATTCGGATCGGTATGTGGGACTTCTCGCCGCGGCGGGAGTTGCGGGCATCGTCGCGGGTCAGGCATTGCACGGGCATGTTCCCGAAGATGTGGTGGCGGCATGTGAGCGCCACGGATTGCCACTGCTGTCCGCGCCGCAGAGCGTGCCGTTCAGCCGGATCATCGAATACTTGGCCGAGCAGGCCGCCGAATTGCGCTGGCGGCGTGTGCAATCCAGGGTCGATCGGCAGCGCCGACTGCTGGCGGCCGTCGCGGGCGGGAGCAGTGTCGGTGATCTGATCGCCGATATTGCCGTGGAGCAGGAGATTTCGGCGTGGCTGGTGACCGCGACCGGTCACGTCATCGCCGGAACCGCACCGCTCACCGAGGCCGACCGCGACCGGATCGTCGCGACCGCGCTCACCGCGCCCCGGCTGCCCGCCGTCACCGGGGGAGCCATGCGGGTACTGCAGGTCGGCGGCGGCGATCGAATCACCGCCTGGTACCTGGTGGTTCGACCGGCGGCCGCGGAACCGGAGACATTCGCCGCCGATCTGGCCGCCGTCATCGAGTTCTATCGGCAGCGCAGCACCGACCGCCTGCACCTGGATTGGGAACTCGTCGACCGGTTCCCGGCCCCGGTGCTGGAGCTGCCCGGCGGATCGGCCGTGGCGGTCGTCTGTGATATCCATCCGGCCGAGACCCCGTCATCGGTCGGACTCCCCGAAGTGCGTGTGGCACTGCATGATGTGCTGTCCGGCGTCACCACCTCGGTGGACCGGGAGGGCCGGCTCGTCGCCGTGCTGCCGGGCACCCAGGATGACATCGCCGGCAAGCTGCGTCACCGCATGGGACGACTCGCGCCCGCGCTCAACGGTATTCGCCTCTCCTTCGGTGTCAGCGCCCAGCAGCGCGACGAATCCCTCTCGGGAGCCATCGCGGCCGCCGGGGCAGCCGCCACCGCGGCCGGTGACGACGACACCGCCGTGGCCGTCCGCATTGCCGATATCGACACGGCCGTAGGACTTTTCACCGCAGTCCCCGGAGGCCTGCAGCGCCGCTTCGCCGAACGTGTGCTCGGCCCCGTCGTCGACTACGACCGCAAGACCGGTGCGGGACTACTGGAAACCCTGGAGGTATTTCTCGGATGCGAGGGCTCCTGGCGACAGGCCGCCGACCGAATGCACCTGCACCTCAATACAGTTCGCTACCGCATCGGCCGCGTGGAGGAACTCACCGGCCGCGACCTCGGCCGCATAGACGACCGCCTCGACCTCTACCTTGCCATGCGCACCCTCACCAGCCACCACACCGCAGCCTGACCGCCTACCCACTCCGCTGCAGCGCCTGCCCACTCCGCTGCAGTGCCTGCCTACCCCGCTGCAGTGCCTGCCTACCCCGCCGCAGCGCCTGCCTACCCCGCCATAGCGCCTGCCTACCCCGTCATTCCGGCGCGCTTTTGGCCGGAATCCACTGCGCTGAGAGAGATCCCGGCCAACAGCCCGCCGGGATGACGAGTGGTGTCGGTGCCAAGAAGACAGGTGGTGGGGCCAGTGCCGAATCGGCAGGTGCCGGGGTGACAGGTGGGGCCAGTGCCGAATCAGCAGGTGCCAAAGCCTGGATGGCGGGTGGTGTCGGTGCCGGGGGGCGAATTGGGTTTCGGTCGGCGGGCCCGGGTGGGTCAGACCGCGCCGGTGTAGGGGTCCCAGGCGGTTCCGGCGTCGGGGGCGTCTTCGCGCAGGACTGCGGCTTGGATCAGGCCGTAGGGCCGGTCGTCGGCGTAGAAGACTTCGCCGTTGTTCTCGACGCCGAAGCGCGAGAGGTCGAAGTACCAGTGGTGCTTATTGGGGGCCGACATGCGGATCTCGGCGAGGCAGGGGAAGGCCTCCAGTGCCGCCTGTCCCATCTCGAAGAGCGTCTGCTGCAACGCCTTCGAGTGCTGCGTGGCGAATTTGGCGACCATGACGGCGCGAATACCCGCATAGGTGGCGTCCCAGTCGTCCGGTGCGGTGGCGAAGCGCCAGCGGGCGGTGAGGCTGGTGGCGAGAATGCGGTCGTAGGCGGGCTCGAGCACGGTGAATTCGTCGGTGAGGAAGTCCGCGAACTCCGAACCGGTGGACTTCAGGATGACCAGATCCTTGACGCCGCCGATCACCCACTCCTGCTGGGCCGCACCGGTGCCGCTGACGGTGATGGCGGCAATGCGCACCTCCGGCCCCACCCGGGTCCAGGTGTGATCATGCCCGGTCCCGTCGACCGGAACCCGTTGCCACGCATACTCTTCGATCTCGATGCGCGCCGAATCCACCGTCTCGATGTCATCGACGAAATGCCGGGCCAGCGCCTGCCCGTAGGTTTCGATGCTCCCGTCGCCGTGCGATTTGGCGTACGTGAAGATGGTCTGCTTCTGCGAGTCCGTCGGCAGCACCCCGCCCTGATCGCCGACGGTATGCGCCTCGTCGAAAGCCCCACGCAGGCAGGACGATACGTTCAGATCGCGAATCTCGTGCCGCGCGGTGTCGCGGTAGATGCGCACCACCCGGTTCTCGGCCTTGCCGTACTGGTGCGGGCCGAGCACGATCTTGCCGGTCAATTCGGTCATGGTCGCCTCCCGTGGTCGATGAACACCTTGCCCCACTGTGGCCTACCCGAGCCGCCGCACACGCTGGTTCGGCGGACAAAACATCGCCCGCGACACGCCCCGTGGTTGGCGAATCAGACAAACCCTCGGGTGGCCGCGGCTGCCTAGCCTGACCATCAACCGATGCGCCGCAAGGAGCTGCCATGACAACGCCTCATTCCGTCGACACCCGACTGCCCTGGTCTCGGCTGTTGGCGTTCGGCATTCAGCATGTGCTGATCATGTACACGGGATGTGTGACCGTGCCGCTGGTCTTCGGTGCGGCAGCGGGTCTCGACAAGTCCACCGTCGGCCTGCTGATCAGCGCCGATCTGCTGGTGGCGGGCATTATCACGCTGGTGCAGAGTCTCGGGCTGGGCCGGTTCGCGGGTGCTCGGCTGCCGATCATCACCGGTGCGACCTTCGTGGCCATGAGTCCGATGATCTTGATCGCCAAGCAGTACGGACTGCCCGCCGTCTACGGCTCCATGCTCATCGGCGGTCTGGTCGGTATCGCCCTGGCCTGGCCGTTCGCCATGGTGGTGCGCTTCTTCCCGCCGCTGGTCACCGGTACCGTCCTCACCGTCGTCGGTATTTCGCTCATCGGTGTGGCGGGCGGGCTGATCGTGGGCAGCGATCCCAAGTCGCCGTCGTTCGGTGCGATCTCGAATATCGTGCTGGCCGCCGTGGTTCTGCTCATCGCGCTGGCGGGCACGGTGCTCGGGCGCGGGGTGTGGTCGCAGCTCGGCATTCTCATCGCGCTCGTCGCGGGTGTGCTGATCTCCATTCCGATGGGGCTGATCAAGCTCGACGGTGTGTCGAACGCGGCATGGCTCGGCGCGCCGCACGTATTCCACTTCGGCGCACCGCAGTTCCCCATCACCGCGGTGGTGGCCATGAGCATTGTGATGGTGGTGGTCTTCGCCGAGTCCACCGCCAGCATGCTGGCCATCGGTGAGATCACCGGAAAGCCTTTGGAGCGAGCCGATCTGGCGCGCGGCCTCATCGGTGACGGTCTGTCGGCCGTGCTGGCCGGCGTCTTCAGCTCGTTCGTCGACACCGTGTTCAACCAGAATGTCGGCGCGGTCGCCAGCACTCGGGTGCACAGCCGCTACGTGACGGCCGTCAGCGGTGCGCTGCTGGTGCTGCTCGGCCTGGTGCCGCGCTTCGGCGCGATCGTGGCCGCGGTGCCGCAGCCCGTGGTCGGCGGCGTCGGCCTGGTGCTGTTCGCCACCATCGCGGTGATCGGCGTGGATACCCTGCGCCGGGCCGATCTCACCGACAGGGTGAATCTGTCGATCGTCGCGGTCGCCATCGGCGTGGGCCTGGTACCGGTGCTCACCAAAGGCATGTTCGACAAGTTCCCCACCTCGGCGCAGATCCTGCTCAACAGCGGAATCGCACTGGCCGCCGCCACGGCATTCCTGCTCAATCTGCTCTTCAACCACACCAAGCTGGGCGAAATCGCCCGCGGCGCAATCGAACCCGTCCCGGCCGTCCCGGAACCGCAGGACCCGATCGCCGCCTGAAACCCCGCCTCCTCATCGGGGACCGAGGCCGCAGCCTCCGCCGACGCAACCAGCCGGGCGTCGAAGTAGTCTGCGGCCTCGGCTACATCTCCACCAGAACAGTTTCGCCGAGAGGGCTCTCACGGTGGCGACACGCCGACAACCGCCACCGTCAGAGCCCTCTCGATGGGGCTAGCCGCAGGCGTTGACCCATTCGGAGAGGCCGTCGGCGAATTGCTGGCGCTTCCAGATGGGGACCTCGTGTTTGATGCGATCCACCAGGGTCGCGCAGGTGGTGAAGGCTTCCGCGCGATGGGGGGCCGCGACGGCGACCGCGATGGCGAGATCGCCGATGGCGAGCGGGCCGATCCGGTGCACCGCGGCGACCGGGAGGCCGGAGGATTCGGCCACCTCGGCGCATACCCGCCGCAGGAACTTCTCGGCCTCCGGATGCGCCGAATACTCCAGCGTCGAAACCGCTTGGCCGCCATCATGATTGCGCACCATACCGGTGAAGACCACGACCGCGCCGTGCTCCGGCCCGAGTACCGCCTTCTCGACCTCGGCCGGGTCGAGCGGCTGATCGCTGATCCAGGCGCGCAGTTCGCCGCTGTCACTCATGGCTGCCTCCTCCGGCCACCTGGGCCAGCAGATGTTCGAGAAGTGGTTCCAGCACCGCGATTCCGTCCTTCACCCCACCCGGCGAGCCCGGCAGATTGACGATCACCGTGCGCCGGGACAGTCCGGCAACCCCCCGGCTCAGTGCTGCGAGCGGGAATTTCGCGGTGCCGCGCTGCCGGATCGCCTCGGCAATGCCGGGCAATTCCCGATCCAGCACCGCGAGAGTCGCTTCCGGCGTCGCATCGGTGGGCGAGGCCCCGGTGCCGCCGGTGCTGATCACCAGCGCGGGCTCGCCCGCCAGTGCTTCCGACAACCCGTCCGCGATATCGGCATCGGCGGAAATCAGCGGCCCCCGCACCGAGAACCCCTGTTCCTCGAGCCATTTCACGAGCACCGGCCCGGTGGTGTCCACCCGCGTACCCGCCGCCGCACCGCTCGACGCGACAACCACGGCCGCCGTCCGCCCCGCACCCGCAGCACCCGCCGAGACGACCGTCGAGTTGGCAGTCCCGCCCGCAGCCTCTGTCACCCCGGTCACCGTGTCCACCGGATCGGTCGCAGAGTTTGCGGTGGTGCTGGAACTCCCCGGTTGGGTGGTGTCGGCGTGTTGGTCGTGCCCGGCCTGATCGGCGGACTGTGAAACCTCGTCCGTTCGTACCCAATGTCCGTGCTTACCACCATCTTTGGTGAGCACCCGCACCCCGTGCAGGGAGGCGGACGGATCGACCGCCTTGATCATGTCGTGCAGCGTGAGCCCCGCGACCGCGACCGCGGTGAGCGCTTCCATCTCGACCCCGGTGGGCCCCTTGGTCTTAGCGACGGCCTCGATGGTGATCGTGGTATCGGTGAACCCGAAGCTCACATTCACCGAGGACAGCGCCAGCTGATGGCACAGCGGAATCAGCTCGGACGTCTTCTTCGCGCCATTGATGCCCGCCAGCCGGGCGGTGGTCAGCACATCGGCCTTGGGCATCCCGTCGGCGCGCACCAGCCGCACCACCTCCGCGGTGGTGTGCAGCTCACCGGCCGCAACCGCGACCCGTGCCGTGTCCGCCTTCGCACTCACATCGACCATGCGAGCGCGACCTTCCCGGTCGACGTGGGACAACTCACTCATAACTCCAGCCTGGCACAGCCGTCCCCGCGAGGTCGCGCGGGGGATCCCGGGGCAGGATCACTGAGTGCGCGGGCCGCCCGCACCTCCACCGGTCGTCATGGCGACGGCGGTCGTATGACCGGCGGCCGGATAGGCGCTACCACGCGCAGGGGGGATCGGTGCAGGTCTCATCCCCAGCTGCACAGGAATGACCGCTTCCGCGCGGGCCGAGGTGCGGTGTGGAGGACACCGACGTGATGTCGCCTCGGCCGGGTGCGTGGTTGGTGCTAGAGCGGCCAGGTGCGGACAAGGGTGCCGGGGGGCAGGTCGGTGGTGGCGGCCGGGATGTCGATCAGGACGTTGGCATGGGCCATGGCGGCAATGAGGTGCGAGCCTTGGCCGGAGGTGAGCTCTACGCCGTGGTCGGTGGTGCGGCCGCGCAGGAACTGGCGTTTGCCGGCGGGGGAGTGGACCGGATCACGCAGGGGCAGTGCGGAACTGGTGATTTCGGATAGGCCGGTCAGGGCGCGCAGGATCGGGCGGGCGAAGACCTCGAAGGACACCATGGTGCTCACCGGATTGCCGGGGAAGCTCAGCACCGGGATGCCGTCGATCACGCTCAGACCCTGCGGACCGCCGGGTTGCATGGCGACATGGCCGAACTCGCCGCCGAGTGGGGTGAGCACATCCTTGACGACCTCGAAGTCGCCCATGGACACACCGCCGGAGGTGAACACCACGTCAGCAGCGGTGACGGCCTCGTCGAGGCGGCGGCGGAACTCCTCCGGATCATCGGTGGAGTGCGTCAGCGATACGACCTCGGCGCCATTGTCTTCCAGCGCCGCCGCCAGCGCGATGCCATTGGAGTTGTAGATCTGGCCCGGCAACAGGCGCAGCCCGGCCTGCACCAGTTCGTCGCCGGTGGTGATCACGGCCGCCCGTACCTTCCGGCGCACCGGCAGTTCGGCCAGGCCGACCGCCGCCAATGCCGCGATATGCCGGGGCCGCAGGACGGTTCCGGCCGCGGCCAGCAGTTGCCCGGCCCGGACATCGGTCCCGGGTTCGCGCACGAAATCCCCTGTGGCGCGGCCTCGTTCGATGGTGACCGTTTCCCCGTGGGACCGCGTGTGCTCCACCGGCACCACACAATCCGCGCCCTGCGGAATCGGCGCTCCCGTCATCACTTTCATGGCCGCGCCCGCGGGAAGCACCGGCGCACCGGTGTTTCCGGCCGCCACCACACCCGCCAGCGGCAGCGTGGCAGGCACGATCGCCACCGAATCCGCCAGCACCGCATACCCGTCCATCGACGAATTGCGGAACATCGGCAGATCCAGGGGGGAGTACACATCCTGGGTCAGCCGCCGCCCGAGCGCATGCGCCATCGGAACCGGCTCCGTCTCGCGTCCGGCGAGCGGTCGCAGCAAATCCTCGATGCGTTGCCGGTGGTCTTCGACGGAGCGGGCCGGGGTCAGAGTGTGCCGGGAACTCATGCCGGTGAGCCTATACGCGCACGCCGAGAGCGGAACCTTGCCGCCGGACCGGGCAGGGGGTTGCGCGGGCGGACATAATGGTCCCATGACTGTGGTCGCTATGGGGATGCCCGCCGTACGCAGCGGGCGACCCTCGATGGACGGCCGCCCCGACACTCCATACCTGGTGGATCGTTTCGGCCGCACCGCACGCGACCTGCGAGTTTCCATTACCGAGAAGTGCTCGCTGCGGTGTACCTACTGCATGCCGGAAGAGGGTTTACCGCCCATTCCGGCCGATGAGCTGCTCACCACCGACGAGATCGTGCGCCTGGTCGTGCTCGCGGTGCGTGAGATGGGTGTTCACGAGGTCCGCTTCACCGGCGGGGAACCGCTCATGCGCCATGACCTGGAGAAGATCATCGCGGGCTGCCGGGCCGAACTGCCGGATACGCCCCTGGCCATGACCACCAATGGCATCGGCCTCGAGCATCGCGCCCGGAAACTCGTCGCGGCCGGGCTGAACCGCATCAATGTCTCCCTCGACACCGTCGATCGCGAGGGGTTCGCGCGCCTCACCCGGCGGGACCGGCTCGATTCGGTATTCGCCGGTATCCGCGCGGCCCGGGCGGCCGGTCTGACTCCGATCAAGGTCAATGCCGTGCTCATGCGGGAGAACCTTCCCGGTGCCGCCGACCTGCTGCAATGGTGTATCCAGGAGGGCTGCGAACTCCGCTTCATCGAGGAGATGCCGCTCGATGCCGATCACGAGTGGGCGCGCGCGAACATGATCACCGCGGCCGAACTGCTCGAGGTGCTCGGCACTCGCTTCACGCTGACCGAGGTCGGCCGTGAGGACCCCTCCGCGCCCGCCGAACGCTGGGAGGTCGACGGTGGTCCGGCAACCGTCGGCATCATCGCCTCGGTGACGCGCAGCTTCTGCGGCGACTGCGACCGCACCCGCCTCACCGCGGACGGCCGAATTCGCTCCTGCCTGTTCAGTGATCAGGAGTACGACGTCCGCGCGGCGCTGCGCTCCGAGGCGACCGACGGTGATATCGCTACGCTGTGGCGCGGTGCCATGTGGAACAAGTGGGCCGGCCACGGCATTGCCGAGGCCGGTTTCGTCCCGCCCGAGCGAACGATGGGAGCCATCGGTGGTTGAGGTCCGTTATTTCGCCGCCATTGCCGATGCGGTCGGCAAACCCGGCGAACTCCTGGATCTCCCCGCCGGATCCACCATCGCCGATCTGCGTGCCACCATCACCGCGACCTACGGTCCGAAACTCGAACCGATGCTCGCCGTCTGCGCCTACCTGATCGGCGACGAGCTCACCCGCGACACCACGACCCCCCTGACCCCGCGTGTCGACGTCCTACCGCCATTCGCGGGCGGCTGACCCCTCCAGGTCATCTGACCAGCAAATATGTAGGTAACGCCCCGTGTCCCACCCCGATATCCGGACTGTCCAGTCCGACGATTCGGGAGGTTTCGCTTTGGCGCGACTGTTGCCCGCTCTACTCCTCGGCATATTCATCATCGCCGCCGTCGCTCTAGCCAATGACGTTTCACTGACAACCCTCCACTGCGGAACGATCGCATTACCGCGTGGTCGCCTCGTGTACTGAATCTCCTTGCCGGACCTGGTTATACAAATGCGCCCGCTGCATGTAGAGGCAGCGGGCGCATTTTGCTCGGAGTGGGTGGTTATTTCCACCAGGTGTCGTGCGGGGTGACCGGGACCGCGCGCTTGTGGCGGGTGTTCTGGAAGATCGATTCGACGCGGTCGGCGACTTCCTGGTCGACGTCCTTGCCTTCGAGGTAGTCGTCGATCTGGGAGTACTTGAGGCCCAGGGCTTCCTCGTCCGGGAGGGCGGGGCGGTCGTCCTCGAGGTCGGCGGTGGGGACCTTCTGCCAGACGCTCGGCGGGGCGCCGAGTTCCTGGAGCAGGGCGGCGCCCTGGCGCTTGGTGAGTCCGGTGAGCGGGGTGATATCGACTGCGCCGTCACCGAATTTGGTGAAGAAGCCGGTGACGGCCTCGGCGGCGTGGTCGGTGCCGACAACGAGCAGGTTCAGCTGACCGGCGATCGCGTACTGCAGCACCATGCGCTCGCGGGCCTTGATATTGCCGCGCACGAAATCACGCAGTCGTGTTGCCCCGCCGAGCAATTCGTCGATGCCATAGGCGGATTCCTCGGCGGCGGCGTCGGCGCTCGGCTTGACGTTCACCGTGATGGACCGGTCGGGCTTGATGAAGCGCAGCGCGATCTGCGCATCCTTCTCATCGGCCTGCTTGCCGTAGGGCAGTCGCACGGCGACGAAGGTCGTCTCGCGGCCTTCCGCGCGCAGTTCCTCGGAGGCGATCTGGCACAGCCGCCCGGCCAGTGTGGAGTCCTGGCCGCCGCTGATGCCGAGCACAAAACCTGTCGCCGGTGTCGATCGTAGATAGTCCTTGAGGAAGTCGATGCGCCGCCGCACTTCGGTTTTCGGTTCGATGGCCGGCAGTACGCCTAATTCGGCGATGATCGCTTCGCGCAGGTTGCCCATGGGGGGACACTCTACTGCGCGGTCGCCGGGACGACGCGGCGGACGAGGGCCTCCCAATTGTCGCCGACCTGCTGCAGAGTGAAGCCCAGTACTCGAATCTGATGCAGCACCAGTGCGGCGTCGAGCGGAGCCAGCAGCGCGTCCGCGAGCAGCGAGATCTCACCGGGCGCCCCGGCCTGCTGCAACAGGATGGAGACGTGCGTTTTTGTCAGCTGATACGGCGCATTGCCGAAGCGTTCGGGCCGGTCGGTGGCTGCGCGCAGCACATCGCCCTCGATCTCGGTGAAGGACAGCCGCGCCCGTCCGTAGGCGAGCAGCCGGTCCAGCGGCGGCGCTCCGGGGCCCAGCGGCGGCGGCCCGAACATGTAGGCGCCCTGCAGGTTTCGATCCGATTCGTCGAGCAGCGCGTACATCAGCCCGGCTCGATTGCCGAAGCGCCGGAATACCGTGCCCTTGCCGACTCCGGCGTGTTTGGCGACCGCGTCCATGGTGACCGCATCCGCGCCGAACTCCCGGACGAGTTCGGCGGCCGCGTCCAGTAGTAGCTTTCGATTGCGTGCGGCATCGGCGCGCTCGGTGGGTCCGCCATCGGCGAGCGTCACCGGCGGTCCGACGCCCAGCCCCGGACCGCTGATACTGATGCCCGTCGTCCCGGGAGGGATGCCCGTTGTCACTGTGCCGACCCCTTTGTCGCGTGGGTGAATGGATATCGCGTGGGTAAATGGACCGTGGTCCGTTTAATGCTACCGCACCGCATTCTTTCGGCAGGGTATGACGCAGGTCACGTCGCGACGTCCGCACCCCCGGGAATGCAAACGGACCGCAGTCCGGTTATCCTGTGATGAATCAGCCGCCACCGGCAGCGCCAATCCAGTACGCAGGAGTGATCACCATGTCGCAGACTCGCCTTCTCGCCCTCGTCGGCAGCCTCCGCGCCGCCTCGATCAATCGCCGCCTCGCCGAGGCTGCCGCCCAGACCGCCCCCGAGGGTGTCGAGATCACCCTCTACGAGGGCCTCGGCGACATTCCTTTCTACAACGAGGATCTCGATGTAGAGGGTCGGGTCCCGGCCGCCGCGGCCGCGCTGCGCGCCGCCGTCGCAGCCGCCGACGGTCTGCTGCTGCTGACCCCCGAATACAACGGCACGCTGCCCGCCGTCCTCAAGAATGCCATCGACTGGGCCTCCCGTCCGTACGGCGCCGGCGCGCTGAAGGGTAAGCCGGCCGCCGTGGTCAGCGCGTCCATCAGTTCGAACGCCGCCAAGTGGTCGCACGGCGATGCGGTCAAGGCGCTGGGTGTCGCGGGCGCGACCGTGGTCGAGGAGGCTTCGCTGCACTTCGGCACCATCGGCCAGCGTTTCGTCGAGACGCATCCGTCCGACGACGCCGAGGCGCTGACTCAGCTGGCCGCCTCCGTGCGCCTGCTGGTGGAGTCGGTGAAGGCGAAGTCGAACGCCTGACGGTAAATATCCGGCAACCATGCCGATCACTCGCTGAATACAGCGCGATGCCACGGCTTTTCAGCCGTGGCATGCCGCTATTTCGGACACTTCTGAGCTAACTTCAGCTGATGAAGCTACCGAGTGGCAATACTGCCTGGAGTCGGTGTTGCTTGGCTGCCGCGCTCGCTGTCTCGGCCGTCACGGTGGCGGTCACCGCGGCCGATGCCGGTGCGCAATCGAATGTGCGCCTCTATCTGGGCAATTGGGCCGGATACGTGGTGAAGGGCGATTTCCGTGAGGTCAGCGCGACCTGGACGCAGCCGGAGATCGACTGTCGCAATCCGGGCACGCTGCAGCGTGTGGTGCCGTGGGTCGGCCTGAACGGTGCGACCGGACTCGACGGGCATGTGGCGCTGCCGCTCATGCAGACCGGCGTCGAATCGCTCTGTGCCAGTGACGCGGCCTTCTATGCGGCGCTGCCCGGTCTGCAATTGGAGGACGCGGCCGCGAGTCTGTCATACGCCGACCCGCACCTGTCGGGTCTGGTGATGCGGGCCGGCGATCAGGTGTCGAACGCGCTCAGCGGTGTGATGGACGGCGTCTGCGCCCTCCCGCTGCTCGGCGGATTGTGTACTCCCGAAAGGGATGTGGACGCCTGGTGGGAGGGATACCCCGCACCACCGGTCAGTTATGACGATGTCACGACACAACCCGGCGATGTCATGCACTCCACGGTCGGCTGGGACGGGCACAACTACACCATGACGCTGGAGAACCGCACCAAGAATTGGGTGCGCAGTACGGTGCAGCCCTCGGACACGCCCGCGCGCACGGCCGAGATCGTGGTGGAGGGTCACCTCGACGCGGCCCTGCCGGGTTTCGCGCCGATCACCTTCGCCGAAATCGAGATCGACGGCAAACCGCTGTCGGCCTACGACGCGCAGACCTACGGCATTGCCGCCACCAACCGGCTGCTCGCTCCCGGTCCGGTGAACGGCGCCGGCTTCACCATCGGCTGATGACCGGAACATGGCACCCGGGCCGCGACACGCCGGGGCGGACGCGATCTTCCGGATTTTTCGGGCGCGGGATCGGTCCTGTGGTCGCTCCCGGAGCCGCCGGCGCTCGAGTCGCGTGTGGCTCGCGTGAAGGCTGTTGATCAGGGTGAATGGTGTGTTTGCTGGGAATGTGCTGAAGGCTGAAAATGTGATCTGCGCCTCACTTGTGCCAGCTTGCGAATCGAGCGTCCTGGCACTTCGTTCATATGAATTTCACCTTTGTGAGTCGCAACATGTCGTGTCGGAAGATTCTGTCGGCCACTAGGTGTAGTGTCTTGGGAGCTGGAAGGGCATGCGGCGGGACCCTAGAGGGGAGCTGCACGACCTGGGATTTCGGTTCCGCTTCCAGGGGTTTGCGCACTTACAACATGGTTCTTGTTTCAGCCGTGCACAGCATCGGATCTAAGGCAAGGAGAAGGGGATACCAATGACCATCACCGTTTACACCAAGCCCGCTTGTGTCCAGTGCAACGCCACCTACCGCGCGCTCGACAAGGCCGGTGTCCCCTACGACATCATCGACATTTCCGAGAACCCCGAGGCGCGCGATTACGTGATGGCCCTGGGCTACCTGCAGGCCCCCGTCGTCGTCGCCGGTGACAATCACTGGTCGGGCTTCCGCCCGGATCGCATCAAGGCGCTCGCCGACGCTGTCGCCGTCGCCTAGCGGGTCCGGGACCGCCGATCAGGGTCGGCGGCCTCCGCGGGTTCCTTCGGACGAGAGGAGGGGGACATGGCCGAGTTGTCCACGCAGACAGCGAATCTGGTCTACTTCTCCAGCGCATCGGAGAACACGCACCGCTTCGTGGAACGGCTGGGAGTCCCCGCCGTCCGCATACCGCTACATACCGCCGACTCTCTGCGTGTCGACGAACCCTATGTGTTGATCGTTCCGACGTATGGCGGCGGTCGGCACGTACTGGGTGGTGCGCGATCCGATAAGGAATTCGTCCCCCGTCAGGTGGCCAAGTTTCTCAACGATCCGCACAACCGCGCGCTCCTGCGCGGCGTCATCGCAGCCGGCAATACGAACTTCGGCGATACGTACTGCTTTGCGGGCGAAGTGATTTCGCGTAAATGCGCAGTGGAGTACCTGTACCGCTTCGAACTCATGGGAACTGCTGAGGACGTCGAGCGCGTCCGAGAGGGATTGGGATTGTTTTGGCAACGACAACCGCACCGGTCGGAAAGACTGCCCGCGTAGAACGCACCGTGAGTGGCGAGCCCACCGCGGGCATGGACTACCACGCGCTCAACGCGATGCTGAACCTGTACGGCCCGAACGGCGAGATCCAGTTCGAGAAGGATCGCGAGGCCGCGAACCAGTACTTCCTGCAGCACGTCAATCAGAACACTGTCTTCTTCCACAACCTGGACGAGAAGCTCGACTACCTCGTCAAGGAGAACTATTACGAGACAGAGGTTTTGGACCAGTACAGCCGCGACTACATCAAGCGACTGTTCCAGCAGGCGTACGCCAAGAAGTTCCGCTTCCCGACCTTCCTGGGCGCGTTCAAGTACTACACCTCGTACACGCTGAAGACCTTCGACGGTAAGCGCTATCTGGAGCGTTTCGAAGATCGCGTGTGCATGGTGGCGCTGACGCTGGCCGCCGGTGACGAGGTGCTCGCCGCCGAATTGGTCGAGGAGATCATGTCCGGCCGTTTCCAGCCGGCCACCCCGACCTTCCTCAATTCGGGCAAGAAGCAGCGCGGTGAACCGGTGTCCTGCTTCCTGCTGCGCATCGAGGACAATATGGAGTCCATCGGGCGCTCCATCAACTCCGCGCTGCAGCTGTCCAAGCGCGGCGGCGGTGTTGCCTTGCTGCTGAGCAATATTCGGGAGACCGGCGCCCCGATCAAGAAGATCGAGAACCAGTCCTCGGGTGTCATTCCGATCATGAAACTGCTCGAGGATTCCTTCTCCTACGCCAACCAGCTCGGTGCGCGTCAGGGTGCGGGCGCGGTCTACCTGCAGGCCCACCACCCGGACATCTACCGCTTCCTGGACACCAAGCGCGAGAACGCGGACGAGAAGATCCGCATCAAGACGCTCTCGCTGGGTGTGGTCATTCCGGACATCACGTTCGAGCTGGCGAAGAAGAACGAGGACATGTACCTGTTCTCGCCGTACGACGTGGAGCGCATCTACGGCGTGCCGTTCGCCGATATCAATATCACCGAGAAGTACTACGAGATGGTCGACGACAAGCGGATTCGCAAGTCGAAGATCAAGGCGCGCGAGTTCTTCCAGACCATCGCGGAGCTGCAGTTCGAGTCGGGCTACCCGTACATCATGTACGAGGACACCGTGAACCGGGCGAACCCGATCAAGGGCAAGATCACCCACTCGAACCTGTGCTCGGAGATCCTGCAGGTCTCGACCCCGTCGCTGTACAACGACGACCTGACCTACTCCAAGGTGGGCAAGGACATTTCGTGCAATCTGGGTTCGCTGAACATCGCGAAGACCATGGATTCGCCGGACCTGGCCAAGTCGGTCGAGACCGCGATTCGCGCGCTGACCGCCGTCTCGGATCAGACGCACATCTTCTCGGTGCCCTCGATCGAGCAGGGCAACAACGAGTCGCATGCCATCGGCCTCGGGCAGATGAACCTGCACGGTTACCTGGCGCGTGAGCACGTGCACTACGGGTCCGAAGAGGGCGTCGACTTCACCAATATCTACTTCTATACCGTTGCCTACCATGCGGTCCGGGCCTCGAACCTGATCGCCAAGGAGCGCGGGCAGTACTTCGGCGGCTTCCCCGAGTCCAAGTACGCCAGCGGTGAGTACTTCGACAAGTACACCGAGAAGGCCTGGGAGCCCGCCACCGATCGGGTCCGCGAGATCTTCGCCGACGCCGGCGTGCACGTTCCCACCCAGGACGATTGGCGCGAGCTCAAGGCGTCGGTCATGGAGTACGGCATCTACAACCAGAACCTGCAGGCCGTCCCGCCGACCGGTTCCATCTCCTACATCAACCACTCGACCAGCTCGATCCACCCGGTCGCCTCGAAGATCGAGATCCGCAAGGAAGGCAAGATCGGCCGCGTCTACTACCCGGCCCCCTACCTGACCAACGAGAATCTCGAATACTTCCAGGACGCCTACGAAATCGGCTTCGAGAAGGTCATCGACACCTACGCCGCCGCCACCCAGCACGTGGACCAGGGCCTGTCGCTGACCCTGTTCTTCAAGGACAGCGCCACCACCCGCGACGTCAACCGCGCCCAGATCTACGCCTGGCGCAAGGGCATCAAAACCCTCTACTACATCCGCATCCGCCAAATGGCTTTGGAGGGAACCGAAGTCGAGGGCTGCGTGAGCTGCATGCTCTGAGTTCGTGACCACGAAGGGCGCCCCCGGTGAAAACCGGGGGCGCCCTTTCGTTTTCACTGTCGGTGCGGGACAGCCGCTGTCGGTGCGGGGCCGATGCCGGGAATCGGTAATCTCGCGGGCACGACTCGGATGGG
Source organism: Nocardia sp. NPDC006630 (assembly GCF_040611495.1). Lineage (NCBI taxonomy): Bacteria > Bacillati > Actinomycetota > Actinomycetes > Mycobacteriales > Nocardiaceae > Nocardia > Nocardia sp. NPDC006630. The sequence goes on from NZ_JBEXOK010000004.1 coordinate 549,007, forward strand.
GTCGGTGGGTTCGGCGCAGGGGGGCGAGTGGAGACATCGCAGCGGTATCGGCGGTTCGCGGAGCTGGAGGTGCGGGGGTTTTCGCCGTGTTATGAGGAGTGGAGTAGGGGAATCGCGGGCAGCGCACGGGTTCTCGGGTTGATCGACCAGTTGCCGGAGGCCAAGCGGCAGCCGAATCTGGTGTTCGGGGCGGCTCGCTACGCAGGGGCGGTGGAGTCGGGGTTCGCGGAGTTCGAGGACTTCCTGAACAGCCGCTGGGCCGAGATCTACGAGGTGGCGATGACGCATCGCACGCAGACCAATGAGGCCGGGCGGGCCGCGACGCTGTTGCCGGTGCTGAATCTGTATCCCGGGCAGCCGGTGGCGCTGATCGAGTTCGGCGCCTCCGCCGGGCTTTGCCTCTACCCGGATCGCTACAGCTATCGCTACGACGACCGGCCGATTCTCGATCCCGCGGAGGGGCGTTCGGAGGTGGTGCTCTCCTGCGCTACTTCCGGACATCCACCCATTCCGGACGCCCTGCCGCAGGTGGCGTACCGGGCCGGGGTGGATCTCAATCCGCTCGATCTCGCCGACGCCGAGAATCTGCGCTGGCTCGAATGCCTGATCTGGCCCGAACAGCGAGGTCGCTTGGCGCGCTTGCGGAGTGCCGCGGCGATAGTGCGCCGCGATCCGCCGGAGCTGGTGGCCGGTGATCTGGTGGACACGATTGCCGATCTGGTTCACGCTGTGCCGCAAGATATTCCGGTCATCGTCTTCGGTAGTGCGGTCCTGACGTATCTGCCGCCGGAACGCCGTGCTGCCTTCCTCGAGGTCATGCACACCCTGCCGTGCCGCTGGATCACCAATGAAGGCTCGGCGGTTCTCGACTTCGGTTCGGCCACACTGCCTCCGGCTCCCACCGGAATCCGGATGATCACCGCACTCGACGGCGATCCGGTGGCCTATGCCGCGCCGCACGGGCAGACCCTGGACTGGTTCGGCACAGTGGAGTAGTCCGATATCGGGGGGATGCGAGTCGCCGGTTCGCACGCTGCTGTGGCCTGTCCCGGCCCCTGTGAACCGCATTTGTGAAGTGTCCAAGAGGTGTCGCGCATGGTTTCGGAGGTGGCGTGCCGTCGCTACGCTCGACCTGGTCACGGCATCGAACATCAGGTGCTGCGCGGTCGATACCGTGGCTGGAAACCGAATCGGGACAAGAGCTTCGGAGGTGAGGCCGGGTCCTTCCCTGCCCCCGCAACGAAGGACTGCTGCGAATTCGACACCTCCGGTGCGGCACTGCCGCATTCCCAGCCGGAGGAGTGCCCGCCGAGTGGACGCCCTCGCATCTGCTCGGCGGGTTTCCGCACGTCGCAATGGGTTTCCGGGCTTTCCTGAAGTTTGTGACCGGCAACAGCGCGTGAGGTCGAAAACCGTGGGTACCCCAAGTCTTATCCGGAACCGAATGTGCAGCAGCGTGATCGGGCCTACATTCGGTCCCCTCACGCCGGGACCAGCATCAGGAGCCACCGTGCCGTACGAACCGATCGATATCAGCCACCGATCCGCCCGGGCGGCGGCGTGACGCGGCGGGCGGTGCTGGCCGGGACCGCGGTCGCGCTGGCCCTGGTGGCGGGCCTGCCGGGGGCCACGCTGGGCAGCGGTGTGGTGCCTCCGCGAATCGCCCTGCAGTCGGTGGCATTTCCCGTGGACGCGATCGGACCGCACTGGGAGCAGGTGGATGTCCCCTCCGCGGCCATGGGCCGCACCGTCACCGTGGATGTCCTGCGCGGCGCGGGCGCCGGACCCCGCCCGACCCTCTATCTCCTGGACGGCGTTGACGCCAGCAAGGTTTCGGACTGGCTGACCAAGGGCAGCGTGGCGGACTTCTTCGCCGACAAGCCCGTCGACGTGGTGCTGCCGACCGGCGGCACCGGCAGTATGTACAGCGATTGGGACAGCCCGGATCCCGCCCTGGGCTGGAACCGCTGGGAGACCTTCCTGACCGCGGAGCTGCCGGGCGTCATCGAGCCCTACCTGCACTCGAACGGTCAGCGCGCCGTCGCGGGCGTGTCGATGGGCGCGCAGGGCGCGATGATGCTCGCGCACCGGCATCCCGGCTTCTACCGGGCCGTAGCGGGTTTGAGCGGTTGCTACTCCACCATGGATGTCATCGGTGCGGCGGTCACCACCATCACCGTGGCCTCGCGCGGCGGCAATGTGACCAATATGTGGGGGCCGCCCGGTACGCCGGAATGGCGTGAGCACGACAGCACCGTGGGTGCGGAAGCCCTGCGCGGCACGGTGATCTACCTCTCGGCCGGATCCGGTATGCCCACTCCCAGTGATCTGTCCGATATTGCGGCCGCCCGGGACGTCATGGGGGCGCTGAAGGAGGCGGGCGGAGGTGTCGTCTTGGAGGCGGGGGCCCGGGCCTGTACCGAACAATTCGCACAGCACCTGAGCGACTTGGGAATTCCCGCCACCGTGCATTACGAGGATGCGGGAATTCACGATTGGGAGGACTTCGCGGCCCAAATCAGCCCGGCGTGGCAGACCCTGGAAACGGCGTTCGAGTCAGTGCCGCAGGCCGTTCCGAGGTAGCCGGCGCAGGCCCGGCCGAATGCGGCCGTCCACGGTGACGATCAGTCCCGCGCGGACGGCCGCGGCGGTGAAGTCGGAGGCCTCGGGCCAGGTGGCCGCGTACTCCATGGCGAGTTCGGCGCCGTCGTCCGGCCCGCCGAGATAGACGGTGACCCGGTGGGTGAGGGCTTCTCCGGAGCTGTCGAACACGGTTTTATTCGCAGCAGTGCTGGTCATAGCGGTGCTCCTCGTCAATGGTGCGGTGGAGATCCGCTGCCGGAGCGGCAGCTGAAGTCTCTGTAACCGACCGTAACTGGAACCTGTTGCTGCTGACCGCGATCCGAGTCCGGCTTGGAAACCTCACAACATTCAGCCCGCCTGATATGTGCGCGCGACCAGCGCGGATCGCAGATACCAGAGTCCGGCCGCCTGGGTCGGATCGAATCCGGTCAGCTGACCGATGCGCTTGAGCCGGTAGTCCACCGTATTGGTGTGCACGTGCAGAATTCGCGCGGTGCGCTGCCGGTTGAGGTTATTGCTGATGTGCGTCCGCAGCGTCTCCAGCAGTTCCGGATGCGCGTCGAGCGAATCGAGCAGTGAGCCGAGATGATCGCGGCCCGGCCCCGGACGGGTGAGCTGATACTCGAGCGCCAGTTCATCGAAACGGAACAGCCCGCGGGTCAGGCGCAGCCGGTGCACGATATCGAGCAGTTCGTGCGCCTGATCGGCGGCGTCCGGAATCTGTTGCGGCGTAGCCGGAACCATGGTCGCGGCAATCGGCACCCGCGCCGCCCGCGAGAGCCGCTCGATCAATTCGTCGAGTTGCTCATCGGGAAGTTCGTTGGCGGGCACCAGAATCGTGCCGCCGTCCACACTCAGCAGCGACAGCACCTTGCCGGCGTACTTGGTGGCGAGTTCGGCCTGCAGCCGGCGCAGCTTCCGCCGCGCCACCACCGCACCCTCCACGGTCGGCGAATGCTCCTCCGGATGCTCCGGAATCGATACGGCCAGTACGTGATACGAGTCGGCGATCTCGATACCGCATTCGCGGACCATGGTGGAGGTGCTGTGCCCGCCCAGCAGTGCCGAGGTGAGCGTGTGCACGGCGGTGTGGTGTTCGCTGACCACCGAGCGCAGTTCGCGCACATAGGCCCGGGAGACCGCGGAGGTCATCCGGTCCAGCAGTTCCATCACCATTTTCGCGCCGCCCATGATGTTGTCCACATCGGCGACGGCGATGACGAATTCGGCATCCCCGTCCGGCCCGCTGCGCTGCAGATGCCGCGGCATGGCGCCGGTGATCACCAGATCGGAGCCGATCTTGAAGCCCTCGTGGATGGCATGGTGAATGGTGTCGATGGGTATGCCCTCGCGCGCCCACTGGGCCGCGGCCTCCTCCAGCCGCTTGGTCTTCTCCGGCAGGTCCTGCCCATCGAGCATGCCCACCGCCAGTTCCAGGCACATGCGGGTGATGGTGGTGACATCACCGTGAATGGCATCGCCCGGCAGTGTCCCGCACGGTGCGACGGTTTCGACGAAGTGCCCGACCATATGCCGTGCCAGTCCGCGCACATCCTGCAGTGGCGACGACATCGGCGTACCCGAGATAATGAGCCCGGTGCGGGCCGGATTGTCGACGGACATCGGCGACTCCTCCAACCTCCGGAGGCAGGGCCTCCGGTCACGGAACGATAACGCATACCGGACGGCCCGTGGTGAGGTTGCTTTCGCATTGTGATCGACCGCAGCGGCAAGCCCCGACTTCCGTGACTTCTCACAACGGCCCCGGTCCGCTACTGGAGATGTCCGACGTCGTTGTATTTGAGCAGGCGTAATCCCGAATGGTCCCGCTCCCACCGGCTGATCGAGGCATTGGCGAGCTGATTGCTCTCGATCTTCAGAATGGTGGATTCGTCCAGGTCGTCCAGGATATAGCGGACCATCACGATCACCAGATCGTGCGCGAAAACCAGGACATGCCCCTCCAGTTCGGGCAGTAGCGTCCGCAGCCGCAGCGCCACATCGGTCCACGCCTCACCGCCCGGCGGCCGATAGTAGAAGCGGCCCATCAGTTCCCGCGCGGCCGCCTCCGCCGGATACCGGCGCTGCACGCCCAGTTCGGTCAGCCCGCCCAGCAGGCCCTGCTCTCGATCCCGCAACCGCTCATCGACCTGCACCGCGGGAGCCCGCCCCGCCCGCAAGGCGATCTCGGCGGTTTCGAGTGCCCGCACGTACGGCGAACACAGCACCGCATCCACCGAGTCCCACTGCCGCGCCAGCCACTTCCCGACCGCACCCGCCTGCGCCCGGCCCAAATCGGAGAGCGGAATGTCGGAATCTCGTAGTCCTAGACCGGATTCTTCGGCCCCTGCCGTTATCGCCCCCGCCAGCGCCGCATTCCCGGCACTCTCCCCGTGCCGAACCATCGTGAGCGACTCCAACATCAGTACTCTCTCCGTTCCGCCGATACCGCACTCCATGTTGCGCCGAATCACATCGAGCTGGGGCGATTCGACATGCACACATTGGGGCCTTACCCAGCTACGGCGTTTCAGCGTCCCGATCGCCGCGAAGTGATAGAGCTCGCATTCACTGATCCGGGGAAGTGATGGCAGATTCATTCCGACGGCTATCAGGCCATAGGGCAAGGGAAGGTATCGCATGCGAGCTCTGACGTTCGACCGGATCGGCACGCTGGACGCGCTGGCGCTGGGCACCGTGCCCGATCCGGAACCCGCGGTGGGGGAGGTGCTGGTGCGCATTGTCGCCGCCGGTGTGAATCCGAGCGATGTGAAGAATGTGCTGGGCCGCTTCCCGTATACGACGGTGCCGCGGGTGCCCGGCCGTGATTTCGCGGGCGTGGTCGTGGCGGGGCCGGACGAGCTGGTCGGCCGCGAAGTATGGGGCAGCGGAAAGGGATTGGGCTTCACCCGCGACGGCACGCACGCCGAAATGCTGGCCCTTCCGGCGGGCGGCGTCGCGCTCAAGCCGGAAACCCTGACCTTCGAACAGGCCGCGTCCGGCGGAACCCCGTACCTCACCGCGTTCGAAGCCATCGAGCGCGGTGGCGTCACCGCCGGCACCACACTGCTGCTCATCGGACTCGGCGCGGTCGGTAGCGCCGCGCTGGATATCGCACGAGGGCGCGGCGCGGATGTGATTGTCGGAGTGCGCCGTCCGGAACTCGCCGAGAAATTGCGCGGCGAAGGCATCGAGACGGTGCTGCTCGACGATCCGGGCCGACTCGCCGCCACCGTGCACGCGCACCGCCCGGAAGGCGCCGAGGTCGTCTTCGAGACCACCGGTCACTGGCTTCCCGCCGTGGTGCCGGTGCTCGCCGTCGGCGGCCGAGTCTGCATCATCGCCGCGCCCGCCGACGGCCATGTCCGCGTACCGGTCCTCGATCTGTACCGCCGCGGCGCGGTCATCATCGGCGTCAATTCACTCCTGCACGACGTCGTCGCGAGCGCGGCCTCACTCGAAAAGCTGCGCGCCACTTTCGACTCCGGCGAACTGTCCGCTCCGGACCCGGCGGTGCTGCGCCCGCTCGAAGACGCCATCACCGTCTACCACGACCTCAACTCTGGCTCATCCGCCAAATACGTACTGGTCAACCAGTACTGAGCACATCACAGAACCCGGTCATCCCGGCGCATTCTCGGCCGGATCCACAGTGGCTGTGCTCCGGCTGTATCGATGGATCCCGGCCAAAAGCATGCCGGGATGACGGGAAGCCGTTCGGGCGAAGGGTGTTGCGCTACATGCGCACTCCGGCCGGGACGCCGACGGTGATGTCGGCGGGTGGCAGCCAGAGTGTGGCGATTGTGCCGCCGCCCGCGGCGGGTTCGATGGAGGCATTGCCGCCGTGGGCCTGGGCCACCCAGGCGACGAGGGCGAGGCCGATGCCATTGCGGCCGGAGCGGCCGGCGGCCCCGCGGTCGAAGGGGCTGGCGGACATGACCGGATCGATGCCGGGGCCGTGGTCGCGGACGCTGACCCGGCCCTCGGCGATATGGACTTCCACGGGGGCGGAACGGTTTACGGCGCCGTGGGTCAGGCCGTTCTCCAGCATGTTCCGGATGGCGAGGCCGAGCAGCTGGGGGTCGCCCACCACGACGGAGGGGTGGGCGGTGACGGTGATGCGGTCGTCGGCGGCTTCCTCGGCGACCGCCTCGGCCAGCTGGTCCAGGCGCAGCAGGGTGCGCTCGGGTTCGGCTATGCCGGTTTGCATTCGGGCGCGGGCGAGCAGGCCGGTGACCAGGCGGGCCATGCGGTCGGCCAGTTTGCGGGCCTCGGCCAGAGTCTGTTGCACCTCTTCGGGTTTGGGGCGCGATTCGGTGAGCAGCTTCAAAGTGGTGAGGGGAGTGCGCAATTCGTGTGCGGCATCACCGAGGAACTGCTCGTGCTCGTCGAGCAGGCGCAGCGCCTGGCGGAGACTGCGCCCGGAGAGCAGATAGGCGGCCGCGGTGGACAGCAGTACCAGCAGGCCGCCGCCGATTGCCAAGGCCCACACCAGCATTCGATGCTGACCTGGGTTATCCATGGACTCGCTGCTGGCCAGGATGACCACGAAATTGTCCCAGTCCGTCCAGTACACCGGTGTTCCCGCCACCCGCACCTTCCGCCCGGTGATATCGGTCGAAGTATTGAGCATGGAGGCGTAGAGGTCGCCGTTGGAATGGTCTTCGGTTTGTGTGGCGAGAGTGGTGATCTCAGTATCGCTGGGCATGAGCGAGCGCAGATAGGTGTGCTCCTGCTTCCACGACTCACCCTGCTTGCGCACCAGCACGACCACCGCCGTCGGCCCCTTGGCCAGATCGTCGTCGATCACCGTGGACAGGTCCAGCACATTCTTGTCATCGTGCTGAATCGCGCGTGCCAGTCCGCCCGCCACCTTCTCCACCTGCCGGTCGGCTTCGATTGCGCGCGAATGCGAATCGATGGTCGACGCCACGAATCCGAGCGCCAGCACCGCCGTCGCGGTAATCGCGGTGACCAGTCCGGTCATCAGCCAGCGCGCCCGCCGCAGCCGGGCCACAGCGGGTAGTCGATGTGAACTCATACCGCTCCGCCGATGAGAAACCCGGTCCCGCGCACGGTTTCGATCACACAGGGCTCACCGAGCTTGCGCCGCAACTTGGCAACGACGGCATCCACCACATTCGATGTGGGCTCGGCCATTTCGTCCCAGCAGCATTCGATGAGATCGGTGCGGGTCACCACACTGCCGAGCCGGGTCGCCATGAGTTCGAGCACGGCGAATTCCTTGGGCGTCAGGGTCAGCATGATCCCGCCGCGCGTCACTCGCCGGCGCATGAGATCGATATCGATGTCCGCCACCGCGATTCGCGAGGCGGTGGGCTGCTCCCGCCGCCGGCACAGGGCGCGCACCCGCATCACCAGTTCGGGCAGTGCGAACGGTTTGGTCAGATAGTCGTCGGCGCCCTGCTCGAATCCGGCGAGCCGATCATCGAGTCCGTCGCGGCCGGTCAGCATGAGCGCGGGCATGGTGTGCCCCGCGGTCCGGGCCCCGGCGACCAGGTCCAGGCCGTCACCGTCGGGCAGGCCGCGATCGACGACCAGGCAGTCGTAGCGATTGATGGCGATCTTGAAATCGGCGTCGGCGATGTCGTACGCGAAGTCGACAGCGAACCCCGCCGATCGCAATCCGGCGGTTACCTCATGACTGAGTTGCTGATCGTCCTCCAACACCAAAACACGCACAGGGCCAGACAGTAAGGCATTCGGAACAGGCGCCCAACGCAGAGAACGCAGGTGGTCGCCGCGAAATGATCGGAAAATGATGGGTAAGGTCGTGAGGGTGAGCCGGACACCTGCTTACCGAGGCTGAAATCGGTGCCGGGCATCTGCTCGGCAAACCGATCCGGGGCAGGCCGGCACGACCACTGCGACCTGCTGTGACCGATTGCACGACTGCGGATTTGCGGTCAACGGAGTGCTCGGCCCCACCCTTTTCGGCATTCTCGCAGGACAGTAGGAAGACACAAGGTCTTGTGCTGGCGGATGATCTCCGCCACCAGTAGTAGTGTTCAGGTGAAGGACTTCTGGAACGGGCCGGTGTGCTGGGAAGGGTGAGTGAACAGGCGTGAAACTGATCGATCGGGTATCCGCGATCAACTGGAACCGCGTGCTTGATGAGAAGGATGCGGAGGTCTGGGATCGACTCACCGGCAACTTCTGGTTGCCGGAAAAGGTGCCGGTGTCCAACGACATTCCGTCGTGGGCGACGCTGACCCCCAGCGAGAAGCAGCTGACCATGCGGGTCTTCACCGGCCTCACCCTGCTGGACACCATCCAGGGCACCGTCGGCGCGGTCAGCCTCATCCCGGATGCGCTGACCCCGCACGAAGAAGCGGTCTACACCAATATCGCCTTCATGGAGTCGGTGCACGCCAAGAGCTACAGCCAGATCTTCTCGACGCTGTGCTCCTCCAAGGAGATCGACGAAGCCTTCCGCTGGTCCGAGGAGAATCGGAACCTGCAGCGCAAGGCCGAGATCGTGCTCGGTTACTACAACGGCGAGGATCCGCTCAAGCGCAAGGTGGCCTCCACCCTGCTGGAGAGCTTCCTGTTCTACTCCGGCTTCTACCTGCCGATGCACTGGTCCTCGCGGGCCAAGCTCACCAATACCGCCGATATGATCCGCCTGATCATTCGCGATGAGGCCGTGCACGGCTACTACATCGGCTACAAGTACCAGAAGGGCCTCGAGCTCCGGACCGAGGCCGAGCGCGACGAGCTCAAGTCCTACACCTTCGAGCTGCTGTTCGAGCTGTACGAGAACGAGGTCGAGTACACCCAGGATCTCTACGACGAGGTCGGCCTGACCGAGGACGTCAAGAAGTTCCTGCGCTACAACGCCAACAAGGCGCTGATGAACCTCGGCTACGAGGGCCTGTTCCCCAAGGACGAGTGCGACGTCAACCCGGCCATCCTCTCGGCCCTCTCGCCCAACGCCGACGAGAACCACGACTTCTTCTCCGGCTCGGGTTCCAGCTACGTCATCGGCAAGGCCGTCAACACCGAAGACGAAGACTGGGAATTCTAGGCGCGCAGCTGGTTTCGCTTCGCAAGTCATGAAAAACGAAGCCCGGCACTCCGATTCGCGGAGGCCGGGCTTTCGTATATCGGCTGCTCAGGGCGCCACATGCCCTCCGTTGCTCCGCACCGGGGGCGGAGCGGGTTTCGCCGGCGGCGCGGCCGGGGCCGGGGGCGGATTCAGGGCCAACTTCTGCCCCGGGTCGATTTCGTTCGGGTCGGCTCCGATGAGTTTGCGGTTGGCCGCGTACAGCTGCTCCCAGGTCTCACCGTGTGCGGCGCCGATGGCGGTGAGGTTGTCGCCGGGCTTGACGGTATAACTGTTCGCCAGGTCCGCCGCCGCTTTCGCGACTTCCTTGATGTACCCCTGATAGCTCTGATCCACGGTGCCCATCGCCGTGGTGACAGACGACAGAATTGTGTCCGTATTGGTGGCGTCGAATTTCCCGGAGTTCGGATCCGGCGGCATCAGGGGACGCAGGAGACTGTTCAGATCATTGATCGCGCCGATGATTTCGTTGTAGTACTTGTCGTTGGCCCCCGCCATTTTCGCGGAGGCGGCGATCGCATCCTTGTCGCTGGCGGGAAATGTTGCCTCCTGAGCGGTAATCAGGCCCAGTGTCGTGTTGTACGCGCTCGCGGCGTCACCCTTGTTGCTGTCCAGGCTGGCGTAGTTCGCCGCCGTCAGTGGGTAGGGGGTGACCACCGCCGGCTTCTTCGAGCCGAATTGTCCGAGCATATTCTGTGTCAGTTGCTGCGCATCGGTGATGGCGGCTTGTACCTGCGCAGGCGCCAGTGACGAATTGACGATGGTGCATTCGCCCGGCTGCGGTTTCGATGTCGTAGAGGCAATGGACTGAACGGGTTTGTCCGTGCCCGCAGTGGCGTAGAGGGTGAGTTTTCCATCGTTGCCGATATCGATGTGCCCGCCCGTGCCTGCCGGCGGAGTGAGCAGGCCGAGACCTGTCTGCTTGCCGTCCGGTCCGAGAATCTTATAGACATCGGGCACGCCGGGAGTTTCTGCCGAATCGGCTTCCACGGCATACAGACCGTTCGGCGACACCATGTAGTTGGAGTGTGTGGCACCGCCGATCAGCTTGGTGAAGCCTGCGGCGCTGTCGTCCGTGGCGAGTGAACTCCCGAGGTCGCCCGTCGTATCGTCGGGCGGCACCCGTGTCGGCGTCATCGGGTCACCGGCCGAGTAGTGCCCGCAGCGTCGATCCGGCCGCCGCCATCCACGTCCGTTTCATGGAAGTTCGGCATGACCTGGTGGCGCAGGGTGTCGCGAATCGCGCCATGGGTGGCCGCGATATCGTTCAACTGCTGCTGGCGATAGTTCACGTGATAGTCCACCAGGGCTTGCGCGCCGACCGCGCCGGCAACCCCCAATTCATCGCCCAGATTGTTCAAGTGATCGACCGGCGGTACCGCTGCCTGACCGACTTCGGCGGATCGCTGGTCGTGCAAGTTGCTGTGATGCCGCAGTTCATGCTGATCGACCACAAGCTTCTTGTTCTCGTTCGACAATTCAACTACCTGCCATCAGCCCTCGGTATCGTGGTCGCGATCAATTATCACCGGACCACGACGGCCGATATCGCCAGCGATGGGAACACCCGGGCGAGCCCGAATCAGCTCCTCGCGCTGCGTCTTTCGCCTTCAGAGGTGAGTGCTAGCCCGTCACATATCCGTTGAGGGACTTGCGCATATCGTCCAGCAGGGCGCGGGCGGCGGTGATGCCGGAGCCGTGCCAGATGGTGTCCTCGACGACGAAATCGCGGTTGTCGCCCACCACGCTCAGGGATTTCCAATTGTCGCCGTGCATTACCGATTCGCCGTATTTCTGGCCATCGGCGCCGTCGAACATGACGTAGATGATGTCGCCCTCGACCTTGTTGCGGTCCGCCTCGGCGCTCAGGTTCGGGACATCGTACGAATCACCGCGCTGCGACTGCGGGCGCTGCACACCGGCATCGCCGAGCACCTGCCCGGCGAAACTGTTACCGCCTTGCACCTGAATGGATTTCGCGTCGAAGCGCAGGATTGACGCCTGAGAAAGGTTGGCGGCCTGCGAGTTTCCGGCGTCGCGGGCCGCGGTGCGGTAGTCGTCGAGTGCCTTGGCGGCGGCGGTCTTGCGATCGAGCGCCTCGCCGATCGCACTGAACTGCGCCTGCCAGCCATTGTCGGCGCCGACCAGCACGGTGGGTGCGATGGCCTTCATGGCGTCGTACTCGGGGCCGTCCGAGGCCGCGCCGATAATCAGATCCGGCTTCAGCTCAGCGATTTTCGCGGTATCGGGGCTGCCGACCACGCCGACGCCGGGAATGGCGGTCACGCCCGTGCCCAGGTAGGCGGGCTGCGACGTCGGGCCGGAAATCGTTGCGGCGCCGACCACTCGCTCCCACAGGCCCAGCGCGCACACGCCGTCCAGCGCGGCGGTGGAGAGCACCACCACGCGTTTCGCATCGGCCGGAACATCGGAGGTGCCCGCCGCATGCGTGACCGTCCGGGTGCCGGAGGTCGCGTCGGGGGAGCTCGGCAGTGCGCACGCCGTCCGGGTATCGCGCTCCAGTCCCACCACGCCCGCGCCCGCGATGCTGGTGGTGGTCTTCACGATCGCGCTCTCGGCGTCGTCGGACCCCTTACTGCAGCCCGCGAGCAACCCCGCCGGTAGCACCGCCGCCGCGGCCAGAACCGCGCCCCAGGTGCGCAAACGCCGCGCGGGGGTAAGGGTGGAGGCGAACATGTTTCGGGTGGAAGCGGACTCGCGCACCGGCATGGCAGGCAGCGTACATCCGGCGACCGCGACACCCAATTACGACACAGAGTAGGAGCTGCCCGCGACCGGTGTGAGAGCACGGTTTACGATCCTTGGAGCGCTACGCCCCCCCGTCGTTCGTCATGCGTCGAACCGGACGCCGGAGCACCGCGTACGAACGACCAGAAGGCACCTGTTCAGGAGGAAGAGTGACTGCCGTAGAGCCACAGCCAGTCCGTGAAGTGGAAGCGGCTCGGCCATACCCGCAACGTGTGGGTCCGAAGGGTTCGTTTATCTACAAGATGGTCACCACGACGGACCCGAAGGTTCTCGGCGTCATGTACCTCGTGACCGCCATGTCCTTCTTCCTCATCGGTGGCCTCATGGCCCTGCTGATGCGCGCCGAGCTCGCCCGACCGGGCATGCAGTTCCTGTCGCCGGAACAGTTCAACCAGCTGTTCACCATGCACGGCACGATCATGCTGCTCTTCTACGCCACCGCGATCGTGTTCGGCTTCGCCAACATCGTGCTGCCGCTGCAGATCGGCGCACCGGACGTGGCATTCCCGCGACTGAACGCATTCAGCTACTGGCTGTACCTGTTCGGCGGCACCATGGCCACCGCGGGCTTCGTGACCCCCGGCGGCGCGGCCGACTTCGGCTGGACCGCGTACACCCCGCTGTCGGACATCGTCCACAGCCCGGGCGTCGGCGCCGACCTGTGGATCCTGGGCCTGGCCGTTTCCGGTCTGGGCACCATCCTCGGTGGCGTCAATATGCTCACCACCGTGGTCTGCCTGCGCTGCCCCGGTATGACCATGTTCCGCATGCCGATCTTCACCTGGAACATCGCCGTCACCAGTGTGCTTGTGCTGCTGGCCTTCCCGCTGCTCACCGCGGCGCTGTTCGGCCTGGCGTACGACCGTCACCTGGGTGGTCACATCTATGACCCGGCGAACGGCGGTGCGCTGCTCTACCAGCACTTGTTCTGGTACTTCGGTCATCCAGAGGTGTACATCATCGCCTTGCCGTTCTTCGGCATCGTGTCCGAGATCTTCCCGGTCTTCAGCCGCAAGCCGATCTTCGGTTACACCACGCTGGTCTACGCCACGCTGGGTATCGCCGCGCTGTCCATCGCCGTGTGGGCGCACCACATGTACGCCACCGGCGCCGTGCTGCTGCCGTACTTCTCCTTCATGACGTTCCTCATCGCGGTTCCGACCGGTGTGAAGTTCTTCAACTGGATCGGCACCATGTGGCGCGGTCAGCTGACCTTCGAAACGCCCATGCTGTGGTCCATCGGCTTCCTGGTGACGTTCCTCTTCGGTGGTCTGTCGGGTGTCATCCTGGCCGCCCCGCCGATCGACTTCCACGTCTCCGATACGTACTTCGTGGTCGCGCACTTCCACTACGTGCTCTTCGGTACCATCGTGTTCGCCACCTTCGCGGGCATCTACTTCTGGTTCCCGAAGATCACCGGCCGCATGATGGACGAGCGCCTGGGCAAGTGGCACTTCTGGGCCACCTTCATCGGCTTCCACACCACCTTCCTCGTCCAGCACTGGCTGGGTAACGAAGGTATGCCGCGCCGCTACGCCGACTACCTGCCGACCGACGGCTTCACGACCCTGAACACCATCTCCACGATCGGTGCCTTCATCCTGGGTTCGTCGATGCTGCCGTTCATCTGGAACGTCTTCAAGTCCTACCGCTACGGCGAGGTCGTGACCGTGGACGATCCGTGGGGCTACGGCAACTCCCTGGAGTGGGCGACGTCCTGCCCGCCGCCGCGGCACAACTTCTACGAGCTGCCGCGCATCCGTTCCGAGCGTCCCGCGTTCGAGCTGCACTATCCGCACATGGTCGAGCGCATGCGCGCTGAGGCCCATGTCGGCTGGGGCACCAAGTCCCACAATGTGACCGAGCTGGAGAAGGCTTCCCACTAGCCTGAACTGAGCGATACGAACGGCGGCTGTCCTACGACAGCCGCCGTTCGCGTATTCGGAGATTGCCGGGTCGGTGGCCGCGCTGGAATGGGAGCCGCCGTATCCGAAGGGGCCGCGGTCCTCCTGTGACGCCCGTGACGGCGGGCGGCGCGAACCGGGCCCGATTCGCCTGACAGAATGAGCACCGCCCCCATGCGCGGGTGGTTGGTGTTGCGAGGAACGGAGTCATGGATTGAGTACAAGCGCGGAGGGGCGGAGCGCTGACACGACGGTTCTGGTCACGGTCACTGGACCCGACAAACCGGGCGTGACGTCGGTACTCCTCGCGGCACTGTCCAATAATGCCGTCAGCCTGCTGGATGTCGAGCAGGTCGTCATTCGCGGCCGCCTCACCCTGGGCGTGCTGGTGTCGTGTCCCACCGATCCCGAAGCGCTGCAGGATCAGCTCGAGGACGCCATGGCGAGCGTCGGCATGAATGTCGATGTGGAGATCGGCGCGGACTCGGTCGCGGGCGCACGCCTGTCCACGCATGCGATCGTGGTGCTGGGCAGTCCGGTCACCGCGCGCGCCTTCAGCGTCATGTCGCGCAAGCTCGCCGCGCAGCGGGTCAATATCGACTCCATTCGCGGTATCGCCGATTATCCGGTGACCGGTCTGGAGCTCATGGTCACCGTGCCGGACGCGGAGGTCGAGACCGAGACCTCGCTGCGCACCATGCTGGCCGTGGTGGCCGCCAAGGAGAGCGTGGATATCGCGGTCGAGCGCGCGGGCCTGGCACGCCGGTCCAAGCGGCTCATCGTGTTCGACGTGGACTCCACCCTCATTCAGGGCGAGGTCATCGAAATGCTGGCCGCGCACGCCGGTGTCGAGGACGAGGTGCGCGCCGTCACCGAGGCCGCCATGCGCGGTGAGATCGACTTCGCGGAATCGCTGCGCCAGCGTGTGGCCACCCTCGCGGGTCTGGACGCCTCCGTCATCGACGAGGTCGCCGAGCAGATCGAGCTGACCCCGGGCGCCCGCACCACCATTCGCACCCTGCGCCGCATCGGTTTCCGCTGCGGTGTGGTGTCCGGCGGCTTCCGCCAGGTCATCGAACCTCTCGCGCACGAACTGGAATTGGATTTCGTGCAGGCCAACACCCTCGAGGTGATCGACGGCAAACTCACCGGCCGCGTGGTCGGCGAGATCGTGGACCGGGCCGCGAAAGCCGTTGCGCTGCGCCGCTTCGCCGCCGAGACCGGGGTCGCCATGGAGCAGACCGTCGCGGTCGGCGATGGCGCGAACGATATCGACATGCTCAATGCCGCGGGACTGGGCATCGCCTTCAACGCCAAGCCCGCCCTGCGCGAAGTCGCCGATACCGCACTCTCGCACCCGTTCCTGGACGCCGTGCTCTTCATCCTCGGTGTCACCCGCGCCGAACTCGAGGCCGCCGACGCCCGCGACGGTGGCATCCGCCGCGTCCCGCTGCCCCGCTAGTCCGGCTGCGCCAGGCCGGGATTCGCCGCGTGCTGCTGCCCCGCTAATTCGGCCGCGCAAGGCTGGGGTTTGCCGCGCGCTGCCCCGCTAGTTCGGCCGCGCCGGGCCGGGGTTCGCCGCGTGCTGCTGTCCGGCGCGCTGGCCGGGCGCCTGCGCCGTCCGCGGCACTGTGGTCGGTAGCGTGGTCGGATACTTCGGCCACGACGATGGGAGGCTGTCCGTGCGGGTGCGCACACCACTGGCGGTAGTGATGCTGGGTCTGGCGCTGGCCGGCTGCGGCAACAGCAATCCGAACGAGGTCGCCGCGACCACCACCAGCTCCGCCGCCGACCCGGCGCCTGCCCCCGTCACCGTGGGTAAGGACGCCGACGGCAAGGACATCCCGCTGAAGGTCGGCCAGGGCCTCGAGGTAAAGCTCGCCGCCAACCCCACCACCGGATTCGCCTGGCAGCTGGCCGAATTGGACCAGAACACCGTCAAGGAGAACGGCGGCGCGGAGTACCAGCAGGACCCGAGCCCCGGCGGCATGGCCGGCGTGGGCGGCCAGACCACCTGGAAATTCACCGCCACCGCACCCGGCGCCACCCACCTGCTCCTGGAATACCGCCGCTCCTGGGAGCAGGGTGTGCCGGCAGCCGAAACCTTCGCCCTGAACCTCACCGTCAGCTGACCCTCGTCATCCCGGCGTGCTTTTGGCCGGGATCCACCGAAACCCATGGCGCGCTGCCTCTGTGGATCCCGGCCAAAACCGTGCCGGGATGACGAGAGCCTGTGCCGGGATGACGAGAGCCTGTGCCGGGATGACGAGAGCCTGTGCCGGGATGACGAGAGTCCATGCCGAGACGACGGCTGAGTGGGTTGACGGCCATCATTTCGGCTCGGTGCGCCGGCCGGCTTTCAGGGTGTGGTTACGCTGGCTAAGAGTTGTCGGGTGTGAGGAGTGCTGACGGTGTCAAGCGTTGAATCGACGATCGATGCCGGCTTCGCGGCGCGCCATGCGGAGTTGGCGCGCGGGTACGGGGGCGGGGGAGACCCGGCGGATCCGGCGCTCGTGCAGGCCATGCAGATGGTGTTGCACATTCCGAAAGCCGATCCGCCGCAGCGCAATGCGCTGCTCGCCGCGGCGGCGACCGCCGTGGTCGCGCTGTGCCTGGACGAGCGGGTCGGACCGGACGGGGAGTGGCAGGAGCGATATCTCACCTGGAAGCGTTCGCGAATTCGCAAGGTGGCGCGGCGGGCGCGCGGTGCGCAGTGGCTGGCCGCGCAGGAGGTCGACGGGGTGACCGTCGAATTCGCGGGTGCGCAGGCGCGGGCACTGGTGCCGGGCCCGGTCGGCGATATCGATCCGCGGATAAAACGCCTGCAGATCAGCGGCACCGAATTAGCTTCCGAGGAACCGGAATTGATCACCCCTGGATTTCCGACGCTATGGGTGGATTCGAAATTGGGTATGACTGTAGGTAAGGCCGCCGCGCAGGTCGGGCATGCCAGCATGCTGTTGGCCGGTGCTATGCCGGTGCAACAGGCGTATGCCTGGGCCGAACGCGGTTTCCGATGCAACGTAGCCGAAGCCGATCGCGATCTCTGGGCAGAGCTACAGCAGAAGGTGGCCGAGGGGACGGCGGTCGCGGTCCGCGATGCCGGGTTCACCGAGGTGGCGCCCGGTTCGATGACGGTGATTGCGGTTCCGGCGCGTCGCAGGCCCAATGGATGGTGATGGGCTGCTGAACTAGGAGGGTGTCCACGCCGTGGACCGTTCGGTCGGTGCTGGCATATGTGTGCTGTGGGTATCGACTTACGCGAACGGCAGGAGAAGGATTCGGTGCACGAGTTTCCGCGGGAGGAAACACGGATATGACTACAGTGCTGGTAATTCTCATCGTGTGGGTTGTGCTGTCGGTACCGGCGGCGCTGCTGTTGGCGCGCATGTTCCGATCGGGCGGCGCCGCGAAACGCGGCCGCAAGGACCCGGAGCTATCCCCGGGCGCGGCGGAATTCGACCGTCACGCCGAGGAATTCACGCACGGACCGCGCGCCGGAGAAGGTGACACGCATCGCGTTTTTCCACCACGTTGACGCGTGAGTGGAGCGGTGGTCCAAGATGGACCCCGTGCCGCAACCGGATCCCGATCTGCTCATCGACTTCAACGATGTGACCGTCCGACGCTCGGGCCATACGCTCGTCGGCCCGGTCACCTGGCAGGTGGAACTCGACGAACGCTGGGTTGTGCTCGGCCCCAACGGCGCCGGCAAGACCTCACTGCTGCGTATGGCCGCCGCGGAGATGTATCCGACGTCGGGTCAGGCCAATCTGCTCGGCGAGACGCTCGGCAAGGTCGATATCAACGAGCTGCGCCCGCGCATCGGAATCTCTTCCGCCGCGGTGGCCGGCCGCGTCCCGATCGACGAGAAGGTCGCCGATCTGGTGGTGTCGGCCGGCTACGCGGTCATGGGCCGCTGGCGTGAGCAGTACGACGAGATCGATACCGACCGTGCCGTGGACATTCTGGAAAGCCTGGGCGCCGAACATCTTTCCGATCGCACCTACGGCACGCTGTCGGAGGGCGAGCGCAAACGGGTGCTGATCGCGCGGGCGCTCATGACCGATCCGGAACTGCTGCTGCTGGACGAGCCCGCCGCGGGCCTGGACCTGGGCGGCCGCGAGGAACTGGTCGAGCGCCTGGGCGATCTGGCGGCCGATGCGGACGCCCCCGCGACCGTGCTGGTCACCCATCACGTGGAGGAGATCCCGCCCGGCTTCACGCACGGCCTGCTGCTCAATGAGGGCAGTGTGGTGGCGCAGGGTCTGCTCGAGGATGTCCTCACCGCCGAGAATCTGAGCGACGCGTTCCGGCAGTCGATTGCGCTGGATCGAATCGACGGCCGCTATTTCGCACGCCGCGCTCAGCGTTTCGGACGGCACCGCAACCGCTGACACCAAACTCGACTGCTGAATTTCCGTATCCGCGCACGACTTCCGCGTGCTGCCGTTGCATCGTTTGTATTCGACGGGCAAACTATCGGCAACGCTGTCAGTATCGAACTGATCTGGCATGGAAGCGCAATAGCTGATTATTTGTCGAATTCCGGCGAATATTCGGCATGGGGCGGTGGCGCGGGTGGTTCCACCGCGGACGGAGGGAGCAGGGGATGGGTCGCATATCCGGTGTCGTGGCGCTCGTGGCCGTCGCACTGTCCGCAGCCGGTTGTGTCGCCGATCCGGCGCCGCCGCACAAGGTTTCGGCCTCCGAATCCGCCGTGGGGATGAGCGCCACCAGTCTTCCGGCGGATCTGCACGGCAAAAGCGTGCTGCTGAGCTACGACAGCGGTTCGGGTGGGACCGCGACCTTCGCCGACGATGGCCGCACCATCACCTATATCGCCGCCGATACCGGCCGCAAGACCACCTCGCCCGTTGTGGTCGAGCCACTCGATACCGGCATCTTCCTGGTTACCTGGACCGATGAGGGGACCGGCGCGGTGGTCAGCCAGGTGCAGGACTA
Source organism: Nocardia sp. NPDC006630 (assembly GCF_040611495.1). NCBI lineage: Bacteria > Bacillati > Actinomycetota > Actinomycetes > Mycobacteriales > Nocardiaceae > Nocardia > Nocardia sp. NPDC006630. The sequence goes on from NZ_JBEXOK010000004.1 coordinate 568,315, forward strand.
TCGCACCGGCAAGGTGCAGGGCACCTGGTCCCGCCATTCCGATACCGCGGCGGCCCCGGCCATCGAAACTCGCACGGGTTCGGTACACCTCGCGGACTGACACCGGACCGGGTTCTGTCCCTGTGCCCTAGCAACCGTTAGGGTGCGAAATGTGAGTGAGACAAGCGCAGGACGATGGAGCGTTGCCCAGCCCGATTCCCAGCCTGCCTTCGCACCCGTGAAGGACGCCTCCACGGTCATGCTGGTGCGCGACGGAGCGCGCGGGCCCGAGGTGTTCCTGCAGCGCCGCGTGGTCGAAATGGCCTTCGCCGCCGGAATGACGGTCTTCCCCGGTGGCGGCGTGGACCGCTCCGACGCCGCCGTCACCCTCGACTGGGCCGGACCCGAACCCGCCTGGTGGGCCGAGCGTTTCGGCACCGATGCCGCGCGCGCCCAGACCCTCGTCTGCGCCGCTGTCCGGGAAACCTTCGAGGAGTGCGGCGTCCTGCTCGCCGGACCGACCGCCGATACCGTCGTCTCCGATACCTCGATCTACGCCGAGGCGCGCGGGCAGCTGGAACGCCGCGAACTGTCCTTCGCCGAATTCCTCACCCGCGAGAACCTGGTCCTGCGTGCCGATCTGCTGCGCCCGTGGGACAACTGGATCACCCCCGAGGTCGAGCCGCGCCGCTACGACACCCGCTTCTTCGTGGCGGTGCTCCCGGCGGGTCAGCTCGCCGACGGCGCCACCTCCGAGGCCGATGTGGTCACCTGGTCCACTCCCGCCGAGGCGATCGCCCGCTGGCAGCAGGGCCTGGACGTGCTGCTGCCGCCGACCTGGACCCAGCTCGATGCCCTCCGCGAATTCGGCTCGACCGCAGAGATTCTCGCGGCCACTCGCACCATCGACCCGATCATGCCCATCTACAACCCGGACGGCCACCCGGCCCTGGCCTTCCCCCTCGCGGACCGCTACTTCGCCGATCTCCCCAAGGACGCCCGCCTCCGCGGCTCCCAGCGTCCGGAGTAGCCGCCCTCCGGCCTCGGTAATCTCGCCGCCGCGGAGTGCACCCGCTCAGTTCCCAGCCGCCTGCGGAAGCCGCACCGCCGGCACTCATCGCTGCGCCGTCCGGGGTGGCGTCGCCGAGCGGGCGAGAGAGCCGGTCCTGTCCCCGTCAGCGGGTCGGCTTTTGCAGCAGGCTGTCCGCCGGGACCCGCTCGAACCACGGCCGGGCGCTTTCGATTTCGGCCGCCAGCTGCAGGAGCAGGTATTCACTGGAGGGCGGGCCGACGAACTGGGTGCCCAGGGGCAGGCCTGTCTCGGTCCAGTAGCTGGGGACGCTCATCGCCGGACGGCCGGTGATATTGGCCAGCTGTGTGAACGGCACGGCCGACAGATTCGCGGTGATCAGGTCGACGTAGAAGTCGGTGCGGGACAGCAGCTTTCCCGCGCCGAGCCGGAGCAGCGGCGGCAGCAGCGTATCCGCGATGGCGGGCGTGCGGTTCTGGCCGATCCGCAGCGGCGGTTCCGCCAGGGTCGGGGTCAGCAGCAGGTCGTAGGTGGAGTGGAATTCGCCGAGGGATCGGGTGTAGGTGTTCCAGCGCCCGTGTGCGGTCATCAGATCCGTGGCGGAGACGGCGCGGCCGACCGCCGCGAGCACCTGGGTATCGATATCGAAATCGCTGGGCGAGGCCCCCGTTATCCGGCAGGCCTGTGCCAGTTCGGCTGCCGCCGAGGCCGTCCAGACGGTCATGAAGTCCAGCGCCAGCTGCTTGCCGTCGATCACGGGTGCGGCGGGTTCGACTGTGTGGCCGAGGCTTTCGAGCAGATGCGCCATATCCTCGACTGCCCGCACCGCGTCGGCGTCGACCGGTGTGCCCTGGGGCGATTCATGGGTGAAGCCGATGCGCAGCCGGCGCGGCAGTTCGGTGACGGCCTCGTGGAAGGGGCGATCGGGGCGCGCCACCGCGAAGGGACCGCCCGGATCCGGCACGCTGAGGATGTCGAGCATGACCGCGGTATCGCGCACACTGCGGGAGATGACGCCCTCCGACACCGCGCCGAACAGTGGATCGCCGGCCAGCGGCCCGCTCGAGACCAGCCCGCGGCCCGCCTTGAGACCGAACAGGCCGGTGCAGCCCGCCGGGATTCGAATGGATCCGCCGCCATCGCTGGCGCCGGCCATGGGGACGATGCCCGCGGCGACCGCGGCCGCTGAACCGCCCGACGACCCGCCCGGGGTGCGGCTCGGATCCCACGGATTTCGAGTCGCTCCGAATGTCCGGGTCTCGGTGATCCCCTTGCTGCCGAATTCCGGTGTGGTCGTCTTGCCGAAGATCACCAGACCGGCCTCGAGCCAGCGCTCGACGTTGATGCTGTGCCGCTCGGCGCGCACCGCGCGCAGCGGTCCGGTGCCTCCGGATGTCGGGTAACCGGCGTAATCCTGGCCGAGATCCTTGATGAGGAAGGGCACGCCCGCGAGCGGTCCGGCGCCGGGGCGCTCGGCGAGCTCCTTGCCGACCTCCGGCATCAGCAGGCTCACCAGATCGAGTACCGGATCGACTTCGGCGCAGCGGTCGAGCGCGAGTTGCAGCAGTTCGGCCGCATGCACTTCGCCCCGGGCGACCAGCTCGGCCAATCCGACCGCGTCCTGGGCGCGGTACTCGTCGAACCTCATCATTGCCTCCTCACGCCGGGTCACCGATTCGACCCGCACCTTCGAAGAATAGCCGTACCAATCGGTTACGTAACCGCTCGGAACGGTAAAATTTCGCCATGCGTGTACCCGATAAGCTGCCTGCGGTGACCGCGAAGAAGATCGACGGCCGGACGCTGCGATTTCAGCATCGCCGTCCGGAGCTGCTGGCCGCCGCCACCGAATACGTGCTCGACAACGGCATTCACGATCTCTCCCTCCGCCCGGTCGCGCAGGCCCTCGGAGTCAGTCACGCCACCCTGATCCGGCACTTCGACACCAAGGATGCGCTGCTCGTCGAAATCCTGGACCGGATCCGGACCGATTTCGAGGAGCGACTGCTGTCGGAGGAGATTCGCCGCGTCGATTCGGCCGCCGACCTGCTGCGCGCGGCCTGGCGGCATCTGTGCCGGCCACGCGAACAGCGCCAGTTCCTGATCCTGTTCGAACTGGTCGCCACCGCCGCGCGCACTCCCGACCACCCGGCCTCCCGGCTGGTCACCGATTGGCTCACGGTCATCGAGCGTGAGCTGGTGCGCTATCACTGGCCTGCCGAAACCACCTCCCGCACAGCTACTTTCATCCTCGCGCAGATCCGCGGTCTGCAGCTCGATCTCATCACCACCGGCGATCGTGTCCGCGTGGACGAGGCCTTCGAGACCACCGTCGAATTGCTGACCGGCGGGTAGTACGGGCAGCAGAGGTGTAGCCCCCTGTCGCATCCCGCTAGGGTGACGCCCGTGGCCGAATTCGTAACCGTGGACCGGGGTGTGGCGGAGGGCGTTGCCGTTCTCCGGATCGCCCGCCCGCCGATGAATCTGATCGATCTGCAGGTGGCCCTGGAGGTTCAGGCTGCCGCGGTGGAGATCGCGGCGGACCCGGCCATTGCGGCCGTGGTCGTCTACGGCGATGAGCGGGTGTTCTCGGCCGGCGATGAAATGGCCGAATTGGCACGCTTCACGCCCGAGCAGGCGCAGGCCGTTGCCGCGGATCTGCAGGCGGCCCTGAGCAGTCTGGCCAAGCTGCCGCAGCCGACCGTCGCGGCCATCAGCGGTTATGCGCTGGGCGCGGGACTGGAACTGGCCCTGGGCGCGGACCGTCGCATTATCGGCGACAACGTGAAACTGGGCCTGCCGCAGATCAAGGCGGGACTGATTCCGGTCGCCGGAATCCGCCGGCTGAGTCTGCTCGTCGGCCCCTCGCACGCGAAGGATCTGGTCTACAGCGGCCGCTTCGTGGATGCGAAGGAAGCCGCGAAGATCGGCCTGGTCGACGAGGTGGTCGCACCCGACGATGTGTTCCAGGCGGCCCTGCGCTGGGCCAAGCAGTTCACCGGCGGTCCGGCTCTCGCGCTCGCCGCGGCCAAGCGCGTCTTCGAGGCCGGAACACACGGTCATGATCGCGCCCGCACCGAATGGATTGCGCTGTTCGGCACCGAAGATCAGCAGGTTGGAACACGTTCTTATTTGGCGGACGGCCCGGGCTCGGCCCGATTCGTGGGCCGATAAGCGGCCCCACCGGGGCGTTCATTAGGCTGCCCTGTTATGACCGTTCGTCCTGAAGACCCCGCGCCCAACCCGCACGCCACCGAGGCGCAGGTCCAGGCCGCGTATTCCGACAACAAGCTCGCGCAGGTCCTCTACCACGACTGGGAAGCGGAGACCTACGACGACAAATGGTCCATCTCCTATGACGAGCGTTGTATCGAGTACGCGCGCGGTCGCTTCGACGCGGTCGTGCCGGATGCGCAGCTGCCGTACGAGCGGGCTCTCGAACTCGGTTGTGGCACCGGCTTCTTCCTGCTGAACCTCATGCAGGGTGGCGTTGCCAAGCGGGGTTCCGTCACGGACCTGTCCCCGGGCATGGTCAAGGTCGCCACCCGCAACGGCCAGAACCTGGGCCTGGATGTGGACGGCCGCGTCGCCGACGCCGAGACCATCCCGTACGAGGACGACACCTTCGACCTTGTTGTCGGTCACGCGGTGCTGCACCACATTCCCGATGTGGAACTGGCGCTCAAGGAATGCCTGCGCGTGCTCAAGCCCGGCGGCCGTTTCGTCTTCGCCGGCGAGCCGACCACCATCGGCAATATCTACGCGCGCCGCCTGGGCCAGGCCACCTGGAAGGTGACCACCGAGATCACCAAGCTGCCGTTCCTGTCCGATTGGCGTCGCCCGCAGTCGGAGCTGGACGAGTCCTCCCGCGCCGCCGCGCTCGAGGCCGTCGTGGATCTGCACACCTTCGATCCCTCCGACCTGGAGTCGATGGCTCGCAGTGCGGGCGCGGTCGAGGTCAAGGCCGAGACCGAGGAATTCGCCGCCGCCCTCTGGGGCTGGCCGGTGCGCACCTTCGAGGCCGCCGTGCCCGAGGAGAAGCTGACCGTCCGCTACCGGATGGCGCAGTACAAGGCGTGGCTGGGCCTGAGCTGGCTGGACGAGAAGGTCATGCGCCATGTCGTGCCGCGCCAGTTCTTCTACAACGCGATGATCACCGGCGTGAAGCCCGGCAATTCCGCCAAGTAAGAGTGGGCTACGCCTTCTCTCGTGACGATATCGCCTACCTGGGCAGTGCGGCCGCGACGGCCGCGCTGACCGAGGTCGGCGCCTTCGCTCTCACCCCCGCGTCGCTGCTGGCGGATCTGGATAAGGTCCGCCGCACGCACGGTGACCGGACCGCGGCCCTGGTCGAGACCGTCCGGCTGCGCCGCCGCGCCACCGCCAAACTGGCGGGAGCGGGGGAGTGGCTGTTCACCGATGACGCGCTCCAGCAGGCGACACCCTCCGCCGTGGCCCGGCATCGCGCTACTCGTCTGGCCGGTCGGACCGTGCACGACGTAACCTGTTCCATCGGTGCGGAACTCGCGGAATTAGCGCGAGTCTGCCCGGCTGTCATCGGCAGCGACCTGGATGATGTTCGGCTCGCGATTGCCGCGCACAACCTCGGTGTGGCCGCGCTGGGTTCCGATACCCGCACCGCTGTGCCGACTGATGCCGGTGGCCCACAGGGGCGAAATGTGTTGCTGGTCAAGGCGGATGCCCTGCGGCCGTGCAGTACCGCCGAAGTGGTGATCGCCGATCCCGCCCGCCGGGCCGACGGCCGCCGCACCCACGATCCGGCAAAACTGCAACCGCCGCTGCCGGACCTGCTGTCCGCCTATACCGGTCGCGATCTGGCCGTGAAATGCGCTCCCGGACTGGATTTCGACAAGCTGGGCTGGGCGGGCGAGATCGAGGTGGCCTCGCTCGACGGTGCGGTGCGGGAGGCCTGCCTGTGGTCGCCCGGGCTGGCGGAGTCCGGCGTGACCCGCCGTGCCACGGTGCTGTCTTCCACTCGCGCACCTGAGATTCTCACCGATGCCGATCCCGACGAGATTCCGGTGCGGGAGCCGGGTGAATTCATCGTCGACCCCGACGGCGCGGTCGTCCGTGCCGGTCTGGTTCGGCACTACGCCGCGAAACACGGCCTCTGGCAACTGGACCCGCGCATCGCCTACCTGACCGGCGACACCGTCCCCGAGGGCGTCCGTGGCTTCCGCATCCTCGATCGTATGGAGTTCCGCGAGAAGCCGTTACGCGCCGAGCTGCACCGGCGCGAGTGCGGCCCGCTCGAAATCCTCACCCGTGGCGTAGATCTCGACCCGGATGCGCTGCGCGCCCGGCTCAAGCCGCGCGGTAAGCAGCCGCACACGCTGGTCGTCACCCGCATCGGCAGCACGGCCACGGTCTTCCTCTGCGCCACACCCTGATTCGCCGCTAGATACCGTCCACAGCAGCCACGGTGAAGGGTGCGGGAGTCCCGGCGCCATAGGGCCCGTTCTTGTCGAACTGCGAGATGGACACCAGCGCATGGTCTCCCACGTGCACGATGGATGTGGGGATGTCCAGCGCCGGATCCGTGAGGCGCTGCTGGAGTTCGGCATTCGCCCCGTCATCAGTAATGCGCCAGCGGCTGATGGCATCACTCTTGTTGTGCACCACCCAGAGTGTGTCGCCGCGCAATTCCAGCCCGTCGCCGTCCACCATATTCCCGCCGTGCAGCGTCACCTTGCGGATCTGCCGCTGCCCATCGAGCGCGACCCGATACAGGTCGCCATTGGGCATATCGACGGCCAGTAGATAGCGGCCCGCCGGATCGGCGACCAGGCCATTGAGGGTGATCGGCTGCTGTGCGGCAGCATCTTTCGCGGGACCCAGATCGCTGAAGGTGGACAGCTCTCCACGGCCGCCGTGCGCGACGGCATCACCGAACTGCTGCGGGGTGATGCGATAGATCACCGGCCGCACGCTGTCGGTCAGGTACACAGTGCCATCCGCGGTGATGGCCAGATCGTTCACGAACGGCTGCGCCTCCCGCACATCGAACCGGGCGATGAGCGCGCGAGTCCCGGTGTCGTACACCGCGACCCCGTGCGTGTGGTCGATGACCCACAGCCGCCCGGCGGCATCAACCTTCACCCCGTTGGCGGTCTGCCGGCCGTCGGTTCCGGCGGGCAGGAAGACCTCGGCCTGCTGTTTGCCGGGTGTGGCCCGGTAGACCGCGCCGTCGAGGAAGGAGCTGACGTAGATCGCCCCGCTCCGCGCATCCGCCGCAATGCTTTCCGGGTATGCCTGCGTATCGGGCAGCTCGTAGGCGATGCCGATGTGCGTGGCGGGCGCGGTCGCGGCAGGAGTGGCGTCCGTGTCATGGGAGCAGGCCGCCAGGGTGAGCAGCAGTGCCGCGGGAGCGGCGAAGCGGAGTCGTGTCAGGCGGAACATGCGGGGCCTTCCGATGGCAGTTCGATAGTAGTCGCACCATAGTGCGGACACGAACATAGATTAGAGTTCTAATACTCGTCAATATGCGAATGGTTGGAAGGGTCGATTACCATGCACCCTGTGACGTCGATGCCCGCCTCCGAGCGCCTGGGTTCCTACATCAAGCGCGCCGAACAGGCCCTCCAGGGCGCGAAGAACCCCGCCCTCAAACCCGCAGGCGTCACCGTCCCCCAATACGCCGCCCTCTTCGTCCTGAGCTCCAGCCCCGGCATCTCCGCCGCCGCCCTGGCCCGCGAATGTGGCGTCACCCCACCCACCATGAACACCATCCTGGCCAACCTCCAAGACCGCGCCCTCATCACCCGCACCCCCCACGCCTGGCACAAGAACGTCCTCGAAACCCGCCTCACCGCCACCGGCGAGCAAACCCTCCGAGACGCCGACAAACGCGCAGTCCGAGTAGAACGCGCCCTGGCCGACGAATTCACCGCAGCCGAACGCACAACCCTCGCGCAACTCCTCGAACGCGCCGCCACCCGCCTCGACTCGATCCGCCCCGAATAGCAGGCCCTGCAACGCAGTTCGGCCCCCGGATTTCTCCGGGGGCCGAATCTCGCGTCGTGCGTTTACTTCTTGGTGGGCTTGAAGACGAACAGTTCGCCGATGCGGGTGGCGACGACGATCTGGCCGTCGGGGCCGACGGTGGTGCCGGCGGTGCTGCCCTGGGCGCCGGGGAGTACGTGGGAGTCGACGGTTGCGCCGGATTGGGTGTCGAAGGTGACGAGGTTGAGGTTGTCGCCGATGGGGGCGACGGTGTAGCCGGTGCCGCCGGCGGTTTGGACGGGGTGGCCGCGGAGGGCGAGATCCTTGCGTTCCCAGGCGATTTCGGCGCTGTCGCCCTTGTCCCGGATGGCCATCAGGTGGCCGTCGTCACCGGCGGGGATGAGCAGGCCGTCGGCGGCGGATATGGCGCCGCGGGCCGGGAAGCCGAGGTCCTGAACCCATTTGGTGCGGCCGTTCGAGGTGTCCACGGCCAGTAGCCGATTGGTGTTGTCGCCGACATAGAGGGTGGAGCCGTCGGGGGAGAGGGTGGGGCTGGTGGCGCTGCCTCCGGTGAGCATTTCGGCGCTCCAGTCGCGCCGGATCTCCTTACCGCTGTAGGTCAGCGCGACCAGATCGGCGGTGCCCTCACCGGGGCGCCAGACGGTGGCGTAGAACCGCCCCGACTTCTCGTCCACCGCCGAGACATTCGCGACCGGGCATTGCGGGCCGCCGGTGGCGCAGTCGTCGAGGCCGGAGAAGTCCGGCGGCCGGGGCAGATCCGGGTGGGCCAGGAAATCTGGTTCGCCGAGCAGTTGGAAGGTGGAGACCTGGCGGTTGCCGGTCTGCCGGCTCAGCACGTCGATCTGTCCGAACTGGGTCACCGACAGCACATTTCCGTCACCGGTGAACTGCACCGACACCGGCACCCCGGCGGCCTGGGTACGCCAGCGCGGCTGTCCGAGATTATTGAACGCGTTCACACCGCCGTCGTCGCCGACGTAGATATTGGTGGCGCCGTCCACGGCCGCCCCGCCCTGGATGGCGCTGATCCCCATGGGATTACAGAACCGCTTGCGCCCGGTCGGCATGAGGAACGAGAAGATATCGCAGGAATCGGTGCGGGTGGTGACCACCACCTGCCCCTCCGGGCCGACCATGGCCGGCTGGGCCAGCGGCCCGCCGACCGGTCGCGACCAGCTCAGCGTGAGCGCCCGGGATCCGGTGACCGGACTGGTCGCGCTATTGCGGGCATCGTGGAAGGCGACCGGCCAGCCCCGGCCCGATCCGACCTTGATGTCGTCGACCGTGGTGCTGCCGCAGGCGCTCAGCGCGAGCACTCCGACCGCCGACAGCGCGAAGACTCGCGACACCGGGCGCAGCCAGGACGGCGCGCGACGATCCCGGATATGACCGATGCGCGGTCCCTGCTGGTCACGTCCGGTCTGCCGCCTGCCGCTTCGCACCTGCTGGTGTCCCTTCTGCCAGTACGGAGTCTCTCGTATGCCGTGGTGGCTGATGCAGCTAAGTGGTGGGGCTGACGCAGCCGGAGCACAGCCTACTTTCGACGTCGGCGGCCGGGACCGATACCCCGTGCGGAGCATCGTTTCGCGGGTGGCGCCGGGTGGGCGCGCAGGGTGCCGGGCACGCCGGCGGGAGCACGCGCCGGGGTTTCGGGATGCGCTATCGCGGTGGGGTCCGGGCGGTTCGGTGCGCGTACACGGCGAGCCGCACGCGGTTGTCGCAACCGGTCTTCTCCATGAGATTGCCGATATGGGTTTTGACGGTGGTGACGCCCAGATGCAGGGCGCCGGCGATCTCCTGATTGCTGAGTCCGTCGCCGACCAGCGCCAGCACCTCCCGTTCGCGCGGCGTCAGATCCGCTTGCGCGGGAACGGGTTCCACCGCGTCCCGGGTGGTGACGACTCGATCGACCAGACGCCGCAGCAGCGGCGGGGAGAACAGCATGTCGCCCTCGGCGGTGCGCCGGATGGCGGTCAGCAGATCGGCCGGTTCGGTGTCCTTGACGAGGTATCCGGTCGCGCCCGCCGCCAGCGCGGGGAACAGATGATCGTCGTCATCGAAGGTGGTGAGCACCAGGATGTTCGCGCGGGACCCGGCGCGCACAATGGCCTCGGTCGCGGCGACACCGTCCAGACCGGGCATGCGCAGATCCATCAGAATCAGATCGGGCACGAGTTCGGCGGCGAGGCGAATGGCCTCGACACCATTGGCGGCCTCACCGACCACGCTCAGATCCTCGGTGGATTCGATGAGCATGCGCAGTCCGGCGCGTACCAGCCGCTGATCGTCGACCAGCAATACGGTGATCATGCGCGATACTCTCCGTTCGGCAGCCAGGCATCGACGATCCACTCCGCACCGGTGGCGCCCGCGGTGACCCGCCCGCCCGCGAGCTGCACGCGTTCCCGCATACCGATAATGCCGTGCCCGGCCGGCGGATTCGCGGCTCGACCTGTGGCGCTGCGTACCCGTACCGAGGTGCCGCCGTCCACGCTGTCGATGGTGAGCACGACGGGCACACCAGGCTGCGCATGTTTCATCACATTGGTCAGCGATTCCTGTACCAGCCGCAGCAGCGTGAGCCGTCCGATGGCATCCAATCCGCCCACCCCGGTGCGGATTTCGGCCGTGACGTCGAAACCGGCCGCCCGCACCCGCTCCACCGCCGCCTCGATCTCGGTGCGCGCTGCGTCCGAATCCACCAGTGCGACTTCACCGAGCGCCGGATCCCGCAGCGCGGTCAGCAGCCGCCGAATATCGGCGAGCGCGTCCGAGGCGGTGCCGTGCACATCGTCCAGCACCGCCCGCACCCGCGGATCGGCCTCGGCCACCACATGCCGTGCGACGCCGATGCGCAGCACGATCGAGGCCATATGGTGCGCGACCAGATCGTGCAGTTCCCGTGCCAGCGCACCGCGTTCGATGAGTCGGGTGCGCTGTTCGGCTTCGGCGCGCCGGGTTTCGGCATCGGCGGCGCGCAGGGCCAGATTGGCCGCCAGTTGCCGCTGCCCGCGCAGATACAACCCGAGCAGCAGCGGTAGCCCGACATAGGTGCTCACCTCGAGAACCAGCGAAGCCCGCGACAGCGTGGGATCGTGCTGACTCCAGCGCCCGAACCCCACCGCGCCCGCCCAGCACGCGGTGGCGAGCACCACCGCCGCGGTGCGATGCGTGCGGCGCACGACGTCCACCAGGGCGATCGCCCCGAGGAACGGCACCAGCCCCGACAGTCCCCACGCGGGAATCCGGAACATGGGGGTCGCCAGCGCCGACATCGCGAGCGATGTCGGCAGCGGCCACCTGGCGCCGAGCGCGAACACCAGGCTCGCGGCCATGGCCAATACCCAGTAAACCCAGGGCACCCGGTACTCGCCGGGAAAGGTGCTCGCCGCCAGCAGCAGTGGGACCAGAACCAGCGGCAGGCAGCGCACCACCGTCTCCAGGTGCTGCCGCGTCCGGATCTCGTTCACGCCCCAACGGTAGGGGACGAGGACTGCGGCACGGTCCGGGGGAGGGCGGGGCGCGCCGGTAAAACCGCTGGTTAGCACGTTTCGATCGGCTCCGCCTCCTCCGCTGGGAGGAGGCGGGCCGGATCGGTCTCGGACCTTTGGGAGGAGCGAAAGCAACCGGTCGGCAAACGAAGCTGGAGAGGTATCGATCGAAGGAGTGCGCTGTGGTCTCGAGACGAGGCTTTCTCACCGGATTCGCCGTGGCATCGGTGGCTCTCACCGCCGGGTGCACCCGGTCCGGGTCCTCGGCCCCCGCAACCGCCGGGGGCTCGCGACCGCTGCCGATCCCGCCGCTGGCCCCGTCCACGGTGGGCTCCGACGGTGTTCGCCGCTTCAGCCTGCGGGCGCAGGCGGGCAAAACCGAGATCCTCGCCGGAAAGTCCACGCCCACCTGGGGATTCAACGGTTCCATACTGGGCCCGACCCTGCGTGCCAAGCGCGGTGAGACGGTGGCCTTCACCGTGCGCAATGCGTTGCCGGAGGCGACCACCGTGCACTGGCATGGCATGCATGTCCCCGCGAGCTGCGATGGCGGCCCGCATCAGACGATCCAGCCCGGCGGCACCTGGCAGCCCAGCTGGACGGTGGATCAACCGGCCGCGACGCTCTGGTATCACCCGCATCCGCACGGGGCCACCGAGAAGCATGTCTATCGCGGGCTCGCGGGCATATTCCTCATCGACGACGAATCCTCGGCCCTGGACCTGCCCGAAGACTATGGCGTGGATGACATTCCGCTCATCATCCAGGACCGTCGGCTCACTCCCGACGGCGCGCTCGACGAATCCGATCCCTCCGATATCGGCCTGCTCGGCAAGACCATTCTCACCAATGGCATTGCCGGAGCGCATCTTCCGGTCCGCACCGAGCGGGTGCGTCTGCGCATTCTCAACGGTTCCTCCGGTCGCATCTACCGCCTGGCGTTCTCCGACAATCGGGAATTCCAGATGATCGCCAGCGACGGTGGCCTGCTCACCGCGCCGATCCCCTTGCGCGCCATCCAGATCAGCCCCGGCGAGCGCGTCGAAATCGTCGTGAGCCTGCGCGGAGGAGACCCCGTCACCCTGCGTTCCCTGCCGATCGAACAGCGCGCGGGCATCAGCAAGGCCGCCGCCTTCGGCTTCGACGACACCTTCGACATCCTGAGTCTGGAACCGGAGCAGAAGCTGAAACCCGCTGCACCCCTACCCACTTCGCTGGCCGCCATCCCCGCCCTGGTCGCCCCCGGCACCCCCGCGACCCGCACCTTCGACCTGCGCTGGCACATGATCAACAACCAGCGCATGGACATGAACCGCATAGACATGACCATCCCCGTCGACACCACCGAAGTCTGGTCCGTCCGCAACAGCGACAACTGGCCCCACAACTTCCACGTCCACGACGTCCAATTCCAGATCACCTCCATCGACGGCCAAGCCCCACCCCCGGAACTCGCCGGCTGGAAAGACACCGTCTACACCACCCCCGGCCCCACCTACCTGCTGGCCATGCGCTTCGCCGGCCACACCGACCCCACCTACCCGTACATGTATCACTGCCACTTATTGCTTCATGAAGACCAGGGCATGATGGGCCAATTCCTGGTCCTGGCCCCGGGTCAGCAACCCGCGCCCATGCAGATGGATATGCCGGGCATGGGCGAGACGACCATGCCGGGCATGCCGATGCCCGGTATGGAAGGTCACGGCGCGCACGGCTCCTGACCCTGGATCAGGCGTGCGACGCCAGCACGGCGGTACCGAGCAGGGTTACTCGACTGCCGGGCCGCAGGTCCGGCTGTGAGGTATTCCGAGCGGGTATCAATCCCCGCGTCGTCTGCCCTATGAGCGAAGTCATATGGTGGACGCTGAGATCGCCCGCCCCGCCCGATCGGAGCGGTGGGCCGACCAGCGAAAAACAGGAGTAGTTCGTGACGAGCATGTGGGGCGCGCCGTTGAGTGCGCGTTGGCGCGGGTCGCGTCGCCAGGATCCGGAGCAGGCGCGTTTCCTGACGGTGGCCTCGGCCAAGTGGGTGCTCGCCAATCGGGCCTACACGCCCTGGTACATCGTGCGGTACTACCGGCTGTGGAAGTTCAAGATGGCCAATCCGCACATCGTGCTGCGCGGCATGGTCTTCCTGGGCCGCAATGTCGAGGTGCACTGCACACCGGATCTGGCCCGCCTGGAAATCGGCCGCTGGGTGCACATCGGCGACGGCAATGCCATTCGCTGCCACGAGGGTTCGCTGCGCATCGGCGACAAGGTGGTGTTCGGCAAGGACAATGTCGTCAATACCTACCTCGATATCGAAATCGGCGAATCCACCCTGGTCGCGGACTGGTGCTACATCTGCGATTTCGACCATGTCACCGATGACATCAATCTGCCCATCAAGGATCAGGGCATTGTGAAGTCCCCGGTCCGCATCGGCCCCGATACCTGGATCGCCGCCAAGGTCACCGTCCTGCGCAGCACCCGCGTCGGCCGCGGCTGCGTGCTCGGCGCGCATGCCGTCGTCAAGGGCGATGTCCCCGACTACGGCATTGCCGTCGGTGCCCCTGCCCGCGTGGTCAAGAACCGCAAGGACGCCTGGGACGCCGCCGCCGAAGCCCGCGCCGCCCATATGGCCGCTCTCGCCGATATCGAACGCAAGAAGAACGGCGTCACCGCATAGCGCAGCGCCTGTGACAGGGCAGCGCCGCTGACGAATGGCCGGGCCCGGATTGCCCGGCCATTGTCGTATCCGCCCGGTACCGTCGGCGATATGAGTCGCTACGCCGCTTTCCTGCGCGGGATCATGCCGAGCAATCCGAATATGAAGAACGACAAGCTGCGCGGCGTATTCGAGGGGCTCGGATTTGAAGAGGTGAGCACGCTGCTCTCCAGCGGCAATCTGGTGTTCTCCAGCGATGAGACCGATATGCCCGCCCTGGAAGACCGAATTCAGCGGGCGCTGCAGGCCGAACTCGGCATCGGCGGCGGAACCTTGATTCGCAGTCGTGAGCAGCTGCAGGCGCTGGTGGATCTCGACCCCTTCGCCGGGCTGACCCATTGCCGGGAAACGTATTTGACGGTGACGTTCGTCAAGAACCCCGCGGTGGGTCCGCCCGGAGCCAATACCGAGGAGACGGTGCGCGTGCTCGGCTATGACAAGCACGCTGCCGCGATCCTGTCGGTCATCGACAACACCAATCCGAATACCACGTCCTACATGCAGTGGCTGCAGAAGAAGTACGGGAAGGACGTCACCACCCGCACCTTCCTGACCGTGCAGAAGACCTTGAAGAAGCTCGGCTGACTCAATCCCTGACGACAAGCTCCGCATGGAAAACCTCTGAGGGCGGCCGGGTTCCGGTTCGGATTTGACTGATGAGCAGGCGGGTCGCCGCGACGGCCTGTTCCTCGCGCTTGGTGTCGACCGCAGTGAGCGGCGGGTGGCTCAGGCGGGCGATCATGCCGTCGGCGGTGATCAGGGCGATACTGCGGCCCGTTGCGGTCAGGGCTGACGAGACGCCTCGGGCGATCGAATCCAGTGGGGCATAGACGCAGTCGGTGTCCGGGAAGCGTCGCAGGAGGTCGGTGGCGGCCTCGTGGCCGGCCGCGACGCGGGCGTCGCCGGCGTCGGCTATTCCCACTCGTGGCGGAATGCCTTGGCGTGCACACCAATCCAGGAATGCGCGGTGCGTTCCGGCGGCGGTCTGGCGGCGGCTGGAATCGACGATGAGCGCGGGGCGGGTGTATCCGCGTGCCAGGAAATGGCTCATTGCGCACTCCACCGCGCTGCCACGGTCCAGCGAAACCGTTGCCACATCCTGTCTTTCGGTGTCCCCACTGATCAGGACGACGGGGAGGCCGCGGTCGACGAGTGCGGTGACCAGTCCGTCGTCGGGATCGGGATCGACGAGCAGAACACCGTCCACCGTGAGGTTCTGCACCCAATTCTGTTGATCCGAAGGCGGAACGAGGGTGAGTGCGTATCCCTGCGCGAGGCTCTCGGCGGCCGCGGCGACTGCGGTGCGCATGTACCAGTCGAGCCGGCTGTCGCGATCGGCGCTCTCATCGGACATGAGCGAAGCGACAATGGCGAGGGTATTGCCCGCGCCGGTGCGCAGTGCGCGGGCCCGGGGGTCGGCCTGATAGCCGAGGTCGGCGGCGACCTGGTGAATGCGTTCCCGGGTGCGGCTGTCGATGCGGCCCTTGCCGTTCAGGGCATGCGAGACGGTGGCGACCGATACTCCGGCGGCCCCCGCGACATCGCGAATGGTGGGTCGGGAACCGGCCACCGGAATCTCCTCGTCTCGTGCGTCGTCGAACTCGGTGCTCGATGCTACACGCTCTGCCAAAACGTTTTTGCAACACGGTCGTAAAGCGCGTTCACGCCCAGGAAATCTGCGGCGCGCAAGCTGTTTCGCACGGGTGCTGAAACGTTTTGGCATCCAGGGATTGGAGGCAGCAGATGGCCCATCGCACCGTGTTCACCGACGCCGTCGTCTTTCCGGTGCACGACGAGAGCCTGGATCCCTACCGTGGGTACCTGGTGGCCGACGAGGCGGGAATGCTCATCGAGACCGGCGCGGGGGATTACCGGCCGCGGTCCGAGCAGGAGGCCGTCGTCGATCTCGGCGGCGCGCTGGTCTTCCCGGGATTCGTCTCCGCACACAGTCACCTGTGGCAGAGCGTCTTCCGCGGCGTCGCCGACGGCTGCTCCACCATGGGCTGGATCGGCAAGCTGCACAAGCGATTCGGCGCTGCCATGGAGCCGGGCGATATGTACGCTTTCACCAGGCACGGCCAGCACGATTTGCTTCGCCACGGAATCACCCTGGTGTGCAACCACACTCACGAATTCGGCGGCGGCCCCGCCGAGCAGTGGCAGGCGGCGCTCGACGGCCCGCAGCGGACCGTGTACTCGTTCTCGCCGCCGCTGTGGCTCTCGGCCGACGAACGCCTCAGCGAGCTGGACAAATTCATGCACCTCATCGCCGAGGACCGGCATCGCCTGCCCGCGATCTCGGTGAACACCACCGCCCTGCACAGCGTCGAGCAGATGCGCCGCGAGAGCGAAATCCTGCGCGAACTCGGTCTCGGCCTGCACGCGCACTATCTCGAAGACCCGACAGTCGCTGCGGAACAGCAGCATTCGTTCGAGGACCTGGTGGCCGCCGACCGCCTCGGCCCCGATACCGTCTTCGCCCACTTCATTCACACCACCCCGCATATTCGCGATACCGCTGCCCGCG
The DNA here is from genome assembly GCF_040611495.1 of Nocardia sp. NPDC006630. Classification (NCBI taxonomy): domain Bacteria; kingdom Bacillati; phylum Actinomycetota; class Actinomycetes; order Mycobacteriales; family Nocardiaceae; genus Nocardia; species Nocardia sp. NPDC006630. The sequence goes on from NZ_JBEXOK010000004.1 coordinate 585,039, forward strand.
CCGGTGCGGCCATGGTCTGGAATCCGCTCTCCAACGGCCGGCTCGGCTCCGGAATCGCCGATATTCCGGGCTATCGCGCCGCCGGTCTGCGCATCGGCATGGGCGTGGACGGTCAGGCGAGCGCCGATACCGCGGATCCCTTCCAGAACATGCGCACCGGGCTCTATCTGCTGCGCGCCGCGGCGCAGGACCCGGCCGTGCTCGATGCCCGCACGGTGCTGCGCATGCACACTCTCGACAGTGCCGCGGTGCTCGGCGTCGATCAGCTCGCGGGCAGCCTCGAAGTCGGCAAGGCCGCCGATTTTGTGGTCTGCGATCCGCCCGCGCCCTACGCCCACCTGCCCGCCGCCGAGCTGTGGCCGTTCGCGGTGCTTTCACTGTCGGCCGCCGACATCACCGATGTGTACGTCGGCGGTCAGCGTGTCAGCGGCGGCGCCGCCGATCGCGACCGGGCCCTCGAAAAAGACTGCGGCGCGCGGGTTTCCCGCCTCTACAGCGCCGTCTGAACCATTCCCGCCGCACACAAGGAGAACAACCATGTCCGCATCCGTCGATTTCTCACCGATCGAGAGTCTTGTCGCCGATCTGGGTGAGATCGAGCATTCGGTGGACGAGCGCGTACTGCGCGCCAAGAGCCGAGACCGCTTCGCACAGAGCCCGCTGCTGCGCGAGGTCATGCGCGGCCTGCTCGCCGATATCTACATCGCGCCGACCTCCAAGGAGGAACTGCGCACCGTCGTGGCTTCCTGTGCGCGACACCGCATTCCGATCACCCTCCGAGGTGGCGGCACCGGCCAGTTCGGCCAGGGTGTTCCGCTGACCGGCGGCGCGGTCATCGACGTCACCGGCATCGTGGGCGTCGTCGGCCAGAAGTTCGGTACCGTCCGGGCCCTGTGCGGCACGATCATTTCCGATATCGATGCCGAGATCCGCCTCACCGGCTGGGAATTGCGTATGCATCCCTCCACCACCCGCAAGGCCACCATCGGCGGGTACGTCGCGGGCGGCCACGCCGGAATCGGCAGCTGCCAGTGGGGAATTCTGCGCGACCGCGGCAATATCACCGCCATCGAGGTCATGACGGTGGAGGAGGAGCCGCAGCTGATCGAGCTGATCGGCGATGACGTCAATATCGCGCATCACGCATACGGCGCCACCGGAATCATCACCGAGGTGGAATTGCCGACCGCGCCCGCGTGGAAGTGGCAGGAGCTGATCATCTCCTTCCCTGAATTCTCCCAGGCCGTCCGCTTCTCCATCGATGTCTGCAAGAGCGAGGGCGTCCTGAAGAAAGTGGTTTCGCCGCAACAACATCCGCTGCCCACGCTCTACCCCGACCTGGCGCGGTTCGTCCCGGAGGGGCATTCGATGGTGCTCATGATGGCCGCCGAGCAGAGCATGCCCAATGTGGCGGATCTGGTGGCCGACAATGGCGGCGAGATCCGCAATCGCTCCGAGGAGGAGGCGGGCCCGTACCGGCTGCCGCTCTACGAATACACCTGGGGCCATTCGATGATGCACTTCCAGCGCAAGAACCGCAGCCTCATCGGCCTGCTCGCGCTGTACCCGCAGGACGGCCTCTACGAGTCGATCATGAAGGTCTGCGAGGAGTTCGCCGACCTCGGCCCGACCCACGTGGAGATGAAGCGCTTCGACGGCGGGCTGTCCGCACAGGGATCTCCGGTGTGGGACTTCCAGAGTCAGGAACACCTGGCGGAAGTCACCCGCCGCCTCCAGGAGGCCGGACTCGTGATCGCGAATACGCACACCCCGACCCTGCTCGCCAGCGGAATGAAGCCCTGGGCGCAGGCCGAGGCCGAGTTCAAACGCCGCGTCGACCCGTATCGCCTTCTCGCCCAGGGCAAATCCGACGACGAGGTAGAAGACGAGGTCACCCTCTCCACCCAACTCCCCAACAGCGGCTGGTCCTACAGCCTCACCGACTCGACCGCGCCCGCCCAAACCGCCGCGCCCGCCGAGACTGCCGCGCTCGCACAGACTGTGGAGCAGCTCCGATGACCGCGTGGTGGAGCCGGGCAGGCGCTGCCGCCCTGGCCCTGGCCGCAGTCGGCTCATTGGCCGCCTGTTCCTCGTCCTCCGACAGCACCGCGGCGTCCGGGTTCAGCGGACCCATCGGCGCGGTGAACCTGAAGGATGTTTGCCCGGCCAAGATCGTCGTGCAGAGCGGCTGGAATCCGGAGTCGGAGTTCGGCTTCCTCTACAACCTGGTCAGCGCGCACCCGAAGATCGACGCCGGGAGCAAATCCGTCAGCGGTCCACTTTTCTCGCACGGTGAGTACACCGGCGTGGATATCGAAATCCGTGCGGGCGGACCGGCAATCGGCTTCCAGCCGGTCATGTCCCGCATGTATCAGGACCACGACATCATGCTCGGCTCGGTCGACACCGAACAGGCGGTTTCCACTTCGTCCTCCGCGCCGGTGACCAGCGTCTTCGCGCCGATGGTCAAGAGCCCGCAGATGATCATGTGGGATCCGGCCACCTACCCGCAGGTCAAATCCATCGCCGATCTCAAGGCCACCAAAGCGAAGGTGCTGTACTTCCAGGGCGAGGCGTACATGGATTATCTGACCGGCTCGGGCATTCTCGACAAGGGTCAGGTCGATTCCAGCTACGACGGCACACCTTCGTATTTTGTTGCGGCAGGCGGGAAATCAGCACAGCAGGGCTTCTCCAGCACCGAGCCGTACGTGTACGAGCACCAGGTGCAGGCGTGGAACAAGCCGGTGGCCTATCAGCTCGTCGCCGATGCGGGCTTCCCCACCTACAAGTCGACCGTCGCTGTGCGCACCGGTGATCTGGCGAGCGAATCGGCCTGCCTGAAGAAGCTCGTCCCGGTCCTGCAGCGCAGCCAGGTCGACTTCCTCGGCTCGCCGGAGGCCGCGAACAAGGTCATCGTCGACGCCGTCTCGGCCTACAACACCGGCTGGGCCTACGACGACGACAATGCCAAGTTCGCGGTGAAGTCCATGCTCGCGGACGGCATCGTCGGCAATGGAACCGGCTCCGCAATAGGCGATTTCGATCAAGCCAGGGTCGCCAAGATCCTCGATATCACCAAGCCGATCTTCGCCTCGGGCGGCGTCTCCATGGCGGGCACGCTCACCCCCGCCCTGCTCGCCACCAATGAATTCATCGATCCCACCATCGGATTGACCAAGTGAGGTCCGGGACATGACCACTATGCAGCGTGTCCGGGCCGATCTCGGACCGGAACTCGTCGGATTCGATCAGGCGGCGGTGGTGTTCGGCAACGGCACGCCCGCGCTCGAACGGGTCGATTTGACCGTCCGCGCAGGCGAATTCGTCAGTATCGTCGGCCCGTCCGGCTGCGGGAAGTCCACGCTGCTGCGGGTGGCGGCGGGACTGCAATCCCTCACCGCCGGTCACGCGCGCATCGAGGCCAGCCGCATCGGATTCGTCTTCCAGGACGCCACCCTGCTGCCCTGGCGGACGGTCCGTGAAAATGTCGCGCTGCCCGGCGAACTCGACAAGCTCAACCGAGCCGAACGCAATAGCCGAGCGGACCGCGCCATAGACAGCGTGGGCCTGACCGGATTCGCGAATCACCTGCCGCACATGCTTTCCGGCGGTATGCGCATGCGAGTCTCGGTGGCCCGCGCCCTCACCTCGGACCCCGAACTGTTCCTGTTCGACGAGCCGTTCGGCGCACTGGACGAGATAACCCGCGAACACCTCAATGACGAGACCGCGAAACTGTTCGCGGACAGGCGATTCGCGGGCCTGTTCGTCACCCACTCGGTCGCCGAGGCGGTCTACCTCTCCACCCGCGTCGTGGTCATGTCCGGCCGGCCGGGCCGGGTCCTCGCGGATATCCCCATCCCGTTCGATCACCCCCGCGAGCGTGCGCTGCGATTCACTCCCGAATTCAATGAAATAGCCGCGCACATCAGCGATCTGCTCCGAGGAGGACACAGATGAAGCGCCCCTCCCGAGTGCTCGCACCGGTGGCTGTCCTGTCGGCGCTGCTCGGCTGCTGGTACCTCATCACCTACGTGGTCCTGGCCCCGTCCCGCCGCTTTCTCATGCCACCCCCGCAGCAGGTGCTCACCCAGGGCATCTTCGGAACCCACTCCGACCAGATGTGGGATGCCCTGGGCCGCACCACCGTTGTCGCCCTCACTGGTCTGGCCATCGCCGCGGTCCTGGGCATCGCCTGGGCGACACTCATGTCCCAGTTCCGCTGGGCTGAAACCGCACTCTTCCCCTATGCGGTTGTCCTGCAATGCATCCCGATCCTGGCGCTGGTCCCGCTGATCGGCTTCTGGTTCGGCTTCGGCTTCAATGCCCGAGTCCTGGTCTGCGTCCTCATCGCCCTGTTCCCGATCGTCTCCAACACCGTCTTCGGCCTGAAATCCGTAGACGCCGCCCACCGAGACCTGTTCGCCCTGCACCACACCGGAACCCTCACCCGCCTGCGCAAACTCGACTTCCCCGCCGCCATGCCCGCCATCTTCGCGGGCCTGCGCATCTCCGCCGGCCTCTCGGTCGTCGGTGCGATCGTCGGCGACGTCTTCTTCAAACAGGGCCAGCCGGGTATCGGCGTCCTCATCGACACCTACCGCGCCCGCCTGCAATCCCCCCAGCTCTTCGCGGCGATCATCATCGCCTCACTCCTGGGCGTAACAGTCTTCGTCCTCTTCGGCTGGCTCTCGAAACTGGTGGTGGGCAAGTGGTATCAGCCCACCCATCAGTGAGCGCATCGCGGTGAATTAGAACACGTTCCAATTCAAAGCAGACGGGTGTCCCTCACGAACCGCTACCGGTTCGGCGTGTCGGTTCAGTACGGCTGGTTCGGATCCCGTTCCGGCAGTGGACGTTCCACGATGACCGGGCGACCCATCGGATTGCGCACCCCGCGTTTGGCGGACTGGTAGACCAGGGCGGTCTCCTGCGCCACCACATCCCAGGCGAAATCGGCGGTGAGGCGTTCGCGGGCGGCCCAGGCGCGATCCTGCGCCGCGGCGGGATCGTCGAGGACGGTGCGGACGGCGTCGACGATGCCGTTCACATCGGCGGGCTCGAAGGACGCGCCGGTGACGCCGTCGGTGACCAGATCGCCGAGACCACCGGCGGTCGAGGTGACCAGGGGGGTACCCGCGGCGGCGGCTTCCAGGGCCACGATGCCGAAGGGCTCGTAGCGGCTCGGCAGCACGATCGCGTCGGCGCTGTGCAGCCAGCCGAGCAGATCCGTATGGTCCAGCCGTCCGACGAAATTCACGGCCCGCGCGACCCGATGGGCGCGGGCGCGCTCCCGCAGCCAGTCGATCTGGGTGCCGATACCGGCAATGGTGAGGGTCGCGCCCGGATGCGCCTTGCGAATGCGCGGCAGCGCGGCGATCGCGTCCTGCACACCCTTCTCGTATTCGAGCCGCCCGACATAGAGCAGCCGCGGCGGACCCGAGCGGGGCGCGCGTTCGCGGAAGGTCCAGGAACTCACGTCGATGCCATTGCGAATCACCGTGACCGGCGTCCGCTCCGGCGTGTAGAGCCGCTCGACCTCATCCTTCATGGATGCCGAACAGGTGATGAGCGCATCGGAATCGTGCGCCAGCCACCACTCGACCGAATGCACCTGCTTGTTCACCCGGCCGGACACCCAGCCGCTGTGCCGTCCGGCCTCGGTGGCGTGAATGGTCGAGACCAGCGGAACGTCGTAGTGCTCGGCCAGCGTGATGCCCGGATGCGCGACCAGCCAGTCGTGCGCATGCACCACATCCGGCGTCCAGCCCTCGCCGATGCCCGGCTTGTTCAGCGCGATTCCGGCCCGCACCATGGCGTGACCCATGGCCAGGGTCCAGGCCAGCATGTCCTCGCCGAAATCGAAGCACGGCGGGTCCTCGGCGACCGCGACCACCAGCACCCCGTCTTCGATGAACGAGTGCGTCGGGTGCGTGGTGGCATCGCTGCCCATGGGTCGCCGGGCCAGCACGACCACTTCGTGTCCGGCGGCGGCCAGCTCCGTGGCCAGGTGATGGACGTGGCGGCCCAGCCCACCGACAACGACGGGTGGGTACTCCCACGACACCATCAAGATCTTCATTGGGGTCCTTCTGTATCGATGCGGCGTCCGCGGGCCCCTACGTGGTTACGCAAGCTGCCTCCTTCGGGTCCGTCGCGGCCGCCGTGGCAGGGCCGAGCCGGCGCGCATCGAGCGCTGGGAAGAATCCGTCGGCCGCGTACCATCCTGCCGCCAACTGCTCTGCTTTGGCGAGTTGTCCACCCGCGACCGCGGCTGCGATCTCGCGCACCGCATGGGCGTGTTCATGGGCTCGGTCACGCGCGTAGCCGGCGGCCGAATCCTTCGACACCATGAAGGCCCAGTCGCTGGAGACGGTCAGAATCGCCTCGCGCAGCAGCTGATCGGCGACCCGGTTGCGCAGTCCGCCGACCGCGAATTCGCCACTGCCGGAACCGGTTTCGACATGCATCTTGTCCAGGGTGTCCAGCGCCAGCCGGACGATCTCGGCATTGAGCTCGACCAGATCGGACACCTGATCCCCGGCCCACACCCGCCAATCCTTGCCCGAACCCCAGGACGAGTCGCTGAGCTGCACGGATTCTCCGACATACCCATTGGCCCGGGCATCGGCGAGCGTGCCGACGGTGACGCCCGCTTCGGGCAGCGCGCGCAGCACCTGCTCCAGCCACTGCGGTCCCTCATGCCACCAGTGCCCGAAGAGTTCGGTGTCGAATGCCGCTACGACCAGGGCGCCCCGGCCGATTCGCGCGGACTCGGCGATGAGCCGCTCGCGCACGGTCGCCACGAAGTCGGCGACATCCTGCTGTACGGCCGCGGCTGCGAGCTGCGGATCGTAGGGCGCCTTGTCCGCACCCTCGACGGTCTTGCCGGTCACCCGCGACGGTTTGAGGCCCGTGGCGTGATCATAGTGATGGAAATCACGGTAGGCGGCATGTCCCGGATACCCGGATTTCGGCGACCACACCCGATAACTGACCTGCAGATCGCGTCCGAACGCCACCACATCCGAATCCCACACCGGTCGCCCGAGTGTGGTGTCGCCGCGCAGTGCCGGACCGTCCACCATGAAATGAGTCACACCGGCGGCGGCATAACCATGTTCCATTCCGGGCGTGAATCCGCATTCGGGCGCCCAGATTCCGGTGGGCGTGGTGCCCCAGCGCTGCTGCGCGTCGGCCAATCCCTCGCGGAGCTGATAACTGCGCAGCCGCTCGTCCAGCAGCGGCTGGAACGGATGCGCCAGCGGCCCGCCCAGCAATTCGATGGCCCCGGCATCGATGAGCTCACGCCACACCGGTGACGCACCGTGCTGCCATCGAGTTTCGAAATCGCTGATGGCTTCACCCGCCAGCCGATGCTCATGGCTGCCCAGCGCGACATTGCCCGACATGGAGGCCTCGTCGGCCCGCAGCTGCCAATTGCCCAGCCAGTGGTGCATGGCCGAGAGGCTGTGCGGATCATCCAGCTGCGCCGCGAGCACCGGCGTGATGCCCAGGCTCAGTAGGTGCGAACGTCCTTCGGCCGCAAGGGTTCTCAGCACCTTGGCGACGGGAAGGTAAGACGCCGCCCAGGATTGGTAGAGCCACTCCTCGCCGACCGGCCAGCGCCCGTGATGCGCCAGCCACGGCAGATGGGAGTGCAGGACCAGGGTGAACTGGCCCGGCACCGGAGATTGCTTGCCACTCACGGTTTCACCGCGATGGCGACCAGATCGAGGCTGGCGTCGATATCGGATTCGCTGTCCGCGAGCAGCGCGAAATCATCGGTGCGCACGGCGGCGACATCGGCGGTCAGATCGGCGGGCCACGGCTCACCCGCGAGCGCGCGCTCGATCTGCGCGTCGATGATCGAGCCGCCCCACTTCTCGTCCAGCGCGACCAGTGCCGGGCCGTGGAAGACGCCCGCCATCAGTTCCACCTGGAAACCGGCCTCGACACAGAGTTCGGTGAGTTCGGCGGCATTGAGCTCGCGGGTGTGGAACGGGTTGAGCGGGGTGTCGCGGCCGGGGGAGAAGGTGATCCGGTTCGGCGTGCTGATCAGCAGCTTGCCGCCCGGCTTCAGCACCCGCAGGCATTCGCGAACGAACTGCGCCTGATCCCAGAGGTGTTCGATGACCTGGAAATTCACCACGACATCGACGGATTCGTCGTCGAGCGGCAGTGCGGCCAGATTGCCCTGGATCATTTCCACGGCCGGGTACTTGGAGCGCACGTGCGCCACGGCGCTGTCGTCGTAGTCGAGGCCGATCACCCGCGCGGCGACACCCGCGATCATGTTGGCGCCGTAGCCTTCTCCTGATCCGGCTTCGAGCACGGTCTTGCCGGCGCAGCGTTCCAGCAAGCGCACGTACGCGATCTCGTGCCGACGGAACCAGTAGTTCTCCTCGGCGATTCCGGGCACCGTCCGTTCACCGGTCAAAGGCAGGGGATCGGTGTGGTTTTCGGTGGGTATCACGGCCTCGCTCATTGGATCGACGTTAGCGGTTGCCCATATCACAGCGGCAGCCGGATCGGCCGATGGAGAAGATCACAGCCTAAGTTACCGACGGGTAACTTAACGTAGGGTAATCTCCATCGCGAGCTACTTGTGGACGTACGGCCAACCAATCGTGCGACCGCCACACCCGTGCCATCAGAACAGGAGGTCGACGAAGACCCATGCCTAACATCGTCGTACTGATCAAGCAGGTTCCTGACACCTGGTCCGAGCGCAAGCTGACCGATGGTGACTACACCCTGGACCGCGAGGCCGCCGATGCCATCCTCGACGAGATCAACGAGCGCGCTGTCGAAGAAGCGCTGCTGATCAAGGAGGCCCAGGGCGGTGAGGTGACCGTGCTGGCCATGGGCCCGCAGCGTGCCACCGAGGCCATTCGCAAGGCGCTGTCGATGGGTGCCGACAAGGCCATCCACATCAACGATGCCGCCATCCACGGCTCCGACGCCGTGCAGACCGCCTACGTGCTGGCCGCCGCTCTCGGCCAGATCGAGGGCATCGAGCTGGTCATCGCCGGCAACGAGGCCACCGACGGTCGCTCCGGCGCCGTGCCGGCCATCATCGCCGAGTACCTGGGCCTGCCGCAGCTGACCCACCTGCGCAAGCTGGTTGTCGACGGCGAGCGCATCACCGGTGAGCGCGAGACCGACGAAGGCGTCTTCAAGCTCGAGGCGACCCTTCCGGCCATCGTCTCGGTCACCGAGAAGATCAACGAGCCGCGCTTCCCCTCCTTCAAGGGCATCATGGCCGCGAAGAAGAAGGAAGTTCAGACCTTCACGCTGGCCGATCTGGGCGTCGACCCGGAGACCGTCGGTGTTGCGAACGCCGGCACCCAGGTGACCGGTGTGACCCCGAAGCCGGCGCGCACGGCGGGCGAGAAGATCGTCGACGAGGGTGAGGGCGGCCAGCAGATCGCCACCTACCTGGTCGGCCAGAAGATCATCTAAAGCCCCTCGAGCCCAACTGCCGGGGCGCAGTGCTTGCAGCTCGCCCCCATGGACACAGCAGGAGAAAGAACAATGGCAGAAGTACTGGTGCTCGTGGAGCACGCTGACGGTGCACCCAAGAAGGTGACCACCGAACTCATCACCGCCGCCCGCGGCCTCGGCACCCCGGCCGCTGTCGTCGTTGCCACCCCCGGCACCGCCGACAAGCTGGCCGACGCGCTGGCCGCCGCCGGCGCCGAGAAGATCTACGTCGCGGAATCCGATGAGGCCGAAGGCTTCCTGGTGACCCCGAAGGTCGACGTGCTGGCCGCGCTGTCCGAGTCCGCGACTCCGGCCGCGATCCTGGTCGCCGCCACCGCCGACGGCAAGGAGGTGTCGGGCCGCCTTGCCGCCCGCATCGGCTCCGGCCTGCTCGTCGATGTCATCGCGATCGACGCCGACGGCACCGCGCAGCACTCCATCTTCGGTGGCGCGTTCACCGTGGCCGCCAAGGCCACCGGCGATGTGCCGGTCATCTCGGTGCGCCCCGGCGCCATCGAGGCGGCCCCGCAGGCCGGCGCCGGCGAGAAGGTCGTCGTCGAGGTGCCCGCCCAGGAAGAGGGCGTCACCAAGGTCGTCTCGCGGGAGCCGAACGCCGGTGGCGATCGTCCCGAGCTGACCGAGGCCGCGATCGTGGTCTCCGGTGGCCGTGGTGTCGGCTCGGCCGACAACTTCGGCAAGGTCATCGAGCCGCTGGCCGATGCGCTGGGTGCCGCTGTCGGCGCCTCGCGTGCCGCTGTCGACTCGGGCTACTACCCGGGCCAGTTCCAGGTCGGTCAGACCGGTAAGACGGTCTCCCCGCAGCTGTACCTCGCCCTCGGCATCTCGGGCGCGATCCAGCATCGCGCCGGCATGCAGACCTCGAAGACCATCGTCGCTGTCAACAAGGACGAGGAAGCCCCTATCTTCGAGATCAGCGATTACGGCATCGTCGGCGACCTGTTCAATGTCGCCCCGCAGCTGACCGAGGCGGTCAAGGCCCACAAGGGTTAAGCACCTCGCGCTGAGCGCAATTCAGTGGCCCCGGCTGGAAACAGCCGGGGCCACTGGCGTTCTGCCCCTGCTTTTGGGGGCAGCGTGAAAGGCTCGGGACGCTTATGTCTGAAATGAATTTGCTTTAGATTCGAGCGGTCGCGGCAGTCGCCGGGACTGATCGGAAGGTTCTCGCTTATGCGTTCTCTTGTTATTGCTGTTGGTACTGCCGGTCTGCTCATGTCCGGTGCGGGGATGGCGGCGGCGGCCCCGCTGCCGCTGACCGCGCCTGCGCCCGTTGCCGATTCGACGGGCTCGAGCGACCTGCTGAACAGTTCCGCCGCGGTGCCCGACAGTGGTTCGGCCACCTCGGTCCTGACCGGTTCGGGTGGTCTGCTCGCCGTGCCGATCTGGCTGCTGAGCTGCTCGCTTTCGGCGCAGTGCCAGTTGCCGATCTAGGCTCTCGGTGTGGGCCGATCGGCCCGCAGAAATCGAGATTGCCGGTATGTCTTCCATTCCCGACGTGACCGACGTGGTCGCCGCCCTGCACTGGGACCTGGCCGAGTGGCTGGGGTCCGATGCGCTGCCCAAGGTCTTCGACCGGATCGGCATCGCGCTGGACAACCAGTTCTCGTCGGTGGTGACCACCGGTCAGGCCGTGGACCGGGAGACCTTTCTGGCCGGTATCTGGTCGGCGCGAAATGTGCAGCCGGGGTTGGAGATCGAGGTCTCCGACGTGCAGGAGCTCGCGCGCAGCGGCAATCTCATCATCGTCCGATTCGTCGCCGAGAATGTGGTCGGCGAGGTGCGGTCCGGACGCCTCGTGACCGCCGTGCTGATGACGGACGGCCGTACCTACCTGTGGCGATCGGTGCACGAGACCGCGGCGCCGGCCGCCTCCTGACGTCGTCGTTCAGGAGGATTCGGGTACGCCCACGCAGGTCAGGGTGAAGTAGGAGTACGGGCTGGGGTGCCGCCAGGAGTCGTGGGTGACCTCGCCGGGTGACTCGAAACCGAAGTGCCGCAGGAAGATCGCGGTCAGCTGCGCGGCCTCGGTGATGGCGGTGGGGTCGGCGGTGTAGTCGCGGGCCTGGACGCCGTCGCCATAGGGCTTGAAACCCTTGGCGGTCAGCTCGTCCTGCCAGTCGTCGCCATCGCTGACCAGCAGCAGCAGCGTGTCGGGGTACAGCACGATCTGCACCTTGAGATCGCTGTCGACGGTGCTCGCGTCCCGGTCCTCGTCGTCCTGTTCGTCTTCCTCGTCGAGGTCCGTATCGGCCTGCAGGGTGATCACCAGCCGATCGGGCCCGAGTTCGGGATCGGGATCGGCGGTGCCCAGCGCCCACATGCCCAATTGCACATCGAGCAGGGTGTTCTTCAGTGCTTCGGCGACATCGTCCCAATTCGAGACGACCTTCTCGCCCATGGCGAACCCGTCCATCCCGGGCCCGTCCTTATCGCCCATCCAGGTGAAGGGCACCTCGGTGAGGTCGTCCTCGAAATCCCAGGCGCGATAGTCCCATTCCTCGAACACCTCGGTGGAGGCCGCGCGCAGATTGAGCTCGCCGGAGTGGTCCATGGACAGCTCGCGGAAGGTCACCTTGTCACGCCATCGCACGAAGACATTGCGGCTGCCGCCGAACATCGACGGCTCACCCCACACCTCGATCGCGGCGGCCAGATAGGTCGGGAACTGATCGGGCTCGGCGTGTCCCACATACATGCCGACCGCATCGTATTCGGGTGCGCCCGGATCGGTCCGGTGGTCGTTGTCCGACATCCAGCCGCCGCGTTCGGCCCCTGGGATATCGGCGATCTCGTCGTCATCGTCCACGGTCCAGCCCGCTGTGGTGCAGGCCGTGACCACGGCGGCGCGATCCCACGCGCCGAAGTCGGCGGCCAGCCCCGTCAGTGCGGCGTGAAACTGCTGATCTGTCATCCCTTGCACGGGCGGACCCTATCGCGTCGATCCGGCTGCGGCGCCGAGGCAGCGCCTTGTGTACAACACCGGATTGCTCGGCCGGTGCGTTTTCGGGCAGGCTGGTTCGATGTCGATCACACTGCCGCCGGAGGTCTCCGACAATATTGCCACGGCATTCGGGGCGCGCGGTCGTGAGTGGTTGCGGGATCTGCCCGCGGTGGTGGCGCAGCGGTGTGCGGCTTGGGAGCTCGAGGTAGTGGGCGATGGATTCGGCGGCGGGACGCATTCCTATGTCGCGCCGGTCCGGCGGGCCGACGGATCGGTCGCGGTACTCAAGGTGCCGGTGGTGGACGAGGAGAACCACGGCGAGGCGGCCGGAATGTTCTGCTATCGCGGTGCGGGTGCGGTCCGGTTGTACGAATTCGATTCCGCCAGTGGCTCTTTACTGCTGGAGTGGGCGCGGCCCGGCACACCGCTGCTCGAGCAGCCGGGATTTCCGAGCCTGGAGGGCCGGGCCGAGAATATCGGGAAGGTCGAGTTCGCCTGCGAGCTGTACCGGCGATTGCGCCGGGAACCGGAAGCGGTCCCCGAGGGTTATCCCGCCCTGCCCACGGCGGCGGGCATGGTGCAGCAGTGGAGCGAAATGTTCATAGACCCCGAAGCCGCTGTATCGCAGGTGATTCCAGCCCGGCTGCTGGCGCGGGCCACTGAATGGTGCGGCGAGCTGGCGGCGCCCGACGGCCCGCTGCTCATCGTGAATCGGGATACCCATCTCGGCAATATCGTTGCGGCGGAACGTGAGCCGTGGTTGCTGATCGACCCCAAGGCCTATCTGGGTGAAGCCGCGTTCGATGCGGGATTCCTGGTGATGATCCAGGTGCAGAGCATCCCGGTGGCCGAACACGCACGCACGGTGGTGCACCGGACCGCAGCGGCCCTGGACGTCTCCGCGGACCGCGCACACGGCTGGGCCTTCATGCGGTCGATGGAGGAGATCGTCTGGGCCATCCAGGACGACGAGCCCGAGGACCTGCGCCTGCACCTGGCGGTAGCGACCGCCCTGGGGTAACCCTCAGTGCCGGTGCTGTTCCCGCGCCCGCTCGGTCCGGCTGTTGTCCCGCCCGACAACAATGCCGATGGTGCTCGGAATGAGCAGCGCCAGCCCCCATGGCACCGCCACCCAGAACGGCCAGAAATACCCCGCACCGGTCGCCAGCCAGATGACCAGGCACAGAATATTCACGAAGACCCACGGGATCCACATAATGATCACCCAGGTCGGCAGCCCACCCCTGCCGGTCCCGCCACTCGTACTCGACCGGGAAACCCGTTGCACGGGAAGGTCGGACAGCACCGGCGCCAGCTCGCCATAGGTCTTGGCGGCATACACCTGCTGGAGTCGCTCATCGAATTCATGCAGATCGATCCTGCCGTCATCCATGGCCGTCCGTAACTTCGCGACGATCTGTTCCCGATCGGCATTGGACGCCCGCATGTGCTCCTGGCTCACACCAGCCAGCGTAAGTCGCTTCCGGCTCCGCTGTCGGCTCAATGGCGCGTGATCTGATCGGCCTGCGCGATGTACTCGATCTCGGGGATGCGATGGAACAAATAACCTGTGATCCCCTCGGGCGCGAAGTGCGCACCGCTGTGCGGGTCGTACGCGAGATGATCACGCCCGCAGTAGGCGAGCGTTTCCCACAGTGCCGCACGCTGTCCGGCGCGCTGCCATCCTTGCTGCTTCGGTGTATCCGCGGCGGTGGCGGCCTCGTCGAGTCTCTGGGCGATCAGCCTGGCGAGTGGAACCACCAGGACCCACGCGACCGTCGGCAGGAAAATCCAGGAGACCAGAAAGTCGAGGGATCCGCCGTCCGTGGTCGCATGACTCAGCAGCCCGACGAGGACGGGTATCGCCCAAGCACCCAAAACCAAAAGCGTACTGGCCCGACGGCGGGTCAATCCGGCATGTCGTGGGTCGAGGAACATGGTTCCTGCGAGAGTTCCGGCGAGCACGCTGCCCTCGATTCCGTGCTGAACGATCGAACCGCGCACCGACGTCGTGGCGCGCCCGTGCTGGCTGGGGAACAGGTCACCGGCTCGTGTCACGGTGAAGTGCTGTCCGGCACGGAGATTGACACTCCCCACCGACGTGCTGTGCCGGATGTCGTTCTGCAGAATCGCGCGTAGACCGCGCACTTGATCGAGCATGCCGCAGCGCGGACACGGTCTCATGGCTCCCCCTACCTCCGGGCCACTCCCCGCGGCCCGCTTCGACGGAACGACGATAGCCGACGAATGCTGTAGCGCCGCTCCGTTTTCAGGCGCTCCGCTTCAGGCGCAGTGCAGGGCGGCGAGGAGGGTGGTGAGGATGGGGGAGGGGCGGAGGTCGCTGCGGATTACGGCGGAGACGGGGATGCGGAGGGGGTTGCCGGTGAGGCGGAGGATGGCGATGCCTTCGGTTTGGCTGTCGGCGTAGAGGATGGTCCAGGCGTCCGGGCGGTTGATGAGCTCCATGGTGGCGGTGTGGTCCGGGGGGATGGGGGGACCGTAGGCCGGGCCGGTGGGTAGATCGGCGAAGGCGGCGCGGACGACATTGTGCAGCAGCACCTGATCGAGTTCGGGCGGTAGTAGTAATGGGTACGCGCCGAGATCGGCGAGGGTGGCGTCGGCGCGTCCGGCGAGGGGGTGCGCGGTGGAGGTGGCGATGACCAAGTCCTCCACCCAGAGCTTCTCCACGGTCAGTCCGGGCTGATCCACGCTGCCCCGGATGAGAGCAAGATCACAGTCACCGTCGGCTACCGCCTGAATGCGCTGGCGGAAGGGCTTGATGACGAATTCGATCTCCGCACCCGGATGCGCCTCGCGTGCTCCGGCGATGGCGGACAGCGATCTTGTTGCGAAGGACATATTGGCTGCCAGGCGAATCCGCGGCCCGGAGGCCCTTACAGCTGCGCGAATGGCGGATTCCAGGCTCAGCATTTGCTTCGCAAGGGGAAGTAGCCGAGTGGTCGCGTCGGTCGGTACGACCGACCGGGTGGACCGCTCGAAGAGGGGCACGCCGAGGTCGCGTTCCAGCCGCGCGATCTGGTGGCTGATGGCCGACTGCGAAATGAAGCAGCGCGTGGCCGCGCGGCTGAAGCTGAGCTCCTCGCAGACGGCGACGAAGTAGGCCAGCTGTCGCAGCTCCACGGCATTTCTCCCATTCATGATCGATCTAGATAAGAGTCATATTGATTATGCGCCCTGACCCCTGGAACAACTGCGTTCCGAATTACGGTTAGTCATGAGAGAAGGAGGCTGTCATGCAGAGTGTGGACGCGGGTATCGAGACCGTCGAGGTCGTCATTGTTGGTTCGGGGTTCGGTGGGCTGTCTGCCGCCAAGCAACTCAATAAGTCGGGAGTTCCGTACGTCCTTATTTCGAGTACCCCCGAACACCTCTTCCAGCCTCTGCTCTACCAAGTTGCGACGGGTGTGCTGGCCTCCGATGAGATCGCACCGCCCATCAAGAACATCCTGAAGCACCACAAGAACGGTCAGACCCGCGTCGGCAAGGTGGTCGCCATCGACGCCGAGGCCGCGGTGCTGACCTACGAAACCGCCGAGGGGCAGCGCAAGATCCGCTACGGCTCGCTGATCGCGGCGACCGGCGCCAGCCAGTCCTATTTCGGCCGTGACGATTTCGCCGAGAAGACGTATTCGCTCAAGACCATCGACGATGCCCGGGACCTGCGCGCGCAGATCGACCGCGTATTCACCGAGGCCAAGGATGCCGATCCGGAGACCCGCCGCCGGCTGCTCAGCTTTGTCGTGGTCGGCGCCGGCGCCACCGGTGTCGAGGTCGCCGGTCAGCTCAAGGAACTCGCGAAAAGGTACTACCACCAGGATGATTCGGTCATCCTGGTCGAGGGCGCGGGCGTGGTGCTGCCCCCGTTCGGCGGCGGCCTGTCGGAGTACACCAAGAAGTCGCTCACCAAGAGCGGCGTCGAGGTGCTGGTCGATACCTTCGTCACCGATATCGACGAGGGCAAGGTGACTGTCAAGAGCAAGGACGGTGTGGAGCGCGGCATTGCCGCCGAGACCGTGGTGTGGTCGGCGGGCGTGGCGGTGGGCGGTTTCGCGCAGCTGCTGGCCGAGGCCACCGGTTGCGAAACCGACAGGGCCGGACGCCTTCTCATCAATCCGGACTGCACCGTCGGCGGACATGCCGATATCTACGCCATCGGCGATATGACCTCCCTCAAGGGCTACCCCGGCCAGTCGCCGGTCGCCATGCAGGAGGGCCGCCACGTCGCGGACATCATTCGCGGCAAGAAGCACGCCGCCACCGAGTTCAATTACTGGGACAAGGGCAGCATGGCGGTGATCAGCCGTTTCAGCGCCGTCACCAAGCTGAACGACAAGATCAAGTTCACCGGCACCCTCGCCTGGTTCACCTGGCTGGCAGTGCACCTGTTCTACCTCGTCGGCTTCCGCAACCGCTTCGCGGCCGTTTTCTCCTGGCTGGTCGCCTTCATCGGCACCGGCCGCCCCGGCTTCAACGAGGTCCAGAAGACCTCGGCGGCAAAGGATCAGGCCGAACCTCGAGCCGCCTGACCCATGCCCCGAAATGAGCCGCCCGGCAGTCCCCGCCGGGCGGCTCCTTCGTGTTCGGCCGCCGCTCTCGCCGCTGCTAACCTGCGAATATGGCTGTTCCTACAACGCGGTTGCTGGTGCTGTCGGTGGTGCGGCTGCTGCAACCGGTGCACGGATATGACGTGCGGCGCGAATTGCTGTCCTGGCATGCGGACGATTGGGCGAATGTGAAGCCCGGGTCGGTGTACGGGGCTTTGAACACCCTGCAGCGGGATGCGCTGATCTCGGTGGATGAGGTGGGGCAGGAGGGGGCCAGGCCGGAGCGGACCACGTATCGGCTGACCGCGGAGGGCGAGAAGGAGTTCGGGCAGCTGCTGCGGGATGCGCTGTTCGACGCCGATCAGCTCAAGCATCCGTACTTCGCGACGGTGGCCTTGTTCCCGCATGCGCCGCGGGAGGATGTGGTGGCGGCGTTGCGCAGCCGGATTCTGAAGTTCGAGGCGGCGATCGTGTTTCTCGAGCGGGAGGAGCAGCGGATTCTCGCCGGCAGTGGGAAGCCGGAGGAGTCGGAGCCCTTCCATGTGGCCGATGCGGTGCGGTTGTCCGCCGATCACACCCGGGCGGATCTGGAGTGGTCGCGAAAAACCCTGCGGCGCATCGAAAGCGGTGAGCTGGATGTGTGGAGCGAGGGGATGGGCGGGTCGATGATCCCGGCCCCGCTCGCCGATTAGTCAAGTCTTAATAGTCAAGCTTGACTATGTCGCCGATCGTTTCTACCGTAGACATGTGGAAACGACATCACCCGATCGTCGCCACTCCGCTGAACCGGCGATCCGGGTCCGCGGTCTGGCTCGTTCCTTCAAAACCAAAACCGGTGCCGTACAAGCGGTTACCGGTATCGACTTCGATGTGTACGACGGTGAGATCATCGGCCTGCTCGGCCCCAACGGCGCAGGCAAGACCACTACGCTGCGAATGATCGCCACCCTGCTCGCGCCCAGCGCGGGCGAGGCCACCGTCGCCGGTGCGGATCTGCGCGGTGCACCGCGCACCGTGCGCTCCCGGATCGGCTATGTCCCGCAGGGCGGTTCGACCTCGGACACCGAACTGGTCGACGACGAATTGATCCTGCAGGCAAGGCTTTTCGGGCTGTCCAAGGCCGAGGCTGTGGCCAATGCGGCGGAGCTGTCCAAGGCCCTGGAGTTCGATGGCATGGGCCGGCGCAGGTGTGGTCAGCTCTCCGGTGGTCAGCGTCGGCGGGTCGATATCGCCCTCGGAATGATTCACCGCCCGTTCCTGATCTACCTGGACGAGCCCACCACCGGGCTCGATCCGCAGAGCCGCGCCAATCTGTGGGAGCACATTCGGCGGCTGCGCGACGAGGGCACCACCGTCGTACTGACCACTCACTATTTGGAGGAGGCCGACGCCCTCTGTGATCGGGTGCTCGTCATGGACCACGGCGGCATAGTCGCCGAGGGCACGCCCGATGAGCTCAAGCGCCGCATCTCCGGCGATGTGATCAGCCTCGAAATCGACAACGGCAGTGCCGATCTCGCCCTGGAGATCGCCGAATCGGTGCTCACCGTGCGGCACCGCCTCAATACCGGCGAAAACGGCCGTGCGGGAATGTCTCTCGTACATCTCACGGTCGATCAGGGTGACGAGGCCGTGGTTCCGCTACTGCGTGCGCTCGGGGAGAACGGCATCACCCCCGGCGCCCTCACCGTGAAACGCCCCAGCCTCGACGACGTATTTCTGACCCTCACCGGGCGCTCATTGCGAGAAGGGAACCAGTCATGACATTCGCGCGCGACACCGGGCTGGTGTTCTGGTCCCAACTGCGATCGAATCTGCGAAATCCGGTGTGGGTCATGATCGGATTGACCCAGCCGATCCTCTATCTCGTCCTGTTCGGACCGCTGGTGAAGGGCGTATCGCCGTCCTTCGGCGCGAGTTCGGATCCCTGGAAGCTCCTGACACCGGCGCTGGTCATCCAGATCGGCCTGTTCGGTGCCATGTTCGCCGGATTCGCCATTGTGTCCGAGCTGCGGTCGGGCGTGATCGAGCGGCAGCGGGTGACGCCCGCGGCGCGTGGCGCCCTGCTCCTGGGTCGTGTCCTCAAGGACATGGTCGTGCTGATCGTGCAGGCGCTGGTGCTGGTCGCGGTGGCGATGCTGGCCTTCGATCTGCGGCCCGATCCACTCGGGCTGGTGTTGTCGGTGCTGCTGATTTCCGTGATGGCGGCCGGTCTGGCATCGGCGTCGTACGCACTGGGGCTGTGGGCGAAGGAGGAGGGGACCCTCGCCTCCATACTCAACTCGGTATCGGTCCCGATCATGCTGCTGTCGGGCATTCTGCTGCCGATGAGCGTCGGGCCGAAGTGGTTGCAGGATATCGCGAAGGCGAATCCCTTCTCGCACACCGTCGATGCGGCACGGGCGCTGTTCCGCGGTGACTTCGGATCCTCCGATGTCTACGTCGGGACCACGGTCACGATCGCGCTGGCCCTGGTGCTCATGGTGATCGGCGCCCGCAGTTTCGCCCGCGAGAACGCCTGACGGCAGGACCGATCGCCGTGTCATCGGGCTTCGCTCCCGGTGAACGACCTTGACCTGAACTGAGGTTCAGGTTTCACGATGGAGTCATGACGAAGAACAGAAGAGCCCTGATCACGGGCGCCTCGGCGGGATTCGGCCGCGCCGTCGCACTCGCCCTCGCCGAACAGGGGTGGGAATTGATCCTCACCGCGCGCGGCGGCGATGCGCTGGACAAGGTCCGCGCCGCAACGGGAGCCCACGCCGTGGTGGGCGATATCGCCGATCCCGCGCACCGGGACGAACTGGCCGCCGCTCTCGGCTCCGGCCCGCTGGACCTGCTGATCAACAATGCCAGCGCCCTCGGCCCCAGTCCGCTGCCGCCGCTGGACCGCTATCCGATCGCTGAGCTCGCGGCAGTGCTGGATACCAATGTGGTCGCGCCCCTGGCAGTGCTGCAATGTGCGCTTCCGGCGGTGCGCGCCGCGGACGGCACTGTGGTGAACATCAGCTCCGATGCCGCGGTGGGCGCCTATCCGGGCTGGGGTGGTTACGGCGCCTCCAAGGCCGCCCTGGATCAGCTCACGGCCGTACTGGCCGCCGAGAATCCGGACCTGCGGATCTACGCCTTCGATCCGGGGGATATGCGCACCGCCATGCATCAGGCCGCATTCCCCGGGGAGGACATCTCCGACCGGCCCGAGCCGGAAACCGTTGTGCCCGCACTGCTCCACCTCCTCGGGACCAGGCCGCCGAGCGGTCGCTATCTGGCCTCGGAACTACCGGTGGCGTCATGACGGTGGGGACGGAGGCGGTGGAATTCCTGCTGCCCGACGAGCTGTCGGCGACCAGTCCGCCGGAGGCGCGCGGGCTGGCACGGGACGAGGTGCGGCTCATGGTGTGCGAGGACGGTGCGGTGACCCACGCTCGATTCCGGGAACTACCGGGCTTCCTGCACCCCGGAGACCTTGTGGTGGTGAACAATTCGGCCATGGTCACTGCGGCCGTACCGGCTCGGTACGGCCGGGAGGAAGCGGTGCTGCACTTCTCGACGCCGCTCGACGACGGCCGCTGGGTGGTCGAGCTGCGCGATCCCGGTGGCACGCCCTGGCGGGGAGCTGACCTGGAACCCGGTGCCCACGTGCGGCTTGCGGACGGACACAGCGCAGTTCTGCGCGCGCCGTGGCTGCCGGACGCCGAGCGCCTGTGGACCGCCGATATCGATACCGACGTGCCGCGACTGCTGGCCGAGCGGGGGCGGCCGATCACGTATTCGTATGTCCGCGAACGCTGGTCTGCCTCCTACTATCAAACTGTCTTCGGCAGGGAACCGGGCAGTGCGGAAATGCCCAGCGCCGGAAGGCCGTTCACCGATGCCCTGGTGACCGAGTTGGTCGCGAGCGGTGTGGGCCTGGCATCGATCACCCTGCACACGGGTGTTTCCTCACCGGAATCGGGTGAGCCGCCGAGCCCGGAGCGCTTCGCGGTTCCCGAGTTGACCGCCCGGCTGGCGAATCTCACCCGGGATGCGGGTGGACGCGTGGTGGCGGTGGGCACCACGGTGACGCGGGCCCTCGAATCCGCCGTCGGCGCTGATGATCTGGTCCATCCGGTATCGGGCTGGACCGATCTGGTGCTCGGTGGTGACCGCCCGACCCGCGTGGTCGACGGACTGATCACCGGCTGGCATGCGCCGGGTGCCTCGCATCTGCATCTGCTGGAGGCGGTGGCCGGGGCCGACGTGGTGCGGCAGGCGTATCGAGCCGCGCTCGACGGCGGTTATCTCTGGCACGAATTCGGCGATACGGCCCTGCTTCTGCGTTCCCGACCCGGCGCGAACACGGGGCGCGCGGTGGCGTAGCCTTCCGTAATTCGCCCTTTGCGGCGGGCTCGCCCGATGCCTCGGAAGGGTGATCCGCGGTGGCGAAAACCCCGCTGTACCCAGCCAGGATACGAGCGTTTGTCCTGGTAGAGAACGTTCAGCGGCCCTGCGATGAACTCCGGGTGTGGTGTGCGTCGCGTTCACCGGACTGGCATCGAGCCGCCATCTGACCGTCGCTCCAGCGCATTCTGAGCCTCGTTTGATCAACCGTATGACCACCATGGCAGCGTCGAGCTCCAGCCGGCTCACACCCGCGTCATATGTCACTCCGGAGCCGCTGCGCACGTCGGGCCGCTCCCAGTACTCACTGGTTGTGTCCTCCGATGCCGAGCATCGCGAGGCCGCGCAGCGCCTGCGCTACCAGGTCTTCGCCAATGAGCCGGGATTCACCATCCCGGTCAACGAGAACGGCCTGGACGCAGACCGTTTCGACGACCACTGCGACCACCTGCTGGTGCGAGACGATCTCACCGATCAGTTCGTCGGCTGCTACCGGATGCTGCCGCCCGATAAGGTGACCGCCGCCGGCGGTTACTACACCGCCACCGAATTCGACCTCACCGCAATGGATCCCGCCGGGAACCGGATGGTCGAAATGGGTCGTGCCTGCGTGGTGCCCGATCACCGCAACGGTTCCACGCTGACCCTCATGTGGGCGGGCATCCTGCACTACATCCAGCTCACCGGTTACGAATGGATCATGGGCTGCGTTTCGGTGCCCATGCAGACCACTCCCGAGGAAGCACCCGGCCGGAATGTGCGGGCCGTGCGCGACCAGCTGCTCGGCAAGTACGCGCTGGAGCCGGAACGT
Source organism: Nocardia sp. NPDC006630 (assembly GCF_040611495.1). NCBI lineage: Bacteria > Bacillati > Actinomycetota > Actinomycetes > Mycobacteriales > Nocardiaceae > Nocardia > Nocardia sp. NPDC006630. The sequence continues at coordinate 607,243 of NZ_JBEXOK010000004.1, forward strand.
CATGTGCGCCCGTACAACCCGGTGGTCGTCGACGGTCTGACCCTCGACGAGCTGGACGCTCCGGCCCGCCCGAAGCTCCCGCCGCTCATGAGCGGCTACCTGCGCCTGGGTGCGCAGATCTGTGGCGAGCCCGCACACGATCCCGACTTCGCAGTAGCCGACTTCGTTGCGCTGCTGGGCCTTTCGACCATCAACACTCGCTACCTGGAGCGCCTGCAGGGCGCGGTGGCCACTCTCGAGCGGTGATGAATCATGATGCCTGCCTTCCTTTCCCCCGGCGTGGGTTCGCTGCCGTGTCCCCCGCCCGCACCCGCCGCCCATGCCTGGATGCCGTCCAGCCCGTGCGGCCCGGACTGCGTCGAAACCGCCCCTGAGGCCGGAAACCTGCTGGTCGCCGCCCGCGCCCTCGGCGTGGGTGCGGTCCTGGTGAGTTTCCCGGTCGCGCACCTGGCCACACCGCGTCGCTGGCGGACCGCCCTGCACAAGCGGTACGCCCGAACGCTGCTGCACTGCTGCGGAATTCGCCTGCGCATCGTCGACAATCGCGCCGATTTGACCGCCGTACAGCAGAATCCGCTGGTCGCCGGACCTCGGTCCCCGGGTTTGGGCACTGCAATAGCGGCCGCCGCCGAAGCGGCGCCACCAGTGGCCGGCGCTGAGATCGCGGTGCAGTCCGCGACAGCCCGTCGGGCGGAGTTCGCTACGCAGGCTGTGCCTGATTCGGCTGTGGCACAGGGTGATACCGCTGCGCCCGCGCCGCAGGGCCGCCTCATGGTAGCCGGGCATATCGGCTGGACCGATATCTTCGCGCTGTCTGCCGTCGAGTCCATGGGTTTCGTGGCCCGTGCCGATATGGTCGATTGGCCGCTGGTCGGCGATATCGCGCGACTGGTGCGGGTGATCCCCATCGAGCGGGAGCGGCTGCGCGCCCTTCCCGGCGTTGTGAACCAGATTGCCGAGCGGCTGGCGGCAGGCGAGCGGGTCGGCCTCTTCCCGGAGGGCACCACCTGGTGCGGCCGTGCCCGTGGTCGCCTGCGCCCCGCGCTCTTCCAGGCGGCCATCGACACCGGCACCCCCGTGCAGCCGATCCGGCTGCGCTACCTGGACGCGCACGGCCGGGTATCCACCGTCCCGGGTTTCGTGGGTGTGGACACCATGGGCGATTCGGTTCGCCGCGTACTGCGTTCGCGCGGCATCGTCGCGGAGATCGTGCTGCAACCGCTCGAACTCCCCGGCACCGACCGCCGTGACCTGGCCCGCCGCTGTGAGCGTGCCATCCACGGTGACGCCGTGGACCGCGCCTTCGCCGGCATCGTCCGCCGCGCGGAAGAGGGCGCCGTCCTGCTGGATTCGGAACGGCACCCCGAACTCCATACCGAGGTGAAGCTCCCCGCCCGCGTGTGAATTCACGTCGATAGCGCCGATCCGCCGTCTTCCCCCGGCGGGTCGGCGCTGTTGTCTTCCGGCAGCCGAGCGGTGTTGATCCGTTTACTGCAATCGGCTTCGCGTGCAGTGCATTGCAGGTACGCGATGGTGTTGGCGTGCGAGCGCAGCGGTTGCCAGCGCTGGGTAGCTCTCTGCACCGCGCTGCAATCGCATTGCCTTGTAGGCTGCCCGCCGGCCCTGTGTTCCAGAGTCACCGTCGTCACCAGCGAGGTTGGTTCCGGTCTCGGCCACCGTTGACCACGCTGCCTGACAGCCCGATTACAGCGACAGGAAACGTTGATGGGCGGGTCGGGGGGCGGCGAGATCATCGCGAGAATGCTGCAGGCAGCCAAGCGGCTCACCGATGCGCTTGCTGACAGGGGCGCCGCGCGACTCGGTGAATCGCACCGCGAATTCCCGCACGAGATACGGAGCGGCCTCGAGCGGATCACGCACGACGACGAGCAACTCGCACCTGAGCTCGACACGATCGGTCCGGCTGAAACGGGCCAAGTACGTCGAAACGGTCGTGGCCGCTACGAAATATCTCCCGAGGAGGCCCATGGGTTGTACGCGCAGGTCCGGGAGAAGGAACCGGACTTTGCTGGGACCGGCAATAGGGTGAATATGGTCGACACGAGCGCAGGTCCGGCGGTGGTCAGATTTGAAAAAGAACAACAAACCGTGACGTTCCTGAAGAAGTGGATGCCCGAGAACACCGCCATAGAATACGCACGTGAATGCGACGTGCGAACACCCGAGATTCTCTACGCTGGCACGGACCTGTCTTCTGGTAAAGAGTTCAGTATTATGCGATTCATTCCCGGCGAAACTCGGGCTTCCGCCGATCCCGAGCTGATGAATTGGCTGCCAGATCTTCTGGATCAGGTGCAGTCGATGTCCGAGCATTTCGTACCGGGAGGAATGGATCTGGATATCCCAGCCTGGCAGCAGCAGATTATCCAGCATGCCGACGACGCGTATCGCAACCTGCCATCGGACCAGCTGTCGAAGCTGGATGAGCTCGGGATCGGGCCGTTGTCGCGGTATGTTCAGCCGGACTATGGTCGATCAGGCGAACCGGTTGTCTTTTCTCACAACGACCTGTATCCGCACAACCTTCTTCTCGATAGCCAACGTAGATTGTGGATTCTGGACTGGGAAACTGCTGGACCCGGTGATCTGCTGTATAACGCGTCATTATTCCTCGAGCGCATGGGAGAGGTGGGCGAGGTGACCCGTGCGCGGGCCACTGCGATGTGGACCGAGCGAATATCTGCTGTGAATCCTGCTATTGATACTGGGACGGCTCTGCGCATGTATCGCGGTATGGAGGACTGGAGAGGAACTGTAATGACCCCGGAGGTGATGCCGTCCAGTGTTGCCGCGGACCCGAGCTGCTTCGAAGACTGGGTCGACTGGAACCACACGCTGTTGTCTCGGCATCCGGCACCGTGGCCTGAAATTTCGCGAGTTGATTTGCGCGCGCTACTCCGTAGCTGGGTGGAATGAGGCATGCCTCCGGACGGCGTTTGGCAGTGCGAGCGCGAGCCCGCGACGGCGAAGCCGGCGCTCGGTGTGAAACTTGGGCTGTATGCCGGGCGTCGGACACGGTGCATTTCCGAGGGCGGTGTGGCAGACGATATCTGTGCCATCGCACTCTGGCTGCCCACCGGGACCTGGGGGTGATTCTCTGAGTGGCAGCGGAGAACACCTATGCGTCAGTGCTTTTCGCTCCCGCCGAGAAGGCGTGACAGGTAGTCGTGGAGCGCTTCGGCGATGTTGTTGTCAGCGGCGAACCCGATGTATCCGTCCGGGCGCACGAGGAACGCTATCTCGTCACCGACGGTGACGTCATAGGTGGCCTGTAAGATATCGGCGGTCGCCGGTGAATTGCGTGGCACCTCGAGTACCTGAACCTTGATATTCGAATGATGGTGTCTTGCCACCGAATTGACCGAACCAGCGGCCCGGCTGCCGAACGTGAGACACGTCAGCTCCGCATCGCGCAGCAAGTCGAAAACCCGCTGCGCCGCACCCCCCTCGAGCTTCAGCGGTCCATCCGGTGCACGGTCGCCGGCTCGAACACCGCCCGGCGCGGTCCGAGTTTCCGCGCTGAGTCCCCGCGCGCGATAGTTGTTGCGCAGCTGGAAGATATCGGGTGTCTCGCCGTGCTCGTCGGCGGTACTCAGACCGGCCATCAACCGAGCCGCAATCGGTCGCCGCTCTTCCTCGTAGCTGTCGAGCAGCTGCGCAGGCGCCCCGTCGAGCACGGCGGCCAGCTTCCAGGTGAGATTGTGTGAATCCTGCACAGCGGTATTGAGCCCCTGTCCACCGGCGGCCGGAACGGCGTGTGCGGCATCGCCGACGAGGAATACCCGCCCGTCACGGAATCGGCTCGCCAGCCGTTCATTGGTGCGGTGCAGCGTGATCCAGGGTGCGTCGGTGAAGCGCACGGCGGTGTCGCCGGAGCGCTCCTCGAACAGCCGCTGCAGGGTCGGCAGCGTCAATTCCGGCGCTATCTCGTCCGGTGCGAGCGGTGCGACGAACTGGAAGGTATCGGTGCCGGGCAGTGGGCAGATCGATACGCGTGCCGCCGGATCGTCCGGCTTCGACCAGTTGTGCCAGAATTCGCGATCCAGATCGGCGGTGCGCACATCGGCGGTGAGGAAGCGTTCGTCCTCCCGCGTGCGGCCGTCGAACGAGATGCCGAGCAGGCCCCGGACGGTACTGGCCGCGCCGTCGGCGGCGACCACATACGACGCCCGGATCTGCTCGGACCCACCGGAGCGGCGGATGGTGGCGGTGACGCTGTCGCCGTCCTGGTCCACAGTGTCCAGCGCCGAACCGTATTCGACCTCGACACCCCGTGCGGACAGTGCGCGCCGCAGTATGTCCTCGGTCCGCCACTGCGCGACCATCCAGGTCTCGGGGTAGGGGATGGCGGTGGTGGCGACCGGATCCCCGGTGCCGAGAAGCTCGTAAATGGACTTCTCCCACGCCAATTCGCCGGACCGGTAACTGCGCCAGCGCGGAAACCGGCCACCGGCGGCGAGGATCTCCTCGAGCACTCCGAGTTGCTCGAGCATCTCGAGTGTGCGCGGCTGCAGGCCCTTCGCACGCGAAGCGACGGACGGCCCTTCGGCTCGTTCGAGGAGCCGGACGCCGACGCCGCGCCGCGTCAATCCGAGCGCGGCGACCAGGCCCGCCGGTCCACCACCCACGACAAGTACCGGAGTCTGCACCGGATCAGTCTTGTCGATCGGCGGCCGCGCCCCGGCCCGGGGTGCTAGTTGCAGCCGGCGAGCAGCTTGTCCATGGCGTCGTGCTCACCGGAGGTGATCCATAGGCCGTAAGCGGTTTTGACCGCGATCTGCCGCTCGACGTACACGCACCGATAGGCGGTATTCGGCGGCAGCCAGGTCGCCGCGTCGCCATCGCCCTTCGACTCGTTGGTCGGCCCGTCGACGGCCTGCAGATTCAGCGGGTCATTGGCGAGGTCCTGGCGGCGCTGCGCGGTGAGCTGCTGCGCCCCGGTCTGCCAGGCATCGCCGAGTGGAACCATATGATCGATCTGGACCACCGAGCTCTTCGGACCGCGTTGGAAGGCAATCGTTTTGCCCGTGTAGACATCGTGCAGCGTGCCCGATTGAATGGTGCAGCCCGAGGCGGGGGAGACGTCGGTGAGATCGCGGCGCAGGATGTCGTCGCGGGTATCGCAGCCGTTGTGCCCGCCCGGGTCATTGTTGTTATCGGTCCACGCCGGCCCGAATTGATCTCGGGTGTAACCGGTCATGGCCGCGCGACCCTTGACCGGCAGCGCCGCCAATTGGGTGCGGGCCTGGGCGGCGCTCACCCCGGCCGGCGGCGCGATGGCCGGCTGACTTCCGGACGGCTGCGCGGCCGCGGGAGCCATCGGAGCCTTGGCCGGCGTGGACGCCTTGCAGCCCGCCAGTCCGGGAATGATCAAAGCGCACAACCCGATTGCCACGAAAACCTTCATCAGATGATCCTTCGGTACAGCGCCGATCGTTCCATTGCCAATGAAAGCAGATCGGCCGGACCGAAGCACCGGCAAGCCTGAAGCTGGCCTCCTGACCAAGACCTATTGCACGCCAACGGCATAAGTATCCGGTCGGGGCAAATCCTCGGCTAGCTAACGGACTTCGGTGTGAGGGCATCGACCACCAGGGTCAGCGCGCGGCGGAATCCCGCGATATCGAGCTCCGGCTCCCATGACTGCTGCAGGATGAAACCCTGGATGATGGCCAGGATGATTCGAGTGAAGGCGTCCGCATCGACCTGATCGGGAATCGTCCCCGCCGCCTGTGCCGCCCGGACGAAATCCAAGGCCAGTGTGCGCTGGCCGATGCCCTCGCTGATGGATTCCCGGAGTTGATCGTTGACGAGCGATTCGGCCCACACCTGCACGCCGACACGCCGCCGCTGCTGCTCCTCGGGATCGGCGAGCCAGTCGAAATAGCTGTCCAGGAACGAGTGCAGGCTCGCCCGCGGGTCGGCGTTGCCCAGCGCGGTTTCGAGGATCTCGCGCTCGCGCTGATGGCGCTGCTCGGCAACGGCATTCACGATCGATTCCTTGCTGGGATACCAGCAGTACACCGCGCCCGGACTCAATCCCGCTGTCCGGCAAATATCCTGCATGGTGGTCGCGTGCAGGCCGCGTGTCGCGAAATATTCCATGGCCGCGTCGATGATCCGGCCACGTCGCTCCGCGGCCGTGCGGGCGGTCAGGCGGGGCATGCGACTCGGGCGAGGGCCACTCGGTACAGCTCCGAGGCGCGGTCCGGGCGGCCGACCGGGCCGAAGTAGCGCCGTCCGGCCGCGGCGGTCGATTCCTCCCAGATGAGTTCGTAGCCGCGTCCGATCAGGAAGTCGCGCAACTGTTCCGGCCGCAGACCGAAGGTCCACGGCTCACCGACCGTGGCCACGCTGCGAAGCCAGCGCGCGGCTTCGGGAAATTCGGCGCTGCCATCGATGACTCCGGCGTGCACGAAGGTGAAGACCAACCGGCTGCCGGGCGCGCTGAGGCTGTGCACGATCTCCAGGGTGCGATCGACGGCCTCGGCGGTCAGATAGTTGGTCACGCCCTCCCAGAGGAAGAGGGATTGCTCGTCCTCGGCGAATCCGGCTGCGCGGAGCGCGGTTTCGAGATCGTCCCGTTCGAAGTCGACAGCGACGAATCGGACGTTGTCGACCGATCTGCCCGACCGCCGGACGGCGGCGATCTTCTCCGCCTGGGTGCCCTGCCGGTCGATCTCGATCACCCGGGCATCACGCAGACCGTCCAGTCGCCATGCGCGGCTGTCGAATCCCGCGCCGAGCACCACCAATTGCCGAATCCCGGCATTCAGGGCTTCCGAGACGGCGTCATCGATCAGCCGGGTGCGCGCTACTGCGGACGGCCGCGGCCCCGGAAGGGCCAGGTCGTACACCCGCGGCACGATCCACCCGAGCACCGGTAGGCGAGCCAGCGCCGCCACGCCGCGCAGCGGCCCGGACAGGAATGCCGTAGCCAGGGGATCGGTGAACAGTCGCGAATTCGCGGGCCGCGCAGTCTCCATGGCCCGCTGAAGTGCCATGGTCTGCGCGGTGAAGCTCGGTGCCATAAACAGAATATAGATTCTGTTTATGGCACTCGCAAGAGCTCTCCCCACGCCAATGCACGAACGACACCGCGACGTAAGTCCGATGCAAGCGAGTCCGCGAACGCTTGACCTATGGCACACAACGACATCCGCACCGGCGCTGCGGCTCTCGCCGGCATGGCAATGACCTTCGAGACCGGAGCGGTGCGGTCGAGCGACGGCACGACCATCGGGTATCGGCGAATCGGCGTCGGTCCGGGGCTGGTCCTCGTGCACGGCGCGATGATGACCGGACAGCTCTTCGAGATGCTGGCTCGAATGCTGGCCGATCGCTTCACCGTCTACATCCCCGACCGGCGGGGTCGCGGTCTGAGTGGCCCGTTCGGTCCGGACTACAGCATCCAGACCGAGATCGACGACCTTGCCGCCCTGCTCCGGGAAACCAATGCGCACAATGTCTTCGGACTCAGCTCCGGCGCGGTCATCTCCTTGCACGCCGCCCGGCAGCTCCCGCAGATCACCAAGCTCGCACTCTATGAGCCGCCGCTGGCCACCGGCGGTGTCTCACCGACCGCGTGGTCGGGTCGCTACGAACGCGATCTGGACGCCGGTAAGACCGCCTCGGCTTTCGTCTCGGTGCTCAAGGGCACCGGTGACGTCCGGGGTATGGCCGTACTTCCCCGAGCGGTACTGGTGCCGCTGATGGCGCTGTTCCTGCGGATGGACAAGGGCGACACCGATCACGGCCCGCTCCGCGAACTCGTCCCGACGGTCCGCTACGACATCGAAGTGGTGCGCGCTGCCGAGACCGACCTGTCGGTGTTCTCCACGCTGCAATGCGACACCCTGCTGCTCGGTGGCAGCCGGAGCGCCGGTTATCTGGGTGTCGCATTGCGGAGGCTCGCGGCAATCCTGCCGAATGCCCGATCTGTCACGCTGCCTGGTGTCGGCCACACCGCGACCTTCAATGACGAAAAACCCCAGCTCGTCGCCGCCGAACTTCGCGAGTTCTGCTGAGCGGCCACGGTGTTGATAGGAGGTCTGCATGAAACCCTCCGGTCCTGGCCCGTGGCGAGCTAGCCTGTCCACGTAGGTGTGTGGCCGGTCGATCGAAGTGGTGATGGGATGGAAAAGGTTATGCCACTGGATCTGCCGCACACTTCGCGCATATACGACTATTTCCTCGGCGGTAAAGACAACTACGAGGCCGATCGCAAGGCCGCACAGGAGATCTTGAAGGCGTGGCCCGATATTCGGACCGCGGCGCGGGTGAATCGGCAGTTCATGCAGCGCAGTACCCGGTACCTGGCGGAGGCGGGGATTCGGCAGTTCCTCGATATCGGGACCGGGATTCCGACCGAGCCGAATCTGCATCAGATCGCCCAGCGGGCCGCCCCCGATGCGCGGGTGGTGTACGTGGACAACGATCCGGTGGTCTTGGCGCACGCGCGGGCGTTGATGCCCGGAGGAACGGCTGGGGCGACGACCTACATCCAAGGCGATGTCACCGATCCGCTGTCGATCCTGGCGGCCATGTCCGGGGTGCTGGATCTGTCGAAGCCGGTCGGTTTGAGCATGATCGCATTGCTCCATTTCGTGGAGGCGAGCATCCCGTTGATCGTCTCGACGTTCTTGGACGCGCTGGCGCCGGGGTCGTTCCTGGTGATCTGCACGATCACGGCCGACTTCGCCCCGGAGCAGGTGGTTGCTGCGCAGGATGTGTACCGGGTGCGGAAGTTGCCGGCGCAGGTGCGTACCCGTGATGAGGTGACCGGTTGGTTCTCGGGTTTGGAGTTGGTCGAGCCGGGTGTGGTGCCGCCGCATCGGTGGGGTTTGGCGGAGACGACGGAGATCTCCGCGTCCTTCGATGCCAAGGTGTCCTGCTACTGCGGTGTAGGCCGCAAACCCTGATCGCACGCGGCGCGCCGACCGAGGGAATAACCGACAGCCATCGGCCTGTTGCCGAAACCGTGCGCAGAATCGTTGGGAAATCGTAGACCGCCCGGGGATACCCCAAGGAAGCGCAGGTCAACGATGGGATAGGCTTTGTCGGTCATGAAGTCGGGTTTCCCGGGTCCGGTCGGTGCCCAGACGGTCTACCTCGATCACGCGGCCACAACACCCATGTTCCCGGTCGCTGTCGAGGCGATGAGTGCTGTCCTGGGGTCGGCGGGCAATGCGTCCTCGCTGCATGCTTCCGGGCGCGCCGCACGGCGGCTGCTCGAGGAGGCTCGGGAGTCGATCGCGGCGGGGCTGGGCGCGCGGCCGTCGGAGGTCATCTTCACCTCCGGCGGGACCGAGAGCGACAATCTCGCCGTCAAGGGCATCTACTGGGCGCGCCGTGACGCCGATCCGAAGCGCACCCGGATTCTGGTGAGCTCGGTCGAGCATCATGCGGTGCTCGATGCCGTCGAGTGGCTGGAGCAGCACGAGGGTGCGCAGGTCACCTGGCTGGATCCGGATGCCGAAGGTTTCATTTCGCCCCGCACCCTGCGCGACGCGCTGGCCGCACATGCCGGCGATACCGCGCTGGTGAGTGTCATGTGGGCCAATAACGAGGTCGGCACCATCCAGCCCATTGCCGAATTGGCCGCGGTGGCACAGGAATTCGATGTGCCCATGCACAGTGATGCGGTGCAGGCGGGTGCGCAGCTGCCCATCGCCTTCGGCCGGAGTGGTTTGGCGGCAGCGAGTTTCGCGGGCCACAAGGTCGGCGGGCCGCACGGTGTCGGCGTACTGCTGCTGGGCCGTCAGGTGCCGGCGGTGCCCATGCTGCACGGCGGCGGGCACGAGCGGGATCTGCGCTCCGGTACCTCGGATGTTCCCGGTGCGGCCGGTCTGGCCGCCGCCATCCGCGAGACCGTCGCCGGAATGCACACGCGCACACTCGAATTGAACAGACTGCGGGATCGTCTCATCGACGGCGTATTCGCCGAGGTGCCGGAGGCGATCCTCAACGGACCCACCGGCGACCGACGGCTGCCCGGCAATGTCCACTTCACGTTCCCCGGTTGTGAGGGCGATTCGCTGCTCATGCTGCTCGACGCCGCCGGGATCGAATGCTCGACCGGATCGGCCTGCAATGCCGGTGTCGCCGGACCCAGCCATGTGCTGCTCGCCATGGGTGTGGATCCGGGACTGGCACGCGGGTCTCTGCGATTCACCCTGGGACACAACTCGACCGACGCCGATGTCGATGCCCTGCTGGCAGTGCTGCCGCAGGTGGTCGAGCGGGCGAAGGCGGCCGGAATGGCCGGCGCGAAAGGAGGCTTCTAGATGCGAGTACTTGCCGCGATGAGTGGTGGTGTGGATTCCGCGGTAGCGGCCGCGCGCGCCGTTGCCGCCGGACACGATGTGGTCGGGGTGCACCTGGCGCTGTCCGCGTCACCGGGCACGCTGCGCACCGGATCGCGCGGTTGCTGCTCCAAGGAGGACGCCGGTGATGCCCGGCGCGCCGCGGACATGCTCGGAATCCCGTTCTACGTCTGGGATTTCGCCGACCGCTTCAAGGAAGACGTGATCGACGACTTCGTCGCCGCGTACGCCGCCGGGGAAACCCCCAATCCGTGCCTGCGCTGCAACGAGAAGATCAAGTTCTCGGCGCTCGCGGATCGCGCGGTGGCACTGGGCTTCGACGCCGTGGCCACCGGCCACTACGCCCGCCTCGAGGACGGCGTACTGCGCCGTGCCGTGGACGCCGACAAGGATCAGTCCTATGTGCTCGCGGTGCTCACCGCCGAGCAGCTCTCGCGCGCCATGTTCCCCATCGGCGACACCCCCAAGCCGCAGATTCGCGAGGAGGCCGCCGAGCGCGGCCTGGCCGTCGCGGACAAGCCGGACAGCCATGACATCTGCTTCATTCCCTCCGGTGACACCCAGGCGTTCCTGGGCGCCAAGATCGGTATCCGCCCGGGTGCGCTGCGCGATGCCGACGGCACCAAGCTCGGCGATCACAAGGGTGTGCACGAGTTCACCATCGGCCAGCGCAAGGGCCTCGGCCTGCCCGGCCCGGCGGCCGACGGCAAGCCCCGCTACGTCACCGGCATCGACCCCGACTCTGGCGATGTCCACGTCGGCTCCGCCAAGGACCTCGAGGTGTGGACGGTCCTGGCCGCCCGCGCCATCTGGACCTCCGGCGCGACCCCCGACGGCCCGATCGAATGCGTGGCCCAGGTCCGCGCCCACGGCGGCACCGCCCCCGCGGTCGCCGAGGCCGTAGGCGACGGCCTCATCGTCCGCCTCCGCGAACCCCTCACCGGCGTGGCCCGCGGCCAGGCCGTGGTCCTCTACCGCCCGGACACCGCCGGCGACGAGGTCCTCGGCAGCGGCACCATCTCCGGCACCGAACGCGAACCCCACTCCTACGCAAACGAATTGGTCGCGGACACCGCGCAGTGACACTGGCGCGGTCGTCCTTCGGCCCGTCACCCGGCCCCGTCATTCCGGCGCGCTTTCGGCCGGAATCCGCTGGCACAGCCCGGGCGCTGTGCCGCGGACCTCGGCCAAAACATGCCGGGACGACGGTTGATGACGGTTAGCGAGATCTCTCGGTGGCGTATTGGGGTGACGGTTAGCGAGATTCATCGGTGGGTGCTGGGATGACGGATGGCGAGGTTCCTCCGTGGGGTGCCGGGGAGACGGTTAGCGATCTCTCGGTGGCGTGCCGGGACGGTGGATGGAGCGGGCCGTGGTGATAGCCGTGGGCGGCGGGTTGATGGGGCGTCGGTGGAAGTCGAGCGCCGGTGTAGCCTCCGGCGTGCCGCGATGTCGTCCAGTTCCGGTGGGCGGTGCGGAGTGGTTGTGTGAGTGCTGGATCTGGATGGCCGAGTGATGCGGAGTGGCGCGGATGAGTGACATCGAGACTGGTGGCGGGGTTTTGCGCGGGGGGATCGCGACCGGGGTCGGGTCGTGGCCCGGGAGCGAGTCGCGGGAGGCTGCGGCGACCGTGGTGGGGGAGCTGGGGGAGCTGCCGCATCTGGTGGAATTGCCGGGGCGCGGGGTGGGTGCGGACATGATCGGGCGGGTGTCGGCGCTGCTGGTCGATATGCGGTTCGACAGCACCACGCGCGGGTATCGGCTGGCCGTGCGACCGGGGGCAGTGGCGCGGCGGGCGCGCGATTTCCTGCACGCTGATCTCGATGCGCTCGAAGAGGCTTGGGAGACAGCCGGTCTCATGGGATCCGGTCGGCCGATCAAGGTTCAGGTCACCGGGCCGCTGACGCTCGCCGCCGAGGTGGAATTGCCGCTCGGGCACCGGGTGATCACCGATTCCGGTGCGCTGCGCGATCTTTCGGAATCCCTCGCCGAGGGGCTGGCGACCCATGTGGCCGAGGTCGGTAAGCGGCTGGCCACAGACGTGCTGGTGCAGTTGGACGAACCGCTGCTGACCGATGTGCTGGAGGGCTCGCTGAGCGGTGTCAGCATGCTCAATACCGTGCGCGCCATGCCGGAGCCGGAAGCGCTGCACGTACTCGATACGGTGATCGGCGCGCAGTCGGGGCCGGTGCTGGTGCACAGTTGCGCCGCCAAGCCCCCGCTCGGCTTCCTGCGCCGGAGTGGCGCTGCCGCAGTCGGTTTCGACATCTCCACCATTCATACGGCAGATCTCGATCGCATCGGCGAATTGCTCGACGACGGCAGGTATCTGGTACTCGGGCTGGTGCCGACCACGGCTCCGGACAAGCCCGTCACCTGGCGTGAGATCGCCGAACCCGGTGTGCGGCTGATCGATCGGCTGGGTTTCCGGCGCCGCCTGCTGGCCGAGCAGATTCTGGTCTCCCCGGCCTGCGGCCTGGCGGGCGCACCGCTGTCCTGGGCACGGCAGGCGCTGAGCCTCGCGGCCGAGACCGCGCGTGTCTATGCGGACGAGCCGGAGTCGATCAACTTCGAATAATCCGGCACGGCACCGGTATTCACATATCGGCGAGAATGCCCGAGGCGATGCGGGCGGCGGCCGCATTGCACTGCTCGTCGGTGAGTTCGAGGTCGCTCATCATGGTGATGCTCCAGCTGATGGCCAGTAGCGCCTGGCGAGCGTGGAATACGGCCAGTGCCGCATCGTCCGGGGCGGCCATCAGATCTGCCAGCACCCGGAACTGATAGCGCAGGCCGACCCCGAACCCGAGTTGCCGGAAGGCGGGCTGGTTTTCGTGCCAGAACCGCATCATGTCCTTGCCCAGACTGTGCAGCAGCGTGCCGTAGCGGGTGAGGATTTCCTGCGCCCGTTCCCGGCCGGGCGGCGCGGCCTCGGCCCAGGTGACAATGTCGTCGATGCCGCTGCGCAGATCGTCGGACAGACTGGCGACTATGTCTTCCTTGGTCCGGAAGTGGTAGTACAGCGCGGCTTTGGTGACGCCGAGCTGTTCGGCGATCTCGCGCAGTGAGGTCTTCTCGTATCCGTGCTCGCCGAACAGCTCCATGGCCACGGCGCGGATGCGCTCCCGGGTATCGCTGCGACGCCCGTCCATGGGTCCCTCCAGTCGTATTCGGCTTCCGGTGGCTTGACGACCGGCAAGGGAGCAGCCTAGCGTCGGCGGCAAGCTCGGATAACTAGTCGGGCGGCAAGTTAATGGTACGGGGAGATTTGATATGACCGAGGCAGGGCAAGTACCCGTTGCCGGCGTGGCCATGACCGCGATCGGGGTCGCCGTCATCCGGGCCAGGGAGTCGCAGCGACCGGATCGGCTCTACGACGATCCTTTCGCACAGCTTTTCGTCGACGCCGCGAAACCGTTCTTCGGACAGCGCTGGGATCGGCTGCTGCCGCTGGTCGACATGTTCTTCGACGGTCGCACCATCGGGGTGCGGCTGGTCGACGATCATGTCGAAGATGCTGTCCGCCAGGGTAATCGGCAGGTTGTCATCGTGGGCGCCGGGCTCGATACCCGGGCGTTCCGAATGGATCTGCCCGCGGAGACCCGCTTCTTCGAACTCGACCTCCCGGTCACCTTCGACTTCAAGGAACCGGTGCTCGAACGCGCCGGTGTGACCCCGCGCTACGAAAGACACGTACTGCCGGTCGATCTCCGCGAGGAGTGGGCCGAACCGCTACTGGCACAGGGCTTCCGGCCCGAGGAGCCGACGCACTGGGTGGACGAGGGCGTGCTCGGCTACCTGACTCGCCCCGATGCGCAGCGGGTGGTCGAGAAGATCACCGAATTGTCCGCGCCGGGAAGTCGATTCGGCGTCGCGAAGTTCGCAGTGGACGCGGATACCGGGCCATATCCGGAACTGCGCCGACTCGTCTCGGGCGATGACGCCGCTCCCGGCGAGCTGGGCGGCTTGGGCCCCGATATCGGGGACTGGCTGATCGCCAACGGCTGGGACACCGAATTCCGCACCTGGGACGATATGGTCGCTGGCTACGACCGCCCCGGCGCCACGGGCGACCCCACCAACGGCACCATCTTCGCCATCCGCCGCTGACCGATTCGCGCACGAGCCTGCCGGTCGCGCCGAGCTTGCCGGTCGCGCCGAGCTTGCCGGTCGCGCCGAGCTTGCCGGTCGCGCCGAGCTTGCCCGTCGCGCCGAGCCTGCCGGTCGCGCCGAGCTTGCCCGTCGCGCCGAGCCTGTCCGACGCGCACAAGCCTGCCTGCTGCGCCGAGCTTGCCCGCCGTACCGGGGCTTGCCCGGTGCGGACGAGATTGCGCGGGACGTGAATACGTGCGCGGCGACGCCGTCAGTTGCGCTGGTCGCGCTGGCGGGAGCCGAAGTAGGGGCGTGCGCCGGGGTGTCCGAGCTGCCAGCGGTCGGGCTTGCCCGCGGGGTAGGCCACGGGGATCTGCTCGCCGATGGATGGCCACTGGTTCACATCCCAGGCGAAGCGGCCGTAGACCTCGTGTGCAACCACCGACGGCCCGGAGATGCTGCCGCTGAGTGTCACGTACTGCTCGCCGGTGGCGTCCGGGCGCGGGCTGACCCCGGTCACGTACAGCGTGCCGGATTCCGGAGCGACCATCTGACCGCCGCCGCCCCGGCCCCGCCGGAAGGCCATGATGGTCGCCACCAGCGCGCCGCCGATCAATACGATGAACGTGAGCTGCATGAGCATGACCCCATGCTAGGCGGGCCGCGCGCACAGTGGGTCGATGTGGTTGCTGACCAGTTGCTATCGGCTTGCCGCGCGGCGGTTCAAGTGGCCGCGCAGTGCCGTCCGGATGCTTCGGGGTCGGGGATATGGCTGGTTCTGCCCAGCGATGGATTGGCCCGGTCCGGCTCACGGTGATGGGTTGGCCCGGTCCGGCTCACGGTGATGGGTTTGGCCGGTCCGGCTCACGGTGATGGGTTTGGCCGGTTCAGCTCACGGTGATGGGTTTGGCCGGTTCAGCTCACCGTGATCGGTGCGGCCGGTTCAGCCCGCGGTGATCGCCGCGATGGCCCCTGCCGGTAGCGATGTGGTGGTGCCCGCCGGCAGTGCGGGGCGATCGGCGGGGGTGAGCTCCGAGGTCCCGGCCAGGGTGCGCCGCACCCCCCAGACGATGGTGCGCTTGGACTGCGAACGCCCGTTGCCACGATCGATCAGCATGCGGTTGGCGGTGGTGAAGACCAATTGCGCACCGTGCGTATTGGTTTCGGGGTTCTGGAAGAGCTGGATCAGGCTGTCGGCCGTCTCCGGGGCGAGATGTTCGTCGATATCGTCGACCATGAGCACACCGCCGGCGTCGAGCGCGTCCAGCATGGGCGGGAGCAGCCGCAGCATGGCCAGGGTGGCGCTGGACTCGTCGGTGATATCGAAGGCGGTGTCGATGCCCTCGTGCGCCAGCCCGAGGCCGACGCCCCGCCGCGCGACCATGCGGGAGTAAAGGGCATCACGCGCACCGAACAGATTCGACAGCTCGCGTTGCAGCAGCGTGATGGTGATGCCGTGCTCGAGGAACAGCTCCTCCGCATAGCTGGAGGAGGTGGTGCAGGACTCGATTTCCTTTGTGGTGCTGGCGATATCGGTGTCGAGGTCGTGCAGGTAGTCGGCGTACATGGGATCGTCGCTCGGCAGCAGCAGATCGGTGATGCCCAGATCGGCCGAGCGCAGCACCGTCAGCAGGCGCACCGCATGCTCGGTGGAGCGGGAGATGTGACTGCCCACCCGCTGTGCGATATCGGCCGGATCCGGTTGTCCGCACTGCACTTCCAGCAGCGACTGGAACCAGCGGTAGGCCGGCACCAGGGGTTCGGCGTACAGCTGCCCGGACAGGCTGAGCAGCAGGGCATTCGGGCGCACCAGCGGCACCACCGCGCCGAGTCCGTAGCGAGCGGCTTCGAACATGGGCCCGATGCGAATATCCTCCCCCGCGCGCTCGAACACGATGCGCTTGCGATTGTGCGGGTACGAATGCAACCATTCGGCGCTCACATCGGCATTGTCGAGCCGGAACCCGTAGGTGTACGGGCACCCCTCGGCGACGAAGTGCGCCACGAATGTCGAAGGGCGGTCCGCGAATCCGAGGTGCGGAGTGCGCACCGGTCCGGAGAAGGGATCCCAGCCCGTGACCGAGTTCAGTACCGCGTCACGCATGCGGTCCAGTGCACCGACAAGACTGGATTTGCCCGAGGCGGCGGCGCCGTACACCGCGGTGACCGGAGCAGCGACAGGACCATTGCCGCGGGTGAGCCGCAACTCCTGCGGCTCGGCGAGGGATCGGTGGTTCGCCACCTGAAAACTGCGCAACACCCTGGTCATCCTGCCGGTCGGCGCGCGTTAAAGCCATCCGCCCGTATCGGACACGTGTCGCGCGAACCGATTTCAGCAACGCCGTCGTCGGCGCGAGCATTGACAGGCAACCGGACGGCTGCCTATTCTGTTCATGCAACCAATAGTTTGCATATGGCGAGAACGTAGACAGAGGTGCAGGTGGACGAGGTTTTCAAGGCACTGGCCGACCCCAGTCGCCGCCGCCTGCTCGACGGCCTGAACGAGCGCACCGGCCAGACCCTGCGGGAGTTGTGCACCGGCCTGGAAATGTCCCGGCAGGCGGTCAGCAAGCATCTGGCCGTCCTGGAGGCGGCCAACCTGGTCACCACCCTGTGGCGCGGCCGCGAAAAGCTGCACTACCTCAACGCCGAACCCGTCAACGCCATCGCCGAGCGCTGGATCAACCGATACGACCGCGGCCGGGTGCACGCCCTCGCCGACCTCAAAACCGCATTGGAGAGCGCCACCATGAGTGAGGAATTCGTCTACACCACCTACATCAGGACCACGCCCGAGAAACTCTGGCAGGCCCTGACCGACCCCGCCTTCACCAAGCGCTACTGGGGCGCCACCTTCGAAACCGATTGGCAGCCCGGCTCGCCCATGGTCTGGGAGCAGTCCGGCTGGATTGGCAAAGACTCCGAACAAGTCGTAGTAACCGCCGACCCATACCGCACCCTGTCCTACACCTGGCACACCGTAGACCAGGCCTTCGCCGACCAGTTCGGCTTCAGCCCAGAGGATTTCGCCCAACTGGCCGGCGAACCCCGCTCCACCGTCACCTTCGACCTCACCCCCCTGCGAGACATGGTCAAACTAACCGTCATCCACAACGGCTTCGGCCCCGAAAGCCTCATGCTCTCCGGCATCCGCGAAGGCTGGCCCGCCATCCTCGCCAACCTCAAAACCTTGCTCGAGACCGGAGAAACATTGCCCGAGCCCGAGCCCGAGCTCGCGCCATAACTGGAGCCAGTGGTCAGGAGAAGTCTTCGTCTTTTCGTGTCTTGTTCTCGAGAACGGGACCACAGCCGGTCGACCCCGCCAGTACCGCAGGTACCTCTCCCAACTGCGGAAGGTCAACCGGGTACGGCTCCCCACGTGCCCAGCACGGCCATCTCGGGCTTTGCCCGCACCCCGTGCCAGACCAACCCTGCCCGGGACGCAACCAACCCAGGTGCACCGACCGTTTCGGCATAGAAGCCGTCGGCTCCTGAGGACTGAACAGCGGGTGTCTCAGCGGCACAGCGGTTATCGGGTCTGTGCCGTGCGGACGGCTGGCTGTGTGGCCGTCGAGAAGGCGTGTGTGGTGCCCGCTCCGGGTGGATTCGAGGCCGAGGCAGGTCGGTGCACCTGGGTTGCGTGGGTCGAGGGGTGGTGTTGGGTCTCTGGGTGCGGGCAGGGCCCGAGAGGGCCGTGCTGGTGGCGTCGGGTGGGGTACCCGGTTGACCTTCCGCGGTGACGAGGGAAGCTGCGGTACCGGCCGGAAGACTGGTTGTGGTCCGGTTTCAGAGAGAAAACGCGAAAAGACGAGGACCGGAAAGACCAAGGGACGCCTGGAGAGAAGGGATCGAAGAGAAAGAGCCCGTGCAACCTTGGTGGGCAACAGCTTGTAGCACCGTCAGGATCAACCTGACGGTGTCCACAAGGGGCGAGTCCACTTATTCGCGGGTGGTGGTGGTTTTGCGGGCGTCGAGCCATGCTCGCCGTCGCTCGCGTTGCAACCGTTCCCGGGCCCGGATCTCGCTCAGGGCACCGGCCATCAGCTCACCGGTGTGATGCAGGTGATTCACCTGTGGGGTCCCGGTGGGGTCGATGTGGGGTGGGGCGATCCACCCGGTCCGGCCCGGGAACTGCGTATCCTCGCCCATGACAATGGTTTTCCAGCCGCCGGGGCCGTCGTGGATCATCGCGTGGCAGCCATCGCACGCGAGGGTGAGGTTGTCGATATCGGTGGGCCCGCCTTCGGCCCACCCGGTGACGTGATGAGCGGCCGCCAGGCTCGCGGGGGCGCTGCACCCGGGGCGGGTGCAACCCTTGTCGGAAGCGATCAACGCCAGTCGTTGTGCGGGCGTGGCCAACCGGTCTCGCCCGCGCCCCAAATACAGCGGCAGCCCGGCCTTGTTCAACACCACCAACAACGGTCGGGTCCCGGCGGCCAACTCCAGGGCTTGCGGGATGGTCAGGGTGCCCCCGGTGGCGGTGGTCGCGATCCCGGCACCACGCTCGAGGTCCTCCACACGGATGGTGATGATCGCTTCCACGGGCAGCCCGCGGTGGGAGCCGAGCTTGGGGCGGTCGAGCTGAAACCGCAGCACCGCCAGCAACGCATCATGGTTGCGTTGCGCCGCCGAGCGGGTATCACGCTCGGCCGCAGCCTTCAGTTTCTGGCGGTCGAGGGTACGGTCGGCGACCTTCGGGCTGTCCGGATCGGCGGGGTTGCACATGCCCGGGCGGGCGAACTTGGCCAGCAACGGCTCCAGGACTTCCCGCAAGGGCTCGGTGATCTCCCCGATCAACGGGGACATCCCGTCGGCGCGTTTGCGTCCGAGGGTGAGCCCGCGCATGCGTTCGCGGTCCTTGTCCTGGGTGAGGGTGCCGTCGGGGTCGATGTTCGCCAGGATGACCTCCCCGAGATCGACCAGCTTGTCGGGGCTGCCGGTGCGGGCGTAGGTGGTCAGCACGTCTTGGGCGAGGTCCTTCTGGCCGGGGTCGGCGGCACAGGGGATGCGCTTGAGGACCTGCGCGATCCGGCGCACGTGATCGACGGAGATGTCCCCGGCGCGTTGGGCTTGGGCGACGTAGGCCAGTTCCGGTTCCAGCTCGCCGCCGAGGGCTGGTTGCGGGCTCAGTTGCTTGGCGGCGTTGACCCGCGAGGCCGCATCAGCGTGCGAGAGCCGCAGGGTTTGTTCCAAGAATTTGATCGGGGACGCTGATCCGGCGCGGGCCGCGAGGGAGCGGGTGCAGGTTTCGGTGACGAACCGGTGCTTGACGGCTTCGAGTTTGCGCATGCTGGTTTCGACCTCACGCATCACTGCGATGAATTCCTCGTCCAGCAGTGGTGTGAGGGAGGCGTCCAGGAGGTTTTCCACGGCGGTATCGAGTGCGTGTGCACTCGATACGATGGTGGATTCTCCCCCCGGATTCATACCTCTATTCTACCGCTGGAAAACAGACCCCAACAGGCGAAAACGATTGTGATATAAGGATATTCAGACTGGCGGACTGACCGGAATCTTTCGCTCCCTTGGTCTTTGCCAGTTTCTCCGTTCTTGTCCGGGCGTCCTTTTCTTTGTTCTTTTTGTCGCTTATTTCCAAGACCGCAGTGTGCGAAAATTCTTACAGTCGAGGAACCAACCAATGGGAGAATCCAATGACTGGATACGTAGCTACCGCAGAAACCGACATCAACGCCTCTCCTAAGCAGGTGTGGGCCGTCTTGACCGATCCCGAGCAGATCCGCAAGTTCATGTTCGGGGCCGACGTGAGCACTGACTGGCAGGTGAACAGCCCCATTACTTGGAAGGGTGTCTACGAGGGACGGCCGTACGAGGACAAGGGTGAGTTGCTCGCGGTCGAGCCTGATCGGCTCCTGAAGATGACCCACTACAGCCCGCTCAGCGGCCAGCCGGATGTTCCGGAGAACTATCACACGCTCACCTATGAGCTGACCGGCAATGGCGAGACGACGCACCTGTCGCTGAGTCAGGACAACAATGCCAGTGAGGACGAGGCCGAGCACTCCCGCGGCATGTGGCAGATGCTCGTAACCGGTGTCAAGGAAGCCGCTGAAAACGGCTAACCCGCTGCGAGATCGGCGAATTCGTCGATGAGCGGGCTGCGGCGGACACTGTCCCAGGCCAGGTTCACCTCGCCGGGGGACAGGTCCGAGACCGCGATGTAGGTGATGTCCGGGCGGGTGTAGAAGGTGGCCACCGAGAGGGGCAGGAAGGCGATGCCTCGGCCTACCGCGACATGTTCGAGCTTCTCTTCGACACTGTGGAAGACCGGGACGGGTC
Source organism: Nocardia sp. NPDC006630 (assembly GCF_040611495.1). Lineage (NCBI taxonomy): Bacteria > Bacillati > Actinomycetota > Actinomycetes > Mycobacteriales > Nocardiaceae > Nocardia > Nocardia sp. NPDC006630. The sequence continues at coordinate 627,978 of NZ_JBEXOK010000004.1, forward strand.
GGCTCTGTGCGCGCGGATCTGTTGCGGCAGAACGCCATTCGGGGAACATGTCCGGATCTTGCAGGAGATGATCGTCCGCCAGATCGGCCAGTGCGACGGATTCCTTGCCGGCCAGCGGGTGGTCGGTGGACACCAGGACGACTCGGGGCTCGGTGTAGAGCGGACGGGTGCGCAGGCCCTCCGAATCGATCGGCGGGCGGACGAAGCTGATGTCGACGCGGCCGTCGCGGACGACGGTCGTCTGATCGTCCCACGTCGTGCGCACCAGTTCGACAGTGAGTTCAGGGTGCCGGGCGGCCATGGCGCGTACGGGGGCGGACACGATGAGGCCGGGCATGAAGCCGACCGTGAAGGTGTCGGTGCCGTGGGCGGCGCGAACGGCCCTGCGGTGCAACGCTTGTGCGCCTTCCAGCAGCGGCCGGGCATCGAGCAGCAATTGTTCGCCCGCGGCGGTGAGGGCGGTGCCGCGGCGATCACGTTCGAACAGCTGTACCCCGAGCTCGTCCTCCAGCGCCCGAATCTGCCGGGACAGCACCGGCTGGGCGATGTAGAGCTGTTCGGCCGCCCGCCCGAAATGCATGTGCTCGGCCACGGCGACGAAGTATCGCAACTTGCGGAGATCGAGATCGGTCATGATGCCCTCAGGGTATTACAGGCGACGGTTTAGGTCTTGGACGGTTGTGACCTGCGGAAGCGAAAGTAGGAGAGCAGTTTCCGACAGCACGAAAGGCTCTCCAATGTCCCTCGCAGGCCAGCATGTAGTAGTTCTCGGTGGCACCTCCGGCATCGGTTTCGCGGTCGCGGCATCCGCCGCGGAGCGGGGTGCGAAGGTCACCGTGGTTTCCAGCAGTCGCGCCAATATCGATCGCACCTTGGCCGAATTGCCCTCGGGCAGTACCGGTTACGTTGCCGATCTGACCGACGGCGATCGGGTGCGTGCATTGTTCGAGGAAATCGGCGCACTCGATCACCTGGTGTACACCGCCGGTGAGGCGCTGCTGCTGTCGCCGCTCGCCGATCTGGATCTCGCCGAGGCGCGAAAGTTCTTCGAGCTCCGCTACTTCGGCGTTCTTGCGGCGGTTCAGGCGGCTGTGCCACAGCTGCGGCCGGACGGTTCGATCACGCTGACCACCGGTACCGCCGGCCCGCGTCCGGTGCCGGGTTCCACGGTCACCTCGAGCCTCTGCGGCGCGGTGGAGACGCTGTCCCGTGCGCTCGCCGTCGAGCTCGCGCCGATCCGGGTCAATGCCGTCATGCCGGGCGTGGTCCGGTCCCCGCTCTGGGCTTTCCCCGAAGACGGGCGCGAACAGTTCTACGCCGATACCGCCGCTGGCACGCCGCTGCGCCGGATCGCCGAGGTCGAGGACATCGCGCAGGCGTTCCTGTTCTTCCTCACGCAGCCGCATGCGACCGGCACCGTGCTGACGCTGGACGGCGGGGCCGTGCTCGCCTGATCAACGCACCAATCCATAGACGTGCGAGGGCCTGATCCGGACGACCGCGCGGCGGTCGGCGACCATGGCCCGGCGGTAATCGTTCCAATCGGGATGCTCGCCGGTGAGCGTGCGGTAGTAGGACACCAATTCCTCCACCGTCGCATCGTCCGGATCGGCCGCCACCGGCGAGACCTCGGCCGTACCTTCGAGCACCGCATAGGACCAGAAATCGGCACTGCTCACATGCAGGGCCGCCCACGGCTCCCGGAGCAGATTGAAATATTTGGCCCGATCGGCCGTGATCGAGATGCGGATGATCCCGTCATCGCCGGTCCAGTGCAGCACATTCGAGAGCTGCGGGCGACCGTCCTTGCGGATGGTGGTGAGCACCGACTTGCTGTGCGAGCGCGCGAATTCGACCGCTGTGGCGATGTCCATGACCGGTCCAACCCGCACTGCTGCGGTGATGTTCCCCGGGGTGGATCGATCCGGCGATGATCGCCGCGCAACCCGCGCGACGTGCGGGAATGTCGCACGAAGGTGTCGGCCGGACCCGCTAATGTGCCTGTTGTGAGCGAATCGGGTATCGAAATCACCCCGGCGGATGGGGACGAGCGCACCGCGGCGAGTGGGGACGAACGGGTCGAGTGGCAGCAGCTGGCCGAGCTCGTGCGCGACCACCAGTTCCGGTACTACGTGCGGGACGCGGCGATCATCACCGACGGTGAGTTCGATGAGCTGTTCCAGCGGCTGGTCGCGCTGGAGGAGGCGCATCCGGACCTACGCACGCCCGATTCACCGACCCAGGTGGTCGGCGGTGGGTTCACCACCGAATTCGCGCCGGTCGATCATCTGGAGCGGATGTACTCGCTCGACAATGTGTTCAACGAGGAGGAGATGCGGGTCTGGATCAGCCGCATCGAAACCGAGACGGGGGCGGATACGCACTTCGTCTGCGAGGTCAAGATCGACGGTGTCGCGCTCAATCTCGTCTACGAGGACGGGAAGCTGGTACGCGGCGCCACCCGCGGCGACGGGCGCACCGGTGAGAACGTCACCCTGAATGCTCGCACCATCGACGATATCCCGCACGAGCTGATCGGCACCGACGAGTTCCCGGTGCCGAAGCTGCTCGAGGTGCGCGGTGAGGCGTATATGACCCTCGCCGATTTCGAGGCGCTCAATGCCTCGATCGTCGCGGAAGGTAAAGCGCCGTACGCGAATCCGCGTAATACCGCGGCCGGTTCACTGCGGCAGAAGGATCCGGCGGTCACCGCGCGGCGCAGGCTGCACATGATCTGCCACGGCTTCGGCCGGACCGAAGGCTTCAGTGCCGCATCACAATACGAGGCATACCGGGCCCTGGCCGCCTGGGGACTGCCGGTGTCCGCGCACACCGTGCGGGTGCAGGGTGTGCAGGCCGTGCTCGATCGCATCGCCTACTGGGGCGAGCACCGCCACGATATCGAGCACGAGATCGACGGCCAGGTGATCAAGGTCGACGATTTCGCGCTGCAGCGCCGGCTGGGCGCCACCTCCCGCGCCCCGCGCTGGGCCATCGCCTACAAGTATCCGCCCGAGGAAGCCACCACCAAGCTGCTCGACATCCAGGTGAATGTCGGTCGTACCGGCCGGGTTACGCCGTTCGCGGTCATGGCGCCGGTCAGCATCGCGGGCTCCACGGTCGCGATGGCCACCCTGCACAATGCGTCCGAGGTGAAGCGCAAGGGTGTGCTCATCGGCGACACCGTCACCATTCGCAAGGCCGGTGATGTCATTCCCGAGGTGCTCGGTCCCGTGGTGGACGCCCGCACCGGCGCGGAACGCGAGTTCGTCATGCCGACCCACTGCCCGGAATGCGGCACCGAGCTGGCGCCCGCCAAGGAGGGCGACGCCGATATTCGCTGCCCCAATCAGCAGTACTGCCCGGCGCAGTTGCGGGAGCGGGTCTTTCACGTCGCGGGGCGGGGCGCCTTCGATATCGAAGCGCTCGGCTACGAGGCGGCCATCGATCTGCTCAAGTCCGGCGCCATCAGCGATGAGGGCGAACTGTTCGCCCTCGACGAGGACACGCTGCTCACCACCACACTTTTCACGAACAAGGACGGCACCCTCTCCGCCAATGGCAAACGCCTGCTGCAGAATCTGGACGCCGCCAAGGATCGCCCGCTCTGGCGGGTGCTGGTGGCATTGTCCATCCGGCACGTAGGCCCTACGGCCGCACGGGCTTTGGCCACCGCCTTCGGCAGTATGGACCGGATTCGGGAAGCCTCCGATGAGGAACTGGCCGCCGTCGACGGTGTCGGCCCGACCATTGCCGCCGCACTGCAGGAATGGTTCACCGTGCCGTGGCATATCGACATCGTCGACCGGTGGGCCGCGGCCGGAGTGCGCATGGAGGACGAGCGGGACGAATCGATCGAGCGCAATCTCGAGGGTCTCTCGATCGTGGTAACCGGCTCGCTGCAAAGGTTTACCCGCGACGGCGCCAAGGAGGCCATCCTGATCCGGGGCGGTAAGGCGGCCGGATCGGTCTCCAAGAAGACGGCCTTCGTGGTCATCGGCGAGTCTCCCGGTTCCAAGGCGGAGAAGGCCGAGGAACTCGGGGTCCCGATCCTGGACGAGGATGCCTTCGAGCGGCTGCTCGAGGGCGGGCCGGAGGCCGTCTCCTGACGGAGTACGGGCCGGTGCGGACGCCGGACGTCCGCACCGGCTCGTGGGGAAGGGCCACCGATTGTGCTGGGGGACCGTTGCTGAGGATGGAGTTGTGGTGATGAGTGATGTGCGGATCCGGGATGCCGAGCCCGGTGATTACGCGGCGATCGGCGCATTGACGGTCGACGTCTATGTGGGTGAGGGCTATGTGATGCCCGAAAGCCCCTATGTGGCAGAGCTTGCCGATACCGTGACCCGCGCCGCGGCGGCCGAGATTCTGGTGGCCGTGCAGGACGGTACGGTCATCGGCTCGCTGACCATGGCGCGACCCGGGACGCCGTTCGCCGATATCGCCCGGCCGGGCGAACTGGAGTTCCGCATGCTCGCCACGGCCAAGCAGGCCCGCGGATCCGGTGTCGGTACGGCACTGGTGCGCTATGTGATCGAGGCCGCGCGCACCGAGGGATTTGCGGCCGTGGTGCTCACCACCATGCCCGATATGGTCGACGCCCGGCGCATGTACGAGCGACTGGGCTTCATCCCGGTGCCCGAACGCGGCTGGAACACCATGGCGGGCCTGCCCTTGACCGTCATGCGGCTGCCTCTCACCTAGCACGCGGCCGCACCGGATCGACCCGCGCTCGGATCTGCGAGGCCGGCCAACCTACATCAAACTGCCGTCGTAGCAGAGGCTTCCGGTGCGCCAGGTGGCGTCCGGCCGCGCGGAATCGAACTGCCACTGCGAGATCGGTGCGGCGGCCTTCCACATCATCGTGCCGTCGCCCGCCCGGACGACCTGGTACACATCGTCGGTACCGGGGATGAGCTGATTGGTGACGCAGTAGTCGTTATAACTGGTGCCGGGTTGCCGTGCGCCCGTGCTGAATTGACCGGCGGGCGCGGTGACGGCCCCGGGGTTGCGCACGGTGCTCGCCTTGCCGGTGGAGCCCTCGGCGAACCAGTGCGGCGCATTCTGATCGGTGCCGCAGCGGTAGGCGCCGCCGCCCGCGATGACCGTGGCGCCGGACGGATAGGCGTCCCCGGCCCACAGGCAGGCCGCGCCGGGGCGCGTCTTACGCTCCTCGGCCTCCGCAATGCCCGCGCCGAAAGTCATTCCGGCAGTGGCTAATACGGCGACAGCGACCGGTGTGAACGCGGTGCGGCGCAGATTACGAGTGGTCGGGGTATCGGTCGCGGTAGTCATTCAGCACCAACTCGCTTGGGGGCGGCAGACAGACCAGCCGGCGCCGTCCGGATTGTCGATTGCGTTCCAGGTGCTATTGGTATTCCCGCCCCCGTTGCCGGTCCGCGGGGGAGTCTGCGGCGATGAGCCGAGCTCGCGCCGATTCTGCCAATGTTCGTTCTGCCGTTGCGGATTCGCATCGGTGTGGTGGTAGCCGAGCGGATCGCCGTGATGGGCGCCGGAGGTATCGCCCTGGGAGTTGGAGCGGCCCGGTCCCGGCGATTCGCCGCGCGAATAGGATTCCGCGGCAGCGGGTCCCGCCGCGATGGTGGCGGCAGCGGTGGCGCCGACCAGTTGCGCCACTGTGACGGATATCCGCCGGGCCCGTGATTTCGGTGTCGATCGGTAATTGAGCAAGGCGACTCTGCCTCTCTGTTCGCAGGTGCGCCGCGTGATCGGCGGCTTTTCTACGTAGCTACATAGTAGATGACCTACTGAGCTGAATAGTAGATAAAACCTGAGAATATGAGGCAGAGCAGGGGCGACGGCAGGAAAACCCGTGCCCGGCAAACGATTCGCGCCGGTGCGAGAGAGCTCACACCGGCGCGAAAGAGTAGAAAATCAGCCCAGGACGGTGGCGACTATCCCCGCGAGATAGCCCAGGCGCGCCACCTCGGAGGGGCGGAAATCCGGGCCGCCCGGGCGGCCCAGCATGAGTACCTTGCCGGTATTGCCCAGCGGTGCGGCGGCCAGCTTGGTGTCCATGTCCTTCCACAGCTCAGGCACCCAATCGCCCTCGCCGTCCAGGATGGCCGGCTTCTCGAGCGGCATCCACGGCGCGGAGGACGCCTGGGTGGACGGGGCGCTCTGGCTGCCCACCACGCGGTAGGCGCCCTGCGGGCCCATATCCAGAACCGTGCTCCAGCCGACCCGCAGCACCCGCGGTACGCCGTCGACCAGCACCTGCAGCCGGTCGTCGCGTGCATTGGCGACCTGGTCGATGAGCTCGAGTTCGCGATGGGTGTCGAGCATGCCCGAGTACGGGCGCAGCGAATCGACCTGTACGTCGTGTACGGATTCCGCTGCGGTAATGAGGGTGTCCGGAAGTGCGCCCGTCGGAACCTCGACCACTATGTCGTCGATCGCAAAACCGTCACCGCGGTCGACGACATCCAGCGAGAGGATATCGGCGCCTACGGAACCGAGCGCGAGAGCGAGCGAACCGAGACTGCCTGGACGATCCGGAAGTTGCACGCGAAGCAGGTATGACACGTGCCTTCCTTTCTTTCCTGTGCGACCGAGACTTTCGGACGGGTACCCGAGTCCCGCAATATTTACACCCTCCGGTGCGGGTTATCGAATCGAAGCCGTGGGTGTGACCTAGGCCACTTACCGGTCGGTTACGTATCGATGCGGGTGGGTGTCCAACCAAGGTATCGCGGGCGCTGATTCGGCGCCCGATGGCACCTGCCACGGCGCTCCCGGTGCACCCCGCTAGGCTGTCGGATGCCGAATCTTCATGCTCGAACCAGCCGAAAGGGGTCCCGCGGTGCCCGCCATCTCCAGGGACGAGGTCGCACATCTCGCCCGGTTGTCCCGGCTCGCTTTGACCGATGACGAACTCGATCTGTACGCCGGTCAGTTGGATTCCATCCTGACCTACGTCGCGCAGATTTCCGAGGTCGCCGCGGCCGATGTCCCCGCCACCGCCTCCCCGAACCCCGCGACCAATGTGACGCGCCCGGATGTGGAGCAGCCCTGCCTCACGCCTGAGCAGGCGCTCTCCGGCGCGCCCGCGGCCGAGGACCAGCGGTTCCTGGTTCCGCAGATTCTGGGAGAGGGCGCATGAGCGAGCGAACAGCGGGCGCAGCCGAGCTGACCAAGCTTTCCGCCGCGGAGCTTGCCGAGAAAATCCACGCCCGTGAGGTTTCCTCGGTCGAGGTCACCGAGGCGCACATCCAGCGCATCGGCGAGGTCGACGGTGAGATCAATGCTTTCCTGCACGTCGCGGGTGAGCAGGCGCTGCTGACCGCCGCCGAGGTGGATCGCGCGATCGCCGCCGGCACCGTCGCCTCGCCGCTGGCCGGTGTTCCCTTGGCGCTCAAGGACGTTTTCACCACCACCGATATGCCGACCACCTGTGGATCGAAGATCCTCGAGGGCTGGGTCTCGCCGTACGACGCGACGCTGACCACGCGGCTGCGGCAGGCGGGCATCCCGATTCTGGGCAAGACGAATATGGACGAGTTCGCCATGGGCTCCTCCACCGAGAACTCGGCGTACGGCCCGACCCGGAACCCGTGGGATACCACCAGGATTCCGGGCGGTTCCGGCGGTGGTTCGGCGGCGGCGCTCGCCTCGTATCAGGCCCCGCTGGCCATCGGCACCGATACCGGTGGTTCCATTCGCCAGCCCGCCGCGGTCACCGCGACCGTGGGCACCAAGCCCACCTACGGCACCGTCTCCCGGTACGGCCTGATCGCCTGTGCGTCCTCGCTGGATCAGGGTGGGCCGTGTGGTCGCACTGTGCTGGATACCGCGCTGCTGCACGAGGTTATCGCCGGGTACGACCCGCGCGACTCCACCTCGCGCAATGTGCCGGTGCCACCGGTGGTCGCCGCCGCCCGCGAGGGCGCCAAGGGTGATCTGACCGGTGTGAAGGTCGGTGTGGTGCGGGAGCTGCACTCCGACAGCTACCAGCCGGGTGTCATCAATTCCTTCGATGCCGCTGTGGCGCAGTTGAAGGAGCTCGGCGCCGAGGTGCTGGAGGTGTCCTGCCCGAACTTCGTGCACGCGCTGGCCGCCTACTACCTCATCCTGCCGTCGGAGGTGTCCTCGAACCTGGCGCGCTTCGATTCCATGCGGTACGGGGTGCGCGTCGGCGACGACGGGTCGCACAGTGCGGATCAGGTCATGTCGCTCAGCCGTGCGGCCGGGTTCGGCCCGGAGGTCAAGCGCCGCATCATGATCGGCACCTATGCGCTGTCGGCCGGTTACTACGACGCCTACTACGGTCAGGCGCTGAAGGTCCGCACGCTCATCGCGCGCGACTTCGACCGGGCGTACGAGTCGGTCGATGTGCTGGTCTCGCCGACCAGCCCGTTCACGCCGTGGAAGCTGGGCGAGAAGGTCAACGATCCGCTGGCCATGTACCTCTCCGATCTGTGCACGCTGCCGACCAACCTGGCCGGGCACTGCGGTATGTCGGTGCCGTCCGGGCTGAGCAAGGACGACGGTATGCCGGTGGGCTTGCAGATCATGGCGCCGGCGCTGGCCGACGACCGGCTCTACCGTGTGGGCGCGGCCTACGAGGCGGCGCGCGGCCCGGTCGCTTGAGATCGAGTCCGATCATCTGATCGGACAGGCTGATTTGGCTCCCGGCTGGTTGTAACCGGCCGGGAGCTGTTTCTTTTTGCGCTGAGCCACTCCGAGTCAGCAGCTGCCCAGCGCCGTACCTTGATCGGTGCCGTAGCGGTGGCCGTGGCCGGAGGGGGCGTCGAGCGCGCCGAGGAGGTCCGCGCTGGTCTGGATGAAGCTGACGAACGGAATCCAGCCGGGGACAGGGGCATCCGGGCGGGTGCCGGTGAGATTCGGTGCGCGCCACAGCAAAGCCGGAGACCAGCGGACCACGGGGTCGGATGCATTGGCGAGAATCGTTGCGCCGCTGCGGTGTACCGCACCGGCAGGTGGTCCGGCCCAGAGCACCGCGCAGGTGCGGCGGGCCTGATCGGCATCATCGGTGAAGATCGCGCTGCCGCCCAGCGCGCCGAGGCTCTGACCGTAGACGTACAGCTTCGGCGGGTGCGGCAGCGTCGAAATCCGTTGTTCGACAGCATCGAACAGGGCGCGGGCGGACTGTTCGGCGGCCTTGCGGCCGAAGACGAAGGTCGCCCAGCTGGGCGCCTCCGAATACTGCAGTCCGACCAGCGCCACATCGCCGCCGAAGCGCTGATCGAGACCGGCGGCCGCTTCACCGTCGATCCAGCCGGATCCGGTCGGCACGGTGACCACCAGATTGCCGCGCTGCAGTCCGCCCGAACGTTCCAGCTCTCGAATGACAAGCGCCACCCGCGCATTCAGATCAGGCGCGGAGTTCAATCCCACATACACCCGCACCGCCTGCGTCGGAGCCCCGGTCACGAACTTGCGGCCCTGCGCACCCAGTGACGGCCAGCTCGCCGCCGACACCGGGCTACCCGACCTCGACGACGAAATCGGTTGTGACAAACCCGGATCGACAAACGCATTCGCCGACGCGTAGGCGGCTTTCCGCCAGTCGACAACGGTGGGCACCACCACGAACTGTGCTGCCACCCCGGCCCCCAGCAGTAGCGCGAGGCTGCGCATCCGCCCCAATCGCCGCACCACCCAGCGGATTCCGAGAACGCCGCCGACGACCACCCCGGTGATCAGCGCCGACCCGATCGCCCACTGCACCCAGTACCAGGGTCCGACAGTCGACACCCCCATCGCACCCCGCAACCGGTTCTGCCAATCCTGCGCCTGCGCCATCGCGACGAGCACCGCCGCCCCGGCCACCACCAGCGCCGCTCCCCGCCACCGCGTCGGCACCCCACCGAACCCCATCCGCCGCACCATAACCCGCCCGAGCCCCACCACGGTCAGCCCGAGCAACACCAACACCGCGGTCACCACCGCCTGCGCAGTCGGAGTCCGCGGCAACAACCCCGGCGCCAGCGAAGCCAGCACCCCGAACCCCACGCCCACCGTGGTCCCCACCCGGGGCAGCCCGACTCTCACACGCGTACCCCCGGATTTGTGCGCCCCGGCAGCGTCGCCATCCGCAGCGATGCGAGCCGGCGCAGATCGGGGATCGGCGGTCGGCCCGCCCTGAAACGCCGTGCGGTTGCCGCGCAGGCGCTTCGAGCGTTCCCTCGGCGCAGTGGTCACGTCCGAGTTCGGGCGCTCGGCGACGGTCGGGCTATCGCTTCGAGGCGGAGCAGTTCGCGTGCCAGGTTCCGCGTGCGGGGATGCAGCCACCGGTTCCCGGAATTCGCCGCGGTGCTCTTCGGCGATGGAGGGTGGCGAGATCCGGGGTCCGAGATCTGTTGTGCCGCTTGTGGTCGCCGCACCGTGGAACTCGTTGCCCCGCCCGTTCGCGGGGCTCGTCGGCGCAGTGCTGTGGTTGTTCATTACGCCACCGCCATCACGCGCGGGCGGCTGGTGGAGGTGCGGGCTGCGCGGCGGAATGTCACTGCGGCTGCGATGGATCCGATTGTCAGGGCGGCGATTCCGGCGGGGAGGAGGGAGTGGGAGGGGCCGAAGGCGTTGTCGAGGGCCGGTTCGTGGACGGGAACGCCGTAGTGCTGGCGGATGGAGTTGAGGTCTACGAAGGTGCTGGCTACGCCTGCCATTACCTGGCATTCGGCGCGGGATGCGGGGTTGGTGCGGGTATCGCAGGAGGCGTACATGCGCTGTTCCAATGCGGCGTCGGCGGTTTGGCGGGCCCAGGGGCCGAGGGGATGGCCCCGGTTGTCGGCGTAGCGGAGCAGGTCGTAACCGAGATCGTGGGCCTTGCAGGCGAGGTCGAACTCCCGGGGGAGGGGGATGGGGGAGGAGCAGTCGCCGTGCGGATCGACCAGCATGCCTGCCTCGATGACCGGGCGGTATCCGGCTTCGGCGACGAAGGCCTCGGGGATATCGGACGGGTTGGGCTGTGCGGCAGCCGATTCGAGGATTCCGGCGCGTGCACCGGCATCCTCCGCGACCGCCGGTGCGGTTGCGGCGGCGCTCGCGGAAGGCGCGAAAGCTACTGCGACGGAGAACAGTACGGACGCGGCGGTGGCGAGCATGCCGAAGCGGTACAGGCGACCTGGCGTCGACGGCGCACTCGCCACGAGCGGCGGGTCCTGGTCGATGCGAGTGGATACCGACTCTGCCGCGCGGTGATCGGATTCGGACACTGCCGCGCGGTGGTCGTCGTGGGAGGTTCGATTGCTGAGGTGGCCGCCGCGATCGGCACCGGTCGCCACGTTCGGTGCGGCGGCGGCGGCGGGCAGGGCTCGGGCGGTGCCACTCGCGAGCGGAGTGGGGTGGGGCGCAGTGACCGGGTCGGACGGGAACGCTCTCATGGGGAATGACGCTAGGAATCAGGGCGATATCCGGGCTTCACGCTGGGGGGCTGTTCCCGCATGGGCGGGGTGGGGGAGCCACGGCGACCGGCAGTACTGCGGTATGGGGTGCTAGATCACTCGGGGGTATGACGTGCCGGGCCGCGGAGTTCTCTACCGTCGAGAGCATGGTCGGTAAATTGGCGAAGAGTGGGCGCTCGCCGGCGTCACGGCAGCGGGCGCGGCAGTGGTTCGACGGATTCACGGTGCTGGTCGCGATCATCTTCATCGCGGTCGCGTGGCCGACGCTGCACATCACCCATCAGGTGCCGGCGGCGGCGCAGCCCTTCATCGCCGGGTTCGCGGCCTTCCCGATTCTGCTCATGCGGGTGAATCCCGCTCTGGGATGGGCGGTTTCGGCCGGATCGGCGCTGCTCATCTCGCTCGCGGTGCCGCATCAGCACGGGAACAGTCTGCCGTTCCAGGTGGTGCACATCCTGTGCCTGTTCGCGCTGGTGTTCGCGGTGGCGGTGCGCTCACCCATGCAGATCGTGGGTGTGGCGTGGCTGGCCACCTCGCTGCTGTTCGCCACCACCATGGCGGCCACCGGGGACAGTTTCGCGCAGGCCGGGCTGGGCTGGCCGATCGCCATCACCGGCCTGGTGGTGCTGGGTCTGCTGGTGCGCTGGGTGGTGGTGTCCCGGCAGGCGCTGCTCAAGCAGGCCGAGGAGACGGATCTGGAGCGGGCCCGCCGCGCCATCCTCGAGGAGAAGGCGCGCATCGCCCGCGACCTGCACGATGTGGTCGCGCACCATATGTCCATGGTGGTGGTGCAGGCGCAGACCGCGCCCTACCGCATCGACGGGCTGTCGCCCGAGGCGCGCGAGGAGTTCGAATCCATCGGTTCGGGAGCCCGCGCCGCGCTCAACGAGATTCGCGGACTGCTGGGTGTGCTGCGCAGCGACGGCCAGCTGCCCGAGCACGCACCGCAGCCCGCCGCCGCCGATGTGCTGACTCTGCTGGAGGGCGCCCGCCGCGCCGGAGTGCCGCTCACCTGGACCATCGACGGCAGTCTCGACCTGGTCCCGGCGACGACCGGGCTCGCGCTGTACCGCATTGTGCAGGAGTCGCTGGCCAATGCGTCGCGGCACGCACCCGGTGCGCCGGTGTGGGTGCGGATCGCCGGCACCACCGCGCTGAACCTGTCGATCACCAATGACCGCCCGCACGGTCCGGGCCACGGCGATCAATCCGGTGGCAGCGGCATCGCGGGGATGCAGGCCCGAGCCCTCGCGGTCGGCGGGACGCTCACCGCTGCACCGCGTCCCGACGGAGGTTTCGAGGTGCGCGCCGAACTGCCGCTGAGTGCTGTTGTCGGCGACGGAAGCGCGACGGCTGCGCTGGGTTTCGACGCGCTGGCCGGAATGTAGGTGCGCTAATCGCTGCCGCCTTCGCGTCGGCAATTGGCCGGGATCCGTTGTGGATCCCGGCCACAAGCATGCCGGGAAGACGGGGTCCAGCATCGCCGTATGAGGGGGACGGCATGGTCGTATGAGGGGACGGCATGGTCGTATGAGGGGGACGGCATGGTCGTATGAGAGAACGGGCACCCTCGCGCGACGGCGATCGGAACGGCGTGGGGAGAGGATCGGCGTAGTCGTATCAGGGGCATCAGCACGGCGTGCGGCACGCTTGATGATTGGGGCGGGCGTGTTGGGGTGCGAGGTTGCGGGGGTGGGGGCTGATGGGTGGGGGACGTGGCAAACTCGGTGGGGTGTGCGAGGTGGGATTGTGGCGATAACGGTTTTGATCGCTGACGACCAGGCGATGGTTCGGCAGGGGTTCGGTGCGCTGCTGTCCGCGCAACCCGATATCAGCGTGATCGGGGATGCGCCCGACGGCAAAACCGCTGTGGCGGAGGCGAAACGATTGCGCCCGGATGTGGTGCTCATGGATGTGCGCATGCCGGAGATGAACGGGCTCGACGCGGCCCGGGCGATTCTCTCGGCGGGCTTCGATCCGCCGGTGCGGGTGCTCATGCTCACCACCTTCGATATCGACGACTATGTGTACGAGGCACTGGGTATCGGCGCGAGCGGCTTCCTGCTCAAGGACGCACCCGCGGAAGAACTGGTGCGCGCGGTCCGCGTGGTCGCCGCCGGTGATGCGCTGCTCGCGCCGACCGTGACGCGCCGGCTCATCGCCGATGTCACCAAGCGCCGCAATCGCCGTACCCCGGCGCCCGCGCTCTCGGTGCTCACACCGCGTGAGCGGGAGGTGCTGGAGTTGGTCGCACACGGCCTGTCCAATGCCGAGATCGCCGATAATCTTTTCGTCGCGGAACAGACCGTGAAGACCCATGTATCGAAGGTTTTCGCCAAACTGAATCTGCGTGATCGCGCGCAGGCGGTGGTACTGGCCTACGAGTCCGGGCTGGTGACACCGGGCTGAGACGGCCGGTGCTCCGGGCTGTTCCCAGCCCAGGTCAGGCAGCGCTGGGCGCGGTAGGCTCACGGACTTGTACGTCACCGGAAGGGGGTCGGGCAGTGTTGAACAGCGGTGACGTGTTCGCCGGTTTCACCATTGAGCGGCTGCTCGGGCAGGGCGGGATGGGATCGGTGTATCTCGCCCGCCATCCACGGCTGGGCCGGCTCACCGCCTTGAAGCTGCTGAATCGGGAGCTCTTCGCGGACAGGGAGATCCGCATTCGCTTCAATCGCGAGGCGGATCTGGTGGCGCAGCTGGATCACCCCAATATCGTCGAGGTGTACGACCGCGGCACCGAGGACGAACAGCTCTGGATCTCCATGCAGTACATCGACGGTGTGGATGCCGCCGGGGTGGATGTCACCATGCTGCCGCCGGAGCGGGCCGTGCAGATCATCGAAGGTGTCGCCGCCGCACTGGATTACGCGCACACCATGGGCGTGCTGCACCGGGATGTGAAGCCCGCCAATATCATTCTGGCGCGCGCCGTCGGCGGCCACGGTGAACGGGTGTTCCTCACCGACTTCGGCATCGCCCGCCTGCGGGAGGATTCCACCCATCTGACCCAGCGCGGAATGTTCACCGCCACTCTGGCTTACGCCTCGCCGGAGCAGATGACCGGCGCACACCTCGATCACACCACCGATCAATACTCTCTGGCGTGCGCTCTGTACTGGCTGCTCATAGGCGCGGGCCCCTTCGACTCCCCGGACCCGTCCGAACTCATTCGCGGCCACCTGCAACTGCTGCCCCCGCCGGTCAGCCTCCGCCGCCCCGGCCTCACCCCCGCCATGGACGCGGTCATCACCAAGGGCATGGCCAAACGCCCCATGGACCGTTTCCCCTCCTGCAGCGAATTCGCCAAAGCCGCCCGCCGCGCCCTCACCGCCGCCCCGGGTCAGCCCGTCTTCCCGAATCAGCCTGCCCCCCAACTGTCTTCCCCGCCCGGCTATGCCCCCGCCGCGCCCGCCTACGCCCCGCCCGCCGGTTACCCCGCCGCGCCCCAGAGCTACCCGCCTGCCGCTCCGCCGCAGAACTACCCGCCCGCTCCCGCCCCGCCGCAGGGCTACCCGGCCGCCTATCCGATGCCGCCGCAGGGCTATCCCGCCGGTAACCCCGCCCCGCAACAACCGGCACTCGCCCCACAGCAGCAGCCGATCCCCGCCGCCGTGCCGCCGCATCCACAGGGCCCGTCGGCGCCCACCTCGCATCCCAATACCCCCGTACCGCAACGGATCACGCCACCACCCTCCTCCGGTCCGTCCTCGAACCCGGCGAATCCAGAAGTGCCGACTTCGGATTCATCGGGTCAGTTGACGGATGTCGTACCGCACCCGGTAGCTTCGCCGACACCGCAGGAAGCTCTGTATTCCCAACCCACCGATTCGTTCCCGACCCCAAGGGTTCCCCCGCACCCCGAATCCGCCCCGTCCTTCTCCGGCACCGCTGAGCGGCGGGCCGCGAGTGATGGTGCGCAGCACGAGGAGCCCGCTCCGGGGTCGAAGCCCGAAACGCAGGTGGCAGGCGCTGACACTCGTCTGTCGTGCGCCACCGACCAGAAGTCTTCCCCCGCCGCTGCACCGCAGTCCATACTGCCCGGGACCGCCCCCGGCGCTGCCGAGTTACCGCCCACGAGCCTCGGGGCACAACCCGCAGATCCCGGCGCGCGTCCGAAACATGCGGCACAGGTATCGGACAGCGACCCATCGAACGCCGCCGATTCGGTGCAGCAGCCGGACATTCCGCCGCGACCCGGAAGCTCGGAGTCGCAACCCGGAAGCTCGGAGTCGCGACCCGGAAGCTCGGAGTCGCGACCTGGAAGCTCGGAGTACGGAGCAGCGCAATCGCAACCGGGTGTGCCGCCCCAGCCCGAGGGTTCGGAAGGAGCAGCTGCGCCGCCGAGTGGGCTGCCCGAAGCCGTGAATTCCGAGCGTGGAGAGGGGCATTCGTCGCGGCAGGCCGCCGAACCGGTATCCCGAGCACCCGGCATCTCGGACGAACCGGCCCAGCCCGCTGCTGAACCCGCCGATACGGCGACTTCCACCGCCGGCGGAGCGGCCGGGAGTGCCCCCGGAGCGGTGGATCCGGACAGTGTCTTGACGGCCGATAGTCCGATTGTGGCGGCAGGTGCGGAGTCTGCTGCGGAAGCGGCCGGAACCCCTGGTGCGGAGGTGTATCCGGGTCCGGGGCTGCGGAATCCGATGTCTGGGGCGTTTGTGCCTGCGGCGGAAGGTGGGTCCGCGGTGGGGGGTTCGGCGGCGGACCCGGGATGGGCGCGCGGTGGGAGGCCGACGGGGAGTGCGGCGGCGGGTGTGGAGTCGACCGGCTCTGGGATGTCAGGGGAGAGTGCATCGCAATTCCCGGCTGCGGCGGTCGGGGGGCCTGGGCCGCAGTTTGCCGGGGTGGAGAACACCGGGCGGGGGTTCGGTCCGGCGGCGGGGTATCCGATGAATTCTGGTCCACAGCAACCGGTTCCGGGGGCCGGCGGGGCGGAGCGGTCGCAGGTTGCGGCGCTGGTGGTGTTGGGGTTGGCGGCGGTGGCACTGCTTGTGCTGTTGGCGATTGTGGTGATGCAGATCGTCGGATAGGGGTGGAGAGGCTGCCGCGTAGGGGTGAAGGAGACTGCCGCGCTTGGTGGTAGGAGGTTGGCGCGGCGGTAGGAGGTTGGCGCGCCCGGCACGGGGACGAGGGGGACCAGGAGAGGGCTCCGGCTCTTGCCGGGCGCGGATTCAAGTCCAGCATTGCCGGAACCGGCGGGCAACCGGATTCGCGCGTCCCGGGAAAGTTTGCGAAAGCGCCAGGTCGGCATTCATACCGCATGGGAGCATCGTTCATAGTGACCGAAAACTGCCTTCGTGGGGGAGCACTCGATGTCCGAGCATGGTTCTACACTGCCGCGCCGTCAACTGGGGCGATATCTGCGTGAGGGGCGAATGCAATGCAATGTGACCATTGCCGAAGCGGCGGCCCTGATGGAGTGGAGCGAGTCGAAACTCCAGCGCCTGGAAACCGGTAACGCGGAAAAGATTCGCGTACTGGACATTAGGGAATTATGTCGCATATACGACTTCGATGAGGAATTCACCACCGCCGTGGTCGGACTCGCCCAGCAGGCGAGTGTCAAGTCCTGGTGGCACGAATACGACGACCTCATTCCCGAGGGTTTCAATGTGTATGTGGGCCTGGAGGCTTCGGCCCGCGGCCTGATCTCCTACCAGCCCGATCTGATCCCGGGCCTGCTGCAGACCGCCGACTACGCGCGCGTCCTGATCAGTGATTACTGGCCGGATGCTGCGCGCGATGAGATTGACCGAAGAGTGCAATTGAAGATCCGCCGACAGTCCCTTTTGACCCGAAAGCGAAGTGCTGCAAGCCTCGATATCGTGCTGCACGAATCGGCATTACGCCGGGTCGTAGGCAGTCCGCGCACCATGGCCGCGCAATTGCGACGCGTCGCGGATATGTCGACACTCCCGACGATTGCTGTGCGTGTACTACCCTTCTCAGCGGGCGTCCCGATCGGGCATACCGTCGGGCCCTTCGTGATTCTGGATTTCGGCCGGGACAGCGGCAACAAGCCGGTCGAACCCACCGTGGTGTACCTGGAGAACTTCCTGGGCGATCTGTACCTGGAGAAGCAGGCCGCAGTCGACCGGTATCTCGAGGCGTACCAGGCTCTTCAGCGCTCTGCGCTGGACGATGCCACCAGTAGGGATCTCTTGCGGAAGGCAGCGAAGGAGTACGAGACGTGAACGTCGAACCGTCCGGCGTGAGGTGGTTCAAGAGCGCGCGCAGTACCGGCGCGAAGGAATGTGTTGAGATCGCTTTTCTCGATAGCGGTGTGGGAGTGCGGGACAGCAAGAACCCGGCAGGTCCGAAACTGGTATTCGGACCGGCCGAATGGGACAACTTCACCGCCGCACTGGCAACCGGCTGTTTCGATAGTGTCCAGGCAGATTTGCGCTGAAACGTAAAGCAGTACCGGCAATTGGGGCCCCGCACACGCTGTGCGGGGCCCCAATTGTGTCGATTGTCGTCTCAGCCGAAGAAGGCCGCGGCTTCCCGGTAGCGGTCCTGCGGAACGAGTTTGAGCTGCTTGGTGGCCTCCGAGAGCGGAACCAGGTCGACCTCGGTCCCGTGCAATGCCACCATCTGCCCGAAGTTCCCGGCGTGCACGGCTTCCGCCGCATGCACCCCGAAGCGGGTGGCGAGCACGCGGTCGTACGGCGTCGGTGTCCCGCCGCGCTGCACATGGCCGAGCACGGTCACCCGCACCTCTTTTCCGATGCGCCGCTCGATCTCCGGAGCCAGCTGCTGTGCCACGCCGGTGAACTTCACATGCCCGAATTCGTCGATTCCGCCGTCGCGCAGCGACATCGAGTCGGGAGCCGGATGCGCGCCCTCGGCGACCACGCAGATGAAGTGCGAATCACCGCGCTGGAAGCGGCGTTTCACCATGGCGCAGACCTCGTCCACATCGAACGGCACCTCGGGCACCAGGGTCAGGTGCGCACCGGAGGCGATACCGCAGTTCATGGCGATCCAGCCGGCATGCCGTCCCATCACCTCGACCAGCATGACGCGCTGATGCGATTCCGCGGTGGTGTGCAGCCGGTCGATGGCCTCGGTGGCAATGGCGACCGCGGTGTCGTGGCCGAAGGTGGTGTCGGTGCAGTCGATGTCATTGTCGATGGTCTTGGGCACGCCGACCACCGGCACGCCCTCTTCGGCCAGCCAGCTGGCCGCTGTCAGCGTGCCCTCGCCGCCGATGGGGATGAGGGCGTCGATGCCGTTGTCGTCGAGAGTCTGCTTGATACGCGGCAATCCGGCGCGCAGCACATCGGGATTGGTGCGTGCGGTGCCGAGGATGGTGCCGCCCTTGGTGAGCAGCCGGTCGGTGCGGTCATTGTTCAGGATCTGGATCTTTCGATCCTCGAGTAGCCCGCGCCACCCGTCCTGGAAGCCGATGATCGCATCACCCCAGCGGCCGTTCGAGGTGCGAACGACAGCACGGATCACCGCGTTCAGGCCTGGGCAGTCTCCGCCTCCGGTCAAGACTCCGATGCGCATATGCCCTATCTTGCCCCGAGTACGGCGCCCTGTGGGTCGCGCCCCCGTGAACCGCTGGTTAAGCCTGGTTTTTTCGGAACCCGCTCAGCAGGCGCCGCCGCGTAGTTCGCCCAGATGCTTGCCGATGAGCGCCGCGATCTTGGTGAGCATGGTGGTGCCGTCGTCGAAGGAACCCGAAGTGGGCTGCGCGGCAATCGCGATGGCGATCTGCCCGCCGTCGACCGGCACCAGCCCGAATTGCCGGACCAGGTAGTTTCCGCTCGGATCGGGCCCCCACCCGCCCTTGAATTCGGCGCCGTCCAGCGAGCCGAGTCCCCAGCGCTGCCCGTAGACGATCTTGCCCATGAGCGCGGTGACGGGATCGGATTGCGGCAGGCAGGGTAGTCGCGCGGCGAATTTCAGCTGATCGGCAATGGACCAGTCGGCCTGGCCGAAGGCCGAGTATTCGGCGCGGGCCCGGGTGGCGGGCACCGTGGTGACGGAGTCGCCGCCCTCCCGCAGTACCGCCTGCACCGTCGCCGCGGCGGTGGGCGCGGCGCCCAGCGACTGCCACAGCACGTCGGCGGCCGCATTGTCGGATTCGGTGATGGCCTCGCTCGCGGCGGTGGTATAACCGCTCGGATTCTGGCGCAGCGCGGCCAATGTCAGCGGCACCTTCATCGTCGACCAGGCCGCTCCGGTGGTCCAATCGCCCAGCGCCACCACTCGATCGCTGCCGACGGGCATGAGGGCCAGTCCGACCTTGCCGCTCAGCGTGGGTTGCAGCGTATTGGCGAAATCCCAGGCGAGCGTGCCGGGCAGTGCGAGGTTGACCGCGGAGGTGGTGGTGGTCGCTCCGGCTGCGGCGGTGGTGGCATCGGGTACCAGGACCGGCTTGCTGGTGCAGCCGGTCAGGAGCGCCACCAGCAGGATCGCCGCACCACCGCCCGCGACACGTGCGAAGCGGCGACGTAGCGAATACGGTGCGTCCACCCGGTTACCTCCAACGTCTGCGGTGAGTCCCTGTTTCCTAGCGGACTCACCGGTATGCGTCAATCTCGAGGATTGCCGTGCGCCCCGGGGGATTCCATATGCTACTAGTGCGTGCAGAGCCCCCCGGGCAGATCAGGCAGGTGATCGCCGACCAGCAGCGCGAGCTTGTCCATCATGTCGGTGGCGTCGTCGAAGGAGCCGGAGGTGGGCTCGGCGGCCATGGCCACCGCGATCGGCCCGGCGAGTGTCGGTACCAGACCGAATTGCCGCACAGTGTATTTGCCGGTGTCGTCGTCCGGACCCCAGCCGCCCTTGAATTCCGCGCCGATGAGCCGGCCCAGACCCCAGCTCTGACTCGGCGTGATGTCACTCATCAGCGAGACAACCGAATTGGCTCGCGGCAGGCAGGGCAGTCTGGACGCGAAGCGCACCTGATCGGTCAGCGACCAATCGGTGGCGCCGAAGGCGAGTTCGTCATCGGCCCCCATCATGGCCAGGCGGGTGTGCCGGGCCGCGACATCGGTGAATCCGTCGCCGGCTTCGCGCAGGATCGATTCGACCGCGTCGGCGGCCTCGGCGCCGTTCCCGAGCGAGTTCCAGAGTTCCTGCGCCGCATCATTATCGGAGAAGGTGATGGCCGCCTCGGCGGTGGAGCGCAAACCGGTCGGATCCCGGCGCAGCGCGGCGAGCGCGAGCGGCACCTTGATGGTCGACCACGCGACTCCGGAGCTCCAGTTCCCCAGCACCGTCATATCCCCGCCGCCGACCGGCATGACCGCGAGACCGATGCGGCCGTCCAGCCCGGACTGCAGATCCGCGAAATCGGCTGCGAACGTAATGGATTTCGGCAGCCCGAACAAGCCCGGCAAGTTCGGCGCGACCATCGAGAGACCCGGCGCCGCAGCCGTTTCGGCGGCAGGCGCCACACTCGCGGACCCCGCCGTGGGCGAACCCGCAGAGCTCACATGCACCGCGCATGCGGACGCCGCCAGTAACGTCGCCAAGGTAAAGCCCCGAGCAATGGCCTTGCGACAGGCCGGAATCGGGTCAGTAGACATACACCACCGCGTTCTCACCACCGATGCAGGTGACCAATTTCCCTGTCGCCGTGCAGTTCATCGTGTACGCCCGATTTGTTACCGGGCTGACAACCACCACACTACTTGCCGAACCCGGGCGGCCCGCAGTCGCCTCGGCATATGCCTGGCGAACCTGTTCCGCGAAAGGGCAACTGGTAACAGTGGATCCGATAGCGGAGCCGGTGAAACCGTTGAGCGCCGGATAAACCAGCGGGCAGGGAGTCGAACCGGCCGGCAACTGGACGGTGGTCTGCGCCGGGGGAGCGGTTGACGCCTTCGGTCCCGACAGCGGCACGGTGATGCTCGGATCGCCCTGTGCCACGGTCGTACTCGGCGATTCGCTCCGGGAGTGGTCCAGGACCTGCCAGCCCACCGCACCGGCGATGGCGGCAATGGCGACCACCAGAACGCCGATCGATATCGGCGCCGCCATCGATTTGCGGCGCGGCCGGTAGGACGGCGCGGGCTCCGGATCCTGCCGGGGATGATCCGAGGTCGGGTACAGCGAGGGATCGGGCGTCGGCGCATACGGGAAATCCGGTTGCTGCGGCGCTCCGTAGCCCCAGACCGGCTGCTTCGCCTGCGCCTGAGGTTGTTGCGCGCTCTGCGGCAGCGGCTGATAGTGGAAATCGCTGACACGCACCCGGGTCGGGTCCGACGGCAGGATGACCGGCAGATCGGAGGTGCCCGGCCCCTCCTCGGACGGCGGGAACGCGCCGGTGGTGTATATCGGGTAGCCGCCGGAATTCGGTTGCACCACGGTCGGATCCGAGCTGCGGACGGTGGGCAGCACGGTGGTGGGCGCGGCGGGCGGCGGTGTGGGGGTCAGCGTGCCGGGCGCGGCGGGCGGCACCATCCGGCCGGGCTGCAGGATCTCGGTCGGCGCGGCCGGCACCGGACCACCGGCGAGGGCGGTGCGGGCGGCCCGGGCGAATTCGCCCGCCGTGAGATACCGGCTACCCGGATCCTTGGCCAGCGCCCGCGCCAGCACATCGTCGAGCGCGGCCGGAATCCCGGAGTGCTGCAGGCTCGGTCGCGGCGGCGCTTCGGAAAGATGGCCGCGGATCAGCACACTCATATTGGTCGCCGGGAACGGCTTGTTGCCGGTGAGGCATTCGTGCAGCACACAGCCGAGCGAATACAGATCGGCGCGCCCGGTCACCGGCCCGGAGTCGTCGAAACGCTCCGGGGCCATGTATGCGTACGAGCCGACGGCGGTGCCCGCCATGGTGATACCGGTCTCACCCTCGGTGCGGGCGATGCCGAAGTCGGCGAGATATGCGAAATCCGCATCGGTCACCAGAATATTGGCCGGCTTCACATCGCGGTGCACCAGACCCGAGTAGTGCGCGGCGTCCAAGGCCGCGGCGATCTGCTCGACAATGCCCACCGCGCGCGCCGGTGTCATCGCGCCCCGGCTGTTCAGCAGGCTGCGCAGATCCTGTCCGCGCACCAGCCGCATATCGATGTAGAGCTGGCCGTCGTACTCGCCCCAATCGTGGATCGGGATGATGTGCGGTTCGGCCAGCCGTGCCGCCGCCTGTGATTCACGACGGAAACGTTCCTGGTAGGAGGGGTCTTTCGCGAGTTCGGCGGGTAGTAGCTTGACGGCGACGACACGATCCTTGGAGGTGTCGTAGGCCTCGTAGACCTCACCCATGCCGCCCTTGCCCAGCAACGAGCGCAACTCGTACGGCCCGAACCTGCTGCCGGCCCGCGATGGCGGTGCTTGCACGCCGTCCAACCTCCAACTCCATGGGCGGTATGCGATGACTGTTTCCGCACCTCACCCCTCAAGAGTTGGATTCTCCGGGTGCAACCACACCGTGGTCAAACGCGAACACGATCGCCGCGGCCCGATCGCGCAGGCCCAGCTTCCCGAAAATGTGCCCCACGTGGCTTTTTACGGTTACCTCCGAGATACCGAGGGCGCGCGCGATCTCCGTGTTGACACGCCCCTTGGCAATGAGTTCGAGCACCTCGAGTTCGCGCGCGGTCAGTTCGGTGAGGCGGCTGTCGGCCGGCGCCGGTGTCGGACGTGCCGACCGGTATGCCGTCAGCACCCGCGGAGTAACCGACGGATCCAGCCAGGAGCCGCCCAGCGCCACCGTGCGCACGGCGCGAATCAGATCCTCGGCGGGAGAATCCTTGAGCAGGAATCCCGCCGCGCCCGCGCGTAATGCGCCTGATAGCAATTGATCATCATCGAAGGTGGTGAGCACCAGCACCGGCGGTGCGTCGGCGCGGCCGCGCAGGGTGCGGGTGGCCTCGATGCCGCCGATGCGTTTCATCCGCAGATCCATCAGCACCACGTCCGGGCGGTGCGCGCTGACGGCGGCCGGCACCTCATCACCGTCGGCGCATTCGCTCACCGCGAAACCGTCACGGCGGCGCAGGATTCGGCGCAGGCCGCCGCGCACCAGCTCCTGATCGTCGACCACCAGCACGTCGATGAGCTGCTCGTCCGGCTGGGGGGTCACATACTCTCCTGAATATCGTTGGACGCCAGCGGATTCGGGCGATCGTAGATCTTGCGGGTCACCGAATGCAGCGCGGTGCGCAGCGAATCCTCCGCTGCCACAGCCATACACGCCACGGCCCCGGCCATCGGGATGTGCGCGATCACCTGCCAGCCCTCGTCGACCGGTCCGGACGAGAGCGTGCCGCCGAGCAGGTCGGCCCGCTGGCGCATACCGGAAATCCCCATTCCGCGCCCCGGTCGTACCGCGGCGCCCGCGGGCAGGGTATTGGTCACCGTCACGGTGATATCCCTGGTGCGCAGGACGATTCGCAGCCGAGCCGTCGCGCCCGGTGCGTGCTTGGCGATATTGGCCAGCGATTCCTGGCTGATGCGGTACAGCGCCAGACCCACGCCCGCCGTGATACCGGAGCGATCGCCGTCGAGGCTGTACTCCACCGGCATGCCGGCGCGGACGAAATCGGCTACCAGATCGTCGATATCGTCCAGGTCGGGTTCCGGAGCCTGTGGCGTCGGCAACTGGCCGAGCAGCCCGACGGTGCGCCGAATATCGGCCATGGCCTGGCGGCCCAGGCGCTCGGCATCGGTGAGCGCCTCCACCGCATCGTCCACATCGCGATCGGTTTGCAGCGCATGGCGGGCGGCGGTCACGTGCAACAGGGTGATGCTGAGCGAATGCGCGATCACATCGTGCACCTCGCGGGCAATGCGGCGGCGCTCCTCATCGGCGGCCCGCACCGCGCGGATCTCCTGCGATTCACGCTCCTGGTACAGGTAGCGGCGCTGATAGTTCAACATCTGGCCGGTCATCCAACCGCAGGTCACCGCGAAGATCCAGATCGGTGCGCCGATATCCAGATGTCCGATGGACTCGAAGAAGAGCAGCTCCGCGATCATGGCGCAGGCCACCGGGATACTCGCGATCAGTGGCGCGATGGCCGCGATCTCCCCGGCCGCGGCGATCACCACGAACGGTGCGGAATCGGTCGGTACAGGCTGGGCCAGGAACAGGGCCTCGGCGGTCATCGTAAAGGCCGCGATCATCAGCGGTTTCGGCACAACGCCGAAGAAGGCGTACAGCGGCCCGGTGCTGTAGGTCAGGGCGAGGGCCAGAATCGGCACGAGACTCGGCCAATAGCCGTGCCCGTATCGCTGGATGACCGAGAGGGCGGCGACGGTGAGCAGCACGATATCGATGAGTACGACCACATTGGCCGGATAGCCGAACTGCTCGGCATTGCGCCGGAACTCGGCAACCGGATTGCGCGCGAATGCCCGGATCCGCTGTCCGCTGGCTCGCGCCCAGTCCCGCGTATCCCGCAGCGTCTGCCCGACCGCCGCAGGGGTGGCGCTGGTCACGTTCATTCTGCAAGGCTAGTGGCCGAATTGGACGGCGTACATCGTTCGGCGGCAGGGGCCTGGCTCCTACCGGGGTAGGAGGTCAAGTCGCGTCCGCGGCACGAAGACAGGGCAGCGCGGGCTCTCGTAGCGTCTGGAGTGACTGGTACCGGACCCGTACACCACCGGCCGGGCCACTACGAAAGGTTGGGGGCCATGTCCTGGACAGACCTGCATGCTCGCACCGACATCCTGCACACCGTCCTGGATCGGGCGGCGCGGAATCCCGCTGATGCCACGCTGTTCGAGGGGCTGCCCGAGATGGAGCGGCTCTTCGGCAGCCGGGACGGCGTGCTGCTCGCGCTGCGGAACCGCTGGGAGAACCATTTGAATGTGAAGCTGGAAAACGCACTGGCACAGGGCAAGTCGGCGGTCGAGGTGTACCTCGAACTCGCCGGTGAGCAGCCGGCGCTGCGCGCGATCCTGGACACCTACGACACCGATCACCTCTTCATCCGCCCGCGTCCGCGGGCACTGGCTCGCTGATCCACGAGGGGAACCACCATGCTGGAATTGACCGACGTCACGAAGGAATACCGGGTAGGCGGGCAGGCCGTGCGGGCGCTGGACGGCATCAGCCTGCGCATCGAACCGGGGGAGTTCACCGCCATCATCGGGCCTTCCGGGTCGGGCAAATCCACACTGCTGCATCTGCTCGGGGCGCTGGACTCCCCCGACACCGGGTCGATTCGGTTCCAGGACAGGGAGATCGGGGATCTGGATGACGACAGTCAATCCGAATTCCGGCGGCATCAGGTGGGTTTCATCTTCCAGTTCTTCAATCTGCTGCCGACCCTGACCGCCTGGGAGAACGTCGCCATTCCGAAGCTGTTGGACGGCACCGGATTGCGCAAGGCCAAGCCGCGGGCGTTGGAGCTGCTCGACCTGGTCGGCCTGGCCGATCGCGCCGAGCACCGGCCCGCGGAACTGTCCGGCGGTCAGATGCAGCGGGTCGCGGTGGCGCGGGCGCTCATTATGGATCCGCCGCTCATCCTCGCCGACGAGCCCACCGGCAATCTCGATTCCAAGACCGGCGCCGCGATTCTGCAGCTGCTCGGCGATATCACCCGCGCGGGTAATTCGGTGGTGATGGTGACCCACGATATGGGCGCGGTGCGCTACTGCGATCGCGTGATCACCCTGCGGGACGGGCAGATCGGCTCCATCGAGAAGGTGGAACGCGATGACAACGGCGAGGTGCGGACCACGCCGGTGGGCTTCGGTCCCGCCGCGGACAGCGAAGCAGCCGAGGACAGCGCCGATGACGCCGGTGTGGTGCGCGCATGATCCAGGCGGGCTGGGATCGACTGCGGCTGTTCAATATCGGTGAGCTGCTCGCACACCGCGGTCGCACCATCATGTCCATGGTCGTGATGGGAATCTCCGCAGGACTGCTGGTTTCGGTATTCAGCATCTCCGGCTCCATCACCGGTTCGGTGGACAAGCTCACGCACAGCCTCGGCGGGAATGCGGCGCTGGAGGTCAGCGGCATTACCGATGCCGGATTCGATCAGGCGCTGCTGCCGCAGATCAGAGCCGTCCCTGGCATCGGCACGGCGGTGCCGATGCTGCGCGAATCCATTGGCGCGGACGCTGATCGGGCGATGCTCATCGGCGCGGACGCCAGTGTGTCGAAACTCGGCAGTGATCTCGGCGGTGCGCTGCAGGATCAGGCGAGCACGTTGCTCAACGTGCCCAACGGCGTTCTCATCGGCTCCGCCATGGGGCACAGGGAAGGTGAGCAGATCCAGCTCGGGTCCATCACCGCGACGGTGGCCGGGGTGCTCGACGAATCCACCTCCAAGCGACTCAATTCCGGGCATATCGTCATCGCCCTGCTGCCGGTGGCGCAGAAGATCGCCGATCGGCCCGGACGGCTGGACTCCATCCAGATCATTCCCGCCGCGAAAACCGATGTGGAGCAATTGCGTTCGGACCTGACGAAGCTGGTCGCGGGCCACGCGGTGGTCGCCGATCCGGACCTGCGCACCGCGCAGGCGGGCGGATCCCTGCAGCTGGTGAAGTATTCGACGCTGGCCTCGTCCGCGGCGGCGCTCATCGTCTCGTCGTTCCTCATCTACAACGCCATGAGTATGGCTGTGGCACAACGCCGTCCGATGCTGTCGCTGCTGCGCGCCATCGGCGGCCGGCGCGGACCCGTGGTGCGCGGGCTACTCGCCGAGGCGGCGATACTCGGCCTGTTCGGCGGATTCGTGGGTTCGCTCGTCGGAATAGTCATGGGCCGCATCGCCATCGGCAAGCTCCCGGCCGCCATCGTGCAGTCGGTGGAGGCGCGCACCGAATACGAGGTGCCCGGTTATGCGATTCCGGTGGCCGTGGCCGCCTGTGTGCTGGCCAGCGTCGTCGCCGCGGCCATCGCGGCCCGGCAGGTGTACAAGGTCGCACCCATCGAGGCGCTGGCTCCGGTCGGGACCTCCATCTCCGATGAGGTGAGCCCGCTGCTCAAATGGGGTTCGCTGGTGGTCGGCGCGGTGATGGTCGGCGCGGGGGTCGTGGTCGCCGACGCCGATCTCGGGCGCCTGTCGCTGGTCTCCATCTCGCTGGCCATTGCCGGCGCGGTGGTGCTGTGCTTCTCCGCCACCGGTCCCATCGTGCGGGTAATCGCCGCGGTGGCACGACTTTTCGGTGCACCGGGTGCGCTCGGCGCGACCACCATCGAACGCGCGCCGCGCCGGGTGTGGGCCACCACCATGACCGTCATGATCGGCATCGCCGCCATCGTGGCCATGGGCAATGCCTCCCGCAATATGGTCGACGCGGCGGCGCAGACCTTCCAAGGCCTCGGCCGCACAGACGTTTTCGTCAGCGCGACCGCGATGGAGCAGTTCCCCACCGGCCCGCTGCTGCCGTCGGATCTGAAGGACAAGCTGAGCGGCATTCCCGGCATCAGCGATATCGGTTCGGCCCAAATGGCTTTCGCCACCCTGGGGCGCGGCCGCGTCATGCTGCAGGGCTACCAGGGCGGGGTGGCCCGCAGTTCGGCCCTGGACGGTACGAGCCAGCAGGACCTGGACCGCATGGCAGCCGGTCAGGGCATTGTCGTTTCTCGCGATGTGGCCCGCTCGCTCGGAGTGAGCGAGGGTTCCGGCGTGGATCTGCCGACACCGACCGGCGTGCACCACGTGACGGTCTTGCGGGTGGTGCCGTACTTCTCCGCCATCGCGGGCGTGGTCGTACTGGATCTGAACATTCTGCGGCAGTGGTATCAGCGGCCCGGCGAGACCATTATCGGTATCGACTTCGCGCCGAACGCCGATCACGAGGCCGTTTTCAATGCCATCCGCGCGGCCGTCCCCGCGCAACTGCATGTCGTCACCGGTGAGCAGGCGGTGACCGCCATCTCCAGCAGCGTCCGGCAGGGGATGTCCATCAGCAGTGCGATTCTCTGGATCGTGGTGCTGGTCTCCACAGTCGCGCTGCTGAACACCCTGATGCTCTCGGTGCTGGAACGCCGCCGGGAACTCGGCGTACTGCGCGCCATGGGCACGAGCCGCCGCTTCCTGCTGCGCACCGTCCTCACCGAGGCGGCCGGTATCGGAGTGACCGGCGCCGCACTGGGTCTCGCGGTGGGTTCCGCCACGCACTACCTGGCCACGGTGGCCCTCGGGCACGCGATCTCCATCGATATCCACTACCAGGCCAGTCCGCTGCTGCTGGTCTACGCCATCGTGGCCCTGGCATTGTCGCTGCTCGGCTCCATCCCGCCCGCGCTGCGCGCCGCCCACCTCCCCATCGTGGAGGCCATTGCCGCCGACTGAATAGGATGGTGGCCATGAGCGCAGCCACGGTCGACTTGATGGACTACACCGACGTCATCAGCCGGTACGAGCCGGTGCTGGGTATGGAGGTGCACGTCGAGCTGGGTACCGCGACCAAGATGTTCTGCGGATGCCCGACCGAATTCGGCGCCGAGCCCAACACCCAGGTGTGTCCGGTGTGTTTGGGCCTGCCCGGATCGCTGCCGGTGGTGAACGAGAAGGCCGTCGAATCGGCCATTCGGATCGGCCTCGCGCTGAACTGCTCGATCACCCCGTGGGGGCGGTTCGCGCGCAAGAACTACTTCTACCCGGACCAGCCGAAGAACTATCAGATCAGCCAGTACGACGAGCCGATCGCCACCGACGGCTACCTCGATGTGATCCTCGACGACGGAGCGGTCTTCCGGGTGGAGATCGAGCGCGCGCATATGGAGGAGGACACCGGTAAGTCGCTGCACGTCGGCGGCGCGACCGGTCGCATCGTCGGCGCCTCGCACTCGCTGCTGGACTACAACCGCGCGGGTGTGCCGCTCATCGAGATCGTCACCAAGACGATCACAGGTGCGGGGGAGCGGGCGCCGGAGGTGGCGCGCGCCTATGTCACCGCGCTGCGCGAGGTGCTCAAATCGCTGAACGTCTCCGATGTGAAGATGGAACAGGGTTCGCTGCGCTGCGACGCCAATGTTTCGCTGATGCCCAAGGGCGCCAAGGTATTCGGCACCCGCACCGAGACCAAGAACGTGAACTCGCTCAAGAGCGTCGAAGTCGCGGTGCGCTACGAGATGCGCCGCCAGGCCGCGGTGCTGACCGCCGGCGGCGAGATCATCCAGGAGACCCGGCACTTCCACGAGGTCGACGGTTCCACCTCCTCCGGCCGGGTCAAGGAGACCGCCGAGGACTACCGCTACTTCCCGGAGCCGGACCTCGAGCCCGTCGCGCCGGACGCCGCCTGGGTCGAAGAGCTGCGCGGCACCATTCCGGAGTACCCGTGGCTGCGCCGGGCGCGCATCCAGGCCGATTGGGAACTCTCCGATGAGGTGTTCCGCGATCTGGTCAATGCCGGTGCGCTGGACCTGATCATCGCGACGGTCGATGCCGGGGCCTCCGTCAACGAGGCACGTTCCTGGTGGGTGTCCTACCTGACCGAGAAGGCCAAGGAGCGTGAGGTGGCGCTCGACGAGCTGCCGATCACCCCGAAGCAGGTCGCCGAGGTGGCCGGACTGGTCGAGGCCAAGACCATCAACAACAAGAGCGCCAAGCAGGTTGTCGACCTCGTGCTCGCCGGCGAGGGTGAGCCCGCCGCGATCGTCGAGGCCAAGGGCCTGGGCATGGTCAGCGACGATTCCGCGCTGCAGAGCGAGGTCGACAAGGCGCTCGAGGCCAATGCGGCCATCGCCGAGAAGATCCGCTCCGGCAAGATCCAGGCCGCGGGCAAGATCGTCGGCGACGTCATGAAGGCCACCCGGGGTCAGGCCGATGCCGCGCGCGTGCGCGAACTCGTGCTGGCGGCCTGCGGCGTCTCCGAATAGGCGCTGTAGCAACGTAAATGGCGCACGGCATCAGCCGTGCGCCATTTCAATTCGGTCCGATCACTTCAGTTCGCCGAAGAATTGGCGGACGTCGGTGGTGAACAGGTCGGGCGCCTCCATGGCCGCGAAGTGGCCGCCGCGGTCGAATTCCGACCAGTGCACGATATTGTTGCCGTACTCGCCGAAACGGCGAATCGCGATGTCCTGTGCGAAGACCGCGACGCCGACGGGGGTCGGTGAGCGTTCCGCCTTCCAGCCCTGGACGTGCATGTTCTCGTAGTAGAGGCGCGCGGCCGAACCCGCCGTGCCGGTGAGCCAGTACAGCATCACATTGGTCAGCAACCGGTCCCGGTCGATGGCCTGCTCCGGCAGGTCGTTCGAGGGGAAGGTCCACTCCTTGAACTTCTCCATGATCCAGGCCAGCTGTCCGATGGGGGAGTCCACCAGGCTGTAGGCGATGGTCTGCGGCTTGGTCGCCTGAATCTTGAAGTAGCCGTTGTCATCACCGTTGAAGTGGGCGAGCCGCACCAGCCGCGCCTGCTCGGATTCGGTGAGGGTGGCGCGCTCCTCATCGGATACCTTGCCGAACGGGATGAATCCGAAGGTCGCCGCGTTGAGGTGAACTCCCGCAACGTGTTCGGCGTCGATCTTGCCGAGCTCGGCCGAGACGAACGCGCCCATATCGCCGCCCTGCACGCCGTAGCGCTCATAACCCAGGCGGCGCATCAACTCTGCCCACGCCGCCGCGATACGGCCTGTGTTCCACCCCTTTTCGGTGGTGGGGCCGGAGAAGCCGAAACCGGGCAGTGCGGGAATCACCACGTGGAAGGCGCTCGCCGGATCGCCGCCGTGCGCCGCCGGATCGGTGAGCGGGCCGATCACATCGAGGAATTCGACCATAGAACCCGGCCAGCCGTGCGTGAGGATGAGCGGCATCGCCTCCGGCTCCGCCGAGCGGATGTGCACGAAATGCACGTTCTGGCCGTCGATTTCGGTGGTGAACTGCGGCAGCTCGTTCAGCTCCGCCTCATGGCGGCGCCAGTCGTACCCGGTGCGCCAGTACTCGGCGAGTTCCCGGACGTAGTCGAGCGGAATCCCGTACTCCCAGCCGACGCCGGGCAGTTCGTCGGGCCAGCGGGCGCCGGCCAGCCGGTTGCCCAGATCATCCAGATCGGACTGGGCGATATCGATGCGGAAGGGGGAGATGGCCTCGTTGTTCATAGGTATAACGGTAGAAGGACTATAGGACATCTTCGGTCCTATAGTCCTGGCAGACTGCCGGATATGAAAGAAACTTCCGGGCGACTGCTGCGGCTGCTCGGTCTCCTGCAGATGCGGCGCGAATGGTCCGGGCAGGAGCTGGCAGATCGGCTGGGCATCACCACGCGCACGGTGCGGCGCGATATCGACAAGCTGCGTGAACTCGACTATCCGGTACAGGCGTCGAAGGGTATTACCGGCGGCTACCGGCTCGGGTCGGGTGCGCAATTGCCGCCGCTGCTGCTCGACGATGAGGAGGCGGTGGCCATTGCCATCGCACTGCGCACCGCTGCGGGCAGTGGCGTGGCCGGGCAGGGCGAAACGGCGCTGCGCGCGCTTGTGAAGCTGGAGCAGGTGCTGCCCAATCGACTGCGTAATCGCTTGGAGGCCTTGCAGATTGCCACCGTGTACGCGCCCGGCAGAGGCCCGACCGTGGAGCCGGAAACGCTCAGCGCGATTGCGACGGCCTGCCGCGACGAGCAGCAGCTGCGATTCCGCTACGGCGACTCGGAGACCGTCCGCACCGTCGAACCGCATCAGGTGGTGACCTGGGGCCGCCGCTGGTATCTGGTGGCCTGGGACCTCGGCCGCGACGACTGGCGCACCTTCCGGGTGGATCGAATGCAGCCGAAAGTGCCTGCGGGACCGCGCTTCACACCCCGCGAACTCCCCGGCGGCGATGCCGCCGCCTTCGTTGCAGGTGGCATCGCCCAGCGCTGGCCCTATCAGGCCACGGTCCGGCTGCGCACCCCCGCCGATTCCGAACCGGCACGCCTGTCGGCGACCTACGGCCGCATCGAACCCGTCGACAATCGCAGCTGCCTATTGCACATCGGCGCGGACGATGCGCGCGCACTCGTCTTCCTGCTCGGCGCGATCACCGTCGATTTCGAGGTGATCGACGCGCCCGAGCTGTCCCGCGAACTCCGCGCTGCCGCAGCACGTTTCAATGCTGCGGCAGGCACTGATCAATGAGCGTCAATGTTGCGGCAGGCACTGATCAATGAGCGCGCGGCCGGGGTGTAGTCAGCCTGCGGTCACGAGTCACCCCGTCATCGCGGTGCGAGCCACCGCATAACCGCGGCGCGTCTTTCAGCCGGGCCTGCGGAAACACAGTGGCGCACTACCGATGCAGATCCCGGCCGAAAGCATGCCGGGATGACGGGGCGTGGATCTAGTCGTGCCCGCCGCCTTGGCCCGCGGACGGCGGCGGGATGCGGACGACGCGATCGTCGTACTGATTGGGCTGGCCGCCGTCGGATTTGTTCACCGTCGAGGACCAGATGCTGCCGTCGCCGCCGATCGAGGCACCGTCGAGCCGCCCGTACTTGTCCTGTGCCAGCAATGTCGGGGAGGCGGTGACGGCGTGAGTTGTCTTGTCGGCCTTCGCGATTGCGAGGGCCTTCTGGTTGGTGAGGGCAATGGCCACGCCGTCGGTGGCGGCGGCGCAACCGGCCACACCCGGATGGTCGGGCCAGCTCCAGGCCTTGCTGGCGGTGCCGTCGGGTGCGACGCGCTGCAGACGATCCTCGGTGGCGGTGCGATCGGTGACCCAGATGGAATCCTGATGGTCCGAGCACACGCCGCCCGCGACGCCGATACCGGCGAGCATGACCTGCGCGGTGGCGCCCGGCGCGGGTGAGTTGACGCTCAGCAGCTTCCCGGCCCAGGAACCATTGTCGGCCGCCGACGAGGGGTTGCCCGCATCGCCGGTGAGCACCAGCATCTTATCGGCGGTGTGGAAGTCGATGGCGCCGCGATTGCCATTGGCGCCCTTCGGAATTCCGGTGAGAATCGGCTTGGGCGCGCCGCCGTCGGTGGAGACGCGCACCACCCGGTTATCGCTGCCGGTGGTGATGTACGCGTAGATCAGGCCGTCCTCGGCGAAACTCGGGGACAGCGCCAGCGCGGTGAGACCGCCGTCGCCCGTCGCGTCCACATCGAGGTGGGCGACCTCCACCGGCGCGGGCGGAACACCCTCATCGGTGGCGACCACCTTCAGAATCCGCCCGGTCAGCCGTTCCGCGACCAGTCCGCTGGTGCCGTCCGGCAGCGTGACCACGCCGCCGGTGGTGTCCAGGCATGAGATGACCACTGCCGGATCGGGATCCACACACGGCAGATCCGGCCGCTTCGCCGAACTGCTCGGCGCATTCGGCTTGGTACTGCCCTGATCGGCATCCTGCCAGTTCGGCTCGGTGGTGAACGGCGTCGAAGCACGATCGTCGAACCGTGCACAACCGGAGAGCAGCATGACGCCGAGCATCGCGCCCACCACGATTCTCCGTGCGCCCACCCCGAACCGGCCCGCGGCAACCCAACTCATGGTGCAGACGTTACGGAAAACCCGGCGCGGATGTGCGGACGGGGTCGCTGACCACCCCGGCGCACCGCGAACTGGACATCGGACACGCCCGCGACTGTCGTGTGTCCGGCGCTCTCGCCGCATACTCTGACCCGCGTGACCGAGAAGCCGAACGAGCACTCCGCCGACGCGCCGGGCAGCATCCCGCCCGGATCGCCACGGACCACGGGCGAGCCGGTGCGCAGCCCCTATGATTCGCCGACCGAGCAGTTCCAGACCTCGAGCGTGAAGGCCGATCTCACCAAGGATCTGCCGCGCACCGACGAGGAACTCGGCCTGGATCCGGAAGTGCCGCTGTACACGGAGGTGAAGGAGGCCATCAGCGCCGGCCCGACGCCCCCGGCAGTCGGCAACGGCGTTCCTGCCGCCGACGACACCGCGCCCACCTACGCCTTCGCCAGCATTCCGCCCGCACCCAACGGCGGCGCGGAGCCCACCACCCGTATCCGCAGGCGCGACGACCGCCGCGGCACGCTGGACCTCGGACTGCTGCTGTTGCGCTTGGTCATCGGCGGCACCTTCGTCTACCACGGACTGCAGAAGGCGGCGGGCTGGTTCCACGGCCCCGGCTACGACGGCATCCGTACGTCCATGGAGAACGGCGGCTGGAAGCATGCCGATTTCGCCGCGCCCATGCTGATCGCCGGTGAACTCGGCGGCGGCATTCTGGTGGCTGTCGGCCTGGCGACGCCGCTGGCCGCCGGCGCGGTGCTGGCGGTCATCCTGGATGCCTGGATGTGGAAGCAGGGCATGGTCGCTGGCTTCCAGTACAAGGCGGGCACGGGTGTCGAGCTGGAATCCATTCTCGCGGGCGGCGCGGCCGCCATCATGCTCACCGGTCCCGGCCGCCTCTCGCTCGATCGCAATCGCGGCTGGGCCACCAGACCGTTCCTCGGCTCGCTCGCAGCGCTGGTCGCCGCGGTCGCCGCCGCGATCCTCACCTACATCTACCTGCACGGCGGCAATCCGCTGGAAGGCATCCGCCCCTTCAACTGACCTCGCCCGAAAGCCAGGTGGCCCGGAGCGATCCACTGGATCGCCCGGGCCACTTGCTGTTTGCGCAGACTCGCGTGGATTCGCTTCTCCGGTAGGAGCGGACTAGGCGAATCCCTCCCCGCGGTGGGCGGGAGCCACGCCCCCGCCGAGCTCACCACTGGGTGGCGTTGAAGCGCTCCCACTCCTGGAAGGTCTCCTGGTGTAGTCGCAATACCTGCCCGGACTTCGCATCGATCTGCTCGTTCAGAAAAGAACGGTGAGCGGCGATCGCGGCGGCGTCGGCGGGCGAGGCCATGAACTCCGTGCTGCCCAGTTCGCGAGACTGGGCGGCGAGTTCCTCGGCCTCGGCCAGCAGTACCTTCGCCTGGGCCTTGCGGTAATCGCAACGCTCCAGCATCGAGGAGTACTCGGCCAGCATCGTGTCGGCCTTGCCGACATATTCGATTGTCATTCCCTCTGATCTTTCTTACGGCACCCGCCGCACAGCACCCTTGTCGGCCGAGGTCGCCAGCGCGGCATACGCGCGCAGCGCGGTGGTTACCGTGCGCTCGCGATTCACGGGCTGCCAAGGCCGTTCTGACGCTTCCATTTTCACGCGTCGCTCCGCGAGAACCTCATCGGGGACCAGCAATTCGAGGGCACGGGTGTGCACATCGATGCGAATGCGGTCACCGTTCTCGATCAGGCCGATGCCGCCGCCACTGGCCGCCTCCGGCGAAATATGGCCGATGGACAGGCCCGATGTGCCGCCGGAGAAGCGGCCGTCGGTGATGAGCGCACAGACCTTGCCCAGACCCGTGCCCTTCAGGAACGAGGTGGGGTGCAGCATTTCCTGCATGCCGGGACCGCCCGAGGGACCCTCGTAGCGGATCACGATCACATCGCCCGGCTGGATCTTCTTATTGAGAATCAGCGAGACCGCCTCCTCCTGGGATTCGACCACCACGGCCGGACCCTCGAAGGTGTACAGATCCTCGTCGATGCCCGCGGTCTTGAGGATCGCGCCGTCCGGTGCGATATTGCCGCGCAGCACGCACAGCCCGCCCTCGACGGTGTAGGCGTGCGCCAGATCGCGGATGCAGCCGCCCTCGGCATCGGTATCGAGGGAGGACCAGCGATTCTCGGTGGAGAACGGCTCGATGGTGCGCACTCCGCCGGGCGCGGCGTGGAACAGCTCGATGGCCTCGTCGGAAGCCGTGCCGGAGCGGATATCCCAGGTGTCGAGCCAGTCCTCGAAGGAGGCGCTGTGCACATTGGTGACATCGGTTTCCAGCAACCCGGCGCGGCGCAGTTCGCCCATGATGGCCGGAATGCCACCGGCGCGGTGCACATCCTCCATGTGGTAATCGGAGTTGGGGGAGACCTTCGACAGGCAGGGCACCCGGCGGGAGATCTCGTCGATGGTCTGCAGATCGAAGTCGATCTCACCCTCCTGCGCGGCGGCGAGGGTGTGCAGCACGGTATTGGTGGAACCGCCCATGGCCACGTCCAGCGCCATCGCATTGCGGAAAGCCTTGGCGGTGGCCACATTCCGCGGCAGCACCGAGGCGTCGTCATCGCGGTACCAGCGGGTGGCGATATCCACGATGACCTGACCGGCGCGGGTGAACAGCGCCCGGCGGGCGGCATGGGTGGCCAGCGTGGAGCCATTGCCCGGCAGCGCCAGACCCAGTGCCTCGGTGAGGCAGTTCATGGAGTTCGCGGTGAACATGCCGGAGCAGGAACCACAGGTCGGACAGGCGCTGCGCTCGACCTCGTCCAGGCCCGCATCGCTGACGGCCTGCGAGGCGCTGGCGGCGATGGCGGTGATGAGGTCGGTCGGCGCCTGCGCCACACCGCCCACCACGACGGCCTTACCGGCCTCCATCGGACCGCCGGAGACGAAGACAGCCGGAATGTTCAGCCGCATGGCGGCATTGAGCATGCCGGGAGTGATCTTGTCGCAGTTGGAGATACACACCAGCGCGTCGGCGGTGTGCGCATTCGCCATGTACTCGACCGAATCGGCGATGATCTCGCGCGAGGGCAGCGAGTAGAGCATGCCGCCGTGACCCATGGCGATGCCGTCGTCCACCGCGATGGTGTGGAACTCGCGCGGTACACCGCCCGCCGCCCAAATCGCCTCGGCCACAATCTCGCCGACGTTCTTCAGATGAACATGGCCGGGTACGAACTGCGTGTACGAGTTCGCGATGGCGATGATCGGCTTACCGAAATCGGAGTCGGTCATACCGGTCGCACGCCAGAGGGCGCGAGCGCCCGCGGCATTGCGTCCGGCGGTGGTGGTGCGTGAGCGAAGCGGTGGCATGGGGTCCTCGGGGTCTCGTCGCAGGGGGCTGGTCGGCGACTTCGCCGATTACTTTCGGCGGGCCCCAACGTTACTCCCGCGCCTGCTGATACCCGTCAGCGGCCGAAACCTCGCACCCCGACACGCGGGAGGCCGGAGCCCCCGGCCCTCAGGGCTTCGGGTTCTCGGGCTTCGCGGACTCGGACTCGGTTGCCACAGCCTCGTCGGCCTCGCTGTCGCCGGCCGCATCCGCGTCCTCGGGCCCGATGAACGGATCCGGAATTCGCCCGCCGGATGCTGCGACCAGATCGGCCAGCCGGTCATAGCTGACCGCGGGCAGCCGCACATCCGAATCATCGGCGAGATGCAGCTGCAGGTACCCGCGCTTCGGTATGCGCAGACCCTTCACCTCGGACCAGTCGATGTGCCGGCTGGAGAACATGGTGCGCGCGTCGATCCCCGACTCCGACACCGTGGTCCGGGTGCGTTCGATCCAGACGGCCACGGCAACCGGTATGGCGAACAACACCCATAGTCCCGCGGGCCACCCGAAGAACGGGAAAGCTGCGCAGAACAGCAGGAGGAACACCCCGATGTGCGCGAGCCGGGGGATCCGGATCACGCGACCCGTGTCCGATCCGGAGTCGGGCGTGTGGGACGATCGAGCTGGTGGCACGGACTGATGCGGTGATGACACACCCCCATCCTCGCATTGTGTTGAACGAACCCGAACAACCGCTCTGTCTCACATAATGAGACACACATGGTCAGATGTTTGACTCAGCGGCTCATGCGCACTTACCGTCGGACGCGTGAATCGAATCGAGTTGCTCGTAATCGGCCGGCGCGTCCAGCGCTGAGCCGACGACTATAGGTCAATTACGTCAGCTCGCAGCTGCGACGCGCCACCCTCGAACAGCCATGGCTGTCGAGGGCTTTTTTGTGTTCAGGCAAGTCCATGAACTGGAACGACAAGCAGTAAGGAACCAAGACGGTGAGCGCACCTACCGCCCGACCCGGGCCTTCGGCCCGCAGGCCCGCGCCTTCGGCCACGCCGGCCGTGGCTCCGGCCACCACTCCGAACCGCCGCCAGGTCCCGCCCGAGCGGGTCACCGGCGCGCAGTCTGTTGTCCGTTCCCTCGAGGAGCTCGGCGTCGACACGGTTTTCGGTATTCCGGGCGGCGCGATCCTTCCCGTCTACGACCCGCTCTTCGATTCCACCAAGGTCCGCCACGTGCTGGTTCGGCATGAGCAGGGCGGCGGCCACGCGGCCACCGGCTATGCGCAGGCCACCGGCAAGGTCGGTGTGTGCATGGCCACGTCCGGCCCCGGCGCGACCAACCTGGTGACCCCGATCGCGGACGCCCAGATGGATTCGGTGCCGCTGGTGGCCATCACCGGCCAGGTCGGGCGCAGCCTGATCGGCACCGACGCCTTCCAGGAAGCCGATATCTCGGGCATCACCATGGCGTGCACCAAGCACAACTTCCTGGTCACCGACCCGATCGATATCCCGCGCATGCTGGCCGAGGCCTTCCACCTGGCCTCCTCCGGTCGTCCGGGCGCGGTCCTGGTCGATATCCCGAAGGATGTGCTGCAGGCGCAGACCACCTTCAGCTGGCCGCCGGAGATGCGCCTGCCCGGCTACCGTCCGGTGACCAAGCCGCACGGCAAGCAGGTGCGCGAGGCCGCCCGCATGATTCTCGAGGCCAAGTCCCCGGTGCTCTACGTCGGCGGCGGCGTCATCAAGTCCGACGCCTCCCCGGAACTGCTGGAGCTGGCCGAGCTGACCGGTATCCCGGTCGTCACGACGCTCATGGCCCGCGGCGCGTTCCCGGACACGCACACCCTGAACATGGGCATGCCCGGTATGCACGGCACCGTGGGAGCCGTTGCGGCACTGCAGAAGTCGGACCTCATGGTCGTCCTCGGCGCGCGTTTCGACGACCGCGTCACCGGCCAGCTGGACTCCTTCGCACCCAATGCCAAGGTCATCCACGCCGATATCGACCCGGCCGAGATCGGCAAGAACCGGCACGCGGACGTCCCGATCGTGGGCGACTGCCGTGAGGTCATCACCGAGCTCATCGAAACCCTCAAGTCCGATCCGGCCGTCGGCGAAGCGCCGCTGCTCGAGCTCGGCGCCTGGTGGACCTACCTGGACGGGATCCGCAAGGCCTACCCGCTGGGCTGGAAGACCCCGAGCGACGGTTCGCTGTCTCCGGAATTCGTCATCGAGACGCTGGGCCGGCTCGCCGGACCGGACGCCATCTACTGCGCCGGCGTCGGCCAGCACCAGATGTGGGCCGCCCAGTTCATCAAGTACGAGAAGCCGCGCACCTGGCTGAACTCCGGTGGCCTCGGCACCATGGGCTACGCGGTCCCCGCGGCCATGGGCGCCAAGATGGGCCTGCCGGACCGCGAGGTCTGGGCCATCGACGGTGACGGCTGCTTCCAGATGACCAATCAGGAACTGGCCACCTGTGCCGTCGAGGGTGTGCCGATCAAGGTCGCGCTCATCAACAACGGCAATCTCGGCATGGTCCGCCAGTGGCAGACCCTGTTCTACGAGAAGCGCTACTCGAACACCGATCTGGGCACCCACACCCTGCGCATTCCCGATTTCGTGAAGCTCGCGGAAGCCCTTGGCTGCCACGGCATCCGGGTCGAGAAGGAAGAGGACGTGGAGGCCGCGATCCTCGAGGCGCAGTCCATCAACGACCGTCCCGTGGTGATCGATTTCATCGTCGGCAAGGACGCGCAGGTGTGGCCGATGGTCGCCGCCGGCACCTCCAATGACGAGATCATGGCCGCGCGCGGCATCCGCCCGCTGTTCGATGACGATGAGGCCGTGGACGAGCCCGCCGTGATCCACGAGGCGATGCTGCACGAGAAGGCCACCCTGACTGCCCACGAAAAGGCCGCCCAGAAGGGGACCGAGGCATAATGAGCACCACCCACACCCTCTCCGTGCTGGTGGAGGACAAGCCCGGCGTGCTCGCGCGTGTCGCCAGCCTGTTCTCCCGCCGCGGCTTCAATATCGAGTCGCTGGCGGTCGGCGGCACCGAGATCCCCGAGATCTCGCGCATGACCATCGTCGTGACGGTCGAGGACCTGCCGCTCGAGCAGGTCACCAAGCAGCTCAACAAGCTGATCAATGTCATCAAGATCGTGGAGCAGGACGACGACAGTTCCGTTGCCCGCGAACTGATCCTGGTGAAGGTGCGCGCCGACGCCAGCGTCCGCACCCAGGTCATCGAAGCAGTGAACCTGTTCCGTGCCAAGGTGATCGACGTGTCACCCGACGCGCTGACCATCGAGGCGACCGGCACCCGGTCCAAGCTCGACGCACTGCTGCGCATGATGGAGCCGTACGGCATCCGTGAGATCGTGCAGTCCGGAGTTGTCGCAGTGGGCCGTGGACCCAAGTCCATCACCGCGACTCGCTAGTAACCGGCCGCCCCGGCGGCCATTGGCACGTCCTCCCGGCATGCTTTTCGCCGGGACCTATAACTCAGACACAGAATCCAGAAGGAGAAACCCAAAGTGGCAGTCGAGATGTTCTACGACGACGACGCTGACCTGTCGATCATCCAGGGCAAGAAGGTCGCGGTCATCGGCTACGGCAGCCAGGGCCACGCCCACTCGCTGAGCCTGCGCGACTCGGGCGTCGACGTCCGCGTCGGCCTGGCCGAGGGTTCGAAGTCCCGCCCGAAGGCCGAAGAGGCCGGTCTGACCGTCGGCACCCCCGCCGAGGTTTCCGCCTGGGCCGACGTGATCATGGTCCTCGCGCCCGACACCGCGCAGGCGTCCATCTTCACCAATGACATCGAGCCCAACCTCAAGGACGGCGACGCGCTGTTCTTC
This sequence comes from Nocardia sp. NPDC006630, assembly GCF_040611495.1. Taxonomy (NCBI): domain Bacteria; kingdom Bacillati; phylum Actinomycetota; class Actinomycetes; order Mycobacteriales; family Nocardiaceae; genus Nocardia; species Nocardia sp. NPDC006630. The sequence continues at coordinate 668,891 of NZ_JBEXOK010000004.1, forward strand.
GGCCACGGCCTGAACATTCACTTCGGTCTGATCAAGGCTCCGGCCAATGTCACCGTCGCCATGGTCGCCCCGAAGGGCCCGGGCCACCTGGTGCGCCGCCAGTTCGTCGACGGCAAGGGCGTTCCGGCTCTGATCGCGGTCGATCAGGACCCGACCGGCGAGGGCCAGGCCCTGGCGCTGTCCTACGCCAAGGGCATCGGCGGCACCCGCGCGGGCGTCATCAAGACCACCTTCAAGGAAGAGACCGAGACCGACCTCTTCGGTGAGCAGGCCGTGCTCTGCGGTGGCACCGAGGAACTGGTCAAGACCGGCTTCGAGGTCATGGTCGAGGCCGGCTACGCGCCCGAGATGGCGTACTTCGAGGTGCTGCACGAGCTCAAGCTGATCGTCGACCTCATGTACGAGGGTGGCATCGCCCGCATGAACTACTCGGTCTCCGACACCGCCGAATTCGGTGGCTACCTGTCGGGCCCGCGCGTCATCGACGCCGGCACCAAGGAGCGCATGAAGGCGATCCTGTCCGACATCCAGGACGGCACCTTCGTCAAGCGCCTCGTCGCCAACGTCGAGGGCGGCAACAAGGAGCTCGAGGGCCTCCGCAAGGAGAACGCCGAGCACCCGATCGAGGTCACCGGCGCCAAGCTGCGCGGCCTGATGAGCTGGGTCGATCGCCCGATCACCGAAACCGCGTAATTTCCGCAAACACGTAATTTCCACGCGCACCACAGTTTTCGTGCGCTGAACGCAACGGCCCGGCACCTTTCGGGGGTGCCGGGCCGTTGCGTATTCTCGTGGGGTTTCAGCTGCTTCCGAATGCGCCGCGCGGCAGCGTGTTCCGGAGCCAGCCGTCATTGTCGTCCCAGCGATCGTGGCGATTGTGATCGCGCCACCAGTCGGACTGGTTGTTATTACGCCACCAGTCGTGGTTGTTGTTCCAGGGATCGTTGTCCCAGGGATTCCGATCCCAGTGCGGCCGTGACACATCGGTGACGGTCGCCTGGGTGGTGTCCGCCGAAGCCGTAGCGGTCAGCACCGCGATCGGGGCTACGGCGAGCGCACCCACCACGGCGATTCGAGCGAACATTCCTTGTGTGGAAGTGAATTTCGAGCTCATGGATCCGAGTGTGCTGTCTTTCCGGCCGGAAAGATATTGATACGGACGAGATTCCGTGAGAGATCAGGGTCCCGGTCGTCCTGAAGGATGACCCGCACCCGGGTGATGTCCCCCTTGATACGACAACGGCCCCGCAATTGCGGGGCCGTTCGCGACTTCTCGTATTCGACTGCGCCGTAATTCGACTCAGTAGTGCGTGCCGCCGTCGATGCGGATCTCGGTGCCGGTGATGAACGCGCCGTCATCGGAGGCGAGCATGGCGACCACGCCGGCCACGGTGTCCGGGGACGCGAAGCCCTGTCCGATGCCCGGCATCAGCTTCATGAACAGACTCAGATCGGCATCCTCGGGCAGGCCCGGGCCCTTGCCGTCGGTCATATCGCTGGAAATGGACCCCGGCGCAACGGCAACCACGCGCAGGCCCTGCTTGCTGTATTCGGCAGCCAGCGCATGCGTCATGGACATGATGCCGCCCTTGGACGCGGCATACGCGGCCATGTACGGGTGCGCGAAGAACGCCGACGTCGAGGTGAAGTTCACGATGACACCCTTGCTCGACGCGAGCAGCGCCGGCAGCGACTCACGAATCATCAGGAACGTGCCCGTGAGGTTCACCGTGATGATCTTGTTGAAATCAGCCAGCGGCATGGTCTCGGTATGCGCCGACCGCAGAATGCCCGCCGCATTGATGAGCGCATCCAGCCCGCCGAGGGTCTCGACGGCACTCGCAACGCCGGCCTGCACCGAATCCTCATTGCCGATATCAACGGTGACAGTGCTCAGCCGCTCACCATGGCCCTGCTCCGCAGCCTGCTTCGCAGTCTCGGCCAACCCGGCCTCATTGATATCCGCGGCCACAACCTGCCCGCCCTCATTGAGAACCCGATGCACAGTAGCCCGGCCGATACCCGAGCCCGCGCCGGTGATCAGTACTCGGCGATCGCTAAAACGCTCCATTGCGAACTTCTCCTCTGATGTCTTCTTCCCCCGTACCTGACACGCTACGCCCGAATGGCACAACGTGCCACACTGACATCCAAAGACTAGGATGACTCTTGCCACCCCAACGACAAGGACGTCCAATGCCCGCCCCCGCCCCGCAGCGCCCCACCCTGGCCGAGCGCCGCAAGGCCGAAACCCGCCTGGACATAGCCCGCACCGCCGCCCGCCTCTTCGCCGAACACGGGACAGCCGACGTCACCGCCGAACAAATAGCGGAAGCCAGCGGCATAGCCCTCCGCACCTTCTACCGCTACTCGCGCACGAAGGAAGACGCCGTCGAACCAATGCTCACGACCGGCGCCCAACGCTGGTTCGAAGCAATAGCCTCCGGTCCGCGTCGGCTCCCCACGCTGGCCGACCTCGAAGCCGCCGCAGTCCAATCCCTGACCATCGACGGCGGCGAAGACTTCGACCTCACCCGCGGCCTACTCCAAGCCATGGAAACCGACCCTGCCCTCCGTGCGGTGTGGCACCGCATCAATATGGAGGGCGAACGCGAATTACGCAGAGTCCTAACAGATTTGGCAAACACGGCCGCCGATCCCTTGCGCCTCCGCCTCCTCGCGGCGGCCGCCGCCGGCGCGATCCGCATAGCCTTGGAACAGTGGGCAGCTGGTGATGGTAGAGAAGCCCCCGCCCTCCTCGTTATCCAATGCATCCGCGCTCTCGGCGCGGGACTATAGCGTTTCTGGACCCACGGATGGCGGCTTGGCACCGCTCATATTTCGAGAGTTCCGACTTAGCACCGCTCATTGAGAAGACGCGGACCCGATCGAGTGACAGTCTTTGGCATATTCGGGCGGTGTCTTGGCACGCTACGCCGTGATGTAGCAAGCAGATTGTTGGATACGGTACTCCGGTTGTTGTCGTTGTTCACGGGGACTGTTGTGGCAGAGGGGATCAGTGGATCAGTTGTTCGACGCCGCGCCGAGCTGTACGCGGGTGCCTTCGTTGTAACCCCGCAACAGCAGGGGCCGTTACTTCAATGCTGCGACTATCCACGTGACACAGCTATCGGCATTCCAGCATCGGGGTGGACGGCGTCAAACACTCTGTTGGTGGACAACGCTGCAAGACCTACAGCGAGAAGCTATGTTGTATCGAGGCCTACGAAGGGTGATCACATTGGAACAGCCGCAGACTGCTAAAGAGCTTGAAGAAACGAACGTGATCGATCCGGAGGAAAATGAGGACGACGCACTCGGGCCACCCTCTGCTGAAGGATCACTGCGATACTTTGGTGTTGATTTTGATGTTGAAGGGCTAGTTCGCCGATTTCAGAGGAAAGAGCTGATAATTCCTAGGTTCGATCCGGAAGAGACTGATAACAAATCTACCGGATATGCGGGATTTCAACGCGATTTTGTCTGGAAGAAGCGTCAAATGGATCGATTCATTGAATCCATTCTGCGCGGTTATCCTGTTCCTGGAATATTTCTTGTGGAATTAATAAGTCGGCAGTATATTGTTCTTGATGGGCAGCAGCGCCTGACAACTCTCCGTGCATTCTATGATGGGGCAATGCCGGGAGATGAATCCAAAGAATTCATTCTAGAACATGTTGCCGATTCTTTTAAGGGGCGTAGCTATCAAACTCTCGAAGAGGCGGATCGCCGCGTTCTAAATAATGCCCTTATTCAGGCTACCGTAACCTTACCGGTAGGTAATGATGGGAAGCTGGCGATATATACGCTATTTGAGCGAATTAATAGCGGCGGGACGCAACTCAAGGATCAGCAAATTCGTGTGGCCATCTATACGGGCGACGGAACGAAGCTCGTACGGCGACTTAACAATGATCCGAATTGGCGAAGGCTGTTCGGTCCGAGGAATCGTGATCTCAGAGATCAGGAGTTGATTCTAAGGTACTTGGCACTCAAGAAAGTTGCTGCAGAAATCAAGGTGCATGGTCCTACCGGTGTGGCAAAGTTCACGCCACCCATGGCTACCTTCATGACCAAGTACCTCGGTGACCACGAGCAGATTTCGTTCGAAGCACAAGAGAGAGAGGTTGCAGAATTCGCTGCGGCATGCGAACTGCTTGTCAGTGCGGCCGGTGACGATGCATTGAAGAGGAATCGTTCAATAAATGCCGCTCGAGCCGACTCTATACTATCGGGACTAACCCTTGTAATTCGAGAAAATCCAAGTTTGGGAGTGAACCGCGTGAGCAGGGCCATGCGGGAGTTGGAAGAAGATGACGATTTTGTGGGCAGTACCCAAAAGAGTACTTCTCACCGGTCGAGCGTGCTGTTGCGATTGACTGCTGCCCTGAATCATTTTTCGGGGTGAATGGATTGAACAAGCGATCTGAGGCCCGCGTTGAGATTCATCGTATGAAATCATCGCTCGATGCTACCTACGAGCGATATCAGGGCTCACTTCTGGATGTTCCTATATCAGTGCAACAGGACCTCCACCTGTACATGTGTATTAGGCTATCTGGCTATCTTGAGCAGCTCCTACATCAGGCAATTTGCGACTATATGTCGCGGAGCGCGAGCGGTCCAGCGCGAGAATTTGCACTTTCATGGTTCAGGAAGGCGCCCAACCTAAATCCCGACGCCCTTGAGAAGCTAATAGCGAGGTTCGGTGAGAAATGGTCTTCCGAATTAAGTGAATTTCTAGATATTGAGAACAATAGAAGTTCGCTCGGTACCCTAATCAGAATTAGAAACGATACTGCACATGGTAGAAGTTGGGGAGGTAGCTCCTTGAACGTGCGCTCTTACAAGGAGCTGGTCGATGCAATCCACGTCTGGGTGATGGATAAAATGTTTACATCCGCAAACGCATAGAAGCCGCGGTTACCAGAATCACCGGCAGGCGGCCCGGTAGGGCCGCTCTGCTTGCTGTTGCATATGTGTGGCTGATCGGATGGAATAGTCGAATGTCTAGTTAGTTAATCTTGGAGTTCGTTACAGGAATGATCCTCGGCAGATCAGGCGCTGTCTCGTCGGGATCCTCCGGTAAAGCAACGACCCATCGTTTTGCGTCCAATTCGATATAGGGACGATCGCCGTGGTGTGCCTTCTGTATTGCTAAACGGACGCTTACGGACTCGCCTGGCCCTGGGGCTGGTAACTTAAGAGTTTCGGCGATCTCGCGATGACTGCTATATTGTCCGAGTATGACGATACCCTCAGGTTTAAGGCTTGAGCGCGATCCGCCGTTACCCCGGATTCTCTTCATAAAGTCGTCCTGCTGCGCGACCGTGGCGACAACTGTGCGGCTAATCGGTCGTTTCTGCGCTAGGCGAAATAGCATATCAATTCTCTTGGTGCCGTACTCGGAGCAATTGAAAACTAAATCTACCTTTTCTTCCGGGATGTGAAGCAGGGCATTCTCTGGAAGCTGAAGGTCCCTATATATCCACTGGATATGGCTTCTTCCATATTTTGATAGCCACCGTTTTCCGTCTCTATTTCCCTTTGATGTCGTTAGAAATTCTTCTTGTGCTCTAATCAGTCCTGCTGACCATATCCCTTGACTGTCACTTGCCCAAACTCCGAGAAGGATATGCCCAATGGCCTCAGGTGGGATCATCCAGTCTGCCAGCTTTTGTGAGAATTTGCAGTCGACCTCGATGTCGTCAATGGAGTAGTCCATCTTTTCGCCGTCGGTGAATTTAAATTCGCGCTGCAAGTTGATTTCTATGAGCGTCCCAAAGTGGGTTTTCTCGGTCTTGTGGAGTTGACTCCATTTGTATCGTCCGGTGTGCTGTCCATCCAGAAGCATGTCGTAAGTACGGCGGATTGCTGCCGCTATCCGAATTCCGTTGGGGTCTTCGTCAAGAAGATAAGAAGATACAGCCTGAAGCTCTTGATCATGCTGATCTTGGATACCAAGGAGCGGTGCTTGCCCATGTATAGGGAGTGACATACTGTTAGGTTAGCTGCCGACTCCACTTCTAGCGCTTCTCTTCCCGTCCTCTCCGCAGATGCGGCAAACCTCGGGATCTGTGTCCATTCGTAGATGGTCGTCGGGTGGCAGGTTCGCGGGAGGATCGCCGCAGGCAGACCTGCAGGTGCAGTTGACTGCCTCTGCGTACCGCGTGGTTGCGTGGAGCGCGTCCAGCTAAGCCACTAGTCTGATACGCGGCTTCAGGAAGTTGTGAATCGCGAAGAAACCGGTTGCCGCCACGATCAGGTCTTGTCGGTGCTGGACTGTACCCTTCCAACCGAAGTCTTAGCGGCGGGGCCAGCAGCCGCAATCACCTGATCGACAGCTGAGGAGAGAGGCTCATGTTCCCACAGACGAAGGACACGCCATCCGGCTTTGACCAGGGCGTTGTCGGCAGCTCGATCACGTTCAACGTTCCGACTGAGCTTCGGGGACCAGTACCATTCGTTTGTAGTCGGATGCCGACCGTGCTGCGGGCAAACGTGCCAGAAGCAGCCATCGATGAAGATCGCCAACTTTCTCGCTGTGAAAACGATGTCTGGCCGTACTCTGGCGTTTCCATCAAGGTCGAGCCGCATGTCCTTGCGGTACCGGTACCCGAGCGAATGCAACGCTTTGCGAAGTGCTACTTCGGGTTTGGTGTTGCTTCGGCGATTTGCACGCATGTTCCGCGAGCGGCCTTCGTTCAGTGGCTGCGGGTAATTGCCGATGGCCCACGCCTTCTCTCGGGGATCGATGGTTGGAACTTCGGACATGCCTTCGCCGCCTCTAGCCGCCTCGCTGGTCTCAGGCCTTCATGGGAGAAGATATCGCATATGATGACGTCCGCAAAGAGCGCAACTTCAGTCGTGAAGGGCGGCCGACTGTGACAGATCTGGAAGTTGTTGAGATCTGCGCAGGTGCAGGGGGGCAGGCCCTCGGGCTTGAGCTCGCAGGTTTCCACCATCGCCGCGCAGTTGAACTCGACGAGAACGCTCACAGGACCCTTTCGCTCAATCTGGAGATCAAACGTACCCTTGAGCCAAATTCTATCGTGAAATTGGGAGACGTAGCCGATACAGAAATTCTGAAGCCTGCGGATTTCGTAGGGATAGATCTGCTCGCCGGTGGGGTTCCATGCCCCCCATTCAGCATTGCTGGTAAGCAGCTCGGCGCAAAGGATGAACGCGATCTCTTCGCATGGGCAGTTGAGCAAGTTCGGTACTTCGAACCAAAGGCGTTGATGCTTGAGAACGTCCGCGGGCTGAGCATGCCCCGTTTCGCCGGCTATCGACAGCATGTGCTTGATCGGTTGAGGCAGTTCGGTTATGTCGGAGAGTGGCGTCTGCTTGAAGCCCGTGAATTCGGCGTCTCTCAGTTACGTCCGCGGTTTGTGTTGGTAGCCATGCAAGAAGAATTTGCTCCATATTTCAACTGGCCCGTGCCGGTTGGATGTGCGCTGACTGTGGGGCAACTGCTGAAGGACTTGATGGCAGCGGAGGGCTGGGAGGGCGCAGAGGAGTGGGCAGACCACAAAGCCATAGGTATCGCGCCAACTATCGTTGGCGGATCTAAGAAGCATGGTGGCGCAGATCTCGGTCCGACGAGAGCAAAGCGAGCTTGGGCTGCATTGGGTGTGGATGCGATGGGTGTCGCGGACAACCCGCCACAAAAGGGACAGCGATTCCCTGTTGGACCTAAACTCACATGTGAGATGGTCGCACGTATCCAAGGTTGGCAGGATGACTGGGACTGGACATTCACCGGAAGGAAGACGTCAAAGTATCGGCAAATAGGTAATGCTTTCCCACCGCCCGTTGCGCGTGCGGTAGGTGAATCCATAGCAGCCGCGCTCCAGAAGTCGGGACGTCCACGTCAGCTTCAGCCCGATACCGAGCACGATGCTGTTTACCGTGCGCTGCGTGACCGGCAGTCCGCGATATCTGCCACACAGTTATTGAAGGTTTCGAAGGTTGATGCACCCGAGCTTGAGCGCCGCATTGCTCTGCTGAGTCGAGATTTCGAACTCGATATTTCTACGGACAAGAATCAGACATTCTATAAGTTGGGTGAATTCAGGGCCTTTGTGGGGCAGGATGATCACGAAAGGCATGAGCAGTTTGCGCGTCAGCGGTCTAGAATAAGCTAGCGCCGGATAAATATCCGCTATCGATACGTGACATAACGAAGGGCTCACTTCTTGCAATAGAGAAGTGAGCCCTGAGTGATTGGTTAAGTATGAGAGATTCGGTAAAACAGGTGTCAAGCTCAGGCGCGGCCCAACTATCTGCGGCGAACCAGCAACTGTGCTTACGGCACCTGCGGATGAAGGTATGGCTACCCTTGCCGCCGAGGGTTGATCCGAGCTGAAGATCTAGGCGCTGTCAGGCAAGCGGATACAACTGGCAGTTGTACTCCAGATGTCTACGATTATCGCTGGGCAAACCGAAGGGTCAGTACTAGGTTATATAACCGAACTAAGTACTGGACGTTCGGAAGAAGGCCATCAGATGGAGTATCCCCCGGCAGCATACGCGAGCAACGGCATCCTTTGGTGGGAGCTCAAGACTGCGCCAGGAACTGCTCAGAGGTTCGGTTCTGAACGGAAAGCCGCGGCGTGGCTGGCCTTCCATAAGAAGCTTGGAGATACGTTTACTACTGAAGAACTTCGCCTTGCGATTGGTGTTGATGGAAAGCGCAACGATAACGAACATGCTCAACGTCGACTACGTCAGCTGAGAAAGGATGGGTGGGAGATCCCATCCGTAAAGTACGTTCGCGATCTGAAGGTCGGGGAGTACCGGATCGATACAATTGGCTGGTATCCCGGCTGCGGTCGAGAACGACCGAAGAATCGATCCGCAGTCAGCGCGAGAATCAGGTCGATGGTCCTCAAGCGCGACGGGTCTCGTTGTCAGATCTGCGGGGTGGGCGACGGAGAAGCTTACCCCGGCGAACCGGGATCGAAGGCTGCAATGACTGTGGGGCACTTAGTATCCGATGATTTCGGTGGACCGGGCGAACTTGGCAATCTCCGTGTCGAGTGTGCTCGCTGCAATGAGCCAGTCCGATCCGAGAGGGGAATGCCAGAGTCTCCTCTGGACGTCATCTATGCCGCGCGATTACTGAAGAGGGACCAGGTTAGGCGGCTTGCGAGCTGGGTCAGCAAGGGTAGCCGGACGCGCGATGCTCTCGACGAGGTATATGACCGATACCGCAAGCTTGCCCCCGGTGACCGTAACCAGGCCCGCTCGGAACTTCTGAAGCTCGCGGGTGATGGGGTTTAGCGGCGTAGCCTCCTGCCGTCTGTCCTAGGTCGGCAATGCACGCTCGGGTTGATGGTTGGACTGCTGCATCCCCGTCCAGGCGTCGGGGATGTAGCGGTGTCGGGTTGGGGTAAGGAGCCACGCTGTCCTGATCAAGCGGCGGAAGGCCTCGAAGGCGAGTTGATCTGTGCGGGACCACCTCCATCCGAGGATTTTTCGAGCCTCCTGGGGCATGGTGGCGTTGGAGATCCATACGCCGATACTCATGATGGGGTAGCGGAACACCGTCCAGGTGGGAGCTGGGATGAACGGTGGGGCGGGGACTTTGGCGGTGTGGATGTTGGCGGCGAAGTCTGTGGTGGGGTTGGATTCCAGGACTTCTTGCCACATGTGGGTCCAGTAGGACTTGTAACTTTCGTAGTCGCCGAAGGCTGGGCGGTCCGACATGCCGTAGAGGCGCCACCACGTCAGGCCCTCTGCTACCAGTTGGGCTTTCTCCGCTTCGGTGAACGGGGTGCCGAAGAATTCTTGGGTGGCGATGATGGATTCGTAGAAGGTTACGTGGGTCCACCAGAAGACTTCCGGGTCTAAGGCGTGGTAGCGGTTGCCCTGGGGGGCAACGCCTTTGATGGGTTTGTGGAAGTCTCGGACAGTTGTTGCCCTGGCTTCGGCGTCGGGCTGGTAGATCATGGCTTGGATGGGGCTACCGAGCGGTCGAAGCGGTCCATGGGGTCGGTGAAGAAGTTGGAGTGTTCTTGGAGGGCTGCGTCCAGGACTGGGTGCATGTTCTGCAAGGTGCCGGCTCGGCCGAGGATCAGCATGGAGCGGATGTCGCCGAAGTGCTTCCAGGTCAGGGAGTTTGGGCCGAGTGGGAGGGAGACGTTCCAGCCTGAGTGCTTTTCGAACATCGCGGGTCCTAACGGGGTGGATCGGTCAGGGTGGTCAGGCCTGGGGTGATCACGGTGAGGGTGGTGTCGACCAGGGTGTCGAGGGGGACTTCGGGGTGGGTGAGCCACCAATTCGCCACGGCGACTACGGAAGATACGAGGATCGTGGACGCGATCTCGAGCTTGTGGGAGTCGTCCTTGTGCGTCGGCGGACGACTCGCTGCAGCTGACTTCGGCGCGCTGGCGGCGGTCGGCTCGGGCAAGCCCGCAGCCCTAGACCGGGCCGCGCTGGTCGCAGCTGTCTCCGGCGTGCCTGCCGGAGTTGACCGGGGTTCGCTGGCCGCGGTGAGCGGGGGTGTGCGGGTTGCAATGGGCCGAGATGTGCTGGCCTGGGCGCGTTGAAGGGGATTGGCCGCCGTGGGCTCGGGAGCGCCGGCTACGGGTGACCAGGGCGCGCTGGGTGGGGCTGGTTCGAGTGCCAGGAGGGTTCGTACGCCCTGTTCGGCCAGTTCGCGCAGGTGGGCGCTCACCTCGGCTACGTCCGGATCCGTTGCGGGGGTGAGGATCAGGCGGGAGGTCAGGGGGCGGTCGATCATGAACTCGAAATATGCGCGCAGTGCTGCGGACATGCGGTCGGGCGGGCCGGCATCGGTGCGGACGGCGACGGTGATGCGGGCTATCAGGGCCTCGGTCTCTGCGGTGAGCAGGTCTAGGACGAGTGCCTTTTTCGAAGCGAAGTGGTCGTAGAGGACTGGGCGGGTGACGCCGGCGGAAACGGCTATGTCGCGCATGGAGATTGCGTCGTAGCCGTTCGCGGACAACAGGGTTCGGGCGGCTTCCAGGATCAGGGCGCGGCGCTCGTGGCCTTTCAGGCGGCGGACTGGATCTTGGCTAACCGACACATGTGTAGGTTAACGCGCCCGCTCTCGGTCCGGAGAGGAATCGGTGGCAGATGGCCACGGATCAGTGCCAAGTGACGACGTTATCGAGATCCTCACGGGTGGTGCGGAATCCGTTGACGGCGTGGTCGGGGTCCGCGTAGCCGAAGGAGATGCCGGCGATGACTTGGCGGTGCTCCGGGATGTCGAAGTACTCGTGGAGGAAGGGGGAGTAGGAGGCCAGGGCGGCTTGGGGGGCGGTGGCAATGCCGAGGCTTTGGGCTGCTAGGAGGAAGGAGGTGAGGTAGAGGCCGCAGTCGACGGCGCCGTAGATGCCCAGGTCGGCTTCGGTGGTGAGGATGGCTACGTGGGGGGCGTCGAAAAGTTCGAAGTTGCGGACCATTTGGCGCATGGAGCCTTCGTGGTCGCCGCGGGGTACGCCGACCGCGGTGTACAAGGCTGCGCCGCATTCGCGGCGGCGGTCGCGGAAGACGCCGTTGTAGGCGGCGGGGAAGGGGAGGTCGGATTGTGTTGGGGTGCCGTTGATGTGGGCGAGCAGGGCTTTGCGGAATCGGTCGGTGGAATCGGCTTCGGTGATGGTGAGCTGCCACGGTTGGGTGTTGCACCAGGAGGGGGTGCGCTGCGCCAGGGTGAGGATCTGCTCGATGGTGGCGCGGGGGACCGGGTCGGGGCTGAAGGCGCGGCAGGTATGGCGGTCGTCGAGGAGTGATTGCAGGGTGGTGTAGCGGTCGGTCTGGGCCGGGTCGGTGGTGGCGGCGCGGTTCGTCATGGAATCCCCTTCGGATCTGGTCTCTTTTCGAGACCGGTGCAACTTGGTCTCATATTAAGACCAGTTGAGTACAATTGGAAGATGCGATACGAGGAGTTGGCCGACGAACCCTGTTCGATCACGCGGTCGCTGGTCGTACTCGGCGACCGGTGGACTCTGCTGGTCATGAAGGCGGCCTTCTCCGGAGTGCGGCGGTTCAACGGGTTTCAGGCCTACCTCGGAATATCCCGCAGCCGGTTGCAGGATCGGCTCGATCGCCTGGTCGAGCACGGGATTCTGGTCAAGCAGCCGGCCGCGATCGGTGCGTACGAGGAGTACCGGCTCACGCCCAAGGGGCATGACGTGTACCCGATCCTGATGGCCTTCAAGGATTGGGGCGACGACTATATGGCCCCGGGCGGCCCGCCGGTGCACTACCGGCATCGCGATTGCAGTGGCGAGGCGCATGTGCAGCTGACGTGCGATCACTGCGCCGCCGAGATCACCGCCCGTGAGGTCACGCCGGAGGCGGGGCCGGGAATGCTGGCCGGAACCGTATAGTCGCTGCGGTGTCCAGCGTGGTTGTGCGTCCGGCCGAAGCGGCGGACGAGAAGTTCCTGTGGTCGATGCTCTTCGAGGCCTCGTACTCCCATGAGCAGGGGCGGGTGTCGCCCGATGAATTGCGGGCGGTGCCGTCACTCGCGCATTACGTCGAAGGATGGGGCGCCGCAGGCGATCTCGGCGTTATCGGCGAGGAGGACGGGGTGCCGCGAGGAGCTGCATGGCTGCGACTTTTCACCGGGGACAATGCCGCGTACGGATACGTGGACGATGGCACACCGGAACTGGCCATCGGGGTCGTGCCCGGAATGCGCGGCACGGGGTTGGGCACGGCACTGCTCACCGCGCTGCTCGATGCTGCCCGACCGCTGTATGACGCGGTGAGTCTGAGTGTGCGAGAAGAGAATCCGGCCCTGCGGCTCTACGAGCGGCTGGGATTCGCCGCCGTGCCGAGCTCCGCGCATACGAACCCGGCCGGCAGCACCAGCGTGACGATGGTGCTGCGCTTCCGCTGATTACCCGCCGAGCTCGAACGCCAACCGGCCCGGTGCGACATAGTCGTCGGGGTCGAGCAGCATCCGCAGCTCCGGCCCGTCCGGAATACGCGCCAGCTCGGCTTCCAGCGGCGTGCGGAATGCCGTACCACGCGCGGTGATCAGCGGGAACCAATTGTCATGATGGTTGGGCACGAACACCTTCGGGCGCAGCGCTTCGATATAACTGCGCGGATCGCGCAGCCCATTGGTGAACTGGTTGTAGCCCTGCACCGCGCCGACATGTACATCGGACGCGGGCAGCGTGCGCAGCACCTCCAGCACTCCCGGAGCGTTGTCCAGCAGCGGACCGGACGAGTCGTGCCATGTGAGAGTGAAGCTTTCGGCGCGGAACTGGTAGAGCAGCACCCCGCCCTCCCGATCGCCGAGCCGTCGTGCCAGCTGTGCGGCATCGGTGAGAGTTGTTGGGTACCTGAGCATATCGACGACACCGGGCGCCGGTATCACGCGCGCACAGGCATCGGGGCCCTCGTGCCGCGCGGTGCGGGCCGAATGAATGTGCCGAACCGCTGTCACCGAAAGTCCCTCGGCGAGTTCGAAATCGTAGCGATCACCCGGCTTCGAGGACTCGGAACCCAGTTCCACGCACTCGAATTCAGCCGAGTTGATCTGACTGCGTGCCGTGGCGCAGTGCTCCGTCGTCCCGTACAGCACCGCACTACTGGCCTGTGTGATCGGCCCGGCATCCGCCGCATGGTCGAAATGCCCGTGGCCGATGAAGATTGCGGCCGGACGCAGCGCCGCGACCTCCGCAGGGGTGGTCGGCACATAGCCGGAGGTGGCGCCACGCGGCACCCACGCATCCAGCAGGAAGACCGTGCCGCCCAGCGCGACCGCGAAACTCGCGCAGCCGAACCAGGTGAGGATCGCCTGATCGGCGCGCACCGCACCGGTCTCGGGATCCACCGCGTCGGCGCCGAAGAAGCGCTGCCGGGCGGTGATGGTGTCGGCCAGGGTGGGCGGGGGCAGGTCGGGGGCGGCAAACCGTGCGGTGAGCCCGCTCAGGCCCCGAGTAATGGGATTGTTCGCCACCCGTATTCCTCACTTCTCGACAGGGCGGAGTGCCCGCCGACCGCATTCTTCCCGTCTCGGACAGCTCTGTCACCTACCTCGACCGCACCGCCCGCATGCTGATCCCCGTGACCAGGCGTTCGAGTGGCCCCCGGCCGAAGGTCGAGACCCAGATCGTCGCCGCCGCGACCGTGAGCACCAGGAAGACGGCCAGCAGCGCATTGCCGTCGGACTCCGGCACGGAATCGCCCAGGGCCCAGATGGCTACGATATGCGCCGCATAGGCGGTGAGCGGGATGGAACCCACCGCCGCGATCGGAAACAGCAACGGCCGCAAGCGATCCACGGTGAACAGCAGCACTCCGAGCACCGCCAGACCGAATCCGAGTGACCCGGCGATTTCGAAGGTCGACCCCGAATGCGGTTCGGCTGTGAGGAGTTGCGCCCAATCCGACGTTGAGACATCACCCGTACCGCTCGCCAGCCAAGCACCGCCGTAGCCGAGCAGCATGAGCGCGATGCCGGCCGCAAGCATTCGAACGCGCACCGCCGTGGAGCCGAGATCGCTGCGGCCCAGAGCAAGCCCGACGAGGGCGAAGGTCATCCACACCACACCGGGGTAGTCGCCGAGCACGGCAAGATCGGTTATCTGTGCGCCGGAACAGGTTTCGGCAGAACCATCGCAACCACCCGGAATCACCTGCACCAGCCAGACGGTCAATGCAGGCACGACAACCGCCCACCCCGCGGCCAGGAGCAGCAGCCTGCGCGGCGTCCACGTCAGGAACGGCAGACTGCACGCGAACAGCAGCGCATAGGTCTGCAGAATCACCGAGACATCGGTGCCGAGTGCGGTCAGCAGTCCGCCGATAGCGAACAATAGCAAGGCGCGCAACAGGATTCGCAGTCGCACCGTCACCAGCTACTGCCCGGCCGGTGGTCGTTCCCGCCCGCTCATCAAGGCGAGGGACATCCCCGCGAGCGTGGCGAACAGTATCGAAGAGCGCCCGTTCGCAATCGACAGCCAGCTGCCCGGATCGGCCCATGCCAGATCTCGGGTCACGCCGACATGGGCCACGATCATGCCGAGCACCGCCAGCCCGCGCGCGACATCGAGAGCCACCAGCCGTGATGCCGCAGGTGCGGCCGACTCCGTCGGTGACATGGCGAGCGTTGAGGTCATCCACGCATAGTGCTCACCCGAGTATGAGGAGATCGTGAGGTGCCTCGGAGGCAACGGTTCAGTGTGCGCCGGAGCACGATTCGGGCGCGTAATCGGTTGCCGAGACCTTGCCGTTGCAATGGGCAACCGGTCGGTGAATGTCGGAACGCGAACGTGACTAACTGGTAGGTGAATGTTCAGCCCTTTGTTAATCGCGTGGCGTTGCATCGATATCAGTGGTAGCTGAACGGAGGCTATCGAGAGGGCAATTGGGGGCCCACCATGTACACGGACGTGCATGCGGCCACGCAGGAATGCGGCGACCACAAATACACGATGCGGATCAGCAGGCTTGCCATCGACAAGCTCGGAATCCGGCTCTACGACCGGGTTTCGGCGGTGCTCGCCGAGCTCATCGCCAACTCCTACGATGCCGATGCCACCGAGGTGGAGGTGTCACTACCGTGGGGCGTCACGCTGGCCGGCACCGTCCGGGCCGCGGACGAACCCGCCTACGAGATCGTGGTGTCCGACAACGGGCACGGCATGACCACCGACGAGATCAATGCGCACTATCTGATGGTCGGCTCGGATCGGCGCATTCGCACCGGGTCCGATCTGTCGCGGGAGCGGCGGCGGCCGGTCATGGGGCGCAAGGGAATCGGGAAGCTCGCGGCCTTCGGCATCTGCAGCACCATCGAGGTGATCACCGCGGGCAGTCATCCGGACGATCACACGGCCCTGGGCTGGCCGGTATCGCATCTGGTGATGGATCTCGGCGAGATGCTCTCGGACACCGAGCGCGACTACTACCCGCAGCCGGGTCCGCTGGACGGCTCCTTCATGAGTAAGCGCGGGACCACCGTCATTCTGCGAAACTTCTTCCGCAAGAGGGTGAACAGTGGCACCGAGCTCAGTCGGCAGCTGGCCTCACGCTTCGGCATCGAGCGCTCGGACTGGCGGGTGGAGGTCCGCAATTGCCTCGGACAGGAGAGCTTCACGCTCAGTGATCTGCCGATCGACGTCATGGAGGACACCCGCATCGATCTGAGCCGGGTGCCGGTGCGCTTCGGGCACAAGTTCTTACCGGTCAGCGGCTGGATCGCGTACTCCAAACAGCCGTACCGCGATGAGGCGATGGCGGGCGTGCGCATTTACGCGCGCGGCAAGATCGTCGCCCAGACACGGGATTTCGGCATTCCCGCCGGATTCACCGGTGAGTTCAAACTGCGCTCCTATCTCGTCGGAGCCGTGCATGTGGACTGGCTCGACGATGAGGAGGACCTGGTTCGCTCCGACCGCCAGGACATTATGTGGAACTCTCCGCGCGGTGAGGCGCTCGCGCAGTGGGGTCAGGCCCTGATCAAGGAGATCGGCCGGGTCGGTGAGAAATCCATTCGCCGCCGGGTCTGGGAGGAGTTCGTCGAACGCTCCCGCATTCGCGAGACGCTGGAGGCGATCGCGCCGGGGGACAGGCAGTTTCGCGATTCGGTGATCGAGGCCGCGCGAATCCTGGTGACGCACAAGGATCGTGCCTCGCTCGACGATCCGGCGCATATCGAGAATATGGTGCGCCTGGCATTGTCTCTGGGTCCGCAGCGCAGTCTCCTGGAAACGCTCAGGGAGATCGCGGAGGACGTCGAACCGGAGATGGATGTTGTTGTGGCACTGTTCGAACGGGCTCGGGTCGCCGAGGTCTACTCGCTCGGTCAGATCGCCAGTGAACGTGTCGCCGTGGTCGAGCGGCTCAGCGCGCTCATCGACGACCGCCGCTCGCTGGAACGCCCCTTCCAAGAGCTGATCGAACGCGCGCCCTGGCTGCTCGCGCCGGAGTGGACGCCACTGGGCATGAACGAATCGCTCAAACGCGTCCGCGCCAGTTTCGAACGCTGGTACGCACAGAAATTCGGGACCACACTGCTCACCTCCGCCATCGGCAGTGAGCGGCGCGAACCGGATTTTGTGCTGCTGCACGATTCGGGCGAACTCTGGATCGTGGAGATCAAGCGCATGGACTATCACCTCACCGATGAGGAGTACAACCGCGCCGTCAACTATCTCTACGAACTGGACCGCTTCCTCGACGAGAATCCGCGCATCGGCGCCCAATTCCCGCGCCGCAGACTGACTTTCATTGTGGATCACATCGACAGGCTCGGCCCCGCCGCGCTCTCGTCGCTGATGAGCGACCAGCGAGTCGACCGCCGCACCTGGCGCGAACTCCTGGACGCCACCCTGCGCGCGCACCGTGACTTCCTCGACCGCGTCTACTCCATGCGCGGATCCGACGAAGAAAACGGCACCGCCCGCGCCGGATAGCCCGCTCCCGCGCGGGTGGGTGCACGCCGCGATGGTTGCCGTGACACCATGGACCGCGGCGCGCGTGGGGACGTCGCCCAGGTTGTCCCGGCGGTCGAGAAGGTTTGGGGATATTGGTGCACGGCACTGTGAAATGGTTCGACAGCGAGAAGGGCTTCGGCTTCATCAGCCCCGACGACGGTGGTCCCGATGTGTTCGTGGAGTACACCGCCGTCGAAGGTGCTGGTTTCCGCTCACTGCTGGAGGGTCAGCGGGTCGAGTTCGAGGTGCGCCGGACCAAGCCGGGGCCCGAGGCCGTGATCGTGCGGGTCATCGCAGCAGCTGGCTTCTGAAGAAGTCGGCGGCCAGCGCCTGAGCGCGCTCGCGGTATGCCGGCTCGTTCCCGGTGAACTCCGCCGCGGCCCGCTCGAACTCGGCGGCGATGAACTCGGCGATCGGCGCCGGGATACCTCCGCTCCCCATTTCGCGAGTGCGCGATTTCAACTCCGTCAGTTCGGCAACCGATTCGACGAATTCGGTTGGCAATTCGCATTCGTCGAGCAGGGTTGGCAAATGCATCGGCGCCACTGCTTTATCGGGGTGTTCGTGCAGCCAGCGCAATGCCATGGCCGGGCGCAGCGAATAGAACACCTTCTTCAGCGACCGGCTCTCGTCGAATAGTCGCCACTGCCGTCCGCCCAGGTGCAGATAGTGCCGCGCGACCCGATCGCGGTCGGCGACAGCGCCCGCGAGTTCGCGCAATTCCGTGAGGAATTGCGGATCTCCGCTGTACACGATGGGCGACATGACCCATTCGATCAGGACCGCGTTCCCGCGCACCAGCAGACGCAGCGCCTTCATCAGATCCCAGCCGTTGACGTCCAGCAGGCCGATCAGCGGGGTCTCGATGACATCGCGGCCCGGCCAGGGCGTCAGGTAGTCGTCCAGGTGACCGACGTAGACGAACCGGCAGTCGTAGTCGGAGTCGGGAGACGGGAAACCCCAGGCCCGACTGCCACTTTCGATGGCGAGCCGCACGGTGACGCGGTGTTCGCGCTCGATCCGGGCCAGTTCGCCGTCGATCGTCGCGACCACTGCCGGGTCCATGGAGGAGGGGATCGAGCGCAAGGTCATGGACGGTGACGGTAGCGGCGGAAGCCCCGCTGGTCCACGGGGTTTCGGGGCCGTCATGCCCCCGGAAATAGGGGCGTGATTTGCCCGTTATAGGCGAGAATTCGCCGCACATGTGATCTGGACCACCGACCAGTTGATCAGTGACCCCCATCACATACTGCTTATCCCCCGTAACGGGCGTGAAATGGCCGCCGATATGGTCAGCGTTCGAAGTTAATTTGAGATTCACGAGAGGTTATTCCATGATCCCCGTTATCATCGACACCGGTTCCGCTGCTCTCGACGGCCTGCTCAGCACCGGCTCCGCCGCGCTGCACGGCATCCTGAACACGCTGTTCACCGGCTCTTTCGGCGCGTAATTCCGCCGTCTCACAGCTAAAAGGCCGACCTCGGGTTTCGCAGCCCTGAGGTCGGCCTTTGTCTGTATTAAAAGGCAATTCCACACCGATGTATGCCTGCTCGCGGCGATCTGTGGCCCCCGTCGCAGCACCCCTGGATTGCGGATGAATTGCTGGTAGGAGCGGGTTTTCGCTCGTTTCGACAGCGCTCACACCATGCCCTAGGTTGACCGATGTTCGGACGGTCGTCCAGGGCAAGCGATAGCGCGGACAGCAGCTATCGGCCGTGCCCCGGGAAGTGTGGAGTGTTGATGATTCAGGATCTGTCGCCGTGCGACGGGCCTCGGCCGAAGCGGCATCGATGAATGTCGATGCGCTGAAGGCCAGTTGGCGCCTCGTCGAACGTGCCGGTGACGAAGCCATCCAATACTTCTATGCGCACCTGTTTCTCGCGCATCCCGAGGTCCGGGACATGTTCCCGATCCGGATGACCACCCAGCGCAGCAAGTTCTTCGCCGCGCTCGGGCGCATTGTCAGCAATGTCGAAACCCTTGCCGCCGATCCGGAATTCGTCGCCCAGCTGGGCCGCGATCATCGCCGCTTCGGTGCGGTTGCCGCGCACTATCCGGCGGCCGGGGGATCGCTGCTGGCCACCCTGGCCCACTTCCACGGTCCGCGGTGGACCGATGAACTCGCGCAGACCTGGACCGCCGCCTATCAGGCCGTCGCCGGAATCATGATCGCCGCGGCCGAGCAGGCCGAACAGGTCGACGGTCAGCCCGCGTGGTGGGAGGCGGATATCGTCGCCACCGAGAAGCGCAGCATCGACGTCACCGTGCACACCGTGCGGCCGTTGCAGCCCTACGCTTTCCAGGCGGGGCAGTCGCTCGCCATCGAGATTCCGCAGCGCCCGCGGCTGTGGCGTTATTTCTCACCCGCCAATGCGCCGCGCGCGGACGGCACCTTCGATATCCACGTACAGGTCGTCGACGGCGGTGAGGTGAGCGCGACCTTCGCGCGCTCCGTGCGGCCGGGTGATCGCATCCGGCTGGGTTCGCCGGTCGGCACCGCATTCGTCATCCCGCCGCAGGCGGTCGACAATCTGCTGCTCATCGCGGGCGGATCCGGGCTCGCCCCACTGCGGGCGGTGCTCGATCGGGTCGGTGCGGAAGTCGGGCGCGGTGGTTACGCGCCGCGCGTGCACCTGTTCCACGGTGTGCGCACCTCCTGGAATCTCTACGACCACGAGGCATTGACGGCCCGCACCGAGCAGCCGTGGTTCACCTACACCCCGGTGGTCTCCGAAGACCCCGGATTCCACGGCGTACAGGGCACGGTCGGCGCGGTGGCCGCGCGCGGTCGCGACCTGACCGGCGCCACCGCACTCGTCTGCGGTTCGCCGACCATGGTTGCCGCCACCGTTTCCGCGCTCACCGGCGCCGGAATGCCGCGGCACGCCATCAGATTCGAGACGTTCGGCCAAGCGCCGGCGTCCGACCACGCCGCCGGTTCGGCCGACGCGCAGCCCAGCTTCGACAAGGTTGGCCAATGGATGTGACACCCGAAGACATTCAATCCGTCCGGTTCCGCGGCGCCCGGCTGGGACGCCGGGGATACGACGCGGACGATGTGGACCTGTTCCTCACCCACGTGCGCGCGACCGTGATGCGATTGGCTCGTGAGAACGGTCTGCTGACACTCACCAGCAATTCCGAAGAACTGGTGCGGCTGCAGCGGGAGAATCGGCAGCTGTCCGCGAAATGCGATGTGCTGCAGGGACAAATGCAGACCATGTCCTCCGCGGGGGAGAAGGCCGAACTGCAGCGGCAGCTGTCCAATGCCAATTGGGAGATTTCGCGGCTGCAGGACGAGATGGCCAAGGACGCACAGGGAATCAGTGCTCAGGCCGTCGATATCCTGAATCGCGCGCAGCTCTCCGCGGACTCCATTATCGGCCAGGCCGAGGAGCATGCCCGCGATCTGATGCGGGTCGCGCGCGAGCAGCATCGCGAAATGCTGTACCAGGCAAGGGTATCCGGATCAGGCGTCGCCAATCGGTACGCCGATCAGGCCGCCGAGGATCAGCGGTACGAACAGCTGCGCGCCTATTCCGGACTGCTGCGCAGCCAATTGCAGGCCATGATCATGACGCTCTCCGTCGAGGTCGACAAGCTCGCACTACTGCCCATGCCCGGAGTCGCCGACGGCGCCGGGGAAATTGATCACGCAGGAAAGGGAAGTGGGGGATACCACGATGAATATCGAAGCGTTGCAGTCGAGTTGGAGCCAGGTCGGTGAGGTCGGTCCCGAGGCGGTGGCGTATTTCTATGCGCACCTGTTCGAGAGTCACCCCGAGGTGCGGGGCATGTTCGCCGAAGATATGAGCGAACAGCGCGATCGGTTCCTGGCCGGACTCGGCGCGATCGTGACCAATGTCGAAACCCTCGCCGCCGACCCGTCTTTCGTACAGCAGCTGGGCCAGCGGCACGCGCAGCTCGGCGTGGTGGCAGAGCACTACCCGGTGGCCGGGGCCTCACTGCTGGCCACCCTCGAGCATTTCCTCGGCGAGCAGTGGACTCCCGAGTTGGCGCAGACCTGGACCACCGCCTACGGCGCTGTGGTCGAGATCATGCTGTCGGCGGAGGAAGCGGCAGCCTGATCACACCTGGTGAGCCGGTCTCGGAGTCGTTCCGAGACCGGCTTTCCGTGTGTAAACCTCGCCCACTAAGCTTGCGCCCGTAAATCCCGGATCCCTTTCCCGCAGGAGTACCCCACAGTGAGCCAAGCAGGCCGTCCTGTAGTTCTGATCGCCGACAAGCTCGCCCAGTCGACCGTCGACGCACTCGGTGACGGCGTCGAGGTTCGTTGGGTCGATGGACCCAACCGCCCCGAGCTGCTCGCCGCTGTGCCCGAGGCCGATGCGCTGCTGGTGCGTTCCGCCACCACCGTCGATGCCGAGGTGCTCGAGGCCGGCAAGAACCTGAAGATCGTCGCCCGCGCGGGCGTCGGCCTCGACAATGTCGATGTGCCGGCCGCCACCGAGCGTGGCGTCATGGTCGTAAACGCCCCCACCTCGAATATCCACACCGCTGCCGAGCACGCCGTCACGCTGCTGCTGGCCGCCGCGCGCCAGATTCCGGCCGCCGACGCCACGCTGCGCGAGCACACCTGGCAGCGCAGCAAGTTCAACGGTGTCGAGATCTTCGGCAAGACCGTCGGCGTCATCGGCCTGGGCCGCATCGGCCAGCTGTTCGCGCAGCGCCTCGCCGCCTTCGAGACCAAGATCGTCGCGTACGACCCCTACACCTCGCCGGCCCGCGCCGCCCAGCTCGGCATCGAACTGCTGACCCTGGACGAGGTGCTCGAGCGCGCCGACTTCATCTCCATCCACCTGCCGAAGACGCCCGAGACCAAGGGCATGCTGAACGCGGAGACGCTGGCCAAGACCAAGAAGGGCGTCATCATCGTCAATGCCGCCCGTGGCGGTCTGATCGATGAGCAGGCGCTCGCCGACGCCATCACCTCCGGCCACGTGCGCGCTGCCGGTCTGGACGTGTTCGAGACCGAACCCTGCACCGACAGCCCGCTTTTCGAGCTGCCGCAGGTTGTGGTGACCCCGCACCTGGGCGCCTCCACCTCCGAGGCGCAGGATCGCGCCGGCACCGATGTCGCCAAGTCCGTGCAGCTGGCCCTCGCGGGTGAGTTCGTGCCCGGCGCCGTGAACGTCACCGGCGGTTCGGTGACCGAAGAGGTCGCCCCGTGGCTGGAGATCGTCCGCAAGCAGGGCGCGCTGCTGGGCGCGCTCGCCTCCGAGCTGCCGGTCAGCCTCGAGGTTCAGGTGCGCGGTGAGCTCACTGCCAATGATGTTGCGGTGCTGGAGCTTTCGGCCCTGCGCGGCGTCTTCTCGGCCCTCATCGAAGATTCGGTGACCTTCGTCAACGCCCCGTCGCTGGCCAAGGAGCGCGGCCTCGAGGCCACCGTCACCACCGTGTCGGAGAGCCCCACCCACCGCAGCCTGGTCGATCTGCGCGCCGTGTTCGGCGACGGCAGCACCCTGAATGTGGCCGGCACCCTGACCGAGCCGCACCAGGTCCAGAAGATCGTGAACATCAACGGCCGCAATTACGATATGCGCGCCGAGGGCCTGAACCTGGCCGTGCTGGCGTACGACGACAAGCCGGGCCAGCTCGGCCGTCTCGCCACCAAGCTCGGTGAGGCCGGCATCGACATCCTGGCCGCGCAGCTGACCCAGGACCTCGATCAGGACGGCGCCACCGTCGTCCTGCGCGTGAACAAGGAGGTCCCCGCGGACGTCCAGGCCGCGATCGCCGAGGCCGTCGGCGCCGCGAAGGTCGCCCAGGTCGACCTGAGCTAGCCCGCCTCCCCGGACCTTCAGCGCCCGGCTGAGAGCCGTTGCCGGTTGCGCAGGCGTGCCGGCGGTCGGGTGCCGAACCGATTTTGGGGGTGCCCGGGGAGTTAACCGGGCCTCGCGAAATCAGTTGTCGCCGTTGCCACTGCGTCCCCTCCCATTGCAATGGGAGGGGACGCAGTGCTGTGTGCCGCCGATTTCGCCGTGTCGGCGCGAAGAGCGGGGTTTCCTCGGATCATTGATGAATGCGAGGGAAGACACCGCCTACGGACCCGCTCTCACCGCGTGAGCGCCGCAGGATGCTGATCGGTACCGCGGTCGTGACCGTGGTTCTTGCGGTGGGGGTGCTGATGTGGGTGCTGCTGGATCGTTCGCCCGATTACAGCCGTTCCGAGAATGGTTGTGTCACAGTGCAGTCGGCCGGTCCGATGGGCGGTCAGCAGCAGCGGGCCTGCGGTGCTCAGGCGCTCGCCTGGTGCCGGGCCGAGTATGCGAAGCAGGATGCCGCCGCCGTGCGGGTGCAGCAGCAGTGCACGCTCGCCGGAATCCTGCCGTCCCAGTAGCTGAGAGCGGTTCGCCCTGGTGACAGGGGTTGTGGGAGTACCCGCTATCGTGGCGGGCGGGCTCCTAGCGAGCCGCGGAAAGTGTCACGGGCGCATATTCGAACGGAGCAATGTTTCATGAAACTCGCTGTCATCCCGGGCGACGGAATCGGTCCCGAGGTCATTGCCGAGGCACTCAAGGTGCTCGATGTGGTGGTCCCCGGTGTGGAGAAGACCGAATACGACCTGGGCGCCAAGCGGTTCCATGCGACCGGCGAGATCCTGCCGGACAATGTGCTGCCGGAGCTGAAGCAGCACGACGCGATCCTGCTCGGCGCGATCGGCGATCCCTCGGTGCAGAGCGGTCTGCTCGAGCGCGGTCTGCTGCTGCGCACCCGCTTCGAGCTCGATCACCATGTGAACCTGCGTCCGTCCAAGTTGTACCCGGGGGTCACCAGCCCGCTGAGCGGCAACCCCGCTATCGACTTCGTGGTCGTCCGCGAAGGCACCGAGGGTCCGTACACCGGTACCGGCGGCGCGATTCGCGTGAACACCCCGCACGAGGTCGCCACCGAGGTCAGCACCAATACCCGTTTCGGTGTCGAGCGCGTGGTGCGCTACGCCTTCGAGACCGCGCGTCAGCGTCGCAAGCACCTGACCCTGGTGCACAAGAACAATGTGCTGTCCTTCGCCGGTTCGCTGTGGACGCGCACCGTCAATGAGGTCGCCACCGAGTACCCGGACATCGAAACCGCTTACCAGCACATCGATGCCGCGACCATTCACATGGTCACCGATCCGGGCCGTTTCGACGTGATCGTCACCGACAACCTGTTCGGCGACATCATCACCGACCTCGCCGCCGCGGTTTCCGGCGGCATCGGCCTGGCCGCGTCCGGCAATATCGACGCCTCGGGAGCCAATCCGTCGATGTTCGAGCCGGTGCACGGCAGCGCCCCGGATATCGCGGGCCAGTCCAAGGCCGACCCGACCGCCGCCATCCTGTCGGTCTCGCTGCTGCTGAACCACCTGGGCAAGACCGAGGAGGCCGCCCGCATCGAGGCCGCCGTCGCCAAGGATCTGGCCTCGCGCACCGCCCCAGCCTCGACCGTGGAGGTCGGCGACCGCATCGCCGCCGCACTCTGATTCGACGTTTCGGCTGCAACGTTCAGCGGCCCCGCACCCCTTCCGGGATGCGGGGCCGCTGTCGTGTGAGGCCGCCGGGAAGGCCGCTCAATCACCGAGGTGCACACCGTAATTACCGCCGAGTACGGTACTAACAGGGCGATTCGGACTGTCGATCATCGAAACCAACTGGGGCAGTGAGACATATCGCATTCATGCATTCGGATGCGAAAACGTAACGGGTGCAGCTCTTCCGGATTTGCCGGATATCTGCGGTTCGTTCTGCTCAGCGGGATTCCCTGGGCACCAAGGGGACTGCGGCCGCCGCGACCACCGCCGCCAGCAGGTAGGTGATCGAGAAACCGGAGGCGGTGATGAGCGCGCCGAAGGCCGGGGCGACCGCGGCCATGGCCAGATTCTGACCCGTGTTCTGGATGCCCAGGCCACGGCCGGACCAGTACGGGCCCGCGATCTCGGCCACCGCCGTGAAGGCCAGGCCGTTATCGGTGACGGTGATGACCGAGGCGGCCACCAGAATCGGGATGGCGGCCCACCACCACTGCGCCCAGGACGCTAAGGCCAAGGCGGCCATGGAGATTGCGGCCGCGATGGCCACGGTGCGCAGCGGGCCCAGCCGGCTCGCGACCCGATCGGACCAGATGCCCGCGCCGATACGCCCTCCCGCGCCCAGGATTTGGGTCAGGGTGACCAGCACCCCGGCCGCCGCCAGCGACCAGCCGACATCGCGATGCAGCCACAGCAGCGCGAAGGTCCACAGGGCGGCCTGCGGAATGCACAGCAGCACCGAGACGGCGTGAATGCGCCACAGCGTGGAATCGCCGCGATAGGGATTCACGGGACGGCCTGTGTCCCCGGTGGATTCGGGCCGGGGCGGGTCGATGATGCCGAACAGGCAGGCGACGGCGGCGACCCCCGCCATCACCGCGGGCACCAGGATGGCGGTCGAGAAGCCGTGTGCCGCAGCGACGGCCGGAATGGTCAGTGCGCCGATGGCGACGCCCAGTGGCTGTGCGGTCTGCCGGATGCCCATGGCCAAGCCGCGCTGATCCTTCGCGAACCAGCCCACGATGACCCGGCCACTGGCGCCGTTCGTGCTGGCTGCGCCCATACCGCCGAGGAACAGCAGCGCGCCCAGCGCGACGTAGTTCGTGACGGTGGCGGCGGCAACGCCCGCGATCAGCATCAGCGCGGGACCGGCGACCAGCACCTTGTGCTCACCGATGCGGTCGACCACGTATCCCCACGCGATCAGCGTGCACACCAGGCCCAGCGTGGGCATGGCGACCAGCAGGCCCGCGGTGGCCAGTGACAAACCGCGATCGGTCAAGGCGGGCAGCAGGAATGGCGTGCCATTGATGAAAACCGCGCTCGAGCCCTGCGCGAAGACGCCGAGGCCCAGCATGCGCCACCGTTTGGCCGATCCGTTGTGTGTCACGGTGGTCATGGTATTCACCTCGTGTCTCAGTATATGGAACGCGATTCCTACTCTTTGAAATCGGATCATACGGTACATCTGAGGCGCAGGACTACTTCCGAGGGGAGCTGTCTGTTTGCTCACACCCGCTTCGGGTATCCGCGGTGGTCTGATTCGTGCCCGAGTTGTCTTGCGTACAAGGGCTTTCCACATATTCGGCGGGGTGATGCGGGGACGAATGCCGCACCCGCTCGGCGTGCTGTCCGATGGGACGCCCGGCACCGTGCCTGCCGCCCCTCGCGCCCCGCGGTCGGGCGCGTTCGGGCAGGTGGAAGCCGGTCGATAGGATGCCAGCCATGCGCCTAGGTCGAGTTGCCAGCCCAGATGGGGTCGCTTTCGTCAGTATCGAAGGAGACGGCGGTGACGCCGTGGTCCGCGAGATCGCCGAACATCCGTTCGGCAATCCGACGTTCACCGGCCGCAGCTGGCCGCTCGCGGACGTGCGGCTGCTCGCGCCGATTCTTGCCAGCAAGGTGATCTGCATCGGCAAGAACTACGCGGCGCACGCCGCCGAAATGGGCGGACCGGCCCCGGCCGATCCGGTCATCTTCATGAAGCCGAATACCTCCATCATCGGCCCGAACGTGCCGATCATGTTGCCGCCCAGCTCCTCTCAGGTGGACTACGAGGGCGAGCTGGCCATCGTCATCGGCCGTCCCTGCAAGGATGTGCCCGCCGCCCGCGCGCACGAGGTGATCCTCGGTTACACGGTCGCCAACGATGTCACCGCGCGTGATCAGCAGCGCCACGACGGCCAGTGGACCCGCGCCAAGGGCTACGACACCTTCTGCCCGCTCGGCCCGTGGATCGAGACCTCGCTGGACGCTTCGGATCTGGAGATCGTCACCGAGCTCGACGGCGAGGTCAAACAGCGCAGCCGCACTTCACTTCTGCTGCACGATATTCCGAAGCTGATCGAATGGGTGACCACCGTGATGACGCTGCTGCCCGGCGATGTCATCCTCACCGGCACCCCCGAGGGCGTCGGCCCGATCCAGGCCGGTCAGAACGTGTCGGTGACCGTCGAGGGCATCGGCACCCTCACCAATCCCGTTGCCGCCAAGCGCTGATCGAGAGAGAGACATGACTGAAGTTCGGGTCCGATTCTGCCCGTCTCCCACCGGCACACCGCATGTCGGCCTGGTCCGGACCGCGCTGTTCAATTGGGCGTACGCCCGCCACACCGGCGGCAAATTCGTCTTCCGTATCGAAGACACCGATGCCGCACGGGATTCCGAAGAGTCTTATCAGGCAATCCTGGATGCGCTGCGCTGGCTCGGCTTGACATGGGACGAGGGCCCGGAAGTCGGCGGCCCGTACGGCCCGTACCGGCAATCACAGCGGCGTGACATTCATCTCGATGTGGTGGCGCGGCTATTGGCGGCGGGGGAGGCCTACGAATCCTTCTCCACCCCTGAGGAAGTCGAGGCCCGGCACAAGGCGGTAGGGCGCGATCCCAAACTCGGCTATGACAATTTCGATCGCGATCTGACGCCCGAGCGGATTGCCGCCTACAAGGCGGAGGGGCGACCGGCGGTCATCCGGCTGCGCATGCCCGCTCACGACCTCACCTGGCACGACCTGGTCCGCGGTGAGACCACCTTCCGGGCCGGCACGGTTCCGGACTTCGCGCTCACCCGCGGTAATGGCGATCCGCTCTATACGCTGGTTAACCCCGTAGACGACGCACTGATGAAGATCACCCACGTGTTGCGGGGCGAGGATCTTTTGTCCTCCACGCCGCGGCAAATCGCGCTCTATGAAGCCATGCAGCGTATCGGTGTAGCCGAGCGCACGCCGGAGTTCGGGCATCTTCCGTTTGTCATGGGACAGGGCAACAAGAAGCTCTCGAAGCGTGATCCGGAGTCGAATCTCTTCCATCACCGCGACCGCGGGTTCATTCCCGAGGGTTTGCTGAATTATCTGGCGCTGCTCGGCTGGAGCATCGCCGATGATCATGACGTCTTCTCCATGGCGGAGATGGTGGCGGCGTTCGATATCTCGAAAGTTAATTCGAACCCGGCTCGTTTCGACCAGAAGAAGGCCGATGCGCTGAACGCCGAACATATTCGGTTGCTGGAGTCGGGTGATTTCGCTCACCGACTGCGTGAGTACCTCACCGAAAACGGCCATATCGGCGCGGAGATCGATGAGAAGCTCTTCGCAACAGCCGCAGATTTGGTGCAGACCCGCATCGTGGTTCTGGGTGATTCATGGGATCTCTTGAAGTTCCTGTTCGTTCCCGCGGAAGAGTTCGAGATCGACCCGGCGGCACGGGAAAAGAATCTCGGTCCCGATGCGGTTCCGGTATTACAGGCGGCTGTGACGGCGCTGGACGGCATTTCCGAATGGACGGCCGCCGCACTCGAGGAGTCGCTCAAGGCGGCGCTCATCGATGAGCTCGGCCTCAAGCCGCGCAAGGCATTCGCACCCGTGCGGGTGGCGGTCACCGGATCGCACATCAGCCCGCCGCTGTACGAGTCGCTGGAACTGCTGGGCCGCCAGGTGTCCATGGACCGGCTGCGCAGTGCCCTGGCGGCTGGGTCTGCCTCCTGAAGGTGGTCGCGAAGAGGCCGAAAAATGGCCTCTGAACAGCCGATTTGTATAAGACCCGCATCGGCCTGCTAATCTCTTCTCGGCTCGCAAAGCGGTCGGGAAGCTCCTCCGGGAGCAGGCCGAATGCCCGGGTCATTGGGGTATGGTGTAATTGGCAACACAGCTGTTTCTGGTACAGCCATTCTAGGTTCGAGTCCTGGTACCCCAGCCGAGAGAGCTTCACGGCTCTCTTTTAGTTGGAGATTCGGTGGCACTGCCACCACACAATTCACCAACAATCCTGGTCCCGTCGTCTAGCGGCCTAGGACGCCGCCCTCTCAAGGCGGTAGCGCGGGTTCAAATCCCGTCGGGACTACAACGCGAAGGGCCCCAGCCGATATGGCTGGGGCCCTTCGCTTTTGTCGGTACTAGTCCAGCGCGCCGGCGGTGCTGCCGCCCAGCGGGATCGCGGGCATACCGAGTTTCCGGTGGTCCCAGCTGCGCACGCGCTCGGGCACGATGCGAATCGCGATGCGCTTGTTCAGCATCTGATCCACGAACGGCTTCATCTCTTCGCTGTAGGGCCCGGTGTAGCGCTCCCACACACTGATTCCCACCTGGAACAGCGCATCGGCGTCCTCGATGATCTCCGCGTGGCCCTCGATCGAGAGCCCGCGCAGCTGGTCGTAGGTATCGCCGGCCTCGACCAGCACGGTTACCCGCGGATCGCGGCGCAGATTCACGGCCTTCTGCGATTTGGCCTTGGTCTCGAACCAGATTTCGCCGTTGATCAGGCCGTACCACATGGCGGTCAGGTGCGGGGTGCCCGCGGGACCGAGGGTGGCGAGCGTGGCGATTCGACTGCGCTGCAGGAATTCCGCGATCTCCTGGTCGGACATCGTGATCTGAGCGCGTTGATTGACTCCCATCAGCCGACTGTAATTTACGGCGTATGAGCCGGGTCACAGCCCCTGTGCGCGGGGGCGGGCGATCCCACTGAGTGGTCACGCTGTAAGCCCTCGCTGTAGCCCTTCGCTGTAACCCTCAAAATGCCGACGCCCCCACCGGATTCCCGGCGGGGGCGTCAAAGCGGCTGTGCGAGGCCGTCAGAGGCGTTTGTGGAGGGCGTCCGCAGCCGCCACGAGGTCGGCGGCCCAGCGGGCGCCGGGCCGGCGGCCCATGCGGTCGATGGGTCCGGAGACCGAGACGGCCGCGATGACCGTGCCCCCGGCATCGCGCACCGGCGCGGACACACTGGCCACGCCCGCGGCGCGTTCGGCCGCGCTCTGCGCCCAGCCGCGGCGGCGCACCTCGGCGAGTGCGCGCTCGCCGAATACCGCCTCCGGCAGCACTGTCCGCTGCAATTCGGGATCGGCCCAGGCCAGCAGGACTTTGGCGGCCGAGCCGGCGGTCATCGGCATGCGCGCGCCGACCGGCACGGTGTCGCGCAGCCCCGACGCCGGTTCCATGGAGGCCACGCAGACGCGGGCATTGCCGTCCCGGCGATAGAGCTGCACGCTCTCGCCGGTGATCTCGCGCAGGCGCGGCAGGATGGTCGCGGCCGCGTCCAGCAGCGGATCACTGGCGGTGGTAGCCAGTTCCGACAGGGCCGGGCCCGGCCGCCACAGGCCCTGGCTGTCGCGGGCCAGCATTCGATGCGTCTCCAGGCCCACGGCCAGGCGATGGGCGGTGGCGCGGGGCAGGCCGGTGCGGGCGCACAGGTCATTGAGGCCGCAGGGTTGCTCGGCGACGGCGTGCAGGACCGCCATGGCTTTGTCCAGAACACCGATACCGCTATGCTGTCTCATAGAACGATATTAGCGTCTCGCATGCTGGGAATTGCAAATAGGCTCCCCGGTATCGGACCCTCCGGTCCAGCGCGGCGCGCTCCCCGCGTCAACAGCCCGGGCGCGGGTTATGTCCTATCGAGAGGTGATGGAGCTATGGCCGATCGGCCACGCACTCTGGCGGAGAAGGTCTGGGAGCAGCACGTCGTCGTACAAGGCGACGGCGAAGGCGCGAACCGCGAACCGGACCTCATCTACATCGATCTGCATCTGGTGCACGAGGTGACCAGCCCGCAGGCCTTCGACGGCCTGCGCGCGGCCGGCCGCCCGGTGCGCCGCCCGGATCTCACCATCGCGACCGAGGACCACAATGTCCCGACCGTCGATATCGACAAGCCGATCGCCGACCCGATCTCGCGCCTGCAGGTGGAAACCCTGCGCCGCAACTGCGAGGAATTCGGTATCCGCCTGCACCCCATGGGCGATCTCGATCAGGGCATCGTGCACGTGGTCGGCCCGCAGCTGGGTCTGACCCAGCCGGGCACCACGGTGGTCTGCGGTGATTCGCACACCTCCACGCACGGCGCATTCGGCGCGCTCGCAATGGGTATCGGCACCAGCGAGGTGGAACACGTGCTGGCAACGCAGACTTTGTCGCTGCGCCCGTTCCGGACCATGGCCGTCAATATCGACGGCACGCTGCCGGACGGCGTCACCTCGAAGGACGTCATTCTCGCGGTCATCGCGCAGATCGGCACCGGCGGCGGCCAGGGCTATGTGCTGGAGTACCGCGGTGCGGCCGTGCGCGCCATGTCCATGGAGGCGCGGATGACCATGTGCAACATGTCGATCGAGGCGGGCGCCCGGGCCGGCATGGTCGCGCCGGACGAGATCACCTACGAATTCCTGAAGGGCCGCCCGCACGCCCCCGAGGGCGCGGACTGGGATGCCGCCGTCGCGGCCTGGGAAGCGCTGAAGACCGATGAGGGCGCGACTTTCGATACCGAGGTGCATATCGACGCCTCCACGCTGACCCCCTTCGTGACCTGGGGTACCAACCCGGGACAGGGCCTGCCGCTGGGTGACTCGGTGCCGGACCCGGAGCAGATCTTCGACGAGAACGAGCGTCAGGCTGCCGAGAAAGCACTGCAGTACATGGACCTGACGCCGGGTATGGCGCTGCGAGATGTCTCTGTGGACACCGTTTTCGTGGGTTCCTGCACAAATGGCCGCATCGAGGATTTGCGCGCCGTTGCCGACGTTCTGAAGGGCCGCAAGGTCGCCGAGAGCGTGCGCATGCTGATTGTGCCGGGCTCCATGCGCGTGCGTTTGCAGGCGGAAAAAGAAGGCCTGGGCGAGATTTTCACCGCGGCGGGCGCGGAATGGCGGCAGGCGGGTTGCTCTATGTGCCTGGGCATGAACCCCGATCAGCTTTCGCCCGGTCAGCGTTGCGCTTCCACCTCGAACCGGAACTTCGAAGGGCGACAGGGCAAGGGCGCGCGAACGCATCTGGTGTCGCCGCTGGTCGCGGCCGCCACCGCGGTGCGCGGAACCCTGTCCTCACCGGCGGATCTGAACTGATTCAGCTCCCTACGGCCACATAGACATCAGGAGAATCACGATGGAAGCCTTCAAGGTCCACAAGGGGATCGGTGTCCCGTTTCGCCGGTCCAACGTCGATACCGATCAGATCATCCCCGCCGTCTACCTGAAGCGCGTTACCCGAACGGGTTTCGAGGACGGACTGTTCGCCGCATGGCGGTCGGATCCGAACTTCATTCTGAACGCCGAGCCCTACAACCGCGGCAGTGTGCTGGTCGCCGGTCCGGATTTCGGTACCGGTTCCTCACGCGAGCATGCCGTTTGGGCGCTGAAGGACTACGGCTTCCGGGTGGTGATCTCCTCGCGCTTCGCCGACATCTTCCGCGGAAACGCCGGTAAGGACGGGCTTCTGACCGCGCTGATGGCTCAGAGCGATGTGGAATTGCTCTGGAAGTTGCTCGAGGAACAGCCGGGTCTGGAATTGGAAACCGACCTCGAGGCGCGCACCGTCACGGCCGGAACCGTTGTGTTGCCGTTCAATATTGACGACTACACACGGTGGCGCCTGCTGGAAGGTCTGGACGACATCGGCCTCACTCTGCGGCGCCACGACGAGATCGACCAGTTCGAAAACGCAAGGCCGACTTGGAAACCCAGGACCATTCCGGCCCGTATTTCGCAGACGTAATCATTGGGGGGCGTTAGCTGAACGCCCCCAAACGCGGTAGCTGGTCGTGTGCCATCTCTCATCAAAATGGGTGTGGCAGATAGACTCTTGCCCAAAGAAGGTTTACCGTGGTACCTAGTCGGTCCGACGACGGGCCATTAGTCTGCGGAGGATTCAATGAACAAGGCGGAACTGATCGATGTTCTGACCGAGAAGTTGGGTACTGACAGGCGCACGGCAACTGCTGCAGTTGAGCAGATGGTCGACACGATCGTGCGTGCTGTGAACAAAGGTCAGAGTGTCACTATCACGGGATTCGGTGTCTTCGAACAGCGTAAGCGCGCCGCTCGCGTCGCTCGGAACCCGCGCACCGGTGAAACCGTCAAGGTGAAGCCGACTTCGGTGCCGGCCTTCCGTCCCGGTGCTCAGTTCAAGGCGATCATCGCCGGCAAGCAGAAGATCACCGCGAGCGGCCCGGCCGTGAAACGTGGTGTGGCTGCTCCGGTATCGGGTAAGCCCGGCGCCAAGAAGACCGCTGCCAAGAAGACGGCCAAGAAGGCCGCCACCAAGGCACCGGCGAAGACCACTGCGAAGAAGGCTGCCACCAAGGCTCCGGCCAAGAAGGCAACGGCCAAGAAGACAGTCGCAGCCAAGACGGTTGCGAAGAAGGCTCCGGCCAAGGTCACTGCGGCCAAGAAGGCTCCGGCCAAGAAGGCTGCCGTCAAGGCCAGCGCGGTCAAGAAGACCACCGCTGCCAAGAAGACGACCGCGAAGAAGGCTCCGGCCGCCAAGAAGACCGCGGCGAAGCGTACTGCCCGTCGCTGACGGGCTCGAACAGCCCGTCGCTGACGGGTTTTCGACGCAGCACGACATGTGAGACGGCCCGGCACTGCCGGGCCGTTTCGCATGACCTGCCCTGCCGTTTCGCACGACAGCGCACGAAAAGGCCCTGAGGGCGGGAGAACCCGGCCCCCAGGGCCTTTTTGCCGGCCGAAATAGGGCGCTGACGGGCCCGACATCAATTGCCGCACAGTTATAGTGCGAAATCCCCGTGGCGCTATTTACCCAGCGTCGAATGGTCGACCGGTGTCAGTGCCCGATCGATATGATCGGCCGCGACCAGGCGGCCCTGGTGTACCGAAAGCACCCAGACGCTGCCCTTGCGATTGCGCGCCGACGGCAGGGTGACGCCGTCCTTGTCGGCCCACCACTGCAGCAGATCCGGAATCACCTTGCCCTGGCTGCAGATCACCGGCACCGACTGTGCGGACACCAGGTCGCGCAGGCGTTTGCGGGCCGCGTCCGGGGCAGCGGCATAACCGGATTCGGAGAACTGCGGCTCCAACTCGATGTCCACGCCCACGGCCTCCGCGAGCGGAGTAACGGTTTGGACACAGCGCAGCGGTGGGGCCGAATGGATTTCGTCGGCGCCGAAGGCGAGCAGATTCGCCGTCAGCGCGCGAGCCTGTGCGCGACCGGCCTTTTCGAGCGGCCGCTCGTCGTCCGCACTGTCAGAATGGTCGTGCCGGCCCGCCTTGGCATGGCGCACCAGCAGCAGCGTGGCCGTATCCGCCGGTAGCCGAAGGAAATTGCGCACCATGTGGCGATCCATGGGGTAGGACAGCGCATCCATCAGCCCGTCGGTCCGATGCCACTGGAGCACATCGACTTCCGCATTGGACTCGAAGGAGCCGCCGAGAATCTGTGCGGCCCAGTAGTCGACGCGCTTGAGCTTGCGATGGCCGGTCACGGGATAGGTGACGTGCCCGAGGTAGCGGCCCAGGCGGGACCGGATCCCGGTCTCCTCGGCGACTTCCCGCACCGCGGCGACAAGTGAGGTCTCACCGGGATCGAGTTTTCCCTTGGGCAGCGACCAGTCGTCGTACTTGGGCCGGTGTACGAGGGCTATTTCGACGGCCCCGTCGTCCGCGTAGCGCCACAGCACCGCACCCGCTGCCGGGATGTTCGCTTTGACCCTGGGGTCCGGGAAATCGGCAGCGGGTGAATTCGTCTTACTCACGGGCGATCCGGACGTCGCAGTCGCATGAGGTAGTCCTGGTGATCGCGAATCTCTTCGCCGGCGATATCTCGATCGGGCTGGGCCTGCCAGCTGCCGTCGGGCCCGAGCACCCAGCAGCGGGTGGTGGCGTCCAGTGCCGAGTCGAACATCCCGCCCAGCCGGCCGGACAATTTCGGATCCTTCACCTGTGCCAGCACTTCCACGCGCCGGTCCAGATTGCGGTGCATCATATCGGCGCTGCCGATCCAGTACTCGTTCTGCGCCTGGAAGTGCAGGACCCGCGAATGTTCCAGGTAGCGGCCGAGAATCGAACGCACCTCGATATTCTCGCTCATGCCGGGGACACCGGGGCGCAGTCCGCAGATGCCGCGGACCACGATCTGCACCGGTACACCGGCCTGGGAGGCGCGGTACAGCGCGTCGATGATCTCCTCGTCGACGATGGCATTGGCCTTCAGCCGGATTCGCGCCGCCTCGCCCGCGGCGGCCAGTTCGACCTCACGTTCGATGCGCTCGATGATGCCGGCGCGCACGCCGATCGGAGCCACCAGCAGGTTGCGGTAGTTGGCTTTTCGCGAATACCCGGTCAGCGAGTTGAACAGGTCGGTGAGATCCGCGCCGATCTCCGGTGCGGCGGTGAGCAATCCGACGTCCTCGTAGAGCCGCGCGGTCTTCGGATTGTAATTACCGGTGCCGATGTGGCAGTAGCGACGGATGGTGGCGCCCTCGCGCCGCACCACCAGGCAGGTCTTGCAGTGCGTCTTGAGGCCGACGAGGCCGTACACCACGTGCACGCCCGCCTGCTCCAGTGCGCGTGCCCATTTGATGTTGGCCTGCTCGTCGAAGCGGGCCTTGATCTCCACCAGCGCCACGACCTGCTTACCGGCCTCGGCGGCGTCGATGAGGGCATTGACGATGGGGGAGTCGCCGGAGGTGCGGTACAGCGTCTGCTTGATGGCGAGCACCTGCGGATCGGCGGCCGCCTGCTCGATGAAACGCTGCACGCTGGTGGAGAAGGAGTCGTACGGGTGGTGCACCAGCACATCGCCCTCGCGCAGCGCCGCGAAAACGTTTCGGGGCGTTTCCCGTTCGCCGAAGGCGGGCGGGGTGACGGGCACGTAGGGCGCGTCCTTGAGGCCGGGCCGGTCCACGCCGTACACCTGCCACAGGCAGGACAGATCCAGCAGACCGGGCACCTGGATGACATCGCCGGGATCGACATCCAGTTCGCGCAGCAGCAGATCGAGCATGTGCTCGGTCATATCGTCCGAGACTTCCAGCCGCACCGGGGATCCGAAGCGGCGGCGGGCGAGCTCGCGTTCCAGGGCCTGCAGCAGGTCCTCGTCGCGATCCTCCTCGACCTCCAGATCGGCATTGCGGGTGATGCGGAACGAATGATGTTCCACCACTTCCATTCCCGGGAACAGCTGATCGAGATGCGCGGCGATCAGTTCTTCCATCGGGAGGAAGGGCGCGAGCGTGGCGCCCTGTGCCCCACCGGAATCGCGGATGGCGGGGGAGCGGCGCACCCGGACGAAGCGGTCCACATTGTCGGGCACCTTGACGCGGGCGAAGTGCTCGCCGCCGGTGACCGAATCCTTAACCGTCACGGCGAGATTCAGACTCAGGCCGCTGATGTACGGGAACGGATGCGCGGGATCGACGGCCAGCGGGGTCAGCACCGGGAAGACCTGATCCTGGAAATACCCGGAGAGCCGCTGCTTTTCGTCCTCGTCGAGGTCGTGCCAGCGGACGATGGCGATGTTCTCGGCGGTCAGCGCGGGCAGCACCTGATCCAGGAAGACCTGCGCGTGCCGGGCCGCGATCTCCTGCGTGCGGGCCGCGATCATCTCCAGCTGCTCGGTGGGCGAGAGGCCGTCGGCCGAGCGCACCGACAATCCGGTTTCCGCGCGACGTTTCAATCCGGCGACCCGGACCATATAGAACTCGTCGAGATTGGACGCGAAGATCGCGAGGAATTTAGCGCGCTCCAGCAGTGGCTGCGAAGTGTCTTCCGCGAGCGCCAGCACGCGGGCATTGAAGTCGAGCCAGCTCAGTTCCCGATTCAGGTAGCGGTCCTGTGGCAAACGCGTAGTTGCCGAGGCCGTGGGCGGTGGGGTGGCCGCGGGCGGGGCCGCGGGTAGTAGCGGCGGTTGCTTGACGGTGTCCGTATCGCTCACTCTCACGATCATTCCTTATGTCGTGGGCGGGGTGCCGTTCTGACACCGTCCATTGCAGCGCAGATCACGCCCGGTCAGCACAGTGAGGAACTCGTCCGATGCACTTGTTTCGCTTCCCGACACGCCCGAGACACGCCGATTTCATGCAGCAGCGTCCTGGTGGCCTCACCGACCCCGAGCGCGGTGGCGCGATCGAGGTCCTCGGCGGTGTCGACGTCCTGCCGCAGACCCGGCCAATCGCCGAGCAACTCCACGGCACCCGCCGCGATATGGCGGCGGGCCGAATCCGGGCCGAACAGCGGATCGAGCGTCGCCGTGCGGTCGCGGACGAGCAGGGCGACGGTGCCGCTGCCGTCGTGATCGGTGACCACCGAGCGGGCGGGCCCGGCCGCGGTCAGCATGTCGGACAGTTCCTGTGCGCGTAGTGCGGGCAGATCCGCTTGCAGGGCAAGTAGATCGACCGCGCCGTGCCGGTGCCGGGCCGACGCGGCCCCGGCCGACAGCGCGGCATTCAGGCCACCGGCGCCCTGGGGCTCCGGATGGACGTACGCGCCGAGGCTGCGCACCAGTTCGGTGACCACGGGATCCGGGGTCACCACGGTCACCGAGGCGATCTGCGCCGTCGAGACTGCCGCGCGCACCGTATCGGTGAGCATGGCCAGCACCAGCCGTGGCCGATCCTGCGGAGGCAGGCGATCAGCGAGCCGGCTCTTGGCCAGCTCGAGGTTCTTCACCGCAATCACGGCGTGAACAGTGTTTATTTCGCCCTCCGCTTCGCTCCGGGCGGATTCGCGGCCCTGCAAGCTCGGTCTTCCCTCCTCCGCTCCTCCGCTGCGCTCCCCCGCTCCGTCAGTCCAGACCGAGCCGGGCCGCGAATCATGGGTGCCGATGCGCCAGGGCGTGCACATGTCCGAATCCTCCCACTCCAATATGACGGCGAAGTGAGCGGCCGTCCTTGGAAGTCGATAACCCGTGCGGGGCGCCATCGCTTCCCGAGTCTCTGAGTACCTGCTGTGCGGTGCTCGGCGCGGTGGATTTCGTGCGCGCTTATATTGGCAGGATGGCTAGGGCTGCAGTGCTGGGGGCGGGTTCTTGGGGGACCGCGTTCGCGAAGGTGTTGGCGGAGGCCGGAACCGAGGTCACCATGTGGGCTCGGCGGCCGGAGGTGGCGAAGGTGCTCGATAGTGAGCATCGCAATCCCTGGTATCTGCCGGGGATCGAACTGCCGCCGATCGCCGCGACCCATGATCACCGCGCCGCGCTGGCGGGGGCGGACATCGTGGTCCTGGCGGTGCCCTCGCAGTCGCTGCGCGCCAATCTCGCGGAGTGGCAGGGCGATATCCCCGGTGATGCCACGCTGCTGAGTCTGGCCAAGGGCATCGAGACCGGCACGCTGTTGCGGATGAGCCAGGTGATCGCCGAGGTCAGCGGTGCGGATCCGAGCCGGGTCGCGGTGCTGTCCGGGCCGAATCTGGCGCGGGAGATCGCCGATCGGCAACCGGCCGCCACCGTGGTCGCCTGCACCGATACCGCGCGCGCCGAGGCGGTGCAGCTGGCCAGTGCCACCGGCTATTTCCGGCCGTACACCAACGCCGATGTGATCGGGTGCGAGATCGGCGGCGCCTGTAAGAACGTGATCGCGCTGGCCTGCGGTATCGCCTCCGGAATGGGATTGGGCGACAACTCGATTGCCAGTCTCATCACGCGCGGGCTGGCCGAGATCATTCGCCTCGGTGTCGCGGTGGGCGCGGAACCGGTCACCCTCGCCGGGCTGGCCGGGGTCGGCGATCTGGTCGCCACCTGCACCTCACCCCTGTCGCGCAATAGATCCTTCGGGCATGTGCTGGGCGCGGGCGGAACCATGGAATCCGCGCAGCAGGCCACTCATGGGCAGGTCGCCGAGGGAGTGAAGTCCTGCACATCGGTGCGGGCGCTCGCCGCCGAGCACGGTGTCGAGATGCCGCTGACCAATGCCATGCACCAGGTATGCCATGAGGGGTTGGCTACTTCCGAGGCGGTCGGGCAGTTGCTGGGGCGCCGGCTCAAACCGGAGTGACCACGTAACCGTGTCGGCATCCGCGCCCGATAGGGTTCCGGGCATGACCAACAGGATCCGGGTGGCGGTGGTGTTCGGCGGGCGCAGTAACGAGCATGGCGTCTCGTGTGTGTCGGCCCGTACGGTATTGGCCAGCCTCGATCCCGAACGGTACGAGGCGGTTCCGATCGGCATCACCCGCGATGGCACCTGGGTGCTCAGCGCCGCCGATTCGCAGGCGCTGACCGCCGACGCGAGCCGGGAACTGCCCTCGGTGGACAGCCTCGGCACCTCCCTGGCCCTGACCGCCGATCCGAGCCGTCCCGGCACCCTGGTCCAACTCGACGGCGTGGACGCCGTGCTCGGCCGGGTGGATGTGGTGTTTCCGGTGCTGCACGGCGCTTTCGGTGAGGACGGCACACTGCAGGGGCTGCTCGAGCTCGCCGGAATCCCGTATGTCGGGCCGGGTGTGCTGGCCAGTGCGGCCGGTATGGACAAGGAGTTCACCAAGAAACTCCTTGCGGCCGAAGGGCTTCCGATCGGGACGCAGGTGGTGCTGCGGCCGGGTGTCGCGACGCTGTCGGACGGCGATCGCGATCGGCTCGGCCTGCCGGTGTTCGTGAAGCCCGCGCGGGGCGGCTCCTCCATCGGTATCACCAAGGTCGATGACTGGTCCGGGCTGGAGGCCGCGATTACCGCTGCGCGCCAACATGATCCGAAGGTGATCATCGAGGCCGGCATTGTGGGTCGCGAAGTCGAGTGCGGTGTACTGGAATTCCCGGACGGTCGGGTGGAAGCCAGTGTGGTGGCGGAGATCCGGATGCCGGAGGAAACCCCCGAGGGGCCCGAGTTCTACGACTTCGACACCAAATACCTCGACGACGTCTGTGAATTCGATGTGCCGGCCAAGCTGGACGATGATGTGTCGCAACAGATTCGCGAGCTCGCCGTGGAGGCGTTCCGAGCGCTGGACTGCCAGGGGCTGGCGCGCGTGGACTTCTTCGTGACCGCGGACGGACCGGTCATCAATGAGATCAACACCATGCCCGGCTTCACCGCCATCTCCATGTACCCCAAGATGTGGGAGGCGACCGGTCTCGATCGTAAGGATCTGGTGACCAATCTGGTGGAGACCGCCCTCTCCCGGGGGATCGGCCTGCGCTGAGTCGACGTGCCTCGAATGCCGGACCGTGCCTGCGGGGCGCGGTCCGGTGCTCGTTCATCCCCCTGTCTGTGGAGCGCGGCGTGCGACTTCAGGGTGACGTCAGGCGGGGCGGCGCGGCGTAATCTCGGTGATGTGCTCATGGCTATGACAATCCCCGGGCTGGCCCTGCTGATCATCGTGGTGGCCTTCGCCGAACTGGGCTATCGCAAGGTGACCGGCCGCGCCGGGCTGCCGTGGATGCGCGGCACCGAGGCAGAGGAGCGCAGTGCCGCGGCCATCGGATTCGAACAGTTCGGCTCGGTCTTCGAATCCGGGAAGAAGCACGAATTCGAGCAGCGGCAGTCGGTGCTCATGCACCGGGAGAATCCGGGCGATGGGGCCGACGGTCTGGAGATCGACCTCACCAAGGGCAAGGCGACACTGCGCAAGCCCTGATGGCCGTCCTCGCCAGGGCAGTCGCAGACTCGAACAGCCGGGTGCTGTCGGTGCGGATCGGCCACGCGTGGCAGGCTCGGATCAGCCGGGCAGCGGGCCCGGGTCCAGCGGCTTCTGCGGGATGACCTTCGTAATGGTGTCCGAAATCTCTTGCAGCGGAGTCGGTCCCGCATTGTCCGGCATGGTCAGCGCGATATAGGTGCCGCGATCGACCGCCCACCAGGTGCCGGAGGTCGCACCGCTGGTCTGGTCGCGCACATCGAACCAGCTGACATTGTTCACGACCTGCAGCGGTGAGGCCCGATTGAATTCCATCGGCCGATCCATCCCGCAGCGCAGCACAATCGCATCCCCGCCCTCGGGCAACTGCCATGCCTTGGTCGCGACGGGCGCGGGCTGCACCAACTCGGAAGTGGTGTAGTCGCCGAGCTTGTCCGGCAGCGCGGGCAGCAGCGCCGAACACTCCGGCCCACCCGCCGCCGGCGCCTGCACCGACCCCAGCACGAGCGCCGACCGAGCCGGATGCCGATTGGCCATCACACCCATGACAAGCACACCCGCGACCAGCGCGATCGGCAGCGCGATCGCCGTAGCGATGAGCGCGGGCGACCGCCGCTCATCCAGCTCCTCGACCACGGTCCCGGTTGGTTCGGTGTCGTCTGTGGCAGCAGCGACGGAATCGTGCGCAGCCTCAGCTGACTCTTCGGCAACAGCCGATTCGCTGGTGGCGTCCGGGTGGGTGGATTCCGGTTCGCTGCCGCGGGTGTCGTTGCTCATCCGGTTGTCGGTCCCCGATCGTGCCGTGCCGGGCTCAGCGGGTCCCGGCTGGTGGTCGTCGATTGCGTGTCCGAGGGTACCGTTCTCAGGTCCGCGAACCGCAGCCCACTCACCGCCGAGGAGACCGTCATCACCGCCAGCAGCAGTGCGCGCATGCCGAAGACCGTGCGGGAGCTCGGGGAGTTCGGGTTGATCGCGCGCATGAATGCCGGGCGTACGCAGGCGCCGAATGTGCTGCTCGGGCCGGGGGATGATGCGGCTGTGGTGGCGGCGCCCGCCGGTCGGTTCGTGGTGACCACCGACATGCTGGTGCAGGACCGGCACTTCCGGCTGGATTGGTCGAGCGCGCGCGATATCGGGCGCAAGGCCATTGCCCAGAATGCCGCGGATGTGGTGGCCATGGGTGCGACGCCGAGCGCCTTCGTGGTGTCCTTCGGCTGCCCCTCGGACACACCCGTCGACTTCGTCACCGAACTCGCGGACGGCATGTGGGCCGAGGCGGAGCGGGCGGGTGCGTCGATCGCCGGCGGCGATGTGGTGCGCAGCCCGCTGCTGGTGATTTCGGTGACCGCCTTCGGTGATCCGGGGGAGCGCGAGCCGATTCTCAAGTCCGGCGCCCGGCCCGGCGATATCGCGGCGGTGGCCGGACTGCTGGGTTGGTCGGGTGCGGGTTATGCGGTGCTCGCCGCGGGCAACTCCGCCGCGGATTCCCCGTCCTTCGCGGATGTGGTTGCCGTGCACCGGGTTCCGCAGCCGCCGTACGCGGCCGTCCTGGACCTGCCGCAGTCGGCGGTCATCACCGCCCTCACCGATGTCTCCGACGGCCTGCTCGCCGATATGGGACATATCGCCGAATCCTCCGGTGTCGCCATCGATCTCGACTCCGCCGCCCTGCACGACCCGGTGCTGGAGTCGATTGCCGCCACGCTCGGCGCGGAGGCGCTCGACTGGGTTCTGGCGGGCGGCGAAGATCATGCGTTCGCCGCGACTTTCGCCGCCCCCGGCGATGTGCCCGCAGGTTGGCGGCCTGTCGGACGAGTTGTTGCCGGGTCCGGAGTGACCGTCGACGGCATCGCTCGAAACGGACCCACCGGTTGGGAATCCTTCGCATAGGTGGGCGGGGTTCCGCCCGGAATCGGGTCACGATAAGTTTTCCCGACATGGGCGCCAAACCACTGTCGGAGGTCATGGATTCGGGCTGGGCCGAGGCCCTCGAACCAGTGACCGATCGCATCGCCGAGATGGGCGAATTCCTTCGAATCGAAAACGCCGAGGGGCGTGGCTATCTCCCCAAGGGGGAGAACGTGCTGCGCGCATTCCAGCGGCCGTTCGACAAAGTGCGGGTGCTGGTCGTCGGCCAGGATCCGTATCCGACCCCGGGCCATGCCATGGGATTGAGTTTCTCGGTGGCGCCGGATGTTTCGCCGGTGCCGCGCAGTCTCGGCAATATCTTCTCCGAGTACACCAAGGATCTGGAATACCCGACGCCGTCCTGCGGTGATCTGTCGCCGTGGTCGGATCAGGGGGTGCTCATGCTGAACCGAGTACTGACCGTGCAGCCGGGTCAGGCGGCCTCGCATCGCGGTAAAGGCTGGGAAGCGGTGACCGAGCAGGCGATTCGCGCACTGGTCGCCCGTGACCAGCCGCTCGTCGCGATTCTGTGGGGCCGGGACGCCTCGACATTGAAGCCGATGCTGGGGTCGACCCCCTTCATCGAATCCGCCCATCCCTCACCGTTGTCCGCCTCGCGCGGATTCTTCGGATCGAGGCCGTTCTCACGAACCAACGAATTGCTGGGTACATTGGGTGCCGCGCCGGTGGACTGGCGTCTGCCCTAAGCGCGAATCCGTTGATCCGATTCAGGAGCATGTGTATGCAGAAGAAGACTGCCCGTGGCGTTTTCGCCGTTCTCGCCGCGGGCGCCGCGCTGGCCGCTCCGGCGGTCGCGAATGCCGAGCCGCTGACACTGGAACCGGCTCCGGCCGCAACCACCACGACGACGACCAATTCGACGCCGGTGGCCAGCCTGTTCGATACCAATAGCGCCACCTCGATGTCGTCTCAGGTGACGTCGCAGACGGCATGCATGTTCCAGTCGATCAGCCAGCAGGTGGATTGCTTCACCGGCAATCGCTGATTCAGCTCGACCGCCCGCGGCGCACCATGCGCACTTCGATTGCGGGCGTGAAGGCTTCGACTCGGCGGGTGCCGTCGAGTTCGAAGCCGTATTTGCGGTAGAAGGCCCGGGCACGCGGATTCTCCTCGAACACCCAGAGGGAGGTATCGGCGTCCTGGGCCAGTACCTTCTCCATCAATGCGTGCGCCACGCCCGTGCCGTACCAGGCGGCGCGCACGTACATGGCGCTGAGTTCCCGCTCGGCGGTGGGTGATTCATCCCTGTTGGGCCCGCTGCCGGCGAATCCGATGACGGTGTTGTCGGCGACCGCGACCATGATTGTCCCCGCGTATTCGACCCGGATCCGCTCCCACTGCTGCGCCCGGCGGTCTACGTCGAAGGCGGCGTGCACGTGTGCGGGCACCAGATCCTGGTACGCCTCACGCCAGCAGGCGATATGGCATTCGGCCATGCTGTAGGTGTGCTCGGGTCCCAGCGGAACCACCTGCCACTCAGCCATTTCAGCGCCTCCAATGCATGGTCGCCCCGGGCACAGCAAAAACCCCGGACGACCCATTCTGGGTGCCGGGGCTTT
This sequence comes from Nocardia sp. NPDC006630, assembly GCF_040611495.1. Classification (NCBI taxonomy): domain Bacteria; kingdom Bacillati; phylum Actinomycetota; class Actinomycetes; order Mycobacteriales; family Nocardiaceae; genus Nocardia; species Nocardia sp. NPDC006630. The sequence continues at coordinate 713,132 of NZ_JBEXOK010000004.1, forward strand.
TGTTCGAAAGTACTTAAATCAGCGCGTGACCTTGCCGGCCTTGAGGCAGGAGGTGCACACGTTCATACGCCGGGTGTTGCCGGGGGCAACCTGGGCGCGGACGGTCTGGATGTTCGGATTCCAACGACGGTTGGTGCGCCGGTGCGAATGCGAAACCGACTTACCGAAGCCGGGGCCCTTGGCGCAGACGTCGCAGACGGCAGCCATAGTCGCGAGCTCCTTCATGTCATGTTCGGACGCTGCTCGAAATAAACAGTGAGTCCGGAAACGTAATGTCTGGGGACGTGCCTGCCAGCGAATCGCTAGCGAACGCGTTTCTGATACCTGATAAGGATCAGTGCCCGCGTCGGGCAACCGCACAAGAGTAACCGCCCCCCAACTGCCATGTCCAATTGCCCCCGTCCGGCGGTGGGTGAACACGGGCGAACGGCAGGTGACGGCGGGGTGTCGGTGTTCCCGACTAGGCTGGCGGCCGGATCGTAAGGTCGGGAAATGCGGCGGAAGGACGGTGACGGTGCCCGCGGTTGGGGACGTGCTCGACGGTGCTGCGCTGCTGCGCTGGGGGCAGGGCTGCCTACACGCCCTGGAACGCCACCGTGACGAGATCAACGCGCTGAACGTATTCCCGGTCGCCGACTCCGACACCGGCACCAATCTCTTCAGCACCATGCGCGCCGCCGTGCGCGCGGCCGAGGCCCTCGCCGCCGACCGGTCCCGCAGTGGCGAGCGGTCAGCGGCCGACCAGGCTGTGGGCGAGGCCACTTCAGGTGCGGCAGGTCGGCGCGCCGAGCGGGATTCCGGCGTCGTGAGGGCACCGGATTCGGATGCCGAAAGCGCTGAGCAGGTCAGGTCCGCCGATGCGGTACTGGATGCGCGGTTGTCGGCGCAGGAGGTTGCCGGAGCCATGGCTCGGGCGGCGACGATCGGGGCGCGAGGCAATTCGGGAATCATCTTGTCGCAGGTACTGCGTGGCGTGGCCGAGGCGGTGTGTGATGACGCACTCGATGAACAGACCTTGCGGGAGGGACTGCGGCGAGCGGCGCTGCTGGTGCGGGAGGCGCTGAGTTCGCCGGTCGAGGGGACCATGCTTACCGTGCTGGACTGTGCGGCTGAGCGGGCCGTCGATTGTTCGGAGCGCACCCTGGCCGCTGTTGCGCTCGCTGCTGCCGATGGTGCGGCGAAGGCGCTCGGTGAGACTCCCGGACAACTCGGAGTATTGCGGCAGGCCGGGGTGGTGGACGCCGGCGCGCGGGGATTGCTGGTCCTGCTGGACGAATTGGTGGTTGCGACCGGTGGACAGCCGGTGGCCCGGCCCGCATATGTGAGGAATGGCGAGCGTGGGGAGCGACCGGGGGGCGGCATGAACTCGGTCGGTGCATCAGGTGTGGCCCCCGGGAACTCCGGGACCGTCCTCGACGCGACCCGTGCAACGGCCACTGGGGCAGAAGCCGGTGCAAGTGCGGCGACTGCGGACGGCGTGGCAAACGGAACTGCCGGTGCGTCGAATACGTTGGGGCTCAGTGGGATCGGGATGCGGGGTGGAAGTCTCGGTGGCGGGGAGCATGAGACGGTGGAGGGGTTCGGGGGTGGGTATGCACCGCAGTACGAGGTCATGTATCTGCTGAGCGGGACCGATGAGCAGCGGGTTGCCAGGTTGCGGGAACAGCTTGACGGGCTGGGGGATTCGGTTGTCGTCGTGGGGGATGGGGGCGGGATCTGGTCGGCGCATGTGCACTGTGCGGATGCGGGGGCGGCGGTGGAGGCCGGGCTGGCGGCGGGGTGGTTGAGCGGGATTCGGATCGAGACGCTGGCGGTGTCGGCGCATGCGCCGGGCGGGCCGGGGGAGCGCGGGATTCTGGCGGTGGCCTCCGGGGCGGGGGCGGTGCGCCTGTTCGAGGATGCGGGGGCCGAAGTGCTCGAGGGGGAGGTGACGGCCCAGGCGCTGCTGGCGGGGATTCGGCGACTGCCGCATCGTGAGGTGCTGGTGCTGCCGAACGGCGCCCTGCCCGCACACGAGTTGATGGCGGTGAGTGTGGCCGCGCGCGACGGGAATCGCGATGTGCTCATGCTGCCGAGCGCCTCGATGGTGCAGGGGCTGGCGGCGCTGTCCATGCACGACGGTGGGCGGATCGCGGCCGACGATGTCTTCGCCATGTCCGAGGCGGCCGCCGGAACCCGCTGGGGCGCTTTGCAAGTCGCGCCGGAGCGCGCGCTCACGATTGTCGGCACCTGCGAGGCGGGTGACGGGCTGGGGCTGGTCGGGCACGATGTGGTGGTCATCGATTCGGATGTGGCCTCCGCGGGATGCACCCTGCTGGACCGAATGCTCGGTCTCGGTGGGGAATTGGTGACCATGCTCATCGGCGCGGAAGCGCCGCAGGGACTTTCGGAAGAATTGGCCGAGCACGTCGGCGCCACGTTCCCGGGTGTCGAGGTGGTGGTGTATCCCGGTGGTCAGGCCGGTGATCTGGTGCAGATCGGGGTGGAATAGGTGGCGACACTGGGTGATCGGCTCGACCATGTGCTCGGCGTGAAGGCCGCCGAACCGCTGGCCGAGGCGTTCGATATGAGCACCGTCGAGGACCTGCTACGGCACTATCCGCTGCGCTATGCCACGCAGGGGCAGCCGCTCACCGAGGAGGCGCCGGAGGAGGGGCAGCACATCACGGTCATGGGCCGGGTCACCAAGACCGACCTGCGCCCCATGAAGAATCGGCGCGGCAGCCTGCTGAAGGTGAGCCTGGACACCGGCTCCGCGAAGCCGATCGAGGTCACCTTCTTCAATGGCGACAAGGTCCGCCACCTCGTGAAGGAGGGGGTGCGCGCCATGATGTCCGGCACCGTGCACTGGTGGCGCCCGGACCGCTGGAACCTCTCGCATCCGGATTATCTGATCCTGCCCGACAAGGGCGACGGCTCGGTCGAGAGCCTCACGTCGGTGCGCGGCGGCGGCGCCCTGCGCGGCCTGGCGCAGAGCGCGAAAGGCGCGGGGGGCGTGGATATCTCGTTCTTCGAGCGGGAGTTCATCCCGGTGTACCCGGCCACCGCCAAGGTGCAGAGCTGGGATCTGCTGCGCTGTGTGCGGCAGGTGCTCGATCAGCTCGACCCCATCGAGGATCCGCTGCCCGAGGACCTGCGCGCCGAACATGGACTGGTGCCGGTCTCCGATGCGCTGCGGCTCATCCACCTACCCGAGAGCAAGTCCGATATCGAAGAGGCCAGGGGCCGACTGCGTTTCGACGAAGCCCTGGCCCTGCAGCTGGTGCTGGCCGAGCGCCGGCATCAGGCGGAGGGTCGCACCGCGAAGGCGAGCCTGCCGCGCACCGACGGCATTGCCGCGGCCTTCGACAAGCGACTGCCGTTCGAGCTGACCGAGGGTCAGCAGACCGTCATCGAGGAGATCTCCGCCGATCTGTCGCGCACCCATCCCATGCACCGGCTGCTGCAGGGCGAGGTGGGTTCCGGCAAGACCATCGTCTCCCTGCTCGCCATGCTGCAGGTGGTCGACAACGGTCAGCAGTGCGCGCTGCTCGCTCCGACGGAAGTCCTTGCCTCCCAGCACTATCGGTCGCTGAAGAATATGCTCGGCGATCTCGGCAATGCCGGTGAACTGGGTGTGTCCGATATCGCCACCAAGGTGGTGCTGGTGACCGGCTCCATGTCGGTGGGCCAGAAGCGGGCCGCGCTGCTGGACGCCGTCACCGGTGAAGCGGGCATCCTCATCGGGACGCACGCCCTCATCCAGGATTCGGTGGAGTTCTTCGACCTCGGCATGGTGGTGGTCGACGAACAGCACCGCTTCGGCGTGGAACAGCGAGATGCCCTGCGCGCCAAGGCCAAGAACGGCATCAGCCCGCATCTGCTGGTCATGACCGCCACCCCCATTCCGCGCACCATCGCCATGACCACCCTCGGCGACCTGGAGACCTCCACCCTCACCCAGCTGCCGAGCGGCCGCTCACCCATCACCTCGAAGGTGGTGCCCGCCAAGGCGAAACCGTCCTGGGTGGATCGCGCGTGGGAGCGCATTCACGAGGAGGTGCAGGCGGGCCGCCAGGCGTACGTGGTGTGCTCCCGCATCGGTGACGAGGAGGAGAACGGCAAGACCAAGGGCCGCAAGGCGAAATCCGAGGAGGAGAAGGAAGGCCCCACCACCCACTCCGCCGTCGACATCTACGAGATGCTCAGCACCGGCGCGCTGAAGGATCTGCGCATCGGCCTGCTGCACGGCCGTCTCCCCTCGGACGAGAAGGACCGCGTCATGCGGGCTTTCAATGATGCCGAGATCGATGTGCTGGTCTGCACCACCGTCGTCGAAGTCGGCGTGGACGTCCCGAACGCGACCGTCATGGTGATCGTCGACGCCGACCGCTTCGGCGTGAGCCAGCTGCACCAGCTCCGCGGCCGCGTCGGCCGCGGCAAACATCCGGGCCTCTGCCTGCTCATCACCGAATCCGGCCCCGTGGGAACGGCAATGGCCCGCCTCGAAGCGGTGGCCGGCACCACCGACGGCTTCGAACTGGCAGTCCTGGACCTCCGCCAGCGCCGCGAAGGCGACGTCCTCGGCTCCGCCCAATCCGGCACCGCCCGCAGCCTCCGCCTCCTATCGCTCCTGGACGACCTCGAAGTAATCACCGCCGCACAACAATTGGCCCGCGAGGTAGTAACCGCCGACCCCGGCCTGCAAAAACACCCCGGCCTGGCCAGCATGATGACCGCCGCCGTAGACGGCGAACGCCTCGAATACCTCGCCAAGTCCTGACCCGCTGCGCCGACTGGGCTCTCACGGTGGCGACACGCCCTAAATTGCCACCATGAGAGCCCTCGGCGAGACAAGGCGATCAACGGAACAGCTTGTCTCGGCAGCGAACAGCGCCTGCGAGGCCTGTTCGGTTGATAGGCGGGCTGTGCGGTCGCGTGGACCGGCTATTTGGTGACGGGCTGAGGTTACTGGGGGAGGCGGGGGTAGGGGAGGTCGCTGCTGGTGTTTTCGGTGATGGCCAGGGGGCGGCCTATTTGAGGGAAGGCGCGCTGGGAGCAGCTGGGGCGTTCGCAGACCTTGCAGCCGGCGCCGATGGGGATGGCGGTGGTGGGGTCTTCGAGTTGCAGGCCGCGGGAGTAGGCGAGGCGGTCGGCGTATTCGATATCACAGCCCAGGCCGATGGCGAATTCTTTTCCGGAGGTGCCGAATCCGGTCGGGGTGGGGGTGGTGGTGCGGGCGATCCACAGGTAGCGACGGCCGTCGGGCATGGCGGCGACCTGGGTCAGCATGCGGCCGGGGTGGGCGAAGGCCTCGTGCACTACCCAGAGCGGGCAGCTGCCGCCGACTCTGGAGAAGTGGAATGCGGTGGCGGACTGGCGTTTCGAGATGTTTCCGGCGCGGTCGGTGCGGACCAGGAAGAAGGGCACCCCGCGCTGGCCCTGCCGCTGCAGGGTGCTGAGCCGATGGCAGATGGTTTCGAAGCCGACCTCGAAACGCAGGCTGAGCAGGTCGATATCGTAATGTAGCTCTTCGGCCGAACGCAGGAATTTGCTGTACGGCAGCACCAGGGCGCCGGCGAAGTAGTTGGCCAGCCCGATACGGGCGAGGGTGCGGGATTCCCCTGCCAGCGAAGGGGTCTCGTCCAGCACCTCGTCGAGCAGACTGCCGTGCAACAGGAAGGCGAGGGTGGACGCGATCTGGAAGGCGCGCTGTCCCGGCCGGAGTCTTCGGGCGAGCGTGAGCGTGCGGGTTTCCGGTTCGTAGTGGCGTTTGGGCACATTCGGGTCGGCCCCGTCGCCGCGCACCAGGACGGTGACGCCCGCGCGCTCCTCGGCCACCCGCGCCAGCTGCCGGTCCAGCGAGCCGATGGTGAGCCCGCAGTCGTCGAACAATCGCTCGGCCGCGAGGTCCAGCTGGGCAATGTGATTGTGATGGTCGTAGAAGAAGTCGCGCACGTCCTCGTACGGCATCGGCACGCCCGGAGCGCCGGTCGGCGTGGCGACCTTGGCGGAGAGCAGATCCAGCTGATCGGTGGCCGCCCGTAGTCGGCGGTGCATGGCCACAACGATTTTCGAGACCTCCGGCATGCGGGTCGCCAAATCCTCGACCTCGGCCACCGGCGCGGCATTGCCGCCCGCGGCCTCCACCAGAATCTCGTGTAGGTCCGAGACGAGGCGGGCATCGGAATCCGCGGCGAAGAACTGCACATCCAGATCGAAGGTGGAGTTCAGTTTGAGCAGCACCGGAATGGTCAGTGGCCGCTGATCTCGCTCGAGCTGGTTGAGGTAGCTGGGGGACAGATCCAGGGATTTGGCCAAGGCCGCCTGGGTCATCCGCCGTTCCTCGCGCAACCGTCGTAGTCGGGCACCCGCATACATCTTGCGCACAATGCGAGATGCTACCGACCAGGCTTTGCAATCATCGCAATATGGCGGTACTTGTTCGCATTTCTTATTGCTGCATGGGATTTCGCCGTCGCGCTCCGACTGCGTAGCGTGCGAATTCGGCAATTCGGGCAGTTGTCCACCGCGGCCTCATCGTACGCGGGCCCCGCGTTCACCGCGGCTGAACCGCAGGCCGATGCGGTAGCGCGAGCGGCCGTTTCAGGTCAGCAACACGTGAACCTGAAGTTCGCCGACGAGGAAGCCGAGCACCGCGCCGATAGCCACCAGTTTCCACTCGTCCTGTTTGAACGCGGGGCGCAGCAGGCCCTCGTACTCGTCGTCGCTGAGTTGCTTGGTCTTCTCGATGACCAGGCTGCGCACGTCCAGGGCTTCGATGGCATGCCGGTCGAAGCCCGAATTCGCCGCGGCCCGCACATGATCGAGTACGAAGGTCACGGCATCGCGCTGCAGGGCGGTGTAGCTCTCGCGCGCGACCATGAGCATGAGCGGTTTGGCCGGGCCGGTTTGCAGGTCGAGGAATTCGGTGACGTGATGATCGAGGATCGAAGCCAACCGGTCGGCCCGCTCTCCGTTGAGCACCGCCTCCAGAATGCGTGCGGGGGTGAGGATCTCGGTGGCGATGAGATCGCCGTAGTCGGTGCAGACCTCGTCGCGGCGCTTGTGGAACAGACCCTGCCAGCGCAGCGGTCCGATACCGACCGGACGGATCGGCCGGAAGATCATCTGCAGCGCCAGCCAGTCGGTGACCAATCCGGTGAAACCGCCGAAAGCGGGCATGAGCCAGGAGGAATGGGTGAACGCCCAGGTGATCATCTGCACAAAACCGAGCACCGTGCCGAAGATCAGCCCCGAGCGCACGATGAACCGCAGCTCATTGCGGCCGACCCGGCGCACCATCTCCACCAGCAGCGACTTATCGTCCACCAGCGCGCTGATCGCCATCCCGCGCAGATCCATCACCTGATCGAGATTGGTGCGCAGATCGACGACGATATCCTCGATGAGCTGCGGCAGATCCCGTTGTGCGCGTTCGATGATGGCGCGCCGGCCCGCCTCCGGCATGTTCACCCACAGCCGTGGCTGATACTTCATCATCATCTCGCGGACCATGTAGTCCACGCCCGCGTTCAGGGGTTCGCGCAGGCGGGTGGTCAGTTCGGCGATATCGATGCGGGCGATGATGTCCTGCGGATCGATGAGCTTGCCGAACATGAGGTCGACCGCGATGGTAGCCATGCGCGGCGCGGAGCGCGGAATGACGCCCTGCCAGCCCAGCCACGGTGGGATGCCGCGGAATTCGAGCGGATACATGAGCATCTGCACGGCGACGATCTTGGTCACCCAGCCGATGAGCGCGGCGACGAGCGGAATCGAACAGTACAGCAGCCAGTGGTCGGTGAAATCCGCGATCACGACGGTTCAGACTCCTCGGTGCGACTATTCGAATAGAATGATTCGGTTATTCGTATCGAGAGGCTAGGAGACGCACGTGCCCGCTGGCAAGACGGAGAGCTCGCCGCCTACCCAGCGCGTCATCTCCATCGTGGAACTGCTCGCGGCACAGCAGCACACCCTCACCTCCGCCGAAATCGCCGACAGTCTCGATCTCAACCGTTCCACCGCCGGGGCGATTCTGTCCGCGCTCGCCGAACGCGGGTGGGTGCGGCGGCTGCCCGATCTGACCTACCAACTCGGCCCGGCCGTCGCCGCGCTCGGCCGGCGGGTCGCCGATTCCCGTGGTGATCGGATCTGGCTGAACGAAGAATTGGAGCGACTGGCCGCACGCGTCGACTGCGGCGCCGCGCTGACCGCTGTCGCCGGTGAGCGCATCGAGTTCGTCGCGGTGACCCGGGATCGGCTCACCGTGGGTATCGAAGCCGGTGCGCGCATCCCGCTGCGGGCGCCCGCGGGCGCGGCGATCATCGCCCACTCCAGCGCTGCGCGCCAACAGGATTGGCTGCAGACTCGCGGACCCGAACGCCGCGAGGAATACCGGGACGTGCTGTCCACCCTGCGCACCACCGGCAATTGCGCCTGGCGGCTGGAACCCGACAGCATGCCCACCGTCCGGGTGCTCTCCGAGGTCGCCGATCATCTCGCCGATCACCCCGCGAGCAAGGATCTGCGCGGCCGGGTGCTCGCCCAGCTCGGCACCATTATCGGCAGCGCCTACGACCAGGCGACGCTCGACGCGGAGATCCCGCTGCCGATCAGCTATATGAGCGCACCGGTGTTCGACGGCGGCGGCCGTGCGGTCATGGAACTCCAGATCGGCCCGCTCCGAATGGATGTCACCCGCGACGAGCGCCGCCGCTACCTCGCCGAACTGGCCACCGCCGCCCGCCGCATCGGCGACGGCGTCAACAGTAAGAACCCCGCCGGCACCTGATCGCTAGGTCGGAGCGGCCACGCCGAATCGGATTCCCTTGGCCTCCTTGCCTATCGAGGTGAGGAAGATGACGGCCACCAGGACCGGGATGATGGTCGCGGCGAGGGCGAAGGGGTAGCCGTGTGATTCGGCGAGGCGTTCCTGGATGGGCAGATTCAGCGAGGCCAGCAGGTTGCCGAGCTGGTAGGTGACGCCGGGGTAGAAGCCGCGGATCGCGTCGGGTGACATCTCGGTGAGATGGGCGGGGATGACGCCCCATGCGCCCTGCACCATGAGCTGCATCAGGAACGCGCCGAGGCAGAGCATGGCCGCGGTGTGCGAGTAGGCCCACAGCGGCACGATCGGCAATCCGAGCACAGCGCAGAAAATGATGGTGTAGCGGCGGCCGTACCGCTGCGACAGCGTGCCGAAGACCAGGCCGCCGATGATCGCACCGATGTTGTAGATCACCGCGATCCATTTGGCCGTGACGGTCGAGAGCCCCGCACCGCCGTGCTGGGTGGCCGAGAGGAAGGTCGGATACACGTCCTGGGTGCCGTGGCTCATCCAGTTGAACGCCGTCATGAGCAGCACCAGATAGATGAAGCGGCGCACGATGACCGGGTTGGTCACGATGTCGCGGAACGAGGTTGTGGTGACGCGCAGCTTCTCCTGCGCGGCCTCCCACACCTCGGATTCACGCACCCGGGTGCGCAGAATCAGGATGATGAGCGCGGGAATGATCGACAGCGCGAACAGCCAGCGCCACGACAGGCCGAGCCAATTCGACACCAGCAGTGAGGCGAGCGAGGCCAGCAGGTACCCGAACGAATAGCCCTCCTGTAGCAATCCGGAGAAGAACCCGCGCCGCTCCGCCGGAATCTTCTCCATGGCCAGCGCCGCGCCGAGACCCCACTCACCGCCCATGCCGATCCCGTAGAGCATGCGCAGAATCACCAGCACGGTGAAGTTCGGCGCGAACGCGCAGAGGAAGCCGACCACCGAGTACACGGCCACATTCACCATGAGGGGAACGCGCCGCCCGATCCGGTCGGCCCACAATCCGAAGAGCAGCGCCCCCACCGGACGCATGATGAGCGTGGCCGTGGTGATGAAGGCGACCTCGCCCTTGGACTTGCCGAAACTCGTGGCGATATCGGCGTAGACGAAGATCACGATGAAGTAGTCGAAGGCGTCCATGGTCCAGCCGAGCTGGGCGGCGATGAACGAATTGCGTTGGTCCGCAGTGAGTTTTGTCCTCGGTACCGTCGTCATGATTCCCCTTGTCATCCGCCGACCACGCCTCGGCGACAAGAACCCGACCGGTTCGGAAATCACCCGAGACAGCAAGCGCATCCATACTGGCCCGTTCCCGCCGATCTTGTCGGACCTTCGCCGACATTCCAGGTCAGCACGGTGTGCCCGCGGCGAAAAGAGCCCGCAGCCGGATGACTGCGGGCCCTTTGCGGTGGGTCGGACTAGGGGCGAATCAGCGCACCGCGCGGGCCGCTTCGACCAGATTGCGGAGTGAGGCTTCGACCTCGGCGGGGCCGCGGGTCTTGAGACCGCAGTCGGGGTTCACCCAGAGGCGTTCCGCGGGAACCGCTTTCAGGGCCTCGCGCAGGGAGGTGGTGATTTCATCGACCTCCGGGACACGCGGGGAATGGATGTCGTAGACGCCGGGGCCGACCCCGAGGGCGAAGCCGGCGGCATTGAGATCGTCGAGAACCTCCATATGCGAGCGGGCCGCCTCGATGGAGGTGACGTCGGCGTCGAGCGCGGCGATGGCGCCGATGACCTCGCCGAACTCGGAATAGCAGAGGTGCGTGTGGATTTGGGTGGCATCCGAGACGCCGGAGGTGGCGAGCCGGAAGGCGGCGACCGCCCACGCCAGATACTGCTGCTTGGCATCGGCACGCAGCGGCAGCAGCTCGCGCAGGGCGGGCTCGTCGACCTGGATGACCCGGATGCCCGCCGCCTGCAGATCCACCGTCTCGTCACGAATCGCGAGCGCCACCTGGCGGGCGGTGTCCTCGATCGGCTGGTCGTCGCGCACGAACGACCACGCGAGAATGGTCACCGGACCGGTCAGCATGCCCTTGACCGGCTTATCGGTGAGCGACTGCGCGTATTCGATCCACTCGACCGTCATCGGATTCGGACGTGTCACGTCGCCGTACAGGATCGGCGGGCGCACGCAGCGGGTGCCGTAGGACTGCACCCAGGCGTTCGCGGTGGCGTGGAAGCCGGTCAGTTGTTCGGCGAAGTACTGGACCATGTCATTGCGCTCGGGCTCGCCGTGCACCAGTACGTCCAGGCCCAGCTTCTCCTGTAGCGCAATGACATCGGCGATCTCGGCGCGCATGCGATCGCGGTACTGTTCGGCCGTGATCGTGCCCTTGGTGAAGGCGGCGCGGTCCTTGCGGATCGCGGTCGTCTGCGGATAGGAGCCGATCGTGGTGGTCGGCAGCAGCGGCAGATGCAGCCGTTCCTGCTGCAGCACACGGCGATCCGCGGCCGGAGCGCGGCGGGTGGCGGACTCGCCGAGCGCGCTGAGGCGGGCCCGCACGGTGTCATCGCGCAGCCTGGGGTCGGTGGCGCGGGCGGCGAGAGCCGCACGGGCAGCGGCCAATTCGCCGGACACGGCTTCGGTGCCCTCGTGCAGTGCGGTGGCCAGCAGGCGCACCTCGGCGACCTTCTCGGCGCCGAATGCGAGCCACGAGCGCAGCGCCGCATCGATATCTGTCTCTGCCGCAAGCGAATACGGCACATGCAGCAGCGAGCACGAGGTCGACACCACCAGCGCGCCGGTGCTGCCGAGCAGCGTGCCCAGCACGGCGAGCGCGCGATCGGCATCGGTGCGCCACACATTGCGGCCGTCCACCACACCGGCCACGACCAGCTTGCCCGCGAGCGCTGGAATCGCCGCAATGGCATCCACGGTGGCCCCGGTGGTGAGATCCAGGGCTATGCCTTCGACCCCGGTCGCCGCCAGCACTCGCAGAGCCGTACCGGGACGGCCGAAGTAGGTGGCCACCAGCAGGGCGGGCCGATCGGCGAGCGCCGACAGCTCCTCGTACACCCGGCCCGCGACGGCGAGCTCGGCCTCGGTCAGATCGGTGACCAGCACCGGCTCATCGAGCTGCACCCACTGCGCGCCCGCCGCGGCGAGCGCGCCCAGCAGCTCGGCATACAGCGGGAGCAGGGCGTCGATGCGCCGCAGCGGATCGCCCTCGGCATCCTTGGCCAGCTTCAGGAAGGTGAGCGGTCCGATGACCACCGGACGGGCGGGCACACCGAGCTCCAGCGCCTCGCGCAGCTCGGTGAGGATCTTCGCCGGGTTCAGCGTGAACTCGGTGTGCGCGCCGAACTCCGGCACCAGGTAGTGGTAGTTGGTGTCGAACCACTTGGTCATTTCCAGGGGTTCGACCGAATCATTGCCGCGTGCGGCCGCGAAGTAGCGATCCAGCGGATCGGCGATACCGGCGACCCGCGGCGGCAGTGCGCCGAACATGGCCGCGGTATCGAGCATCTGGTCGTAATAGGAGAAGGTGCCGACCGGAATCGAATCCAGTCCGGCCGCGACGAGCTCGGTGAGCTGGGCCCGGCGCAGTTCCGCGGCGACCGCGTGCAGTTCGTCCGCGCCGCTGCGCCCGGCCCAGTAGGACTCGGTCGCGCGCTTGAGCTCACGGTTCGGCCCGATCCGGGGCAGGCCGAGAACTGTTGCGGTGAAAGGGGAATTGTTGGTCACGGCTGTGCTCCAAGTGTTCCATTGCCACTGGTCGACGCCACAGGTGAGCACGAACGCTGGAGTCCCCGAGGGCGCCGTCGACGCGGCGTGCGGGAAATCCGGTCCGTCCACCCAGTCCACGAGGCGAAGACCGCCGGATACGGCGTATCCGGCGCATTCGGCAGGTCTTCGGACTCGCAGGCACCGGCCTCTCGGCCGACCTAGTGGCCGTCGCTTCCCAGGGATGAACCCAGTGCTTCTGACGGCGGTCGTTCCTGCATACCGCTGCGGGACAGTGCCGGATTCTCACCAGCTTCCCTCTCACCTCTCCACTCGAATCGAGTGGAGCGGCTTCGACGCGCGGCGCGAGGGGCGGAGGCTTCCGACACCTGCACCGGGCGAACCGATTGCACTGTGAGCATATCGGCTCTGTCGAGCCGCCCGGCGCGGGGCGACGGTCCGCTGTTACCGGTGGGTAAATCGATGCGGCTCTCCGGGCGGGTCTTCACTGCCTTCGGTTAGCAAGGAGGCGAACCCGGACGGCTCTGACCCGTGGACCTCACAGAAACGCATGTTGCCAGGTGATGAACACAAATTCGCAACCGACCGGTATGTGACTGTGAAGATTGCTGCGAAGGTGACTTCGATGCCCGCCGGGCATACCGGGGCAGGTACCTTAGGCGAATGTTCTCCAAAGTCCTGGTCGCCAACCGCGGCGAGATCGCCATTCGCGCATTCCGCGCGGCCTACGAACTCGGCATCGGCACTGTCGCGGTGTTTCCGCACGAGGACCGCAACTCGGTCCATCGTTTGAAGGCCGACGAGGCGTACCAGATCGGGGAGCCCGGACATCCGGTACGGGCGTACCTGTCCATTGCGGAGATCATCAGTGCGGCCAAGTCCGCCGGCGCCGATGCCATCTACCCCGGTTACGGATTTCTTTCCGAGAACCCGGATTTGGCGGCAGCCTGTGCGGCGGAGGGCATCACCTTCGTCGGGCCGTCGGCGCATGTGCTCGAGTTGACCGGTAACAAGGCGCGGGCGATCGCCGCCGCCAAGGCTGCCGGACTGCCGGTACTCGCCTCCAGTGAGCCGTCCTCGGATGTGGACGAATTGGTCGCCGCTGCCGAGAGCATGCATTTCCCGCGCTTCGTGAAGGCTGTCGCCGGTGGTGGCGGGCGCGGTATGCGCCGGGTCGCCGACAAGGCGCAGTTGCGTGAGGCCATCGAAGCCGCGGCACGTGAGGCGGAGTCGGCGTTCGGCGATGCGACGGTGTTCCTCGAGCAGGCGGTGATCAATCCCCGCCACATCGAGGTGCAGATCCTCGCCGACCAGCAGGGCAATGTCATCCACCTGTACGAGCGGGACTGCTCGTTGCAGCGGCGGCATCAGAAGGTGATCGAGATGGCGCCCGCGCCGAATCTGGATCCCGCACTGCGGGATCGGATTTGCGCTGATGCGGTGGCGTTCGCGAAGGAGATCAATTACAGCTGCGCGGGCACGGTGGAGTTCCTGCTCGATGAGCGTGGCAATCATGTGTTCATCGAGATGAATCCGCGTATTCAGGTGGAGCACACGGTGACCGAAGAGATCACCGATGTGGATCTGGTGCAGTCGCAGATGCGGATCGCGGCGGGGGAGACCCTGGAAGATCTTGGGCTGAGCCAGGATTCGATCGTCATCCGCGGCGCGGCCCTGCAGTGCCGCATCACCACCGAGGACCCGGCCAACGGGTTTCGTCCCGATACCGGCCGTATTACCGGATACCGCAGCCCCGGTGGCGCGGGCGTCCGCCTGGACGGCGGTACCAATGTCGGCGCCGAGGTCGGTGCGTACTTCGATTCCATGCTGGTGAAACTCACCTGCCGTGGCCGCGACTTCCAGACCGCCATGGCCCGCGCCCGGCGCTCGGTGGCCGAGTTCCGTATTCGTGGCGTCACGACCAATATTCCGTTCCTGCTGGCGGTGCTCGACGACCCGGACTTCCGGGCCGGACGCGTCACCACCTCGTTCATCGACGAGCGCCCGCAGCTGCTGACGCTGAAGAGCTCCGCCGACCGCGGCACCAAGATCCTGAACTACCTGGCCGACGTCACGGTGAACAAGCCGCACGGCACCCGGCCGACCAAGCTGTACCCGCACGACAAACTGCCCCCCATCGACACCACCGTGCCGCCGCCGGCCGGATCCCGGCAGCGACTGCTGGAACTGGGGCCGGAAGGGTTCGCCCGGGCGCTGCGGGCGCAGCAGGGGGTGGCGGTCACCGATACCACCTTCCGTGACGCGCACCAGTCGCTGCTGGCCACCCGCGTGCGGACCAATGGCCTGCTGGATGTGGCGGGACATGTCGCGCGCCTCACGCCCGAGCTGCTGTCCATCGAATGCTGGGGTGGCGCAACCTATGACGTGGCGCTGCGGTTCCTGTACGAGGACCCGTGGGAGCGTCTGGCCGCATTGCGTGAGGCCGTCCCCAATATCAATCTGCAGATGCTGCTGCGCGGTCGCAACACCGTCGGCTACACGCCGTACCCCGAAAAGGTCACGCGCGCTTTTGTTTCCGAAGCCACCGCGACGGGCATCGACATCTTCCGCATCTTCGACGCGCTCAACAATGTCGATCAGATGCGCCCGGCGATCGACGCGGTATGCGAAACCGGCACTGCCGTAGCGGAAGTCGCCATGAGCTACACCGGCGACCTGTCCGATCCGAACGAGAACCTCTACACCCTCGACTACTACCTCAAGCTCGCCGAGCAGATCGTCGAGGCCGGGGCGCACATCATCGGCATCAAGGACATGGCGGGCCTGCTGCGTGCACCGGCCGCCGCGACCCTGGTGACCGCGCTGCGGCGGGAATTCGACCTGCCGGTCCATGTGCACACCCATGACACCCCGGGCGGCCAGCTGGCCACCTATCTGTCGGCCTGGCAGGCCGGAGCGGACGCTGTCGACGGTGCGAGCGCGCCGATGGCCGGTACGACCAGTCAGCCCGCGCTGTCGGCAATCGTTGCGGCAGCGGCGAATTCACCGCACGACACCGGGTTGAGTCTGCAGAACGTGTGCGATCTCGAGCCGTACTGGGAGTCGCTGCGCAAGGTGTACGGGCCGTTCGAATCCGGACTGCCGGGCCCGACGGGCCGCGTGTACACCCACGAGATTCCGGGCGGTCAGCTGTCGAACCTGCGGCAGCAGGCCATCGCATTGGGTCTGGGCGATCAGTTCGAAGAGGTCGAAGCCAAATACGCTGCGGCCGACCGTCTTCTGGGCCGTCTGGTGAAGGTCACCCCGTCTTCGAAGGTCGTCGGCGATCTGGCCCTCGCCCTGGTCGGCAGCGGCGTCGATGTCGAGGACTTCGCTTCCGATCCGGGCCGCTACGACATTCCGGATTCGGTAATCGGTTTCCTGCGTGGTGAACTCGGCACTCCGGCCGGTGGCTGGCCTGAGCCGTTCCGCACCCGCGCGCTCGCGGGCCGTGGCCCGGCCAAGCCGGAAACCCAGCTCACCGCCGCCGACGAAGCGGGCCTCGCGGGCAGCTCCGAAGAGCGGCGCGGGACGCTGAACCGGCTGCTGTTCCCCGCCCCGACCGCCGAATTCCTCGCGCACCGTGAGAAGTTCGGCGATACCACCGGCCTGTCCGCCAACCAGTTCTTCTACGGCCTCCGTCACGACGAAGAACATCGCGTCCAGTTGGACAAGGGCGTCACCCTGCTCATCGGCCTCGAAGCCATCTCCGAGCCCGACGAGCGCGGTATGCGCACGGTCATGTGCATCCTCAACGGCCAGCTCCGGCCCATCACCGTGCGGGACCGCTCCATCGCCAGTGAGGTCCCGACCGCCGAGAAGGCCGACAAGAACAATGCCGGTCATATCGCCGCCCCGTTCGCCGGCGTGGTCACCCTCGCTGTCTCCGAAGGTGATTCGGTCACGGCGGGCGACACCATCGGCACCATCGAGGCCATGAAGATGGAAGCCGCCATCACCGCCCCGCGCGCGGGCACGGTGCGCCGGGTCGCCATCAGCAAGGTCCAGCAGGTCGAGGGCGGGGATCTGCTGGTGGACGTGAACATCACCGAGACAGCGGCCGAATGACCCGGATCATCGGAGGCACCGCGGGCGGACGCCGACTACGCGTCCCGCCCGCGGGCACCCGCCCCACCTCGGACCGCGTCCGCGAGGCGCTCTTCAATGTGCTCGTGTCCCGCATGGATTTCGACGACATCCGCGTCCTGGACCTGTACGCCGGCTCCGGCGCGCTCGGACTGGAAGCGCTGTCCCGTGGCGCATCTCACGCCCTGCTGGTCGAAGCCGACCGTAAGGCCGCCACCGTGATTCGCGGCAATATGACCGACCTCGGTCTCCACGGCGCGGACCTGCGCACCAATACGGTCGCCGCCCTGCTCGGCCGCAGCGCAGTGGGCGTCGGCGCATCGTCCCCGGCAGGCGGCCCCTACGACCTGGTCTTCTCCGACCCGCCCTACGACCTCGACGTCGCCGAGGTGGAGGACGACCTGCGCGCCCTGGTGGAAGGCGGCTGGCTGCATCCCGAAGCCCTCGTCGTCGTGGAACGCTCCACCCGTTCCCCCGAAGTGAAGTGGCCCGAGGGCTTCACACCCCTGAAATCCCGCACCTATGGCGAAACCCGCCTGGATCTCGCCGAATACGAGCCGTAAACAAGATCACCAGGAATTGACGGCGGCATTGCGTGAGTAGCCGCCGCCGTCAGTTCCTGGTCGACGGTAATCACCGGCTCCGATCAGCCATGACGGACATGAGGTTTCGGGCGGGCGCTCGTAGTGGCGTTTTGCGGGTGTCGGCCGGTGCGGGCGCCTACTCCGGCGGCGAGTCCGCAGGGGTGGGGACGGGCGCGCTGCGGTAGCGTGCGGCCATGGCTGGAGCACTCTGCCCGGGGTCGTTCGACCCGGTGACCAATGGACATCTCGATGTGATCACGCGAGCGGCCGCGCAGTTCGACGAAGTTGTCGTGACGGTGACGATCAACCCGAACAAGAAGGGCATGTTCACCGTCGAGGAGCGGATGGAGATGATCCGGGAGGTCACCTCCGAGCTGCCCAATGTGCGGGTGGAATCGTGGCAGGGCCTGACGGTGGATTTCGCTCGGGCACAGGGGATCACCGCGATCGTGAAGGGTCTGCGCGATGCCACCGACTTCGGGTACGAGATGCAGATGGCGCAGATGAACCGGAAGCTGTCGGGGGTCGACACCTTCTTCATCATCACCAACCCGCTGTACGGCTTCGTCTCCAGCTCGCTGGTGAAGGAGGTCGCCTCCTACGGCGGCGATATCGCGGATCTGCTGCCGTCGGCCGTGCACAAGCGCCTGCTCGAGCGTATTGCCGAACGTCGCGGCTGAACCGCACGGGCGTCCCCTCGCCCGCGCGGTCCTACTGCGTCGTGGTCCGCTGGAACCGGCTGTGCGGTATGCGCCCGACCAATTACGCGTGCGGGCCCGAACCGCCGTTCCCGGTGACGCGCGTGAACCGAATGGCGTGATCTGCTTTCGCCCCGTCGTGCTCGTTCACGACGGGGCGAACTAGTAGCGGTGGACGCGTCCACACCCAGTGCCTCACAGCGGGCGTACCAGGGCTTGGCGCGGCTCCGGAGCGGGTGCGGGTTCGATGCGGCCGTCGGCGCGCACCGAGCGTCCGCGGGCCAGGGCGGCGCGCAGGCGGCGGCCCGCCGCATCACCCTGCAGCTCGTTCCAGGTCCAGCGGACCACCTGGAAACCCAAGGCGCGCAGATAGTTCTCGCGGATCTGCTCGCGGCGGACGACCTCGGCCGCGGTCTGACCGTGCCGCAGTAGTCGGCCGTACAGGATCGGCCCGTCGAATTCGCAGAGCACGCCCGCGTCCTCGTAGTAGAAGTCGACGCGGCCCACGAACCGGCCGTCGGGGGTCAGCACATTGCCCTGCGAGCGCGGCATCGGCAGACGCAGGCGATGCAGCATCACCCGGCTCAGCGATTCGCCGACGCTCTGACTGCGCCCGTCCACCAGGGCGACCACCTCTTTGGCCTGGGTGATGCCGTGCCGGCATTTCGCCTGCGCCAGTTCGGCTGTCAGCTCGGGTGCGGTGATGCCGAAGGCCCCGGCGAGAGCGTCGCAGGCGACCACTGCCGCATCGAACGGCAGCGTGAGCGCCAGATCGACCACGGTGCGGGCGGGCGTGGTGACCAGCAGGCCGTCCACCTCCACCGCCGAATCGATGGGGGAGCCATACACTTTCGCGTACGGCCGGATGCGGCCGCCACCACGGCGATTGCGGGTCACGCAGACTCGGTCCAGGGGTGTGCGCCAGAGGGTGGTGCCGTACAGGACGGCCGCCGACTGATGGCTCACCACAGTCGCTTCGGCCATCTCCGGCAGAACCGCTTCGATGAGCAGCCGATGCCGTTCCCGCCAGTTGTGCACCGCCGCACCGGGCGCGGGAGCGCCGCACCCCTCGAGCAGTCTGCGGGCCAATCTCCGCGGCGCACACTGGCGTCGGGCGCCGGCTTCTACCGTCCGGCTACTCGGTTGATCAGGAGTCATTCGCCCTCCTTACGTGGACGCCCCCGCCGCCAACTGTGCTGAACACATGATCTGTCGACCCGGCCCAGCGGACGTTGCACACCGGGCCCGCGCGTATCCCGCCGTCCCCCAAGGCATCCATGCGATCGCCGCATCTTCGGAACCCCTTTCATTCGGTCGATGCTTGCTTTGACGCAGACACGCCCGAAGCGGTTCCCTAACTCCGGAAACAGCGAATCCTCGCACCCCCCGCCGGATTTCGGCCCGGTCGGCGAATGCGAGGATTCGGAAAGCTGGAATCAGAACACGCGGGAAATCAGAACACCCAGAGGCGCAGCGTCAGGAAGCGGAAGGTGCCCACCGCCGCCGTGATCGCCAGTACCGCAGCGGCTTCCGCGAATCCGCCGAGCCCCGGTGCGGTATTGGTCAGGATCGCGAGCCCGCCCGAGGTGATGGCCAGGCCCGCCAGTGCCAGCCCGCCGCCCTCGATCTGTGCGGTATGCCAGCGCACCCGCCCGGCCGCGTGGAAGGTCAGCCGCCGATGCAGTTCATTGGCGATCGCGGTGCTCACGATCGAGCCGGTCAGATTGGCAAGCTGTGGTCCCTCGCCGTAGAAGGCCAGGAACAGCAGCAGGTAGCCGACATTGCTGAGTCCGCCGACAAGTGCGAATCGAATGAGCTGGGCGAGGGCGTGGTCGCTGCGCAACCAGTCGCCGAGCTGTGCGGTCCAGCGCACGCCGGCTGTCCGGACGGCCTCGGTACCGGTGGCCACGGCTTCGGTCCCGTACGCGATCGCCTCGGTTCCGTATGAGTATGCGTCGGCGAGACCGGGGACGGGTGTCGCGCCCCGCTGCGGGATGTCCAGCACAGCCATGGTCTTTTCCCTCGAACACGTCGGGGTGCTCCGTTGCCCCGACCCAACACTTTTCTGCTACCTAAATTTAACATCAACTGGAGGGGTTTCCTCCACTTCTTTTCCGATGTGTGAAACAGCTCTCCGACACGCCGCGAACGAACCTTGTCCCCTGCGCGCAGGAGGGCAGACTTATACAAACGGAGGAGTCTCGCCGTTTAGTCCAGGCAGGAGAGTGGGGTAGCACATGTACCGCGTATTCGAAGCACTCGACGAACTCGTGGCCATCATCGAGGAGGCACGGGGTATCCCGCCGACTCGGAACTGCATCGTGCCGCGTGGTGAGGTGCTCGAACTACTCGACGATGTGCGTGAGGCGCTGCCCGGCGAGCTCGACGACGCCCAGGATGTGCTCGATCACCGCGACAAGATCGTCACCGACGCCCGCAATTCCGCCGATACCACCGTGACCGGCGCGAACGAGCAGGCGCACCTGACCGTCACCGGCGCCCGCGACGAAGCCGATCGCATCCTCTCCGATGCCAAGGCGCATGCCGATCGCATGGTCGCCGAGGCCCGCGCGCACGCCGAACACCTCGTCGGTTCGGCGGAGGCGGAGGCCGAGCGGGTGGTCACCGACGGCAATAACGAGTACGAGGCCGTCACCGGCCGGGCTCGTTCCGAAGCCGATCGCATGGTCGCCTCCGGTCAGGCCTCCTACGACCGTTCGGTCGCCGAAGGCAAGGCCGAGCAGGAGCGACTGGTGTCGGCGACCGAGGTGGTGCGGGCCGCGCACGCCGAATCCGCCCGTCTCATCGACGGCGCGACGGCGGACTCCGACCGCCTGCGCACCGAATGTGACGAGTACGTCGACGGCAAGCTGGCCGACTTCGAGGAGACCCTGCACAGCACGCTGCGCATTATCGGCCGCGGCCGCCACCAGGTGCGTTCCGGTACGCCCGTGCAGGATTATGCGGGGGAGTTCCGCCGGTAGCCGGTTTGAGCTGACCTGGAGCGCTTCGGTATTGTTGGGTGGTTGCCCATTCCATACCGAGCGTGAGTGAGTCCCTGATGTCCGCCGAATCCGGTTCCAAGCCGCGTCATCGTCTTACGACGTCCGACGACGTCGGCTTCATGCTGGACACGCGCAGCCTCGGGCGCAAGCCCGGCTCGATGCGTGAGCTGAAGCGGACGGTGATCACCGACGAGAAGATCGGCCTCGAAATGGTCGGCATTCCCGCAGGTGCGCAGGTCGAGCTCGACCTCACCATGCAGTCGGTGTCCGAGGGCGTGCTGATCATCGGCACGGTGTCGGCGCCCGTCGAAGGCGAATGCTCGCGCTGCCTGGAACCGTTCACGGACCAGGTCGAGCTGTACCTCACCGAGCTGTTCGCCTACCCGGACAGCAATACCGAGAAGACCACCGAGGAAGACGAGATCCATCGTCTGGTGGACGACATGATCGAACTCGAGCCGGTGGTCATCGACTCCGTCGGGTTGGAACTGTCGCTGCAGCCGGTCTGCGAGCCGGACTGTGCGGGATTGTGCCCGGAATGCGGTGTACGGATGGCGATTGCGGGTTCCGGCCATGGTCATGACATACTTGACCCTCGCTGGGCCGGGCTCGCGAATTTGACCGTCGCCGACGACGCAGTCGTCAGTGATATAGCCCCCGGAAGCGGCGCCTCTGGCGCTGCGCCGGACCCATCAACAGATTCTGAACTCACGGGGCACAGTGGCGCCGTGAGTCCGAGGACAGAGGAGAAGTAGTCGTGGCCGTTCCGAAGCGCCGGATGTCCCGTTCCAACACCCACTCGCGCCGGAGCCAGTGGAAGGCCAGTGCGCCTACCCTGATCACCTGCCCGAACCGGGCCTGCGGCCAGGCGACCCTGCCGCACATCGCGTGCCCCTCCTGCGGCACGTACAAGGGCCGCCAGGTCACCGCTGCGGTTTGATTCTCTGATCCAGCCGACCGTGACCGCCAGCAAGGACGCGGCGGAGGTGCCCGCCGTGGGTGACTCCGCCGACCATTCCAGCCTGCTCGAAGCGCTCGGCGTCGGCCTGCGTCCGGACCTGTTGCGCCTCGCGCTCACCCACCGGTCGTATGCCTACGAGAACGGCGGGCTGCCGACCAACGAGCGCCTGGAATTTCTGGGCGACTCCGTGCTCGGCCTGAGCATTACCGAACGCCTGTACCTCGAGCATCCCGAAAAATCCGAAGGCGAGTTGGCGAAGCTGCGCGCGAGCGTAGTGAATATGCACGCCCTCGCCGAGGTGGCCCGGGTGCTTGGTCCGGGCGGACTCGGTGTGCACCTGCTGCTCGGTAAGGGCGAAGAGCTCACCGGTGGCCGGGACAAGCCGAGCATCCTTGCCGATGGCATGGAATCACTGCTCGGAGCCGTGCATCTCGAGCACGGCATCGATGTGGCACGCACTGTGGTGCTGACGCTGTTCGCGGCGTTGCTCGAGCGTGGCCCCCGCATGGGCGCCGGGCTCGACTGGAAGACCAGCCTGCAGGAGCTGACCGCCGAACGCGGAATCGGCGTGCCCAGTTACGAAATCACCTCCACCGGGCCCGACCACGACAAGGAGTTCACCGCCACCGCGGTGATCGGTGGGAAGGCGTACGGCCAGGGGGTGGGCCGTTCCAAGAAGGAAGCGGAGCAGAAGGCCGCGGGCGCTGCCTACCAGCAGCTGAACGCCGTCGAGAAGCCTGCCGAAGGTTCGGCGCAGTAAACGCCGATGCCCGAACTTCCCGAAGTCGAAGTCGTCCGGCGCGGTCTCACCGAACATGTGGTGGGCCGCGTCGTTCGCGCTGTCACCGTCCAGCATCCGCGCTCGGTGCGACGGCACGAGCCCGGCGGCGCGGATCTCGCCGCCCGCCTCACCGGCCTGCGGGTCGAATCCGCGCAGCGGCGCGGCAAATTCCTGTGGCTCACCTTCGATGAGCCCGATACCTCACTCGTGGTGCACCTGGGAATGAGCGGGCAGATGCTGGTGCAGCCTGCCGACGCTCCCCGGGAGAAGCACGCGCACATCATCGCGACCCTGGATTCCGGGCAGGAATTGCGCTTCATCGATCAGCGGACCTTCGGCGGCTGGCAGTTGGCCGATCTGGTCGAGGTCGAGGGGACGCTGCTGCCGGAACCGGTGGCGCATATCGGCCGCGATCCACTGGATCCGCTGTTCGACGCGGATCGGGTGGTGAAGGCATTGCGCGCCAAGCAGTCCGAGATCAAGCGGGTGCTGCTGGATCAGACCATCGTGTCCGGAGTCGGCAATATCTATGCCGACGAGGCGCTGTGGCGGGCCGGAATTCACGGGGAGCGGGTGGCGGCCAAGCTGACTCGCCCCGCCCTGCACGGACTGCTCACCGAGGCCGGGACGGTCATGAGCGAGGCGCTGCGGGCGGGCGGGACCTCGTTCGACGCCCTCTACGTGAACGTGAACGGCCAGTCCGGCTACTTCGAGCGTTCCCTCAACGCCTACGGCCGTGAGCACGAGCCGTGCCGGCGCTGCGGCGCCCCGATGGTGCGGGAGAAGTTCATGAACCGCTCGTCCTTCTCCTGCCCGCGCTGCCAGCCGCGCCCGCGGAGCTGACCGATCGTGCCGCGCAACCTGACAGGCCGCGCCGTCCGTGTGATTCATACCTCCCGCTCTTCGGTCTTGGCTCCCTATGGAACGGCCTGAAGCGCTACCTTTTTGGTAGCGGCACGTGTGGTGCCGGCTGGAGGGACCAATGCGCAAACTGACCTATTACGTCGCGGCCACCATCGACGGGTTCATCGCCACCGAGAACGGTTCGGTGGACTTCTTCCCGGTGGGAGGTGATCACGGTCCCGCGATCGTCGCGCAGTATCCGGAGACCCTGCCCACCAAGGTGCGGGAATCGCTGGGTGTGGACACCAAGCCGAGCATGACCTTCGACACCGTGATCATGGGCCGCAAGACACACGATTTCGGCGTGCGGACCGGCACCTCCAGCCCGTATTCGCATCTGCGGCAGTACGTGGTGTCGCAGACGCTGCCGGAGGCCCCCGATCCGGATGTGCAGCTCATCGCCGAGGATCCGCTGGCGCGGGTGCGCGAGCTCAAGCGCGAGAAGGGGCTCGGCATCTGGTTGTGCGGCGGCGGTGAGCTGGCCCAGACCCTGCTGCCGGAGATCGATCAGATCTTCCTGAAGGTCTATCCCATCGTGCTGGGCACGGGCCGCCCGCTGTTCGGTGCGGGCGCCCGGCTGCCCGAGGCCACCCGCTTCCGGGTGCTCACCAGCCGCATCTTCGAGGACGGCGTGGCCTTCCTCAAGTACAGCCGGGTGCGCTAGAGGATCGCGACGGCGACGACCAGGCCGAGGGCGAAGTGGGCGGCGGCCACGATCAGGGAATCGGTGCTGAACTCGGGAGCTTTGAGGACGGCGCCGATATCGATGCCGAGGGCGTATTCGATGACGCGCACCGAGATCACCTGGGCGACAATCCCGACCAGGCCGTAGATGAGGGCCGCGATGAGGCCCTCGGAGAGCTTTCCGGCCTGCGCGTAGATGGCCAGCACCACGATGAAGGCCATGCTGAGCATGCCTGCCGAGCTGACGACCACGGCATTGGGCAGGCCCTTGGCGACCATGGCGCGCAGGCTGCCGGGGGTGGTCAGGTCTACCGCGTAGAAGCCGATGAGCATGAGGCCCAGGCCGACCAGGGCGTAGAGGACGATGGCGCCTACGCCTCGGCCCACTGAGCTCCAATATCCCGCTTCGAGCGCCACGGTGGTGATCATCGGGTGGTCCTCCGGAGTTGTCGGGTCAGAACTGCGGAATGCTCTGTCAGGACTGCGGAATACGGTGTCAGGACTGCGGAATACGGTGCGGTACGAAGGTAGAAGTATCGTCGGTGATCAGGCCGACCGTCTCGCGAATGCCGAGTCCGGCGGAGGTGTCGCCGACGATCCAGGCGCCCAGCACCGGCCGCATACCGTCGAATTCCGGTAGCGGGTCCAGCATCTGGTAGACGAAGCCTTCCTCGCCGTAGACGCCGCCGGTGGCGGTTTCCATGCCCGGGCCGACGATGGTCATGTTCGCGCCCTCGCGGCCGAGTTTCGGCTTGCGGATGTATTCGGTGAGCTCGTGCGGGTCATCGAGGTAGGCGGGCAACAGGTTCGGGTGGCCGGGGTACATCTCCCAGAGCACCGCGAGCAGCGCTTTGTTGGAAAGCATTGTCTTCCACAGTGGTTCGATCCACATGGTGCTCGGCAGCGACTGTGTGATGCGCTTGCCGAAGTCGTCGTCGAGCGCCCACTCCCACGGGTACAGCTTGAAGATGGATTCGATCGGGGCCTCTGCCAGATCGACGAAACGTTCGAGCTCCGTATCGAATCCGACCTCTTCGATGGGCAGGGCGATGGTGTCGAAGCCGGCCTCGGCGGCGGTCTCCTGCATATAGGCGGTGGTGACATTGTCCTCACCGCTGCCGTCCGCGCCCGACCAGGTGAAGTGCAATTGGGTGCTGGGCAGCACGTCGCGCATTTCGCCCCAGCGCTCGACCAGCTTCTCGTGCAGGGAGTTCCACTGATCGTCGTCCGGGTGCAGGTCGGTCAGCCAGTGCCACTGCACAATTGACGCCTCGAGCAGGGAGGTCGGCGTATCGGCGTTGTACTCCAGCAGTTTTGCCGGACCGCGGCCGTCGTAGCGCAGATCGAAGCGGCCGTAGATATGCGGGTCCGAGCGCTTCCAGGAGTTGGTGATGTGCTCCCAACTCCATTGCGGCAGACCGAAATCAGCGAGTCGCTCGGTGAGGATGATGTTGTCGATGGCGTGCAGGCACATGGTGTGCAGCACTTCGACCTGGGCTTCGAGCGCGAGGATCTCGTCCATATCGAACTCGTAGTGCACCGATTCGTCCCAGTAGGGCCGCGGCTGGCCGTTGGTATCGACGCCGGGCGAGCCGTACACCAGCCCCTGGCTCTCGATGATCTGCTTCCAGCCCGGGCGCGGGGCGCTGCGCACACGGCGCACTAGGAACCTCCTCCGTGCAGCTTGGAACCGAGGCCGCCGCGCTGAATCGTGGTGCCGCTCTTGGTCTTTACGTTGGCGCCCTTGGGTATCGTGGTGCTGCCGCCGGTGGGCGCGTGGCCGATCGTCTGGCTGGGGCCGCCGTAGTAGTAGCGGTACTGGTGGCCGGCCAGGAAGAACAGGCCCGCGGTGCCGAGGCCGCTGCCGCCGCGGCTGGGATCCTGCGCGTCCTGGCAGTACTGATCGGGGACGACGATTTCCTGATTGTCCTGGGTGGCGGTGATCGTCTGGTTCGGGCCGATGGGGACGGTCTCGCCGTTCTTGGCCACCACCGTGCAGGACGCTGTCACATCAGGGGTGGTGATGGCGTCGTAGGCCAGGTACCCGCCGCCCACGAGCGCGGCCACACCGACCACGGCCGCGCCGCCGAGCAGTACCTTCTTGCGCTTCTTGCGTTTGCCTTCGGCGGCGTCGATCTCCGCCTGGGCCTGTTCCTCGGCGCGTTTGCGGGCCTTTTCGCGGGCCCGGGCCTCGGCGACCGTCGGCGGTCGCGGCTGGGTGATTCCGGCTTCCTGCGACTGCATGGTGCCGTGCCGGGGCGCCTCGGAGGCGCCCGGAAGCTGGGACGCGTCGAATTCGACTGTCGGGCCCGGGAGATCGAGGGTCGGGTTCGAGACCGGTGGCGGGTAGACCGGCACGCCGGGAAGCGGGTAGTTGCCCCACTGCGGATCCGGCCCCGGCGGAGTCTCGGAACCCGGCACCGCGGTGCCTGATTCGCCGGGTATCGGCTCGGTGGGGTGCGAATCGCCCGGGGGCGGGGTGGGGCGGTGGTCGGGGTCCTCAGGGGTGCCGCCGAGACGTTCAATGGCCAACGATGGACTCCTCGGACTCGCCGAACTCTGTTCGCCTCAGCGACTCTATGCGCTGCCACGACTCGGTGCTGGTCAATAGCGACCGGGTGCGCGTCAACGCTCTTCGAATCCGATTATGCCTCCCAGCGCGGGCCCCCAGTCCTCTACGACGAGGTTGACCCGGCCCGGTGTGTCGCCGGAGCGCAGCAGGGTGAGCAGCGTGTCGCAATTCTCGCGCGGTCCCTCGGCGATCACGTGCACGCGGCCGTCCCGATGATTGCGGGCGTACCCGGTCAGGCCCAGTTCCAGGGCGCGTGACCGAGTCCACCAGCGGAACCCGACACCCTGCACCTGGCCGTGCACCCAGGCGCTGAGCCGGACCGGGGTTGCCGTCATTCGTCTACGCGGAAGGTCAGATTGACGGTGGTGCCCGCCTTGAGCGTGCGGCCGACGGTGCAGACCTTGTCGATGGCGCGCTGCGCGGCGACCAGCATGCGCTGCCGGGTCTCCTCGTCGAGTTCGCTGAGGTCCAGCTCGAAGGACTCGTTGAGCTCCGGATAGGTCTCGTTCTCGCGATCGGCGTCGCCGGAGACGCGCACGGTCGAATCGAAGTTGTCGCCGAGCTTGCGCGAGAGGGTGAAATCGGCGCTCAAACCGGTGCATCCGGCGAGCGCGATCTTCAGCAGCTCACCCGGGGTGAAGGCGCCGGGCACTCCCGCCGAGGCGATGAGCACTTCGCCGCCACGATTATTGCGACCGGTGTAGGCCCGGGTCCCGGTGCGCTCGGCCCACAGTTCGACCGGTTCGGCGGCCTGGGTGGGTGCGGCGGTCTGCGGTGCGGCGGTCTGTTCGGACATGCCTAGATCCTCGCATTCGTTCTCGGTTCACTACCGTTCGGTTCGGAACGCCCGGGAGGTCAGCGGAATTCCGACACCGGTTCCAGGCTCGCCGCGAGCTCCGGTGTGACGGATCTCAATCCGCCGTCGGCAATGTATGAGGCCAGCGCGAGGGCGTCCGGTGCGGGTGGGTAGCGCGGGTGCGGGACGGCGATGACCGTCATGCCCGCCGCATAGGCCGCGCGCAGGCCGTTGCTGGAATCCTCGATGGCCACGCACTGCTCGGGCGGGATGCCGAGCCCGGCTGCGGCGGCGAGGTAACCGTCGGGTGCGGGCTTGCCACGCTCGACCTCCTCGGTCGAGACGGTGGTGCGGAACAGATCGGTCACGCCCATATGGTCCAGGACCACATCGATGAGCCGGCGCGGCGAGGAACTGGCCAGGCCGAGCGTGAACTGTCCGGCGAAGCGGCGCACGGTCTCCGCGGCATCGGGCATCAGCGGCAGATGATCGGCATAGCGGGCAGCCATCCGCGAGATGACATCCTCGGCCACCTGCTCTGGGGTACGCCGCCCGTCGAGCAGGTCCTCGCTGGTGTAAATCGACCATTCAGAGGTGCTCATCCCCATGAACCGATCCTGGGTATCGGCCAGCCAGCGACCGTCCATCTCCCCGATGTACTCACGCCGCACCTCCTCCCAAATGGGTTCGGTGTCGATGAGTACGCCATCCATATCGAAAATGACTGCCTTGGTGGACATGGTCTACATGGTCATCCATGGGCGATCGGGAGGCTGCTCCGGGCCTGGTGTTCGGGGCCGGAGGATGAGGGGGAAGGGACAGAGACAAAGACGCCTGGACACGAAGAACGAAAACGAAAGGCGCAGAACGGAAAGCGGCAAAAGGTGAAGATCGGATATTCTGAATATCCTTATATCACAACGTAATTCGCCTTTCCGGGTCTGTTTTCGCGGAGTAGAATAGAGGCATGGAATCAGGGGGAGATACCGCAATCGCGACCGGTGCAGCTGCACTGGTCGCTGCGGTCGAATCCCTCACCGCGTTGCCGTTGATTCCGGTGTCGGACACCGACATTGTGGCGTTGATGCAGCAGATCGAGACCAGCACTCGCCGGTTGGCGTCGGTGCAACGGGATCTGATCGTGCAAGCCTGCGCGCGTTCTTTGCCTGCCCTCAACGGTTCGGGTAGCCCGGCGTTGTATCTGCAATCGGTGCTGCACAT
>NZ_JBEXOK010000005.1:0-737200 GCF_040611495.1 Nocardia sp. NPDC006630
GCTCAACGCCTTCGCGATCACCTTCGAAGGCCGGATCCACCCAACCGGAAACTAACCCACACCGAGACCGGATCCACCGTTAATCCGAAACTCCCGGCAGGTCAGTCGATGCTGCCCTGTGGAACGACCCAGATATGTGGTTGCCGGGTGACGGTGGCGATGTGTTCGAAATCAGCGTCGTAGTGAACCAGTACGGCGCCGTGGTATTCGGCGACTGCGGCTGTCAGGAGGTCGACAATGCCGGCAGCGCGGTGGTGGCCGTGTCTGGCCATCAGCAGCTGCACTTCGCGGGCGCGGTCAGCGATGGACTCGTTGACCGCCAGGTTCACATACAGCGCCTGGCGGCGTTGCGCGATGTTCTGGACGTCAGCGAGATTGCGGCCTGAGTAGCCCGCTTCGAGGTCCACTGTGACGCAGGTGGCGGCGGCGCGGTCGGCGATGAGGCCGGTCAGTACATGGCGTACGGGCTCATGGCGGATTCGGGCGGCGGCCGAGGTGTCGATGAGATGTAGCCGCAGGGGAGTGGTTTCGGTCAACGGCGCGCGCCGCCCATCACCTCGGGATCGTCGATATCGGGGCCCAGCCCGATTCCGTACGGATCATTGAGGACCTGGTCGATGCGCCGCCGGCGTTGCGCGACGAATTCCAGCGCAGCGTTGACCGTGTCCTTCTTGGTTGTCGTTCCGAGTTCTTTGGCTGCGAGCGCCAGCGCCTCGTCGTTCAGGTCGATCATCGTCTTCATATGTCTCACGATATGTCTCCGACTGTGAAATCAGCAATACTGCTTGGACGGGATTCGGTGCGGCCCGCGCCGCGGATGGGTGGCTGATGCCACCGAAAGAATTCCCGGCGGTGATGTCACACCCCGAGGCGCTACTCCGTCACCTAGGCAGAACGGTTGAAACCCTCTGAAAGGAAACGGATTCCAATGAACACCGCTTACTACATCGTCGGAATTGTTACTGCGCTGTGGGTCGGATTTTCGGCCTATTCGATCTTCACGGATCAGGCCTTTGTGACGGAACCCCTTGTGGAGTATGGGGTTCCGCGGTCCTGGTGGACTTGGCTGGGGACGGCCAAGGCGGCTGGGGCGGTGGGGTTGCTGGTGGGGTTCTTCGTTCCGGCGATCGGGGTTGCGGCGGCTATCGGGGTGATTCTGTATTTCGCCGGTGCGGTTGCCACCACCATTCGGGCGCACTCGTACAAGACGACCGTGTACCCCGTGATGTACATGGCCCCGGCTATCGCGACTCTCTGGCTGCAACTTGCCCGCTGAGCGTAGGTTGGGGGAAATCGATGGTGGAAGGGGCCCGGCCATGCTGCAGGATCGATTGAAAGAGCTACCGGCGGTGGACAGCTCGCTGATCTACGGGGAGCCGCACGAGACAGCGGATGGGTCCACCATCATCACGGTGCTGGGGACCGGGGGGTTCTTCCGCCGGGGGCCGCGGCCGATGGGGGTGTTCGTGGTGCACGGCGGCGAGGTGAAGTGGGAGCCGGCGGTCGATGCCGGCCGGGTCGAGGTCCTCGGGGCGCAGGCCGGATTCGTGGCCGCCGCGATCGGGGTGCTGACCGGATTCGTAGCCGCCACGCTCGCGACAATGGCGGTGTTCAAGCGCCCGCCGTGGCCGGATCTGCATATCACGCAGCAATTCTGACGCTCGGGCAGTAGCGCGCACTGCCTGTGCAAGTGATCACCTTCGCTATTTCTCGGCCCAAGAAGACTCTACAAATGTAGAGGCACTCTATGGATGCAGAGGATGGGGGAGGGCGTCGTGCAGACTCCGGAAATCGCGCTCGATCACGATCAGCAGCGGGCCGCCGATCAGTTGGCCGGGATCGCCGGGCGACTGGGCAGGCGGTGGCGGCGGCCGCGCGGACTGTATCTGTGCGGCGGGCCGGGACGCGGCAAGACCATGCTGATGGACCGTTTCTTCGCCGCGGTGCCTTCCGGCCGCAAGCGGCGCTTCCACTTCCACAGCTTCTTCGCCCGCCTGAATGCGGGCATCCATGAATACGGCGGTATCGACGCCGCGGCGGACGCGCTGCTCGGTGACGCGGAACTGCTGTGTTTCGACGAATTCCATGTGCACGATGCGGGCGACGCCCGGTTGGTCGCGCGATTGCTCGACACCCTGTTTTCCCGCCGCATCACCCTCGTGGTGACTTCAAACTATCCACCGCAAGAACTATTGCCGAATCCCTTGACGCACTCCATATTCGTGCCGACCATCGCGCGGATTCTCGAACATCTCGACGTGCTGTCGGTGAACGGGCCGCAGGATTATCGGAGTCTCGGCGGGCGGCACACCGGATTCGCTGCGGGGCGCTACACGGTCGGCGTGTGCGAGACCCGCGGTGTGGCCGAGGTGCCCGTCGCGCACCGTCTGATGCAGGCCCGGAAGGCTGAAAATGGCGATCTGACAGTGGATTTCGCGGAACTGTGCGGCATTCCGATCTCAGCGGCCGACATCCTCGAGCTCGCCGGGAGGTTCCACCGCTGGACGCTGTGCGAGGTGCCGCCGCTGGACACCGTCGAGCCTGATTGGGTGATGCGGCTGGTGTATCTGGTCGACGTCCTCTATGACGCGGACCTGGAACTCTCCCTCTACGCGGCTGTGCCGCCCACTGAGCTGGGCGCTGAGATCGCCCGTGTTCCGGACTTGTTTCGAACCCTGAGCCGCCTCGGTGAACTGTCCGTAGAACGGCAGCAAGAAGGGGCGGCGACGTCCGGGTGAACTGGCCGACTTGATCGACGCAAACGATTCACGTGCCGTCAACGCGGAGGGGGGCTGACGTTGCGAGCGCTTTCTTACCGTGCTTTCAGGAGGCAGCACCGAACCGGAGGGGACCGATGCGAATCCGCGAGCAGGCCAGGGGTTCCGCACCCCGGCACCCGAGTATCCCCGGCGGTCGACTGCGCGTGCTGGTGGTCGCCGAATCCTTCCTTCCCCAGGTCAACGGCGTCACCAACTCGGTGCGGCGGGTACTGGATCATCTGGCGTCCAAGGGCCACGAGGCCGTACTGGTGGCTCCGACCGGTCCGGCGAAGTACGCCGGATTCCGGGTGCACGTGGTGCGCGGTGCGCGCCTGCCGTTCTACCGGGACTTCCGGATCGGCCTGGAAACGCGCCGCCGCCTGCGCAAGATCATGCGCGAATTCGAGCCGGACGTCGTGCATATCGCCTCCCCGGCGACGCTCGGCTATCAGGCAGCCAAGGTGGCGGCGGAGCTGGATGTGCCGACCGTGGCCATCTATCAGACCGACCTGATCGGTTTCGCCGAGCGCTACGACCTGCCGGGCGGGGTGCGCACCATGGTCGCGCTCACCCGGCGCATTCATCTTCAGGTGGATCGCACCCTCGCACCGTCGACAGCCAGCCTGCGGCAGCTGGAACTGATGGGCATTCCCGGACTGGCGCGCTGGCCGCGCGGCGTGGATCTGGACCAGTTCGATCCGCACCGCCGCTCGGAGGAGTTGCGAAAGCGCTTGGCCCCCAACGGTGAATTGCTGATCGGCTATATCGGCCGGCTCGCCCCGGAGAAGGAACTCGAGCTGCTCGCGCATCTGCGCCCGCTGCCCGGGGTCCGGCTGGTCATCGTCGGCGGTGGTCCGGAGGAGAAGCGGCTCCGGAAGCTGCTGCCGGGCGCGGCCTTCCTCGGTGTGCTGCACGGTGCGGAGCTGGCCGCGGCCTATGCCTCGCTGGATGTCTTCGTGCACACCGGCCGTCACGAAACCTATTGCCAGGCAGCGCAGGAGGCGATGGCCTCCGGTGTTCCGGTGGTAGCCCCGAAGTCCGGCGGCCCGATCGATGTGGTCACGCCGGGCGCCGGATTCCTTTATCCCCCCGGCAATGCCGAGGCGCTCGTCGACTTCGTGCGCCGCCTGATCGACGATCCGCAACTGCGCGCCCAGACCGCTGAGATTGCCCAGCGCAGTGTGCAGGACCGCTCCTGGATCGCAGTGAACAACCTGCTCGTCCGCCACTACCGCGAAGTGATCGCGGAACGCCGCCGACTGCCGGTCGATGGTGACCTCCGCAGCCCGCTCTCCAAGGAGGCCTCCTGATGCTGCGCATCTCCGTGATCGGTACCGGCTACCTCGGTGCCACACATGCCGCGGGCATGGCCGAGCTCGGCTTCGAAGTGCTCGGTGTGGACAACAATCCGGCCAAGGCGGATGCGCTGTCGGCCGGTCGGGTGCCGTTCCACGAGCCCGGGCTGCCCGAGCTGCTGGCCGGGCACGTCGCCAAGGGGCGGCTGCGGTTCGGCACCTCGCTGGTGGCCGCCGCCCGCTTCGCCGATGTCCATTTCCTCTGTGTGGGAACGCCGGCCGGGCCCAGCGGCGCGGCCGATCTGTCCCAGCTGTACGCCGCCCTCGACGGGCTGGTCCCGCATCTGACTCGCAATTGCCTGATCGTCGGCAAGTCGACGGTTCCGGTCGGTACCGCCGAGGCGCTGATGGCGCGCATCGCCGAACTCGCGCCGCCGGGAATTTCGGTGGATCTGGCCTGGAATCCGGAATTCCTGCGCGAAGGTCACGCGGTGCACGACACCTTGAGCCCCAATCGACTGGTCTTCGGTGTGACCACACCGGATGCGGAATGGGCGCTGCGCCAGGTCTATGCGACGCCGATCGCCGCCGGTTCGCCGGTGGTGATCACGAATCTCCCCACCGCGGAATTGATCAAGGTCTCCGCGAATGCCTTTCTGGCGACCAAGATCTCGTTCATCAATGCGATGGCCGAGCTGTGTGAGCTCACCGGCGCGGATGTGACGCTACTGGCCGATGCCCTCGGCCACGACGACCGTATCGGCCGCAAATTCCTCGGCGCCGGACTGGGTTACGGCGGCGGCTGTCTGCCCAAGGATGTCCGCGCGCTCATTGCCCGTGCCACCGAACTGGGTGCGGGCGAATCCGTGGACTTCCTGCGCGATATCGACACCATCAACCTGCGCCGCCGCGAGCGCGTGGTCCGCGAGACCCTGGAACTGTTGCGTGCCAGCGGTTCCCGGCGCGTCGGCATTCTCGGCATCGCCTTCAAGCCGCTGTCCGACGATGTCCGCGACTCCCCGGCGCTGGATGTGGCCATCCGCCTGCAGGCCGCGGGTGTGGAAGTCACCGCCTTCGACCCGGCCGCCACCGCCACCGCCCGCGCCGTAGCTCCCCAGCTCGTCTACGCCGCCACCGCGGCCGCCGCCCTGCACGAGGCGGACGTGGTCCTGCACCTCACCGAATGGCGCGAATTCCGCGACCTGGACCCGAATTTCCTGCGTACCGTCGCCCGCGGCCGCACCCTCATCGACACCCGCAACACCCTCGACCCCGAACCCTGGCTCGCCGCCGGGTGGGACTTCCGAGCCATGGGCCGCCTCGTCGAATCCCGCACCGCGACCTCCCACCCGGAGCCGCTGCGCCCCGCCGCCCCGATCCGCCAGCCCCGCCGCCTCCCCGAAGCCCCTGCCGCCCTGGCAGATTCCCCCCTCAACCGCCTCCGCGCCCGAGTCCGCCGCACCGCCTGAGCACAATTGGCGGGTGGGGTCCACGTGCCCGGCTGTGTCGCTGCCGATGCGGATCCCGGCCAAAGCGTGCCGGGATGACGAGCGCCCGGCAGCTCGCGTGGTTCCGGACGGCGAGGGCCCGGCAGCTTGTGGCGCAAGATGAGTGTGGCCCACCGGGCGGCACTGTGGCCCGAAGGCGAGACCCCGGCGCTCTGCTGTGTGGTGCGATGACGTGGGCTCGGCGGCCCGCGGCGCGCGGGGGGTGGCGAGGGACCGCGTTTCGCTGAAGTCGGTCTGTGCCTGGCACGGATTGTCTGTGAGCATGGGGGTGTGCAGGTCGCGTGCGGGGTGGCTTTCGGGCGAATATATGCCGGAACTGCATGTAATCGGTGTTTGCGATTCCTCCCCAACCGGACCTACTGGCATGTAACTATGTGCCTGATTTGCAGGACTCTGGTTGGGAGCATGTGTGACTGGGGTGGGGACGCTGGCATCACGGGCGATCGGGTTGATCGCTCTGCTGGTGCTGGCCGTGGTCGCCCTGCGCGGGTACATACCCGGCACGGGGGGACCGTCCTCACCGGGGACGCCGTCGGCGGTCACGCTGGCGCTCATGCCGGTGCTGCTGCTGGTGTCGGTGGTGATTCTGGCTGCGGGCGTGGTCAATAGCCAGCATCGGCTGCCGCTGGCCATGCCGGAGCCGGAGCGCGAGACGGACCGGCGCGGTACCGGGCTGAGCAAGCTCGCGCTGCTGGTGCTGGTCGGGCTGGCGGCGGTGGCACTGCTGCTCACCGCGGTTGCGTCGATATACCTGGTCGGGCCGGGGCACAAGAACGCACCGGAGACGACGATGACCACGCAGACCCCGAGTACCGGTGCGGCGCAGCCGGTCGAGAACGTTGCGCCGCCGCAGGACTCGATATCCACGCCCGCGCTGAGCGGTACCGCGCTGCTGCTGGTCGCGATCGGCGCGGTGGTGCTGGTACTGGTCGCCATGACCGGGCTGGTGGTGGTCGCGGTCAGTTCCAATCGCGGTCCGGTGGCGAAAGCCGCAGGGCACGCGGCGAGTACGCCGATCGAGGCGGTCTCACTGGCCAAGGTCGCGGAAATGGGCCTGGCCGCCATGATCGCGCCCGGTCAGGATCCGCGTACCGCCATCATCGCCTGCTATGTCGCCATGGAACGCGGTCTGGCGCAGGCGCGGGAGGTGGCCCCGCTGGCCTCGGACACCCCGTCGGAGGTGCTGGCGCGCGCCTTCGACCGCGGCTTCCTGCACGATGCCTCGGCGCGGGAACTGGTGGCGCTCTTCGAGGAGGCGCGGTTCAGCCCGCACTCCATGCTGGAGTGGCAGCGCATGCGGGCCGAGCAGCTGCTGCGCATCGTTTTGGCTGATCTGCAGGGACAGGCGGAAGCATCATGAACCGGGCTGCGATCGTGGTGATCGGGTTGATCCTGGCGGGTCTGTTCGAACTCATCGCCTTGAATCACGAGCGGGACACCCTGCTGCCGATTGCCGGCATTCCGGTGGCCGGCGCACTGGGCCTGCTGGTCTGGTCGCTGCTGGAACGTGCGCGCCGCCGCCGCCCCACCGGTCCGGACGATCACGAGATCGACAATGGCCCAGCCGAAATGCTGCAGCGCTGGCAGGCACGCGCCCAGATGCTCGCCGATCGCGCTGAGGGCACCCGCGCCGACTGGGACCGCCATCTGCGACCCTTGCTGGCCAAGGAGTTCGAGAGCAACAGCGGCCATCGGATGGCCAAGAACCGGCGTGCCCACGAGGCGGCCGGACAGCTACAGTTCGGTCCCGAGCTGTGGCGGTGGGTGGATCCCGCCAATTCGGCGCTGCGCGATCAGACCAATCCGGCGCCCGGCCGACCGGCGCTGGACGAGATCCTGCGCCGCCTCCAGAACATGTGAACAGGTTTGAGATGCGAGTACTGACATGACTTCACCGATGGACGTGACCATCAAACGCACCGATGCCGTACTGCGGGAAATGTCCCGGGTGGTGGTCGGCAAGCGAGACGAGCTGCAGCTGATCATGATTGCGGTGCTCGCCGGCGGCCACATCCTCATCGAGGACCTGCCGGGGCTGGGCAAGACGCTCATCGCCCGATCCTTCGCGGCCGCGTTCGGGCTGAACTTCACCCGTGTGCAGTTCACCCCCGATCTGCTGCCCGCGGATCTCATCGGCGCGACGATCTACGACATGCATTCTGGCCGTTTCAGTTTCCGCCGCGGCCCGGTGTTCACCAATATGCTGCTGGCCGACGAGATCAACCGCACCCCGCCCAAGACGCAGGCCGCACTGCTGGAGGCGATGGGGGAGGGGCAGGTCTCGATCGACGGTGAAACTTTCCTGCTGCCACAGCCTTTCATCGTCATGGCCACCGACAATCCGATCGAGTACGAGGGCACCTATCCGCTGCCCGAAGCCCAGCTCGACCGTTTCGCCATGCAATTGCGCCTCGGCTACCTCTCCGAGAGCGATGAGATGCAGATGATCCGCCGCCGCCTGGAGCGTGGCACGCAGCCCGCCCAGATCGCGCAGGTGGTGGATGCCGAGGGCCTGCTGGAAATGCGCCAGGCCGTCGAATTCGTCACCGTGCACCCGGATGTGGTCGGCTACGTGGTCTCCCTGGCCTCCGCCACCCGCAGCCACCCCCAGGTGGAAGTGGGCGCCAGCCCGCGCGCGGAACTCGATCTGGTCCAGATGGCCCGGGCCCGTGCGCTGCTCAACGGCCGCGACTATGTGGTCCCCGAGGATGTGAAGGCCCTGGCCCTGCCCGCCATGGCACACCGCATCACGCTCCGCCCCGAAATGTGGGTCCGCCGCATCCGCGGCGAGGACGTCATCGCCGAACTCCTGCGCCGCCTCCCGGTCCCGCGCGCGACCCCGGCGTGAGCACCGCATGAGGCGCACATGACAAACCCAGCGAAACCTACTGCGCAAGCGGTGGATCCGAGCACTCCGCGAGGTAAGTGGCCGGACGCCGACGCAAGCGCGCGTGTGAGCACCCCACGAGGTGGACAGTCGGAGGACACCTCGCGAATTGCATACACGCTCGGTCAGCGGACCGGGGGTGCGTATGAAGCACCGTGATCTGAGTACGGCTTCGGAGACCGAATTGCGGTGGCGGCCGGCGCCGTTGGTCTTCATGCTGGCCGCGGTGTCCGCACCGGCCCTGGTGCTGGCGATCGTGCTGGGGCATTGGCAGCTGGCGGTGTTCGCCGCGCCCATGCTCGGCGTGCTGGCGACCGCGCCGCTGCAGCAGTCGCGCACCAGGATTCAGGTCGACGGGGTCGATGTGCTGCGCTGCTTCGAGACCGAAGAGGTGGTGCTGACGGCGGCCGCGTTCGTGGAGAGCGGACATGCCCTGCTGCGCATGCATGCGCAGCAGATCAAGGGCATGGAGGTGCGGGTTGAAGAGGCGTTCGATTCGGGCGCCGCGCCCGCGGGGATGCGATTGGCGCTGTCCGCACCGCGCTGGGGCCGGTATCCGGTGCCGTTGCGGATCACCGCGCTGAGTCCGGCGGGCTTGTCGGTGGCCTCGGTGCAGTTGCCCGCCGGTGAGGTGTTCGTCTACCCGATCGCCGATCCGCAGCGAATGGAATTGCCGCGCACCGAACTTCCCGAGCGCATCGGGACCCACCTGACCCGCCGGCACGGTCCCGGCGTGGAATTCGCCGATGTGCGCGCGTATGCGCCCGGCGATCAACTGCGCACGGTGAACTGGGCGGTGAGCGCCCGTCGCGGGCGACTGTTCGTGACCGAGCGTTTCACCAATCGCGCCGCGGATGTGGTTGTGCTGGTGGACACTTCGATGCAGGCGCCGGGACCGGCCTCGGACTCGCTGGAACTGTCCGTGCGCGGCGCGGCGCAGGTGGCGCAGTCGGCGCTACAGGCGGGTGACCGCACAGCCGTTGTGTGCCTGGGCCGTTCACCGCGCTGGCTGCGACCCGATATCGGCCGCCGCCAGTTCTACCGCATTGTCGACACGGTGCTCGATGTCGGTGATGAGCACATCGAGACCTCCGGAACGCTCGCCCCTCATGCGGCCGTTCCGATCGGTGCGGTGGTGGTCGCCTTCTCCACCCTGCTGGATACCGAATTCGCCTTGTCGCTCATCGATCTCCGCAAGCGCGGGCATGTTGTGGTGGTGGTGGATGTGCTGCGCGGACCGCCGTTCGCCGGCGGCCTGGAATCCACCCTGGCTCGCATGTGGCAGCTGGAGCGCACCTCCATGTACCGCGATATGGGCACCGTCGGCGTCGATATCGTGCCCTGGCCGGAAGATGCCCGGCTGGACCAGATCATGCGCCTGCTGCCCGAACATCGGCGTCGCGCTGTGCGAGTGCGCCGATGACCAGATTTCTCGCCGTACTGTCCGGCCTGCTGTTGACACTGGCCGTTGGCCTGGTGCAGCCGTGGGCCGCCCTACCGGTGCTGATCTTCGCGGTGGGCGGCTGGCGATGGCGGGTCAGCGCGGTGGGCGCGGTACTGATCGCGCTCGCCACGCTGGCATTCACCGATACCGGCGCGCTGGCCGCAGGGGCGATCGGGCTGGTCGCCACGACCTACCTGCTGAATACGGCGACCGTATCCGCGCCGGTGGGAGTGGTGCCCACTACCGTCCCCTCGGTGGCGGGCGCCCTCGTCTTCACTATTGCCGCAGGGGCCGCGACCCTGCTGCCCGCGGGTCTGTCCTGGATCCCGATCGTGGCGCCGATCGCAGTGATCCTGCTGTACGCCATGATCATTCGGGGACTCGTGGACGAAAGGCCCAGCAGCTAGCCGCTTTCGGGCATCGGCGGCGGTCGCTATTGCAGGGCGGGTGGCATACGTGTCGGCTTGATGCGTCCGGCGTCGATGAGGGCGCGGAATGCCGCTGCCTTGCGGGCACATTCGGTCACCGGGCAGCGGCGATGTTGCTGCATGGCGCGGTGCGCCTCCTGCACATCGAGCTGATGGTCGGGTACTCCGTGGGACCAGGCGGAGGTGAGCAGGGGGGAATCGGCGGATGCGATGTGCTCGTTGCTGATTCGCTCGCGGATCCGTTCCACCGACAATCTGTCCGGATCTCGATGTGGTTGATGCAGGCTCGCGACCGTTACGGCCATGATCGTGAGCATTGCCAGGGTGGCTGTGAACACCTGCCAGCCGGCCATTGGTTCACCTTCTCCAGTTCATCGTTCGCTATCGGGTGTAGTTCGCTAGATATTCACCATAAGCCCGGAGGCGTTACTTGTTCCAGTACTTCATAGGTCAGAAACAGCCGAATTTCGGCCTATAACAGCAACTTACCGGCCGGTTCCGGTCCTAAGCGGCCGGGAGTTTGCGAAGCTTTTACTGTGACCGACGGCCAGGCGCAGTTGCGTTCCATCACCAGTGCGGCACTCCTGGTTGAGTTCGCCACCGGGCGGGGCGTCGCCACGCCTGCCCTGTTGCGCGGCACGGGTATCCGGGAAGCCGACCTGGCCGATTCGACCGCCGAGATCGCGCTCGGCCAGGAGTTGGCCCTGATGCGCAATGTGGTGGCCGGAGTGGGCGACGAACCGGGCATGGGCCTGATGGCGGGGCTGCTGTGCCATCCGCCCAGCCTCGGCGTGCTCGGATTCGCGCTGATGAGTTGCCCGACCGTGCGCGATGCGGTCGGCCTGGCACTGCGCTATGCCGACCTTTCCTTCACTGTCGCAAGGCATCACCTGGTCATCGACGGCTCGGATGTCTCCATCGTGCGCGACGACAGCGGCGTGCCGCGCGATGTGCGCCGCTTCGCGGTGGAGCGGGATGTGGCGGCGATCTGGACGATTCAGCAGGACGTGCTGCCCATGCGCCCGCCCATCACCCGGGTCGCCGTGGCCTTCCCGCCGCATCCGGTCTACGAGATGTTCGGCGCCATGCTCGGTGTCGAGGAGGTCGTCTTCAATGCCGCCCGCTCGGTGGTGACCGGCCCGGCCGATATCCAGAGTCTGCAACTGCCGCAGGCGAATACGGCCACCGCCCGCTTCTACGAGCAGCAGTGCGCCGACCTCGTGCAGCGCCGCCGCAGCCGGGTGGGCATCAGCGGCCGGGTCCGCCAGCTGCTGATCAGCCGCGGCGGTGTCGCCGACCAATCCCGCATCGCCGCCGCCCTGGACCTCAGCGTGCGCACCCTGCGCCGCCGATTGGCGGACGAGGGCACCACTTTTCGCGAACTGACCACCGAAACCATCGGCCTCCTGGCCGAAGAACTTCTCATAACGGGACTAACGGTCGAACAAGCCGCAGTCCGCCTCGGCTACGCCAGCGTCTCCGCCTTCACCGCCGCCTTCCGAGCCTGGAACGGCCAATCCCCCGGACAATTCGCCCGCGAGAACCGCGGCCGCGTATCCCGTGCCGGCTGACGTCCGGAACATTCGGGCGACAACCACGTGCGGGGCCGGCGGACAGATGCGGTCGGTGATTGACCGCTGAACGCGAAGAGCCGCGACCGAATTCGGTCGCGGCTCTGCCGTTTTGGGGTCGTTTCGGGCGATTTATGCGGTGTGGGTGAGGACTACGTCGGCGAGGACGGGGGCGTCGTCGCGCTCGACGACCGTTGCGGCGATGAGGAGTTCGCTGCCGGTCTGCCAGATGCGGGTGCGGAGGGTCTCGCCGGGGTAGAGAACTCCGGCGAATCGGGCGCGGAATCCGGTGACACGGGCGGCATCCGAGGCCAGCACGGTGTCGGTGGCGGTTTTGAGGACGAGGCCGTAGGTGCAGAGGCCGTGCAGGATCGGGTTGGGGAATCCGGCATTACGGGCGAATTCCGGGTCCGAGTGCAGCGGGTTGCGGTCACCGCACATGCGGTAGAGCAGCGCCTGCTGCGGCAGGGTCGGGGTCAGCACATCGAAATCCGGTGCGCGGTCCGGGAGTTCGGTCTTGGCGCTGGGGCCGCGGTCGCCGCCGAAGCCGCCCTCGCCCTTGGCGAAGATGGAAGAGCGCGCGGTCCACAGCAATTCACCGTCCGAGCTGGTGGCGGTGTGCTCCTGCCAGATCACCGCGGCGGAACCCTTGTCCCAGATCTCGCTGATGCGACGCTCGAAAACCGCCTTGCCCGAGGCCGGAATCGGCCGGTGCACCACGATCTCCTGGCTGCCGTGCACAACCTTGGCCAGGTCGATCTCGACGCCGGGGAACTTCACCTGCGGCGGCTCGGTCTCGTGGAAAAACGGTGCGACGGTCGCGAAGGACGGCAACACCTGCGGATTCCGGTCATCCACATAGCGAAGTTCGGCCGCGTCGGTCCAGCGCCCGCCCGCGCCCAGCGCCAGGTTGTACAGCTGCACATCGGACGGCGTCCAGCTGAAATCGACGGACGGAAGTACCGCGCCGAGAGCGATATTCGGATCGATGGGCATGAAGTTCTCTCCTCGTGAGATCAGTGGGCGCTCACCCACGGACGACCGTTGTGCCGCGCCGGCCGTATCGACCGGCCACCGCTCGGCGCGCGCGACGCCGTGACGAGTCCCGCCGGGAGCAACCGCCGGTGCGATCGTCCGCGGGCCGCGGACCCACTCGGGTCCGATCCTGCGGCGTTGACCGCGGGCCCGCAAGCAACACGCCCGCTCGGCGGGATTCGCCGGTCGGAGCGGCTGCTCGTGGGGGCGAACCTGCTGTGCAGGGTGCGATTTCGCGATTGTGTAGTTGTACGAAGGAGGGTTGGGCGCGGGCTCGACGTGACCCGGACTCGCGCCCAACCCGGTCCTGAACCGGGTTGGGACGGTTCAGGACGCCTGGTCGGCTGACACGGGTGCGCCCGACTTCGCCTTGGCGGCGATATTCAGGGCGGCCAGGTAGCCGAAGGTGATCGCGGGTCCGATGGTGGCGCCGGGGCCCGCGTAGGTGTGGCCCATGACCGGGGACGAGGTATTGCCCGCGGCGTAGAGACCCTCGATGACGGTGCCGTCCTCGCGAAGCACGCGGCCGTCGTTATCGGTGACCAGACCGCCCTTGGTGCCGAGGTCGCCGGGGACCATGCGCACCGCGTAGAACGGGCCGACCTCGAGCTTGTTCAGGCACGGGTTCGGCTTGATGGTCGGATCGCCGTAGTACCGGTCGTAGGCGCTGTCGCCGCGGCCGAAGTCCTCGTCCTTGCCGCTCGCGACGAAGCCGTTGAAGCGTTCGACGGTCGAGCCGAGGGTCTCGGCGGGCACGTTCATCTTCGCGGCGAGCTCCGCCAAGGTCGGCGCCACGACGATGTTGTCGTTTTCCATCCAGCGGGACGGAAAACGCTGACCGGGCTGCAGACCAGCGAAGATGTATCGACTCCGGTAGCGCTGATCGAAAACCAGCCATGAGGGCACGTTCTCGCCGGGGCCTTCACCCTGCCCGTATTTGCCGCCGTACATGGTGTGCACAGCCTCGACGTAAGGAGCGGACTCATTACCGAATCGCTTGCCGTCGTTGTTGACGATGATGCATCCGGGCAGATTGCGCTCCGCCAGCGCGAACCACGGCTTGCCCGCACCCTTGAGCGTCGTCGGACCCCACCACGCGTCTTCCATGAAGTCGATGGCCGCGCCCGCGTCGATGCCCGCGCGGATCGCGTCGCCGGTATTGGCGGCCGCACCCGTGGTCCACTCGGTGGTGATGGGTTCACGCTGGTACTTGTGCCGCATATCCGCGTTGTGCTCGAAGCCGCCCGCACCCAGGATCACGCCGTACTTGGCGTTGAAGCGCACGGTCTCGCCGTTCTGCTCGGCCTCGACGCCGGTGACCACACCGTCCTCGATGACCAGCCCGGTGAGCGGAGTGTTCAGCAGCACAGGCACATTCGCGTCGAGCAGGCCCTTGCGCATGCCCGCGATGATCGCCTGGCCCATGCCCACGAGCGCCTTGCCGGTGACCTTGCCCCACGCCCAGCGGGTGCCGACGCGCAGCACGGTGACCATGCCGATCGGGTGGCGGCGCAGCAGGTTGATCTTCTTGTAGTCGGCCTGCAGGATCACCACATTCAGCGGAGCCTTGGAGTAGGGGGGTTCCAGGTTGAAGCGTTCGGCGCCGAGTTTCTTGGTATTGAAGGGCTTGGGTTCGCAGGAGCGGCCGTCGGACTTGCCGCCCGGTGCCTCCGGGTAGTAGTCGGAGTAGCCCGGTACCCACTTCATCTTCAGTGGCGAGTTGTCCAGTACGAAGTCGAAAGCCTCTGCGCCGCGGTCGATGTAGGTGTCGATCTTGTCGGCCGGCACCACATCTCCGATGATGCTGTGCAGGTAGGTCCGGGCTTCCTCGCGGTCGTCCGGACGGCCCGAAGCCTTGAGCGCCTTGTTGCCGGGGATCCACACGCCACCGCCGGAGCGGGCGGTAGAACCACCGAAATGCGCGGCCTTCTCGATGAGCACCACGCGCAGACCGCGGTGTGCGGCGGTGAGGGCGGCGGTCATACCGGCGGCACCGCTGCCGACCACCACCACGTCGTAATCCCGATCAGTCATGTAGAACACGTTATAGAATCAATCCTGGTTTGGTCTATGTTGGTCTGGCAGATGGGACTGCTGAGGCGATGTTCTTCACAAAAACTCGTTTCAGTTTCTAGTCTCGTAACTGCACGGCCACCGGCTGGCCCCCCGATGGAAGGAA
Source organism: Nocardia sp. NPDC006630 (assembly GCF_040611495.1). NCBI lineage: Bacteria > Bacillati > Actinomycetota > Actinomycetes > Mycobacteriales > Nocardiaceae > Nocardia > Nocardia sp. NPDC006630. Next base: position 15,107 of record NZ_JBEXOK010000005.1, read on the forward strand.
CACAGCGTGCTGACCGACGCGCTACGGAGTGAACTGGCAGAAGAGCTCGCCCTGGCAGAGCGGGATCGCATTCCGCTCGACCCACTGGTCGCGCGTTATCCGGACATCGACGTGGTCGACGCCTATGAGATCCAGCTGGCGAATATCCGGCGGCGGACCTCGGCCGGAGCCCGAATCATCGGCCACAAGGTGGGTCTCTCCTCGGCCGCCATGCAGCAGATGATGGGCGTGGACGAACCCGATTACGGCCACCTGCTCGCCGAGATGGAGGTCTTCGAGGACGTCCCCGTCGACACCTCCAAGTTCCTGTACCCGCGGGTCGAGGTGGAGGTCGGATTCGTGCTCGGCGCCGACCTGCCCGGCGAGGATTGCACCGAGGAGGATGTGCTGAACGCCACAGTCGCGTACGCGCCCTCCATTGAACTCATCGACACCCGCATCAAGGACTGGAAGATCGGGCTGTGCGACACCATCGCCGACAATGCCTCCTCCGCCGGCTGGGTGCTCGGTAAGGAGCGCGTCGCGCCGAACGAGCTGGATATCAAGAAGATCGACGCCGTCCTCACCCGCAATGGCGAGGTTGTGGCCGAAGGTCGCTCCGATGCCGTGCTCGGTGATCCCACCATCGGCGTCGCGTGGCTGGCCCGCAAGGTCGCCTCGTTCGGGGTCCGCCTGAAGAAGGGCGACATCGTGCTGCCCGGTTCCTGCACCCGCGCCATCGACGCCCGCCCGGGCGACGACTTCACTGCCGAGTTCGCCGGACTCGGTTCTGTACGTCTGCGTTTCAGCTGACACTGAGCTAACCGAGTAGGAGTATGCCGTGACTGCAAGCAAAGTCACCGCCGCGATCGTCGGGTCCGGCAATATCAGCACCGATCTGCTGTACAAGCTGTTGCGTTCGGACAAGATCGAACCGCGCTGGATGATCGGTATCGACCCGGATTCCGAGGGCCTCAAGCGGGCTCGCGGACTGGGTCTGGAGACCTCCGCCGAAGGCGCGGATTGGCTTCTCGCCCTTGATGAGAAGCCGGACATCCTGTTCGAGGCCACCTCGGCGTACGTGCACCGCGCGTACGCGCCGAAGTACGAGGCGGCGGGCATTCGCGCCGTGGACCTCACCCCCGCTGCCGTCGGCCCGGCGGTCATTCCGCCGGTGAACCTCGATTCGCTGCGGGACGCACCGAACGTCAACATGATCACCTGTGGTGGTCAGGCGACGATTCCGATGGTAGCGGCAGTGTCGCGGGTCGTCCCGGTGGCTTATGCCGAGATCGTCGCGTCGGTCTCCTCGGTGTCGGCCGGTCCTGGAACCCGCGCGAACATCGACGAATTCACCAAGACCACCTCCAAAGGTGTCGAGACCATCGGTGGAGCGCAGCGCGGCAAGGCCATCATCATCCTGAACCCCGCCGAGCCGCCGATGATCATGCGCGACACCATCTTCTGCGCCATCCCGGAGGATGCGGACCGCGACGCCATCACCGCCTCCATCCACGACATGGAGAAGGCGATCCAGGAGTACGTGCCCGGCTACCGTCTGCTCAACGAGCCGCAGTACGACGAGCCGTCACTGGTTTCCGGTGGCCTGGCGAAGGTTTCGATCTTCGTCGAGGTCGAGGGCGCGGGCGACTTCCTGCCGCCGTACGCCGGCAACCTGGACATCATGACGGCTGCGGCCACTCGCGTCGGCGATGTCATCGCCGATCAGATCATTTCGGCTCGGGTGTAAGGAGATTCGATCATGAACAATGTGCTGAAGCCCTTCTCGGGCGAACTCGATGTGCGCGTCACCGACACCTCGCTGCGGGACGGCTCGCATCACAAGCGTCACCAGTTCACCGTCGAGGACGTGCGCAATATCGTCGGCGCCCTCGATGCCTCCGGCGTTCCGGTCATCGAGGTGACCCACGGCGACGGTCTCGCCGGTTCCTCGTTCAACTACGGATTCTCCAAAACGCCTGAGCAGGAACTGATCAAGGCCGCCGCGGAGACCGCCAAGCAGGCCAAGATCGCCTTCCTCATGCTGCCCGGTGTGGGCATCAAGGAGGACATCAAGATCTCGCAGGACAACGGTGCGTCCATCTGCCGCATCGCCACCCACTGCACCGAAGCGGATGTGTCCATCCAGCACTTCGGCTACGCGCGGGATCTGGGCCTGGAGACCGTCGGTTTCCTCATGATGGCGCACAGCACCACGCCGGAACTGCTCGCCAAGCAGGCGCGCATCATGGCCGATGCGGGCTGCCAGTGCGTGTATGTCGTCGACTCCGCCGGTGCCCTTGTGCTGGAACAGGTTTCGGACCGGGTCTCGGCGCTGGTCGCCGAGCTCGGTGATGACGCGCAGGTCGGTTTCCACGGCCACGAGAACCTGGGCCTGGCCGTCGCCAACTCCGTGTACGCGGTGCGGGCCGGCGCCACCCAGATCGACGGCAGCGCGCGCCGCTTCGGCGCGGGCGCGGGCAACCTGCCCGTCGAGGCGTTCATCGGCGTCTGCGACAAGCTCGGCGTCAAGACCGGCGTCGACTTCTTCGCCGTCACCGATGCCGCGGAAGATGTTGTGCGCCCGGTCATGCCGTCCGAATGCCTGCTCGATCGCCAGGCCCTGATGATGGGCTACGCGGGCGTGTACTCCAGCTTCCTGCGCCATGCCGAGCGGCAGGCCGAGCGCTACGGCGTCTCCGCCGCGGAGATGCTGGTGCGCGCCGGCAAGCGCAAGCTGGTCGGCGGCCAGGAGGATCAGCTCATCGATATCGCCCTGGAACTCCAGCGCGAGAAGGCGGCGGTCACCGCCTGATCGACCGCAGGAGATGAACTGGGCCGCAACCGGAAACGGTTGCGGCCCAGTTCGTTTACGTGCGGCTCACGCCGCCGTTTTCAGGCGGCCAGGCGCTGGGGGAGACGCGACACCAGCTGGTCCAGCTCGGTGCGCCAGCGGCGGTGCACGTTCAGGCGCTCCGGTGCGGCGGTATTCGGCATGCGGTAGTACACCTTCGACCAGATCGAATTGATCTGCATCTCGGTGAACTGCGCATTGCCGAAGTGCTCGGCGCATACGAACTTCGACGGGCGCCCCGTCCATTTGCTGGCCTCGACAATGACGACCGATGTCTGCGTCAGCGCCACGAAGTAGTACTTGCGCAGGAACAGCATCACGAACCGCACGAAGGGCAGATCATCCACCCACGGGCTCGGCCCGGTGATCGCCTGAAAAGTGAGCTGCAACTGCTCACCCTGCGGCGCGAACTCGACCAACTTCTTGGCCAGCTGCTTCTGAATTGTTGACTTACGAAAAGCCATACGGCCCAAACCCCCAAAAGATCTCCCACGGCCCCCAATGGCAGCGGGACGGACCGACCTTAGCGGCACCCACGCCGGTCCGCCACTCATAAGGAACCACCGCCGAGATCGCCGGTGACGGCGGCGCGCGACCGGCCCTCCGTGACCGCTGCTTCGGACAAATAGCTGGCAGGGAGCTGTCAAGACTGGTCAAATGCTGCGGTACCGCAGATGATGGGGGTATGCGGAAGGATGATGCGATTGCTCCCGGCATTGTCCGGCTGCACCCGAGCAAGGACCTCGGAAGCGATGTGAAGCATTTGCTGCGGCGAGTTCGGAGCGAGGCGGTGGTCGCCGTTTCCAGTCCGGTGCGGCAGGAGCGGCATTATTCGCTGGGGCATACGGTGATTCGCGGGCTGCTGGCCGAGGGGAAGCAGGTTCGGCTGCTGTACTCGCCGGATTTCCTGGATTCGCGCGATCGCCGTCCGCTGCTGGAGGATTCGTCGCTGAGCCCGAAGATCCGGGTGTCCAGCCACGACTTTCACAACACCTTCATTATCGACCGGCATGCGGCCATTCTGTGGAGCGGGGCGGGCGCCGCGCATCCCTACATGGTGATGGTTCGCGGACCGGCGCTGGTCGGCGCGATCCATCAATTCGCCACCAGGACATGGGAATCCGCCGACCACCTGTCCACCCGGCCGGGGTTCGGTAGTCCGGAATTCGACGACAAGTCGCTGGCGGTTCTCGATGCGCTCAATCGGGGGCTGAAGGATGAGGTGGCTGCTCGGCAGTTGGATGTTTCGTTGCGTACCTATCGCAGGTATGTGGCTGACCTCATGGTTCGGCTCGATGTCACCACTCGGTTCCAGGTCGGTGTTCGGGCTGCGCAGCTCGGCTTGCTACCGCCGGGGTGACTCGGCTTGCTGCCGCCGGGGTGATGTGAAGACTTCTGGATAAAAACGCGAGATTTTCAGCTATTCAACGTCTCATCGGTTCTGTCTACTGTTGCTTTTGTTCGGTTCCCCCGGAACGGCCGGGGCGGAAGCGGTAGAGGGAGAAGACGATGCGCGCGGTGATTCAGAAGTCCTTCGGCGGGCCCGAGGTGCTGGAGGTTGTGGAGATCGACAAGCCGGCGCTGCTCTCGGGCGAGGTGCTGGTGCGGGTGCACGCGAGTTCGGTGAATCCGGTGGATATTGCGGTGCGGTCCGGCGCTTTTCCGCTCCTGGGGGAGCCGCCGTTCGGCGTGGGCTGGGATATTTCCGGCGTGGTCGAGGAGACCGGGCCCGGTGCGCGCTATGAGATCGGGGAAGAGGTTTATGGGATGCCCTTCTTCCCTCGTGCGGCTACCGCTTACGCGGAGTATGTGGCCGCGCCCTCGCGGCAGTTGGCCCGCAAGCCCGCGAATCTGAGCCATGTCGAAGCCGCGGCGCTGCCGCTGGCCGCGCTGACCGCCTGGCAGGGGCTGGTGGACAAGGCCGGGATCAAGGAGGGCGATCGGGTGCTGATCCACCGGGCCGCCGGCGGTGTCGGGCACCTGGCCGTGCAGATCGCCAAGGCGCGCGGGGCGTATGTGATCGCACTCGCCAGTGCGGCCAAGCACGACTATGTGCTCGGTCTCGGGGCGGATGAGGTGATCGACTACCGGACAACGGATTACACCGAGGTAGTCCGCGATATCGACGTGGTCTTCGATTCGGTGGCGGACGGAACGCGGTCTCTTCAGGTCCTGAAGCCGGGCGGAGTGCTGGTCACCATCCTCGAGCACGTCAACCCGGAGCTCGCCGCCACCGTGAAGGCGGCGGGACGGCGCTTCGCCGGAGTCTCGGTGGAGCCGGATTACGCTGCACTGGAAGCGATCGCCGCGCTGGCGGATGCGGGCCTGGTGCGGCCGACCATTGCCGCGGAGCTGCCGCTGGCGGATGCGCCCAAGGCCCACGAACTGGTTGCCTCGGGGCAGACGGTGGGCAAGGTCGTGCTGACCGTCGAATAGCCGGTCCGCCCGCGCTCGGCGGGTATCGAATAATGGGGACGGAATCCGGGTTGCACCCGGGGACGGAAGGAGGCCGGTATGGACGTGCTCAGCGAGGCCCTGGCCTCCATGCGCACCGGGGCGCCGCATTCGGTGCGCACCGACGGCCGCGCGCCGTGGGCACTGCGACTCCCGGCTACCGCGGGCGCCGGATTTCATGTTGTGCTGCACGGTAACTGCTGGATCTATCCGACGGAGAACGCGGCCGAACCCATTGCGCTCAGCCCGGGCGACGTGGTCTTCGTGCGGGACGGTTCGGGGCATATCCTCGCCGACCATCCCGATACCGCGCCGGAGATACCCCGGCCGGAGCAGTACACCCAACGCCCGCCCGTGGGCGCGCTGCAGGTCGGCGGTGACGGCCCGGCGGTCAGCCTGCTCTGCGGCAACTATCACCTGGACGGGCAGCGGCCGCACCCACTGCTGCGGCAGTTGCCCGAGGTGATCCACCTGCGGACGGGGGAGGGCCGCCATCCGCACCTGGCCGCCGCCGTCGCGCTGCTGAGCGCCGAACTCGATGCGCCGCGCATCGGTTCGCACGGCATCGTCCCGGCGCTCATCGACTCACTGCTGCTCTACATACTGCGCGCCTGGATCGAAGATCAGCCGCAGTCGGAATCGGCAGGATGGGCTGCGGCACTGCGTGATCCGGCCGTCGCCCCAGCGCTGGCGGCCATGCACGACGAGCCGGCCGCCGCCTGGACCGTGCAGTCGCTCGCGGATCGTTCGGGCCTGTCCCGCGCCGCCTTCGCCCGTAAGTTCAACACCATGGTCGGTGAACCCCCGCTGGCATACCTGACCCGCTGGCGGCTGACCACCGCCGCCCGCCTGCTCCGTGAGGACGATCTGCCGATCGGCACGGTCGCTACCCGCGCGGGCTACAGCTCGGAATTCGCGTTCGGCAAGGCCTTCAAACGCGAGTACGGTTCGGCCCCGGGGCAATACCGCCGCCAGGCCCGCGCCGCGGCTTGAACGCCTTCGTCATCCCGGCGCGTATTTGGCCGGGATCCACTACGCGGCTGTGGATCCCGGCCAAAAGCATGCCGGGATGACGGGTGGGGCATGCCGGGATGACGGGTGTGAAAGTTATCCACATGCGAAGTGCCCCTGTGGATAACTCCACAGGGGCACTTTTCTATCGCCAGGGTTCGGGGTGAACCCGCCTCACAACCACGTGTCGAGTGTGGTGTTCGTGAGGAAGTGCTCGAGATCCGCACGCCAGGGCGCGGGCACGGTCTTCTCCGGCTCGATGGCCGTGTACTGCCCGCGGTAGAACAGCAGGGGCCGACCGGAATCGGTGGATTCCGACAGCGCCTGCACGCGGCCGATCACAATGTAGTGATCGCCGCCGTCGATGACCTGATCCACCGTGCACTCGATGGTGGCCAGGGCATCGTCCAGCAGCGGCAACTCCAGATCCGAAGTGCGCCAAGGCACTCCGGCGAACTTGTCGGGCTCGCGAGAGCCGAAGCGCGCGCATACCGGCTGCTGTTCCTCGGCGAGGATGTTCACGCAGAACTTGCCGTTGGCCTCGATCGCCGCCCAGGACTTGGAAGCCTTGGTGGGGCAGAACAGGACCAGCGGCGGTTCGAGGGAGAGGGCGGCGAACGACTGGCAGGCGAAGCCGATCGGAGCCCCGTCACTGTCGAACGTCGTGATGACGGTGATGCCGGTGCAGAACTGCCCCAGCACATTCCGGAACTGGCGCGCGTCGATCGCCGGCTGGTCGTCTGTCGTGATCTCGTCGGTCATAGCCGAAGTTCCCGCCCTGTCGCTCACTGCTATCGCATTCCGACCGTGAAGTCGTGGCCCCACAGACTCACTGCGGTGGACTCGCGGGCGATCCACGAGGTGTCCTCGACTTCCAAACCCTCGCAGCCGAATTCGATATCGAATCCGCCCGGAGTCTTCATGTAGAAGGAAAGCATCTTGTCGTTGATATGCCGCCCGAGGGTAGCCGACATCTTCACCTTCTTGCGCGCCGCGCGATCCAGGCACAGGCCGACATCGTCGGAGCTCTCGACCTCGACCATGAGGTGCACGATGCCGGTCGGATTCGGCAGCGGCAGGAACGCCAGCGCGTGATGGCGCGGGTTGCAGCCGTAGAACCGCAGCCAGGCCGGATCGCCGTCGGCGGGACGGCCGACCATCTGCGGCGGCAGCTTCATCGAGTCGCGCAACCGGAAGCCGAGCACGTCCTGGTAGAACGTCTGTGCCGCAGCATCATCCGTGCAGGTCAGTACCACGTGGCCCAGGCCCTGCTCGGCGGTCACGAACTTGTGCCCGTACGGGCTCATGAAACGCCGGGCCAGGTACTGCGATCCGTGGAACGCCTCCAGCACATTGCCGGAGGGGTCCTCGAACGAGATCAGCGCCTCGACCCGGCGATCCTCGACCTCGTCCTTGGTGCCCTCGCGGAAGGCGATCCCGGCCTTGGACAGCCGCTCCCGAATGTCCTGCAGCGCAGGAGCGTCGGTGACCTCCCAGCCGGAGATCTGCAGGCGGTCCCGCTCACCCGGCACGATCACCAGGCGCGCCGGGAAATCATCCATGCGCAGGTAGAGGGCGGTCGGGTCGGGCCCGGTGCCCTCCATCATGCCGAGCACCTTGAGCCCGTATTCGCGCCAGGCCGCCATATCGGTGGCCTCGATGCGCATGTATCCGAGCGCTCGAATACTCATACCTACTTCTCCCTGACGCCGAGCAGGAAGTCCGTTGCGAGGCGGTTGAACTCGTCGAACTTCTCCAATTGCGCCCAGTGCCCACAGCCACCGAACACGTGCAGTTGCACGCGCGGCACCATCTTCAAGGCCACGAGTGCGCCGTCGATCGGGTTCACCCGATCCTCCCGGCCCCAGATCATCAACACCGGCTGCCGCAGCTTGAACGCATCGCGCCAGATCATGCCCTTGGCGAAATCGGGTCCGGCGAAGGAGCGACCCATGGCGCGGGTGGCTTCGAGCGACTCCGGCTTGCTCGCCTGCTCGAAACGCTCGTCGATGAGCTCCGGCGTGATCAGCTTCTGATCGAAGACCATGATCCGCAGGAACGCCTCGAGGTTCGCGCGCGTCGGCTCGTAATTGAACTTCGACAGCAGCTTGACGCCCTCGGTGGGGTCCGGCGCGAACAGGTTGGTGGACAACCCACCCGGGCCCATCAGCACCAGTTTGCCGGCGCGGTCCGGGTAGTCCAGCGCGAAGCGGGCGGCCGCACCGCCGCCGAGCGAATTGCCCAGCAGGTGCACCCGATCGGTGATGCCGAGGGTGTCGAGCAGATCCTTCAGCGCCGACGAGCTGTGCACGAAGTACTGCGGGTGCTCGGTCGGCTTGTCGGACAGGCCGAATCCGGGCTGATCCACCGCCAGCACGTGGAATTCGCGCGCCAGCACCGGAATGTTCTTCGCGAAGTTCGACCACGACGACGCGCCGGGACCGCCACCGTGCAGCAGCACGATGGTGGGGCCGTTGCCGACGCCCGCCTCGTGATAGTGCAGCTTCAGATCCGATCGGACCTGCGCGAACTTCGAGGTGGACTCGAAGGTGATCTCTTCAACGGTGGTCATAGGGCTACACCATCGTGTCGGTGATCGGGAGCCCGAACGCATGCGTGCCGTACATGACGTAGGCGCGCTCGGCATCATTGGCGGCGTGTACGCGACCGGCGTGCGCATCACGCCAGAAGCGCTGCAGCGGAGTGCCGTTGGCGAGTGCGGTTGCGCCCGAGGCCTCGAACAGCTTGTCGATCGACGCGACGGCCCGGCCGGTGGCGCGGACCTGGTCGCGACGGGCGCGAGCGCGCACGTCGAACGGAACGTCCTCGCCCTTGAGCAGGAAGGCGTACTCGTCCGCGACATTGCCGGACAGCTGACGCCACGCGGCGTCGATATCACTGGCGGCCTCGGCAATTCGCACCTTGCCGAACGGATCGTCCTTGGCGTTCTCGCCGGCGTAGGCGGCGCGCACGCGCTTGCCCTGGTGCTCGACGTGCGCGTCGTAGGCGCCGTAGGCCATGCCGACGATCGGGGTCGAGATGGTGGTGGGGTGGATGGTGCCCCACGGCATCTTGTACACCGGATCGGTATTCTGCTCGAGGCCAGGGGATTTCAACTCGCCCATGGCGCGGAAGCTGAGGAAACGGTGCTTGGGTACGAACACGTTCTCGACGACGATGGTGTTGGACCCGGTGCCGCGCAGACCGACGACATTCCAGACATCGTTGATCTTGTACTCGCTGCGCGGGATCAGGAAGCTGCCGAAATCGACCGGCTTGCCATTCTTGATCACCGGTCCGCCGACGACCACCCAGTCCGCGTGGCCCGAGCCGGAAGACCAAGCCCAGGAACCGTTCACGGTGTAACCGGTGCCGTCCTCGGTGACCACGCCGGCGCCCATGGGCGCATAGGACGAGGAAATGCGGACGTCGGTGTTCTCGCCCCACACCTCTTCCTGCGCACGCTGATCGAACAGCGCCAGGTGCCAGTTGTGCACACCGATGATGCCGGCCACCCAGCCGGTGGAGCCGCAGGCGCTGGCGATCTTGCGGACGGTGTCGTAGAAGACGACCGGATCGGCCGCGTAGCCGCCCCACTGCTTGGGCTGCAGCAACTTGAAGAATCCGGCGGCCTGGAGGTCCTTGATGGACTCTTCGGGGATCTGTCGCAGATCCTCGGCCTGCTGGGCCCGCTCGCGGAGAGTGGGCAGCAGTGCCTCGACCCGCTCAACTACTTCTTGCGTCATCGCGCCAGTTGCTCCTGCCTGGTGAATCGGGCGGTTCTCGTTTGTCTCTGAGACTAGAACACGTTCCTATTTCTGTCGAGAACAGAGGCCCGCCAGGGCCGTGTCGTGGACGTGGCGCGCCTCACGAGGACTTTTGTCCATTGTTTGGGCAGACAACTAGCGTGATCGCCCGCGTTTTTGTAACGTGTTCTAGTACTTCCAGAGGAGGATCACAATGTCGACAACCCCACCGGGGCCCCGTGGGAAGGTTCGCGAGATCGACGTGGGCGCGGCGCCCACTCGCTACGCCCGGGGCTGGCATTGCCTGGGTCTCGCCAGCACCTTCCGTGATGGCAAGCCGCACGCGGTCAACGCTTTCGGCACCAAGCTGGTCGTTTTCACCGACAGCAAGGGCGATCTGAAGATCCTCGACGGTTACTGCCGCCACCTGGGCGGGGACCTGTCCATGGGCGAGGTCAAGGGCGATTCCATCGCCTGCCCGTTCCACGATTGGCGCTGGGGCGGCGACGGCAAGTGCACGGGCATTCCGTATGCCCGGCGCGTGCCCCCGCTGGCTCGCACCCGCTCGTGGAGCACCCTCGAGCGCAACGGACAGCTGTTCGTGTGGCACGACCACGAGGGCAGCAAGCCCACCGATGAGGTGACGATTCCCTACATCGAGGCGTACCAGGACGCCGAGGGCAACCCGCTCGAGGAACTGTCGGACGAGTGGACCGACTGGACCTGGAACTCGCTGCTGATCGAGGGCGCCAACTGCCGCGAGATCATCGACAACGTCGTGGATATGGCGCACTTCTTCTACATCCACTACGCGTTCCCGACCTTCTTCAAGAACGTGCTCGAGGGTCATGTCGCGACCCAGTACCTCGAGACCAAGGCCCGCCCCGATATCGGCAATGCGGCCAAGGCCGGCATCGATGTGCTGCTCAAGTCCGAGGCGTCGTACTTCGGGCCGTCGTACATGATCAACCCGCTGCTGAACATCTACAGCGGCTTCGAGGTCAAGACGGTCCTGATCAACTGCCACTACCCGGTCACGCAGGACTCGTTCATGCTGCAGTGGGGCGTGGCGCTGCAGAAGCCCAAGGGTCTGCCCGAGGCGCAGGCCGCGGGCTTCGCCGCCAAGATGACCGAGGGCGTCAGCGAGGGCTTCCTGCAGGACGTCGAGATCTGGAAGCACAAGTCCAAGATCGACAACCCGCTGCTCACCGAGGAAGACGGCCCGGTCTACCAGCTGCGCCGCTGGTACGACCAGTTCTACGTGGACGTCGCCGATATCGACCCCAAGTCGACGCAGCGCTTCGAATTCGAGGTCGACACCTCCAAGGCCAATGAGGCCTGGGGTCTCGAGGTCGAGGAGAACCTGCGCAAGAAGCGCGAGGCCGACGAGGCCGCTTCCCAGGAGGCGAGCGTCTGATGACCGCCTGGGCGAAAGCACCCGACTTCGCGGACCGTCCCGAGCGGCGGGCGCAGGTGCGCGCCCAGACTGTCCTGGACAAAGAGCACTACATGGAGTCCGGACTGACACCGATCGCGTGTTCGTCCTGCGGTACCGAGGTGCTGGTGCGCAAGCACAGCAGCAATCAGAAAACCGTGCAGTGGACGGTCAATCCGGCCGACCACTGCCCGGTCTTCCGCAAGATGGCCGAAGCCGGGCCGATCTTCGGCAAGCCGGACTCCTGCCCCAACCTCGAGCGGACCATCGACCACGCGGTGGCCGAGGGCCTGCTCGAAATAGACGACTAGTCCAGACGGAAGTCGGCGAAGTCGAAACCCGGTGCGACGACACAGCTCACCAAGGCATAGTCGTCACCCGCCGGGCGGGCGGATTGGCTCACCCCACCGGGGACCACCGCCTGGGGCCGGTGCCCCTGCTCGACATCGGGTCCGAGGACGATCTCCTCGCCCCCGATGTTCAACAGCAGGGGTCCGCCCCGATGCCAGAACCACATCTCGTCCGAGCGCACCGTATGCGGTGCGGACTCTTCGCCCGGCAGCAGCAGGAAATAGATCGCGGTCGCGCTCGAGCGCGGGCCGTCATAGCCCTTGGGCTCGAATTCGACTGCGCTGCGCCAAGTTTCCCGATACCAGCCGCCTTCCGGATGCGGCAGCAGATCCAGTTCCGCGGCCAGCTGCGGCCGCTCGTCGCTCATGAGAAGTGCGTCTTCGGCTTGGTTTCCAGGACACCGTCCACGTAGATATCCACCTTCTCGTTGTAGAAGCTCGCGAAGCCCGCTATCTTCTGGCTCTCGGGGGTCGGAGTGCGGTAGATCCAGACCAGATCCGGGTGCACGTCCTCGCCGAGCCGCACATTCCAGTACTCGGCATTTCCCTTGTAGGGGCACAGGGTTCGAGTATCCGAGTGCTGCAGCAGATCCAGGCGGATATCGGTGAGGGGCAGGTAGTAGCGCGCCGGGAGACCGGTCTCGAACAGAATGCGCGGATTGCGGGAGTCGGCGACGGTCTGCCCGGCCACCTCCACGCGAATGTGCCGGGAGCTGGAGAGAATATCGATGCGGTGGTACGGATCGCGGGGATGGCCGTAGATCGGCTCGTCCTCCTCGAACCATTCGTCCATCGCCTTGGCTTCCAGGCGCACCAGGTCCTGGAGCTCCGGGGTCGGCGAGTCGAGATAGCGCACGGCCGCGCCGGGGGCGACGGTCCCGTCCGCGATCACATCGAATCCGGTGGGTGTGCCCAGATGATTCGCCTCCCGGGTATCGCCGGTCGGCTCCAATTTCACCCGCAGCTCATCGGGCGGGAAGTAGTAGGTGGGGTAGTAGGCGTGCTCCCACACCAGCTTGGATTTGATGGTGTCGACGGCCAGCTGACCGCCCAGATAGACGCGCACGCGCTTGGCGCACGGTTCGACGCGTACCTGATCCGTCTTCGATTCGGACATGATTCCGACGGTACTCCGACTGGAAGCGGCAGGCGGATAACGCAATTCACCGCTCGGCCGCGATCGGGCGGAGGCCGCGCGCCGCGACGATTTTCATACCCTGACCTGCCTCGATATGGTGTTCGAGCAACATTCGAGCAACAACGTGAGGTGGCGGGTACATGTCGGAACCGAGCAGCGCCGGACCGGACGGGCTGCGGACCGGGCTACGCCGCCGCCACATGACCATGCTCGCCATCGGCGGCGCGATCGGCGCGGGACTGTTCGTCGGCAGCGGTTCGGTGATCGGCACCGCCGGACCGGCCGCCGTCATCTCCTACGCGGCTGCCGGACTGCTGGTGCTGTGCGTTATGCGAGCCCTCGGCGAGATGGTGGTGGCCCGCCCGGTCGCCGGTTCGCTCGCCGAGTACTCGCGCATGGCCATGGGTCCGTTCGCCGGATTCACCATCGGCTGGATCTACTGGTACCTCTACGTGATTCTGGTCGGTGCCGAGGCCGTCGCCGGTGCGGCCATCCTGTCGAGCTGGATCGATCTGCCGCAGTGGGTGCTGTCGGCGGGACTGCTGATCCTCATGACCTCGGTCAATCTGGTGTCGGTGAAATCGTTCGGCGAGTTCGAATTCTGGTTCGCCTCCATCAAAGTGGTGGCGATCGTGCTGTTCCTGGTGATCGGCGCGGCCTGGGTGTTCGGGCTCTGGCCGGACGCCGACGCGGGTTTCCACAATCTGACCGCGTTCGGCGGCTTCGCGCCCAATGGCGTCACCGGGATCTTCTCCGCGATCGTGGTCGTCATGTTCGCGTTCGGCGGCACCGAGATCGTCACTGTCGCGGCCGCCGAATCCAAGGAGCCCGGCAAGGCCGTCGCCAGCGCCACCAACAATGTGCTGTGGCGCGTGGGCCTGTTCTACGTGGCCTCGATCTTCCTGGTCGTGACCATCCTGCCGTGGAACGACGCCCAGGTGCTGAAGAGCCCGTTCGTCACCGCCCTCGACCATATGGGCGTCCCCGCGGCGGGCACCATCATGGAGGTCGTCATCCTGACGGCGGTGCTGTCGGTGCTCAATTCCGCCATCTACGTCTCCTCCCGCATGCTCTACGTCCTCACCCGCGACGGCGACGCCCCCGCGGCCCTGGTGAAGGTCAACAAGCGCGGCGTGCCCGCACGCGCGGTCCTGCTCGGCACGGTCGCGGCCTGGGGCGCGGTCATCGCCTCCTACATCTCCCCGGACCAGGTCTTCACCTTCCTGGTGAACTCCATAGGCGTGGTCCTGGCCTTCGTCTACATCGCAATCATGTTCTCGCAGATCAGACTTCGAGCCCGCCTCGCCCGCGAAGACCCCGCCGCCCTCACCTACCGCATGTGGGGCTACCCCTACATCAGCTGGCTGGTCATCATCGCGATCCTCGGCGTCTTCATCGCCATGGCGTGCAACCCCGCCCAGCGCAACCAACTCCTCGCCTCCACCATCAGCCTCCTGGCCGTAGCAGCCCTCTACCCCCTCCGCAAACGCTTCGGCAGCAGGACCCCGGTCCGCGAGGTCGAGATCCTGCGGCACTGACGAACTGTGCGGCGGCGCCGAACTATTCGGCGGGCTCCAGGAAGACGGCTGTTCCGTAGGCGGCGACCTCGCTCATGGTGTTGGCGATTTCGTTGCAGTCGAAGCGCATGGCGATGACGGCGTTGGCGCCGAAGGACATGCCGTGCTGGCACATTCGCAGGACTGCCTCGTGGCGGGACTGGTAGAGGAGCTGTGTGTATTCGTGGATCTCGCCGCCGCCGAGGGAGCGCAGGCCCGCGGTGAAATTGGCGCCGATGCCGCGGCTGCGGACGGTGAGGCCGGCAACCTCGCCGAATACCCGGACGATCTTGTGTCCTGGGACATCGTTCATGGTGGAGACCAGGATCGGGAATTGCGGCCCCGGCTGCTGCTGCGGAGGCTGCTGCTGTCCGTAGGGCTGTTGCGGTTGCTGGGGCTGCTGCGCGTATCCGCCTTGCGGAGGCGTTCCCTGCTGGTGCGGCTGGTTCGGGAACGGTTGCTGCGGCGGCATCGGCTGATTCATGGCTGGATCGTACGACGGTGAATGCGCGAAGGCCGCCCGGATGTGGGGCGGCCTTCGGGTGCGCTCGCGGTCGGCGTGCGTGGTACTTCGGCGGGGTGCTCAGTCTTCGCCGAAGGTGATGGCTTGGGCCTCGGCGGGGGTGTGGGCGGCGGGGGCGTGATCGTCCATGTGGGCGAGCAGTTTTCGGCCGGAGAGCAGGACGCCTACCGCGGCGGCGGTGCAGGCTGCGCCAACCCAGAAGGGGAGGGCCATGTGGTGTTCGCCGAGTTTGCCTGCCAGGTAGGGGGCGGCTGCGCCGCCGGCGAAGCGGACGAAGCTGTAGGCGGCGGAGGCGGTGGCGCGTTCCACGGGGGCGGATTCCATGACGGCCTCGGTGATGAGGGTGTTGTTGATGCCGAGGAACAGGCCCGAGACGATGGTGCCGACGACCAGGACGGGCTGGTGGTGGGCGTACGCCGCCATGATTGCCAGATCGGCGGCGAACAGGGCAAGGGACAGGGCCATCATGTGGACGGTTCCGAAGGCGCGCTGCAACTTCGGGGCCAGGAAGACCGAGGAGAAGGCGAGCAGCAGGCCCCAGCCGAAGAAGATGAAGCCGATTTGGTAGGTGCCCATGTTCAGCGGGAACGGGGTGTAGGCGAGCAGGGTGAAGAAGCCGTAGTTGTAGAGCAGGGCGGTGATGCTCACCAGCAGCAGGCCGGGGTAGGTGAGCGCCTTGAAGGGCGCGGTGATGGAGGTCGGCTTGGCCGGTTTCGGGGCTTCGGGCAGCAGGACCACCAGGGCGATCATGGCGATGGCCATCAGGACCGAGACGCCGAAGAACGGTGCGCGCCAGCTGAAGTGGCCCAGGAAGCCGCCCACCAGCGGACCGGTGGCAATGCCGATGCCGAGTGCCGCCTCGTAGAGGATGATGGCGCGGGCGGTGCCGCCGGACGCCGCACCGACAATGGTGGCGAGGGCGGTGGCGATGAACAGCGCATTGCCCAGACCCCAGCCCGCACGGAAGCCGACGATCTGGCTCACGGTGCCGGAACCGCCTGCGAGAGCGGCGAATACGACAATGATGGCCAGACCGGCGAGCAGTGTCTTCTTCGCGCCGAAGCGGCTGGAGATGACGCCGGTGATGAGCATGGCAATGCCGGTGACCAGCATGTAGCTCGTGAACAGCAGTGTCACCTGCGACGGCGACGCGTGCAGTTGTTCGCCGATCGGCTTCAGGATCGGATCGACCAAACCGATTCCCATGAAGGCGATTACGGACGCGAAGGCCACGGCCCACACGGATTTCGGTTGCTTGGTACGGGTAGGGGTAGGGGTACGGGCGGGTCCGTCGACAACGGGCCGGGTGTCCGACAAGGTGCTCACAATCAGTTCCTCATCTACGGGTTCTGTTGATTCGCAGCTGGTTTCGGGGTGAATCGGGTGGCGCGGGATTTCAGCTCCCGGTCGCCTTCAGGGCCTCGATAGCTTCGCGGGTGATTGCCAGCCGGGCCCTGCCTGCGGAGGTGAATTCGTCCGCGAGGCCGGCCCGGCTTCGGCCAGTCGGCCGATCAGCGCCGTTGCTGCCGGCTGTGAGCATCGCGATGGATCGTCATCCCCGGTGCTCGACTGTACCCATATATTGTTGCATAAGCTAACTATGTATTTACATAGGCTAACGATATTTTCCGGAGTGAGATGGCACACAAAAGCCGGGACCAGGGCTTACGCCCCGATCCCGGCCGCTGTCGTGCGAGGTATTGCCGCCTAGGCCGGGCGGGCCAGGGGGCGGGCGGGGGTGCCGAAGAGCTGGGCGTCGCCGTGGGCGCGTTTGAAGAACAGGTGTGCGTCGTGTTCCCAGGTGATGGCGATGCCGCCGTGCATCTGGACCGTCTCCGAGACCACCGAGTTCAAGGTGGTGGTGGCGTGCAGGCGGGCCGAGGCCACGTCGACGGGGTCGGCGGTGCCCTCGGCCAGGCCGGAGATGGCGAGATAGGCGATGGAGCGGGTCGACTCGACCAGGACGTACATATCGGCCATGCGGTGCTTCAGGGCTTGGAAGCTGCCGATGGGGCGGCCGAACTGCACGCGGGATTTGCTGTATTCGACGGTCATGTCGAGGCACTGCTCGGCCGCACCGAGCTGTTCGGCGGTGACTGCGGCCCAGGCGATTTCGCGCAGTCGGCCGAGGTCGACCGCACCCAGGGCGCGGGCGGGAGCCGCGGCGAATTCGATCTTCGTGAGGCGGCGGGTCGGGTCCATGGTCGGCAGCACGGTGCGGGTCACGCCCGCGGCCGCGCCGTCGACCTCGAACAGGCCCTCGACGGTCAGCACCAGCAGGGTGTCCGCGTGCGAGCCGTCGATGACGTAATGCGCGGTGCCGGAGACGGTTTCACCCTCGGCGCGGACACCGAAGGAATCCCAGCCCTGCGGCCCGGCCCAGCAGAGGGCGAGCGTGCGCACCCCCTCGGCGACCTCCGGCAGCAGCCGCTCATTGGCTTCGGCATCACCGGCCAGCAGCAGCGCCTGCACACCCAGCACGGCCGAGCCGAGCATGGGCGGCGCGATCAGCGTCCGGCCGAGCTCTTCGACCACCAGCAGGGCCTCGACCAGGCCGACTCCGACCCCGCCGAACTCCTCCGGAATGGCAAGGGCCGCAACGCCGACCTGCTCGCACAGCAGCTTCCACAGCTGCTCGTCATAGCCGCGTTCGGCGTCGAGTCCGCGCCGCATGGCCGCACTGTCACCGTGCTTGGCCAGCACCGCGCGCACGGTGGTCGCGAGTTCCTGCTGCTCGGCCGTAATGCTCATGCCTGCGCTCCGATCATGTCGACCGGGTCGGTCGAGTAGCGGCGCGCACTCGAATTGCCCAGCGCGCCAGCGGTATGGATGGTGTGCGGCACGCACTCGGCGTGCCCGGCGGCGATCACGCTGCCGCTCCGGTGCTGCCGGCGCGCAGGGCGGCGGCGATGCGGGCGCGGTGGAAATCCGGTGTGCCCCAGGCGGAACGGAGGGCGGTGACCTTGGTCAGCCAGAGGGACAGGTCGAATTCGGCGGTGTAGCCGATGGCGCCGTGTACCTGCAGGCCGATGCGGGCGGCCTGGTAGGCGGCCTCGCCGCAGGCGAGCTTGGCGGCGGAGATATCGCGGGCGCGGGTGGTGGCGCCGGCGTCGTCCTGGAGGGTGAGGGCGGCGCGGTAGAGCAGGGGCTGCGCCATCTCCAGGCCGATCATGACGTTCGCCAGGTGATGCTTGATCGCCTGGTACTGGCCGATCGGCTTGCCGAACTGCTGGCGCTGCTTCACATAGTCGACGCTGGTGTCCAGCAGCGCGCGGCCCGCGCCGAGCAGCTGGGCGGCGGCGGCCAGGGCCGCGGTGTCGAAGGCCAGATCGATTGCGGCGCCGACACCTTCGCCCTCGGCGAGCACGTTGCCGGTCTCGAGGGTGAACAGGCGGCGCGCGGCGTCGATGGACTTCGCCTGCTCGCCCGCACCGGCGAACGAGACCCGATCGCCCGCGGCGACCAGGATCAGGTCGGTGATATCGGCGTCCAGGGCGACGGGTGCGCCTGCCGCCGACAGTGCGCTGGGTCCGGCCGTGGAACCGGCAGCAGGTGCGTTATCCGTACGGGCAGAGCCGGATCCCGATGCGCCGGCGATGGCGAGGGTGCCGAGCTTGGCTCCCTCGGCCAACTGCGGCAGCCATGTGGCAGCCGCGTCCGTATCCGGAAGTGCCTGCAGCAGTGCGGGAATCGCGGCCGCGGTCTCCACCAGCGGTCCGGGCACCGCGGCCCGGCCGATCTCGGTGAAGGCCACGATCAGTTCCACCGGCCCGGCGCCGAAGCCGCCGTTCTCCTCGGAGCTGATCAGGCCGAGTGCGCCCGCCTCGGCGAGCTGGCCGATCAGCGCCAGTCCGGCGGCGGAATCACCGGCGCCCCAGGCCCGTACGGCGCCCGGCGTCTTGGCCGCCTCGCCCATCTTGCGCAGGCTGGTGGCGAAATCGAGTTGTTCTGCGGTCAGTGCGAATCGCATGGTCGTCCTCCGGGTGACTAGCGCGGCAGCCCGAGCAGGCGTTCGGCGATGATATTGCGCTGGATCTCATTGGTGCCCGCGTAGATCGGACCCGCCAGCGAGAACAGGAAGCCGTCGGTCCAGGCCGACTCCTGTTCGGCGGCGGCACCGTGCAGATCCAGGGCGGTCTCGTGCATGGCAATGTCCAGGTCCGACCAGAACACCTTGTTCACGGACGATTCCGCGCCCAATTGCCCGCCGTCGGCGAGCCGGGTGACGGTGGCCCAGGTGTTGAGCCGGTACGCCTCGGCGCCGACCCAGGCCTCCACCACGCGATTGCGCAGCGCCGTATCGGTGTCGGCCGCGGCGTGCTGCCACAGGTCGATGAGCTTGGTGGCGGTCGCGTTGAAGCGGCCGGGGGAGCGCAGCGAGAGCCCGCGCTCATTGCTGGAGGTCGCCATCGCGACCTTCCAGCCATTGTTCGCCTCACCGATCACATCGGCATCGGGCACGAACACATTGTCCAGGAAGATCTCCGCGAAACCGGGCTCCCCGTCCAGCTGCGGAATCGGCCGCACCGTAATGCCTTCGGACGTCAGCGGGAACATGAGGTAGGTGAGTCCCCTGTGCCGCTGCGCCTCCGGATCGCTGCGGAACAGGCCGAAGCCCCAATCCGCAAAGGAGGCACGGGAACTCCAGGTCTTCTGGCCGTTGAGCAGCCAGCCGCCCTCGGTGCGCTTGGCGGTGGAGCGGATACCGGCGAGATCGCTACCGGCCTCCGGCTCGGACCACGCCTGCGCCCAGATGTCTTCGGCGCGAGCCATTCTCGGCATGAAGCGGGCCAGCTGCTCCGGCGAACCGTGCTCGAAGAGCGTCGGGGCCAGCAGGAAGATGCCGTTCTGCGAGACGCGGCCGGGCGCTCCGGAGGCGTAGTACTCCTCCTCGAAGACGACCCATTCGGTCAGCGAGGCATCCCGGCCGCCGTACTCGGCAGGCCATGCGACACAGGACAATCGGGCGTCGGCCAGCTTGGCCTCCCACGCCCGGTGCGCCTCGAACCCCTCTTTGGTGTCCATGGACGGCAGGGGAGTGGCAGGCACATTGGCGGCCAGGAACTCGCGCACCTCGCGGCGGAATTCCTCGGTCTTGGCATCGAATTCGAGATCCACTTACTTCGTCCCGTTCTTGTTCGTGGCCTCGGTAGCGGTGGCCTTCATGGACTTGGCGTTCATCCCGCCCAGCGAGTCGGCCCCGACCTCGGCATTGTGCGCATGCGCGAAGTGATGCAGCCCGAAGACCGAATCCATCCCCGAGCGCATACCCATCAGGTCCTCGCACTGGTTGACGGCCTTCTTGGCCAGCGCCAACCCGAATTGCGGCATGGCGGAGATCTTCTCGGCCAGCGCGAAGGTCTCGGTCTCCAGATCGTCGTGCTCGACGACCCGGTTGACCATGCCCCACTCGTACGCCTGCGCGGCGGTGAAGCGGTCACCGGTGAACAGGATCTCCTTGGCCCGGCGCGGTCCCAGCACCCACGGGTGCGCGAAGTACTCGACGCCCGGAATGCCCATGCGGACAACCGGATCGGAGAAGAACGCGTCCTCGGAGGCGACGATCATGTCGCAGGACCAGGCCAGCATGAGCGCACCGGCGATGCAGGCGCCCTGCACCATGGCGATGGTCGGCTTGGGGATCTCCCGCCAGCGCCGGCACATGTTCAGGTAGACCTCGGTCTCACGCGCGAACCGCTGGTCACCGCCCGGCCGATCGGTGTGGTCCCACCACAGCGCGGCCTGGTTCTCGTACTTGATGTGATGGTCGCGGCCCGGCGTGCCGATATCGTGCCCGGCGCTGAAATGCTTTCCGGCACCGGCCAGCACGATCACCTTGACCTCGGCATCCTCCACGGCCCGCACGAAGGCGGCGTCGAGGGCGTAGGTCATGACCGAGTTCTGCGCATTGCGGTAGTCCGGCCGGTTCAGCGTGACGACCGCGATCGCGCCGCGCTTCTCGTAGAGGACGACGTCACCCTCATCGGGAATCGGGCCCAATTGCTGCGCTGAATTTCCACTGTCGTGGGCGCTCACGCCTTCTCCTCACGTAGTTGCCGCTTGAGTACCTTGCCGGCCGCGCTGTACGGCAGTTGGTCACGGAATTCCACGAACTGCGGCACCTTGAACCGGGCCAGCAGCGTCTTGGCATGTGCCAGCACCTCTTCCGCGGTCAGCGCGGATCCGGGCTTGCGCACCACGAACACCTTGCCGACCTCGCCCATGCGCTCGTCCGGTACGCCGATGACCGCGGTCTCGGCGACACCGTCGAGCCGGGCCATGGCCTGCTCCACCTCGGCGGGATACACATTGAAGCCGCCGGAGATGTACATATCCTTGAGCCGGTCGGTGATCTTCACGTAGCCGTGCTCATTGATCACCGCGACATCGCCGGTGTGCAGCCAGCCGTCCCGGTCGATGGTGTCGGCGGTGGCCTGCGGATCGTCCAGATAGCCGATCATGATCTGCGCACTGCGCAGCAGCAGTTCGCCATTGTCGGCGAGCTTGAGTTCGAAGCCCGCGATGGCGCGGCCGCAGGTATTGGCGATGGTCTCGTTGGAGTCCTCCGGACGGCACATGGTGCCGAAACCGCCGGATTCGGTCTGCCCGTAGGCGGTCAGCACCACATCGAAGCGCAGTTCGTCGCGCATTCGCTCGATGAGCACCACCGGCACGGTGGCGGCGCCGGTGACGGCGACCCGCAGCGTCGACAGATCCGCGGTGGCGCGAGCCGGATGCTCGAGCAGGGATTGGAAGATGGTCGGCGGCCCGGTGACCACGGTGATGCGCTCATCGTGAATGAGCCGCATGGATTCCGGCACGTCGAACACGGCCTGCGGGACGATGGTCGCACCGGTGACCAGGCAGGTGAGAATGCCCGCCTTGTAACCGAAGCTGTGGAAGAACGGCGGCACCACGAGAAAGCGGTCGCTGCTGTTCAGGGTCGCGCAGTCGGCCCAGGAGCGGGCGCTGGTCAGGACGCGCCCGTGCGGAATGAGTACGCCCTTGCTGCGCCCGGTGGTGCCGGAGGTGAAGAGAATGTCCGAGAGATCTTCCGGCTGTACGGATTCCGCGCGCGCGATGGCGTCCTCGAGCGAGACCGCCTCGGCCAGCTTCGGCAGCTCGGACCAGGCGATGGCGTCGACGGCCTCGACACCCTCGGCGGGAATGGAGATGACGGTGTCGATCACCAATCCCGGTGCGGTGGCGCGCAGTTCGGCCAGCCGGTCCCGGCCCAGGAAGGAGCCGGTGATGAACAGTGCCTTGGCATCGACCCGGCTCAGCACCTCGGCGACCTCGTCGGCCACGTACCGGGTATTCAGCGGAACGATCACCGCGCCGACATAGTGGGTGGCCAGCAGCGCGGTCACCCAGTGGTGCGTATTGGGGGCCCAGATGCCGATCCGGTCGCCCCGCTGCACGCCGCGGGCAAGCAGCACGCGAGCGGCCTCACGGACCGAATCGAGCAGCTGCTCCCAGCTCAGTGTCACGGCACCGTCGCAGACGGCAGGTGCTGAGCCGAAGGCGCTCGCGGCATGGTGCAGCGCGAGCGGAGTGGTCTGCGGTGGGGATGTCACGGGGTCTCCGAGCGTCCGGGAATGGGTCTAACAAAGCAAGTGCTTGGTAGGTTACTCTACGGGGGTGAGCATGATCCAGACCCCCGAACCGGCCAGCGGGACCACGGTAAGTCGTGAATCCGGCCCGGATGCTGAATTCCGCGCTGAGGTGCGTGACTGGCTGACGGAGAACCTGAACGGGAAGTTCAGTCACCTGCGCGGTCTGGGCGGCCCGGGCCGTGAGCACGAGGCCTTCGAGGAGCGTCTCGAATGGGATCGCGCCCTCGCCGCCGCCGGACTCACCTGCCTCGGCTGGCCCAAGGAGTGGGGCGGCCGCGACGCCACCCTGCAGCAGCAGGTCATCTTCCACGAGGAGTACGCCAAGGCCGATGCGCCCAGCCGCGTCTCGCACCTCGGTGAGGAACTGCTCGGCCCGACCGTGCTGGCCTTCGGCACCGAGGAGCAGAAGCAGCGCTTCCTGCCCGGCATTCGCAATGTGACCGAGCTGTGGTGCCAGGGGTACTCCGAGCCCGGCGCGGGCTCGGATCTGGCCGCAGTCAGCACTTCTGCGTACCTGGATGGCGACGAATGGTCGATTTCCGGACAAAAGGTGTGGACTTCGCTCGCGCATCTGTCCGATTGGTGCTTTGTCGTCGCGCGCACCGAGAAGGGCTCGAGCCGTCACCACGGTCTGTCCTATCTGCTGGTGCCGATGAAGCAGCCCGGTGTCGAGGTGCGGCCGATCATCCAGCTCACCGGGACCGCGGAGTTCAACGAGGTCTACTTCGACAATGCCCGCACCGCAGCCGATCTCGTGGTCGGCGCGCCCGGCGAGGGGTGGAAGGTCGCGATGGGCACGCTCACCTTCGAGCGCGGCATCTCGACCGTCGGCCAGCAGATTCGGTACGCCCGTGAGCTCGCCGACCTGGAAGCCGTCGCGAAGCAGAACGGCGCACTCGAAAACGCCGTCATCGCAGACCGTTTCGATCAGGCCTGGGTCGGACTGCGGGTACTGCGCGCCCACGTGCTGCGCACCTTGGAAACCGGCCACGAGGGCGCGTCCGTCGATGCCCGCACGGCGGCCGGTCAGGCGTCGGTCACCAAGCTGCTCTGGGCCAACTGGCACCGCGATCTCGGCGAGCTGGCCATGGACGTGCTCGGCGCGCCCGGCCTCATCGCCGACGCCGACGGTGACGATCTGAATGCCTGGCAGCGCATGTTCCTTTTCACTCGCGCGGACACCATTTACGGCGGCTCGAACGAGATTCAGCGCAATATCATCTCCGAGCGTGTGCTCGGACTTCCCCGGGAGGCTCGTCCGTGACCGATTTGTCTATCGCCCCTGAAATCACGCCCGGCCACAACCTGCTCGCGGGCAAGGTCGCCGTGGTGACCGCCGCGGCCGGTACCGGAATCGGTTCGGCCACCGCGCGCCGGCTGCTGTCCGAGGGTGCGGATGTTGTCGTCTCCGATTGGCACGAGCGTCGCCTCAAGGAGACCGAAGAGGCGCTGCAGGCCGAATTCCCGGACCGCCGTGTGGCTTCCGTGCCCTGCGATGTGAGCTCCACCGAACAGGTGAATCAGCTCATCGCGCAGGCGGTTTCGGCGCTGGGCCGCATCGACATCATTGTCAACAATGCCGGTCTGGGCGGTGAGACCCCCGTGGTGGATATGACCGACGAGCAGTGGGACAAGGTCATCGACATCACCCTCAACGGCACCTTCCGTGCAACGCGGGCCGCGCTCGCGTACTTCCGCGAGGCCGGGCACGGCGGCGTGATCGTCAATAACGCGAGTGTGCTCGGCTGGCGTGCCCAGCACGGCCAGGCGCACTATGCCGCCGCCAAGGCCGGCGTCATGGCGCTGACCCGCTGCTCGGCCGTCGAGGCCGCCGAATACGGCGTGCGCATCAATGCGGTGGCCCCGTCCATTGCGCGGCATGCGTTCCTGGACAAGGTGACCTCCGGTGATCTGCTGGATCGCCTGGCCGCGGGCGAGGCCTTCGGCCGGGCCGCCGAGCCGTGGGAGATCGCCGCGACCATCGCCATGCTGGCCAGCGATTACACCAGCTATCTCACCGGAGAGGTTGTCTCCATTTCGAGCCAGCGCGCCTGATTTGGATAGGCGAACCTGATTTCGGTTCAGCGCAGCCGAATTCGGATTGCCGGGTGATGTGGAAAGCCGTGTCACCCGGTCGCAGTATTTCTCACTGCCGCGTCCCGCAGGGGCGCGGCAGTGCTATTTTTCCGGCCCCTGACGCCGACGAATTTATTCGGGGCGCAAAATGGCTGGCGCGCCGGTGCTGTCCTTGTGTAATCCTGGTTTAAGCCGGTTCCGCATAGTCGAAGGGCGCGACCCATGGGTCCGGATCGCCGACAACAAGCAGCTCCAGAGCAGCCCGATGACGGGCTGGAACTACAGCTGGTGCGTGAGGTCGTTCTTGCGCGCCGAAGACTCGACAATGTCGTGCTCGCGGCGCTGACGCTGGGCGCCGAATTGCTCGACCACGATTCCGAACGCGCCACCGCCATGCGCGCGGCGCAGATTCTGGAACAGCATGCGGTGGACGAGGTGGAGATTTCCCGCGATCCGCGCGCCGCACTGCGCACCGACATGATTCGCGATCGCGATCGGGCCCGCCGTATCGGCCTGGTGCGCGAGTCCTGGCATCCGGTTTCCGAAGATGAGCAGCGGCGCCGGAAACAGGCGGTACTGCTGCGCGAAGTCCGCGCGGATCTGCTGGAGGTGGTGCGCGATTGCGGGCGGGTCAGCTACGACCGCATCGCGTTCGCGGATGGCATAGCGAAGGGATTGTGCGCGGCCACCGACAAATTGGTGGAGGGCGCGGATATGGAGACATATCGGGCATGGCAGCGGGGGATGGTGTTGAAACTCAGCGAAGTTCCCGCACACGAGGACATTCCGGCGCATGTCATGGCAACGGTCGATGCCGGACCCGGTCTCGAACCACTGACCGTGGAGTGGGACAGTCCGGAAAGGCGGCTCGCACTGGTGGCTCGCATGGCCCGCGCCGGAATCTCGCCCATAGTCATCTGCGACCGCCTGCTGGCGGACCTATCCGTGTCGTCGCCGTTGCGATACTCCGTGAGATAAACCCGCACTCGACCAAGCAAATGCTTGGTTGTATATTGGGGTTCGTGACCCCACCATCGGAGCCTTCCAAGTCGGCGCGCCGTAGCGAGCTGCTCGGCCTGGCCGCCAATCTCTTCGCCGAGCGAGGACTGCGCGCCACCACGGTTCGTGACATTGCCGATGCCGCGGGGATTCTATCCGGGAGTCTCTACCACCACTTCGATTCCAAAGAAGCCATGGTGGACGAAATCCTGCGCGGCTTCCTCGACGACCTCTTCGGGCGCTACCGCGAGATCGTCGGCTCGGGGCTCAGCGCCCGCGACACCCTCGAGGCGCTGGTGGTCGCGTCCTACGAATCCTTCGATCAGTGGCACGCCGCGGTCGCCATCTACCAGGCCGAGGCCAAACGGCTCAGCGGCACACCGCGATTCGGCTACATCGACGAATACAACAAAGAGTTCCGCGAGCTCTGGCACCAGGTGCTCGCGAACGGCGTCGAGGAGGGCGGCTTCCGCCCGGAGCTGGATATCGAACTGGCCTACCGCTTCCTGCGCGACACCGTGTGGGTGTCGGTGCGCTGGTATCAGCCCGGCGGCCGGATCACCGTCGACAGCCTCGCCAAGCAGTACCTCACCATCGTGCTCGACGGATTGACCAATCCCGAAGCGCGATAACTGGTTCCAACTCCCGGGACGCTCAGGGGCGCCGCCCCTGAAACCCCGACAGCAGCACCGGAAGACCGAAAGCACCAGCTCAGCCCGCAGCAGTAGGAGTTCACAATGTCAGCACCCTCTCGCCGTCAGTACGCACCCATGCGGGACGCGTATGTGGTCGACTCCGTTCGTACTGCGGTCGGTAAGCGCGGCGGGGCGCTCGCGGCCGTGCACCCGGCCGATCTGGGTGCGGCGGCGCTGCGTGGACTGATGGGCCGCAACGAGATCGACCCCGTGGTCGTCGACGATGTGGTGTTCGGCTGCTGCGACACCATCGGACCGCAGGCCGGAAATATCGCGCGCACCGCCTGGCTCGCGGCCGGCTACCCGGAGTCGGTACCCGGTGTGACCGTCGACCGTCAGTGCGGCTCCTCGCAGCAGGCCATCACCTTCGCCGCGCAGGCCATCATGTCCGGCACCTCCGAGGTCATCGTGGCCGGCGGCGTGCAGAACATGAGCGCCATTCCGATTTCCGCGGCCATGCTCGCGGGTCAGCAGTACGGCTTCGAGGGCCCGTTCGTCGGCGCGCAGGGCTGGGACCACCGCTACGGCACCGCCGAAGTGTCGCAGTTCAATTCGGCCAATATGATCGCCGAGAAGTGGGATATCTCCCGCCGCGATATGGAGGAGTGGGCGCTGCGCAGCCACGACCGCGCGCGCAAGGCCATCGCCGAGGGCAAGTTCGACCGGGAGATCGTGCCGGTCGGCGACTTCTGGATCGACCAGGGCCCGCGCGAGACCACACTGGAGAAGATGGCCGGGCTGCAGCCGCTCGCCGAGGGCAGCCGCATCACCGCCGCGCTCGCCAGCCAGATCTCCGACGGCGCCAGCGCGACCCTGCTCGCCTCGGACTGGGCGGTGCAGGAGTACGGCCTCACCCCGCGGGCCCGCATCCACCATGTGAGCGCGCGCGGCGCCGATCCGATCTACATGCTCACCGCGCCGATTCCGGCCACCAGGTGGGCGCTGGAGAAGACCGGCCTCACCATCGACGATATGGACGTCATCGAGATCAACGAGGCCTTCGCCTCGGTGGTGCTCGCGTGGCTCAAGGAGACCGGCGCGAACCCGGACAAGGTCAATGTCAACGGCGGCGCCATCGCGCTGGGCCACCCGCTCGGCGCCACCGGCGCCAAGCTCTTCGCCTCGCTGCTGAACGAGCTGGAGCGGGTGAACGGCCGCTACGGCATGCTCACCATCTGTGAGGGCGGCGGCACCGCCAACGTCACCATTATCGAGCGCCTCGGCTGAGTTCGACTGGGCCGAAAGGTCTTTCGGAGGTCGCCCACCCATTCCGGTGGGCGACCTGCTACCGATAGTCGAGACCCGTTCGGCAGCGGCAGAATTGACCGGCGCCTCGGGGATTGATCGGTATCACCGCGATCTACCGGAAATGCGCAGCGGGGTTTCGGGCGGCCGGTATCGGGGCCGAAATCGAATGCGCGGCGTGATCAATTGGCGCGCATAATCTTTCAGAACGAGCTCGGCTCCCGTGTGCCGGCGGCACATGTGTCTCACGCAATGGGCATCACGCGGTTGAACATTCAGACCGGACTTGCCGGAATGTATTACCTGCGAGACGAATTCGACGTCGGCGCGGCAGGCAATCCGCTCGGACTTCCCAGCGGTGAATGCGAGATCCCGCTCATCGTGCAGACCGGACCGTCAATGCCGACGGCAGCCTGCAACCCATGATGGCCACCTATATTCCGGAGGGCTGCAACCAATCCGGCAGTTCGGGGATGTGGCCTGTGTCGACGGTATGGCGTGGCCGCTGCCCTGACCGGAGAAATGTGGACCATCCGCGTGTGACTCGGAGCTGAAGGTTTGCTCGCACTACGATGGCCGGGATTGTCTCCGGATCGGTAGAAAGCGGGCTGTCATGGATCTGGGTGTCCGCTGGACCGTGCACGGCGACGGGCGCACACCGGCGCCGGGCGCGGTGGTCCGGCCTGATGAGCGGCTGTCCTGGCCGCGCACACTGGGTTTGGGCGCCCAGCACGTGGTGGCCATGTTCGGTGCGAGTTTTGTCGCACCTGTACTGATGGGTCTGGATCCCAACCTGGCCATCATGATGTCGGGTGTCGCGACCACCATCTTCCTGCTCGCGACTCGTGGCCGGGTGCCCAGTTATCTCGGGTGCTCGCTGTCGTTTGTCGGTGTGGCAGCGGTCATCCGCGCGCAGGGCGGCAGTAGCGCGACGGTAACCGGTGCGTGCCTGGCAGTCGGAGCGGTGCTGTTTCTGATCGGTCTGGCGGTACAGCGGTTCGGGGCCCGGATCATTCACGCCGCCATGCCTCCGGTGGTAACCGGTGCGGTGGTCATGTTGATCGGCTTCAACCTCGCGCCGGTGACGGCCTCCACCTATTGGCCGCAGGATCAGTGGACGGCCCTGCTGGTCATGCTCGGCACCGGACTGGCGGTGGTGGCTTTGCGTGGATTCTGGTCGCGCATCGCGATTTTCCTGGGGCTGGTGTTCGGGTACGTCTTCTCGTGGGTGCTCGACCGGGTGTTCGGCAAGATCCACTCGGCCGACGGCAGCGGCGCGGTCACCGACCATTGGCGGCTGGATCTGTCCGGCGTGGGCAGGGCGGATTGGATCGGACTGCCGCAACTGCATGCGCCGTCCTTCGAATGGTCGGCGATCCTGGTCGCCCTGCCCATCGTGATCGCGCTGGTCGCCGAGAATGCCGGGCATGTGAAGGCGGTCGGCGAGATGACCGGCGACTCCCTGGACGACAAGCTCGGCACCGCCATCGCCGCGGACGGCGTGGCCT
Source organism: Nocardia sp. NPDC006630 (assembly GCF_040611495.1). NCBI lineage: Bacteria > Bacillati > Actinomycetota > Actinomycetes > Mycobacteriales > Nocardiaceae > Nocardia > Nocardia sp. NPDC006630. Next base: position 44,292 of record NZ_JBEXOK010000005.1, read on the forward strand.
CCATGCTCTCGACGGCGGTGGGCGGCCCGCCCAACACCACCTATTCGGAAAATATCGGCGTCATGGCCGCCACGCGCGTCTACTCGACCGCCGCCTATTGGGCGGCAGCCGGTTTCGCGCTGCTGTTCGGTCTGTGCCCGAAGTTCGGCGCGGTGGTGGCCGCCATTCCGGGTGGTGTGCTCGGCGGCATCACGGTCATTCTCTACGGCATGATCGGTCTGCTCGGCGCGCAGATCTGGACCACTGCGCGGGTCGATCTGCGCAATCCGCTCAATCTGGTCCCGGCTGCCGCGGGGCTCATCATCGGCATCGGCAATGTGAGCATGAAATTCACCGACACCTTCACGCTCAGCGGTATCGCGCTGGGCACGGTGGTCGTCATCACCGGCTATCACGTACTCCGGCTGCTCGCGCCCGCGCACTATCGGATGGAAGAGCCGTTGCTCGACGAGGGCACCTCGTCCTACGACGAACCGGCCTAGGTCACTGCGGCTTCGCGAGCCACCGGCGCGAAACATGTTCGGTGCGAGCCTCGGCCAGGGCGACCGGCGGCCGCACCGGGGGCGGCGGTGCGGTGCGCGCATCGTGCGAGATCCGGATGAGCAGCGCGACGATAATGTAGTTGGCCAGCAGTGAGGACCCGCCGTACGACATGAACGGTGTGGTCAGACCGGTCAGCGGAATCAGTTTGGTGACACCGCCCACCACCACGAACAACTGCCAGCCGATGGAGAAGGACAGCCCGCCGCCGAGCAGCTTCCCGAACGCGTCGCGGGTATTGAGCGCGGCGGAGAAACCGCGAATGGTGAGGATCAGGAAGACCACGATCACCGCGGTCAAGCCGACCAGGCCGAGTTCCTCGCCGATGGTGGAGATGATGAAGTCGGTCTTCGCGAACGGCACCTCCTGCGGCCGGCCCGCACCGATGCCCGTGCCCAGCAGGCCGCCCGTGGCCATGCCGAACAGCGCCTGCGAAATCTGGTATCCCGTCGTGTAATACGTCGCGAACGGGTCGTGCCAGACTTCCACGCGCACCCGCACGTGCGGGAACAGCTGATAGGCGAGGGTGGCGCCGATCGCGAACATGGTGAATCCGATGATCAGCCACGACACCCGATCGGTGGCGATATAGATCATGGCCAGCACCGTGCCGAAGATCAGCAGTGAGAAGCCCAGGTTCTTCTCGTACATGAGCACCAGCACCGCGGCGACGGTGACCAGCAGCAGTGGACCCAGATCTCGCAGCCGGGGGAAGGTCATGCCGAGGAAGCGGTGGCCCGCCGAGGTGAACAGCTCCCGGTTCGCCACCAGGAACGAGGCGACGAAGATGAGCAGCAGCACCTTGGCGAATTCGCCGGGCTGAATCGAGAAGCCGTGCAGCAGAATCCAGCTCTTACCGCCGTTGACCTCGCTGAATCGGGAGGGCAGCAGGGCCGGGACGAGCAGTGCGCCCAGGCCGGCCAGCCCGCAGGTGTAGCCGAATTTCGCGGGGGTGGTGTGATCGCGGACCACGGCGAGGACCAGTGCGAAGAGCGCGATTCCGATTCCGGTCCAGATCAACTGGTGTGCCGCGTCCGAGGACTGGGCGCTCCCGCTGGAGAGCGGATTCTCGTGATCGAGCCGCTCGATGAGCACCAGGCCCAGGCCGTTGAGCAGTACCACGCAGGGCAGCAGCACCGGATCCGCGCTCGGCGCCCACCACCGGACCACCAGATGCGCGGCCAATGTGAGCACGGCGAACACCCCGAGCGAGCGCAGGGTGGACACGCCGGTGCCCGCGCCGTCGGCGGCTGACAAGATCATCGCCGCGAATGCCGTGACCGCCAGCGCACCCACGCACAACACCAGCTCAGCGCCACGATAGGTACGTCCGGGCGAGCCGGCCGCGTGCGAACTGTGCCGAAACCTGTTCACGCCCAACAGTAACGCGGGCGGCGAGGTGCGCGCAGCCGAGGCGTTTTTCCGGTGCCCGCCACGTGATTACCGATGCGGTCCGGTGGCGGACCGGGCGCGGTACCGGATGAGCAGCCACAGCAGCAGCGCCTCCGCCAGCGCGGTGAACACGGTCAGGAACTGACTGAAATAACTGGCCAGCACATTCACCACGGTCAGCGAGATGACGCTGGACCAGATGCCCAGCCGCACCGCGATCTCCTCGCGCCCGCGCAGCCACAGCGTCGCCGCGGCCGCACAGCCGATGCCGACCAGTATCTCGGCGACAGCGGCGATCGCCAATCCGGCCAGGGATTTCCAGCCGTGGTGCTGGCTCACGTCCAGCAGATGATCGAGCGAGGCATTGGGCATATGCCGCCCGGAAATAATGAAAACGGCGAGCACCAGATGCACGACCGTCCACACGGCATGTCCGAGCAGCACCACGATGAGCCCGATGCGCAGCGCGGGCAGGGGCAGCACTGTGCGTTCGAGCCGTTCCAGTCGGCGCTCCCGCCGCACCAGCAGTGCGGGCCGGGTGTCCGCGTGCACGGTGTTCAAATAGCTGGTCAGCGCATCGCAGAGTTCGCGCTCGTCCGGTCCGAAACCGCTGCTGTCCAGGGCATTCAGTTCGGCGAGCAGGGTGGCGCGTTCCTCGGGGCGCATGCGGGAGCCGGTGAGCTGCCCGACCGCGACGGTCACCTCGCCGAGGGCCAGCAGCGGCGGGCGGATGCGGCGGCGGTCCGCGAAGAGCGCGACCGCGACAATGCACAGGAAGGCCAGATAGATGATGGGCGCGGCCAGCGGGAAGAAGTAATTGTTGTCCGTCGTGATGAACTTGCCGACCTCGTCGATGAACAGGCCCAGGCCGATTCCGGCCAGTACCGCCGTGACGGTGAGCGCATGGCGTGCCGAGGACAGGAGGGCGACCAGAGCCGCGATGACCAGCAGCAATCCGCCGAACAGGGCATGCGCGATGTGATAGGTGCTGCCGCCGATCTTCGGATATCCGGACGCCATCAGATACAGGCGGGTGATGACCACCGTCAATCCGAAGCAGACGGCCATGACGGTTACCAATCGCCCCGCTTCGGGGCGCCATCTCATCTTTGCCACACGCGTGCCGAACATCCGGACAACGATGGCACAGAACGAGGTTCGATGGGTCAGCGTCGGCGGAAGCGTTCGCTCAATTGCGGGTCGTTCTCCCACCACAGGCCCGTGGTCTGCGGCGGCGCGTCTGCGGTCTCGGTCGAATCGGTCTCGGCCCCAGTGGATTTCGCCTGCTTCGCCGTGTTCGCGGCCGCATCGAGTGCGGCATCGACCTGTCGGGCCTTACGCCGTTCGTCATCGGCCCAGGAGCGCATGACCATGAGCGCGAACGGAATACCGAGCACATCGCCGAGCAACCACAGAATGCCCGCTCCGGCGGTCTGATCCATCCGCAGGCTCGGCCCCCAGGTGCGCCCGACCTCCTGGTAGTAATCGGTGAACAGCACCGGCCCCAGCCACACCACAATGCCCAGCACGCCATCGGCCAGCGACTCCACCACCGTGATCAGCAGCGAGATCGACTGCGGGTAGCGCCGCGGCGTCGGATCGGCCTGCAGCCGTGAATAGAAGTACACGAAGCCGATGACCACGAACCCCACCCGCGACACCGCATCGACCGTGCCGTTGCGCAGCATCGACTCGTACCAGGGCGAGAAATACAGCACCCACGGTGTCAACAGCATTGCCGCCGAAGGCACCAGCGGAAACGTCAGCCCGGTGACAATGCGGCTGTTCAGAATTCGATCCAGCCGCCCCTGCCCCTTCGGCCCGAGCGCCGCCCGCAAAACAGTGAACGGCATCCCCGCCGCCAACCCGAACGCCACCAGATACAGCAGCAGCAACGTCTGCAACGCCCGCACCCAGAACAGCGTGTCCGAGTAAACCCCGACCACCCCGACCCCGGTATAAAGCCACACCGCGAGCCCGACCAGCCCGAAACACCAAGCCCGCCCCGCCGAAGGAAGATCCGCCCCCCGCCTCCGCCCCCCGAACCAGGCCAGCCCATAACCCAACCCGACGACCAGCGTGATCACAACGGTCGGGACGTCCCACCGCCAAGACGTCAGCAAAGAGCCCATCGTCAGCGGTGTGTCGATCCAAGTCACGCCAGCCAGTATCACCCCGCCCCCGATCCGCCTTCCGCCCAGGCACACAACCGCCCGCCCGTAGCGAAGGTGACAACTGATTTCGTGCCGATCGGGGTAACTCCCCGGGTACCGGCTAACTCGGCTACCGCGTAACCGCCGGCGGCCGACGCGACGCTGCTACCGCCTAGGTCTGGCTCGAAGATTCGGGGAGGCGGGAATGCGAGGGGCCGTGGGAGTCTTCGCAGTGGGACTCTGAATCTCGGCCCAGGGTGAGGATATTCGACTGGGCGTGGTCGACCTGGAGGGTGGCGTGGTCGATGTGGTGGTCGTGGGCGAGGAAGTGGGCGAGGTCCTCGCGGACGGCGTGGCAGTCGTAGCCGGGTTCGACCAGGACGTGTGCGGAGAGGGCGGGGGAGCCGGAGGTGATTTCCCAGATGTGGAGGTCGTGCACCTCGACGACGTGGTCGCGGCCCGCCATGGCGGCGCCGATGACGGCCGGGTCCAGGTTCTCCGGTGCGGCCTCCAGGAAGATGCGGCTCGAGGCGCGCACCAGGCTGATTCCGGCCTTCACCATGAGCGCGACCACGATCAGGGTGGCGATCACGTCGGCCTGCACGAATCCGGTGAACATGATGACCGCGCCCGCGACGGCCGTGGCGATGAAGCCGTACATATCGGTGAGGATGTGCTGATACGCGCCTTCGACATTGAGGCTGGTCCGATTGGCACGGCTGATCATGAGCGTCGCGAGGAGGTTGATCACCACACCGATGAGCGCGGTGATCAGCACCAGTCCGCCGGTGACCTCCGGCGGATCGAATAGTCGGCGCACCGCCTCGAAGGTCAGCCAGGCCGCGAGCACCAGCAGTGTCGCGCCATTGGCCATGGCGGAGAGGATCTCCACGCGCTTCCAGCCGAAGGTCATGCGTCCGGCGGCGGGCCGTGCGGCGAGTCGAATCGCCCACAGCGCGAGCACGATCGAGGCCGCATCGGTGAGCATATGCGCCGCATCGGAGAGCAGTGCCAGCGATCCGGACACCACGGCGACCACGACCTCGCCGATCATGTACGCCACGATCAGCGCCAGTGCGCCCGCCAGCCAGCGTTTATCGCTGTCGGCCGAAGCTCCGTGCGCATGCCCGTGACCGTGATCTTGGCTGTGCTCGTGTCCTGCACCCACGTCGTTCTCCTCTCAATGCCGACCGCAGGCGATCATATGCACACATCGCTATGTATGCAAGGTTGAGGACGTGTCATCCAGGTCCAACCGTGTGTCTCGCACCGCCTGTTCCCGCGACAAAGATGCACCGGCGGCGGCACTGCACGCGCTGCCACCGGAGTTCATTCGCCCAGTTCAGCCCGCTGCGGGTGCGGCGTACGCCGCCGGCGCGTGGGGAGTTGCAGAACCGTCCAGGATTGTTCGACGGCGTAGGCGGGGTGGTGTGAGGCGTCCGGATCGGCGGCCAGACCTTCGACGCGAGTCCAGTGGTCGGGGCCGGACGGGATGCTCTCGGTATAGCGGAAGTGCAGATGGCCGTGAAAGTGCAGGGCAGGCCGCAGCTGTTCGACAACCCGCTGGATGCGGTCCTGATTCGGGAAGCACTCCGCCTTGTTCTTGCGATTGAATTTCGGCGCGGAAGCGCGCGGTTTGTCGTGGGTGAGCAGAATGTCCACCGGTGAATCCTGTTCGGCGAGCAGGGTTTCCAACTCGTCATCGGTCATCTCCTCCTCCGGGAACCACAGCATTCCGGCCGTCTTCGGATGCCGCCCGGAGCCGTATCGCCGCCGCTGTGCGGCCTGCTCCTCCTTGCGCGCCTCACGCGCCAGCCGCCAGCCCTTATCCGTGGACCGGGCCCCGCCGAAGGCCGCGAAGGTGGTGTCCTCCCAGGTCCAGCGATGTCCGCGCGGCGCGAACCGCAGCTGCTTGCGGCAGATGAGGAACCCCTCCGCATCACGCTGCTCGTCGTAGAGCTCGTGCAGCAGCGAGGATTTGTCGTGATTGCCGTCGAGGAAGTACACCGTCACCCCGGCCCGCCGCGCCGCCTTGTTCACCACATCGAAGTACCGCCGCCCCGAATGCATGTGCTCCCACGCGCCGAAATCACCCACCGCGAACACCCGCGAGCACCCGTTGTCCACCGCGACCTGCACCAGCTTCAGCGCATGCGCCGTGTTCCCGTGCACATCACCCACGATCAAGACATTCCCCATCGGGACATGCTCGCAGCTGCGCGCCTGCCCGGCATCACCTATTTGCCCCGGCGCGTCCGGAACGCCCGACCTAGGCTGGCCGTCATGAACTCTGTGTTGGTAACCGGCGCGGCCCGGGGGATCGGCAAGGCCGTCAGCGTGCGCCTGGCGCAGCAGGGCTGGCAGGTCTACGCCGGTGTCCGCAAACTGTCCGACGGCGACGCGCTGGTCGAACTGGACTCCCGCATCACCCCGGTGCTGCTGGACGTCACGAACAGCGAGCACATCGCCACCCTCGACGCCGTCCTCCCCGCCGACCTGACCGCCGTGGTCAACAATGCCGGCGTGGTCGCCGACGGCCCGGTCGAACTCCTCGAACTCGATGCCCTGCGCAATGAATTCGAGATCAACGTCTTCGGCACCCTCGCGGTCACCCAGGCCGTCCTCCCGCGCCTGCGCACCACTCGCGGCCGCATAGTCTTCATCTCCTCCCTCAGCGGCCGCATCTCCACCCCCGGCACCGGCGCCTACAACTCCTCCAAATTCGCCCTCGAGGGCCTGGTCGACGCCCTCCGAATCGAATTGCGCCCCTGGCGAATCCACACCTCCCTCATCGAACCCGGCCCCATCGCCACCGACATGTGGGCAGACGCCGTCACCATGGTCGACAGCACCACCGCCAAACTCACCCCCGCCCAACTCGACCTCTACGGCCCCCACATGTCCGGTATGCGCAAAATGGCCCAGCAGGTCCAGCGCATAGCCGCCCCCACCGCCACCGTCGTAGCCGAAGTAGAAAAAGCCCTCACCGCCCGAAACCCCAAGTCCCGCTATGTCGTAGGCCTAGCCGGCAAAGCCCAGCTCCTCGCCACCCAACTAACCCCCACCCCCATCCTCGACACCGTCCTGGCCCTCGCCGCAGGCATCAAAGGCAAGCGCTAGGCAGGTCGGAAAACACGAAGACCGCCCCCGGGCGAGAGGTTCCGGGGACGGTCCTGTGCGCAGGCGGTACGGGTACCGGCCCACGACGGATCCGAGGTCGTTCGGATCCGCTGGTGCGCGGCCGATCGTGTCGGGCCGCGCAGCTGGGGGCGCTGCGGGAGTTGGCCGCAGCGCTGGAGTGGGGTCAGGCGGTGGCGGGGTCGGTTACGCGGTACGCGGCCAGGGCGTCGATGCGGGCGATCGCGTCGGTGATGATGCGGTCGATGAGGGCTTCGACGGTGGGGAGGTCGTCGATGATGCCTGCCACCTGGCCGGAGGCGAGGACACCCGCGTGGGTATTGCCTTCCACCAGACCGGCTTTCAGCAGCATGGGGGTGTTGGCGGCCATGATCACCTGGGACCAGGCGAGGTCCTTGTGCTTGCGCATGGCGATGCCGTCCTTGACGATGGTCGACCACTTCATGCCGGTCATGCCCTTGAACTTGAGGGCATTCGAGGCGGCGGCGGCGAATCCGCGGTAGCGGCCGGAGTTCTCCAGCTTCTGCACCAGTTCGGTATTGAGCACCCGGTGCGGCATGCCGTCGACCTTGGTGGAGACGATGGTGTCCTGCAGACCGCGCTGCAGGTACTCCTGCTTGACCGCCTCCGGCACGCTGCTCTCCTGCGTGAGCAGGAAGCGGGTGCCCATGGCGACACCGGCCGCACCGTAGGACAGCGCGGCGGCGAGACCACGGCCGTCGAAGAATCCACCGCCGGCGATGACCGGAATATCCACCGCGTCCAGCACGGACGGCAGCAGCAGCGTGGTGGCGACGGAACCGGTGTGGCCACCGCCCTCACCGCCCTGCACGATCACCGCGTCGGCGCCCCAGGAGGCGACCTTCACCGCATGCTTGGCCGCGCCGATGGACGGAACCACCACCACGCCATTGTCTTTCAGGCGCGCGATGAGTTCCTTCTTGGGCGCGAGCGCGAAGGACGCGACCTTCACCTGCTCGCGGATCAGCAGTTCGATGCGCTCGGGAGCGTCGAAACCGTCGGCCCGGATATTCACGCCGAACGGCTTGTCGGTCTGCGATTTGGTCTTGGCGATGGCCACTTCGAGTTCTTCGAAGGTCATGGTCGCCGAGGCCAGAATGCCGAGGCCGCCCGCATTGGCGGTGGCCGAGACCAGGCTAGGTCCGGCGACCCAGCCCATACCGGTCTGCACGATCGGATGCTCGATGCCGACCAGTTCGGTCAGCGGAGTCTTCAGCCGAGCGGTCATGCCTGTACTTCCTTTTCGCGGAAGCCCTTGGGGTCGAGCACGGTTCGGATGATCCGCAGCTCTTCCTCGGTGGGCAGACGGGTTTCGCCGGCGTCGGCGAGGTCCGCGACCTCGAAGGTGGTGTTCTCGGCGACCTCGTCGGCACTCACGCCCGGGTGCAGCGACAGCGCGCGCAGGGTGTGGTCCGGGCCGTTGAAGTCGAACACGCCCAGATTCGACACCACCCGGTGCAGGTGGTGGAACCGGTAGGCCGGGTTCTCGGGATCGATCTTGTCGTAACCGATTCCGGAGACGATATCGACGGTTTCGACGAACACCCGCTTATTGTGCTTGGGCACGAAGTAGCTGGTGGCGTGGTTGATGGTATTGCCCGGGGCGCCGCGCACGCCGAACATCTGCCGCGACGGCTGCTGCAGCGGCCCGAAGGCGGACAGGTTCTGATTGCCGAACTTGTCGATCTGGTTGGCGCCCATGACGACATGGCGACGCCCGGAGGCGACCACGTCGAACACCCTGGAGAACGGAATCCAGCCTTCGACCGGAGCCTTGCCGCCGATGGGCGGGACCTCCGCGAACAGCAGCGCCTCACCGTCGGACAGCAGCAGATCCGGCTCGAAGGTGAGCCGCGCCAGCCGGGCGCCGATGGTGGTGACGGTGGACATCGGGCTGGCCATGATCTCGCCCGCGCCGCGGAAGATCTCCGCCGCCGCGACAACGCAGATCTCAGCCCGGGTGATGGTGGTGGTCTCGGTCATTACTTCTGCTCCTCGGCGAAAGCGCGGACGGCAGCCTGGTATTCGTCCTCGGAGACGTCCAGGAAGCGGGCCTTGAACTCGGCCCAGGACTCGGGGGTCTTGGCGGCCTCGACATAGTGGCGCTGGAACTTCTCGTCGCGGCCGTAGCTGCCGGAGAAGGTGAAGTGCGCGCCGCCGGGGGCCTCGACCACACCGTCGACCATCATGCGATTGAGGATGATCGCCTGCTGCGGAACGGCTTTCACCAGTTCATCGGTATCGACCAGACGATCCACCGACAGGTAGCGCCGCTCGGCGGCCAGGCTGTAGAGGTCGTCGAAGTACGGATCGACGCCGGTGTAGGCGGCATTGCCGTGCTTATCGCCCAGATCCAGGTGCACAAACGAGGCATCCAGGTTCAAAGCGGGCATGGCGATGAGGGTTTCGGTGCGGCCGTCGGCATCGGCGTAAGGGGACTGAACAGTCTTCAGCTCGCCCTCCCAGAAGTTGACGACATCCGAACCGAGCCCGGCGCGGATCGGCAGGAACGGCAGTCGCGCGGCAGCGGCCTGCAGACCGCACTTGACCATGCCCTCGTCCATTTCACGCACGGTGATCTCACCGCTGGTGCGCGCCTTGGAGAACCACGGATCGTAGAACGGCGCGGAGTCCAGGGACACGAAGCCGTAGTACGCCTTCTTGACCTTGCCCGCCGAGTACAGCAGACCCAGATCCGGCCCGCCGTAGGTGACAACGGTCAAATCCTTGATGTCCGACCGCAGAATCGCGCGGACGAAGGCCAGCGGCTTGCGGCGCGAACCCCAGCCGCCGATGCCGATGGTCATGCCGCTGCGCAGCTCGCCCACGACCTCGTCGAGGCCCATCCTCTTGTCACGCATAGTTCTTACGCCCCCTTCTGCTGTGCTGATCTTTTCTGGGCAGCGAGATCATCATCGAACCGCGCGCGAATCTCATCGGCCACCCCGGCGAGGTTGAGCTCCATGGTGAAGCCCTGCTCGAACCGGTAGGACTTGTGCACGTCCTGCACGTCGATGCCGTTCAGCGCCTTCTTGGCGGCGCGAATGACGCGGCCGTCCTTGTTGGCGATGTTCTTGGCGACTTCCATTGCGGCAGCGTCGAGTTCGGCCCGGGGCACGACCTTGAACACCGAACCGTAGTGGTGCAGCTGCTGCGCGGTGAGCGTGCCCGCGGTGTAGAACATGGTCCGCATCAGGTGCTGGGGGACCAGGCGGGACAGATGGGTGGCCGCACCGAGCGCGCCGCGGTCGACCTCGGGGAGGCCGAAGGTCGCGTCGTCGGAGGCGATGATGACATCGGAGTTGCCGACCAGGCCGATGCCGCCGCCGAGGCAGAAGCCGTTCACGGCGGTGACGACCGGTACTTCACAGTCGTAGACGGCGGCGAAGGCGGCGAAGCAGCCGTGGTTCGCGCGAATGAGGGCGGTATGCCCGGTATCCGCGTTCATCTCCTTGATATCCACACCGGCGTTGAAGCCCCGGCCCTCGGCGCGCAGCACGACGACCTTGGTCTCCGGGTTGCGGCCGGCGGCGGTCACGGCCTCGGCGAGCGCGAACCATCCGTCGGAGGGCAGAGCGTTGACCGGCGGGTAGTCGACAGTGACGACTTCCACGCCTTCGGTTTCGGTGTGACGGATGATTCCCATCGCGCCTCCTTTGAGTTGGAGCTGCCCATCGTTGGCAAAACAAGCAAGTGCTTGGTAGGTTAGCACGGTGGCAATCGAAGTGAACCTCTCCGGCTCGGTCGTCCTGGTCACCGGCGGCGTCCGCGGAGTCGGGGCCGGTATCAGCCGGGTATTCCTGGACGCCGGCGCGACCGTGGTGGCCTGTGCCCGGCGGCCCGCCGACATCCCCGTCGAGAGCAATGGGCGGGGCATCGACTTCCTGCCCTGCGATGTGCGCGACCCGGATTCGGTGCGCGAACTCGTGGACGCGATCGTGGCGAAATACGGGCGGCTCGACACCGTGGTCAACAATGCGGGCGGTGCACCGTTCGCCTTGGCAGCCGATGCCAGCCCGAACTTCCACTCCAAGATCATTCAGTTGAATCTGCTCGCTCCGCTGCTGGTTTCACAGGTCGCCAATGACGTCATGCAAAAGCAGGACGACGGCGGCTCGATCGTGATGATTTCCAGCGTCTCGGGCCACCGCGCCTCGCCCGGCACCGCCGCCTATGGTGCCGCGAAAGCCGGTGTGGACAGCCTGGTTTCCTCGCTTTCGGTGGAGTGGGCGCCGAAGGTCCGGCTCAACTCGGTCATCGTCGGCCTGGTCAATACCGAGTCCTCGCACCTGCACTACGGCGACGACGACGGCATCGCCGCGGTGAGCAGCACGGTTCCCATGCAGCGCATGGCCGCCCCCGAGGACATCGGCCGTACCGCGGTCTTCCTCGCTTCGCCGCTGGCCTCCTACATCACCGGTGGTTCGCTGCTGGTGCACGGCGGCGGCGAGAAGCCGGCCTTCCTGCAGGCCTCCACCGCCGCCGTCCCCGCCGTCTCCGGCCACTAGCCGGATCCCTTCCCCTCTTTCTCACTCACCCAGCGAGGTAATCGATATGACCGACAACAAGATCTGCGACGGCCGCGTCGTCATCGTGACCGGCGCGGGCCAGGGCATCGGCCGCGCGCACGCGCTGGCGTTCGCCGCCGCCGGAGCCAAGGTCGTGGTGAACGATCTGGGCGCCGAGCTCAACGGTGCACCGAGTGCCGACTCCGGCGCCGCCCGCGTCGTCGAGGAGATCCGTGCCGCCGGCGGCGAAGCCGTGGTGAACGGTGACGACGTCTCCGACTGGGAGGGCGCGCGCCGTCTTGTCGCCACCGCGATCGAGACCTTCGGCCGACTGGATGTGCTGGTCAACAATGCCGGTATCGTCCGCGACCGGATGCTGGTCAACCTCGCCGAGGACGAGTGGGACGCCGTGATCAAGGTGCATCTGAAGGGCCACTTCGCCCCGATGCGCCATGCCGCCGACTACTGGCGCAACGAGTCCAAGGCCGGCCGTCAGCCCGAGGCCCGCATCATCAACACCAGCTCCGGCGCCGGCCTGCTCGGCTCGGTCGGCCAGGGCAATTACTCCGCCGCAAAATCCGGCATTGCGGGCCTGACCCTCACCGCCTCGGCCGAATTCGCGCGCTACGGCATCACCGTGAACGCCATCGCCCCGGCCGCCCGCACCCGCATGACCGAAACGGTCTTCGCCGATATGATGACCGCCCCCGAGGACGGCTTCGACGCCATGGCCCCGGAAAACGTCTCGCCCCTGGTGGTCTGGCTGGGCAGCGCCGATTCCGCCGGTGTCACCGGCCGCATGTTCGAGGTTGAGGGCGGCAAGGTGACGGTCGCCGACGGCTGGCGGCACGGCGTCTCCACCGACCGCGGCGCCCGCTGGGAGCCGGCCGAGCTGGGCCCGGTGGTCCGCGACCTGCTCTCGAAGGCCACCACCCCGGAGCCGGTCTACGGCGCGTAGGAACTAACAAGATCAAATACTCAGCAACACCCACATCGCCGGCGCTCCCACGGGAGCGCCGGCGATGTTTGTTTGCTCAGTTGTCTGCTACGACTGCGCGTTCATCGCTGCGGTGCCGGTGGGAGACGGTGGCGAAGAGTGCCGGACAAATAGCTGTCTGATTGGTCTGAAATGTCGCTGTTGGGTGGCAGGGGGATGGCTCACCTTGGCCTTGTTCCGGGGGTGAGGCGGGGATTGCAGGTTGGCAGAGTCTGCCAAAAGTGCTGTCCCACTTGCTGGTATTCGGTACAGGGGCTATACGGCAGGCGTACGGTTTGTTGAATCCCCTAATGGCATACGGAGTTGTGCGGGGTGAGGTGGTGGCCGGTACGATGACCGCGTTCCGCAAAGGTCCGGCAATCGGGGCAGTCGGGACCGATGTGAATTGCTCCACACGGTTGGGGCACGCAGACTGCGCAGTATCGATGAGGGGATGGCTGTCGCATGATCATTGGTCGTGCATTGCGCTTGGCGGCGGTTGTCGGCGCCGTCACCGGTTCCGCGCTGCTCGGGCCGATCCCCGCCCAGGCGCAGACGGGCATCGATCTCGACCCCGCGCCGGGCACGGGCGCACAGCCCACCGTCGGAGCTCCCGCACCTCTCGCCGTGACCGCACCGGCGAATCCCGTTGCCGGGCCGCCTGATCTGCTGGCCGCGATCCTCGGTCTCGGCACCGGTTCGGCCGCGGTCGGTTCGGCAGGCGCCGGATCCGCCGCGGTCGGCTCGGCCGGAGCGGGCGCGACCGGCCTCGGCATTCTGCTCGGCGGCACCGGATCGGCCGCACTGGGCACCGGTTCGGCCGCGGTCGGCTCCGCGGGCGCGGGCACCGGTTCCGCGGTGCTCGGCACCGGTTCCGCCGGACTGGCGACCGGTTCCGCGGCACTCGGAACAGGTTCCGCGGCAGTCGGATCCGCAGGCGCCGGGACCGGCTCCGCACTCGGCCTCGGTTCCGCGGCGGTAGGTTCCGCCGGTATCGGCACCGGCGCGACGCTGCTCGCCACCCTCCTCGGAACAGGCTCCGCCGCAGTCGGTTCGGCGGCCGTTGGCTCCGCCGCCGTCGGCTCCGCCGGTCTGGGCGCGCTCTGCACCGGTTCCGCCGCCGTCGGCTCCGCCGGAATCGGTTCGGCCGCACTGGGCTCCGCGGTCGGTGGCAGTTCCGGAGCCGGTTCCGCCGGTGTCGGTTCGGCCGCTGCCGGTTCGGCGGGCGCCGGTTCTGCCGGAATCGGTTCGGCCGGTGCGGGTTCCGCCGGAGCCGGTTCGGCAGGCGGTGGTTCGGCGGCCTCGGGTTCCGCCGCCGCCGGTTCTGCCGCAGCGGGTTCCGCGGCGGTCGGTTCGGCCGCGGTCGGTTCCGCCGGAGTCTGTGCCTCACCGCTGCTGCTCCTGCTGATTCCGCCGCCGAGCCCGGCCGCCCCCGCGGTGCCGCCGGTGCCGCTGCAGATCCCGTCGGTGCCGGATGTGCCACTGCCCGCCATCGCGCCGGTGGTCGCGCCCGCGCCGCCGGCCCCCGCTCCCGAGGCCCCGCCGGCGCCGGCGCCGCCGCCTGCACCGGCTCCGGCACCCGTTCTGGCACAACCGAATCCGGAGGTGCGGCCGACGTCGGCCAATACCCCGCTGCCGCCGGTGAAAATGCTGTCGGTGATCGGCGGATTGATCGCACTCACCCTGGCGGGCGCGGGCTCCGGCGCGGTGAGCTTCCAGGGCGCTTCGGCGGCACAGGCGCGGGTCGACGCCGCGCGCGCCCTGTTCTTCGGACCGAGGGTATGAGGGGACCGAGATGACGGAGAGCCGGGCACATAGCATCGGGTCCTACCGGCGGGTGGCTGCGGCGGTGGACGCGGTGTGCGCGGTGGCCGCGGATTTCGACGCCACCAGCCTCGACGAGGTGGTACTCGCGATTTCCGCGGAGCGCCGCCGGATGATCGAGATCGCCAGCGCCCAATTGGGTCCCGGCGTCTGCGGTCAGCGCCGTTCCTATCCGGACAAGGATGTGATCGTGCTGGCCTCGGCGCTGCCGAGCCGCGATCACACGCTCGCACACGAGTTGGGGCATATCGTTTTCGACCATCCGGGTGAGGCGGCGACCGAGGTGGTGCTGGAGGCCAGCGACGATCTCATCGCCTACATGCTCAGTCAGCGTGCGCACCAGGCCGTTGATCTCGGCGAGGACGAGCAGTGCGAGTGGGAGGCGGAGACCTTCGCCAGCATGCTCATGACCCGCCTGCGCGTATTCAACAGCCGGGGCGCAGGCGTCTCGGTACTTCGATTCGATGAGGCGCTCGGATGACCGAGTCAGGGCCCGGAGGAGGCAGCTTGCGTAACCACGTAGGGCCCCTCGGGCATTCGAGAAAGGGCACCGCATGACTTTCTGGCTGACTGCGCTGTTGATTTGGATGGCCGCCGGGGCCCGGGTCGGCCGGGTGCTGGTGAAGCCCGCCACCACTTCTCGCGTCGCGATCGTCATCGCCGTCGCGTCGGTGGCGCTCGCCGCCACCGTCTGCATTCCGGAAGTCGCTGTGGCAGTGGATCATCTGCTGCCGAACGGCGTGCACGGCGACTGGTTCTCCGATCGCCTGACCACCGCCTCGTGGATTCTGTTCGGCAATTCCACCTCGGTGGTCGCGGCCGCCGCCTGGCCGGTGGTGTCGCGCCGGAATCTGCGCCATGTCGCATGGGCGATCTATGCGGTGGGCGCGGTCGCCATGGCGCTCACCCTGCTGTGGTCGATCACCTTCGGCTGGATCGCGGTGGCACTGGAATGCCTGTTCATCGTGATCACCGGTGTGCGGAACCTGGATTGGACCGCACTCGGCCGCGGTATCGCGCTCTACACCGCGGGCACCCTGGTGGTCGGCGTGCTCGCAGTACTGTCGGCATTTCGCGGTTTCCGGCACGAAGCGATGGCGAAGCCGGATGCGGGGGACTGGTTCTGGCCGGTCTGGCAGCTCGCGAGCTTGCTCGTGGCCGTCGGCGCGGTCTGGATCGTGATCGAGCTGTGGGCGCGAGCCCGGCTGCTGCTCAAGCAGATTCGTACTTTGCATCGTGTCCTGATCGCCCGTTTTCCCGAGGTGGTCTCGAAGGATCAGAGCGGAACCGCCACGCAGCTCAAAGCTTCCGATCAGGTCGCCCAGATCATGGATGCCATGTATCTGCAGTCCGGCGGCGGGATGGAACTGCCCGGCGCCGGAACTCCGCCGGATGCGGTGGCCGAACGCGCGGTCAAGGTGGCCGAGTGGGCCCGAAATCCCTTCGGCGACGTACTGATCGACGGCCGCTGGATCGCACCGCCGCCGGGAGTCGGTCCGCGGGGCTGGGTCCAGGCCATCGCCCGCGCCTTCGATGCCGGCGCCGCGAATACCGCAGCGCCCGTGGGCCGCAGCGCCGCACAGCGCTAGCCGGGCTGGATGCTCCACTAGTCGAAGTTCACACTGTCCGGGCTGGAAGTTCACCCGGTGCTGGCCAGGAGTACCGCAGAGCGTCGGCCGGAGTACACACGGCGCGCTAATCGGAGTTACCCGCATTGTGATCGGACCCATGCGATCGCCGGGCCTATGGCTTAGTTGAGCCAATGTCTTATTTGTGTCTACAGAAAGACTTACTTGGGTTGCGCTTTACTTTGGCATGCCTTAGTTGGACGCATTGCCATGACGGTCGGCACAATGCCGCGACCGATTTGCGCACTTCCTGTGCACTCGACACAACTGACTTTGTGCGCGCGACCATATTTATTGTGCACACAGCACAATAGGGCACTTGTCGCAGATGGTGCATTGAGGGCGAAACGCTCACATCACACAAAACGACATACTGCACATAACGGGGCGATCAAGGTCCGGGTTGAACCGGGTCGAGTAACGCCAGGTTTGTGCATAATGCACCAGCGCAGGGGTCTGCGCCACATGGCCTCAGCATGCTGAGACCGGTGCAACACTCTTCATCCGAGCCGCATGGCTCAGCGGTGAGTGGCGCTGCCCTGCAAGCAGCGCCGTTCACCACACCGGGGCCAGGCACCTGCAGTACCTGGTCGGGCAGGGATCAGTCCTGAGACGAACCAGCACGATGCGACCTCCGAGTCGGCCGCACCGTGATGCCTCGAATCAGGACCTATTCCGTGCCGTCAGGAGGAATTTCGGGCAGCCCTTCGCTGGCCCGCAACTTCTCCGCCATGGAGGTGAGGAGGTTCTGAGATTCCTCGGAGAGATCGAACGCCCTACTCGACAGACGACGGAGTCCATAGCCCTGCAGCTGGGACAACAGCTCGAGATCATGGTCGATCTTGGCTGCGTAGATGTCGTTGAAGAAGTAGTCCGGTTTGACCTTGAAGAACTTTGCCAGCGCAGCCACCGTCTCATCTGAGGGGTTCGTGCGCTGTCCCGACCGCAACTGCGAGAGATACGGTTTCGAGATCGGATGGCCGGAGGCCGTCAATGCGGCCGCCACCTCTGCGTTGGTGTGCGGCTTTCGCCCCGGGGGATGCACGGTTTCGAACAGCTTGTTCAGCCGCGCCGCGAAATCAGCCATTGTGAGCCGCCCAATTCCCTTCGCTGTACTAACAGTCGTTATCTCGGATACGTATCATTGATATTAGCGGCTCAGTAACTGAAAACCTACGCCTGATCCGCGATTTCCTTGAAGCTTCTAGGCGGTGATCCGGTGAACCGGCCGTGGCTTGGGTGTTTGCGGGCCAGCGCCACCGTTCTTGCGGAGGGCTTAAGAGTCCCGGTTCTGGCCCGTCGCGAAGGTCTTCCCCGACGGGCCGTCGGTAACCCTAAGATAGCTGACGTCTCATCTTCTTGTCTGTAGCGGAGTTTGTGTGGCGTACGCCACGTTTCACGACAAGTGGGATGAACGTTCAACCTAGGCCGAAAATGATTGAAGTGACCTAGATCCGCTCGATGATGGTGCCCGTCGCGAGCGCGCCGCCGCAGCACATGAGGATCATGGCGGTCTGCTTGCCGGACCTTTCGAGCTCGTGCAAAGCCGTTGTGATGAGCCGGGTTCCGGTGCTGCCCACCGGATGTCCGATGGCGATCGCGCCGCCGTTGACGTTCACGCGATCCAGATCGGGCTTGTGCACCGACGCCCACGACAGCACCACGGACGCGAAAGCTTCATTGATCTCGAACAAGTCGATATCGCCGATGCTCATACCGCTGCGCTCCAGCAGTCGCTGGCAGGCCTGCACGGGACCGTCCAGGTGGAATTCGGGCTCGCCGCCGACCAGGCACTGCGCCACGATGCGGGCGCGCGGACGCAAACCCTCACGCAGCGCGGCATTTTCGTCCATGAGCAGCACGGCCGAGGCGCCGTCGGAAATCTGCGAGGAGGTGCCGGCGGTGTGAATTCCGCCCTCCAGCACCGGCTTCAGCTTCAGCAGGCCCTCGCGGGTGGTCGCGCGCAGACCCTGATCGCGGCTGATGTCCGCGACCTCGCCGGTGAGATTGCCTTCCTTGTCGACCTGCGGGGCGCCCTTGATGGTCAGCACCTCGCGGTCGAACCGGCCCTGCTCCCACGCCTGCGCGGCCAGCCGCTGCGAGCGCTCGCCCCACTCGTCGACGTCGTCGCGAGTAATGCCGCGCCGCTTGGCAATTCGCTCGGCCGCCTCGAACTGATTGGGCATATCGATATCCCACGACGCCGGACGACGCGGCCCGGCGTGCGTTCCGACGTTGGCGCCCAACGGAACATGGCTCATGGACTCCAGGCCGCAGGCCAGTCCGGCCTCGATGGCGCCGGTGGAAATGAGGCCGGCGACCAGACCTGCGGCCTGCTGCGCCGAACCGCACTGATTGTCGATCGTGACCGCACCGGTCTGCCACGGCAGTCCGGCGTGCAGCCACGCGGTGCGGGTGACGTTGTTGGACTGCTCGCCGACCTGCATCACGCAGCCGCCGATGACCTGTTCGACCAGAGCCGGATCCAGCGGGGTCCGCGCGAGCAGTCCCTTCTGTGCTTCGCCCAAGAGCTCCGCGGCGTGCAGTCCGGCCAGCCAGCCGTTGCGCTTGCCGATGGGTGTACGTGCGGCCTCGACGATGACGGGGGTACCCACGATGTCATTCCTTCCGGATCAGAACTGGAACAAGTTCTCTACAGGTAATGTAAGACAATTTTGGTTCCTTCCCTAGTCTTACCGCCTGTGCTTGAATATCGGTAGAACGTGTTTCAGTTAGTCAAAGGAGACAGCTGGTGGTTGACACCCAAGCCCGGCCGAACGTGCCGCACGGTTTCGACGTCACGGACCCGGAAATGTGGCAGAAGGGAGTGCCCGACGCGGAACTCGCCGAACTGCGCGCCGCCGCGCCCATCTGGTGGAATGCCAAGTCCCCCGAAACGGGCGGCTTCCAGGACGACGGCTTCTGGGTGATCAACAAGCATGCCGACGTCAAGACCATCTCGCGCCGCGACGACGTGTTCTCGGTCTGGGAGAACACCGCCATCCCGCGGTTCAACGATGACATCACCCGCGAGCAGATCGAACTGCAGCGGTTCGTGATGCTGAACAAGGACGCCCCCGAGCACACCAAGCTGCGCAAGGTCATCGCCAAGGGTTTCACCCCGCGCGTGATCAACGGCCTGCGCGCCGAACTGACCGCCAGGGCCGAAGCCATCGTCAAGGCGGCCGTGGCCACCGGATCCGGTGATTTCGTCGAGCAGGTGGCCGCCGAGCTGCCGCTGCAGGCGATCGCGGAACTGATCGGTGTGCCGCAGGAAGACCGCATGAAGCTCTTCAAGTGGTCGAACGAGATGACCAGCTACGACGATCCGGACAGTGACGCCGACCCGGTGGTCGCCTCCACCGAGATCCTCGGCTACGCGTACCAGATGGCCGAGGCCCGCCGTGCCTGCCCGGCCGACGATATCGTGACCGAGCTGATCAATGCCGACGTCGACGGCGAATCGCTGCTGCCCGAGGAGTTCGGGTTCTTCGTCATGGTGCTGGCCGTCGCCGGCAACGAGACCACCCGTAATGCCACCACGCACGGCATGGTCGCGTTCCTGGAAAACCCAGACCAGTGGGAGCTTTTCAAGGCGCAGCGGCCGAAGACCATGGCGGACGAGGTCATTCGCTGGGCGACCCCGGTCAGCAGCTTCCAGCGCACCGCGCTGGCGGATGTCGAGGTCGGCGGTGTGCTGATCAAGAAGGGCCAGCGGGTCGTGATGTCGTACCGGTCCGCCAATTTCGACGAGGAGGTGTTCGAGGATCCGCACACCTTCAATATCCTGCGCGATCCGAATCCGCACCTGTCCTTCGGCGGCACCGGCGCGCACTACTGCATCGGCGCGAACCTGGCGCGGCTCGAGGTCGAGATCATCTTCAATGCGATCGCCGACTACATGCCCGACATCACCCGCCTCGGTGACCCGCAGCGGCTGCGCTCCGGTTGGCTGAACGGCGTCAAGTCGTTCCAGGTCGACTACGGCACGAAGGGCGGCGGCTGCCCCGTGCAGCACTGACCTGGTTGGAAAGTTCTGCCCCGCTGCGACTCTCACAATGCGGGGCAGGAAAAGAGGAGCGGGAGACTGGAATCCAGTCTCCCGCTCCTCTTTCGTCCGGCCCGGTATGTCGTCCGTGGCTACGCGGGTTTCATTGTCCCCATGGCACGTTCGACTTCCCAGAAGGCGCGCAGAGCGAGAATCTTGCCGCTCTCGTCGACCCGGTAGGTGAAAACGCCCTCGGCATCGATGATCTGGCCACCCATGGTGGTGCGGATGCGGCCCGGATAGACCACCTCACTGCCACAGGCGAACGAGTCGTCGAAGAGGAATTCGATGGAGTCGGTCTGCGCGATCGCCTTGTCCCAGAACGCCGCAATGGCTTCCGCGCCACGGTGACCCTTGCCTTCGGGATCGAAGAACGACGGCCCGACGGGATCCTCGACAATGCCGTCGGCGGCGAACAGCGCCACCCACGCGTCCTTGTCCTTGGCGCGCACCGCGGCCTGCGAGGCGCGCCCGGCTACCCGTGCCGGATGCTGTTCGTCACTCACGGCTGCTCACTCCCGACCACCCACATCGAGAAGTACTGCGAGCCACCGCCGTACGCATGGCCGAAGGCCTTGCGCGCGTTCTCCACCTGGTAGTCGCCGGCCCGGCCCATGACCTGCTTGGCGGCCTCGGCGAAGCGGATCATGCCCGAGGCGCCGATCGGATTGGAGGACAGCACGCCACCGGACGGATTGACGGGAAGCTTTCCGCCGATGGCGGTTTCGCCCGCATCGGTGAGCTTCCAGCCCTCGCCCTCCGGCATGAAGCCGAGGTTCTCCAGCCACATGGGCTCGAACCACGAGAAGGGGACGTAGATTTCGGCCGCGTCGATCTCTTCCAGCGGATTGGTGATCCCGGCCTGCTTCCACAGTGCGGCGGCGGCCGCCTGTCCGGCCTTCGGGTTCACCTGATCGCGCCCGGCGTAGGCGAGCGGTTCGGTGCGCATGGCGGTGCCGTGGATCCAGGCCACCTTCTTGCCGGTGGCCTCCACGGCCTTGGCCGCGGCTTCGTCACCGATCACGATGGCGCAGGCGCCGTCCGAGGACGGGCAGGTCTCGTCGAAACGAATGGGGTCCCACAGCATTTGGGACGCCATCACCGATTCCATGGTGATATCGGCCTGCTTGAGATGCGCGTACGGATTGCGCGCGCCATTGCGGCGATCCTTCACCGCGACCATGGCCCCGATGTGCAGGGGCGCGTTGGCGCGGCGGATGTAGGCGCGCACGTGCGGGGCGAAGTAGCCGCCCGCGCCCGCGCCGACCGGCATGGTGAAGGGCACCGGATTCGACAGCGCCCACATGGCGTTCGACTCCGACTGCTTCTCCCAGGAGATGGCGAGCACCTTGCCGTGCACACCGGCCTGCACATGGCTTGCGGCGACAACGGCGGTGGAGCCGCCGACCGAACCGGCCGTATGCACGCGCAGCAGCGGTTTTCCGGTGGCGCCCAGCGCATCCGCGAGGAACAGCTCGGGCATCATGGAGCCCTCGAAGAAGTCCGGCGCCTTGCCGATCACCACGGCGTCGATATCGGCCATGGTCAGACCGGAGTCGATGAGCGCGCGGTCGATGGCCTCGCGGCACATCCCCGCCATCGACACATCGGACCGTTTGGTCACGTGATGAGTCTGACCGGTGCCGAGTACGGCGGCAGGGTTAGTCATGAGCGTGCCTCCAGGGTGGCGACCAGGTTCTGCTGCAGCGCGGGGCCGCTACTGGCATGTGCCAGTGCACGATTCGCGGTGCCGTTGATGATTTCGGTGGCGGCGAAGCCGATGCGCTCCAGTCCGGCCGCGAACATGGGATTGCCGGACAGCGGGCCGCCCGACGAGTTGATCCGGGTGGAACCGCTCAGGCCCAGCGCCTGCGCGAGGATGAGCTCCTCGTGGCTGAACTGCGCATGCAGTTCGGCCAGATCGAAATCGCCTGTGTTGCTGCCGATCGCGGCCTTGGCGGCGCGCTCGGCGGACTGCGAGACGGTGAGATCGCGCGCACCCAGGATCGGGGTGTCGATGTAGTGCGCGATGCCGGTGAGCCAGGCCGGGCGCTCACACAGTTCGCGCGCCCGGTCGCCGACGGCCAGCACGATCGCGGCCGCGCCATCGGTGATGGGAGCGATGTCATGGGAGCGGAACGGATCGGCCACATACTCTGCGGCCAGCAGCTTTTCGATATCCGACTCGGTGCGCGCGGTGGCGCTGCCGCCACGGGCGGCGGCATTGGCGGCGCTGCGCGCGGCGACCTCGGCCATATCCCGCTCGGTCCAGCGACCGGCGTCCAGACCGGCACGCGCCTGCAGTCCCGCCATGGACACCGCATCCGGTCCCAGCGGCGCGACCAGGTACGGATCGGTCTGCAGGGTCAGCACCTGGCGCAGCACACCGGCCGACGCCTTGCCGAAGCCGTAGACCAGCGCGGTCTCGGCCTGCCCGGAGCGCAGCTTGACCCACGCCTCGTACAGCGCCCAGGCCGCGTCCATCTCCACATGCGATTCGTTGATCGGCGGCACCGCGCCGATGGCGTCGATGGCCGAGATGAACGAGAAGGCGCGCCCGGCAAGGTAATCGGAGGAGCCCGAGCACCAGAAGTCGATATCGGTCTGCTTGATGCCGAGCTTGTCATACAGCTCGTGGAAGCACGGTGCGAGCATCTCGACACCGTTGGTGGTGCCGAAGGTCTCCGGCACGTGCGGCGCGTGGGCGAAACCCACCACCGCGATATCAGTTGCGTTGTTGTCGCTCAACGTTGTCAGCCTTTACAGGTGGTGCGAGAAGGACTCGTACGTGGCGTCCGGCTCGCCGGTGGGCTCGAAGTGGTCGATATTGGCCAGGCCCAGACCCCACTCCTCACGCGGCTTCCAGACGGCCTTGACCTTCATGCCCATGCGCACCTCGCTGGCATCCACGCCGAGCACCAGGTGCAGGAACGGGATATCGGTGCCGTCCAGCAGCACGTACGCGGCGACGTACGGGGGCTTGAGGCGCTGGCCCAGGAACGGCACGTTCACGATGCAGAAGGTGGTGACGATGCCGGTATCGGCGACCTCGACATAGTCCTCGGTCGGCGAACCGTCCCGCGGATCGGCGCCACGCGGCGGGAAGTACACCTTCCCATCGGATTCCGCGCGCGCACCGAGCAGTTTGCCCTCCAGGATCGCCTTCAGGAATTGGGTCTCCTGCGGTGAGGCGGTGTGCTTGAAGGACAGATCGACGGGCGTCACGATCCCGGTCACCGGTGCGTCCGAATCATTGGATTCGGCAGGCGCATCGGATGTTTCGCCCGGTTCGAAGCAGGCGATGTCATGGATGTCGCCGGTGCGCTCGGCGGCCCAGCGGACGCGCACCCGCAGGCCGGTGGAGATATCGGCCGGCGAGGCCACATCCACGGCGTGCAGGATCGCGGTGTCCGCGCCGTCGAGCTTGATGAGCGCGTAGGCGAACGGGCGGTCGAAGGGCTGCCCGGGCAGCGGTTCGGCCACCCAGCTCCACGACTGCACGGTGCCCACATCGGCCACGTCGACGAATTCGGTCAGCGGTTCCGCGGTGATCGGATCGAATTCCGCGGGCGGCACGATCACGCGCCCATCGGAACCACGCACTCCGACGACCCGCCCGGAACGCAGCCCGGTGAGGAAGCGTCCGATGGTCGGTCCGGTGGAGCGGGTGTAATCGAACTTCATCCGCAGCGGTGCGGCGAGTACTTCGGTGTTCCCCAGAGTCACGAGATCGAGTAGAACAGGTTCTAAAGAAGGGTGCAAGAGCCCACTTGGGAAGGGAACCGAACATGCGCTTTGGGTTGCAACTCGGATACTGGGGCGCGCAGCCGCCCACGAACACCGCAGAGTTGGTTGCCGCCGCCGAAGAGGCCGGATTCGACGCGGTGTTCACCGCCGAATCCTGGGGTTCGGATGCCTACACACCGCTGGCCTGGCTGGGGTCGAGCACCAGCCGGGTCCGGCTGGGCACCTCCGTGGTGCAGATGTCCGCACGCACGCCGACCGCCACCGCCATGGCGGCGCTGACCCTGGATCACCTCAGCGGCGGGCGGCACATTCTGGGCCTCGGCGTCTCCGGGCCGCAGGTGGTGGAGGGGTGGTACGGGCAGTCGTTTGCCAAGCCATTGCAGCGCACCCGCGAATACGTATCGGTGATCCGGCAGGTGCTGGCTCGCGAAGGCAAGGTCCAGAACGACGGACCGCACTTCCCGCTGCCCTTCAACGGTCCGACCGCCACGGGATTCGGCAAGCCGCTCAAGTCGATCACCCACCCGCTGCGGTCCGATCTGCCGATCTGGCTGGGTGCGGAGGGTCCGAAGAATGTGGCGCTGACCGCGGAGATCGCCGACGGCTGGCTGGCCATCTACTACACCCCGCGACTCGCGGATATGTACAACCAGTGGCTCGACGAGGGCTTCGCGCGGGCCGGTGCCCGGCGTTCGCGGGCGGACTTCGAAATCGCCGCGACCGCGCAGGTGATCTTGACCGACGATACGAAGGCGGAACTCGATCGGCTGCGGCCCTTCATGGCCCTCTACATCGGCGGTATGGGCGCGGAGGACATGAATTTCCATGCCGAGGTGTACCGCCGGATGGGCTACGGCGAGCAGGTCGACGAGATCACCCGGCTGTTCCGGACCGGCCGCAAGGACGAGGCCGCCGCCGCGGTGCCCGACGAGCTGATCCTGGACACCACGATCATCGGCGACGAGGCGCATGTGCGCGAGCAGCTGGCGGTGTGGGAGAAGGCCGGCGTGACCATGCTGCTGGTCGGCGTGCGGGATGTGCGGCAGTTCGAGCGGCTGAAGCCGCTCATTCAGTCGTAGAACCTGTTTCAGAATTGGGCCCGCTCGGCACCGCCGGGCGGGTTCGTTCCGCTCTTGCTCCGCAGGCATTCGGGGCATTTCGGGCGTATGGTGTGGCGGGGGCCACACCGCATTGTCCGGTGAGCGGGAACTCGCACCTTGCGATAAGCGAGAACACGTTCTATTTTCGACCTGTGAGCTACAACATAGCGGACCTTGTCGAGCACGCCATCGATCTGATGCCGGAGCGCGTAGCTCTGGTGGACGACACCCGTTCCTTCACGTACGCGGAGTTCGAGAAGCGGACCAACCAGTTGGCGCATTACCTGCAGGAACAGGGCGTGCAGCCCGGTGACAAGGTAGGCATCTACGCGCGCAACACCATCGAGGCCGTCGAGGCCATGGTCGCGATCTTCAAGATCCGCGCGGTGGTGATCAACGTGAACTACCGGTACGTCGAGAACGAGTTGCAGTACATCTTCGAGAACTCGGACCTGGTCGCCATCATTGCCGAGCGCCGCTACAGCGAGCGCATCGCCAATGTGCTGCCCAAGGTGCCGACCATCAAGACCGTGCTGACGGTCGAGGACGGCACCGATCTGCCGACGCCTCCCGGCGCTGTCGAGTACGAGGCCGCCCTCGCGGCCAGCTCGGATGTGCGCGACTTCGAAGAGCGTTCCGCCGACGACATCTTCATGCTCTACACCGGCGGCACCACCGGCCTGCCCAAGGGCGTCATGTGGCGGCACGAGGACTGGTGGCGCGTGCTGGGCGGCGGCATCAACTTCGTCACCGGCGTCCGCATCGAGGACGAATGGCAGCAGGCCAAGGTCGGCGCCGGCAACGGCCAGCTGGTGCGCTACCCGATCCCGCCGCTGATCCACGGCGGCTCGCAGACCGCGGTGTTCCACAGCCTCTTCGACGGCGGCAAGGCCATCATGCTGCCCGAGTTCAGCGGGCACGGCGTCTGGCAGGCCATCGACAAGCACAACGTCAACCTGATCTTCATCACCGGTGACGCCATGGCGCGGCCGATGCTGGACGCGCTCAAGACCGGCAATCCGGAAACCGGTGAGCCGTACAAGCATGCGCAGCTGTGGGCCATGGCCTCCAGCGCCGCGCTGTTCTCGCCCACGCTCAAGGACGAGTTCATCGAGCTGCTGACCACCACCATGATCACCGACTCCATCGGCTCCTCGGAGACCGGTTTCGGCGGTCTGTCCATCGCCTCCAAGGGCGCCACCCACACCGGCGGCCCGCGCGTGAAGATCGACGCCTCCACCAAGGTGATCGACGACGAGGGCAATGAGATCGAGGCCGGCTCCGGCAAGACCGGCCTGATCGCCCGCACCGGCCACATCCCGCTCGGCTACTACAACGACCCGGTCAAGACCGCGGCGACGTTCAAGGAGTTCAACGGGATTCGCTACTCCATCCCGGGCGACTTCGCCCGCGTGGAGGAGGACGGCAGCGTCACCATGCTCGGCCGCGGCAGCGTCAGCATCAACTCCGGCGGCGAGAAGATCTACCCCGAAGAGGTCGAGGGCGCGCTCAAGGCGCATCCGCAGATCTTCGACGCGCTCGTGGTCGGCGTGCCGGACGAGCGCTGGGGACAGCGTGTGGTCGCGGTGGTGCAGTGCCGCAGCGAGAACCGCCCGACCCTGGATGAGCTGCGCCCCACCCTGGTTCAGGAGATCTCCTCCTACAAGATGCCGCGCAGCATCTGGTACGTGGACGAGATCAAGCGCTCGCCCGCGGGCAAGCCCGACTACAAGTGGGCGCAGGCACAGACCGAGGCCCGCGAGGCCGACGACCACGCACACGCCCCAACCACCAAGTAGGGCCTGAATACCCCTGAGGTTCCTGTGCCCGCCTGCGGTTTCGGGCGGGCACGGACCGAGGGGGAGGTAGTTGATGTGTCCGCCTGTTGAACAGGCGGACACAGGTGTTTTCGTGTCTATTTCTTGTCGGTGCCCTGTGCGAGAGTGTTTTGCATGAGCGAGACAGGCGGCCGGTCCACCACCATCACCGATGACGTGCTGCGGTCTTTCGAAGGCCACCGTCGTGAGCTGTGCGCGTATGCGTATCGCATGCTCGGGTCCTCGTTCGAGGCCGAGGACGCGGTGCAGGAGACGTTCACGCGGGCGTGGAAGTCGTACGACTCGTTCGAGGGTCGCTCCAGTGTGCGGTCGTGGCTGTACAAGATCACCACCAATGTCTGCCTGGACATGCTCGACGGTCCGCAGCGGCGGGCCCGGCCGATGGATCTGTCCGGTCCCTCCACCCCGGATTCGCCGCTGCCCGCGCCGGAACCGGATTACGTATGGGTGGAACCGATTCCGAACGCGCTCGCCTTCGGCGCCGATCCGGCCGAGGCGGCCACTGCCAAGGACACGCTGCGGCTGGCCTTCGTCTCCGCCGTGCAGCACCTGCCCGCCACCCAACGCGCCATTCTGATCATGCGCGAGGTATTGCGCTTCTCGGCCAATGAGACCGCCGAAATGCTCAATGTCTCACCGGCTTCGGTGAACAGCGCGCTGCAGCGCGCCCGCGCCACCATGACCAAGGCGCAGGAGGTGGCCACCGTCTCCGACGCCTACGACGAAACCGATGAGCAGCAGCGCAAACTCATCGACGATTTTGTCACCGCCTTCGAGTCCTACGATATGGACGCGCTCACCCAGCTGCTGAAAGCCGATGTGGCACTGTCCATGCCGCCGTTCTCGCTGTGGATCTCCGGTCCGGAGAATGTCGCCGCGTTCATGCTCGGCACCGGTCAGGCGTGCCGCGATTCCCGGATGGTGCCGCTCGCGGGCGCGAACGGGCTGCCCGCCTTCGGCCACTACAAGCCGAGCGGCGAACCGGGCCTGTGGACCCCGTGGTCGATCACGGTGCTCGAGCTCGACGGCGACCGGGTCGCGGGCCTCAATTTCTTTTTGGATACCGACCGCTTGTTCCCGCTTTTCGGACTTCCGCTGGAACTGCGGTAGAACTGGACCCCGTCGTCGCGTAGGTGGCTCTGTGCACCGCACGAGGTACCCGCCGGGGTGGTCCGGCGCAGCGCGGCGACATGCGTGAACGGCCCGCTGGGATCCTTCCCGGCGGGCCGTTCGCATCCCGCTCGGCACATGCCGAAGGACCGCTGAATCATCAGCGGTGCGTATGTTTTCGAGCTTCAGTGGGGTTTTCGAGATTCAGTTGGCGCCGGGGTAGGCCATATGGAAGGGCTCCCACTGGTGGCCGTCGGGATCGATGAAGGTGCGGCCGTGCATGCCGACCTGGGCCTCCTGCGCGCGCTTGTCGGCATTGACCTCCTCGGTGCCGCCGGCCGCGACCGCGGCGTCGACGAGCGTGTCCACTTCCGCGGGGCTGGCGAGGGATACGGCGTAGAGGCTGTTCACGGTGGTCCTGGCGTCGCCGATGGCACGGTCGGTGAAGGAGGTGAAGAAATCCTTGGACAGCAGCATCAGGCAGATGTTGTCGTCGACCACGATGCACGCCGCATTGCCGTCGGTGTACTGCTGATTCACCTTCCAGCCCAGGGCCTCGTAGAAGCTCTTGGAGCGTTCCAGTTCGGCGACGGGAAGGTTGATGAAGATCATCTTGCTGGCCATGGCGTTCGTCCTCTCGTGAGTGTCATAGGTGAGGACGGGCCCGCCTCCGAAAACTCATCGGTGTGGTCTGTGACACATCATTTGGTCATCGGGAAGTCGCGGGCCCGCCGACCGTGACAGAGTGGCGGGGGAGGAGGTGCCCGATGAAGTACAGCTACCTGGTCGCCCTCACCGGCAGTGGCGGGACCGTGCCGCCGGAGCTGGGCGTGGTGCGCAGGCTCGTGGACCGCGGGCATCGGGTCACCGTGCTCGCCGAGGAGTCCCTGGCCGCCGAGGTGACAGCGACGGGGGCGCGGCTGCGCTCGCGGGCCGGGGCCGGATTTGCCCGCGATACCGTCGCCGAAATCGACGGGGAGCGGCCGGATCTGGTGCTCGCCTCCTATTTCGCCTTCGGGGCGATGGTGGCCGCGCAGGCGCGCGAGCTGCCGTTCATGGTGCTGATTCCGGGTATCTACCCATTGCCGGTGGAGGGCGGTCCGCCGCCGGGCACCGGATTCGGTCGCGCGGACGGCCCGGTCGGCCGCTGGCGGGACCGGGTGGTCGGTTCTATGGTGCAGCGCCGCTGGGATCAGGAACTGCTGCCGCAACTCAACGCGCTACGCGCGGATTTCGGCCTGGAGCGGCTGGCGCACTATCAGGATCAGGTGCAGCTGGCGCACCGGCAGCTCGTATTGTCCAGTGCGGCTTTCGATTTCCCGGCGCAGCGGCCGGACGGTGTGCGCTGTGTCGGCCCTATCCTCGACGATCCCTTCTGGACCCGGGATGCGGAATGGGCGCTGCCGGAAGGCGGCGATCCGCTGGTGCTGGTGTCGCTGTCCACCACCGCGCAGCGGCAGAGCGAATGTCTGCAGCGGATCGCCGATGCGCTCGGCCGGCTCCCGGTGCGTGCCATCGTGACGACCGGGCCCGCCGTCGATCCCGCCGATATCACCGCACCGGTGAATGTGCAGGTGCTGGCCGCGGCCCCGCATCAGGAGCTCATGCGGCACGCCAGTCTGGTGATCACGCACGGCGGGCACGGCACCCTGGTCAAGGCCTTCGCCGCCGACCTGCCGGTGGTACTGCTGCCGCACGGTCGCGACCACGCCGACAATGCCGCCCGGGTGCGGGCGCACCGTGCCGGAATCACGCTGTCCCGCACCGCATCTCCGCAGCAGATCACCGCCGCGGTCCGGCGCGTACTGCGCACGCCCGCGTACTATCGCGCCGCCGCCGAGCTGGGCCGGGTGCTGCGCCGCGATGCCATGAGCGATCTGCTCATGAACGAGTTGGAGCCCTCACCCGATCACCCCGACCCGGTGTTCGAGCGCATCTTCCCGGTCCGCGAGATGGAATCCTGATCTCCCGGGAACACACGCGGGTTCGCGCCCCGGCGTGTGCCCCGGGCCTGTCCGGTTTACCGTGGCAGGCATGGACTACCTGGCTCTGCTCTGCGTGAAGCTGACCGCTTTCGGCGATCTCATCACCGTCGATACCGATCTCGGGGCGCCGGTTCCGTCCTGCGGCGATTGGACCTTCTACGACCTCGCTGACCATGTCGGCAACGGCAATCTGTGGGTGGTGACCGCAGTGAGCGAGCTGCGCGGGGACCGGCAGGTCGAGTCCGCCCCGAAAGAGGCTGCCGCCCTGCGTGAATGGTATGACGAGACCGCCGACGCGATGGTCGCGGTGTTGTCCGGGGAACCGGACCAGGAGGCGTGGACCTTCTCCAGCACCATGCCCCGCACCGTCGCCTTCTGGCGCCGCCGCCGCGCCCACGAGACCCTCATGCACCTGTGGGACGGACAGAACGCCTTCGGCGCCGCGGACCCGTTCGACACGGATCTGGCCGTCGACGGCATCACCGAGGTCTTCGAACTGTTCGCCCCCCGCATGATCAAACGCGGTCTGGCCACCGAGCCGGAGGTGGCACTGCACGTCCGCGCCACCGATATCGCCGAGAGCTGGATCTACGGCCCCGGCGAACCCGTCGCCGAAATCTCCGGCGCCGCATCGGATCTGCTGCTCGCCCTCTGGCAGCGCAAGCCCCCCACCGACCCGGCCCTCACCTGGGGCGGCGACCGCACCGCCGGCGAGCGCGTGCTGGCGGGCCCGCTGGTGCCCTGAGCCGCCGGGTTCAGCATTCCGCGCGCGGAAGGAACTGCGGACGGCTCTTTCCCGCTGTCGAATGTCCGCGCGCGGAATTCATTTCCAGTGACCAGGCTCGACCGACGACAAGGGCGGCGGCACCGAATGGTGCCGCCGCCCTTGGGTATTCGTCGTGCGGTGCGGTCGCCGGTCAGTTGGCGGCGAGCAGGCCGCCGAGGGCGCGGAGGTGGTCGTGGGCGCCGCCGAGGGCGAATTCATTGTGCTTGGCGGCGGTGAAGTACTGGTTGACGATGTGGTCGCGGTCGATGCCGACGCCGCCGTGCACGTGCACGACGGTGTGGGCGACGCGGTGACCGGCATCGGCGGCCCAGAACTTGGCGGTGTGGACTTCCGCGGTGGCGGGCAGGCCCTCCGACAGCAGCCAGGCGGCCTGCTGAACGGCCAGGCGTACGCCCTGGACGTCGATGTAGGCGTCGGCGAGGCGCTGGGCCACGGCCTGGAAGCTGCCGATCTTCTTGCTGAACTGCTCGCGCTCGCGGGCGTAGTCCGCGACCAGCTCGAGGCCCTTTTCGAGGGTGCCGAGCTGCAGGGCGGCCAGGCCCAGCCAGGCCCGTTCCAGCAGCCAGTTCAGGACTTCGGCGCCCTGCTCCAGGGTGCCGACCAATTCGGCTGGGGTACCGGCGAATTCGATCTCGGCCTCGGGGGTGCGGTCGGTGACGATCTGGTCCGCGATACGGACCGAGGCGTGCGCCGGGTCGACCAGGAAGACGGCGGGGGAGCCGTCGACGCTGGCGGACACCAGGATTCGCGCTGCCTGCCGGGCGAACGGCACGGTGGTCTTGAGCCCGGTGAGCTGCCAGCCGCCATTGTCCGAGGCGGTGGTGACCGGCTTGGCCGGCTCCCAGTTCCGCTCTTCGGTCAGTGCCGCGGTGAGGATGAGGTCACCGGTGCCGGCCTGTGCGGCCAGGGCCCGCTGGGCCTCGGTGCCGAACTGCGCCAGCGCGCCCGCGCCGAGCACGATCGACCACAGGTACGGCACGGGGGCGACGGACTTGCCGAGTTCCCGCAGGATCGACGTCTGCTCCAGCACGCCGAAACCGCTGCCGTCCGCCGTTTCCGGCAGGGCCGCTGCCAGCACGCCGGTCTCGGCGAGCGAGCTCCACAGCGATTCGTCGAAGCGCAGCGTGGTGTTCCCGGATGCGTCGGTGTTCTTGTCGAGTTCGCGCAGCCGGTCGGCGGTGACGAGCTTGCCGGTGACCTCGGCGGTCAGGCGGGCCAGATCCTGCTGCGCCTCGGTGAGAGTGAAATCCATGATGGTTACCTCGATTTCAGGGTTAGCGCGCAGCGGCCGGCTGCTTGAGGGCGGTCATGGCGATGATGTCGCGCTGCACCTCGTTGGTGCCGCCGCCGAAGGTGAGGATCAGGCAGGCGCGGTGCATGCGCTCCATGCGGCCGCGCAGCTGCGCACCGGCGGAATCCTGGCGCAGGTAGCCCTGCGGTCCGAGCACCTCCATGAGGGCGCGGTATACCTCGGTGGACAGTTCGGTGCCGTACACCTTGCAGGTGGAGGCATTCCACGGGCGCGGTGCGGCGCCCGCGTCGGCGCCGGAGGCGAGCTCCCAGTTCATCAGCTTCAGGTATTCGACCTTGGCGTGCGTGCGGGCCAGCAGAATCTGCACCCACTCCTGGTCGATGACGCGGGAACCGTTGGAGTTCTTGGTGTTCCGCGCCCACTCGGTGACCTGTGCGACCGCGAGCGACAGCGGTGCGGCGGAGGTCAGCGCGACGCGCTCGTGGTTGAGCTGATTGGTGATCAGCGACCAGCCGCCGTTCTCCGGGCCGACCATATCGGAGTGCTTGACCCGCACATCCTGGTAGTAGGTGGCGCTGGTGTCCGGACCGGCCATGGTGTGCACCGGTGTCCAGGAGAAGCCCTCCGCCGTGGTCGGCAGGATGAACATCGAAATGCCCTTGTGCTTCTTGGCGGCCGGATCGGTGCGGGCGGCGAGCCAGATGTAATCGGCGTAGGCGATGAGGGAGGTCCACATCTTCTGGCCGTTGATGATCCACTCGTCACCGTCGCGGACCGCGCCGGTGCGCAGCGAGGCGAGGTCGGTGCCCGCGCCCGGCTCCGAATAGCCGATGGCGAAATGCAGCTGACCTGCGGCGATCTTGGGCAGGAAGAACTTCTTCTGCTCCTCGGTGCCGTAGTGCATGATCGTCGGCGCGACGGAGTTGATGGTCAGGAACGGCACCGGGGCGCCGGCGATGGCGGCCTCGTCGGTGAAGATCAACTGATCCATGGTGGGCCGGTCCTGGCCGCCGTACTCCTTGGGCCAGCCGAGCGCGAGCCAGCCGTCGCGGCCCATCTCGGCGACGACCTCGCGGTAGACGTTGCCTTCGCCGTACTCGCCGGTCTGAGCCGACAGCGCCGCTCGACGTTCCGGGGTGATCAGTTTGGCGAAATACTCACGCAGCTCAGCACGAAGCTGTTCCTGTTGCGGCGTGTATGCGATCCGCATAGCGATACCTCTAGCCTTCTCATCTCTTGAAATTAGGCCCAGCGGGGTTCAGCCGATCATTGCACAGCAGGTGAAACATGTTCCAGTATTGGGTGGTTGTAAGGCCGCGCTTGCTATCCCTGTGGGGCTGGTGTTGTTAGGCTCGGCCCACTGTTGTGGCAAAGGAGTTGGCTATGAAGGTCACTGTTGATCTCGACCAGTGCGAGGCGAACGGAATCTGTGTCGGAATCGCTCCCGACGTGTTCGAACTCGATGATGACGACGTCCTGCACATCATCGGCGCCGAGGTGGCCCCCGGTGATGAGGACGATGTGAAGACGGCGGTCGCGCAGTGCCCCAAGGCCGCTTTGAAGCTGGTCTGAACCCGGCCTTGCTCGCTAGGTGTAACACGTTCTAGAGTCGGCCCGGTGAGCGAAACTGATGTGAGTCTTGCCGGCCGAGTGGCCATCGTCACCGGCGCTGGTGCCGGGCTGGGCCGGGCCGAAGCCCTCGAGCTGGCCCGGGCCGGCGCTTCGGTCATTGTGAACGACCTTGCCGAGAACGACGCGGTCAGCGCAACCCTCGCCGACATTCGCGCGCTCGGCGCCAAGGCCGAATTCGTCGCGGGCAGCATTGCCGAGCGGTCCACCGCCGACGCGCTGCTGCAGACCGCCGAGGAAACCTTCGGCGGGCTGGACATCATCGTCAACAATGCCGGTATCACTCGGGACAAGATGCTGTTCAACATGTCCGACGAGGATTTCGACGCCGTCATCGCGGTGCATCTGCGCGGGCACTTCCTGCTCACCCGCAATGCGGGCGCGTACTGGCGGGCCAAGTCGAAGGAAGCGGGCGCGCCGGTCTACGGCCGCATCGTCAACACCTCGTCCGAGGCCGGACTGCTCGGCCCCGCGGGCCAGGCCAATTACGGCGCTGCCAAGGCCGGTATCACCGCATTGACGCTGTCGGCGTCGCGTGCGCTGTCGGCCTTCGGCGTCACCGCCAATGCGATCGCACCGCGCGCCCGGACCTCGATGACCGAGAAGGTCTTCTCGGCAGCTCCCGAAGAGGGTCCGGATCCGCTCTCCCCTGATCATGTGGCGCGCCTGGTGGCCTTCCTGGCCTCCCCGGCCGCCGCAGCGGTCAGTGGACAGCTGTTCGTGGTGTACGGCCCCATGGTGGCGCTCATGGCCGCCCCCATCGTGGAGCAGCGTTTCGACGCCGAGGGGGAGTGGACCCGCGAGGGTCTGGCAGCCACCCTGGGCGGGTATTTCGCCGAACGTCCTTCCGGCGCCACATTTTCGGCGTCGGCGCTGATGGATCTCGGCTAGTTCAACCCCTTCTCCCGGTCGCGGGGGGTTTCACCCCCGCGTCCAGGTTGATCACGCGATCAATCATTGGTAGGAATGGGGATCATCTATGTGTGGCGCCTCACAAAGGCGGCACAGCTGTGGTAGTCCTCACGGGGTGAACATGTTCTCGAAACTGGACGGCAGTTCAGAAAGATGACCTGTTCAAAACCGTCGAACCCTTCCCGGAGGGCACTGGAACGTGTTCTAATCTTCGGGCGGGACCGAGATCACATTCAGATCTCGGGTGCTATAGCTAGGCAGGGGCAGGAGGAATCGCAGGAATGAATGATGTCCTTGCTGTACCGATGCGGGCAGTGGGTGGGTTCTTCGAACTCGCCGGTGACGTTGCTCGCGCCTTGGTACGGCCACCATTCCAACGACGCGAATTCGTCGATCAATCATGGTTCGTCGCCAGCGTCTCGATCGTTCCGACTCTGCTCGTGGCGATTCCGTTCACCGTGCTGGTGTGCTTCACACTCAATATCCTGCTGCGGGAGATCGGCGCGGCCGACCTCTCCGGCGCGGCCGCGGCGTTCGGCGCGGTCACTCAGGTCGGCCCGATGGTCACCGTGCTCATTGTGGCCGGCGCGGGCGCGACCGCCATCTGCGCCGATCTCGGCGCGCGGACCGTCCGCGAGGAAATCGACGCCATGCGCGTGCTGGGCATCGACCCGGTGCAGCGCCTCGTAGTGCCGCGCGTGCTCGCCTCCATGTTCGTGGCCATGCTGCTGAACGGACTCGTGTGCACCGTGGGAATCCTCGGTGGCTTCGTCTTCTCCGTATACCTGCAGGGTGTCAATCCGGGTGCGTTCATCAACGGCATCACGCTGTTGACGCATCTGCCCGAGTTGGTCGAATCCGAAGTCAAGGCAACGCTGTTCGGACTCGTGGCCGGCCTGGTGGCCTGTTACCTGGGCTTGAATGTCAAGGGCGGGCCGAAGAGTGTCGGCGACGCGGTGAACCAGACCGTCGTCTTCTCCTTCATGGCGCTATTTGTTATCAACGTGGTTGTTACCGCCGTTGGTATCAAGTTCACGGCGCGGTGATCAGATGGCGTTCGTGATTCAATCTCGTTTCCCGAGGCTGACCAAACGCACTCGGCGCTTCACCGAAGCACTCGATTCGGTAGGCAAGCACGCGATCTTCTACGCGCGGTCGATCGCATCGGTGCCCAAGGCCCTGATTCACTATCGCACCGAGACCATCCGGCTCATTGCCGAGATCTCCATGGGCACAGGCGCATTGGCGGTCATCGGCGGCACCGTCGTGATCGTCGGCTTCCTGACCCTGGCCGCCGGTGGCACCATCGCCATCCAGGGCTACAGCTCGCTGGGCAATATCGGTGTCGAGGCCCTCACCGGCTTCTTCTCCGCCTTCATCAACGTTCGCATTGCGGCACCGGTGATTTCGGGTATCGGCCTCGCGGCGACACTCGGCGCCGGAACGACCGCGCAATTGGGAGCCATGCGGGTCTCGGAAGAGATCGACGCCCTGGAGGTCATGGCCATCCGGCCGGTGCCCTTCCTGGTGGGCACCCGGTTGCTGGCAGGCATCATCGCGATCATCCCGCTGTACTCGCTGGCGATTATCGCCTCGTTCATCGCGAGTCGGTTTTCGACCGTGGTGATCTTCGGACAGTCCGCCGGTGTGTACGACCACTACTTCGACACATTCCTGATCCCCAGCGACATACTCTGGTCCTTCGCACAGGCGATCTTCATGGCCCTGGCGGTCATGATGATTCACACCTACTACGGCTATCACGCCGCAGGCGGACCGGTCGGCGTGGGCGTGGCGGTAGGTAATGCGGTGCGGGCGTCGCTGATCGCGGTAGTCATGGTGACGCTGCTGATCTCACTGGCCATCTACGGCACCTCCGGCAATTTCCATCTCTCCGGGTAGGGCGGGACATCGTGCAACCACATGGAGGAACGGAGAGTCCGATCGGCTCACCGTTCGTCGAGAAACCAACGACCAAGCGGTACCTCGAACAAGGCTGGGTCATCCGCCTGGCCGGCATGGGACTGGTGCTCAGCATCGTCGCCGTGGTCGCCGTCTGCGCGGTGAGCTTCGCGGGCGGATTCGACAACACCGTCGAGGTGACCGTCGCGTCCCCGCGTGCGGGTCTGGTGATGGACAAGGACGCCAAGGTCAAGATTCGCGGCGTTGAAATCGGCCGCGTTTCAGCCATTACCGACACCGCCGATGGCGCTCGCATCGTATTGGCCATCGACCCGGATAAATTGAAGATGGTGCCGGCCAATGCCTCCGTGGATATCAACTCCACGACCGTGTTCGGTGCGAAGTACATCAACTTCATCGAGCCGCAGACCCCCTCGGCCGATTCGCTGCGCGCGGGTTCGGTCGTGCGGGCCGGTGCGGTGACTGTCGAATTCAATACGCTTTTCGAACATCTCACCGATGTGCTCGGCAAGATCCAGCCCGAGAAGTTGAACGCGACACTGACCGCGCTCGGCCAGGCGCTGGACGGTCGCGGCGACAAGATCGGTCAGCTGCTGGTCAACAGCGACCAGTACCTGTCCGATATCAACCCCAGCCTGCCCGCGCTGAAGCGGGATCTGCAGACCTCGGTCGGCGTGACGAACCTGTATGCCGACACCGTGCCGGATCTGCTGCGTACCACCGGGAATATGACGGTTACCGGCAACACCATCGTGGATGACAAGTCCAACGTCGATCGGTTGCTGCTGAACCTGATCGGGCTGGCCAACGACACCGGCGGCGTGCTGAAGGACAATGCGCAGCCTTTGGTCACGGCACTGGATCTGTTGCGCCCCACCGCTGAACTGCTCAACGAATACAACCCGGCGATCTACTGTCTCGTCGTCGGAGCAGCCGACGCGCTGCCGCTCGGTAATAAGATCTTCGGCGGTGACGCGCCCTGGGTGAACCTGAATGCCAGCTTTATGGGCGGTGGCACCCCGTACGAGTACCCGAAGGATCTGCCGAAGGTGAACGCCACCGGTGGCCCGCACTGCGAGGGCATTCTCGACCGCGTGCCGGGCAGCCATGCCAACTATGTTGTCACCGATACCTCGCAGGGCGAGGTGTGGACGCCACCGACGACGACATACCTCAACGGCCCGAGGGTGTTCCAGATGTTGTACGCCGGACTGCCGGGGGTACCTAACCCATGAAAATCAAACTGCACGGCAGCACTGTCAAACTGGCGATCTTCACGCTGGTCACGGTGCTGATCCTCGCCGGGCTGGGAGTGATCTTCAGCCAGATGCGCTTCGCTCGCTCGACCGGGTACCACGCGATCTTCACCAGCTCGTCCGGGATCCTGCCGGGATCCAAGGTGCGCATTGCCGGAGTGCCGGTGGGATCGGTATCGAGGGTGTCCGTAGGCAAGGATCATCTCGCCCATGTCGACTTCGATATCGACCACGAGTACCGGATCTACGCCAGCACACTGGCCGCCATTCGCTATGAAAACCTCGTCGGTGACCGCTATCTGGAGTTGCTGGACGGACCGGGCACCGCGCAGCCGCTGAAAACCGGCGCGACCATCCATGTCGAACAGACCAAGCCCGCGCTCGATCTGGACATGCTGCTGGGCGGATTCAAACCCCTGCTGCGCGGACTGAACCCGGAGCAGGTGAACGATCTGACGGGTGCGCTGCTGCAGGTGTTCCAGGGCCAGGGTGGAACGCTGGTTTCGCTGCTGAACAGCGGCGGCTCCTTCGCCAAGACCCTCGCGGATCGGGATGACCTGATCGGCAGCGTGATCGAGAATCTGAAGACCGTGCTGGGCACCATCGATCAGCATGACCAGGATTTCGCGACCACGCTGACCGAATTGCAGCGCCTGGTCAGTGGTCTGGCCGCGGACAAGGATCCGATCGGTGACGCATTGCCCCGATTGGCTGGAGCCACCGGCGATCTCACGTCGCTGCTGCAGCAGGTGCGCCCGGATTTGAAGGCGAATATCGAACAGCTCGGTACCTTGTCGGCGAACTTGGACGACAAGAAGGACGATCTGCAGTCCTTGATGAACGTGCTGCCCGATACCTATAAGAAGCTGATCCGCATCGGGGCCTACGGCTCGTTCCTGAATATGTTCGTTTGCGGTACAACCCTTCTCGTCGACGCACCGGGCGGTAAGACGCAAACCCTCGAATTGCCCGGTGGGATGAAGACAGGGCGGTGCACGCCATGAGTGAAAAGAACTCCCCGCTGATCAATGCCGGCATTGTCGGTATCACTCTGGCAGTGACCATTTGCTTGGCTTCGCTCCAATTCGACCGGTTGCCGCTGGTGCAGTCCGGTCAGGAGCGCAGCGCCTACTTCGCCGACGCGGGCGGACTGCAGGTCGGTGATCCCGTGCAGGTGGCCGGCGTCCGCTCCGGCCAGGTCGAGGACGTGAAGCTCGATGGCGCCAAAGTGAAGGTGCGATTCCGGCTGGATGAGTCGATCGTGCTGGGTGGCAAGACTTCCGCGGCCATCAAGACCAACACCATGCTGGGCCGTAAGTCCCTCGAGGTGACCCCGGCGGGGGACGGGGCGATGCGCGGGGACGAGACGATCCCGCTGGATCGCACGACCTCGCCGTACTCGCTGACCGATGCCCTCGGTGATCTGGCCACCACGGTCAAGGGCCTCGACACCGACCAGGTCAATAAGGCCCTCGATACGCTGTCGGACGCGTTCACCGATACGCCGGTGCCGCTGCGGTCGGCGCTGGACGGCATTACCGCCCTCTCGCGCAGCCTGAACACCCGGGACAAGGCGCTCACCGAACTGCTCTCGCACGCCCAGAACGTCACCAAGGTGCTGGGTGATCGTGCGACGCAGATCAATTCGCTGCTCGTCGACGGCAATAGCCTGCTCGGTGAGCTCGATGCCCGCCGTGCCGCACTGAGCCAGCTGATCGTGTACGTGAACGGACTGGCCCAACAGCTCACCGGGTTCGTCAACGACAACGAGGCACAGCTGAAACCGACGCTGGACAAACTGAATTCGGTGTTGGCTCTGCTTCAGAAGAACCAGGACAATCTGGGCAAGGCGATCCAGGAACTGGGACCGTTCGAGTCCGCGCTGGGTGAGCAGGTCGGCAGTGGGCCGTACTTCCAGGCGTACCTGGCCAACGGCACCTCGACCGGAATTCAGACGCTCGTCGATGCGATGGTCTGGCCGCAGCATCTGCCCGACTCGCTGAAAGCGTTTATCACTCCACTGCTGCAGCCGGTAAAGCCCGGGATCGAGGAGCCGCCGCGATGAACGCAATACGCAAAGTGCCGCGCTGGGCGCGCCTGGTCGCGGCTGCCCTTGTGGTTGTAGTCGCCGGGTGGCTGGTCTACGGCATGGTCGCTGATATCGGCAAGAAGCACATCACCGCCTACTTCCCCTCGACCACCGGCCTGTACGCCGGTGACGAGGTGCGGGTGCTGGGCGTGAAGGTCGGCACAATCGACTCCATCGAGGCCGGTCAGGGCCAGGTGAAGGTGAAGCTCACCCTCCAGCGCGGTCTCGATCTGCCGGCCGATGCCAAGGCGGTGCTGATCTCTCCCTCGCTGGTTTCGGCGCGCTTCATCCAGCTCGCACCCGCCTATACCGGTGGGGCGAAGATGGGCGATGGTGCCTCGATTCCGTTGGAGCACACCGCGGTTCCGGTGGAGTGGGATGACATCAAGGCGGAGCTGACGAAGCTTTCCAAGGCGCTCGGCCCGATCGGTGAGGACAAGCAGGGCTCGTTCGGCCGTGCCATCGATACCGCCGCCAACAACCTCGGCGACGGTAATGCGCAGGCCTTCCGCGATACCCTCAAAGAGCTCTCCAGCACGCTGAATACGCTCTCGGATGGCCGGACCGATCTCTTCGGCACCATTCGCAACCTGCAGCAGTTCGTCGATGTGCTCTCCAAGTCCAACGATCAGATCGTCCAGTTCGGCGGCCGGCTGGCGTCGGTGTCGTCCGTGCTCGCGAACGTGTCGACCGATCTGGGCAGCGGGCTGGACAATCTCGATTCCGCGGTCACGGATGTGAAGCGGTTCCTGGACGAGCGAGGTGGCGCCCTCACCGAGAGCGTGCAGCGACTCGGTGCCGCGACCCAGGTGCTCGCCGACAAGAAGCCCGAGCTGGAGCAGATCATGCACTCCAGTCCGACCGCGCTGGCGAACTTCTATCAGCTCTACAAGCCCGCCCAGGGCTCGCTGACCGGAGCATTGGCCGCTCCGAACCTCGCCAACCCGATCGCCTTCCTGTGCGGTGCGGCCGAGTCTGTCGGGGCCAATGATGCCGATAAGAGCGCCGCGCTGTGCAAGCAGTATCTGGGGCCGGTCCTCAACTCGCTGGCGATCAACTACCCGGCGGTCATGTTGAATCCGGTGACCTCACAGAACGCTTTCCCGGAGCAGCTCACCTACAGTCCGCCCGATCTGGCGAACCAGGTCCCGGCGCCGGGGCAGCCGCTGTCCGCGCCCAGTCCCAAATCGCTGAGTGATCTGTTCATCCCAGGAGGTGGACGATGATGAGCCGCAGACGAATTCGCATCGCGGGCATGGCGGTCGGCCTGGTCGCCCTGCTCGGTGCGAGCGGGTGCGAATGGGACGGACTCAACACCGTCTCGATCCCCGGTTCGGTCGGCACGGGGGATGGGTCCTGGAAGGTCCGCATCGAAATGCCCAATGTGACGATGCTGACCCGGAATTCGCCGGTTCAGGTGAACGATGTGACCGTTGGTACCGTCACCGGTATCCAGGTCGAGAACTGGCATGCGCTGGTCACCGTCGGCCTGAACAAGGGAGTCGTGCTGCCCGCCAACGCCATTGCGCGGATCGGGCAGACGAGCCTGCTGGGCAGTAATCATCTGGAACTTGCCCCGCCGACAGCTGAACCGGCACAGGGCAATCTGAAGGATGGGGATCTGATTCCGCTGGCGCACGCGGGTGCCTATCCGACGACCGAGCAGACGCTCTCCTCATTGTCGGTGGTGCTCAACGGCGGCGGTATCTCGCAGTTGGAGACCATCACCCGGGAGTTGGACGCCACGTTCAAGGGTCGCACGGATTCGATTCGGGATCTGTTGCCGCAGTTGAACACCCTGACCACGACGCTCGATCAGCAGACCGGCGACATCATCGCGGCCATGGGTGGACTCGACCGCTTCGCCGGCGTACTGGCGCGGCAGAAGGACGATGTCACCGCCGCCATCACGACCATCCATCCGGCGCTCACCGTGCTCGCCGACCGCCGCGAGAACATCACCAAAGCCATTACTTCCCTGGGTGATTTGAGCAATGTCGTGCAGCAGATCCTTGATCAGGGCGGCGAC
Organism: Nocardia sp. NPDC006630; assembly: GCF_040611495.1. NCBI lineage: Bacteria > Bacillati > Actinomycetota > Actinomycetes > Mycobacteriales > Nocardiaceae > Nocardia > Nocardia sp. NPDC006630. The sequence continues at coordinate 86,177 of NZ_JBEXOK010000005.1, forward strand.
AACCTGAAGGCGGACCTGGCCAATCTCGAACCTGCGCTGCAATCTCTGGCCGCCACCGGTGGGCATCTGGCGGATTCGCTGAATTGGCTGCTGACTTTCCCGTTCCCGGTGAAGGGCATCGCCAATGTCATCAAGGGCGACTACATGAACCTGTGGATGACGCTGGACCTCACCGGCGCCAGGCTCGATTCGAACTGGCTGACCGGTACTCCGCTCGGCGGTAGTCTCGGCGGCGCTCAGGCCACTCTCGGGTACGGGATACCCCGGACGGCTGTGGGCAAGGGCGATCCACTGTCAGATCCGCTGAAGCCTCCCGCACCCGCGCCTGCGACGTCGGAGCCGGTGCCGAGTGTTCCTGGGCTACCGCCGATTCCGGGTCTGCCGGCGATTCCCGGAATCACCGTGCCCAACGTGCAGCAGGGAGGTGGCGATCGATGAAACTCTCGAAATTCGTCAAGGTCCAGTTGGCCATCTTCACGGTGCTGACCGTGATCGGCCTGTCCGTCATCGGCGGGCAGTATGTGAAGTTGCCCGCCATGCTGTTCGGCATCGGGCAGTACGGCGTGACCGTCCAATTGCCCGCGACCGGTGGTCTTTACGAGTCCGCGAATGTGGCGTATCGGGGCACCAATGTCGGCAAGGTGAAGTCGGTCAATCTCACCTCCGCCGGAGTCGACGCCAAACTTTCCATCGGCAGCGACTACAAGATCCCCAGCGATGTCGAAGCGTACGTGCGGAGCGTCTCGGCGATCGGTGAGCAGTATGTCGACCTGGTGCCGGCAGATGCGCCGAAAGGCGGGAATCTGCACGATGGTTCGGTCATTCCGGTAGACCGCACCAAGCTGCCGCAGGACGTCGGCGACATGCTCGATCAGGCCGACCGGCTCTTGTCCACCGTCGCGAACACCAAGCTGGCCGAGGTCATCAACGCCGCGTTCGTCGCTTTCAACGGCGCCGGACCGGATTTGCAGCGCCTGCTCGACTCGGCCTCCCTGCTGGTGCAGGAGGCCAAGAACACCACCGAGCCGACGAAGGATCTGCTGGACAAGATCGGTCCGCTGCTCGATACCCAGAACCAGTCCGCGGACGATGTGCGCGGCTGGACCAAGGATCTCGCTACGGTCACCGACCAACTGCGCCAGCATGATCCGGCGCTGCGATCGCTCCTGGAGCACGGGCCGGACGCGATCCAGAAGGTGAACCAGACCTTCCAGGATCTGAAGCCGACACTGCCGATCATGCTCGCCAATCTGATCAGCGTCGGTCAGGTCGGCGTCACGTATCACGCTGGGCTCGAACAGATTCTCGTTATTTATCCGCCATTGCTCGCCGGGCTGCTGACAGCGATCCGCGGACCTGCCGAGTACGGCGCGATGGTCGACTTCATGCTGGGGGTCAATGACCCGCCGGGGTGCACCACCGGCTTCCTGCCGGCGGATCAGCGGCGGTCACCGGCCGATCTCACCCCTGCTGATACTCCGGACAATATGTATTGCAAGGTGGCGCAGAACGCCAAGGAGGCCGTGCGCGGTATCCGCAATACTCCGTGTGTGGATGTGCCCGGCAAGCGTGCGCCGAGCCCGGCGCTGTGCCATGACCCCGAGGGTTACGTGCCCGAAGGCGATAACCCGCCGTCCGGTATGCCGCATCCGGTGGACAATAACGGGCAACCGATCGGTAACCTGCTCGGTAACCAGCAGGCCCCCTTCATCGCGCACGAGGATCCGACCAGCGGCACATTCGTCGGACCCGATGGGCGCGTGTACCGTCAGGGTGGCGTCAATGCGGATGGCACCAGTCGGGTGCCGTCGAGCTGGCAGGACTTGCTTCAGGAGCCACCGCGATGAGCGAAACACCAGCAAACGGAGGTCGCGCCCGGCGGCGTGTCGTCCGGAAGGCGGGCCCGCCCGCCGAGGGCGATGCCGCGGGCATCGAGGTGCAGGAATCGGCCCTCGGCAGTGTGAGCCCGGAACCGGCCGCGGTCGATGCGGCCGAGCCGAGTTCGGTGGCGGGCACCACGCCCGCCCCGGCCGGTGATCCGGAGCCTGCTGTGGCGGCCAGTACTGGTGTGGCATCGGCAAACTCGGCAGCCGAGGAAGATGCCGCTCCCGAATCCGCGGGCGACACCGAGCCGAATTCCGAAGCGACATCGAGGGTTCGGAAGATTGCCGGTTCGCTCGGTACGGTGGGCGTCGCCGCCGCGGTGGTTGCCCTGATATCGACACTGGTACTGGCCGGCTCGACCGGCGTGTACTTCTATCACCAGCACCGGGCGGACAACCTGAGTCAACGGCGGGCCGAATATATCCAGGTCGCCAAGCAGGCGTACCTCGATATGTCGACCGTCAAGGACGCGACGGCGGATCAGGACATCGATCGGCTGCTCTCGGTCGCCGGTGGCAGCCTCAAGGACGAGTACGCGACGAATCGCGATGCGTACAAAAAGGTCTTCGAACAGTTGAAGGTGCAGTCCACGGGCGCCGTCATCTCGGCCGCGATCGAGAATGACAGCGCCGATTCGGCCAGCGTGCTGTTGCTGGCACAGCAGACAGTCTCGAATGTCGCCACCAACGGGCCGATGCAGCGGGACTATCGAATTCGGGTGCACGTAACCCGGAACGGCCAGACCCTGTCCGCTTCGTCCCTGGAGTTTGTGCCGTGAAATTCGACAAGCGTTACCTACTGGTCGCCGGCGCAGCCGTGCTTTTTGTCGGGGCCGCGGTCATGGCGTCGCTGACCGGATATCGATTCTGGTCCGATCGTCAGGCCGAGCAGAACCGAACCTCCTCGGTGGCCGTCGCACGGGATACGGTCGAAGGGTTGTTCACCTACGATTACGACACCGCCGACAAGGATCTGCCGAAGGCCGCCGAAAAACTGACCAGCGGCTATCGGGATTCCTATATGAAGGTGATCAGCGAGCAGGCTATTCCTACGGCGAAGGAAAAGAAGCTCAACGTTCAGACCAGTGTGCAGGCGACCGGCGTGATCTCGACATCCCGCGATCACGCCGTGGTTCTCGTCATCGCCAATCAGCGGTTCACCAGCGTCGATTCGCCCCAGGACACGATCTCGAGCGACCGCTTGCACGTGGAGCTCACCAAGGAGCACGGTCACTGGCTCGTCTCCGATATCAAACCGATCTGATCCGATTCGGCTGAAGTATCGCCGAAAACGACTGTGGCCCAGTCCTTCACGCTGAAGGGCTGGGCCACAGTTCTGGGTGTCAGCGGTTGATGTCCGGGTCCACGTCGTCGTCCGACAGCAGGGCGCTGCCCGCTACCCGATCCTGGGCCAGGGCGTCGAGGAAGGCACGGGCCCAGCGGTCCACGTCGTGGGTGAGGACCTGCCTGCGCAGGGAGCGCATGCGGCGGCGGCGGGTGTCGCGGTCGTCTTCGATGGCGGAGACGATGGCGTCCTTGACGCTGTCCAGGTCGTGCGGGTTGCACAGGTAGGCCTGGCGCAATTCGGCTGCGGCGCCGGTGAATTCGCTCAGCACCAGGGCGCCGCTGAGGCCGCCCTGGCAGGCCACGTACTCCTTGGCCACCAGGTTCATGCCGTCGCGCAGCGGGGTCACCAGCATGACGTCGGCGGCCACGAAGAACGACAGCAGTTCCTCGCGGGGGATCGGGCGGTGCAGGTAGTGCACGACCGGGTAGCCGACGCGGGCGTATTCGCCGTTGATGCGGCCGACCTGGCGTTCGATATCGCCGCGCATCTGGATGTAGGACTCCACCCGTTCGCGGCTCGGGGTGGCCAGCTGCACCACCACCGTGTCGGCGGGATCTATCCGGCCCTCTTGCAGCAGCTCCTCGAGCGCGGCCAGGCGGATATCGATGCCCTTGGTGTAGTCCAGGCGGTCGACGCCGAGCAGGATGGTCTTCGGATTGCCCAGTTCCGCACGGATTTTCGAGGCCCGCTCGCGCACGCTGCGGCGGCGCGACATCTCGTCCAGCTCGGTGGAGGTGATGGAGATGGGGAACGCGCCCACCCGCACGGTGCGGAAACCCACCTGCACCACACCGAGTTTCGAGCGCACACCCACGCTGCCACGTGAAGTCGGTTGCCCGGCAAGCCTTCTCGCCAGGTAGAGGAAGTTCTGCGCGCCCCCGGGCAGGTGGAACCCGATCAGGTCGGCGCCCAGCAGACCTTCGACGATCTCTGTGCGCCAAGGCATTTGCATGAACAGCTCGACCGGCGGGAACGGAATGTGCAGGAAGAAGCCGATGGTCAGATCCGGGCGCAGCATGCGCAGCATCTTCGGGACCAGCTGCAGCTGATAGTCCTGTACCCAGACGGTGGCGCCCTCGGCGGCCACCTTCGCGGTGTACTCGGCGAAACGGCGGTTCACCTGCACGTAGGCCTGCCACCACTTGCGGTCGTAGACCGGGCGCACGATCACATCGTGATACAGCGGCCACAGGGTGCCGTTGGAGAAACCCTCGTAGTAGTCGGCGACCTCATCGGCCGAGAGCGGTACCGGATGCAGTTCCAGTCCGTCTTCGACGATCGGGTCCATCTCGACATCGGGGACGCCCGCCCAGCCCACCCAGGCGCCCTTGTTGTTGCGCAGCACCGGTTCCAGAGCGGTCACCAGGCCGCCGGGACTGCGTTTCCAGCGTGTGGTGCCGTCCGGCAGCTTCTCGAGGTCGACCGGTAACCGGTTGGCGACTACGACGAAACCTGAACCGGCGCTATCCGGGTTCACAGGCTCATTCGCCCCGCGTGGCGGGAGCGATGCCGAGCATCGAAAGGAGCATGCGGCATTCGTCTGCGTCGGTGGCGTATGCGGCCACTACGCGCTGGGCCTGACGTGCGGTTTCGTCGGCGAGTGGTTCCAGATCGTCGTCCGCGATGTCTTTGGCGCTGCTGTTCGCGGCCATCATCATGTCCTCTCGGGGATGTCTGCTCAGCTTACGAGGAACCCATCCTATCTGGATGCCTCACAGGAACTGGTCCCTCGGTGGACAGCGAGCTCGAAACGCAATACGGGCCGCGGACGATTTCCCTGCGTCCGGACCCGTCCGAGAGCGGGGCGATACGGTGGGGCGATATCGGAGTAGCTCCACATCGATGAAGGGGTCGCAGCAATGCCGTTGGCCACGGTGCACGGAATCTCGTTGAACTACCAGGTCAAAGGGTCCGGTCCGCTGGTCGTCATGATCATGGGGACGGGAAGCCCGGGACGGGTGTGGGAACTGCACCAGGTGCCCGCGCTGGTGGCCGCCGGATACAAGGTGTGCACCTTCGACAATCGCGGCATCGCACCGTCCTTCGAGGCCGCCCAGGGCATGACCATCGACGATCTGGTGGGCGATACGGCCGGGCTCATCGAATTCCTCGGCGAGGGACCGGCCCTGGTGGTCGGGCAGTCCATGGGCTCGCGGGTGGCGCAGGAATTGGCGCTCGCCCGGCCGGATCTGGTGCGCAAGGCCGTTTTCATGGCCGGGCACGCCCGGCTCGATCAGCTGCAGAAGACGCTCTCGCTCGGCGAGCACGAGCTGGACGTGTCCGGTGTACGGCTGCCCGCCAAGTACGACGCCGCCATGACCGCGCTCATGAACCTGTCTCCGGCGACCCTGGCGGACCCGCACGCGGGCCGCGACTGGCTGGACCTGTTCGAATTCACCGGTGGCCCGGTGACGCCCGGTGTGCGCGCCCAGCGTCGGATGGATCACGACTTCGACCGCACGGCCGCCTACCGCAAGATCACGGTGCCCTGCCTGTCCATGGGATTCGCCGATGACCGGATGATTCCGCCGTACCTGTCACGCGAGGTCGCCGACGCCATTCCGGGCGCGCGCTACCAAGAGGTCCCCGATGCCGGGCACTACGGCTACCTGGAACGACCCGAGATCGTGAACAAGATCCTGCTGGAATTCTTCGCGGGCTGAAGGTAACCGCCCAGGCGTAACGTCCGCCTTGCTAGGGTCGAATCAACGTCGGGGGTTCGTCCTAACGCTGCGGTACCCAAACCCAGCGGTCGGATGGTCCTTCAGCGTTCCTGTACACAGCGCCAGTATCCAGTGAGGTGAAATGAGCACCAATCCTTTCGATGACGAAGACGGCCGGTTCTTCGTCCTGGTCAACGACGAGGAACAGCATTCCCTGTGGCCGGCCTTCGCCGAGGTTCCGGCGGGTTGGCGGGTCGTGTTCGGCGAGGACTCGCGCGCCGCATGCGTCGAGTACGTCGAGAAGAATTGGACGGATATGCGTCCCAAGAGCCTTCGCGATGCCATGGCCGCCGACGACGCGGCACGTCAGGCGGCGCAGTCCTGATATTGGCGGTTGACCCGATACTGCGCAGGAACGGTTCCGAACGCGGCAGGTGGCGCCCCAGGCGCCCCTGACGCAGTTCGGCTCGTCTCCTGACGGCTATCGATCGGCCCGGACGTCGGCTTTTCCGCGCAGCCGACCCACCCGGTTATGATCGACACCGCCTTCGCCTCTTTAGCTCAGTGGTAGAGCACTCGCCTTGTAAGCGAAAGGTCGTCAGTTCAATCCTGACAAGGGGCTCAGAGCCGCCTCCCCGGGACTTTAACGGTCGCTGGGGAGGCGGTTACGTTTTGCGCCGGGTCCGCGTTAATCGCTGGATCAGTTCGTGTCCACGCCTCCCAGGAAACTCCCAGCGGAGGTCCAGGAACTTTGACGCCCCAGGCAGCAGGATGAGGTCATGACAGGTGTGCCCGCGCCCCGTGAGGCCGAAGCCAAAGTGCTGGTGGTCGATGACGAACCGATGATCGTCGAGTTGTTGTCGGTGAGTTTGCGTTATCAGGGGTTCGAGGTGGCTACGGCCAGTAGTGGGACCGAGGGGCTGGATCGGGCGAAGATGTTCCGGCCGGATGCGCTCATCGTGGATGTGATGATGCCGGGGATGGACGGTTTCGGGCTGCTGCGGCGGTTGCGGGCGGACGGGATCGATGCCCCGGTGCTGTTCCTGACCGCGCGTGACGAGGTCGAGGACAAGATCACCGGATTGACCCTCGGCGCCGACGATTACGTGACCAAGCCGTTCAGCCTCGAGGAAGTGGTGGCCCGGCTGCGGGTGATCCTGCGGCGGGCGGGACGTGCCGCGCCGGAGGAGAAGTCGTCGCGGCTGCGGTTCGCCGATATCGAACTCGACGACGATACGCACGAGGTCTGGAAGGCGGGGGAGCCGATTCCGTTGTCGCCCACCGAATTCACGCTGTTGCGCTACTTCATGGTGAATGCCGGCACGGTGCTGAGCAAGCCGCGCATTCTGGATCACGTGTGGCGCTACGACTTCGGCGGTGAGGTCGGCGTGGTCGAGACCTATGTGTCCTACCTGCGGAAGAAGGTGGACACCGGCCCGGATCGGCTCATCCACACTCTGCGCGGGGTCGGTTACGTCATGAGGGAGCCGCATCGCAGGTCGGCTGCGAAGTGAGCCCACGCGCCCGGCTGTCGGATCGGCTCGCGGCCGTTCCGCTGCGAACCACGCTGGCGCTGGCGCTGGTTTCGCTGGCCGGGCTCGGATTGCTGGTCTCCGGCCTGGCCGTGACCTCACTCATGCGCAACGTGCTGCTGGGGCGGCTCGATCAGTCGCTCTACGATGCCGCGCACGGCTGGGCGCAGCCGGGGCTCACGCGCCCGGAGCCGCTGCCCACGCCGCCCGGCAAGCGGGAGCGGCCCGCGCAATTGCTCTATGTGCGCGTGGTGGATTCGTCCGGCAATCTGGTGCTGCACCTCGACGTGGGTTCGACCGAGCCCGATGTACCCGCCGATCTCGGCCACCACCCGATCACGGTCGGCTCCATCGGTGACGGCGGTGAGCAGTGGCGGATCATGCGCACCACCAACCAATACGGCACCAGCACAGTCGGATTGCGGCTCGATGAGACCAAAGGCATTCTGGACCGGCTGATTCTGCTGCAGGCGGTGATCGGGGCGCTGGTGCTGGCGGCCCTGGCGGTCGTTGCGCGCCTGGTCATCCGGCGCAGTCTGAAACCCCTGGGCGAAGTCGAGAGAACCGCGGCCGCCATTGCCGGCGGCGATCTGCATCAGCGAGTTCCGGTGCGCGGCAATGACACCGAGGTGGATCATCTGTCGCAGTCGCTGAACACCATGCTGACCCAGATTCAGCAGGCGTTCGCGGCGACCGAGGCCTCCGAGGAGGGCGCGCGCCGATCCGAGGCCAAGATGCGGCGCTTCATCGCCGATGCCAGTCACGAATTGCGCACGCCGCTGACCACCATCAAGGGGTTCTCGGAGCTGTATCGGCAGGGCGCGATCACCGAGCCCGGCATGCTCATGAATCGCATCGAGAGCGAATCCAAGCGGATGAGCCTGCTGGTGGAGGATCTGCTCATGCTGGCCCGGCTGGACGCGCAGCGGCCCGTCGAGCGGCGGCCGGTGGATCTGCTGGCGCTGGCCAGCGATGCGGTGCACAATGCCCGCGCACAGGCGGCGGTGCAGAATCCGGATGCGGAACCGCGCCCGATCGATCTGGAGATCCGTTCCGGCGCGGGCACTCTGGAGATCGCGGGGGATGAGGCGCGACTGCGGCAGATCCTCGGCAATCTGGTGAGCAATGCCCTGGTGCACACGCCGCCCGATGCGGCGGTCGCGGTGCGGCTAACGCCCTCCGAGCAGGAGGTGCTGATCGAGGTCAGCGATACCGGGCCCGGCCTGGAGCCGGAGCAGGCCGAGCGGGTCTTCGAGCGCTTCTATCGCACCGACAGCTCCCGCAGTCGCGTGAGCGGCGGTACCGGACTGGGACTTTCGATCGTGCAGGCCCTGGTCACCGCGCACGACGGCGCGGTGTCCGTGGCCAGTACGCCGGGCGCGGGCACCACCTTCAGCGTGTGCCTGCCCCGGACGGGTCAGTCGGGGACGTTGGCGCCGTAGCCGAGATCGCGCAGCGCCTGCTTGATCTTGGCCTGCGCCTCGTCCATGGATTCCTTGCTCGGCTCCGGATCGGCGCCGGTGATATCGAAATCACCGAGTTCGAAGGCCGGGAACACGTGCAGGTGCAGATGCGGCACCTCCAGACCGGCGATGAGCAGACCCGCGCGTGGCGCGTCCCAGGCCGCGCGGACGGCCTTGCCGATGCGCTGGGCGACCGTGGTCATCCGGGAGAAGGTTTCGGGGTCCAGGTCCTGCCACTGGTCGATCTCCTTGCGCGGCACGACCAGGGTGTGCCCCTGCGTCACCGGGGCGATCGTCAGAAAGGCGACAAATTCATCGTCCTCCCAGACGAACCGGCCGGGCAGCTGACCTTCGATGATCAATGAGAAAACAGAAGCCATGCTGGATATTCTGCCCTTCGCTTCGCTGCGGGCGGGGTCGTGGCCCTGTTACCCCGTTCTTCCCTCCCTCCGCTCGCCGCTGCGCGGCATTGCTCCGCTCAGTCCAGAACGGGGCGGGCCACGACGGGCGTGCGCGAACCGCCCGGTGGTGAGCTCCGGGCACGCTTTAAGCTGTCTGCCGTGCGCGTACTCGTCATCGGTTCCGGAGCCCGTGAACATGCCCTTGCCCTGGCTCTGCGCCGGGACCCGGCGGTGACCGCGGTGGCGGTCGCGCCCGGTAATGCGGGGATTGCTCAACATGTCGACGTGCGAGCGGTCGACCCGAGCTCGGGCGACGAGGTGGTCGCGCTGGCCCGGGAGTTGAAGTCGGACCTGGTCGTGATCGGTCCCGAGGTGCCGCTGGTGCTCGGTGTGGCCGATGCGGTGCGGGCCGCGGGCATCGCGGCCTTCGGGCCGTCGGCGGCCGCCGCGCGCATCGAGGGGTCCAAGGCTTTTGCCAAGGACGTCATGAACGCGGCGGGTGTGCGCACCGCGCACAGTGAGATCGTCGATCATCCGGGTGAGCTGGATGCCGCGCTCGATCGCTTCGGGCCCACCTGGGTCGTGAAGGACGACGGGCTGGCCGCGGGCAAGGGCGTGGTGGTGACCGCCGACCGCCGGATCGCGCGTGACCACGGCGCGGAGCTGCTGGAGAACGGGCATCCGGTGCTGCTGGAGTCCTTCCTCGACGGTCCCGAGGTGTCGCTGTTCTGTCTTGTCGACGGCGAGAATGTGGTGCCGCTGCTGCCCGCCCAGGATCACAAGCGGGTCGGCGACGGCGATACCGGGCCCAATACCGGCGGCATGGGCGCGTACACGCCGCTGCCGTGGCTGACCGACGAAACGCTGCGGGCCATTGTCGACGATGTGGTGAAACCCGTTGCGGCCGAAATGGTCCGGCGCGGCGTGCCGTTCAGCGGCCTGCTGTACGCGGGGCTGGCCATCGGGCAGGCCGGGCCCGCCGTCATCGAATTCAACTGCCGCTTCGGCGATCCCGAGACCCAGGCCGTACTGGCCATGCTGGACAGCCCGATCGGCGAGCTGCTGCACGCCACCGCCACCGGCACCCTCGATCAGGTCGCGGCGCCGCGCTGGAAGGACGGCTCGGCCGTCACCGTAGTGCTGGCTGCCGAGAACTACCCGGGCCGGCCGCGCAGCGGCGATGTCATCTCCGGGGCCGAATCCTCCGGCGCCGGAACCGAATCCGAGGTGCTGCACGCCGGTACCGCCCAGCGCGCGGACGGTTCCATCGTCTCCGCGGGCGGCCGTGTGCTGGCCATTGTCGGGCAGGGCGCCGACCTCGCCGAGGCTCGCAAGAACGCCTACGACCGGATCGCGGGCATCAAACTGCCCGGCGGCCACTACCGCACCGATATCGCGCTCGCGGCCACCGAGGGACGGATCACCATCCCCGCACCGGCGGTCTGACACACCTCCGTCATCCCGGCGTGCTTTCGGCCGGGATCCATCGTCCGCTGTGGATCCCGGCCGAAAACGTGCCGGGATGACAGATTTCGGCTCAGGGGGTCAGCTGGATGCCGCGCTGGGCCAGCCACGGCTGCGGGTCCACGTGCTGGCCGTTGATGATGATCTCGAAATGCAGATGCGGACCGGTGGAGTCGCCGCGATTGCCGATACGGGCGATCTGCATGCCGGCCGGGACGCGTTCGCCGACCGAGACGAAGAAGTCGTACATGTGGCCGTAGACGGAGATGGTGCCGTCATCGTGCCGGATGCGCACCCACAGCCCGAAACCCTGCGCCGGGCCCGCGTCGATGACCGTGCCCGCCGCGACCGCGTAGATGGGCGAACCGATCGGGGCGGCGATATCGACGCCCGCGTGGAAGGTGCCCCAGCGTGATCCGAATCCCGAGGTGAACGCGCCCTTGGCGGGGAGCGCGAAGCCGCCGATGCCGGGGATCGCGAAGCCGGGCGGCAGGGTGGCGTCGGGAGCGGGTGTCGTGACCATCCACGGTTGCGGCTGACCGGACACCGCCGCGGCGGCTTCGGCCTTGGCCCGATCCAGTGTGTCGCGCGCGGCGGCGGATACCACCGCGGACTCCCGCAGGCGCTCACCATTGCTGATGGCGTCGAGATATCGCTTCGTCGATGCGGGCACGGTATGTATCTGCAGTGGATTCGCCACCGGAACCCGCAGTGCCATACCGGGTTCCACGGTCGCATCGATCGGAATGGCCCCCAGTGCGCTGTCCGCCCCCGCGAACACGAGCACCGCCACCACCCCGCCGATCAGCACACGATGTCTGATCGCCCATGCCCGAGTCACCGGCCACTGCTGCCGCGCCTCGGTCTTCGTTTGCTCGACCAGCGCCCCGAACTCCGCCCGAGACCGTGGCCGCCGCGCCCACATCTCGACGCCCCGGGCGCGCACTATCGGCAGCTGCCGCCGCGCCCGTTCTGCGCCTCGTATCGATGCGTGCCCCGCCCGCGCCGCATATTCGCGCAGCCGTGACGGCGGCTCGTCCGGCCCGGCCAGGTGGGCTCTGACCCCCGGGGTATATCTGTCGACCCCTGCCCGGAACCCCTGCGCGTGCGGCTCGGAGTCGCCCTCGATCTCCGATTCCGCGAACTCGAGCTCCGGGAGACTCGCGGCGCCGTCATCGTCCCCGGGTCTCGAGGCGATGGCCGCCGACTCCTCGCGTTCCGAATCCGCCACGGCGTGAGTCGCCGGTGCGCCGCCGTTCGCGCTGGTCCCGGTGGTGGCGGCGGCCGATAGTCGTGCTGCCGAGTCCTCCTCGGTAGCCGCTGGTCCCCCCTGCATGCGAGCCTCCTCAGGCATTCCGGCGGCCATCTGCGGACAGCCGGGGGAGCGGGTGCTCTACCGTCTGTCGAGTGCGTATCGAATCTCGCCGGTCGACCATTCCACCTTTTTACGTGATGGATGTCTGGAAGGCAGCAGCTGAACGGGCGCGTTCCCATGGTGACGTACTTGTGCTGGCCGCGGGGCAGCCGTCCACGCCGGCCCCGCAGGCGGTATTGCGGGCCACCAAGGCGGCCATGGATTCCGAATTGCTCGGGTACACCGAGACTTTCGGGATCCTGGCGCTGCGGGAGGCCATTGCCGAGCATCATCGGAGCACCTACGGGGTCCGGGTGAGCGCTGATGACGTGGTGGTGACGACCGGATCGTCCGGCGCGTTCACGCTGCTGTTCCTGGCCGCTTTCGATCTCGGGGACACCGTGGTGGTGGCGCGGCCGGGGTATCCCGCCTACCGCAATACGCTCACCGCGCTGGGTTGCCGGGTGGTCGAGCTTGATTGCGGCCCGGAGACGCGTTTTCAGCCCACCGTTGCCATGCTCGAGGCGCTGCCGGAGCCGCCCGCGGGCCTGATCGTGGCGAGTCCGGCCAATCCGACCGGGACCATGATCGCGCCCGCGGAGCTGGCGGCCCTGGCCCGCTGGTGCGATGAGCACGGGACACTGCTCATCTCGGACGAGATCTACCACGGCATCGTCTACGACACGGCGCTGTCCACAAGCACCGAGCCGACCTCCTCCGCCTGGGAGACCTCCCGGGAATCGGTGGTTATCGGATCGGTGTCCAAATACTTCTCCATGACGGGCTGGCGGCTCGGCTGGATGCTGGTGCCGGAGACCATGCGCCCGGCGCTGCAGCGGCTCGCCTCGAATATGACCGTCTGCCCGCCGGCTATTTCGCAGTACGCGGCCGTGCACGCCTTCGGTGCGGAGGCCAAGGCCGAACTCGACGGGCATGTGGCCCGCTATGCCGCCAATCGGCAGTTGCTGCTGACCGGTCTGCCGAAATTGGGCATTACCGATCTGGCTCCGGCGGACGGCGCCTTCTACGCATACGCGGATATTGCTCACCTGACCGATGATTCGATGCGATGGTGTACCGAGGTGCTCGACCACACGGGGGTGGCGCTTGCCCCGGGCATCGACTTCGACACGGTCAGCGGCACCCATACGGTGCGCTTCTCGTTCGCCGGAGCGAGCGCCGATATCGAAGAAGCACTGGACCGGTTGGAACGCTATCTGGCCTGAATTCGTCGCCGGAACGCCGTTCGAACCGGAATCACCACAGATCGCACAGATTTGGGTCAGATGAACCGATGATGACTGGCACGATTGCATCCGTGACCACTGCGACGACTCCGAAAGGCGAGAAGCGTCGCCAAGCGCTCGTATGTGCCGCCGCCGAGCTGCTCCTCGAGGGCGGCTTCGAGGCCGTACGACACCGCTCGGTGGCGACGCGCGCGGATCTGCCGCTGGCGTCCACCACCTACTACTTCGAATCGCTGGAGGATTTGATCGCGCGTGCGGTCGAATTCTCCGGCAATGCCGAACTCGATGCCATGCGCCGCCGGGTCGGCGAGGTGACCCACCGCCGGCGCGGCGCCGAGGCGACCGTGGATCTGGTGCTGGATCTGCTCGTCGGCCCGGATATGGCCGACGAGGACGCCCGCGGCCAGCTCATCGCCCGCTACGAGCGTTCGGTGGCCTCCGCCCGCCATCCGGAACTACGCGAGGTGCAGTTCCGACTACGCGCCCAGCTCGACGAGCTGCTCGCCGACGTGCTGCGCCGCTCCGACCGCGTAGTACGCCCGGAACAGACCCGCCGGCTCGTGGCCGTGGTCGACGGCGCGGTGGTGACTGCCCTCGGCGAACCCGATCCCCAGCCCCGGCGCATGGCCCGGGGCGCACTGCTGGAAGTGATCGACGTAGTCGCCCCGCCCGCTTAACTGCCCGGATTGACGAAAACTCCTGTCTCACCGACGAAGCCGGGATACCTCGGCGAGGCGCCCGGCCTCGGGTGAAGCTGCGGCAAATCGTGCTGCACCCGGCCGGTAAACTGGCACAACGTGACCTCTGTGCCGAACGTCCTTGCCACCCGTTATGCCAGCCCCGCGCTGGTTCAGTTGTGGTCGCCCGAGAACAAGATCGTTCTCGAGCGGCGGCTGTGGCTGGAAGTGCTGCGCGCTCAGTCCGAGCTGGGTATCGAGGTACCGGCCGGGGTGGTCGAGGATTACGAGCGGGTGGTCGATCAGGTCGATCTGAAGTCGATCGCCGAGCGGGAGCGCGTGACCCGGCACGATGTGAAGGCGCGCATCGAGGAGTTCAATGCCCTTGCCGGGCATGAGCATGTGCACAAGGGCATGACCTCGCGCGACCTCACCGAGAATGTCGAGCAGTTGCAGATCCGGCTCTCGCTGGAGCATGTGTACGCGCACGGCGTGGCGATCGCCGCCCGGCTGGCCGAGCGGGCCGCCGAATACCAGTCGCTGGTGATGGCCGGCCGCTCGCACAATGTGGCGGCGCAGGCCACCACCCTCGGTAAGCGTTTCGCCTCCGCGGCCGATGAGCTGCTCATCGCGCTCACCCGCGTGCAGGAGCTGATCGACCGCTATCCGCTGCGCGGTATCAAGGGCCCGATGGGCACCGCGCAGGACATGCTCGATCTGCTGGACGGCGATGCGGCCAAGCTGGCGCAGCTGGAGCAGAAGGTGGCGCACCACCTCGGTTTCAAGAATGTCTTCACCAGTGTTGGCCAGGTGTATCCGCGCTCGCTGGATCACGATGTGCTCTCCGCGCTGGTCCAGATCGGTGCGGGCCCTTCGTCTTTCGCGCACACCATTCGCCTGATGGCCGGCAACGAGCTGGTCACCGAGGGCTTCCAGAAGGGGCAGGTCGGTTCCTCGGCCATGCCGCACAAGATGAACTCCCGTTCCGCCGAGCGGGTCAACGGGCTGCAGGTCATTCTGCGCGGTTACGCCTCGATGGGCGCCGAGCTGGCGGGCGCCCAGTGGAACGAGGGCGATGTGTTCTGCTCGGTGGTGCGCCGGGTCGCGCTGCCGGACGCCTTCTTCGCCGTCGACGGCATGATGGAGACCTTCCTGACCATCCTGGCCGAATTCGGCGCCTACCCGGCCGTCATCGGCCGTGAGCTGGATCGGTACCTGCCGTTCCTGGCCACCACCCGCCTGCTGATGGCGGCGGTCCGGGCCGGTGTGGGCCGGGAGACCGCGCACGAGGTCATCAAGGAGCACGCCGTGGCCGTGGCCCTGGACATGCGCGAGCAGGGCCGGGAGCCGGATCTGCTGGATCGCCTGGCCGCCGACGATCGCATGCCGCTGGACCGTGCCGCCCTGGACGCGGCGCTGGCCGATCGCTCCGCGTTCATCGGCGCCGCCGAGGCGCAGACGGCCGCCGTGATCGCGCAGGTGCAGAAGCTGGTCGACGCCGATCCGGAGGCCGCGCGCTACACCCCGGCCCCGATTCTGTAGGCAGCGGCGAACTTTCGACTCTCGACCCCGGCCCATCGGTCCGGGGTCGAGGTGTTTCTGGCAGGCTGCGGGTATGAATCCGTACACGATCTTCTCGGAAATCGTTGCCGGGCAGGCGCCGGCCAGCAAGGTGTACGAGGACGACGACGTGCTGGCGTTCCTTGATATCCGCCCGGTGACGCCGGGGCATCTGCTGGTGATTCCGAAGGTTCCGGCGCGGAGTCTGGCCGAGCTGGATCCGGCCATGGGCGGCAAGCTCTTTCGGGTCGGGCAGCAGTTGGCGGCCGCGCTGCGGGCCTCCGAGGTGCAGTGCGACGGGGTGAATTTCTTCCTCGCCGACGGTGTCACAGCGGGGCAGGAGGTGTTCCATGTGCACCTGCATGTGATCCCACGCACTCCGGGGGATGGGTTCGGGCTGCGGGCGCGGCCCACTTCTCCGGCCCGTGCGGACCTGGATTACCTGGCCGGATCTATTCGCGGGGTATTGGAGCGCGCCGCTGGCAATTCATAGCTAATTTGCATTAACATATGCGAACCAATTGGTTTGCCAGGGACACGCCATCGACCGAATAGTCCTCGCACCCCACGCGACTCGAGTTACGTTGGAACGCGATCGTGGTGGGCTGATGGAGGTGGGGCATGCGTAGAAGAGTTGTTTCCGCAGCGGTTTTAGCAGTAGCCGCAGGATTGCTCAGTCCGGCGTTAGCGCCACCGGCCACGGGCCACGCGGCCAGCGTCATCCGGGTCGACGACCTGAATGCCAACCGCTCCGCCATGTTCGTCGATTCGCCCGCGATGGGCCGGACCATTCAGGTGCAGGTCCTGCATCCGGCCGGCGGCGGCTCCCGCCCCAGCTTCTATCTGCTCGACGGTCTCGATCCGGGCGCCACCCAGAGCACCTGGACCAATGCCACCGATGCCGAGCCCTTCTTCCGGGACAAGAACGTGAATGTGGTGCTGCCCATGGGCGGGCAGGCCAGCTACTACACCGACTGGATCTCCGATGATCCGCGCTTCGGCCGGTACAAGTGGGAAACCTTTCTGACAGAAGAGCTTCCGCCGCTCATCGACGATTATTTCTCCGGTAACGGGGTGAACGCCATCGGTGGTTTGTCCATGGGTGGCAATGCGGCCTTCACCCTCACGGTGCGGCACCCGGACCTGTATCGCGCGGTCGCCGGGTACAGCGCCTGCCCGGACACCACCATCGCGCAGGGCGCGACCATGTTCTCCATCGCCAATCGCGGCGGCAATCCGTTCAATATGTGGGGCGGCCCCACCAGTCCGGCCTGGGCCGAGCACAATCCGGCGCTGATGGCCGATCGGTTGCGCGGTAAGACCATCTACCTGTCCACCGGTACCGGTCTGCCCGGCCCGCACGAGCTGGAGATCAAACCGCAGCTGCCGGAGAACATCTTCTTCGGCGGTCCCATCGAATTCGGTGTGAACGCCTGCGTCGACACCTTCGCGCAGCGGCTGCGGGATCTGAATATCCCTGCGCGCGTGGACTACAGCCCGGTGGGCACGCACTCCTGGTCGTACTGGCAGGACGGACTGCACGATTCCTGGCCGACCATCGCCGGGGCGATCGGCGCCTAGCGCCGATCCGCTCCCCGGCGCGGATCAGGCTCCGGGACGGTTGAATTCGCCGTCCTTGGCGCCTGCCACGAACGCCCGCCACTCCCCGGGGGTGAACACCAGCACCGGCCCGTCCGGGTTGCGGGAATCCCGCAGGCCGATATTTCCGCTGGACAGGAAGGCGATTTCGACGCCCTCCGCATTGTCGTCGCCACGCCGCCAGACGGCGTCGGCCTCGATCTCGCGATTCTTCGCTGTTTCCAACTCCGGACTCCCTGTGCGATGAGCGGCGAGTACTGGACGGTGATGTGGATCGCACTCATAATGCCAGTGTTTGCGCGACCTCCGGATCGGATATTCCATTCTGTGTCAGCGGAAGGAGGTATGTGGTGCGCACGCCATGGTCCCAGCAGCGAGCTGCCCCCATCTCCGACAGCTGCGATGCCGTCCCGGAACGCTTCAATGTGGAACTGGCGGACAGCATTCTGCAGATCCACCGCAGCTGTCCCACCGATCAGTGCGCCCGGCGCAAAGCAGCGGTCTTCTACCTGTACGAGCACTGCCAGCACGTGGCCCCGGCCCGGCGCCGTCGCGCCTGACCGCCGGTTGTCGCGATGAGGTGGCAGGGTCTGCGGCGTGGCGGGGGTTCACACCACTAACCTGGTCGCCATGGCTCTGGACAGCAGTGGTAGCGCGACCTCCAATTCCGGCGCGGTTATTTCGGCGCCGATCGCCAAGCGGGTGCCGACCGAGCGCGTGCACCACGGCGATGTCTTCGTAGACGACTACGAATGGTTGCGGGAGAAGAAGAATCCCGAGGTCATCTCCTATTTGGAGGAGGAGAACGCCTTTACGGATGCGCAGACGGAGGCGCTGGCCCCGCTGCGCGAGAAGATCTACGAGGAGATCAAGGGGCGCACCCGGGAGACCGATCTGTCGCTGCCCACCCGGATGGGCAAGTACTGGTACTACTCGCGCAGTTTCGAAGGCAAGCAGTACGGCGTGTTCTGCCGCTGCCCGATCGCCGATGCGGACGACTGGACGCCGCCGCTGCTGGAGGTCGGTGTCGATATCCCGGGCGAGCAGGTGCTGCTGGATTCGAACGAATTGGCCGAGGGCCACGAATTCTTCTCACTCGGCGCCTCCTCGCTGAGCCAGGCGGGCGATCTGCTGGCCTATTCGGTCGATACGGTCGGCGACGAGCGCTACACCCTGCGCGTCAAGAATGTGGAGACCGGCGAACTGCTGCCCGACGAGATCCCTGGGACCGGCGGCGGCGCGACCTGGTCGCTGGACGGCACGCACGTCTTCTATGTGACCGTCGACGAGTCCTGGCGGCCCGACAGCATCTGGCGGCACCGGCTGGGCACCGAGCCGAGCGCCGATGTCCGGGTCTTCCACGAGGCCGATGAGCGCTTCGGGGTCGGGGTGGGCACCACCCGCTCGGAGAAGTTCCTGGTGATCGGGGCCGATTCGAAGCTCACCAGTGAGGTCTGGTTCCTGGAGTCCGATAATCCGGAGGGCGAGTTCCGGGTCCTGCTGCCGCGCCGCGAGGGCGTGTCGTACTCGGCCGATCACGCGGTGATCGGCGGCGAGGACAAGCTGCTCATCCTGCACAACGATGTCGTGGACGGGGTGAAGTCGGAGAACTTCCTGCTGTCGGAGGCGCCGCTCTCCGATCCGGCGGATCAGACGATTCTGATCCCGCATCGCGCGGATGTGCGGCTCGAGGATGTCGACGTCTTCTCCGACAAGCTGGTGCTCAGCTACCGCCGCGAGGCGCTGCCGCGAGTTGCGGTGTGGCCCTTGACCTCCGACGGCTACGGCGAGCTCAAAGAAGTCGATTTCGGGCTCACCCTGTTCTCCGCCGGACTCGGCGGCAATCCGGAGTGGGAGACACCGACGCTGCGCATGGGACTCACCTCCTTCGTCACGCCGATGCAGATCTTCGACTACGTGCCCGAGACCGGAGAGCTGCTGCTGCGCAAGGAGCAGGTGGTGCTCGGCGAGTACAACGCGGACGATTACGAGCAGCGCCGGGATTGGGCGGTGGCCGCGGACGGCACCCGGATTCCGATCTCCATCGTGCAGCGCAAGGATGCCCCGGCGGGTCCGAAACCGTTGCTGCTCTACGGATACGGCTCCTACGAGGCCAGTATCGATCCGGGCTTCTCGATCGCCCGACTGTCGGTGCTCGATCGCGGCATGGTGTTCGTGGTCGCGCATGTGCGCGGCGGCGGCGAGATGGGCCGGTTCTGGTACGACCAGGGCAAGATGCTCACCAAGAAGAACACCTTCACCGATTTCCTCTCCTGCGCACGGCATCTCGTCGATACCGGCGTCACCACCCCGGATCGGATGGTCGCCGACGGCGGTAGCGCGGGCGGGTTGCTCGTGGGTGCGGTCGCCAATCTCGCGCCCGAACTCTTCGCGGGCATTCTCACCAATGTGCCGTTCGTGGACCCGCTGACCTCCATGCTGCTTCCGGAGCTGCCGCTCACCACCTCCGAATGGGAGGAGTGGGGAAATCCGTTGGACGACAAGGACGTCTACGACTACATGAAGTCCTACTCGCCGTACGAGAACGTCGAGGCCAAGGACTATCCGGCGATCCTGGCCATGACCGGTCTCAATGACACCCGGGTGTACTACGTGGAACCGGCCAAGTGGGTCGCGAAGCTGCGCGCCACCAAGACCGGCAATTCCCAGCTCATCCTCAAGACCGATATGACCTCCGGGCACGGCGGCCCCAGCGGCCGGTACGAGCGGTGGAAGGAAATCGCCTTCGAGTACTCCTGGCTGCTCGGCACCGTCGGCCTGGCCGAGGCCGAGCCGGCGAACTGATCCGGGGCGGGGTTCGGGGGAGTGCCCCGGACCCCGCTGCTATTTCGGGAGTTCCGTGGAAGGCACTGCCGCAGTGGCACTGTGGGTGAACCCGCCCGCTTCCTTGCGGGTGAGCGAGGTGCTGAGCGGGTGTGCGTTGAGCTGCTGCAGACTGCGCACCACATCGGTGAGCAGCAGATCGGCCATATCGCGGGTGAAGCCGTGCCGCAGCACCGCACGCATGATGGTCTCGTCGCCGCGGTCGGCGGGCAGCGGATACGCCGCGATCAGCCAGCCGCGGGTGCGCAGCCGGTCGGACAGGTCGTAGAGATTGAAATTGCGGTCCCCGGTCAGCCGCCACGAGACGGCGGTGATGCCGCGCTCCGGATGGCCGTCGTGGATCATCTCGAACATGCCCAGTTCGACCAGCCCCGCCGCCAGATGCTGGGCGGCCAGGTAGATCGCCGTCTGCACCTTGCGATAGCCGGTGCGGCCCAGGCGAATGAAGTCGTAGTACTGGGTGATGACCTGCCCGCCGGGCCGGGAGAAATTGAGATTGAAGGTGGCCATGCTGCCGCCGAGGTAATCTACATCGAAGATGAGTTCCTTGGGCAGATCGGCGGCGCTGCGCCACATGGCCCAGCCGGCGCCCAGCGGCGCCAGGCCGGTCTTGTGCCCGGAGGCATTGATCGATTTCACGCGCGGCAGCCGGAAGTCCCACACCAGATCGGGTGCGCAGAACGGGGCGAGGAAGCCGCCGCTGGCCGCGTCCACGTGCATGGGAATGTCGAGTCCGGTCTTCTGCTGTAGATCGTCGAGGGCCTTGCTGATGCCGGCGACATCCTCGAACAGTCCGGTGAAGGTCTGCCCGAAGGTGGGCACCACCATGATGGTGTTCGCATCGCAGTAGGCGGCCACATCGTCCGGGTGCATGGTGAGCCGGTTGCCGCGCAAGGGGATCTGGCGGATCTCCACATCGAAGTAGCGGGCGAATTTCTCCCAGCACACCTGCACCGGTCCGCAGACGAAATTGGGGGTGCCGGTGCCGCCGCGCTTGCGCCAGCGGAATTTCGCGGCCAGCCCGCCCAGCATGGCGGCCTCGCTGGATCCGGTGGTGGAGGTGCCGAGCGTGGTCTCCGGATCGGGCGCGTGCCACAGGTCGGCGATCATGCGGACGCAGCGCCGCTCGAGTTCGGCGGTCTGCGGGTACTCGTCCTTGTCGACGATGTTCTTGCCGATGGCCTCGTCCATGAGCCGCCGGGCCTGATCATCGACCCAGGTGGTGCAGAAGGTGGCCAGGTTCATCCGGGAGACGCCGTCCAGCAGCAATTCGCCGTGCACGATCTCATAGGCCGCGTCGGGCGGCATTTCCACCGCGGGGAAGCCGGCCTTGGGTGCGCCGCGGCTGAGGCCGGGCAGGGAGAATACGTCGTCGTCGGTGTGCGGATTGCCCGTCATCCAACCTCCAGCGTCGGTACTAGCTATCTATTTGCTGAATGCATTCCGAACGCTCGTTGATCAGTGAAAATGGTTGATGCGTAGACCGTTTCGTAATCAATTGATAGTTGCTGGACGGTTACTATTCAGCGCTATGGACTATCAGCATGTCATAGGGCAAGTGATGTCCGCCACGGTGCCACGCGGGGGGTGGACATGGCAACGGTGACCGCGGCGAAGGCCACCACGACCAAGTACATGTCCTGGGTGACGCTGGCCCTGATGACCACCAGTTCGGTGGCCAGCCTGCGGTCCTCGCCGACCATGGCGGTGTACGGCCTGGCATGCGTATTTCTCTACCTGATTCCGGCACTGCTGTTCCTGCTCCCGACCGCCTTCGTGGCGGCGGAGCTGGCCTCGGGCTGGGCCGGCGGGGTCTACAAATGGGTGGGCGAGGGGCTCTCGCAGCCGATGGGATTTCTCGCGGTGTGGTGCCAGTTCGCCATGACCATTTTCTATTACCCGAGCCTGCTGGCCTATGTGGCAAGCACTTTCGCGTACATCATCGATCCGTCGCTGGCGGCCAATGGCACCTATGTGGCCATAGTCATCATCACCATCTACTGGGTGGCGGTCTTCGTCTCCTCGCAGGGCACCAAAACCGTTGCGGGGCTGTCGAGTATGGGGCTCATCATCGGCACGCTGATTCCGGGCGCGCTGCTGGTGGTGCTGGGTCTGGTCTTCCTGGCACAGGGCAATCCGTCGGCCGCGCCGATGGACGGCGGTCATCTGCTGCCCGCCTGGACCGGTGTGGCCAGCCTGGTGCTCATCGTGAACAACTTCCTGTCCTACGCGGGCATGGAGATGAACGCGGTGCACGTGTCCTCGCTGAAGAATCCGGGCAAGGAATATCCGAAGGCCATGGCCCTGGCCGTCGCCCTGGTGCTGCTGATCTTCATCGTGCCCGCCGTGGTGATCAGCTGGGTGGTGCCGTCCAAGAATCTGAGCCTCACCGCCGGCGTCATGCAGGCCTTCGACGGCTTCTTCAACCACTTCGACATCGGTTTCCTGACACCGATATTGGGCGTGATGCTGGTGGCGGCGGCGCTGGGCGGCATGCTCACCTGGCTGGCCGGGCCCTCCAAGGGGCTGCTGCTCATCGGCCGCCAGGAGGGCTATCTGCCGCCGATCCTGACACGCCTGAACAAGCATGGCGTGCAACAGAACATGCTCGTCGCACAGGGCGTGGTGACCACACTGCTGGCGCTGCTGTACGCCTTCATCCCCGACGTCTCGAGTGCCTACTGGATCCTCTCGGTGATCACCACCCAGGTGTATCTGATCATGTACGTGCTCATGTTCGCCGCTGCGATTCGCCTGCGCCGCAACCAACCCGACCATCCGCGCGGCTATCGGGCGCCGGCGCTGGCCGCACTGTGCGGGCTGGGCGCGACCTCGTCGGTGGCGGCCTTCCTCATCGGCTTCGTGCCGCCCTCGCAGTACGGCAGCGGCAACGGCCTGAGCTATGTGGTGCTCATCGGGCTGGGCATGGGCATTGTCGGGCTGCTGATTCCCTACCTGTTCATGCGCTTCCGCAAACCCGGCTGGAAGATCGACGCACCCGAGGAGGCCATCGCATGACGACCGTGCATCCGGGGGCGCCCGATGCGACACGACGCCTGGTGTACCTGTCGGTGGCGGTGGTGCTGGTGGTCATCGCCATTGCGGGCGCGATCGCCTTCCACCGCGATCGGGACAGTGATATCGCATTGCGCCGGGCGCAGGTACTGCAATCGCGGTTGATCGCAGCGGGTTTCACCTCGCCGGAGCCGAAGGTCATCGCCGATTCACTCGGTGAGGACGGCGGACTGCTGTGCCAGGATCCGCACTCGCCGCTCATCAAGGCGCAGTATCAGTCGGCGATCACCAATGGCGCCGGCGGTCCCGGTACGCGTCCGGTCATCGCCGATCGCGATGTCTTCACCGCGACCTCGATCGCCATCGAAACCTATTGCCCGGACAAGCTTGCCGCGTATCTGGAGGAGACTGGCAACCTGAAGAAGGCACAGTGACATCGGATACGGAGCACTGATGGAGGAGACGAAATGACCGATACCGAAGCGCTGCGGTCCGCGGTGCGGGAACTCATGCCGCGGGCGAAAAGCGATCTCACCGAACTTGTTTCGTACAGGTCCGTGTACGACGCCCGGCAGTTCCCGGTGGAGGAGTGCCTGAAGACGGCGCAGTGGGTGGCCGATGCCTTTGCCGCCGAAGGGCTCACGGATGTGGGGCTGCACGAGACGCCGGACGGCAGCAATGCGGTGGTCGCGCGCTATCCGGCCCCGCCCGGTGCGCCGACGATCATGCTCTACTGCCACTACGACGTGCAGCCGCCGCTGGGTGACGCCGAATGGCAGACTCCGGTCTGGGAGCTCACCGAGAAGGACGGCCGCTGGTACGGCCGTGGCAGCGCGGACTGCAAGGGCAATATCGTCACGCACCTCACCGCCCTGCGCGCACTGCGGAAGGTGTCCGGCGATAGGTTTCCCGTCGGATTGACGCTGGTGGCAGAGGGTTCCGAGGAGCAGGGCACGGGCGGGCTGGAAGCCTTCGTGCCGAAGAATGTGGAGTTGCTGCGCGCGGACACCCTGCTGATCTGCGACTGCGGCAATTTCGCGGTCGGCGTGCCGACCTTCACGCAGACCCTGCGCGGCAATGTGAATGTGGTGGTGACCGTCGAAACCCTCTCCGGCTCCATGCATTCCGGCATGTTCGGCGGTCCCGCCCCGGATGCGCTGGCGGCGCTGATCCAGCTGCTGTCCACCCTGCGCGATGCCGACGGCAATACCACGGTCGAGGGTCTCACCAGTGACCAGAAATGGGACGGCGCACAGTACCCCGAAGACCAATTCCGTTCCGACGCAGGTGTTCTCGAGGGCGTCGACCTGCTCGGCAGCGGCACCGTC
The DNA here is from genome assembly GCF_040611495.1 of Nocardia sp. NPDC006630. Taxonomy (NCBI): domain Bacteria; kingdom Bacillati; phylum Actinomycetota; class Actinomycetes; order Mycobacteriales; family Nocardiaceae; genus Nocardia; species Nocardia sp. NPDC006630. Next base: position 110,555 of record NZ_JBEXOK010000005.1, read on the forward strand.
TCCGATATGCTGTGGGCGCGACCGGCACTCACCGTGCTCGGTATGGACGTGCCGCCGGTGGTGGGTTCCGCCGCCGCCATCCAGCCCAAGGCCCGGGCCCGCCTGAATCTGCGCATCCCGCCCGGTACCGATCCGCAGCAGGCGCTGAAAGCCCTTACCGCGCACCTGCAATCGAATACGCCCTGGCATGCCGAGGTGACCATCGAGACCGAGGCCACCGGCTCCCCGTTCGTCGGCAGCACGCACGGGCCCGCCCGCACCGCCATGGAGGCCGCCTTCGCCGCCGCCTACGGCCGCCCCTCCACCACCTCGGGCCAGGGCGGCTCCATCCCGCTCTGCAATGTCTTCGCCGACACCTACCCCGAGGCCGAGATCATGCTGATGGGCGTCGAAGAGCCCAAATGCCTGATCCACGCACCGAACGAAAGCGTCGATCCGACCGAAATCGAGCACATGGCCTTGGCGGAGGCGCTGTTCCTCGCCTCCTACACCGGGTAGCCCGCGCCCGTCATCCCGGCGCGCTTTTGGCCGGGATCCACTGAAACCGGCTGGAGCGCAGCCTGTGTGGATCCCGGCCAAAAGCATGCCGGGATGACGAGAGGTCTGACGAGGGGGCCGACGAGAGGTCCGCGGCTCAGAACTCGGTGTGGTCCTCGGCCTGGATGACCTGGAATTCGGTGTTGGAGGGCGCCATTTCATTGAGGCGGCCGAAGTAGATGCCCTGTGCGGCCGGTTCGATGATGCCGAAGTGGATGGGGAAGGCGGTGCGCGGATTCACCGCGCGCAGGTAATCGACCGCCTCGCTGATCCGCATCCACGGCGCGACCGCGGGCAGCGCGAGGACGCCCACCGGAACCGGCGGCACCCACAGCGAGTCGCCGGGGTGCACCAGCTGGGCCGGATCGTCCGGGGTGCCGAGCTGGAAGACCGTGTTGTCGATGACCGGGATCTCCGGGTGGATGACCGCGTGCCGTCCACCGCCGCCGGTGATCTGCACATCCTTGACCTTCAGCACATTGCCCGCCTGCACGGCCTCCCACGGCTCCCCGCGCTGCTGGGCGGTCTGCGGGTCCGACAGCAGCCGGGCCTGCGGGTTGGCGTCGATGAGCGCCTCGATGCGATTGGGGCAGATGTGATCGGGATGCTGATGCGTGACGGCAATGGCGTCGAGTCCGGTGATGCCCTCGAACCCGTGCGAGAAATTACCGGGATCGAACAGGATCTTCGCGCCGTTCAGCTCCACCAGAATGCATGAGTGTCCGAAATGGGCTATCCGCATGAGGGAAACGGTAGTCCTCGACCCGGCGGAGGGCATCCGGGTCGCGCCAACTACGCTGATCTGCGAAACCCCCGCTCGGCCGCACTGTTGAAGAGCACTGCGCCCGGGCCCGCCCCACCAGCTGAGGAGCAACGCGTGGCACGTGTCGTGGTCGAGGTGATGCCGAAGGCCGAAATCCTGGATCCGCAGGGTCAGGCCATTGTCGGTGCGCTGGGGCGCCTGGGTCACCCCGGCATCTCGGAGGTGCGGCAGGGCAAGCGCTTCGAGCTGGATGTGGCCGAGGATGTGAGCGACGCCGAGCTCGAGCAGATCGCCGAATCGCTGCTCGCCAATACCGTCATCGAGGACTGGAAAGTGGTGCGGCTGTGACTGCGCGCATCGGAGTCATCACCTTCCCGGGCACCCTGGACGATGTCGACGCCGCCCGCGCGGTGAAGCTCGCCGGCGCCGAGGCGGTCAGCCTCTGGCACGGTGACGCCGATCTGAAGGGTGTCGACGCGGTCATCGTGCCCGGCGGCTTCTCCTACGGGGACTACCTGCGCACCGGCGCCATCGCCCGGTTCGCGCCGGTCATGGAGAAGGTCATCGAGGCCGCGGGCCAGGGCCTGCCGGTGCTGGGCATCTGCAACGGCTTCCAGATCCTGTGCGAGGCCGGTCTGCTGCCCGGCGTGCTGACCCGCAACGAGGGCCTGCACTTCATCTGCCGCGACCAGTGGCTGACCGTGGACAATGCGGACACCGCATGGACCTCGCGGTACGAGCCCGGCGCCCAGATCCTGGTCCCGCTCAAGTCCGGTGAGGGCCGCTACCAGGCGTCCCAGGCCACGCTCGACGAGCTCGAAGGCGAAGGCCGCGTGGTGTTCCGCTACTCGGGCGACAATCCGAACGGTTCGCAGCGCGGTATTGCGGGCATCACCTCGGCCGACGGCCGCATCGTGGGCCTCATGCCGCACCCGGAGCACGCCACCGAGGCGCTGACCGGTCCGAGCGATGACGGTCTCGGCATGTTCTTCTCGGTCCTGGACGCCCTCGTCTCGGCCTAGTCCGATACTCACGAGAGCCCGCAACACCAGTGGTGTTGCGGGCTCTTCGTTTTCACGCGCAGATGCGGTCGAGGACGTCGAACCGGATGCCGTCGGCGCGGGCAATGTAGCTCGGGAAGAGCAGTTGACTGCCGTCGAAACCGAGCCTGCCCGAAGGTGTTTCGAGCACGGGCCCGTTCGCGACCGCATTGTGCAGGCGCCGGACATCCAGGGTGCCCGCCGCGTGCGCCATGGCCCCGAGCGCGTGCAGCGCCTCGTATTCGGTATTGCTGAAGTTGGTGAGGGCGGGTGCGAACTCACCGTGCAGTCGCCGGTAGCGATCGAGCCGTTCCCGGTTCGCCGGACCGTTCACGAAGAAACTCGACGGCACATAGAGATTCCGGTTGGCATTGGCGCCCGCGGCGAGCAGCACATTGTCATCCACGGCCGGACTGACGCGCAGTTGCGACTGATCACGTCCGATTAGGGCGAATTGTCGGTTAAATCGGGCAACGTCGGCGCCGACCAAGAGCACGATCACCCCATCACAACGGTCCAGCCGCGGATCGGCGAGAAAGTCGCCGAAATCCTCGGCGCCGAATGGTACGAACTTCTCCAAAGGGACGAACCGTTCCAGCGCGACGCCCCCGTGCGCACCCAATTCCGCCCGCACCACCGCGGCCGTACGCCGCGGCCACACATAATCGTTGCCGATGATCGCCCAGCGCCGCGCCCCCAGCTCGCGCCGCAGCCAGCGCAGCGCGGGCAGCAGTTGACGCCCCGGATCCGAGCCGACCAGGAACAGGCCGGGCGGCGCCACGTCCAATCCCTCGTGGTCGGTGGCGAAAAGGTAGGGCACCCGTCCCGCGGTCACCCGCGTCACCGCCCGCCGCACCGCGGAGGTGTGCCAGCCGGTAATCGCATGCACCATTCCGGTGGCCAGCAGCGCCGACACCTCGCGCGCCACCTCGGCCGGTTCCCGCCCGCCGTCAATGTGGGTGACACGTAATTCGCGCCCGAGAATTCCTGTCCCACTGTTGATTTCTTCAGCAGCCAATGAAATGGCGGCCTCGCAGGAAGGGGCGAAGATACCGCCGGGACCCTGTAGCGGAACTATGTTCAGGATCTCGATACAGTTTTCGGGGCTGCCGCGGAACGAGGTCATCGGATACCCTTCCCCTCGTTCGAGCAATTTGATGGGCGGGCTTATGGCGACAATTCTAGGTGGAATATCCACGTTGCACGGAGCGCTGCGGGCGGCGGAGCGCAGTTGGCTTCGTCACCTCGACGCCGCACTGTGCGCCAGGCGGCTGACCGCCGATCAATGGTGCATGCTGACGAACCTCTCCTGCGATACCGGTATCACCATGAGTGAACTGGCCGTGCGCACGCAGCTTCCACCGTCCTCCGCCACCCGGCACGCCGACCATCTGGCCGAGCGCGGTCTCATCTTCCGGGTCGCCGCCGCCGATGACCGCCGCCGCATCCTCATCGGGCTGAGCCGGCGCGGGGCCGACCTGGTGGACGAGGTGCGCATCGAGGAGATGCGCGCCGAGGCCGAGCTGCGCCGCCACTTCGGCGGTGACGACTACGTGGAGCTGCTGCGGCTGCTGGAGCGGGTCTCGGATCTTCCGCTGTCGCACTGATTCCGGGGCGGTATGCGGATTCCGGGGCCACACGCGCGGGCGGGCGGATAGGCCGACCGTCGGCGAAAACTGAACTGTGAATGCTTAGGATCGCAGTCATGCCAGTTGCCGAGACCACCGCGACCGCCGCCGGACTGTGCGAATTCATCGACGCCTCTCCGTCGCCGTTTCATGTATGCCGCACCGTCGCCGCCGAACTCGACGATCACGGCTTCACCCGGCTCTCGGAATCCGCGCCCTGGCCCTCGAGTAGCGCGGGGCGCTACTACGTGGTGCGCAGCGGTTCGCTGGTCGCCTGGTCCGATGGCGGCCCGGGCGCGCCCACCGGATTCCGCACCGGGCAGGCCACCCCGTTCCGCGTGGTCGGCGCGCATACCGACAGCCCGAATCTGCGGGTCAAACAGCATCCCGATACCGCGGTGGCGGGCTGGCAGATGGTCGGCCTCGAACCCTACGGCGGGGCCTGGCTCAATTCGTGGCTGGACCGCGATCTCGGCATCTCCGGGCGCCTGTCGATTCGCGACGGAAATATGGTGCGGGAGCGCCTGATTCGCATCGACGAACCGATCCTGCGGGTGCCGCAGCTGGCCATCCACCTGTCCGAGGACCGGCGCGGGGTCACCCTGGATCCGCAGCGGCATGTGAACGCGGTGTGGGGGATCGGCGGAGAACCGCGCTCGTTCCTGGCCTTCATCGCCGAACGCTCCGGCATCGAAGCGAATGCGGTGCTGGGCTGGGAGCTCATGACCCATGATCTGGTGCCGTCCAAGCTCATCGGCCGCGATCTGGATCTGATCAGCGCACCGCGCCTGGACAATCAGGGCACCTGCTACGCCGGATTGCGCGCCTTCCTGGCCGCTGTCGCCGAACCGGGTGCGGCTGTGCCGGTGCTGGCGATGTTCGATCACGAGGAGGTCGGCAGCCAATCCGATCGGGGCGCCCAATCCGGGCTGTTGCCCACGGTTTTGGAGCGCATTGTGCTGACCCGCGGCGGCGGCCGGGCCGAATACCTGGCGGCCATCGCCGGATCCGTCTGCGCCTCCGGCGATATGGCGCATGCGACCCACCCCAACTACCCCGACCGGCACGAGCCCATGCACCGCATCGAGGTCGGCGGCGGTCCGGTGCTGAAGGTCAATCAGAACCTGCGCTACGCGACCGATGCGGCCGGTGCGGGGGCGTTCGCCCTGGCCTGCGCACAGGCCGGCGTGCCGCTGCAGCGGTATGTCCACCGCGCCGATCTGCCCTGCGGTTCCACCATCGGGCCGATGACGGCGGCCGCCACCGGCATGCCGACCGTGGATGTGGGTGCGGCCCAGCTGGCCATGCACTCCGCCCGCGAAATGATGGGCGCCGCAGACGTTCCCGCCTACGCGGCCGCCCTGGCCGCGTTCCTCACGCCCGACGAGGCTCGGTAGAAAAAGATCGCGCCGACCGCTTACTGCGGTCGGCGCGATCCGAAAGTGTTGTGGCAGTGGCTATGCCGGGCTCTCGGCCGGCTCTTCGAGCGACGCCGAGTCCCGGACCGGGTGGTAGGTCAGGGCGGCGACGATGAAGGCGCCCAGCGTGAACAGCACGTAGCTGCTCCCGATGATCTGCTGCCACCAGGCCCAGGCCAGTTCCCGATCGTGATCGTGCGGCAGCAACCACTGCGGGCCGATGGCGAACATGACGGTCGCCACGAACACCGCGGTGAGGAACGCCGGATTGCGGCGACCGCGGGCGATGGCATCGGCGGCCACCAGCAGCGCCGGTGCGATCCACACCCAGTGGTGTGACCACGACACCGGCGAAACCAGCAGTACGGCACCGGCATTCACCAGCAGTGCGGCGGCGTTCGCGCCCACGGAGAACAGGCGCTTCATCCAGATCGCGGCCAGCGCCACGGCCAGCACCGACAGCACCAGCCAGATGAGCGTCGCCACCGAATCGGAGACGCCCAGCCGGTAGGCGAAGCCCTTCAGGGATTGATTGCCCGCGAACCAGGGCGGCCCGATGCGCCCGGTATCGGAGATGGTGTGGAACCAGTACTGCACCGAATCATGCGGGAACAGTGCGAAACCCACGATGACCGCACCGGCGGTGGAGAGCACCAGCGTGGCCGCGCCCTTCCAGTCCTTGCGCAGCAGGAAGTACAGCAGATAGCCGGCGGGCGTCAGCTTCACCGACACCGCGATGCCGATCAGCATGCCGCGCGGCCAGAACGGCTTGCGCACCAGGCAATCCAGGGCGATGGCCGCCATCAGCACCAGATTGATCTGCCCGAACCCGTAGGTCTGGCGAATCGGTTCCAGCAACTCCAGCAGACCGACCCCGCCGACCACAACGGCCAGCCGGGTCGCCCGCGGCAGGCTCGGCCGCAGCCGGTCCAGCACCACCCACAGCGTCACGCCCAGTGCGATGACCGAGGTCGCCAGCACCGCCCACTCGGAGATCACGAGCGGCATGATCGCCAGCGGCGCGAAGAACAGCGCGGCCAGCGGGGGATAGGTGAACGGCAGTCCGAGCCCGTACACCGGCGGCATCGGACCGTAGAGATCCTTGTTGTCGAGCCAGGCCCGCGCGCCATTGCGGTACACCTGCAGGTCGATATATCCGTGCCAGAACTTGGCGGCATAACTGATCCCCGCCGACACCGCGAACAGCACCACGGCGATAGCGAGCAGCTGTATCTGCTGCCGCGACAGCCTGGCGGCGTTGGGCGCGGGCGCAGGCTTCTCCGCCGGATCCGCCACCCCGGATCGTTCGTTCACCGGGACAGACTAGCTGGGCAGGCGCGTCAGTTGACGTGCCCGGTCGCGTTCGGTGGTCAATGCGGGAGTCGCACGCCGGAGGCCGTGTCAGCGGGCGCAACCTCGGCAATTAGACTCCGACCTATCTCTCGCCGACTTCCAGCTACGGGCTCTCGGTACTGCACCTGCCCGGCCGAAAGGACTCTGGTATTCCCGTGACCAGCCACGTCGATACCGTCAGCAACGCCGCGGCCACCTCGGACAGCCCGCAGCCCTACAAGGAACTCGGCCTCAAGGACGACGAGTACGCCCGCATCAAGGAAATCCTGGGGCGTCGCCCCACGGATGCCGAGCTGGCCATGTACTCGGTGATGTGGTCCGAGCACTGCTCGTACAAGTCCTCGAAGGTGCATCTGCGCTACTTCGGTGAGACCACCACCGAGGAGATGCGCAAGTCCATGCTCGCCGGTATCGGCGAGAACGCCGGTGTGGTGGATATCGGCGACGGGTGGGCGGTCACCTTCAAGGTGGAATCGCACAACCACCCCTCGTACGTGGAGCCCTATCAGGGTGCGGCCACCGGCGTCGGCGGCATCGTCCGCGACATCATGGCCATGGGCGCGCGCCCGATCGCGGTCATGGATCAGCTGCGCTTCGGTGCGGCGGATCACCCGGACACCCGGCGCGTCGTCGACGGTGTGGTGCGCGGTGTCGGCGGTTACGGCAACTCGCTCGGCCTGCCGAATGTGGGTGGCGAGACTGTCTTCGACGCTTCCTACCAGGGCAATCCGCTCGTCAATGCGCTGTGCGCGGGCGTCATGCGGGTCGAGGACCTGAAGCTGGCCTTCGCCTCCGGTGAGGGCAACAAGATCATTCTGTTCGGTGCGCGCACCGGCCTCGACGGCATCGGCGGCGTGTCCGTCCTCGCCTCGGACACCTTCTCCGGCGACGAATCCGGTTCCGGCCGTAAGAAACTGCCGAGCGTGCAGGTCGGCGACCCGTTCACCGAGAAGGTGCTCATCGAGTGCTGTCTCGAGCTGTACCACTCCGGCGTGGTCGTCGGCATCCAGGACCTCGGCGGCGCCGGCCTGTCCTGCGCCACCTCCGAACTGGCCGCGGCCGGTTCCGGCGGTATGCACATCGACCTGGATCAGGTGCCGCTGCGCGCCGCCAATATGACTCCCGCCGAGATTCTTTCGAGCGAATCGCAGGAGCGCATGTGCGCCGTGGTCGCCCCGGAGAATGTGGATCGCTTCATGGCGATCTGCAAGAAGTGGGAGACCAATGCCACCGTCATCGGTGAGGTCACCGACGGCGAGCACCTCGAAATCACCTGGCACGGCGAGGTTGTGGTGGATGTGCCGCCGCGCACCGTCGCCCACCACGGCCCGGTGTACGAGCGCCCCGTGCAGCGCCCGGCCGATCAGGACGCCCTCAACGCGGATTCGACTGCCGCGCTGAACCGCCCGAAGTCCGGCGACGAACTGCGCGCCACCCTGCTGAAGATGATCGCCAGCCCGCAGCTGTGCTCGCGCAAGTGGATCACCGAGCAGTACGACCGCTACGTGCGCGGCAATACCGTGCTGGCCGAGCACGCCGATGCGGGTGTCATTCGCATCGACGAGGAGTCCGGCCGCGGTATCGCGCTGGCCACCGACGCCTCGGGCCGCTACACCAAGCTGGACCCGTACACCGGTGCGCAGCTGGCGCTGGCCGAGGCGTTCCGCAATGTGGCGACCACCGGAGCCACCCCGAAGGCCGTCACCAACTGCCTCAACTTCGGTTCGCCGGAGGATCCGGGCGTCATGTGGCAGTTCCAGCAGGCCGTGCGCGGTCTCGCGGACGGCTGTGTGGCGCTGGGCATTCCGGTGACCGGCGGCAATGTGTCCTTCTACAACCAGACCGGCCAGACCGCCATTCTGCCGACCCCCGTGGTCGGCGTGCTCGGCGTCATCGACGATGTGCACCGCCGCATCCCGACCGGCCTGGGCCTGGAGCCCGGCGAGACGCTGATTCTGCTCGGCGAGACCCACGACGAGCTGGACGGCTCCATCTGGGCGCAGGTCGAGCACGATCACCTCGGCGGGCTGCCGCCCAAGGTGGACTTCGCTCGCGAACAGCTGCTTTCGGAGATCCTCACCTCCGGCAGCCGCGACGGCATGATCAGCGCCGCGCACGACCTGTCGGAGGGCGGGCTCATCCAGTCCGTCGTCGAGGCCGCGCTGGCCGGTGAAACCGGTTGCCGCATCATCGTTCCCGAGGGCGAAGACCCGTTCGTCACCCTCTTCTCCGAATCCGCCGGACGCGTGCTGGTCGCCGTCCCGCGCTCGGAGGAGACCCGCTTCACCAAGATGTGCTCCGCCCGCGACCTCCCGTGGGTGCGCATCGGCGTCGTCGACCAGGGCTCGGACTCGGTCGAGGTGCAGGGCCAGTTCACCGCGACCCTGGAAGAACTCCGCACCGCCTTCGAAGGCACCCTCCCCGCCCTCTTCGGCCACTTCGAGCACTGAGCCGCTGAACAACTGAAGCCACCCTCCCGCCAGGTCCGGACCCCTCGTATCAACCGGACTCGGCGGGAGGGTGGCTTTTGGGAGTTGGGCTAACCGGCGACTTTGAACGGGTCGTGTTCTGCCATCAGCTTTTCCAGGCGGGCTTCGTCGATGCGGCTGTGCACCTTCGAGGATTCGTGTTGGTCGCGGACCACTTTCGCGAGGGTGAAGCAGCTGCTCACCAGGAAAAGGGTGGTCATCAGGAGGAATCCGCGCTGCCAGATGTCCAGGGGCAGGTAGACGATGCCGATGGTGTTGGCGGAGAAGCTGATTCCGAACGCGATGGCAGCCTGGGCCAGAAAGGCGTTGGTGCTCTTGGTCTGTGCGCTGGTGGTGCTCATGCTGTGTGAGTCTGCTGACCGGGGCCCCGGCACGACCGCGTACTACTACTCGAGTGCGATGGGTAGTCTCGACACGCCGTGATCATGGTGCCGCTCACACCCGAGCATCCCCGGATTCCGCGCGCCGCCCTCCATACTTGACGGGTGTTCGACCCCGCCCAGGTTCTGACGCGGCTGCGCGCTCGTGGCGCCGCGTTGGCCCGTCGTGGCTGGGGCCGCCGGATTGCGGTGGTGGCCAAGCGCGCCGAGGACATCGTCGATCTCAATCACACCGGCCTGGTGGTCGCCACCGTCTTCTTCGCCCTGTCGGTCACGCCGTCGCTGCTGCCTCGCGACTGGCTCTTCCAGGGTCTCATCTCCGGTGTCAACGCGGCGCTCGGCTACGGGGTCGGCTGTGTGCTGCAGTGGTTGTTCCGCAGGTGGATTCGGCCCCGGCTGACGATCGGCAGCCCGCCCGAGTGGGTGCGCTACGTGCTGAAGGTCGCGGTGGTGCTGACCTGCGCCCTGGTGGCCGCCTACATGCTGGTGCTGTCCGCGGACTGGCAGCGCGAGATCACCGGCCTGATGGATATGGAGGGCACCACCCGCGCCGCCTACCTGCGCACCGGCGGACTCAGCTTCGCCGTCGGCGCGCTCGTGGTGGCGGTGTTCCGCACCCTGCGAGAACTGGTGCGGTTCATCGCCCGTCAGCTCAGCCGCTGGGTGCGGGTGCCGCCCAAGCTCGCACCGGCCACCGGTGTGCTGCTGCTGACGATCCTCATCGTCACGCTCTTCAACGGTGTCGCCAGCCGCGCCTTCTTCGCGGTCGCCAACTCGGCCTTCAGTGTGCGCAACAACCAGACGACCCAGTTCGCGGTGCAGCCCACCCTGCCGGAACGTTCGGGCAGTCCGCAATCACTGGCCAAATGGGAGACCCTCGGCTTCGAGGGCCGCTGGTTCGTCTCGCACGGACCCGACCCCATGCTGATCAGCGCGGTCACCGGAAAGCCCGCGCGCCAGCCCATTCGGGTGTACGTGGGCCTGCAGTCCGCGCCCGCGGCCACCACCGAGGAGGACCTGGCCGTCGCCGAACTGCAGCGCACGGGTGCCTTCGACCGCAAGGTGCTGGTCATCACCACGACCACCGGCACCGGCTGGGTGAACTCCATGAGCGCCGCCGCGCTCGAGTACATGTACGGCGGCGACACCGCCATTCTCGCCTCGCAGTACTCGTATCTGCCGAGTGTGCTGTCCTTCCTGGCGGACCGGCAGAAGGTGGCGATCGCGGGCAAGAAGATGTTCGACGCGGTCTACCGGGCGTGGTCGGCGCGCCCGCCGAACGCGCGGCCGAAACTGCTGGTCTACGGCGAGAGCCTGGGTTCGCAGGGCTCCGAAGCCGCTTTCGACGGTCTGGCCGATCTGCGCTCCAAGGTGGACGGCGCGCTGTGGGTGGGCCCGCCCAATTCGAATCGGCTGTGGCAGCAGTTCGTCTCCCGCCGCGATCCCGGCACCCGCGAGGTGGATCCGGTATACGCGGACGGCCTGGTGGTGCGGTTCGCCGCCACCGCACCCGATCTGGACAAACCCTCACCCGATTGGCGGCGACCCCGCATCGCCTATCTCATGCACCCGTCCGACCCCATTGTCTGGTGGTCGCCGGATCTGCTGTTCTCCCAACCGGATTGGCTCTCCGAGCCACGCGGCTCGGATGTCTCCCCGCAGATGCGCTGGTCGCCCGTGGTGACGTTCTGGCAGGTCGCCGCCGACCTCACCAACGCACAGGGTGTCAGCGACGGCCACGGGCACAATTACGGTTCCCTGGTGCTGGACGGCTGGGCCGCCATTGCCGCCCCGCCGGAGTGGACGCCGGAGCTGCGCGAGAAGATCCGCACCCAGATCGAACTGGCCGAAGACTACGAGCGGGTGATCAAGTAGCCGTGCGCGCCACCGTGATCTCGAAAGCCGCAGCCGCAGTGGCACTTCCGCTGCTGTGGAGCAATCGCGCGCTGCCCGCGCTGCGCCTGGGCATTCGCGGCCGCACCGCTGCGAACACCGCCTTCGCGACCGGCTATGCCCTTGTGTTCCAGGGCAATCCGAATTGGACCTCATCCCACGGCCGCCGCATCGGGGCGGCCGCCGCCGGTGTGGTGCTCTCAGGTTACGTTGCGGCACTTGCCGTTCCGGCCATCCGGCGGCACTTCGCCGAACTCGCCGACCGTGGCCCCGAGGTCTCCACAGCGGAGTGGGCGGGTGTGCACATCCCCGTCGGCACCGTCCTGAGCGAAGAGCTCGTCTACCGCGCCACCCTCACCCCGCTGCTCGAGGAAACCTTCGGCAATCGCGGAACCCTGCTGGGCGCACTGACATTCGGCCTCTCGCATATCCGGCCCGCCCGCGCCGCCGGTGACCCCGTTCCCGGAACGGTCGCCGTCACGACCCTGGCGGGCCTGGTGCTGGACCGGCTCTACCGCCGCACCGCCAGCGCTACCGCCCCGGCTCTGCTGCACCTAGCGTTGAATGCCGGCGGAGCCCTGACGCCAGTGGCCGCCCGCCGCGTTGCCACAGCCACGCCACCACCGGCCGGAGCACGACCGCGAGCAGCAGTAGCAGATACGCCCACACGATCACATTGAGCACGGTGCCCACCGGTTCGAATTTGGTGGTCAGCCGGCTCGGGTCCCAGGACCGCCGGATGTTCTCGCGGAACGGGTACGGAAAACCGCGCATGGTCCGCCACACCACATCGCAGCAGCGATGCTGGGTCGCCACCTTCATGCTGGCGGCGCTCGCGCCGATCCCGCCCAGCCCGGCGAGCAGGAACACCGGAATCGGCAGCGGCCGCGTGTAGAGCAGTGCGGCATTGGCCAGGCAGAGTACGAGGGCCGCGCCCAGCATCACTCGCGTGCTGGGCGTCCGCAGATCCGAGGTGACCGTGGGGTAGATCACGAGCGCGATCAGCCACAGCACCATGGAGACCGACCAGCACGCGAGGATCAGTCCGCGATGGCGTCGCGGTGCCTCGGAGTCGGTGGCCGCGATCAGCGGAAGCTGCTCCATCACACCATCATTCCCCGCTCGAAGTAGTCGACCGACCATGCTGTTCGTGGCGCCGGCACGGCGGACCCGATCCGGGACGGCCGGGCGCACACACGATCGCCAAGGTACCGGGCACCGGCGCGGGCCAGGTGACGGACCTCGGCGGTAGCCTCACCGGCATGGCAGGACGAGGTGCGGTGGATCCGGCGGCAGTGCGCGCGGCGCTGCTCGCGGTGCGGGAGTGGCTGCGCGACGAGACCACGCCGGCCCCCGCGCGGGCCGAGCTGGCCGCGGCCGTGCGCGGCACCGCCCGATCGCTGGCCGCCGACGCACCGGGCGGGGCCGTCGAGGTGCGGGTGCCGCCCTTCGTCGCGGTGCAGTGCATCGAGGGATTGCGGCATACCCGGGGCACACCGCCGAATGTCGTCGAAACCGATCCGCGCACTTGGCTGCTGCTCGCGACCGGACTGCTGGATTTCGACGCCGCGGTCGAATCGGGTGCGCTCACCGCATCCGGTTCGCGGGCCGCCGATGTGGCGCGGTGGTTGCCCATCGCCCAATTCTGACGGCCTATGCGACAGCGCCGGCCGGCTTGCGATCCAAACCCCTGCGGTCGTAGAAGCGGGTGATCACCAGGCCCAGCACGAGACCGATCGCCAGGCCGAGCGTGGACATCCACAGGCCGCGCGACAGTCCGGCCGTGCCGCCGCCGTAGAAATACAGAATCGACCGCGTCCCCAGGAACACCTGGTGCATGGGTTCGAAACTCGCCAGCCAGCCGAAGTACTTCGGCGTCGCCTCGATCGGCACCGTGCCGCCCGAGGAGGGCAGCCCCAGAATGATGAAGATGATCAGATTGATGATCAGGCCGGCGGTGCCCACCGCCGCGAGCACCGAGGTGCAGGTGACCCCGACCGCGGTGATCACGAACGCGCCGTAGAGGAAAAGCAGCAGCGGCCGATCGATCGGCATGCCCAGTGCGGACCCGATGCCGAGCAGCGCGGCCGATACCGCGACCGCCATCACCACCACCGCCGACCACTTCAACAGCAGCGTGCGCGTCCGGGAAATCGGTGCGCGCGAATTGTGCACGTACCACGGACCCCATTCCGTCGGAATGAAGCCGAGGGCCGAATCGATGAGCTGATGGATGATCATCGCGCCGACCATGCCGGCCAGCAGCAGGAGCAGGCTGTAGAAGAACGCGGTCAGACCTTCACCGGAACCGCCTGGCAGCGGCCGGAATTGGTCGACCACGATATTCAGCGGCTGCGCCAGCGTGATCATCGTGGCCGCCGTCAGCTGCGGCGCGGGCGGACCGCCCGGCGCGGGCGTCAGCGTCGTCTTCACCTGATCGGTCAGCTGCTGCCCGACCTGCGCGTTCACCTGCGTGAGCGCTTGCGCGCCGAACTTCTGCACGATGGTGGTGCCGAAGGCGCCGGTGCGCGGATTGGTCTGCAGGGTGATCACCGGGCGCGTGATGTCCCCGGGGACAACGCTGCCCACCCCGAGAATGCCGAGCCGCTTGGAGAAGTCGCTCGGAATGATGATGGTGCCGTACACCTGTGCCGACTGCATCTGCAGCTGTGCCTCGTTGATGCCGAGCACCCGCAGATCGATCTTGTCCGCGGGCACCGCCTTGCGCAGGCCGTCGGTGACCTGATCACCGAAGTTGACGTGCTTGGCCGGACCGCCCGTGCTCAGATCGTCGCCGACGTCCTGATTCACCAGTGCGATCGGGAAATCGTGCAGGTTCTTCTCGGGATCGACGATGTAATCGAGATACATCACACCCAGCAGCGAGGCCAGCAGCGTGACCACCACAATCGGGAATGCCCACCTGAAAGGGGTCAGACGCCGGGGGGTCGTACTCGATTCCGAAGTGCCGGTGCTCGCCACGGAGGAACGCTAACAGCAAATCCCCTGCCATCAGGGTTATCCCAGCGGTGGGTTGCGCGCCGGTTACCAGTACTATGGGCCTTGCCCCCCGCCCGTCGAACAGGGAGCAAACACGGTGACCCTGCCCCCCGCTGCCACCACCCCCGATCAGCCCGAAAACGAACCCCGCGAAGAGTGTGGAGTTTTCGGTGTCTGGGCTCCGGGCGAGGATGTGGCCAAGCTCACTTACTACGGACTCTATGCGCTGCAGCATCGCGGCCAGGAGGCAGCCGGTATCGCCGTCTCCGACGGTTCCCAGGTGCTGGTATTCAAGGATCTGGGCCTGGTGAGCCAGGTCTTCGATGAACAGACTCTCGCTGCAATGCCCGGCCACGTCGCGGTCGGGCATTGTCGTTATTCCACCACCGGCTCCACGAGCTGGGAGAACGCCCAGCCCATCTTCCGCACCACCACGGTGGGTACCGGAATTGCGCTGGGCCACAATGGAAATCTCGTCAATACCGCCGAATTGGGTTCGCGTGCACGGGAACTCGGTCTGATCAGTGGCCGGCTCGCCGGTCCGATCGCGGCCACCTCCGATTCGGATGTGATCACCGCGCTGCTCGCGCACGCCGCCGCGGACAAGACCATCGAGCAGGCCGCGATGGAGCTACTACCCACGCTCGAGGGCGCCTTCTGCCTCACCTTCATGGATGAGCACACCCTCTATGCCGCGCGTGATCCGCACGGTGTGCGCCCGCTCTGCCTCGGCCGCCTGGATCGTGGCTGGGTGGTCGCCAGTGAAACCGCGGCGCTCGATATCGTCGGCGCCTCCTTCGTCCGGGAGATCGAGCCCGGCGAACTGCTGGCGATCGACGCCGACGGGGTGCGTTCGCTGCGCTTCGCCAATCCGACGCCCAAGGGCTGCGTCTTCGAATTCGTGTACCTGGCCCGCCCGGACAGCACCATTTCCGGTCGTTCCGTGCATGCCACGCGTGTGGATATCGGCCGCCGCCTGGCCATCGAACATCCCGTCGAAGGCGATCTGGTCATCCCGGTCCCCGAATCGGGCACCCCGGCCGCCGTCGGTTACGCCCAGGGTTCGGGTGTGCCGTACGGGCAGGGCCTGATGAAGAACGCCTATGTGGGCCGCACCTTCATCCAGCCCAGCCAGACCATTCGCCAGCTCGGTATCCGGCTCAAGCTGAATCCGCTGCGCGAGGTGATCCGCGGTAAGCGGCTCATCGTGGTGGACGATTCCATCGTGCGCGGCAATACCCAGCGCGCGCTGATCCGGATGCTGCGGGAGGCGGGCGCGCTGGAGATCCACGTCCGCATCGCCTCGCCGCCGGTCAAGTGGCCGTGCTTCTACGGCATCGACTTCGCCTCGCGTGCGGAGTTGGTCGCCAACGGGGCCGGGCCGGACGGCATCGAGGGCACCAGCATCGCCGATATGGTGGAGGGTGTGCGCCGCTCCATCGGCGCCGACACCCTCGGCTACATCTCGCTGGAGAGCATGGTCGCCGCCACCGAACAGCCGCGGTCACGACTGTGCTGCGCCTGCTTCGACGGTGAGTACCCGATCGCGCTGCCGACCGAGATGGCGCTGGGCAAGAACGTGCTGGAAAGCGTCCTCAGCGGCGCCAAGGAGTCGGACCTGTTGGCCGACAATGCGAATGCGAGCGCACTCAGCCGCCCGTAGAACTGTCCCGATCCGTGCCCGTCCGCATCCTGCGGGCGGGCACGAGTCGTTTTCGGGGCCTGTGTGGATCATTTCGAGGTCGTAGGCATCACCGCAGGTAGTCATGGGTGTGCCGAAATCCCTTGGCGTAGTTGCGCCATGGGCGTCGTCGCGCACGTGACATAAAAATGATCGGTTTGTCCGGAAACGCAACACAGCGGTTATAACCAGCCGATACTGTGCCCAGCCAAACGAAGTCCACCGCGATGCGGCGGGGCCGCGACCCGGCCCGTGCGTCGCGCGTTTCGAGAGTGGGGCAGTATGCGCGGGAAAAGAGTTGCGGCAGTAGGGGTTGCGGGACTCACGGTGCTGGCCATCGCCGGCTGCGGGTCGGGAAAGACCGGGGACGGCGGTGGCGGGGGAGCGGGCCTGGTGGTCGGCACCACCGATAAGGTCACCTCGCTGGACCCGGCCATGGCCTATGACAACGGGTCACTGCTGGCCGAGACCCAGGTGTACCAGTTCCTGCTGAATTTCCCTGCGGGAGAAGCGGCGCCGAAACCCGACGCGGCCGACAAATGCGAATTCACCACACCGACCGTCTACACCTGCACGCTCAAGCCGGGGCTGAAGTTCGCCAATGGCGATGCGCTCACCGCCAAGAGCGTGAAGTTCTCCTTCGACCGGATGGTGGGCATCAAGAACCCGCAGGGCCCCTCCGCGCTGCTGGTCGGCCTGGACCACACCGACGCCCCGGACGACAAGACCGTCGCCTTCACGCTGAAGAACGCCAATGATCAGACCTTCCCGGCGATTCTGCCGACGCAGGCCGCGGCCATCGTCGACGAGAAGGTCTTCCCCGCCGACAAGGTGCTCGCCGACGAGGACATCGTGAAGGCCAAACCCTTTTCCGGTCCGTACACCATCGCCAGCTACGACAAGAACAAGCTGGTCTCCTACCAGTCCAATCCGGATTACAACGGGCTGTTCGGCAAGCCGAAGACCGATACCGTGACGGTGAAGTACTACGCCGAGGCCGCCAATCTGAAACTCGATGTGCAGCAGGGCAATGTGGATGTGGCCTGGCATACGCTCACGCCCACCGATATCGATTCCCTGCGCAACAGCGACAAGGTGACGGTGCATCAGTCGCCCGGCGGCGACACCCGGTACATCGTGTTCAATCTCAATACCCAGCCCGGCGGCACTCCCGCGCAGAAGCTGGCCGTGCGCAAGGCCGTCGCCACGTCCGTCGACCGCGACGCGCTGTCCGCCGATGTCTTCAAGGGCACCTGGACGCCGCTGTATTCACCGGTGCCGCAGGGGCTTCCGGGTGCGACCGAGGCATTCAAGGATATCTACGGCGCCAAGCCGAACAAGGATGCTGCCACCAAACTCCTGGCCGATGCCGGAGTGGCCACGCCGGTGACGCTGAACATCCAGTACAACACCGACCATTACGGCTCCACCAGCTCCGAGGAATACGCGGCCATCAAGAGCCAGCTGGAGTCGACCGGGCTGTTCAAGGTGAATCTGCAATCCACCGAATGGGTTTCGTACCAGAAGGCGCGCTCCACCGACGGGTACCCGATCTTCCAGTTCGGCTGGTTCCCGGACTTCCCGGACGCCGATGACTACCTGACCCCGTTCTTCACCGCGGACAACTTCCTGCAGAACCACTTCACCGATCCCAAGATCACCGATGCGCTGAAAGCCGAAGTGACCGAGGCCGATCCGGCCAAGCGGGCGGCGGTGCTCGCTACCATCCAGCACGATCTGATGGCCGACTTCATGCCCATCGTGCCGCTGCTCACCGGTAATCAGATCGCGGTCGCGGGCAAGAGTGTGCAGGGGGTGGACAAGACGCTCGACCCATCCTCCAAGTTCCGCTTCGGTGTGCTGAGCAAGTGATCTCCGCGCGCCTGCTGCGCTACCTCGGGGTGCGATTGCTGCTGATCGTGCCCACCGCCTGGATTCTGGTGACCGTCGTGTTCTTCCTGATGCGGGTGGTGGGCGATCCGATCACGGCGGCGCTGGGCGGTCGGCTGCCACCCGACCAGCTCGCCCAGCGTAAACACGATGCGGGCCTGGACCGGCCGATCCTGAGCCAGTACTGGGATTACATCTCGGGCCTGGCGCGCGGGGATTTCGGCCGCTCCCAGGACAATCGGGCCGTCAGCGACATCATCACCACCTACGGGGCCGCCACCCTGGAGCTGGTGTTCTGGGCGCTGCTGGTGGCCTTCGCCATCGGCGTGCCGCTGGGCCGGTACGCGGCCACCCACCGTGATACCGCCGCCGACGCGGGGCTGCGGCTGTTCGCCATCCTGGCCTACGCCGCACCGGTGTTCTTCGTGGGATTGCTGCTGAAACTGCTGTTCTCGGTGAAACTGGGCTGGCTGCCGGTGTCCGGGCGGGCCAGCACCAATGTGGAACTCGCGCTGCAGCACGTCTCGCCGAAGACGAATATCCTGTTCGTCGACGCAATCCTGTACGGGGACATGGGATATCTCGGCGATGTGCTGAAACACACCGTGCTCCCGGCTTTTTCGCTCGGACTGCTCACAGCGGGCGTCTTTCTGCGGCTGGTGCGGATCAACCTGATCCAGACCCTGCGCAGCGACTATGTGGACGCCGCCCGCGCCCGCGGCCTGTCCGGCCGGGTGGTGACGCGGCGACATGCCTTCCGCAATGCGCTGATTCCCATTGTCACCGTCATGGGCATGTACATCGCCACCATGCTCGGCGGTGCGGTGCTCACCGAGCGGACCTTCGAATGGAAGGGGCTCGGGTATCAGCTCACCGAGCTGCTCACGGCCCGCGATTTCATTGCGGTGCAGGGGATTGTCGCATTCATAGCACTGGTGGTCGCGGTCATGAGCTTCGTCATCGACGTGATCATCGCCTTGATCGACCCGAGGGTGAGGTTCTGATGACAGCACCTGAAGTAGTGACCGAACCGGCAGTCGCGCCGCTCGCAGTGAGGGGCAAGCGGCGCGGCCTGCCGGGGGTGCGGCTACTGGCCATGACACACGGATTGCAGCGGGTCACACTGCTTTTCGGGCTCTTCCTGATCGCGGTATTCCTGATCTGCGCGGTATTCGCACCGCTCATCGCGCCGTACGGATTCGCCCAGAACCATGCCGACGGCGTGGATTTCGTCCGGCAGCAGGCGCCGTCGGCGCAGCACTGGTTCGGCACCTCGGTGCGCGGCGAGGATGTGTTCTCCCGCGTGGTCTTCGGCGCCCGCACCGCGCTCTACGTGATCGCGGTATCGCTGCTGCTGTCGCTGTTGACCGGTGTCCCACTGGGTTTGGTGTCCGGATATGCCGGGCGCTGGCTGGACCGGGTGCTGGTGCTGTTCATGGACGCCATGTACGGCTTCCCGACACTGCTGCTGGCCATCGTGGTGTCCATCGTGGTGTCGGGCGGCAGCTCCAGCAAGCTCGGCGGCGTGCTGTCCGCGGCGGTGGCCATCACCGTCATCTTCATTCCGCAGTACTTCCGGGTGGTGCGCAATGCGACGGTGGCGGTGAAGAACGAACCGTACGTGGACGCGGCGCGGGTCAGCGGGGCATCCACCACGCGAATCCTGTTCCGGCACATCCTCGCCAATGTCACGCAGTCGCTGCCGGTGATCATCACGCTCAATGGCGCGGAGGCCATTCTCACCCTGGCCGGACTCGGCTTCCTCGGCTTCGGCATCGAACCGACCCAGGCGGCGGAGTGGGGTTTCGATCTCAACAAGGCGCTTTCCGATGTGCCCGACGGCATCTGGTGGACCGGCGTCTTCCCGGGCGCGGCCATTGTCACCGTGGTGCTGGGCATGACCCTGGTGGGGGAGAGCCTCAATGAAGTATTCAACCCGCTGCTGCGCACCCGGCGCGGCGTGGAGGCCGGCGATATCGCGGCGGACGCCGGCACCGATATCGCATCTGACACCGAGGAGGCGACTGATGCCGGGTGAAGCCGAGAACCGCGAAACAGGCGGGCCCGCACTGTCTGTCGATGCCCTGTCGGTCACCTTCGCCACCGATGCCGGACCCGTGTTCGCGGTCAGCGAGGTCTCCTACGAGGTGTTCCCGGGCGAGGTGCTCGCCGTGGTCGGCGAATCCGGCTCCGGCAAATCGGTGAGCTCCCGCACCGCCATGGGCCTGCTGCCCGCCTCCGCGCGGGTGCGGGGGCACGTCACCCTCGGCAGCGCCGAGATCACCGCCATGACCGAACGGCAGCTCACCGCGGTGCGCGGCGGCGATATCGCGATGATCTTCCAGGAACCGGGCTCGGCCCTGGACGCCCTCTTCACCGTCGGCTACCAGATCATGGAAGCCCTTCGCGCGCACCGGCGCATGACCCGGATCGCCGCCCGCACCCGCGCCACCGATCTGCTCCGCCTGGTCGGCCTGCCCGATCCGGAACGACGCGTCGACTACTACCCGCATCAACTCTCCGGCGGGCAGAAGCAGCGCGTCATGATCGCCATCGCCATCGCCTGCGAACCCAAGGTGATCATCGCCGATGAGCCGACCACCGCCCTCGATGTGACGGTGCAGGCCGAAATCCTGGAACTGCTGCGGGATCTGCGCGATCGCATCGGCAGCGCCATCGTCCTCATCACCCACAATATGGGCGTCGTCGCCGACCTCGCCGATTGCGTAGTCGTCATGCGCGCCGGGCGTGTTGTCGAAACAGCCACGGTGGACGACCTTTTCGCGCATCCCGCGCACGAATACACCCGGGCGCTGCTCGCGGCCGTCCCGCACCTCGGGGCATCGACCCGGCCGGACGCGATCGACGACGCGGCAACCGACTCCGCGACGGAGGCCGTTCTCGAGATCCGCGATCTGCGTGTCGAATTCCCGAGTGGCCTGGGGCGGCCCGCATTTCAGGCGGTGCGCGGCGTGAGCCTCACCCTCGCCCCGGGCGAAACCCTCGGCCTGGTCGGCGAATCCGGTTCCGGCAAATCGACTATCGGCCGCTGCGTCGCCGGACTGCAGCGCGCCTCGGCCGGATCGGTGCGCGTTCTCGGTTCCGAACTGACCGGACTGTCGGAGCGCCGCCTCCGACCCCTGCGCCGCAGATTGGGATTCGTCTTCCAAGACCCGGCAACGTCTCTGAACCCCCGCCTCACCGTCGGCGACTGTGTGGCCGAACCCCTGATCGTGCATCGCGCCGCCAAGGGCGCGGCCCTGCGCGACCGGGTCCGCCAACTTCTCGACGACGTGCAACTCCCCGCCGACACCGCACAGCGCTACCCGCACGAATTGTCCGGCGGCCAGCGCCAGCGCGTCAGCCTCGCCCGGGCCCTGGTCCTCAACCCCGACCTGCTCATCGCCGACGAACCCACCAGCGCCCTCGACGTCTCCGTCCAAGCCACCGTCCTGGCCCTGTTCGCCGACCTCCAGCGCGAACACGGCTGGGCCTGCCTCTTCATCAGCCACGACCTAGCCGTCGTAGACCAACTGGCCGACCGCATAGCCGTCCTCAACCACGGCGAGATCGTCGAACAGGGCAATCGCGACCAAATCCTCCGCCACCCCGCCCACGACTACACCCGCCGTCTGGTCGCCGCGGTCCCCGTCCCGGACCCGGTGGAACAGCGCCGCCGTCGTGAGGAAAGACGACAGCTGATCTCGTAATGGTGGCGGTGCGCCAAGTACCCGGCGAGGCTGGGGAGCGGGTCAGCTAGGCTCAACGTGCATCTATCCACCCCGATTCGGCTTGGAGCTCTCCCCGACAATGACTGAACAGACACCCAGTGGCGCCGGTGCTTCCTACGCGGCGGCCGGAGTGGATATCGAAGCCGGCGACCGCGCAGTAGCACTGTTCGCACCGCTGGCCAAGAAGGCCAGCCGGCCCGAGGTTCAGGGTGGACTCGGCGGTTTCGCCGGACTGTTCGCGCTGAAGGGTGGATACAAGGAGCCGCTGCTGGCTGCCTCCACCGACGGCGTCGGCACCAAGATCGCGATCGCCCAGGCCATGGACAAGCACGACACCGTCGGCCTGGATCTGGTCGCCATGGTCGTCGACGATCTGGTGGTGTGTGGCGCGGAACCGCTGTTCCTGCAGGACTACATCGCCGTCGGCAAGGTCGTCCCGGAGCGCGTCGCCCAGATCGTCTCCGGCATTGCCGAAGGCTGCATCCTGGCCGGCTGCGCCCTGCTCGGTGGTGAGACCGCGGAGCACCCGGGCCTGATGGGCGCCGACGATTACGACATCTCCGGCACCGGCGTCGGCGTGGTGGAAGCCGATGCGGTCCTCGGTCCCGACCGCGTGCGCCCCGGCGACGTCATCATCGGCATGGGTTCGTCGGGCCTGCACTCCAATGGCTACAGCCTGGCCCGCAAGGTGCTGCTGGATATCGACCGCATGCAGCTGTCCGGGCATGTCGAGGAGTTCGGGCGCACCCTCGGCGAGGAGCTGCTCGAGCCGACCAAGATCTACGCCAAGGACTGCCTGGCCCTGATCGCCGAGACCGATGTGCGGACCTTCTCGCACGTCACCGGCGGCGGCCTGGCCAACAACCTGGCCCGCGTGCTCCCGGCCGGCCTGGTGGCCGAGCTGGACCGCGGCACCTGGAGCCCGGCTCCGGTCTTCAAGCTGATCGCGCAGCGCGGCCGCGTGGAGCGCGACGAGATGGAGAAGACCTTCAATATGGGCGTCGGTATGGTCGCCATCGTGGCGCCCGAGGATGCCGATCGCGCGCTCGCGGTGCTCACCGCCCGCCATATCGACTGCTGGACGCTGGGCACGGTGAAGAAGGCCAAGGACGCCGACGCCCCGCGCGCCGTGCTGCTGGGCGATCACCCGCGCTTCTGACGAACCGACAGCAACGGCCCCGGTCACTCGTAGGAGTGACCGGGGCCGAGCTTTATGTCTGGAATGCCCGATGTCATTGCAGCCCCGCCACTTTCGGGACCGCCGAGGCCGGAATGCCGAGAGCGCGCAATTCCGGTGTGCGAGTACAGAACACACATCGACGTCCCGTCCATGCGGACGGGACGCTTTGATCAGCAATCCTTCAGATATACCGTCGGAGCCTCGGTGACATCGCAGTGCCGAAGAGGGAGACCACTATGGCCTCCCCTTGGTACGTCGATCAATCCGAGTCAGCGGCGCCAGTCGTCGTAGTCGTCTTCGTCCCAGCTCGACTGCGAGTCCTTCGCGTCGTGCTCGTCGGAAAGCACACCGCTTCGCGGCAAGTCGGAGGGACTCCCCGACAGCTCACTCCCCGACAGCTCGCGCTGAAGGTTCTTGAAGTCGGTGGGCGCTGAGCTGTACTTGAGCTCGCGCGCCACCTTGGTCTGCTTTGCCTTAGCCCGGCCACGGCCCATGGCTGACCCCCTCGCGTCACTGCGGGGCGGCCTGGGGTGGTTTGGCGGCCCCGTTCGAATTAATAATCTTCCTGACAGACACTTTAGCGTGTGTCAGGCGGTCTCGCTTCCAGGAGTGGGGCAGAAACCATGGAAGTGCCTCCCGGCGCCGTCGCGAAGGGCGGCCCGGGGCCGCGTGGGACCGGGTTGTGAACGAGACGGGCGGAGCTACAGCACCCCCGGAACAGCCCGGATGATGCCCACCCGTGCGCCACCCCCGAGCACCGCCGGCGCCGCCAGTTCCGCGTGCTCGCCGGACCATTCGATACCCATACGCTGCAAGAGCGCGAGGGTCAGCGGCAGCCGGGCGCGATCCGCGCCGTCATCGATTTTGTAGGCGAAGGCGCTGCCGTCGGGCAGCGCACCCGCGTGCACGCCGTCCGCGCCGATCTTGCAGACCAGTCCGGGCGTCGCCGTCATCACCCGGAAATCCGGCCCGTCCGTGCCGGAAATCACTCGCGGATACGCGCGAATCGCGTCCGCGATCCGGCGTTCCGGACTACCTTCGGGCGCCGTCGCGAGAGTGGCGTAGGCGCGGGCCAGATTCACCAGGGAGACCGGGACGATCGGCAGGCCGCAGCCGTCGATGCCGAGATCGGTCTCCGGCTCACCGGTGACCTCGGTGATCGTCTGCAGCACCGCCTGCTGCAGCGGATGCCCGATATCCAGGTAGCCGGTGGTCGGCCAATCGTTGATCTTGCAGGTGGCGAGCATGGCGGCATGCTTGCCGGAGCAGTTCATGAAGATCCGGCGGGCGGCCTTACCGCGGTCCGAGCCCGCGAGGACCTGCGCGCGCGCCTGGTCCTCGAACGGCAGATCGGGCGGGCACTCCAGCTGATCCTCGGTGAAACCGAAGCGGTCCAGCAGCCGCTGCACCAGCTCCACGTGATCGGCCTCGCCGAAATGCGAGGCGGTCGTGATGGCAAGTTCGGCCTCGTCGAACGGCTCGAAACCATTGCGCAGCAGGGTGAGCGCCTGCAGCGGCTTATTGGTGGAGCGCGGGAAGATCGGCAGGTGCACCTCGCCGGCCGAGACCAGCGGCTCACCGCCGGGGCGCAGCACGATCGCGGAACCGCGATGCACGCACTCCCGGAAACCGGAGCGCACCACCTCGACCAGATCTGTGCTCATGCGTCCGCTCCTTCCTGCGACCGGGTGCGGTCCTGTTGTGCCCGAGTCACCGCCGCGCGTTCCGCGTTCTCGTGGCGGCGGCGATGCCGGTCGATCTGCATGCGCACGTCGTCGGAGATGGTCGGCTCGGTCTCCAGCAGCAGATCCAGGCGTGCCATATCGGCGCCGACGAACAGTTCGCGCACGGTGACGCCGTGCGCGGGCAGATGCACCAGCCGCACCTCGTCGCCCGCGCCGATGGTGCCCTCCGTCAGTACCCGGAAATAGGCGCCCGTATTCGCCTGTGCGGTGAACCTTTTCACCCACTGCTGCTCACCGGTCCAGCGCTGGAAGGTGGCGCACGGCACGCGCGGTGCGGACGCCTCCAGCACGGTGTCGCCGATGGCCCAGCGACTGCCGAGCACCGCATCACTCACCGGAATGCCGCTGATGCGCAGGTTTTCGCCGAACCAGCCGACCGCGAGCTCGCGGTCCAATTCGGCCGCCCAGCGCTGCGCGTCCTCCTCGGCATAGGCGTAGACGGCCTGGTGGACGCCGCCGTGATGCTCGGTATCGCAGACGTGATCACCCTCGAGACCCAGCGCCCGCACCGGAACCCGGTGCGGCACCGGACGTTTGTCGATGGCGGTGCGACCCACTCGCCCGGCGTCCTCGAGTTCCTCGTGCACCACACACACGGCGAGCACTCGGCCGGCGAGTGCGTTCATCGGCCGCGCAGCCTTTCGACGGCGAGCCGGCCGGCCTGCGGTTCATCGTGCGCGGGAACGGAATCCGGATCGATCGAGGCCGCGCACGGGCCCGCCTCGAGCGGGGTGTCCGCGGGGACATTGCGTTTGACCAGCGCCAGCGCGATCGGGCCGAGTTCGTAGTGGTCGATCACGGTGCCCAGCACGCCCACGGCGCGACCGCCGGCCGTCACCGCGTCACCGGGTGCCGGGCGGGAGTCGGCGGAGCCGTCCAGGTGCAGCAGCACCAGATTTCGCGGGGGCTTGCCGAGATTGTGGACGCGGGCCACCGTCTCCTGACCGCGGTAGCAGCCCTTGTTCAGGTGCACGGCTCCGTGCTCGTCTATGCCGCCGACCCAGTTCGCCTCGTGCGGAATGGTGCGGTCATCGGTGTCGATGCCGATGCGCGGGCGCAGCGCCGCCACCCGCAGCGCCTCGAAGGTCCAGCTGCCGGCGGCCTCCACCCCGGCGTCGCGCAGCCGCGTCCACCAGCTGACCAGCTGGGCGCGGGGGACGAGCAGGTCGAAGGAATCGGTGGTGGGCCAGGGCATCCGGCGGACGAAACCGCCGCCGGGCAGCGCCGCCGCCTGATAGACCTCGGGAAGGCTTGGGACGCCCAGGGTTTCAGCGGTCACGCGCGGACCCAGCAGGGTCAGCAGCGCGTGGTCGGGAGCGGCTTCGGGTTTGGCGTCCGCCCAGAAGACCATCTTCTGCAGGAAGCTCAGCAGATCCGGCCCGCGCTCGGCCTCGGTATCGATCCACACCGTGCCGTCCAGCTCGGTGAGCACGAAGTGGTGCAGCACCCGGCCGTTCAGATCCAGGTCCAGATTCTCGGCGGACTGTCCGTCCCGCAGATCGGCCACGGCCTGACTGGAGATGGTGTGCAGCCAGGTCAGGCGCTCTTTACCGGTGATGCTGATGACGAATCGATGCGATCTGTCCACCACTGCCGCGCGCTGAACCGCGGCGCGCTGTTCACCCAGTGGATCCCCGTAATGCCACGCGACCGCCGCATCCGGTGACTCGGGCGGCCCCGCGACAGCCCCTGGAACCTGCAGAATCGGACTGGGTGCTACCTCGAAGGACACCACCCCACCCTAGCGGTGTCTGATTTCCGCCGCCTGCGGCGTCGCGGGTTCGCCGTGCCCCGGGCCGCGGTTCCATTCATTTCCCGGACCTGGCCGGGCCCGGAATTCCCGGGTGAATTGCCCGGTCGCGCGGGGTGCCGGGGGTGATCTGTATTGCCGGGTTGGCGGGACCGGGTGGCCGGATATCGCTCGATATTGTGGCGTCTGTCCTAGGCTCGCCTGCATGGTGGAACGGGTTTTGGTGACTATCGACGGCGCGATCCGGGATCCGGACGCGCCGCTTCTTTATGCGGACGATATCGGCGCACTGCGTGGTGACGGCATTTTCGAGACTGTCCTGGTCCGGGGTGGTACGCCCTGTGCACTGGAGTTGCACCTGGCCCGACTACGCCGCTCGGCGGAGGCCTTGGAACTGCCCGCGCCGGATCTCGAGGCATGGCGGTTCGCGGTGGAACTGGCGGCCGAGGAGTGGGGCGCCGAGCGTGAGGGATTACTGCGGATGGTGCTCACCCGCGGGCGTGACAGCGATCACGCGAAAGCAAGTAGCAACTCATCAGCTAATGCTGGCGGCGGTCTTTCCGGCTCCGAACCCGCCACTACCGGTTACGTTTTGGTCGTCCCGGTGCACGCGCGTGTCGAAACCGCTCGCGCCGAAGGCGTTTCGGTCATCACCCTCTCGCGCGGCATCTCCATCGATCTCGCGCAGGCCGCGCCCTGGCAGTTGCTCGGCGCCAAAACCCTCTCGTACGCAACGAATATGGCGGCGCTGCGCTTCGCCCAGCGCATGAACGCCGACGATGTGATCTTCACCAGCACCGAGAACCGGGTGCTGGAGGGTCCACGCTCGACAGTGGTTGTGGCGCGCGGTAATCAGCTGGTCACCCCGCCCGCCCGCAATGGCGTCCTGCCCGGCACCACACAGCGCGCACTCTATGTGCAGGCCGAGAAGGCGGGCTGGGACTGCCGCTACGAGCCGCTGTTCACCGCCGATCTGATCACCGCGGACAGTGTCTGGATGCTGTCGAGCGTGACCCTGGCGGCCCGGGTGAAATCGCTGGACGGACTGCGCTTGTCGGCTCCGGAGAATGCCCCCGAGATCGCGGCGCTGGTGGATCGCGGCATCGCGCTGCCCGGCAGCGCCGCCGACTGGTAGTCCGTATTCCTCGGTGTTCGAACCCGGTCATCGCCATGTCGGAGGGCGGTGTCCGGGCGCGCAGAGAGCGCGGTATCACATTCCAGCTAATTTGTGGCGTACTGTGGCGCGGCACATGTTGATCTGAAGTCCGTAGGGCGTACTGTCATGTACTACGTCATGTCGTAGATCGGCTGGAGGTCGGATGAGCGTCGTGGATCTAGCGCGCTGGCAGTTCGGAATCACCACCGTCTATCACTTCATCTTCGTGCCGCTCACCATCGGTCTCGCACCCTTGGTCGCGGGCATGCAGACCGCATGGGTGATTACGGGCAAAGAACACTGGTACCGCCTCACCAAGTTCTTCGGGAAGCTGTTCCTGATCAATTTCGCGCTCGGCGTCGCCACCGGCATCGTGCAGGAATTCCAGTTCGGTATGAGCTGGAGCGAATACTCTCGCTTCGTCGGTGATGTGTTCGGCGCACCGCTCGCGATGGAGGCGCTGGTCGCGTTCTTCATGGAGTCGACCTTCCTCGGCCTGTGGATCTTCGGCTGGACCCGGCTGTCGAAAAAGGTGCACCTGGCCTGCATCTGGCTGGTCGCCATCGGCACCAATGGCTCGGCGTACTTCATCGTCGCGGCCAATTCGTTCATGCAGCACCCGGTCGGTGCGGAATACAACCCGAAGACCGGACGCGCTGAGCTGCACGACATCTGGGCGGTGCTCGGCAACAACACCACGGTCGCCGCCTTCCCGCACGTGATCGCCGGAGCCTTCCTCACCGCGGGCACCTTCGTGGCCGGTGTCGCGGGCTGGTGGATGGTCCGCAAGGCCCGCCAGGTGGAGACCACCGGCAATCTCGCGCCGACCGAAGAGGCCCGCACCATGTGGCGCCCGGCCGCCCGGCTCGGCCTGTACGTCGTCCTGGTCGCCGCTGTCGCACTGGTTTTCACCGGCGACGTCCAGGGCAAGCTCATGTTCAAACAGCAGCCCATGAAGATGGCGTCGGCGGAATCGCTGTGCCACACCGAAACCGATCCGGACTTCTCGGTCCTCACCATCGGCACCCACAACAACTGCGACAGCGTCACCCACCTCATCGAGGTGCCGTACGCGCTGCCGTGGCTGGCCGAGGGCAAATTCACCGGCGTGACGCTCGACGGCGTGAAGGATCTGCAACTGTCGTACAACGAGAAGTACGGCGTCGGCGACTATCGGCCCAACCTGTTCGTCACCTACTGGACCTTCCGCGCGATGATCGGCCTCATGGCCGGCTCACTCCTGTTGGCGCTGGTCGGATTCTGGGTCACCAGGGGCGGCCGGGTGCCGAATCAACGGTGGTTCTCCTGGCTGTCGCTGCTCTGCATCCTGACGCCGTTCTTCGGCAATATCTCCGGCTGGATCTTCACCGAGATGGGCCGCCAGCCCTGGGTGGTCGCACCCAATCCGACCGGTGACCCGCACATCCGACTGACGGTGCAGCAGGGCGTCTCCGGCGTGACAGCGGGCACCATCGTCACCTCGCTGGTCGTCTTCACGCTGCTCTACGGTCTGCTCGCGGTCGCCTGGTTCTACCTCATGCGCCGCTATGTGATCGAGGGCCCGGAACAGCCGGCCCCGGACACCCCGCGCATGACCGGGGACAACGTCGACAAGCTTTCCTTCGCCTACTAGGAGCCCAGGATGAGTCTCCCCGAATTCTGGTTTCTACTGATCACGGTGCTGTTCACCGGCTACTTCGTGCTGGAGGGCTTCGACTACGGGGTCGGCATGCTCATGCCGATCCTGGGCCGGGGTTCCGAAGTGCGAAAGCGCGTGGTGCTCAACACCATCGGTCCCGTATGGGACGGCAATGAGGTGTGGCTGCTCACCGCCGGCGGCGCGCTGTTCGCGGCCTTCCCCGAGTGGTACGCCAGCCTGTTCTCCGGGTTCTATCTGGCACTGCTGCTGATCCTGGTCGGCTTGATCGCCCGCGCCTGCGCCATCGAATGGCGCAGCAAGATCGACGACGACCGCTGGCGGCTCGGCTGCGATATCGGCATCGGGCTCGGCTCCTGGATCCCCGCCCTTGCTTGGGGATTGGCCTTCGCCAATATCGTGCGCGGCGTAAAGCTCAACGAGCACAGGCAGATCGGCGGCAATCTGCTCGACCTGCTGAACCCGTACGCGCTGCTCGGCGGGCTCACCACGCTGCTGCTGTTCCTGCTGCACGGTGCGCTGTTCATCGTGCTGAAGACCGGTAACGAGGTGCGCGACGAGGCACAGGCGCTGGTGCGCAAGCTGTTCGTGCCCACCGCCGTGGTGGTGGCGGCCTTCGGCATCTGGACCCAGCTCGCCTACGGCAAGGGCTGGACCTGGATTCCCTTGGTAATGGCCGTGATCGGGCTGCTGGTCGCGGGATTCGCCGCGACCCAGGGCCGCGACGGCTGGGCCTTCGCCGGCACCGCGCTCACCATCATCGGGGCCACGGTGCTGCTGTTCGGGTCGCTCTTCCCGAATGTGCTGCCCTCCACCATCGATTCGGCCTTCAGCCTCAGTGTGGACGGTCGCGGCGGCACCATCTCGGCGTCCTCCACGCACTACACGCTGGTCGTCATGAGCTGGGTGGCGGTGGCGATGGTTCCGGTGGTGCTGGTCTATCAGGCCTGGTCGTACTGGGTCTTCCGGCAGCGCCTCACCATCGAGCAGATTCCGGCGCCGATCGGACTGCCGATGGGAGCACCGCGCGGCTAGTTCGGCCGCGGTTGTTTCGGCTCGCAGTTATTTCGACACCGAATCCGACAGTACGGAACCGAAGAGATGGCACGACCGGTAGACCCGCGCCTGTGGCGGTACGCTCGCTCGGCACGCACATATCTCACGCTGAGCGTCGGCCTGTCGCTGGTGATCACGAGCTGCATCGTGATCGCGGCCCTGGCTCTGGCGCGGGTCCTCGCCGGAGTCGTCACCGATCCGTCCCGGCGCCATATCGGTTCGTGGACAGTCGAACTGGTGATCTTCGCCATCGCGGTGCTGTGCCGGGTCACCGCCACCTGGTGGCAGTCCCGGCTCGCGCACCGGGCCGGGGCGAAGGTGGTTGCCGAGCTGGAGACCGCAGTCCTGCGCGCCGGGGCGGGGCTGCCGCCCCGCGAATTGGAGCGGCGCCGTACGGAATTGGCCGTCGTGGTCGGCTCCGGGCTGAACGGGCTGCGCGCCTATCTCGCCGGATACCTGCCCGCACTGCTGCTTTCGGTGCTGGTGCCGCCGATCGTGCTGGCGGTCATCGCCGTTCACGACTGGGTCTCCGGGCTGATCATCGTGATCACCCTGCCGCTGATTCCGGTCTTCATGATCCTCATCGGGCTGCTCACGCAGGGGCGGGCCGAGGAGACCCTGGCGGCCACCACCCGGCTGTCGGATCAACTGCTGGATCTGTTCGCAGGCATGCCGACCCTGCGGGCGCTGGGCCGCGAGAGCGGCCACGCCGATCCGGCGGACGAGCACGCCGCCCGCACCACCATGCGGCACCGTGTTCGCGACCTCGGCGATGACCTGCATCGGCGCACCATGGCCGCACTGCGCATGGCATTCCTGTCCTCGATGGTGCTGGAGGCCCTGGCCACACTGTCCGTGGCCCTGGTCGCGGTCTCCATCGGCCTGCGCCTGGTGTACGGCGATATGGGGCTGCACGCCGGGTTGCTGGCACTCATCCTCGCCCCCGAGGTGTATCTGCCGCTGCGTGCGGTGGGGGAGCGCTTCCACGCGGCTCAGGACGGAATGGCGGCCGCCGAAAAGGCTTTCGCGGTGCTCGACCCACAGGCCGAGACGAACGCCACCGCGGATCGCCCGAAGGCCGGTATGCGCCCCGACCGGGAATTCCACGGCCGCATCGAGATTCGGAACCTGTCCGTCGCGGCCCGCGAGGGCGCCGCACCCGATTCACTCTCCGCGGTGCTGCGCCCCGGCGCGGTCACCGTGCTCACCGGCCCGAACGGCAGCGGTAAATCCACCGCGCTGCAGGCGATCCTGGGTCTCATCACCCCCGATGCGGGCGAAGTCCTGGTGGACGCCACTCCCGTCCCAGACCTGGACCCCGAGCAGTGGTGGTCCCGCCTGGCCTGGCTGCCGCAGCGCCCCGTGCTGGTCCCCGGCACCCTCCGCGCCAATCTCGAACTCCTCGGCCCGCCCGCCGACCCCGCCCAACTCGACGAAGCCTGCCGCGCAACCGGATTCGACACCGTCCTGGCGGAAATGCCCGACGGCTGGAACACCCTGGTCGGCACCGGCGGCATCGGCCTCTCCCTCGGCCAGCGCCAGCGCCTGGCCCTCACCCGCACCCTCGCCGCCGACCGCGCCGTCCTCCTCCTCGACGAACCCACCGCCCACCTCGACCCCACCGCCGAAGCGAGCGTCCTACAGGCACTGATCGCCCGAGCCCGAGCCGGCGCCACCGTAGTGATAGTCGGCCACCGCCCCGCCATCCTCGCCATCGCAGACCACCTTGTCCCCGTCCACGCCACGTCCGCCGCAGCACAATCGGAGCCTGCTGCCCTCTTGCAGAAGTCGCTTGTCAGCGCCGCCATGCATCCGAACGACGCAGGCGTACCCGGCGACGAAGCCGGCGGTGATGGCGGCGCTCCAGAACCTGCAGCGGTGGACACAGCCGCGGGTGTGCACCCCGCAGCTCGCGGGGAATCCGCGACGCCCGGCGAACTGGATGTGCCGGCCGCCGCTGATTGTGTGCTGAGCGTGCCGCACACGACTCGCCCGGCGGCAGGACCGCCCGGCGCGAGCGACCTGGGGACGTCTGTGGATAACTCTGAAGTGGGTGTGCGATGAGTGGGGTCCTGGCGGATTTCCGGCGGATTCGGGGGCTGCTCGAATTGTCGCGGGGGCGGATGGCTTTGTCGGTGGCCTGGGGGGTGGCGGCGCTCGGGAGTGGGCTCGGGCTGGCCGCGCTGGCGGCGTGGTTGATTGCGCGAGCCTGGGAGATGCCGCCGGTGCTCGATTTGAGCATTGCGGTGGTGACGGTGCGGGCGCTGGGGATTTCGCGTGGGCTGTGCCGGTATCTGGAGCGGCTGGCCACGCATGATGTGGCGCTGCGGTCGATGAGTCTGGCGCGCACCACGACCTACGGCACGCTTGCCGCGGCGGATATCTGGCGGCCGCGGCGGACCGGCGAGGGCGCGGCGTCGAACGCCGCGGCATCGAGCGCCGGAAGCGATTCGCAGGCTGAAGGCATTGTGCGGCAGGGTGATCCGACGCAACTGCGGAGGGGTGAGCTGCTGGGCCGGGTCGGCGCCGATATCGATGATCTCGGCGCCGTGGTGGTGCGGGCGTTTGTTCCCATTGTGGTGGCGCTGGTGATTTCGGTGCTCGCGGTTGGGCTGCTGGCGAGCATCTCGGTGCCCGCCGCCGTCATTCTCGCTGCGGCGCTGGCGGTTTCCGGGATCATCGCGCCCTGGATGTCGGCGTGGGCCGCGAGCGAGGCCGAGGTGGCCGTGCGCGCCGACCGCACCGAATTCACGGCCGAGGCATTGACCGTGCTCGACCACGCTCCCGAATTACGGGTCGCCGGACGCCTTTCCGAGACGATCGCGACGGCAGAGCGGGCCGGGCAGCGCGCCGTCGCCGCCGAGGACCGGGCCGCCGCCCGCAGCGCCTGGTCGGCTGCGGTGCTGCCGCTCGCCATCGGCGCGAGCGTGCTGGGGTCACTGCTGATCGGAATCGCGCTGTACGGCAACGGTTCCGGCCTCGCCTTCAAGGGCTTCCAGACGGTATCGCCCGGCGGCATCACGCCGATGGCCTTCGCGGTCCTGGTGCTGGTCCCGCTGTCCGCCTTCGAAGCGGTCGCGGTGCTCCCGGCCGCCGCGCAGGCCCTCACCACCGGCCGCGCCGCCCTGCACCGCCTGGCCCGCCTCGAACAGTCCGAATCCGCCGATCCCGCACTCGATCTCCCGCCGCTCCCGCAGGGCCGCCGCATTGCCGTCACCGGCCCCAGCGGCGCGGGCAAGACCACCCTGCTCATGTCCTGGGCCGGTCTGTTCGACACCCCCCGCCCCGGCATCACCTTCTTCGCCGAGGACGCCCACCTCTTCGGCACCACGGTCCTGGAAAACCTGCGGGTCGCACGCGGCGACATCACCGCGCCGGAGGCCGAAAACGCCCTGCGCGCAGTCGGAGCCGGTGACTGGCTGGACTCGCTTCCGGGCGGCGTCGACACCGACTTGGTCGGCGGCGCGGCCGCGGTTTCCGGCGGTCAGCGCCGCCGGCTCCTGCTCGCGCGGGCCCTGCTCTCGCCGGCCCGCGTGCTGCTGCTGGACGAGCCCACCGAACACCTGGAAGCCGAAGCGGGCGCGGATCTGCTGCGCCGCCTGCTCGACGTCTCCAGCGACCTGGTGGACCCCGGCCGGACCGTTGTGGTTGTCACACACCAGCTTCCCCCGCAGCACCACGCCGACACCCTCGTCCGGGTCGCCGCGAACGGCACCGTCGCCATCGACCGTTTTATTCCCGCAAACCAGCATTGACCTGGTATTTCGCGGACCGAGAAAATACGTTGCCGCCGATCCCGCAGACGACTAGTTTCGTCTGTACACAAGGAAGGAGGTGGTTCGAATAATGATTAGTTCGAGGACGCGTGAGGTGGCTGTCCGCTAAGGGCCACCGCTGCAACGGATTCTCGTAGCGCGAGCGCTGAGCGAATCCCAGGCAGTCACCCGGCCCCCGAGTCTCCGGTCTGGTCCGATCGGAATCGCGTGAGTTGCATCCGCGATAAGACTCGGGGGTCGTTCCTTGTTTCAGGGAGAAACAGCCGAAAGTGGCTGTGGATCAATCGAAGTGGCGGATCAGCCGATGTAGCGCTTCAGGCGCGCAGACAAGCGCGGCTCCAGTGCACCGTCCGGGCCGATGCGTTCCTCGACGTAACCCAGGTCGCCGCCCTCGACAATGCCGTAGAGGCGCTTGGCCCCACCCACGACAATGCCGGACTGGCTGCGAATGACCACATCCGTGGCGAGCTCCCAGGACGACTGGGTCAGGGCCTGGCCGTAGAACAGCTCGACGATTCCGGACGCGTGCGTGAGCAGCAGCTCCAGCACCTCGTCGTCACCGTCGATGCCAACCCGCCAGAAACCGCTCTCGCGCAGATCCGGGCCCGCGTAATTGCCCTCGGTGTCGATGACCCAGGAACGCGCTTCCCAGGTGAGATAGTCGCCACCGTCGTGCGACACGATGATCTGCTGACCGAAGCGGTAATCGCCGGTCTCGGGATCGTTACCCTCACCCTCACCGCGCCACACGCCCACCAGGGGCAGCAGCGCGAGCATGGAGGAGCTCAGGTCCGGACCCTGACGCAGATTCGCGGTGTCGATGGGTAGCGGAAGGTCGGGGAGCGAGGGGATATTGGCGGCGGCCGTCACCTTGGCGCGCTCGGCGGCCTCGGCCACGGCCTGGTCACCACTGCGGCGAGCGGCGAGCTCATCGCGCGCGGCATCGTCACGGCTCGCCGAAGCGTCCCGTGTCGCCGCGTCATCCGTATGTTCGACGTTCTCGCTCGCCGATTCGCTCACGACTCGGTGAACAGCCGGTAGAGAACGTACAGACCGAACCAGGCGATCAGCACGGAGACGAGAACCAGCAGAATCTCGAAGGTAAGCACCACGAATCGGATTCTAATCGCACCGTGTCGGAGACGCGAAAACGGCCCCGGGTATTGAATCCCGGGGCCGTTTTCGAGTGTTTGGACTTCCCGCCCAACGTAACTCGTGATCTCGCGAGCTACGGGTAACTCACCGGGTACCGGCTAACCCCACCAGCTACGTTGCCGTCAGCGGCCAACGCGACTGTTGTGGCACCTGAGTCCGGCTAAAAGTTCCGGGGAGGCGGGACAGTTACTTGGCGACGACGACATCCAGATTGTGGATGCCGTTGCCCTCCGGCGCGAGCTCGGCGGTGCCGTTGCCCGACGAGGACAGCGCGCGAATGGTCCACGAGCCCGGCGCCGCGAAGAAGCGGAAGTCGCCGGTGCCCGACGCCACGACCTCGGCGGTGAAATCGCCGTTGCCGTCCAGCAGGCGGACGAACGCGCCACCGACGGTCTGGCCGTCAGCGGTCAGGACGCGGCCGGTGATGACCGTCTCCTTCTCGACGTCGACGCCGGCCGGAATGGCCTGACCCTGGGTAGGTGCTGCACACATATTTATTACGCTCCCAACTCGATCGGTGCACCGACGAGGGAGCCGTACTCGGTCCAGCTCCCGTCGTAGTTCTTGACGTTCTTGTGGCCCAGCAGCTCCTGCAGCACGAACCAGGTGTGCGAGGAACGCTCGCCGATACGGCAGTAGGCGATGGTCTCCTTCTCGCCGTCCAGGCCCGCTTCCTTGTACAGGGCAGCCAGGTCCGCATCGGACTTGAAGGTGCCGTCCTCGTTCGCGGCCTTGGACCACGGCACGTTGATGGCGGTCGGGATGTGGCCGGGACGCTGCGACTGCTCCTGCGGCAGGTGCGCCGGGGCCAGGATCTTGCCGGAGAACTCGTCCGGGGAGCGCACGTCGACCAGGTTCTTGGTGCCGATGGCGTTGATGGCCTCGTCACGGAACGCGCGGATGGTCAGATCCTGCTCGCTCGCCTTGTAGGCGGTGGCCGGGCGGACCACGACATCCTTGACCAGCGGGCGGCCGTCGAGCTCCCACTTCTTGCGGCCACCGTCGAGCAGCTTCACGTCCTGGTGGCCGTACAGCTTGAAGTACCAGTAGGCGTAGGCCGCGAACCAGTTGTTGTTGCCGCCGTACAGCACCACGGTGTCATCGTTGCCGATGCCGCGGGTGGAGAGCAGATCGGAGAACTGCTCGCGGTTGACGAAGTCGCGACGAACCTGATCCTGCAGGTCCTTCTTCCAATCGAGCCGGACAGCACCCTCGATATGGCCCAGGTCGTAAGCCGAGGTGTCCTCGTCGACCTCTACGAGGACGACTCCGGGCGTGTTCAGGTTCTCTTCGACCCAGTCTGCGGAGACCAGGACATCGGAGCGAGCCATGTTGTTCCTTTCGAGGTGGTGCCGGGGTCAGGCGTTGGAATTGGCGGAGGCCGGCACGGTCTTGAACCGTGCGACGAGGGGATAGATCTTGCAGCCCAGGCAGATGCCGAAGGCCGCGTTGAGGAAGGCCGCGAACAAGGCGAAACCGGTGAAGATCGCACCGGCGACCGGGCTGCCGGCCGCGAATCCGATCACGCCGAGCACCGCGAACAGCAGGCCGACGAGCTGCGCGAACCGCAGCGGCGCAACAGGTTCCAGCTCAGCGGGCGGGCCGACGCGCGGCGCTACCAGCGTGGCGTAGACGCGGCCGTACGGACTGCGCCGCGGACCCCAGGCCGCGCCGAGCGCGAACACCACGGCCTGCACGGCCAGCAGCACCGCGGCGGCGGGAACGGAGAAGGTGGCGATGATCAGCACGAGCGCCAGGACGACGGTGGTGATCCAGGCGGCGAAACGCGGGCCGCGGACATCGACCTGCCCGGCGGGCGGCCTGGTGGGATTCGGGTTCGACATGCGTACTCCTGCGCGATGAGGTCTATCGGTCATTTCGCCGGAGGATCGACACGATCTCTCATACGGCGGGACACACCCGGTCGGCGCGAAGAAAAGGGGAACGCGAAAGGCCGACCGGCTAGCGGCACAGGCAGCAACAACCACCGAGCCGGCACAGGTCAACTGTGCGGCGTCGGGTGAGCATCAGCTCGAGGTTGGTTTGCACGAGAGGAAGTTTACCCAATTTTCGGGGGAAATTGGACCCGGGGTCCGTAATACTGGTCACTCGGATCTGCCGGATCCCGCCAATTCGGCCAGTGACCTGCGCAAATCGGGCGCTTTTGGAACGCCGGCAATTCGGAACCTTTCCTGCCCTGTGGCGTCCAGCAGGAAAGTCGTCGGCAGCGACAGCACGTTCAGCTCGCGCGCCAACGCCGGATTCGCGTCGATATCCACCTCGAGGTCCAGCGGGGGAGCCGCGGCGGTGGACAGTTCGGCCACCGCCGCGGCGACCACCCGGCGCACGGCCGCGCACGGACCGCACCAGTCCGCGGAGAAATGCAGCACCGTGGGACGGCCCGCGATCACACCGGCCTCGGAAAGGAGTGCCGAGCGCCCGCTTTCGGGCACGACCACCGCGGGTGCGCTGTCACGGACACGACCCTCGTTGCGGCGCACCAGGATTCCGATACCCGCGGCGGCCACGAGTACGGCGGCGAGCACTCCGAGCGCGATCACGGCTGCTGCAACCTGTCCAGATCGACGGTCACATCGCTGCCCTTGCCCTCCACCACGATCTGGCCGCCACTGGCCTCCACCTTCTGCGGGTGCACGCCGAAGGGCAGATCGCGGGTATCGATGGTCCGGGTGAACAGTGCCAGCACCCGGGCCTTGTCCGATTCCGGAATCACGGTGACGGGCGAGGCGTCGCTGGTCTGGGTGGCGGCGCCCGGCCCGCGATAGATATCGGTGGCGGTGATCCGGACCTGATCGTCGACCAGTCGCAGATCCGCCAGCACGCTCACGGTCTCGCCCTTGGTGCCCGGTACCGCGGGAATGTCGGAGTCCGACAGCGGAATTGTGCCGTTCAGGATGATCGCGCCCGCGGTGGTCATGCCGGAGCCGCCGGAGCCGCCGGTGCCGTCGGACTTGTCGGCGGGCGGGCCGAACACCTGCAGATTGGGAATCTTGAACAGCCGTCCCAGCTCGACCGGCTCGATTCGCATGCGCGCCTCGACATTGTCCACCGGCACTCCGCGCACCTCGCCGTCGACCAGATTGCGCAGCGATAGGTGCACACCCTTCAGATTCGCCTCGACCATGATCTCGCCCGGGATATCGGGCCGCATGGCACGCGCGCGAATGTCGACGTTCTTGTACTCGTCGTCGAGCGCCTGGGCCGTGAACGGGAATCCGTGGATGGTGACCTCCGGATCCGCGCTGAGATTCGAACCGTCGCGTAGCAACCGCGACACCCGGTACTCGGAATACGCCGCCACCCCGAAGTCCAGCACCACGGCCAGCCCTGCCAGGCAGAGCAGTGTGATGATCAGCCTCCGGACGGCCATTCCGCGCAGCCCGCCACGCCGTGACTCCGGCCGGCGCACGGCAGCCGCGGCGGTCTCGTCGAGGACCGGCGGCTGGACGCGGGGCTGGGTTTCGGGCGTGCCCGGTGAGTTACCCATACGGGCACATTATCTTCCGCCGCCCCGGGCGACGACAGATGTGCCCGTCGCCGGGCGCAGCGGCGGCCCTTCTCGAGGGCGCGCTGTGTGCTCTCCGAATAGCCAGAGGTGTGATCTCTGAATAGCCAGAGGCCGTTGCGCTGCCCGGATTGCGTGGCTGTCGGTCCGGACGCGCTAATGTAGCAACCGACTTACCTGTGATAACCAGCATGGAGTCGTGGCATACAGAGCAGTTGCCACACACATGCCAGATGGGATGGAGGGCCCTCCATGGAGCTGCTCCTGCTGACCTCCGACCCCAACCCCGAGGCGGTGCTGCCGTCGCTCGCGTTGCTGCCGCACCATGTGCGGCCTGCGCCGACCGAGGTGGCGTCCCTGCTCGAGGCCGGTTCCGCCGATGTAGCGCTGGTCGATGCCCGCACCGATCTGGCCGCCGCGCGCGGTCTGTGTCGTTTGCTGGGTAGCACCGGATCGTCGGTGCCGGTGGTAGCGGTGCTCACCGAAGGCGGATTGGTTGCGGTGAACGCGGACTGGGGACTGGATGACATCCTGCTGCCCGGGACGGGTCCGGCCGAGCTGGACGCCCGCCTGCGACTGCTGGTCGCACGCAACGGTGGCGCTGCGAGTCCGGAGAACACCGGCAAGATCACCCTCGGTGAGCTGGTGATCGACGAGGGCACCTACACCGCCCGGCTGCGCGGTCGCCCGCTCGACCTCACCTATAAGGAGTTCGAGCTACTCAAATACCTCGCGCAGCATGCAGGCCGGGTGTTCACCCGCGCTCAGCTGCTGCAAGAGGTCTGGGGCTACGACTTCTTCGGTGGCACCCGCACCGTGGACGTCCATGTGCGACGGCTGCGCGCCAAGCTCGGTAGCGAATACGAATCGCTCATCGGCACGGTCCGCAATGTCGGCTACAAGGCGGTGCGCCCGGCACGTGCCAGCGGTGCGAAGAGCGAGGCGCCCGCGCCCGCCTTCCCCGAGTCCGACGGCACCGACGACTCCGAATTGACCTCGGCGAACGGCATTATCTGATGATCTCCAGCACCGGCCGGCTGTCCCTCGAGACCGCGGCGGAGGTGCGGGGGGTCCTGGAGCGGGCCACTGTCGCGGACGGCGTTGCGCCGGTATCGGAACAGGCGGTGCTGTCCCTGGCCGCCGATGTTCCGGCGGAGCATCTGGTGCAGCAGTGGGACGGTGCGGTCGCCGGGTACGCGAATGTGGCTCCGGCGCACGGAGAACATCCGGCCATGGCGGAGGTCGCGGTCGATCCGCGCTTTCGCCGGCAGGGCCTCGGCGCGGGATTGGTCGCTGCCGCACTGGCGGCCGGCGGCCCGGACGCCCGGGTCTGGGCACACGGGAATCTGCCGCCCGCGCAGGCGGTCGCGGCTCGGCTCGGACTGCGGGTGGCGCGCGAACTCTGGCAGATGCGACGCGATCTGGCTACTCCTGAGCTACCGGAACTGGTCATTCCGGCCGGACTCGAATTGCGTACCTACGCCGGGCCTTCCGATGATGCCGAGATCCTGCGGGTCAATGGCGCCGCCTTCTCCTGGCATCCGGAACAGGGCGCCTGGACCGAGCGCGATATCGAGGCGCGCCGCGCGGAATCCTGGTTCGATCCCAAGGGTCTCTTCCTCGCCTTCGATCCGGCCGATCCCGATCGCATCCTCGGCTTCCATTGGACCAAGGTGCATTTCGACGAGGACCCGCACATCGGTGAGGTCTATGTCGTCGGCGTCGATCCGCAGGCGCAGGGCCGCGGGCTGGGACGCCTGCTCACGCTGGCCGGGCTGCACTATCTCCGGGACCGCGGACTGGGCGCCGTGCTGCTCTATACCGAGGCCGACAATGCCGCCGCGGTGAATACCTATACGAAGCTCGGGTTCGGACCGGCCCATGTGGACGTGGCCTACGCGGCGGGCTCGTAACCAGTCCCCGTCCCACTCACCGGCATGCTCTGCAACGATGCGGCAAATGTCACATATCGTGCAGTGCAATCGCGCCGGGTTGTTCATCTCCAGTTCACCTTCCCAGGTCCAGTTGGCTACCAGCCGCCCTTACGTTTCTTTTGGGCAGCATTCAGCTGCCTGGTGCGCTAGTTCGCAGCGAACAGCCGCCACATCACGCCCGTCCGACCGTTGAGGGGTCGAACGTGCAACGTGATTCCCGGAGGAATTGGTGAATCTCAAGCGCAGCAGCGCCCTGCTCGGCGTGTTGGCAGTTGCCGGCACCCTGACCCTGTCCGCCTGTGGCAGCGATAACAACGACTCGACCACGGGTGCTTCGAAGATCGACGTCGCCTGTGGCGGCAAGTCGGCTCTGAAGGCCAGTGGTTCGACCGCCCAGAAGAACGCGATGGACCGTTTCGTCGCCGCCTACGAGGCTAATTGCGGCAGTGCCAAGCTGGACTACACCGCATCCGGTTCCGGTGCGGGTGTGAACGAATTCCTCGGCGGCCAGACCGATTTCGCGGGCTCCGACTCACCGCTGGACGCCAAGAAGGGTGAGCCGGACAAGGCTGCCGCCC
This sequence comes from Nocardia sp. NPDC006630, assembly GCF_040611495.1. NCBI lineage: Bacteria > Bacillati > Actinomycetota > Actinomycetes > Mycobacteriales > Nocardiaceae > Nocardia > Nocardia sp. NPDC006630. Next base: position 151,871 of record NZ_JBEXOK010000005.1, read on the forward strand.
GCTGTGGCAGCCCGGCCTGGGATCTGCCGACGGTCTTCGGCCCGATCGCGGTCGCCTACAACGTGCCCGGCATCGACGACCTGGTCCTCGATCCGCCGACCATGGCGAAGATCTTCGACGGTGAGATCAGCACCTGGGACGACGCCCACATCAAGGCGCTGAACACAGCCAAGGCCGACAAGCTGCCTTCGGACAAGATCGGCGTGATCTTCCGCTCCGACGAGTCCGGCACCACCGACAACTTCCAGAAGTACCTGGAGTCGGCCGGCGCGTGGACCAAGGGCACCGGCAAGGCGTTCCAGGGTGGCGTCGGCGAGGGTGCCAAGGGTAGCGACGGCACCTCGGCCGCTATCGCGAACACCAAGAACACGATCACCTACACCGAGTGGTCCTTCGCCAAGGCGCAGAAGCTGTCCACCGCCCGCGTGCTGACCGCCGCGACCTCGAACGACCCGAAGCCGGTCGACCTCACCCCGGAGACCGCCGCCAAGGCGATCGACGCGGTCAAGGTTTCCGGTCAGGGCAACGACCTGGTGCTGGACAACAGCTCGATCTACAAGCCCACCACCGGTGGCGCCTACCCGATCATGCTGGCCACCTACGAGATCGTCTGCTCCAAGTACAGCGACGCGGACACCTCGAAGGCTGTCAAGGCGTTCCTGACCTCGGCTGTGGGCAACGGCCAGACCGGTCTGGCGGATCAGGGCTACGTGCCGCTGCCGGACTCGTTCAAGACCAAGCTCACCACCGCGATCAACGCCATCTCCTGATCGACTGATCCGAGAGTAAGACGATGACCGTGCACGATGAAAAGTCCCCGGCGGGCCTGTCCGAAATGACCGGCCCGTCGGAGGGCGGCACCCAGACGCCGGGGGATACTGCGATCATGTCGACCGAACCCAGCACCATCGCGGCCACTGGGCGCAAGGCCCCCACGAAGTACGGTGCGGAGTTCGCATTTCGCTCGGCGGCCACGGCGGCCGGCGGAGTCATCGTCGCCGCGATCGCATTGATCGCCCTGTTCCTGCTCATCCGGGCCTGGCCCTCGGTGATGGCGAACAAGGCGAACTTCTTCACCACCTCCGAGTTCAATACCTCGGATGCGAACAATCTGAAGTTCGGCATCAAGGACCTGTTCATGGTCACGGTGCTGAGTTCGCTGTTCGCGCTGGTGATCGCGGTGCCGATCGGTGTGGGTATCGCGTTGTTCCTGACGCAGTATTCGCCGAAGGTGCTGGCGCGTCCGTTCTCCGCGGTTGTCGACCTCCTGGCGGCGGTGCCGTCGATCGTGTTCGGTCTCTGGGGATTTCTGATGCTGGCTCCCAAGCTGGAGCCGCTTCAGACGTTCCTGAACAACAACCTGAGCTGGTTGTTCCTGTTCAAAGACGGTGATGTCAGCATTGCCGGTGGCGGCACCATCTTCACCGCGGGCATTGTGCTGGCGGTGATGATCCTGCCGATCATCACCTCGGTGAGCCGTGAGGTGTTCGGTCTCACACCGCGTTCGCAGATCGAGGCGGCGCAGGCGCTCGGCGCCACCAAGTGGGAGGTCGTGCGGCTGACCGTGCTGCCTTTCGGCCGCTCCGGTGTGATCGCGGGTTCCATGCTCGGCCTCGGCCGTGCGCTCGGTGAGACCATCGCGGTGCTGATCGTGCTGCGCACCTCCTCGCAGGCCGGCAAGTGGTCGCTGTTCGACGGCGGCTACACCTTCGCCTCCAAAATCGCTTCGGCCGCTTCGGAATTCAGCTCGAAGCTGCCGACCGGCGCGTACATCGCCGCCGGCTTCGTGTTGTTCGCGCTGACCTTCGTGGTCAATGCACTGGCCCGGCTGGTGGCCGGCGGGAAGGTGAACGGATGACCGCCACACTGGACAAGCCGGTCAAGGCTCCGACCTTCCGGCATGTCAGCCCCGGCCGCCGTATTCGCAACAACCTCGCCACCGGTGTGGTGTGGGCGTGCTTCCTGCTGGCGCTGGTGCCGCTGCTCTGGGTGCTCTACACCGTCATCGACAACGGCTGGCACGCCATCGCTTCGCTGGACTGGTGGACGAAGTCGCAGAAGGGTGTACTGCCCGAACAGAGTTCGGGTGGTGTGTACCACGCCATCTACGGCACCATCGCGCAGTCCGCGGTGGCCGCGGTGATCGCGGTGCCGCTGGGCATTATGGCCGCGGTCTACCTGGTCGAATACGGTCGCGGCTGGCTGGCCAAGACCACCACCTTCATGGTGGACATTCTGGCCGGTGTGCCGTCGATCGTGGCGGCGCTGTTCATCTTCGCGCTGTGGATCGGTACCTTCGGCTTCCCACAGAGCGCCTTCGCGGTATCGCTGGCCCTGGTGCTGCTCATGCTGCCGGTGGTGGTACGCAGCACCGAGGAGATGCTCAAGCTGGTGCCGGACGAGCTGCGCGAGGCCGCGTACGCGCTCGGAGTTCCGAAGTGGAAAACGATCGTGCGCATCGTCATTCCGACCGCCGCGCCTGGCATGATCAGCGGCATGCTGCTGGCCGTGGCGCGCGTCATGGGCGAGACCGCACCGGTGCTGGTGCTGGTCGGCTACTCCAAATCGATCAATTTCGATCTCACCAACGGCAATATGGCTTCGCTCCCGCTGCTCATGTACCAGGAGCTGGCCAATCCGGAGCCGGCCGGCCGGGCCCGGGTCTGGGGCGCGGCGCTGACGCTGATCCTGATCATCGCGCTGCTGTACCTGGCCGCCGCCGGGGTCAACAAGCTGCTCACGCGGAACCGATAGAGCGAACGGAAAAGACTGATGGCCAAGCGGATCGATCTCAAAGACATCAACATCTACTACGGCAAGTTCCACGCCGTCTCGGATGTGTCGCTGACCGTGCTGCCGCGTTCCGTGACCGCGTTCATCGGTCCGTCGGGCTGCGGTAAGTCCACGGTGCTGCGCTCGCTGAACCGCATGCACGAGGTGACGCCGGAGGCGCGCGTCGAGGGCGCGGTGCTGCTCGACGGCGAGGACATCTACGGCGCGACCGTGGATCCGGTCGGCGTGCGCCGCACCATCGGCATGGTGTTCCAGCGGCCGAACCCGTTCCCCACCATGTCCATTCGCGACAATGTGGTGGCCGGGCTCAAGCTGCAGGGCGTGCGCGGCAAGAAGGAGCTCGACGAGGTCGCCGAGCGCTCGCTGCGCGGCGCCAACCTCTGGAACGAGGTCAAGGACCGGCTGGACAAGCCGGGCGGCGGACTCTCGGGTGGTCAGCAGCAGCGTCTGTGCATCGCGCGTGCCATCGCGGTGTCCCCGGACGTGCTGCTCATGGATGAGCCGTGTTCTGCCCTGGACCCCATCTCCACGCTCGCGATCGAGGATCTGATCTCCGAGCTGAAGAAGGAGTACACGATCGTCATCGTCACGCACAATATGCAGCAGGCTGCCCGCGTGAGTGATCAGACCGCCTTCTTCAACCTCGAGGCGCAGGGCAAGCCCGGCCGTCTCATCGAAATCGACGAGACCGAGAAGATCTTCTCCAACCCGTCGACGAAGCAGACCGAGGATTACATCTCCGGTCGTTTCGGCTAGGAGATTTCCGCCTCCGTACTCATGCGCTGCCCCGGGCTCTTCAGCCCGGGGCAGCGCTGTGTCAGGGCCTGTGCGGCAAGGGTTTCCGGGTGCGGGGCTGCTTCAGTCGCGGACGGCGGCGAGCATGCGCTTCTTGCCGGAGAGAATGTGGGCCTCCATGAGGCTTCCGGCCGCCGCGGCATCGGCGTGTGCGAGGCGGTCGAGGATTTCGGCATGCTGGCAGTTCGAGGTGTGCCGGGCGGTTTCGGTTTCCAGGCCGTGGCGGCGGAACAGGTGCAGTTCCTTGGAGACGTCGCCGTAGAGCTCGACCAGGCGTGGATTGCCGGACAGGGCAACAAGATCCCGATGTAGCTCGACATTTCGGGGGTAGTAGTCGTCGACGAGGGGAACTGCCTCGTCGAGCCGGGAAACCTTGGCGCGCAGGGCTTCCAATGCCTCCGGAGTGGCCCGGTCAGCGGCCAGCCGGCCCGCGAGGCCGAAGAGTGTGGCCCGGATGTCGTAGAGCTGGGCGGCTTCGTCGACCGACATCTCGCGCACGAACATGCCGCGGTTGGTGCGGAATTCGACGAGGCGGCTGTATTCGAGCTGCCGCAGCGCCTCGCGGACCGGGCCGCGGCTGGTGCCCAGCTGGGTGGCGAGCGCGGATTCGTTGACGCGGTCGCCGCCGCGTAGCTCACCCCGGATGATCATCTGCTCGAGTTCTCCGGCGATCAGCTGTAGCAGCGAGGTGGCCTGGCGCTCGGCCACTCGCTGTTGCAGGGCGTTGATCGCCTCCACGTGCTCGGTCATGGACTCCACTCGCTCACCGCATGGACAGGTCGGACCGAATCCTCGCATAGTCAACTGTCGATTGCAAATCGTTGACAGTTGACAATTTCTGCGCGCACACTCGATTCACCGTCCGAGCGAAAAGAAGGAGGACGGGATGAGGATCAAAGACATTCGTGCCGGTGTGCACACCACCTCGATCGATGTGCCGCTGCTGACCGAGCAGGTGCGCGGGTACGGCCGGGAGGAGCAGAAGGAATTCGTCTTCTGTGAAGTGGAGACCGATGAGGGGGTCACCGGCGTCGCGCTGACGGGGCACTTCCTGGCCAGGGCGGTGGTGGTGGCGCTCCACGAGCACTTCCTGCCCGCGGTCATGGACATGGACCCGCTGGAGATCGAGGCCGTCCATCAAAGGGTCTGGCGGACACTGAATCCGCGTGCCATGACGGGTGTGGTGTCCAGTGCGCTGTCCCTGCTGGATATCGCGCTGTGGGATATCAAGGGCAAGGTCGCGGGCCGCTCGGTTGCCAGTCTGCTGGGTGGTGCGCGCACACAGGTTCCGGTGTATGTGACCTTCGGATTCCCGCAGTACGACCGGGAAACGCTGGCCGCTGCGGCGAGACTGCAACTGGACCAGGGCTTTACGGCATTGAAATCGGTAGTCGCCGTGGACCCGGGCGGCTGGCGTGAGGATGCGGCTCGAATTCGAGCTGTACGCAAGGAGATCGGCGACGATATCGACCTGATGATCGACGCCAACTATCTTTTCACGCCGGTCGAGGCCAAATTCCTGTGCCGCGCGGTGGAAGATCAGCACCTCACCTGGTTCGAGGAGCCACTGCATCAGAACGACGCGCGGGCTATGGCGGATCTGCGGGCGCACACCACGATTCCGCTGGCGGCCGGTCAGATGGAGGGGCATCGCTGGCGCTTGCGCGAGCTGGTCGAACAGCGCGCCGTCGATATCCTGCAGCCGAATGTTTGCTACTGCGGCGGCTTCACCGAGGCCCGCAAGGCCGCGCACCTCGCGCAGATCTACAACCTGCCGGTGGCGCACGGCGGCGGCTGGCCGCTGTTCAATCTGCACACCCTGGCCGGTCTCATGAACGGTTGGCTGCTGGAGTGGCATCTGGGCATGGTGCAGGTCGGCAAGCTGCTGTTCCCGGATGCGCCGGAACCGGTCGACGGCATGCTCACGGTCCCGGATCGGCCCGGACTCGGGCTCACCGTGGATCGAGCGGCGCTCCGCTCCACTCTCGTTCGGCCCGAGTGAATCCGGGCGGTGGGGTCGCATGAGCACTACCGCACTCGATACCGCGCCGGACTCCGAGGCCCGGCCGCCGCGCTGGCGCAGAGTCCTCACCAATACCACCTTCCAGGTGCTCGTCGCGGCTGTGGCGGCGGCAATCTTCGGGATGGTCGCCCCGGCTGCCGCGTCGAATATGCAGCCGGTGGCACAGGCTTTCATCGCTCTCATCCAGATGCTGATCGCTCCGATCGTGTTTCTGGTGACCGTCACCGGGATCGTGGCGACCGGCGGGCTGAAGGCGGTGGGCCGGATCGCGGTGCGCGCCCTGGTGTACTTCGAGATCGTCACCACCCTGGGCATGCTGATCGGGCTGCTGGCGGTCAATCTGCTCCGGCCCGGCGCGGGCGTTGCGCGTCCAGGCCACGCATCGGGTGATATCTCGAACTATGTGAAGGGGGATGCGGCGAACACCTCGTTCGGCGCATTCCTCGCCGATGTGGTGCCGGACAATGCTGTCAATGCCTTTGCGACGGGGCACATCATTCAGGTGCTCATCTTCGCGGTGCTCTTCGCCATCGCGCTGCTGCGGCTGCCGACAGGCGTCACCACACCGATTCTGGCCGCCTGCACCAAACTGACCGAGGTGTTCTTCCGGATGATCCGGATGATCATGCTGCTCGCACCCATCGGCACGTTCGGCGCGGTGGCGGCCACGGTCGGCAAGTACGGGCCGGAGACCTTGACGGCGCTGATGCGGCTGGTGGCCGTTTCCGCGCTGGCTCTCGTGTTCTTCGTGATCGTGGTGCTGGGTTCGGTGGCGCGGCTGGCGCGGTTCTCCCTGCTGCGCCTGATCGGCACCCTGCGCCGGGAGCTGCTGGTGGTGCTCGGCACCTCCTCGTCGGAAGCCGTTCTGCCGCAATTGATGCAGCGCCTGGAGGACGCCGGCTGCCGTCGCAGTGTGGTGGGCCTGGTGGTGCCCACCGGGTTCTCGTTCAACCTGGACGGCGTCGCGGTGGTGGTGCCGATCTGCGTGGTGTTCATCGGGCAGGTGTACGGCATTCCATTGAGTGCCGGTGATCAGCTGGGCCTGTTCCTGGTCTTCCTGGTGCTGTCCAAAGGCACCGCGGGGATCAGCGGTTCGGCCTTCATCACCCTCGCCAATACCGTGGCGGCCACCGCGCTGGTGCCCGTCGCCGGGCTGGCACTGGTGCTGTCGGTGGACCGATTCCTTTCTCTCATCAGGGCTTTGACCAATGTGCTCGGCAATGCGGTGGCCACCGTGGTCGTCGCGCGCTGGGAGCCGGACGGGCTGGATCCCGTGCGCGCGGTCGCCGCCCTCGGATATCGCCCGAAAAACGTTCAAGGAGTGTAGATATGCCTCGTATTGTCGCCATTCACGAAGGCACCGTGGCGATCAGCTCGTCGATGAGCAATGCCTTCATCGATTTCAGCGCCATGGACTGTTCCATCGTCGCGGTGGTCAGTGATGTCCTGCGGGACGGAAAACCGTTGGTGGGCTACGGCTTCAATTCCAACGGCCGCTACAGCGCGGGGGAGATCTTGCGCCGCAGGGTGATTCCGCGGCTCCTGCGCGCCGCGCCGGAGGAATTGGAGACCGAGGACGGTTCCTTCATCGATCCCGCGCGGGCCTGGAACCTCATGACGCGCAATGAGAAACCGGGTGGGCACGGCGAACGCTCGGTGGCCGTCGGCGTGATCGATATGGCGCTGTTCGATCTGAATGCCAAGCTGGCCGGGCTGCCGCTGTATCGCTGGCTGGTCCGCCACTACGGTCTCGGTGAGCCCGACGATGACGTATTCGTCTATGCCGCAGGCGGTTACTACGCGCCGGGCAAGGAGCCGGCGCAGCTGCAGGAGGAGATGCGGGGCTTCCTCGCACAGGGCTACGACGTCGTCAAGATGAAGATCGGCGGTGCGCCGCTGGCCGATGACGTCAAGCGTGTCGAGGCCGTGCTGGAGGTGCTCGGCGGCGACGGCTCGCGGCTGGCCGTGGACGCCAACGGCCGCTTCGACCTCGATACCGCCCTGGCCTACGGCCGCGCACTCGAGCCGTACGGCCTGCGCTGGTACGAGGAACCCGGCGATCCACTCGATTTCGCCCTGCACGCGACGCTGTCCGAGCGGTACCCCGGCCCGCTGGCCACCGGCGAGAACCTCTTCTCGCATCAGGACGCGCGCAATCTGCTCCGATACGGGGGCATGCGCCCGGACCGCGACTACCTGCAGTTCGATCCGGTACTCGGCTACGGGCTGGTGGAGTACCTGCGCATTCAAGACATGCTGCGCGCGCACGGCTGGTCCGCCCGCCGCTGCATTCCACACGGTGGCCACCAGTTCTCGTTGCATATTGCCGCTGCCCTGCGGCTGGGCGGCAACGAGTCCTATCCGGGCGAGTTCCAGCCCACCGGCGGCTTCGCCGATGACGCGCGCATCGAGCACAGCCGGCTCCACCTCACCGACACCCCCGGCATCGGCTTCGAAGACAAATTCGAGCTCTACCGCGTCTTCCGAGCCCTGCACCCCTGATATCGGGCCGAAGGTTCGAGCTGGGTGGCCTGCTGCCCGGCTCGGTGATCGGTGGCCTGAATGTCGGCCTCAGCAGGTCGGATGCCGGCATCAGCTCTTCAGCGACCCCGGGCTACCTAGCCCGGGGTCGCACCCCGGAACGGGGTGTGGCCTGCGTCATATGGGGCGTGGGGGATTGTGTGCAACTCTCGGTCACAGATAGTCTGCTCGGGTAGGTAAACCGATCGGTCTACTAAGGAGGTGCCGAGATGACGGTGTCAATGGCGAGCCGGGAATCCGGCCGGGCGACAACATCGGGGTTGAGTCAGCGGGGGCGGATTGCCGCTCTGGTGGCGATCTGCCTCGCGGAACTACTTGTGGTGCTGGACAACACGCTGGTGAATGTGGCGCTGCCGTCCATGGCGGTGCAGCTGCAGGCCGATATGAGCGGCCTGCAGTGGATTGTGGACGCATTCACGCTGGCCTTCTCGGGACTGCTGCTCGCCATGGGTCATCTCGGCGACCGGTTCGGGCGGCGGCGGTTCATGGTTATCGGCCTGGCCGGTGTGGCGGTCATGTCGGCGGCGGGCGCGCTCTCCTCCGGGCTGGGACAGGTCATTGCCGCCCGCGCGGGCATGGGCGTCTTCGCGGCGGTCGTCTTCCCTGCGACCCTGGCCCTGCTGATCAATATCTTCACCGAGCCGCGCCAGCGTGCCGCGGCGGTGGCGGCGTGGACGGCCATGGCCGGGATGGCCGTCGCCATCGGGCCGACCATCGGCGGCTGGCTGCTGGAGTACTTCTCCTGGCATTCGGTGTTCTGGATCAATGTCCCGGTGGCGCTCATCGCCATTGCGGCAGTGCTGATCACGGTTCCGGAATCGCGTGCCGATCATGTGGCCCGGCTGGACCGCATCGGCATCGTGCTGTCGCTGGTGGGTGTGACCGCACTGGTCTGGTCGATCATCGAGGCGCCCAAGCACGGCTGGCTGTCGGCGCAAAGCCTTGCGGGATACCTGCTTTCGATCATCACCCTGGCGGTGTTCGTGGGCTGGGAGCTGCGGGTGGCGTCTCCGGTGCTGAATATGCGGCTGTTCCGCAATCGCCGGTTCGCGCTGCCGTCGCTGGCGATCACCGTCTCCTACTTCGCCGCCTTCGGCTTCCTGTTCCTGATCACCCAGTACTTCCAGGGTGTGAAGGAGCTGACGCCGCTCGAATTCGGTATCCACTCACTGCCTTTCGCGGTGGCGGTGGGATTCGGCGCGCCGATCGCGACCATGATGGCGCAGCGGTTCGGCACCACGGCCATGGTGGTGAGCGGGCTGCTCATTCTCGCGGTGGCCATGTACATCGCCGGGCGCACCACGGTCGACACCGAGTACGTGGGACCGGTGGTCGTGTCCATGATTCTGATGGGCCTGGGCTTCGCGGTGGTGCAGGGCCCGGCGACCGAATCCATCATGGGCTCCGTGCCTTTGGATGAGGCGGGCGCGGGTTCGGCGGTCAACGACACCACGCGCGAGGTCGGTGGCGCGCTCGGCGTGGCCGTACTGGGTTCGATCATGACGTCGATCTACGCCGCGCATGTGAGCGGCCGGATCGCCGGGATTCCCGCGCAGATCATGAATCCGCAGCAGAAGGAATTGGCGGGCAATACGCCGATCAGCGTGCTGGAAATCGTGAAAGCGCCGGTGAATCCGCTACTCGCCCCGGCGAAAGCGGATCTCATCCACGCCATGAAGGTCGCCGCCCTGGAGGGTTCGCAAGCGGCCTCGTATGTCGCGGTGGGCACCCTGGTGGTGGCCGCGATCGTGGTGGCGCTGGCGCTGCCGTGGCGGGCCGAACGTCTCCCGTCGGTACTGCTGGGCTGGCGCGAGAACGATACCGCGGCAGCCGATCCGGCAGCTGCGGAGTCCGATCAGGTTGGCGCGGTGGAGGATTCGACCAGCCGGTCTTGATACACCTCCGGCGCCCGCACCGTGTCGTGTGCGAGCGCCGGAGGGCGTTCAGATCTCGTGGGGTTTCAGGGGCTTGCCCCTGAGAGCTACGAGAGTGGTCAGATGCTTTCCTTCTCCGAATCCGGGTCGGGCGGAAGCACACCCGTGACGAGGAAGACGACGCGACGGCCGATCTCCACGGCGTGGTCGGCGAAGCGCTCGTAGTAGCGGCCCAGCAGCGCCACGTCCACGGCCGCCGCGACGCCGAACTGCCAGTCGCGGTCCATGATCAGCGTGAACAGATGCTTGCGCAGATCGTCCATCGCCTCGTCGTCATCGGTGAGCTTGGCCGCGCGATCGGGATCGCGGGTCTCCAGCACCTCTTTGGCGGTGGCGCCCATCTTGACCGCGATGCGGCCCATCTCGGCGAAGTAGCTGTTCACGGCCGCGGGGACGGCGTGATTGGGGAAGCGCCGCCGCGTCATCTTGGCCACGTGCAGCGAGAGCACGCCCATGCGATTCACATCGGAGACGATCTGGATCGCGCTGACCACCTGGCGCAAATCGCCGGCAACGGGAGCCTGCAGCGCCAGCAGCGCGAAGGCCTTCTCCTCGGCCAGCTGGATCATCTCGGCGATGCGGTCGTACTCGGTGATCACCTGCTCCGCGAGCTCGAGATCGGCATTGAGCAGCGAATTGGTCGCACGCTCCATAGCCGATCCGGCGAGCCCGGCCATGCCGCCGAGCAGATCGGCGAGCTCGGCCATTTGTTCGTTGTAGATGACACGCATGAAACAAGACATTAGTGGTAGCCGCTGACCAAGTCACCAACGGTGGGTGAATCATCGGTGCCGGTTGGTTGCGGCACAGTCGCCGCACGTCGGCCGGGTGCGACCAGCCGCCTACTTGCAGGTGTCGTCCGCCGCGTTCACATGCTCCAGATCGGACGGCAGTGTGACCGGTGCCGCACTGGCGCCACCGGCATCGGTCGGCATATCGGGTAGCGGCTGGCCGAAGGCGGTCGGCGCGCGCACGGTGCCCGCGTAGTCGGTGCCGAGCACCACCTCGACAATGCTGCCCAGCCCGCTCGCCGGTTCCAGGGTCGCGCCCGGGAGGGAGCTGGCGACGGTGGCCGCCGCGGCCTCGTGCCCGGTGGAGTAGCGGACGGTGGTCTTGGGTGAGGTGCCGTCCGCGTAATTGCCGGTGCTGTAGATCTGGAAGCTCTGATTCGCGAGTTTGGTTGCGGCGGTGGAGGCGACGCCCGCGACGCCCGAACCGTTGGAGACCTGCAGCGAGACGGTGCTCGGGTCGACGGCCATCAGCTTCGGCGCGGCGACCGGCGCCGCCGAGGTGGTGGTGACCGGATCGGCCTTCTTCTCACCGGGCAGCGGCTGGTCGTCGATGACGGCGCGGAAGATGGCCTTGATATCGGATTCGCGCGGAATCTCATTGCCGTAGGTCGTGGTGCCCGCAGTGGGCGCGGTCAGGAAGGTGATGGCGCCGGCCTGCACCTTCTGCATGGAGCGCCCGAGCATGAGCAGATCCTTGGTGCTCACATTGTCCATGAACGAGTGCTGGGCGAAGGCGTCGATGAATCCGTTCAGCTTGCCCGGATCGAAGAGCACCTTGCTGGAGAGCGCGCTGCGCAGCAGTGAGGACAGAAAGCGCTGCTGCCGGTTGATGCGGTCGTAGTCGCTGCGCTCCTCACCCTGCACGTGCCGGGCGCGCACATAGTCCAGAGCCGTGGAGCCGTTGATGATCTGCTTGCCCGGGGTGGTGAGCACCGTGCCGAGAATGTCGTCGACGAGTGGTTTGGTGGTGCAGACCTCGACGCCGCCGACCACGTCGACCATGGATTCGAAACCGGAGAAGTCGATGCCGACAAAGTGATTGATCTTGAGCCCGGAGAGTTTGGTGATCACCTTGGTCAGGCATTTCGGCCCGCCGAGCGCATAGGTGGCATTGAGTTTGTCGCCGATGGCGGACGGGAAGTTCTCGCCGGTGTAGGTGGCCTTGTCATTGTTCCAGCCTTCGCAGACCGGACGGCTGACATCGAGATCGCGCGGGAACGATACGGCGACCACGCGCGCGCGGTTGGCCGGAATGTTCACCAGCATGACGGTGTCGGACCGGGCGCCCTCGGCATCGTCCTCGGTGCCCGCGCCGAGTTGGGAGTTGGCGCCGGCGCGGGTATCGGTGCCGACGATGAGGAAGTTCTCGTCACCGGTCTGGCCGTCGGCGTCGACCACATCGGGGGAGTCGGGTTCCAGCGCGGACACCTGCTGGAAGTTATTGTCCTTGGCGCGCAGGTAACTCCAGCCGCCGCCGGTGATGAGCATGGCGATCACCGCGAACAGCGCGAGCGCGGACCGCCCGGCCAGCCGCAGCCGCCGAGATTTGCGCCTGCGTCCGGCGGCCAAGCGGGACAACGGTTTTGCGCCTACGGGGGTCGGCAGTGCGGTGGCTGGCGGCGGTGTGGCCGGTGGTTCTGCGGCCGGCAGCGCGGTGGTCGGATAGTCGGCGGGGGACTCGACCTGCTTGGTGACGCGGAACGGCTTGGGGCGCTTGGCCCGCGGGGGAGCGGTGACCGGGGGTAGCTCTTCGGTGATCGGATCGGCCGTCGGGTCGGTGCGCGGCGGGGCGGGCACCGCGGGGCGCGCACCGGTGGCGGCCGCGGGAGCAGCGCCGGCGGCGGCCGGGTCCGGGACGGCGCGCTGGGATCCGGTGGCGTTCAACGTTTCCGGCGGCAGGGCGCGCTGTGCGCCGGTACCCGGCGGCTGTGCGCCGATGCCGGGCGGCAGTGCGCCGCTTCCGGACAGCTGGGCGGGCTGTGCGCCGGTGCCCTCGTTCGCGTGCCGGGAAGTATTGGGGGCGAAGGGATTCGGCGGCGCTGCCGGTCGCCGCGCACCCGTGGCATCGGGCGGGGCGGCGCGGCGGGCGGGGTCGGCGCCGGATTGCGCTGTGCGCCCGCCGGTCTCCGGCGTCTCGTCATCGCGGCGGCGGCGCCGGGTCTTGCGTTCGCTGTCCACGCGTTCGACCAGATCCTGCACCGAGATGGGCGCGGATTCCGGATCGGGATTGTCGGTGTGCCGGGATCGGCGGGAGGTGCGCGGCTGATCTTCGTCGGCATCCGCGGGATAGCGCTCCCACGGGGCGCGACCTCCGGGCCGTGGCGTACGCCCGTACCGATCGTCACCCACCAGCGAACCTCACTTTGCTTTTCGATGCCGACCGTCATGATAACGATTTCGCCACGATGGACCACCCGGAGCGAATTCGCCCGGGCTTGGCTCGCCCTGTTCCCGGTCCCGCCACGCCGAGGCTCGGACGCCGATTCTCGGCGAGTCGAGCGGCAGCGCGGCAGGTTGTTCCGGAGCAGTCTGCCAGGGCGGTGACCCTCGGTCGGGGAACATGGTCGGCGCGGTCACCGGCGGTGGCGCTGACCTGCGATTCTCATGCCGGTCGGCAGCGGCGGCCCGGTGGGCCGGGACGGGTGAATCCTCAGCCGCCGCTGTGCATTACGTCGGCGGCGCAGGGCACGGTGGGATCCTCGGGATCGTCGAGCCAGCCCTCGGGCAGGGCGACCTTGCCGGGCGAGCCCTGGCGGCCGCGCGGGCCCTCGGCGTCCTTGGGGAACGGCACGGTGGGGTCGAGCTGCCCGATCAGCTCGATGAGCCGGTCCATGCTGCTGACGGTGGCGAAACTGCGCCGCAGGTCGCCGCCGATCGGGAAGCCCATCAGGTACCACGCCATGTGCTTGCGGATATCGCGCATGGCCTTGTCCTCGCCGTCGTGCGCGACGAGCAGTTCGGTGTGGCGTTGCAGAATCTCGCCGACCCGGCCCAGATTCGGCGCCTCGGGCAGCGGCTCACCGCGCAGTGCGGCCTGCAGTTCGGCGAAAAGCCAAGGGCGGCCGAGGCATCCGCGTCCGACCACAACGCCGTCGCAGCCGGTCTCGGCCATCATGCGCACCCCGTCGGCGGCGCTGAAGATATCGCCGTTGCCGAGTACCGGAATGCTGGTGACGGTCTCCTTGAGCCGCGCGATGGCGGTCCAGTCGGCCTCGCCGGAGTAGCGCTGGGCGGCGGTGCGGGCGTGCAGGGCGACGGCGGCCGCGCCCTCACCCTCGGCAATGCGCCCGGTATCGAGGTAGGTGTGGTGCTCGTCGTCGATGCCGATGCGGAATTTGAAGGTGATCGGCACCCCGGCGGGTTCGGCCGCGGAGACCATGGCCTTGACGATGTCGCGGAAGAGCTGCCGCTTGTAGGGCAGGGCCGCGCCGCCGCCGAGCCGGGTCACCTTGGGGACCGGGCAGCCGAGGTTGAGGTCGATATGGTCGGCCCAGCCCTCGCCGACGATGATGCGCACGGCCTCGCCGACGGTCTTCGGATCCACGGCGTACAGCTGCATGGAGCGCGGGCTCTCGTCCGGCCCGAACGACATCATGTGCAGCGTCTTCTCATTGCGCTCCACCACGGCGCGCGCGGTGATCATCTCGCACACGTAGATCGAGGTGGCACTGCCGAATTCGCGGCACAGGGTGCGGAAGGCGACATTGGTGATACCGGCCATCGGAGCCAGCACGACGGGCGGATCGACCGGGTACGGTCCGATCCGCAGCGCGGTTCGGGAGGCTTCGAGCGACGTTGTCACGGCATCCATTGTCTCATCGGTACGAAAGTGCCCCGGACCACATACCCGGTCCGGGGCACTTCGTGCGGAATGCGAGGGTCAGCGAGAGGTGCTGGCGAGCGCCTTCTCGGCCTTGGCGGCCTCGCGGGCCAGCATGCGGTCGCGCTGCTCTTCGAACTTGGTGGCGTCCCGGCCCAGCTTCTCCAGGAAGAGGCCGAGGCGTTCGCGGGTCTGTTCGCCGCGGGCGGTGAAGTCGTCGCGTTCGAAGATGCGCCACTTCTTCAGCACCGGGTTCACGACTTCCTCCAGGTGCTGGCGGGTGTCGTAGATGCCATGCTTGGCCATGAGCACGCCGTTGCGCCGGAAGTTGGGCATGCCCGCGCCCGGCATCTGGAAGTTCTCCAGGATGAGGGTGATGGCATCGAGGGTCTGGTCCGGCGACAGATCGAGGGCCGCGGAGCACATGTTCCGGTAGAAGATCATGTGCAGGTTCTCGTCGGCGGCGATGCGCTGCAGCATGCGGTCGGCGATGGGGTCGTCGCAGACCCGGCCGGTATTGCGGTGTGCGACGCGGGTCGCGAGTTCCTGGAAGGTCACGTAGGCGACCGAGTACAGGAAGCCGGCGTCGATCTCGGATACCTCGGCGGGAGAGGCGAATCCGTTGGTCATGTGGATCATGCGCGCCTGCTCGAGCGCGACCGGGTCGACGCCGCGGGTGACCACGAGGTAGTCGCGGATGGCGATACCGTGGCGATTCTCCTCGGCGGTCCAGCGGCCGACCCAGGTGCCCCAGGCGCCGTCCTGGGAGAAGTTCTCGGCGATCTCACGGTGGTATGAGGGGAGGTTGTCCTCGGTGAGCAGGTTGGTGATCATGGCCGCCTTGGCCAGCTCGCTCAGCCGCGACTGCGACGGATCCCAGTCCACGCCACCCATTTCGGCGAAATTGCGGCCTTCGTCCCACGGCACGTAATCGTGCGGGTGCCATTCCTTGGCCATGGAGAGGTGGCGGTTGACGTTTTCCGCGGCAACCGGCTCCAACTCCGCCAGTAGCTCGAGTTGAGTCAGATCCTTTGCCATAAATAAGCCCTTCGTATATCTGCGATCCAGCTGTCTACCCTCGCCGGCCTGCCGCCGCGGCCCATACCTTACGGCACCGTAGAGTGATGTGAAACTCATCCGTGTGCCATTGCGGGGCTAGTGAGAGATGTCATAAGACGCGGCCCGCGGCGTTGTGTCTATCGCCGCGAGCCGCAGTTCGTTAGCCGCACACCGGCTCTGGGTGCTTTATCACTTCTTGTTGCCGAGCAAACCGCCCAGAACGTTGCCGAGCACGCTGCCGGCGTTCTGACCGACGGCCTTCCCGAGGATGTCCCCGAGACCGCCGCCGCCCTTGCCGCCGGTAGCGCCGCCGAGCAGGCTGCCGAGGATATCGCCGATGCCGCCGCCGCCACTGGCCGCGGCCTCGTTGCCGGCGGCCGCACCGCCGCCCATTGCCTTCTTACCAAGATAGGCGAGCACGATCGGGGCGAGCATGGGCAGCAGCTTGGCCATCAGGTCCTGGCCGTTGCCGCCACCGACATTACCGAGGGCACTGATGACGGTGTTCTTCTCGGCGCCGAACGTCTGATCGACGATCTTGTCGCCGGAGTCCGTATCCACGTGATCGATATTGACGCCGCCATCGAGGAGGCCGGCGGGCTGGTTGGCGACTTCGCCCTCCAGATTCAGGCCTTCCTCGGGGTTGCCGGCCTGTGCCTGGAATCCGCCCAGGAGCACCGGAATAGCCGCATTGATGGCGCTGGTCGCGGTCGCTTCGTCGACGCCGAGCTTGTCGGCGATCTGTGCGACGGGCACATTGGAGAGCAGGTCATCGAAGGAAGTCATGAACTCCGCCTGTGGTGATGGGTCCCGGGAAAAGCCCTACTCCGGTCACGGTAGGCGAAATCCGGACAGATTGCCACGGATTCGCGGATGTGGCGCGGGGCCCGAATATAGGATCCGGGCCCCCCGACAACTGTGCCCCCACCAGGGCTCGAACCTGGGACCTGCGGATTAAAAGTCCGTAGCTCTACCAACTGAGCTATAGGGGCGCGGTCGGTCAGTTTAGTGGTTCACCCGCCCAAGTGTTAAACGAGTATCCGATTGTGTTCCGGCAGGGTGTGTTTGCGCTGGTCATGCCGGTTTGAGTGGGGCGTGTCGGACTGGTCTGCGGGCGGTGCGCGCGTGTCGTGGTCCGCGGGCGGGTGACGCGCCGTGCCGATCGGCTGACGCGCTGTGCCGATCCCTCGCGCTTCGCCGGAATGGGATGGGTCCGCGGGGGGACCATGGGGGGCTGTGAGGGTTCGGACCGGTCGGTGGGGACTGTGACGGCATGGGCTCGCGCGCCGGGGGCGGAGGCGTGGGCCGGACGAGGGGTGCGACCCGCCTCCGTCCGGCGGCGGGCGATGGCCGGGCGCGCGGGCGCGCATGCCGGAACCACCGCTGTACTGCTCCGGGGCAATCGCCTTGCCACTCAGATTGTTTCGATTCGCCTGATTGTGAATATCATCCAATGGTGATGTGTGGCAAGCATTTTGGTGCGGGGGGTGGGGACCGGGTAGCACCGGCGCCGAGTTGGCGGCGTCGGGCCGGTGGTGATGCCGCGTGGGCCGGGGTGGGTGCCG
Source organism: Nocardia sp. NPDC006630 (assembly GCF_040611495.1). NCBI lineage: Bacteria > Bacillati > Actinomycetota > Actinomycetes > Mycobacteriales > Nocardiaceae > Nocardia > Nocardia sp. NPDC006630. The sequence goes on from NZ_JBEXOK010000005.1 coordinate 169,192, forward strand.
CGGAGATGTCCGGTATGCCGAACTTCCGTGGGATATGGGCGAATTCGTCTTTTCGGACCATTCACCCAGTCGATAGCTGGGGAATTGCGGCTTTCGATAGGGGGCGTGCTGGCTAACTGACTCTCCGGTACACCTCACGCAGGGTGCGCATTCCGGGTACGGTGACCGACTGGTGAATTCCTGAAGAACCGGGATTGCCCCGGCAGCATGGGATTCGGCTTATCGTTGAAGTGCCCGAACGTGTCGCGAGCGGTTCCGGCCGATCGTGGCTCCAATAGATCAGGCTGCGGGAGGCGGATCCAGACGACGAGAACGCCCGGGTGCGCACCCCCTGCGGCGCACCCGGGCGGGAAAAACTATACCAGTTGGTGTGTTTCAAGTTTTTCGCGCTTTTTCGTACCAAAAGTTTGGTAATTCGGGCGAAGCCCGTTTTGAAGTATTTGAAAGACACGTAACTTTGCGTCGAGGGCGCCTTTGGGAACTCCAGGGGTAGCCAGCGGCGGTAGCTAGCTTCGGAGGCGTTTCGAGCATGGCACGGCAGCAAGAGCGGGCCCGCCGGACACGCGCGGCGATCATTCGGTCCGCCGCCGTTGAGTTCGGGAAGAGCGGCTATGCCGCTGCATCGCTCAACCGCATATTGGAAGGTTCACGCGCCACCAAGGGCGCCATGTACTTTCACTTCGACTCCAAGGAGGACCTGGCTCGCGCGGTCTTGGAAGCGGCTGTGGACCGCTACCGCGTATCCACTGAAAGATGGCTCGGCAGAGGGGATCTCGGACCCCTGGACGTGCTGCACGGGATGATCGACGAGATCGCCCTGCGGCTCGAGAACGACATCATCATCCAGGCCGAGTTCCGGCTCATCATCGAGCCGGAGTTCTACCGTGACATCCAGGCCGGTGGCGGCCGCATTCTCGGGCGGTCCATCCGGCTGCTCGCGGTGCGCGCCACCGAACACAAACAGTTGCGCGGCGACACCGATGTCGATCGCTTCACCCGCACGCTGGCGGCGGCCCTGGCGGGCCAGCGCTATATCGCCGATGTGCTGGGTGGTCCGACCGATCTGCGTTCCCGGTTCACCGAGGCGCTCGAGATGATCGTGGAAGCCACCGCGACTCCCGAGTGGACCGAGGAGTTCCGGCGGGTCGGCTGGAAGGTCTCCGCTCGGCTGGAAGATCTCAATTTGGCAGTCTGACCAGCAGATTTGGGATTCGAGCGGATGCTGTCATAAGCTATCTCCGCTCCCAACGGAAGCCGTTGAGTGTAACGGTCCGGAGAAATCCGGCGGGCCCCCTTCGTCTAGCGGCCTAGGACGCCGCCCTTTCAAGGCGGTAGCGCGGGTTCGAATCCCGTAGGGGGTACAGCGGTGGAAACACTGTTGTTGTGGAGCAGAGCAAGGCCCTGTAGCGCAGTTGGTTAGCGCGCCGCCCTGTCACGGCGGAGGTCGCGGGTTCGAGTCCCGTCAGGGTCGCAGACCTATATCTTGGCATTCGTTCCGGGTGCTTCGGCCAGGTAGCTCAGTTGGTACGAGCGTCCGCCTGAAAAGCGGAAGGTCGCCGGTTCGATCCCGGCTCTGGCCACCAGTACCGAGAAGGCCGCACCCCAGGTGCGGCCTTTTTCGTGTGTTCACCGCCGGGCATTCTGATCTTGGTGAGATGCTGGATTCATGGCTGACGAGGATACCCAGTGGTACTACTGCATCGATCATCAGAAGGCGGAGCAGGGCAAGCAGTGCTGGGTGGGCGGGCGGATGGGGCCCTATCCCGATAAGGCCACTGCGGAGCGGGCTTTGGAGATTGCCCGTGCGCGGAACAAGGCGGCTGACGCGGATGACGACTGAGGTCGCTCCGACCCGCTAGTCTCGGCTCCTGGGCGCTCACGGTCCACTCAGGTGGATCGCGTAGGGTGCCGTGAGCAGAAAAGCGATGTGCCCGTCCGTACCGACGTGTGTACGGGCGAGAATCGAGCGGGAGGGCGACCCTTGAAGGTGACCGTGGTGGTGCCGACCTACAACGAGCGGGAGAACCTGCCGGTGGCGGTGGAGCGCCTGACCGCGCTACCGGTGGCCGACCTGCATGTGCTGGTTGTAGACGACAATTCGCCGGACGGCACGGGCGAGGTGGCCGACAAGCTGGCCGTCGACCTGCCGAATGTGGTGAGCGTGCTGCATCGCACCGAGAAGGACGGCCTGGGGAGGGCCTACATCGCGGGCATCACCCGGGCGCTCGACGAGGGTGCGGATGTGGTCATCCAGATGGACGCCGATCTCTCGCATCCGGCCGAGGTGATTCCGGCCATGCTGGAGAAGCTGGAGACCACGGACGCGGGCGTGGTGCTCGGATCCCGGTATGTCCCCGGCGGTTCCACGGCCGACGAGTGGAAGTGGCACCGCAAGGCGCTCTCCGCGTGGGCCAACTTCTACGTGAATCTGCTGCTGCGGCTCGGGGTGAAGGATGCCACCGCCGGATTCAAGGCGTGGAAGGCCGATACGCTGCGCGCCATCGATGTGGCCTCCATCAAGAGCAACGGATACTCGTTCCAGGTGGAGATGAACTACCGGACCGTCAAGAAGGGCATCGCGATCGCGGAGGTGCCGATCCGGTTCGAGGAGCGCACCAAGGGCGCGTCCAAGATGAGCCTGAAGGTACAGCTGGAGTCGGCCCTGATGCCCTGGAAGCTGTTGTTCGGCAAACAGGTTTAGAACTACGGGCCTTCGGGCCAGTGCAGCAGGGTGTCTGCGAACAGCTGACGGACCTGTGCCACTTCATCATCCATGTGGTCCGGATCCCAGCTGCTGACGTCTATGGGCGGCAGGACGGCCACGTCTACGACGCCCTTGCGGACGACAGGTGAGTTGCGCCAGGAGATTTCGCCGGCATTGCGGATCACCACCGGGATGATCGGGACTCCGGCCTGGATGGCGATGTGGAAGGCCCCCTTCTTGAAGGGGCCGACGCGCGGTGTCATCGAGCGGGTGCCCTCGGGGGCGATCACGACGGACAGTCCGCCGCGCAGGGTGTCGACCACCGGCTCCAGGGCGGCCTTGGCGGCGGCGGTATCGCCCCGGTTGATGAATGTGACCTCCACGAAGCGCATGAGCGGTCCGAAGAGCGGGTTGTTGGCGACTTCGCGTTTGGCGATGCCGGTGAATCCGGCGCCGAGCACCTCGGCGATGACCACGATGTCGAATTGGCTCTGGTGGTTGAACAGAAACACGGCCGGCCGTGGGGCGCGGGCATTTTCGGCGCCGACCACCCGCACCCGCACGCCGGTGCCGCGCAGGGTGGAGCCGGCGGCGACGGTCATCATCGAATCCGCCATCTGCCTGCGCTCTTTGGTGTGCGCCTTGGCGGCGACGCCGAACAGCGCACCGCCCACCAGCGCCCCGAATCCGGTGAAGGTGCGGGCATAGTCGGTGGCCTTGGGCGCCTGCCTGGGCCGGAAATGCAGGACCGGCCAATCCTTTTCGGCGGCTTCGAGCACCACGCGCGGGTCCGGGTTGACGGCGACCGGATGCCCCGCGACCCCCAGCAGCGGCAGGTCGGCGGCACTGTCGGCGTACACCCAGCTGCTGGTCAGGTCGATATCGTGGGAGGCGGCGAAGCGCCGGACCGCATCGGCTTTGCCATTGCGCCACAGCGGCTTCCCGTCCACATGCCCGGTGAGCACCCCGTCCTGCACCACCATGGTCGTGCACAGCACATTCGGGATGCCGAGTTCGGCGGCGACCGGCTGCACCTGATACCGGGTGAGCGAGCTCACGAGTACCAGTGTGTGCCCGGCGGTTTCGTGTTCACGAATCAGTCGCCAGGCCTCCGGATACAGGTGCCCGTGCACGGTCTTCACGAACAGCGTCGCGCCGAGCTGTTCGAGTTCGCTCTCGGGCACTCCGGCCCAGGTCTGCATGGCCTGCTGCAGGAAGCGCTCGTATTCGCCCTCGCTGCGGGCGCCGCGAATACTGCCGAGCATGGTGGCGGCGAGGGCGGTGGAACCGGTGTGCCGCCGCAGGATTCGCCGTACGGCCGCGGGCGGGTTGAAGCCGTGCAGGACGGTGCCGCCGAAGTCGAAGATGGCGGCGATCCCCGGCCCCTGCGGTCCGGAGCGGATGGCCGCGACGGCGGTCTCGAGATCGATGGTGTTGACGGGTTGTTCGATGATGCCGACGCCCGGCCGGGGCGGCGGCGACAGTAGCTCACCTGCGGCGCGGTGTGTCACAGCGCATCCCGCCGATTGGACGGGTCCAGCGTGGCGGCCCGGTTGATGCGGGCCCCGATGGCGCGCAGTTCCTCGGCGAAGCGGGTCCGCCGGGCGACCAGGTCCTCCGGATCACCGGAAGGTTCGAGCAGTGCGTGATTATCGGCGAGTTTGAGTGCGCTGCCGAACAATTCGGAGGATACCGATTCGGGGCTGTGCAGCCGCTGCTGCAGCAGCATCTGCCTGCCGACCTGCAGACATTCGTCGAGGAACGCCTTCTTGTCGACGGCGAGCGCCGGATCGCGGGCGGCCAGGCGCTCGGCGACCACGAGCTGGGCGTCGAAGAAGGATCGCAGCACCCGGTGCGCCATCATGAATCCGGATTCTGCCAGCCTGGCGAGGATTTCGGAGCCGACGGTCCCGGCCGCGGTGCGCCGGTGCCACTCCGGGTCCACGCGCAGCATCTCGGCGGTGAGCTGGGTGGTGAACTCGGCGCGCTCCGGGAAGAAGAATTCGAATTTCAGCAGGTCCCGCAGCCGGTAGGCGGCTTCCCAGCCGACCCGCAGCTGATCGCCCTCGGGCGCCTCGACGGCGGTGAGAATGGCCAGCTCCAGGATGGCGCGATTGGCGAACCAGTGCACCGCGCTGTTGCGGTAGAAGGCGGCTTCCAGGTGCGCGCCCGCGCCGATCGAGTAGACGGGCTCCAGCCCGCCGCGGTACACGGTGACAACCTTGGCCACGGCCAGCTGTTCGAGCACGACGGCGAGCCCGTGATCGTCCCGCAGGGTGACGAGTTCACCGCACGGCAGATCCCGGCTCCCGATGTAGTCCAGGACGGGTTCGATGGCGGTGCGCAGCTCACTGCGGGTGAGGGCGCGTTCGTGCACACCGAGCAGGACCAGCGTGGTGAGTGCGTTGACGGTGATCGGGGTGACGTCGTTGATGCCGACGGCGACCTCGAAGGCGAGGCGCTGCACCGCCAGGTGTTCTCGCTCCACGATCTCCGGTGCGGCTTCGAAGTCGTGCGGGCGCAGCGGATCTCCGAGGGCGGCGAGCCGGTCGCGCGCCGACAGCGGGTTCCCGAAGCGCACGTACACATGCCCCGCCGAATGCTGTTGATTGCGCACATAGCGCGCCAGCCAGGCCAATCCCTCGGCTTGTTTACTGCCGCCGGTCTGTTCGTCGGCAATGGCCCCGATTTCATTGAGCCGCTCATAGGTGATGGAGACCGGAACCAGCATGACATCGTCGATACGCGATGAACGCAATGCTGCCGCAAGGTAATTCAACAGACCATAGCGCGGCGGCCGGAGTTTACCGGTGCGGGTGCGCCCGCCTTCGAAATACCATTCGAGATTGAAGCGCTTGGCGAGTAGGTAGGCGAAGTATTCTTCGACAACCGCTTTGTACACTTCGTCATCGCCGAAACTGCGCCGAATGAATACGGTTCCGGTGCGCCGGGCAATGGGTCCGATCGGCCAGAATTTCAGGTTTGCTCCGCCGACCACATGATTGGGCGGAAAGTCATTGCGCGCCAGAATATCTCCGAGCACGAACGCGTCCACATAGGACCGGTGCGAGGGCAGGAATACCAGTGGATAGCGGCGATTCAGGGCTCGCAGCCGGTCCAGTCCGGCCGGATCGTCGTCGACCTTCCAGGTGGAGGCGTGCACCGGGCGCATGGCCTGGGTGAACAGATCGGACACCAGCCGGCTCTGCGCCGCGACCAGTTCCCGCAGTCCGCGTTCGGCCCGCCGGTACACCTCGCGCGCGGGCGTATCCGTCTGTTCCGCAATGGCATCGAGCCGGCGCAGGAATTCCGGCGAGTCCAGGATCTCCTCGACCACCAGGCGCGGCACCTTGTAGCGGTCGCCGATGACGGCGCGCTCGGCGCGCTCCAGGGCGACGATGCCGGCGCGAACGATGGCGCGCGCGAAGGCTTCCGGCGCTCCGGCCGCGCCCGGATTATTGGCGCGCAGCTCGCTCAGGCGCGCGGGTGCGCCGGTGAGGACCAGATGCCGATCGGGCGCGGTGGTGACGAGCCGCCGCTGCATGAGCCGGTTCGGCTTGCGCGGATTGGACAGGGTGAGCAGATCGCCGAAGCTGGTGCGCCGCACCCCATCGCGTTCGGGCGGCAGCCACAGCACCCGCACCGGCACCACCAGCGGGTCGTCGTGGCGTCCGACGAGCCGGTCGCCGACGGCGCCGGCGTCCAGATCGAGTTGGGTGACGGGCGCGCTGGTGCCGAACTCCTGTGCGATCCCGCCCTCGGCCAGCCAGCTGCCGATGAGTTCGCGTTCGACCCGCCCGGTGGCATCGACGAGCGCCACCACCGAACCGGGGATGGTGGCGGCTTCCGGGAGCCGACTGTCGTGATCGAGCATCTGTAGTTCCCTCCGCGCGTGAACCGCCGCAACCCATTGAAGCGGAAAGAGGGGCGCCGGCACTGCGGGTCGCTCAATTCGTCGATCGTGGTGCGGGATTCGCGGGGTGACAGAGCTCGCTTTCGTCGCCTTCCTATTCGAACGAAGGTAATGCTAACCTCGCTCGAATAAGTTAGGTAAGCATAACCTTGGAGGACCGGTGGCAGCCACGGACGAACGGTTACGGCTCGACGAGCAGCAGCGATGGGGCGAACACGTCACCGATCCGGTAGCGGCGGTATCCGCACTCGCGGCGGCCGATCGCTTCGGTGAGTATGTGGTCTACGAGAAGCCGGGCGCCTGGGTGTTCGCGGCCGATCCTCTCGGCGGCGTGGAACTGGACGCGGACGAACTGCGCTCCACCTGGGACGGGCAGACCACCGCCGGCGCCTGGACCGGCAGTCCGGCGCAGGCCGTGGATCGCGCCCTGGCCGAACTGCCGCTCGGGCAGCGGAACGCCTACGGCTGGATCGGTTTCGAGTTCTGCGCCTGGTCCCTCGGCGCGACCGCGCACGTGCACCCCCGCGCGACGCTGGCGCACCTGATGATTCCGCGCATCGAGGTGCGCATCGACGAGGCCGGAGTCCGGGTCGCCGGGGCCACGCCCGCCGAGACCGCGGATATCCACGAATTGATCGCCGCCTCGCAGGGCAGTGCGCTACCGGTGGCGCATCCGGTGGATGTCACGATCGACCCGACCGCTTACGCCGACCGCGTCGCGACCGGCGTCGCCGAGATCCACGCCGGCAAATATCAGAAGGTGATCCTGTCGCGGAAGGTGGATCTGCCCTTCGCCGTGAACATTCCGGACACCTACCGGCTGGGGCGCATGCACAACACCCCCGCCCGCTCCTTCCTGCTGCGGCTCGGCGGCCTGGAAGCGGCCGGGTTCAGTCCCGAACTGGTGGCCGCCGTGGACGCCGATCGCAGGGTGACCACCGAACCGCTCGCGGGCACCCGGGCCTTCGGCCGCGGTGACGCCGTCGATACGGCGGCCCGCGCCGAGCTGATCAGCGATCCCAAAGAGATTGTCGAGCACGCCATTTCCGTGCAGACCTCGTTCTCGGAGATCGCCGCCGTCGCCGAACCGGAGACCACGGTCGTCTCGGATTTCATGGCGGTGCGCGAGCGCGGCAGCGTGCAGCATCTGGCCTCCACGGTGCAGGGCCTGCTGGCGGCCGACCGGAGCCCGTGGGATGCGCTGGAAACCCTGTTCCCGTCGGTGACGGCGTCCGGGATTCCCAAGGCGGCCGGGGTCGACGCGGTCTTCCGCCTCGACCATGATCCGCGCGGCCTGTATTCCGGTGCGGTGGTGACGGTTTCACCGGACGGCGCGCTGGAGGCGACGCTGGTGCTGCGCGCCGTCTATCAGACCGGCGCGGGCGCGTGGCTGCGCGCGGGCGCGGGTGTGGTCGGCCAGTCCCGCCCGGAACGCGAATTCGAGGAGACCTGCGAGAAATTGGGCAGCGTCGCACCGTATGTCGTGCGGGCATAGGGCATCTCGTGACTCAGACCGGGAAGTCGACGCCGGTCAGTCGTTCGGCCAGCTCCCAGAGCTGGCGGGCGGTCTTCTCATCGTGCGAGGCGGCGCTGGAACCGGCCAGGCCCGGCTGCCCGCGCCAGCCGAACCATTCGGAAGGCCCGTAGTAGCCGCCCGGTTCGGCATCGCCCACGGCGGCGAAAAGCGTCGGCAGCGCACCCGCCTCGGCGCTCTGCGCGATCAGTCGATTGCCCAGGTCGATGATCTGCTCCAGCAGATTCTGCGCCTTCGAATTGATCTCGGTGGCCGCGTATCCCGGATGCGCGGCCACCGCCAGTTTCGGCGACTCCACCGTGAACAGGCGCCGCTGCAGCTCGTAGGTGAACAGCAGCAGCGCCAGCTTCGACTGGGCGTACGCGCCGAAGCGCTGATAGGAGCGATGCTCCCAGTTCAGGTCGTCCAGATCGATGCGGCCGATGTAGTGCGTGACGCTGCTGACATTCACTATGCGCGTCGAGATGCGTTCCAGCAGTAGGCCGCTCAGCGCGAAGTGGCCGAGGAAATTGGTGCCGATCTGCAGTTCGAAGCCGTCGGCGGTGCGGCTGTAGGGCACCGCCATCACGCCGGCATTGTTGATCAGCACATCCGCGTGGTCCACGGTATCGGCGAAGGCGCGCACCGACCGCAGATCGGCCAGGTCGAGCGAGCGCACCTGCACCCGCCCCTCGATGGTCTTGGCGACCGCCTGCCCCTTGATCTCATTGCGGCAGGCCATGATCACCAGCCCACCGGCCTCGGCCAGCGCCCGTGCGGTGGCCGCGCCCAACCCGCTGGTCGCCCCGGTGACGATGAAGGTCCGATCGGTCAGATCCGGAATATTCGACGTGCTCCACCCACCCATAGCCGAACTCTATGGTGTGGGTGGCGGCTTGTCTCGCCGAACGCGTTTCAGCTTCCGCGCAAGGCTTTCTTGTCGATCTTGCCCACCGCGGTGATCGGCAGTGTGTCCGCCTGGCGCAGCACATCGGGCAGTTTGTAGGTCGCGAGTCCGCGCTCGGTCAGGAAGGTCTTGACCGCGGCGAGCGCGGGCATCTCGCCGTCGACCACCAGTACCGCGCAGACTCTTTCGCCGAGCGTGGCATCGGGCAGGCCGACCGCGGCGGCGTGCCGGACCACCGGATGCGCCAGCAGGTGCTCCTCGAGTTCATCGCAGGAGATGTTCTCGCCGCCGCGATTGATCACATCCTTGATGCGCCCGGAGACCATGAGGTGCCCGCTCGGCAGGCGGCGCACCAGATCGCCGCTGCGGTAGTAGCCGTCGGGGGTGAAGGCGCGCGAATTATGTTCGGGGGCACGGTAGTAGCCGCGAATCGTGTACGGGCCGCGGGTGAGCAGCTCGCCCTCTTCGCCGTCCGGAACGTCCCTGCCGTCGGCGTCGACCACCCGCACCTCGTCGGCGGGGGAGAGCGGACGGCCCTGGGTGGTGCGGACGAGCTCGTCGGAATCGTCGAGGCGGGTGTAGTTGAGCAGGCCCTCCGCCATGCCGAACACCTGCTGCAACCGCACCTTCAGGGCCGGCTCCACCTCGCGCGCATTGACCTCGGCCAGCCGCGCGCCGCCGACCTGGAGCAGGCGTAGCGAGGACAGCTCTGCCTCCTCCCATTCGACTGCGGCGCACCACAATTGCGCCAGCGGCGGGACCACGGCGGTGACCGTCACGCCATGGCGTTCGATGGCGGCGAAGGCGTTCTCCGGGCTCGGATCGGTGATGAACACCATGCCGCCGCCGGTGGCGATGGTGCCGAGAATGCCGGGGCAGGACAGCGGAAAGTTGTGTGCGACAGGCAGTGTCGCGAGGTAGACGTCCTCGGGGCCGAGTTCGCAGATCGCGGCGCTGGAGGTCGCGTTGTAGGTGTAGTCGTCGTGGGTGCGGGCGATCAGCTTCGGCAGTCCGGTGGTGCCGCCCGATACCAGCATGAGGGCGATATCGGCAGCGTCGATCTCCGGCAGCGAATCACCTTCCGCGGGAACGGAATGCAGATCGGTGAACGGGCCCGGCTCACCGAGGACGAGCACATGCCGCAGTGTGGGCACGGCGGTGCGCACCTGTTCGGCCAGGGTGCGGTAGTCGAAGTCGCCGAGGCGATCGGCGATGACATACGCGACCGCGCCGGAGAGCCGGGTGAGGTGCTCGATCTCGGCCCGGCGATGCGCGGGCAGGGTCAGCACCGGAATGATTCCGGCCCGCAGCAGCCCGAACAGCACCGGCACGAACTCCAGCACATTGGGCAGCTGGACGACGACTCGATCGCCGGGGCGCAGCCCCAGCGCCAGCATTCCGTGCGCCATCCGGTCGGCGGCGACGTCCAGCTGGTCGTAGGTCGCACCGGCGCCGGGTGTGCCGGGATCGGCGAGCAGCGCCGGGCGATCGGGCCACTGCCGGGCGGCCTCGCGCAGCAGTTCGCCGAGCGGGCGTCCGGCCCAGTACCCGGCCTGCCGGTAGCTCGCCGCGAGATCGGCGGGGAAGGGGACGAAGCCGTCACGGTGGTCCCGGACGGCGGACGGTATCGATGTCACAGCGACGACCTCTGGCGAGTAAGGGTTACTTAGAAAGGTTAGGCAACCCTATCTCACCGTGCCGGCGTCAGTGCGCCGCAGGCAGTACGCAGCCGTCCTTCAGCACTCCGATGTCATGGAAGAACTGATAGCAGGCGGGATCATCGGGCAGCTTCGCGTGGAAACCCTCGAGGAGGAACGTCGCGACGATATTCACCACGATGACCAGCGCGAGGAATCCGATCGCGAATTTCCCGGCCATCCGGTGCGGCACATCGGGAATCGCGGTCGTCGCGGTCAGGTACGAAAACGACAGCACCACACCGATTGTCGTGATGGCGGCGGCGAACAGAATCCACGCCCACACGTACAGGTGCAGCCCGAACACCGCACCCATGTACCCGGGATCGCCCGGCAGGATGTGCAGCATGGTCTGCCGCCAGGCCGTGAATCCGCCACCGAAACAGGCCACGATCGCCAGGCCCCAGCCGACCGCGTAATCGCGCGGCGCGATGGTCCCGTTCATGCCCTTGCGCACGATGTACGCCCCGCCCAGCGCGGCCAGCATCATGAAATAGCGCTGCAGCATGCACAGCGGGCACGGGTACTCCCAATGGGCGAACTGGAATCCGAGCCCGCCGCAGATCACGCCGGACCAGCCGGCGACGAAGATGACGGCCAGCCAGTACTGCACCTGACCGAGTGCGCCGCTGCGGGTTTCGGCGCCCGCGGTCTCGGTCACCATGTCAGTCCCAGGCCGAGGCTGCTGGTGATGTGCAACTTCAGCAGTACGGCGCTCAGCAGGGCCACGATCCACCAGGCGGTCAGAATCGAGCGCCGGGAATTCTGCTGATAGATCAGGATCAAAACCCCCAGCAAACCCAAGAGTATGAGCGTGTCCATGGTTGCGGACGCTACCGCAATTTCCGGGCATTCCGCCGTTGTGGGCGAGATCCGACGGTCGCGCCCGCCCGCCCCTAGACTCGATCGGGTGAGTGGTTGGGACATCGCCGACATCCCGGATCAGACCGGTCGAACGGTCATCGTCACGGGCGCCAACAGCGGGCTGGGTGCGGCGACTACGCGCGCGCTCGCCGGAGCCGGGGCGCAGGTGATCATGGCCTGCCGCAATGAGGTCAAGGCGCGGTCCGTCGCGGTCGACATCGGTAAGGGTGTGCAGGTGCGCCGCCTGGATCTCGCCGATCTGGCCTCGGTGCGCGAATTCGCCGACTCCATCGATGCGGTCGATGTGCTGGTCAACAATGCGGGCGTCATGGCGGTGCCGCTCAAGCGCACCGCCGACGGCTTCGAAATGCAGATCGGCACAAACTATCTCGGCCATTTCGCGCTGACGGCTCTGCTGCTGGACAAGGTGCGCGACCGCATCGTCACGCTGTCCAGCGGAGCGCACGCCATGGGCAAGATCGATCTCGAGGATCTGAACTGGGAGCGCCGCCGCTATCAGCGCTGGGCCGCCTACGGGCAGTCCAAGCTGGCGGATCTGATGTTCGCCTATGAGCTGCAGCGCCGCCTGACCGCCGCCGGTTCATCGAAACTGTCACTGGCCGCGCACCCCGGTTATGCGGCCACCGACCTGCAGGCCCACACCGAGTCGGTGTACGACGCGCTGATGTCCGTGGGTAATCGACTATTCGCGCAGAGTGCCCAGATGGGTGCGCTGCCAACGCTTTTCGCCGCCACCTCCGCTGCTGTGGAGCAGGGGCGGTACTACGGTCCGACCGGCCTGCGCGGGCTGCGCGGCCATCCCGGCCGCAGCGGCTCCAGCGCCGCGTCCCGCGACGAGGTGACCGCGCGCCGCCTGTGGGAGCTGTCGGAACAGCTGACCAAGGTCAGCTTCTCGTTCCCGCGCCGATAGCCGCCGGCAGCCATGAGTGCTCCGTTCGATCGCCGCGATCAGCTGGACAAGATTCAAGCCGGATTGCTGCCGGGTGAGGCGATCATCGCCGTGTACGACGCGATCGGGGTGGGCACCGGATTCCTGGGGCTCACCGATCGGCGCGTGATCATTCAGGACAATTCGTTCGTGGGGAAGAAGATCGCCATCACGAGCATTCCGTACGCGCGGATCAGCAGCGTCAGCATTCTCACCAACAAATCGTTCGCGGGGCAGTGGTTCTCCTCGGGGCATCTGGCCATCAGCACCGGGCACCACACCTATGAGGTGGAGTTCCGCGGTGATGACAAGACGCGGCACGCGCACGACGTGATCCTGCACTACATCACGCAGTAGCCGGGGCGAACCGCACCGCCGGCCGGGCCGGATGCCCGGCCGTGGTGCCCGAGCGGTGGGACGTGATCCCGGAGTGTGGGATGCGCGGGCGCGGCTGTGGTCACCGCCACAGGCACCCTCGGCGATTTCTGATACTCTGCCTGGCATGCAGCGCACGTATTTCTGGTTTAGCCAGCCGGCCCCGGGTGGGTCGCGCGGCGTGAACCTGCGCTGACCTCTTCCACCCCGAGCCGGACGAACACAGACCGGCGCCAAGGGGTTTCGCAGTAACTCTCCGTGGGTCGGCCTGAGACAAGGAACCCACGATCATGACTCTCGCAGCCGATATCGATCGGCATGCCGATCTTGATGACCAGCGCACCCTCAGCGTGAGCCCGCTCAACTCACCGCGTGAGGTCCGTACCGCGCACCCGATCGGCGATGTGCTCGCCGATACCGTGCGCGCCGGGCGCAAGGCCACCGTCGAGGTGCTCACCGGTGCGGACGACCGCCTGATGGTGATCGTCGGGCCGTGCTCGGTGCACGACACCGCCGCCGCCATGGAGTACGCGCACAAGCTGGCCGCCAAATCCGCGGAGCTCGGGGACCGGCTGCACGTGGTCATGCGCGTCTACTTCGAGAAGCCGCGCACCACGCTCGGGTGGAAGGGCCTGATCAACGATCCGCACCTGGACGGCAGCTTCGATATCAATACCGGGCTGAATGTCGGCCGTGAGCTGCTGGTGGACATCACCGCGCTCGGCCTGCCGGTGGCGTGTGAATTCCTCGACCCCATCACCCCGCAGTACATCGCGGACCTGGTGTCCTACGGTGCGATCGGCGCGCGGACCGCCGCCAGCCAGGTGCACCGGCAGCTCTCCAGCGCGCTGTCCATGCCGGTCGGCATCAAGAACGGCACCGACGGTGATGTACAGGTCGCGGTCGACGGCGTGCGCGCCGCGGCGGCCAGCCACGTCTTCCCCGGCACCGACCTGGACGGGCGTTCGGCGCTCATTCGCACCGCGGGCAACCCGGACTGCCACGTCATCCTGCGCGGTGGCAGCAACGGCACCAATTACGATGCCGCCTCCTGCGCGGAAGCCCTTATCCGCCTGGAGAAGTCGTCGCTGCCGCAGCGCCTCGTCGTGGATGCCTCGCACGGCAACAGCAATAAGGACCACAACAGGCAGGTCGACGTCGTCACCGATATCGCCGAGCGCATTGCCGCCGGCGAACGGGGCGTAGTCGGCGTCATGCTGGAGAGCTTCCTCGTCGCCGGCCGCCAGGACCTCACCCTCGGCCACCCCGAAGACCTCACCTACGGCCAGTCCATCACCGACGCCTGCCTCGACTGGGACGTCACCGCAACCCAGCTCGACCGCCTCGCCGACGCCGTCACCGCCCGCCGCGCGTAGCGGGTAGCCGACCCGTCATCCCGGCGCGTTCTTGGCCGGGATCCACTGAAACCCGTTGGACTGCTGCGGGTGTGGATCCCGGCCAAAAGCATGCCGGGATGACGTGGGTGTGCCGGGATGACGGGGTGTGCGGGGATGACGGGGGTGTGCGGGGTGTGCGGGGATGACGGGGGTGTGCGGGGTGTGCGAGGTGATCGTGCGCGACGGGACGGTGGCGTCCGGGGCGTCGCGTCAGACGTTGGCGGGCCAGTCGGTGGCCGGTGCGGCGGGGTCGGTGTGCAGGCGGGAGGCTATCCAGCTGTCGCGGCGGGCGCCGCGTTGCAGGCAGCCGCCGCGGAGCAGGCCCTCGTAGTGGAAGCCGGCGCGGCGGGCCACGGCGGCGGAGGGGTGGTTGCCGACGATGGCGCGCCATTCGATGCGGGCCAGGGCGAGGAAGTCGCGGTGGAAGCCGGCCGCGCAGGCCAGGTGCACGGCCTGGGTCATCAGGCCGCGGCCGCGTACGGCGCGCGAGAGCCAGAAGCCGATCTCGGCGGCGGCGTCCTCGCGGCGGGAATCGATGGGGCCCAGGCCGATCATGCCGATCACCGGCGCGTCCGCGGCCAGGCGCACGGCCCAGGTGGGGCTGCGTGCGGCCCAGCCGGGAGTGACCATGTCGTAGACGAATTTCTCGGCATCGGCCCGGATATAGGGCACCGGCATGGTGGTCCACTGTCCGACCGAAGGTTCCTGGCAGCAGGCGGTGATGTCGTCGATATCCCGCACCGTGGGCGGCGACAGCCAGAGGGTTCCGTTCGAGAGCGTCCGCGCATCCATCGAGTCATGCTGTCACGGAACCGGACACGGCTGGTTGTTTCGGGCGACCTGCACACAGTCGATTGCCGCGTCGACTTTCCGGGACCGGTGCCCGGCTTGTCGGCATACGACCGTAGGATCGGCTCAATGGTTGCCGCTCTTCTCGCCGACTTGTTCGAAACCCATCGGGCGCACCTGCTCTCGGTGGCCTACCGGTTGACGGGCAGTGTCGCCGATGCCGAGGATGCGGTGCAGGAGAGCTGGTTACGGCTCGCGGTCGCCCGCCAGTACGAGATCGAGGACCTGCGCGCCTGGCTCACCACCGTCGTCTCCCGCATCTGCCTGGACCGCCTGCGCAGCGCCACCGCGCGGCGCGAGCAGTATGTGGGGCAATGGCTTCCGGAGCCCATCGTCACCAGCCCGCTGCCCTCGAGCATGCCCGATCCGCTGGCCGCGGTGGTCCGCAAACAGGATGCGCGCTTCGCCGCCCTGGTCGTGATGGATGTGCTCACCCCGCCGCAGCGGGTGGCCTTCGTGCTGCACGATGGTTTCGCGGTGCCCTTCGACGAGATCGCCGAGCTGCTCGGCGTCTCCACCGAGGCCGCCCGGGCCCTGGCGACGCGCGCTCGGAAAGCCTTGGCGCACCTGCCGGAACCGGTCACCGACACCGAGCACAACGCGGCCGTGCAGCAGCTGATGGAGGCGCTGGCCCGCGGTGATGTGGACGGTGTGGTCGCCGCGCTGCATCCGGACGTGCGCACCATCGGCGATGCCGGCGGCACCACCGCCACCGCGATGAATGTGGTTGCGGGAGTGGAGAAGAACGCCCGGTTGTGGCTGGGACTGCGCAGCAGGTACGGCTTCGACGAACCGGTGCAGCCGGAGGCGGGTGCGCTGGAACCGGTGCTCGTCAACGGTCAGCTGGGCCTGCTGGTGCACGAACGCGCCTCATGGAACGGCCACCCGGGCACGCCGCAGCGGGTGTACGGGTTCACCGTGACCGGCGGAAAGGTCTGGGGCATTTACGATCTCGTCAATCCGGCCAAGCTGAAGGGCATCCGGCTGCCGCACTGAGACGTCCCGAGCGCGCGCACCGAGACGTCCCGAGCGCGCGCACGGAGACGTCCCGAGCGCGGCGACGGCGCGGCCACGAAGGTTCGCGACCGCGCCGACGATCACCTCCGGCGGTTGGGCGGCATACCCCCGACTGGCCTGCCGCGCACCGGAAGTCGCTAGTTGTTGGGCGGCACGATGCCGGAGCCGGACGCGCCGCCGCAGGAGACGCCGCCGGACAGGCTCGCCGCCGATCCGGAGCCCATGCAATTGCCGATACCGGATCCGGTGCCGGAGCCGGTGCCCGAACCCGAGCCCGGCAGGCTGGAGCCGAGATCCAGGTTGGGGGTGGACGAACCACCGGTAATGGTGTCGATCAGCTGAATCGAGGCGTGGTGGAAGAGGTTGACGGTGGTCACCGGGTGGAGCAGAAGATCTATGTACGAGGCCATGTTTCGCCCTTTTCGAGAAGCTGCTTATCGGCAGTGTGAGATAAAACACGGGCACCGTAGCCGCCTTTGGGACAATGCACAACGGGCCAGGTAGAAGCTTCGAATTGAAAGTGAAACATAGGCGTTCGCTATTGAATCGCAACCCTTTCCGCAGGTGGACTATCCTCCGAACATGCCCCACATTCCGACTGTCGCTCGGCTGCGCCCCTACGCATCGACGATCTTCGCCGAGATGACCGAACTCGCCGTCCGTCACGGCGCCGTCAATCTCGGGCAGGGCTTCCCGGACACCGACGGGCCGGCCGGGATGCTGCAGGTCGCACAGCAGGCGATTGCCGACGGCTTCAACCAATACCCGCCCGGGCGTGGCGTTCCCGCGCTGCGGCAGGCCATCGCCGCCGACCGCGCTCGCCGCTACGGCACCGAGTACGACCCCGATACCCAGGTGCTCGTCACGGTCGGCGCCACCGAGGCCATTGCCGCCACCGTCCTGGGCCTCGTCGAACCGGGTGACGAAGTGGTGCTCATCGAGCCGTACTACGACTCCTATGCGGCGGCCGTCGCGCTGGCCGGGGCCCAGCGGCGCACTGCCCGCCTAGTCCCCGACGGCGACGGTTTCGCCCTCGACCTGGACAGTCTGCGCGCGGCCATCACCCCCAGAACCCGTCTGCTGCTGGTGAATTCACCGCACAATCCGACCGGCACCGTGCTGTCGCGCGCCGATCTGGCCGCCATCGCCGAGATCGCCATCGAACACGATCTGCTGGTCATGTCCGACGAGGCGTACGAGCACCTCACCTTCGACGGCCACGAGCACATCAGCATCTCCACACTGCCCGGCATGTTCGAGCGCACCATTGTGATCTCCAGCGCCGCAAAGACTTTCAGCGTCACCGGCTGGAAGATCGGCTGGGCCTGCGCGCCCGCGCCGCTACTGGACGCCGTGCTCGCCGCGAAGCAGTTCCTCACCTTCGTGGGCGGCGGCCCCTTCCAGCCCGCCATCGCCTACGCCCTGAACAATGAGCAGCAGTGGATCTCGGCCTTGCGCGACACCCTCTCGGAGAAGCGACTGCGCCTCTCCGCGGCGCTCGCCGAAGCCGGATTCGGCGTGAAGCGCAGTGACGGCACCTATTTCGTCTGCGCCGACATCACCCCGCTCGGCGCGACCGACGCCTACGACTTCTGCCGCGAACTCCCCGAACGCCTCGGCGTAGCCGCAGTCCCCGTCAGCGTCTTCGCCGACGACAAGCCCTCCTGGAACCGCCTGGTGCGCTTCACCTTCTGCAAAAAAGAAGAAACCATCGCCGAAGGCATCCGCCGCCTCCGCGCGGGGAAGACCGCCGCCTCGCGCTAGAAGAGTCGGCAGAGGTACCGATCGTCATCTGTCGCGAGTAACCCCGTCATCCCGGTGCGCTTTTGGCCGGGATCTACGTCGATGGGTGGATCCCGGCCAAAAGCATGCCGGGATGACGGGGTGGGTGTGCCGGGGATGACGGGGTGGATGTGTCGGGGGTGACCGGGCGGGTGTGTCGAACGGGGTGACCGGGTGGATGTGTCGGGGGTGACCGGGTGGATGTGCCGGGGGTGACCGGGTGGATGTGCCGGGTATGACCGGGTGGATGTGCCGGGTATGACCGGGCGGGTGTGTCGAACGGGGTGACCGGGCGGGTGTGTCGGGGATGGCCGGGCGGGTGTGCCGGGGATGGCCGGGCGGGTGTGTCGAACGGGGTGAGCCTTTGGTAGCAGGCCAGTGGGTGGCCGGTGGACCGCGACAGGGCGGGCCGGGTCGCAGAGGATCGGGGGATGATCGGGATGGCGGCGGTGCTGGGGGTTGCGGCGGCGGCGTTGGGGATGGTGCTGACGCCCGGGCCGAACATGATGTACCTGCTGTCGCGCACCGTTTCGCAGGGGCGGCGGGCCGGGTTTGTGTCGTTGACCGGAGTGGCGGCTGGGTTCGCGGTGTATTTGGCGGCGGCCACGGCGGGGATTACGGCCGTGTTCGGGATGGTGCCTGCGCTGTATCTGGCGTTGAAGCTGGCGGGTGCGGGGTATCTGGGCTGGCTGGCATGGAAGACGGTGCGGCCGGGCGGGGTGTCGGCGTTCGCGCCCGAGGCGCTGCCGATCGATCCGGCGGGGCGGCTGTTCGCCATGGGGTTCGTGACCAATCTGCTCAATCCCAAGATCGCCATCATGTACATGGCGCTCATTCCGCAGTTCGTTGTGCCGGAACACGGCCGGGTGTGGCTGCAGAGCCTCGGCCTGGGGGCGGTGCAGATCGCCGTGGCGCTGACCGTGAACTCGCTCATTGTGGTGAGTGCGGGCGCGGTGGCCGGTTTCCTTGCGGGACGGCCACTCTGGCTGCGTGCGCAACGGCTCGTCACCGGGACGGTGCTGGGCGCGATGGCGGCCCTGGTCGCCACCGACCGCGCCCGGCCGCTACCTGCTTGAGCGCCCCGCCATCCTGTTCGAGCGCTCGTCACTTTGTTTGAACGCCCCGCTGCCTGCGTGCGGGCCGCGCCTGTCCGAGTGGCGTCGGCGCTCGGGCGCGGAAGTCAGGACCGCAATGAGCCGGGGTAGAGGAATTCGTCGGCCGGGCGATCGGTGCGATCGAGCCAGGCGCCGAAGAATCCGTCCAGGTTCACCGGCGTGCGGGACTGTACGAACTGCCGGAACTCCGGCATGGAGGCATTGCCGTACCGATGTGATCCGACAAAATCGTGGACGGCTGGGAAGAACGCCGCATCGCCCATGATGCGGCGCAGTGCGTGCAGGAACAGCGGCCCGCGGTAGTAGACCGAGGTGAATTCGTTTCCGGCGCCGGGGTTTTGCAGCGCGATCTCCCAGAACTTGGGCTTGTCCCGGTATTTGGTGACGGTCTCGCGGTACTGCGCGTCGACATCCTTGCCGTCCTTGCGCTCCGGCCAGAGATAGTCGGCGGTGTAGCTGGCGAAGCATTCGTTCAGGCAGACATCGGACCAGTGCTGCACCGACATGGAGTCACCCCACCACTGATGGGCGATCTCGTGCACCACGGTCCCCAGATCGGTCCAGGGCGCGTAGATGGGCCGCGATTGCGTCTCCAGCGAGAACTGCAAATCGGTATCCACATAGATGCCGCCCGCGGTATCGAACGGGTACGGCCCGTACAGCTGCTCCTCGAAATCCAGAATCTCCGGCAGCCGCTGCTCGATTCCCTTGGCCTGCAGCGCATCGGGTGCGAAGGCGCTCAGCAGCGGAGTGCCGCCGGCGCTGCGCTGTTCCAGGAATTCGAACCGGTCGATGGCGATGGTGGTCAGATAGCCCGCGACCGGCTGCCGCATCTCCCAATCCACGGTCCGATTCCCGCCCTGCACCACATCGTGGGTCTTCACCCCGTTCGACATGACCTCCCACTCCGCGGGCACCGTCGCGTGCAGCGCGAAAGTCGCCTTGTTCGAAGGCGTGTCGTTGAGCGGATACCAGCTGCTCGCCGAATGTGGTTCGCCCGCAACAAAAGCCCCGCCGCTGGGGGAGAACACCCAGCCCGCGCCATCGGTTCCGATGACCGCGCCCGCGTACTCCACCTGGACCGCGAAGGGCAGCCCGGGCAGCAGCGGCAGCATGGGCGTCACCACGAGTTCGTGCTCGTCGGTGCGATCGAACCCGGCGGGCAGGCCGTTGACCGTCACCTTCGACACCTGCGGCCCGCTGTAGTCGAGGTCGAACGTGTGCATGGCCTGGGTGGCCACCGCATCCACCCGGGTCGAGCCTGTCAGCTGATGCCCGGCCGGGTCGTACCCGACGGTGACGTCGTAGTGCTCGGCGCGGTATCCGCCATTGCCGTCCAGCGGATAGTAGGGATCACCGGCCCCGGCCGCCCCCGCGAACGGATCGCCGGTATCCGCCTGCACCGGAGCCGTATTCGTCACCGTCACCAGCGCCGCACCCAGCACCGTGTACCGCACCCACCTGAGCCTCATGCGCTGCGCGACCCCTTTTTTCGACATCTACCCCCGACCAGCAGAGATGCTAGTCGCCGCCGTGGTCAGCTACTGGTGCCCGACACGGCAACGGTGGCGCCCAGCCCGATGATCATCACCCCGCCCGCCGCGCCGAGATTCTCCAGCCGCTTGGGGGAGCGGCCGAACCAGTCCCGCGCCAACCCGGCGGCGAGCGCCCAGGTGCCGTCGGAGACCAGCGCGATGGCCACGAAGATGAGGCCCAGAATCAGAATCTGCAACGGCACCCGGCCGGCGGCCGGGGACACGAACTGCGGCAGCACCGCGGAGAAGAAGATGATGGCCTTCGGATTGCTGACGCCCACCAGGAAGGCCTGGCGCAGCAGCCGCACGCCCTGCGCCGGTTCGGCCCGCGACTCCCAGGCCTCGCGCAGCGACCGCCGCTCCCGAATCGCCTGTACCCCCAGGTAGATCAGGTAGACCGCACCCGCCAGCTTCACCACGGTGAGTGCGATGGCCGAGGCCGCCACCACCGCCCCGAGTCCGGCCGCCACCAGCACCAGCATCGCCAGCACACCCAGGGAATGCCCCAGCACCGAGAGCAGTGCCGCTCGCCGCCCCGAACTGAGTGCGCGCCCGATGACGAAAAGCACACCGGGCCCGGGGATTACGATCAGAATGGTGCCGGCGACCAAAAACGCCAGCAGATTAGCGCCGGGGATCATCGACTCAGTCTACGCAGCGCCGCAAGGGATTTCGGCGGAAATCGGATCGAGCAGACCGTCGGCTAACCGCGTAGCTCGTCCGGAAGCTGTTGCGGATCCAGCAGCAGCCGTTTGGCGTCCACATCCCGCACCTTGTCCGCCAGATCCAGATTGTCGGTGAGCAATTCCCACTCGACCTCGCGAATCTCGCCGCGAGCCCGCTCGATGACATTGAGATCGCGTGTTCCCCAGGCAATCGGCATGGCGCTCACCGACTGCCACAGATCACCGACCGATCCCGGCGCGCGATCGATGCGCACGGTCACCGCGGGGACACGCTCACCCACGCGAATGCGATGCCCGGGCAGCGCGCGCACGGTGCGGGTGACCAGGGCGTAGCGCGGTCCGTCGGCATTCGGCTTGGCCAGATCCACCAGCGCCAGCAGGGTGGCGCCCGGACCATCGGTCTCGGACACCACCGCGGGCACGAGTTCGCCTGCCGCGTAAAGCTTGTCGACGCGGGCGCGATGCGGTGTCCACAGGCCGATGAACAGCGAGGTGGCCGCCCCGAGGACAAAGGCCACCGCCAGCAGATACGACCACGGATGGTTCACCCAGACCAGGAAGGCGGTGCCCAGGCCCAGCACGATGGCCGCGCCGATCCCGAGCACGCGCAACCGTCGCAACTGGGCGACGACTTCGTTGACCGCCCGGGCATGCTCACGGTCCACCGCGAATTCGAAGCGTCGCACGTGCGTTCTCTCCCACCTACCGGAGGTTATTCCTCCAGTTATCCTAACGTCGGCCCCAGCAGGTCGTCTGCATCGGTGATGCGATAGGCATACCCCTGCTCCGCCAGGAAACGCTGCCGGTGCGCGGCGTATTCGGCGTCCAGCGTGTCACGCGCGACCACGGAATAGAAGTGAGCCTGGCCGCCATCGTGTTTCGGCCGCAGCAGGCGCCCGAGCCGCTGGGCCTCCTCCTGCCGGGAACCGAAGGTGCCCGAAACCTGGACGGCCACAGACGCTTCCGGCAGGTCGATGGAGAAGTTGGCCACCTTGCTGACCACCAGCACCGGAATCTCCCCCTGCCGGAAGGCCTCGAACAGCGCCTCGCGCTCCTTGGTCCGGGTGGAGCCCTGGATGATCGGTGCGTTCAGGTGTTCGCCCAGCTCGTCCAGCTGATCCAGGTACGCGCCGATGACCAGCGTCGGGGACCCCCGGTGCTGAGCCAGAATCGATTCCACCACCGGAATCTTGGTGCGCGCGGTGGAGCACAGCTTGTAGCGCTCCTCCGGTTCGGCGGTGGCGTACGCCATCCGCTCGGCATCGGTGAGCGTCACCCGCACCTCGACACAGTCGGCCGGAGCGATCCAGCCCTGCGCCTCGATGTCCTTCCACGGGGCGTCGTAGCGCTTGGGACCTATGAGCGAGAACACATCTCCCTCGCGCCCGTCCTCGCGCACCAGGGTGGCCGTGAGGCCGAGCCGGCGACGCGATTGCAGATCCGCCGTCATGCGGAAGACCGGCGCGGGCAGCAGATGCACCTCGTCGTAGATGACCAGACCCCAGTCGCGGCTGTCGAACAGCTCCAGATGCCGGTATTCACCCTTCGTCTTGCGGGTGACCACCTGATACGTGGCAATGGTGACCGGCCGGATCTCCTTGCGCTCGCCCGAGTACTCGCCGATCTCGTCCTCGGTGAGCGAGGTGCGGGCCAGCAGCTCGCGCCGCCACTGCCGCCCGGCGACGGTATTGGTGACCAGAATCAGGGTGGTGGCCTTGGCTTTCGCCATGGCGGCCGCGCCGACCATGGTCTTGCCCGCGCCACACGGCAGCACGACCACGCCGGAGCCGCCCGCCCAGAACGAGTCGACGGCCATCTCCTGGTAGTCGCGCAAATGCCAGTGCCCGCCCTCGTAATCCAGGTCGATGGCGTGCGCCTCGCCGTCCACATAACCGGCCAGGTCCTCGGCGGGCCAGCCGATCTTCAGCAGCATCTGCTTGATCCGGCCGCGCTCGGACGGATGCACCACCACGGTGTCGTCATCGACGCGCGCGCCCAGCATGGGAGCGATCTTCTTGTGCCGGAGCACCTCCTCGAGCACCGCGCGATCCAGGCTCACCAGGGTCAGGCCGTGCACCGGGCTCTTCACCAGCTGCAGCCGCCCGTAGCGGCCCATGGTGTCGACAATGTCCACCAGCAGCGGCTGCGGCACGGCGTACCTGGAGTACTTGACCAGGGCGTCGACCACCTGCTCGGCGTCATGACCGGCCGCGCGGGCGTTCCACAGTGCCAGCGGAGTGATGCGGTAGGTGTGCACATGCTCCGGTGCGCGCTCCAGCTCCGCGAACGGCGCGATGGACTGCCGGGCCGCGTTCGCGGCCTCGTGATCGACCTCGAGCAGCAGTGTCTTGTCGCTTTGAACGATGAGCGGTCCGTCGGTCACGGCACCTCCTGGCTTGTCGGGCCCGATCGGGCCGTTGTCCATTGTCCCTGATGGCACCGACAGCGCTGCGGCCGCCAATTCCGTGAAAACGGTCAAGCCCCGAGTTCCGGTGGCTACGATCACTCGAACTTGGGCGACTGTCCAACTATTTCTTGTTATTCCGAAAGCTGAATCAGAGGTGCCGATGCGCAGGGGAGTACGGGGCAGACGATGGACGGCGAGCCTGGTGGCGGTGGTGTTGGGGGGCGCGCTGCTGGTCACGACGCCGAGCGCGCAGGCCGCGCCGATCGATTCGATACACACCGACGGCACCGCGTTCGTCGATGATTCCGGGCGCGTCGTGGTGCTGCACGGCGTGAACAATGTGGACAAGGAGCCGCCCTATATCGAGCCGGGGGACGGGTTCACCCTCACCGCCGACGATGCGGCGCTGCTGGCGGGGCACGGCTTCGATACCGTTCGGCTCGGCGTCTCCTTCGATGGGCTCATGCCCACCAGGGGCGTCGTCGACACCGCGTATCTGGACCGTGTCGCCGGTGTGGTGGATACGTTGGCGCAGTACGGGATTCACACGCTGCTCGACAACCATCAGGACGGCCTCTCGAAGATCTGGGGCGGCAACGGTTTTCCCGAATGGGCGCTGCAATCGCGGCCCGGACCGCTGGAACCGAACCTCGGCTTCCCGCTCTACTACCTCGAACCCAGCATGAACAAGGGCTGGGATGAGGTGTGGAACAACAGCAATGGCGTTCTCGACTATCTGGGCCAGGCGCTCGGCGCACTGGCCGCCCGGGTGGACGGCCATGCCGGCGTGCTCGGCTTCGAGCTGCTGAACGAACCGTGGCCCGGTTCGGCTTTCCTGTCCTGCTATCCCAACGGCTGCCCGGGCTTCGACGTGAAATACCAAGCGGCCATGCAGAAGCTGACCGATGCGGTGCGGGCGCGCAATACCGGGACCATGGTGTTCTGGGAGCCCAATGTGACCTGGAACGAGACCATGCCGACCAATCTCGGCAAGAATCCGCCGATCACCGCGCCCGATATCGCCTTCGCGCCGCACGATTACTGCATTCCCAGTCAGCTCGCCATCTATCTGAATCTGCCGGCCTTCCTGAAGGGTCTGTGCCCGCCGCAGCAGGACAAGACCTGGGGCAATATCGACTCCTTCACCGCGCGTACGCATATGCCCACCCTGGTCACCGAATTCGGCGACGGCGACCCGACGGTGCTGAGCAATACCGTGTCGCGGGCCGATGACCGGTTCATCAGCTGGCAGTACTGGCACTACTCCTCCAGTTTCGGCGCGGGCGGTCCGCGACCGGATCCCTTCCTCGGCCCGATCGGGCAGCAATTGGTCCGCACCTATCCGCAGGCCACCGCGGGCACGCCCGGGCGGATGATCTTCGATCCGGCCACCGGTGATTTCGCCTACCGGTACACCCCGCGCCCCGGGCCGAAGCCGACCGAGATCTATGTCTCCGATGTGCATTACCCGGGCGGATATCAGGCCCGGGTGGACGGTGGCACCATTACGTCACCGCCGGGTGCGCGCGTGGTGACCGTGGAGGCGAATTCGTCATTGCCGGTCACCGTCTATATCAATCGGCCCGGTTCGAAGGGCGCCACCGTGCCCACCGGTCCGATCAGCACCGGTTCCGCCGGTTCGGGTTCCTCGGGGCTGTCGTCGGATTCGGGTTCGGGATCGGGCTCGTCGGGTTCCGGATCGGGGACGGGGTCCGGCGGATCAGGATCAGTGGGATGACGCCGCGATTTATCCACCGGAGTGTGTAACGATCCATGGGTGTCTCACGACACATGACGAGGCGCGAGCACCTGGACATGCGCCCAAATCGAGAGGGAATCATGGCGTTTTACGGAATCGGGCTGTTCACCAGCCTCCTCCCCAGCATTCTCAACTACTCGCTGCTGGCCATGCGCGGCCTGCATATGTACTGATACCCGCTTACCTCTTGAAAGCCCGCTGCGCTGATGCGGCCGCCGCGGGCCCAAAGGTATCCTCACCGCGTTCACGGCAGCCGTGAACTGTTCGGTGAGAAAGGTTTTCACAGGTGAAGTTCACAGGGACGAGACCGCTGCTGCGCCTCGTACTGGCTCTCATGGCCCTGGCCGTGGCCGCACTGGCCGTGACCGGGTGTTCGATGATCAAGGACGCCAGCAAGTCCGATACCGCCAAATCCAAGGTCGGCGACTGTATCAACGTGATCTCGGGGTCGATGGTGGACTCCAAGACCGAGCCGGTCGACTGCTCCTCCGATAAAGCCGTCTACAAGGTCGCACAGGTCTACGACAAGAAGACCGACTGCAAAGACGAGCAGACCTCCTATGAGGAGACCCAGAACGGCGGCACCACCGCCTTCCTGTGCCTGACGCCCAACTTCAAAGAGGGCGCCTGCTACAACGAAAGTTCCACCACCGGATACAAAGCCGTGGATTGCACCGCGCCCGAAGCCTCTTTCAAGGTGACCAAGCGCATCGACGGTCAGGCCGATGAATTCCAGTGCGATGCGAGCACCTCGATCGGATTCCGGACCGTTTCGGATCCGAAGACCACGTTCTGCCTGGGAAATCCCAAGGGTTAAAACAACTCTCGAATCCCGGCAGTTCGCTAGTCGACCAGTGCGACCGACGCGATCCGGTGCAGTGTGAAGTGCCGGATCGCGCCGGTGACCGGATCCAGCGCGTCCAGCTGACCGCCGCCCACCTTCAGGGGTTCGATCACCCGCTGTGAGGCCACCCCGGAGGCGTCCACATAGCCGATGTGTACCGAACGCCTTGTACGCGCGGCCAATTGGAGCAGATTGATGGTGGCGGTGGTGGTGGTCCGGCTGCCGTCGGAGCGAACCGTCTGACTGGAGCGGGTATGCGCGGCACGCTCGCCCGCGCGTAGTTCCGAGACCAAAGCCTGAAGTTGTTCCGGGCTGGGCGGATTCGGCCGCCAACCGGGTTTGTGATTATTGCGGGACGCGATGCGGGCGCCGCGCGGCCGCAGATCCACGATCGCACCCGACGAATCCTCGCCCGCCGGACTGAAACCCGCGGCCCGCAGCTTCTCCAGTACCTCGCCGAGCGGGGCCTGGGAGATCGCGACCGTCGGCGCCACCGCCCGCAGCGCCAGCAGACCCGAGACCGGTGCGGCCAGCACCTCCGCCAGCAGGGCCGGATCCTCGCTGCGCACAAACGATTGCGCCATGCCCGCCCGCAAACGGCCGTGGCGGCGGGCCACATCGTCGATGAGATAGGTCAGCGACTGCGGCACCGGCGTGCGGGAGTGCGCGGTGAACAGATTGTGCAGTTCCGCGGCCGTCGCACCCGCGTCCAGGGCGCGGCGCACCGAGGTATCGCTGAGGCGGTACACCGTTGCGGCGCCGGCCGATTCGACATCGGCGACCAGCGATACCCGATCCTGCAGTTCGGGTGTCAGCGGTCCGGGCGCGATGATCGTCAGATCCGCCTGCACCAGTACGTGATCCACCGGTTCCGGCAGGGCCGCCGCCATCTCCGATTCGGCGTCCTCCGGGCGGCCGTGCAGCAGCGCCCGGCCCGCGGACGTCACCGCACCGCGCGCCACCAGACCCAGCGTCTCCGCCTCGGCGAGCGTGCGTTCCACCGATTCCAGCCGGTAGTGCCGCCGCCAGCGCGGCTGCCGCCAGGCCAGGGCGCGGCCCAGATCCGGGGCCGTCACCGCATTGCCGGCCGGATACTCGGCCAGCAGGCCCAGGATGGCGCGGCGGTCGCGAATGGCGTGCACATTGCGCAGCTCCGCCGAAAGTGCCGCCAGCGGTTTGTCATTGGCGTCGCGCAGCCCGATCATCCACGGGAAGCGGTCCAGATCCAGCCAGGCCTGTGCCAGCACCACCCAGCGGCGCGACGGGACCACGGCCAGCCAGGCGTCGGCGGTGGTGGTGGGCGCCCAGAAATCCTCGGTGCCGTCATCGGCGAGCGGTTCGGGGGAACCCTTGTCCAGCAGCCGGGCCGCCGCGAGCACCTCCGCGATCAGGCCGATCCGGGCCTCGTCGATACCGGTCTGCTTGACGATCCGGCGGATCTCCCGCACACCCAGCCCGCCCGAGCGCAAGGCGGGTGCGGGCGCCTGGCCGAGGACATCGAGCACGGAAGCGCTGTGCCGCAGCAGTTCTCCGACCTCACCCGCCGCCGCGGCATTCACATCGGTGGTGCCCTGCTTGCGCAGCGCCGGCTGCGGGGCGGTCAGCACATGCGGATCGGTGACCGGCTCATCGCGCAGCAGCTGGCCGACGGAGATCGGCAGATCCACCGTCTCCTCGTCGATCCAGTTCAGCAGGCGCAGCGCCAGCAGCCGCTGCACCGGACGATCCTCCGGCGTGCCGGGCGCCGCATCGCGGGTGCGGCCGCGCGGGCCGGTGGCGGCCAGCTTGTCCAGCAGGCCCCGCTCCTGCGGCGAGAGTCCGATGAGGGCGGCGGTGATCTCGGGTTCGGTGAGCGCGTCCGGCAGCTCCGTGGCGCTGCCCAGCGGCCACGGCAGCGCCTCCTGGGCGGAGGGCGTCAGATGCAGGCCCGCGTCGGAACCCCAGACGAGGGCGCGGCCGAGTAGTCGGGCCACCGACGCGTCGAGGGCGGCGGCGGGCACCCGATCGCCGAGCAGGGTGCGGAGTTTCGCGCGCGGCAGTGGATTCGGGCTGCGCTGATCGGCGGCGCCCTGCAGTACCAGAGTTTCGATGACCGCGAAATCGAGCGTGTCCAACTCGTCGGTGGCGCGCAGCACCGAGGCGCGCTGTTCGGTGCGGGCGGCCAGCACGGCCATCGAAGCGGGCAGCGGCACAGCCAGATCCGGCCGCAGCTGCAGCAGCGCCACGAGTTCGGCGTCGGTGTGGGCGGCCAGCCATTCGGCGAGCGTCGCCGGGGGAGCGGCCTTCACGGCCCGGCTCTTGCGAGGCTTCGCCGTGGTGCTGGTGCGCGGCTTTGCTGCGGAGTCGGTGGGCGGCTTCGCAGCGGTGTCGGTGCGCAGCTTCGCCGCGGCATCGTCGGGCGCGGTCTCGGACGCCTTTGCGGCAGCGCCGTTCTCGGCGGGATTGGCGGTATCGGTCACTTCACCCGATCCAGGCGGACGACGGCGGCGCGTGCGCGGCGGGAAAGGCCGCGAGCACGGCGAGAGGGCGGTGTGAGGCGCGGTGCAGCAGCCGCCGCCGCGACCGGAGTCGCATGCGCGGCGGCCGCCGGAAAGCGAGCCGCGCCGTTCACCGCATGGTTATCGGTTGGGAGGCGGATCAGCGGTTGATGACCGTGTGCGGGTGCACGTAGGGCAGCTGATCGGCGGGAAGCGGGAACTCGGTCTCGTCGCCGTACGGCGAAAGGCCGCCAGAGCGAGTCGAAGAGAGTTCGGTGACCGCGTGATCGCCATTGGCCGTCTCCGGCCAGCCATTGTCGACGTAGGGCTTCTTCGATTTGTTCACCACGCGCCCATTCTGGCATGAGCCCCCGCAGCACGCCCCGTCCGGCACCCGGATGTTTGCTCGAATCACAGCGCCGCGGCAGCAACAACGACAAACGCCCCGCATCGACACTGATGCGGGGCGTATGTGCGCGAACGGGGGAGTGGCTCAGTTGGGGAGCAGACCCTTGTTCGCCTGGAAGAAGTTCACGATGGACGGATCGAGCTGAGTGTTGTTGGCCTTGCTCACATTCAGGAAGTCGAGCACCGGCTGCGGGACCTGGATGCCCTGCTGCTCGACAACCTGCACGGCGCGATCGACAGCCTGGTAGACCTGCTGGCTGCCGTCTGCGGCCTGCTGTGCGGGCGCCTGGCCCGGATTCCAGCGCGGCGCGTCCTGCGAGGCGACGGCGGGACGGTCGCTGGCCTGGCTGTGGAGGCCGAGGCTCGAGGAGCAGGAGGGCCATGCGCCCCAGCCCTGCGTGGCGAGCACCTTCTCGGCGACGGTGATCTGCTGCTCGCGGGTGGCCTGGTTGGCGCTGGGGGCGTATTCGCCACCGCCGTGCGCGGTCCAGGTGCTCGGCGAGAACTGCAGTCCGCCCTGGAAACCGTTGCCGGTGTTGATGCCCCAGTTACCGCCAGCTTCGCACTGAGCGAGCTTGTCCCAGTCGGAGTCGGGTGCCGCGCTGGCGTTACCGGCCAGGGCCACACCGGCTCCACCGAGGGCGATGCCCGTCAGGGCGACCTTGGCGACCGTGCGACCGGTGTTACTCGGCTTGCGATGGCGTCCACTCATGTTCGGGTTTTCCTCTCGTACGCACTTGCGGGACCGACTACCGGCGACGAACTGAGAGGTCGTCCGTTCCGGCGCGCTAGTGCGCGCTGTCCTCGCCCTCACCCCTGATTCCAGTTGGGGGTCCGTGCCCGCGGGGTGAGGTTTTGTGCGGCGGGCCGGTGGCGCCGGGCTGACCCGACTGGAAGGGAACACTACGACGATCGCCGTGAAAAGTCTCCATTTGGTAACCGCCGTGTCTGTCCGGGTCACTATCCGGCGCAAGGGGTTCCGCATATCGTCTGCGCAGGTGATCGCGGTGAGTCTCACTTTGTAGCGGTCCGTTGCACGTCTGTGACCGTTCCGTTATGTGACCAGGATCACACGCATAGTTGGGTAACGAACGGGGCAATCGGTCGTGTCGCGGCACCCGTGTCGCGCACCCGTGTCGCGCACCCGTGCGTCAGTACGCGCGGCAGCGCGGTCAGCGCGCGCGGCGGCCCGACCACAGGGCGAACACGATCGCCAGCAGGAAACCGAGGGGCGCCGCCATGGCGAGCAGATACAGCCACAGCCCCGGCTTGGAATCGGACAGCAGGCCGACGCCGAAGATTGCCACAATTGCCAGCAATCCCACCGCGAACAAAGCCATGGCGAAATACAGCAGCCAGCTTCCGGACCTGCGCGGAGCCTGCTTCGAGGAAGAGTCGGACACGTGAAGACCGTAAAACTGAGGTGCCCGGCCTATTCACACCGGGGTAGACTCATAGAGCATCGCGTCCTGCCATAGCTGTGGGGCGCGTTTTTTCGCAGATCCGACAGGTTGCGGACGATTCGGTCCGTTGATCAAGACTGTGCCCGGCGTGCCCGGGCATCGAATGACGAACAGGTGAGCGCAGTGCCGACCGGCAAGGTGAAGTGGTACGACGTCGAAAAGGGCTTCGGCTTCCTTTCCCAGGATGAGGGTGAGGACGTCTATGTTCGATCGTCGGCGTTGCCCGAGGGCGTCGACGCGCTCAAGCCCGGGCAGCGGGTCGAATTCGGAATGGCGGCGGGTCGTCGCGGTCCCCAGGCGCTGAGCCTCAAACTGCTCGAAACCCCCACGGTCCGTGGGCCGGAGCGTGAGCGCGGCGAACGTCGCGGGCGCGGCGGCGAGGCCCCGATCAACCGCAAGACCACCGATGAGCTGCACGGCCTCATCGAGGACATGATCACGCTCCTCGACACCAAGGTGCAGCCCGATCTGCGGGTCGGCCGGTATCCCGACCGCAAACTCGCCCAGCGCATCGCCGAGGTGGTGCGCGGCGTCGCGCGGGAGCTCGACCACTAGGTCGAGGACCGAAGCGCCGGTAGGCCGAAGACCGAAAAGCCGACGGGCCCCGATGAGCTGCTGCTCATCGGGGCCCGCTGCATTTCAGAAGTGTGTGGGCGGCACCGGTTTTCAGGCGGCGGTGTGGATCGCCCAGCGCGCGGAGGTGACGTAGCCCTCCTGGCCGTTCTCGTCCCGGGCCGGAATGGGCAGCTGCAGTTCGATACCCGTCAATTGCAAGCGCGGGTCCGTCGGTGTCGGCACGGTGATGGCGCGGGCGTCCTGCGGGAAATCGCGATGCGTGGCCAGGCGCTGGGCGTCCTGTCCGCCGGGCAACTGGTACACCAGCACCATCTGCCAGGGCGCGTCCGCGATCTCCTTGGGCAGCGACAATTGCAGCGGATAACCGGCCGGCACAGTCAGTTCCGCGATGTGCTGGCTGTTATCGCAATTGCGCAGGTCGAGTTTGTTGTCCTCGATATGGACGTCGCAGTACAGGTACGGCGTCACGCTCACCGTCTTACCGTGCGCATAGGCGGTGATCTGCGGCTGCGGCTTGTCGGTATTGCGCGCCAGCGCCACGATGACGGCGATATAGGCCACCCCTACCGCGAGCAGGGTCGCTGCCAGCAGAGCGACGATCGTGCGGGTGCTGGGTTTGCTCACCGTTGGTTTCCTGTCCTCACGGGGTGGGCTCCGCGGTGCCGTGAGCACCGGGAATCTCCTGCTGCGCGTGCTGCGGTCGGTTGCCGCCCAAACCGGGCAGCAGCGAATGACCACGGTAGCTGACCACCGTTTGGGCCAGCCCCAGCGCCATGACCGCCGTGACCGCAGCGAAACCGATCCACCAGTCGGTCGGCAGCAGGACGCCCATCGAACCGCCGATCACCCAGGACAGCTGCAGGACCGTTTCGGAGCGGCCGAAGCCCGAGGCGATGGATTCGGCGGGGAGGTCGTCCTGGATGGAGGCGTCCAGTGACACCTTCGCCAATGCGCTTGCGCCCGAGGCCACCACGGTCGCGATGGCCGCGCCCATCAGGCTGTCCAGGAATGCCGCCATCGCACCCGCCGCGACGCAGGCGAGGGTGCAGACCAGGACGAGCTGGGTCGGGCGGCCCAGCTTCATGCGGGCGCCCGTGGCATTGCCTGCGAAGTTGCCGATGGCCGCACTCGCGCCGACGATGCCGAGCATGACGCCCAGTTGGGCCGGCCGGTGCTCGGTGGATTTGGCGACGAAAGGCACGTAGAAGGTAAGGAATCCGGTCAGTACTCGGACCGTGCCATTGCCCCACAGGCCCGTGACCACGGCCCGGCCCAGTGGCTGGCGGCGGCGGCTCGCCTGTACCTCTGCGGCATGTTTGGCGTCCAGGACCTCGGTGTGCGAATCATCGCCGTGATAGGTGATAGTTGCCGGAACTTCGCCCTCGGTGACTTCCACCCACGACGGAATCTTCAGGCTCAGATAGCAACCCGCGCCGGCCAGCACCGCGGCAAAGGCCAGCGCGCCCGCCGAATGCGCGACGAAAGCGATGAGACCCGCGATGGCGCCGGCCCCGAGGGTGCCGCCGACCAGGCCGAAGACGGTGAGCCGGGAGTTGGTGCGCACCAGGTCGATTCCCGGCGGCAGTACGCGTGGCGTCACCGCACTTTTCAGCACCGAGAACGACTTACTGAGAATCATCATGCACAACGCGAGTGGATAGAGCGGCCAGCCGCTCACGTTGAAGATCAACAGGATGGCCACCAGCACACGCACAGCGAATGAACCGGCCAGTGCGAGCCGGCGGCCCCGCTGCAAGCGATCCAGCGCCGGGCCGATCAGCGGTGCGATCACCGCGAACGGGGCAATGGTGATCAGCAGATACAGCGCGACCTTGGTCTTGGATTCCGCGGTGGCACTGGCGAAGAACAGCGTGTTCGCCAGCGCCACCGCGACCGCGGCATCCGTCGCGAAATTGGCCATGGTGGCGTAAACCAGTGCGGTCAGACCGGATTCCTCCGCGCCGTCGGCCTTGGCCGCGCGCTGGAAGGTCGCGAAACCGCGCTCGGTGAGCTCCCGGCTGCGCCGCACCGCCACCCGGGTGACGGTCAGCTTCTTCGGTGGGTTGTGCAGGCCCGGAGTCGATTCGCCATCGTGCTCCGCACCCGGATCATGCGAATGTGTCAGCGGGCGCGTCGTTTCCGGATTGCCGGTATGCCCTGCGGACTTCTCGTACGGAGTGGGCGGCGCTGCCTCGGGCCGCGCGATCGCGTGCGGATCGGAGAGCTCGGGTCGCGGGGCGCCGGAACGTGCGGGCGGCGGTGTGCCGTGGCGGGCTCGCTGCGGGGCGTCCGCGGGCGTGGGCGGGGGTGTGTCGTACCGGGCGGTCGGCGGGGCCGGGCGCGGTCCGGCGGCTTCGGATGGGGGCGGGCCGTGGAACTCGGTGGTCGGCGCGCTCAGCGGCCCGGAGAGGTGGTCCGAGGACACCGGACGGGTGGGCGGAGCGTCCGGGCGGCGTCGCCGGGACCAGCGCGAAGTGCGGCTCGGCTCTTGCCCTTCCGCGGCGTGCGGCGGGTCCACGGGATGCGCGGGCTGGTGCCCGGCCAGGAACTCCGGTACCTCCGGCTCCCTGCCCCGGCCCTTGGGCGACGGGGTGTTCGCCGGCGGATACCGGTCGAATCCCGGATGCCGTTCGATGAGCGGAGACTCCTCGTCCCACCACCGACCGGAGTCGGCGCCTGAGTCCCGGGGAGTTGTCACGCCCCCAATTCTTGCAGTGTCGGAGAACAGCGGCTCCACTACCGCAGGTGTGCGGCGCCACATTCCCCTCACGCGGGGACGAAGCGGACCTCGAAGGTGTACGGCCATTTCTTGCCGGTCAGCAGGAAATGGTCGGTGCCGGGGAGGTGGGTGATGCCGTTGAGGACGTCGGTGTCGGGGGTGCGGGAGCCCTTGGGGAGGAGGCCGGAGGCGTCGATAACACCCAGTACAGCGCCGGTTTCGGGGTTGATGTGCAGGATGGTGTCGGTCGGCCAGGCGTTGGCGTAGACGGAACCGTCGGGGGCGCAATCCAGTTCGTTGAGACGAGTGCCCGTGCGGCTGGTGAGGCTGATCGTCCCGGTGGGGGCGAAGGTCTGCGGGTCGCGGAAGGTGAGGGTGCTCGAACCATTGCTCATGAGAATTCGGTTGTCGCGGGTGCACAGGCCCCAGCCCTCGCCGTCGAAACCGGTGCGGCGCAGCTCGGTCAGGGTTTCCGGATCGCGGGCGATGGCGATGTGGTCCTGATAGGTGATTTGCCAGAGCACGTTTCCGGCACGGGTGATGCCCTCGCCGAACAGGGGGGCCGGTAGGTCGGCGCGGGCCAGCTCGCTGCCGTCGGACAGCTTGCTCGCGCGGACGAAGGACTGTCCGGAAAGTCCGGTGCTCTCGTAGAGCGTGTCGCCGTCCGCCTCCAGGCCCTCGGTGAAGGCGGCGGTGTCGTGCGCGCGCGTCGCGACGACTTCGACACGCAGCTGCGGCGTGTCGTCCGGGCTGCTGCAGGCGGACATTGCGGCGGCCAGGCACACGACGGTGGACAGTGCAAGGGGGACGGCCGCTACCGGTGCACGGCGTTTGCGCTCCATACGGCAAAATGTAGGGCGTGAGCGCGGTTGGAGTTTCGGAGTCCGTTGTACGGCCGATCCTGGCGGAGGCGGTCGACCTGGCTCGCCGTGCGCTCTTGGAGTTGGAGCCGTTCGGCGTCGGCAAGCATCTGGGCGTGACCACTGAGGACGATTCGGCGGCCACCCATCACTTCGAGGCCACCCTGCCGGGCTATCGGGGCTGGCAGTGGGCGGTGGTCGTCGCCGCCCCACCCGAGGCCACCCATGTCACGGTGAGCGAATCGGCGCTGCTACCCGGTCCGGACGCGCTCGTCGCGCCCGACTTCCTGCCGTGGGATCAGCGCATTCGCCCCGGCGATCTGGGACCCGGCGACCTGCTGGCCCCGCTGCAGGACGATCCGCGCCTGGTGCCCGGGTATCTGATCACCGGCGATCCGGTCGTCGACGAGGTCGCGCTCGAACTCGGTCTGGGCCGCAGCCGGGTGCTGAGCCGCGAAGGCCGGGAGGACGCGGCCGACCGCTGGTTCTCCGAATTCGGACCCGATACCGATATGGCCCGGGCGGCGCCCGCCGCCTGCGGTGTCTGTGGCTTCTTCGTGCCGCTGGCCGGGGCCCTGCGCGCCGGATTCGGCGTCTGCGCCAATGCCATGGGCGCGGACGGGCATGTGGTGCACCGCGAATACGGTTGCGGTGCGCACTCGGACACCGAACTCCCCACGGGCGCCGGATCCCCGGCCTTCGAGGCCTATGACGACGCCGCGTTCGATATCGTTCCCGAATCGGAATTCCGTACCCGGGAGCAGCTCGCAGCCATCGAAAGTGCTTCCCGCGAAACCGAATCCGCAGCCGAGAGTAATGAAACGTCCACGGCCGACACGAATGTCGGGCTCGTGGCTGATGCGGAAGTCGAGCTCGTGACTGATGTGAACGACGAATCCACTGTCGACGCCAATGGCGAGCCGGTGTCCGAGGTGGGTATCGAGCCTGCGACCGCGGTGAGCATTCCGCCCGGGACCGAGGCGGGCGCCGAGTACGCCGCCGAGGTGAGCATCGAGCCCGCGGCCGATCCGGGCGATACGCCGGCCGGTGTCGGAACAGCGTTGAATGATGTTGACGCCGAAGGTGATTCGGCGGGCTACGAGGGCGATGCGGCCGATATCGCCGATGCCGGGGCCGTCGATGTCGTCGCGGACTCCGTCTCCGTGGCCGTTGATGTGAACGCCGACGCGGTACCGGTCGAGTCGGGCGAAGCGGCCGCTCCGGCGGATGCTCCCTTCACCCTCTTCGAGGTGGCAGATCCCGATGCGGAGGTCGATGACGCCTGGGGTGTCAGCGCAGTCCGCGTCGACTCCGAACCCGGTGCGGCACAGCCGGGCGACGCCGGAGCGCCGGAGACCCGCTGAGCCTCGCGGCCGAGATTTCGGACGCGGGCACCATGAGGTGGGCGGGCCTGTCCGCCCACCCGGGGACTGTCGTGCGACCACACGCCGAGCCGCTGCTCGCCGTGCTCGGAAGGCTCGAAAAGTCCCTGCGCGCGTGGTGTTCCGAGTCCGGGCCCGGCTGCCGGTGCGGGAAATCGTGCGGTAGGGACGCGATCGTCGGTTCTCGGACAACGCGCCTATTGTGTGCTGTTCGCGTGCGGTATACGGACGGCGGTGCACGCCGTGCCGGTGTTGATGAGTGGAAGGGGTGCGTGGGTTGAACGGCGGTCTGGGAGTGGGGGATCCGTTCGATACCGCGGCGCTGCGGGCGGGGGTGGTCGCGGCGTGGCGAGGGTCGCCCACCCGGTTGCGGGAGGATGCGGCCACCGAGGCGGATCTGGTGCGGTCCGGATATCGCGACCGGCTGCTGACGGAATTGGCGCAGAATGCGGCGGATGCCGCGGCCAAGGCCGGTGTGGCCGGGCGGATCGCGGTGTGGCTCGAGGGGCGTGCGCTGCATATCGCGAATACCGGTGTGGAGCTGGATATTTCGGGTGTGCACGCGCTGACGGCGCTGCGTGCGTCCGCGAAGGGCAGCGCCGACGCCTCCGTGGGACGGTTCGGCGTGGGGTTCACCGCGGTGCTGGCGGTGGCGGATGAGATCGAATTCCGTTCCCGCGGTGGATCGGTGCGATTCTCACGGGCCGAGACGCGTGCACTGCTCGGGACGGAGGGGATCGCGATCCCCGATGTCGAAGGCGAATTCGCGCCGCCCGCACTGCGGCTGGCGTGGCCGATCGAGGAGCGACCGGTCGACGGATTCGACAGTGAGGTCGTGCTCACGCTGCGGGCGGACATCGACACCGTCGGACTGCTCACGGCCATGCGGGCGGAGGCGGTGGATCTGCTGCTGGAACTGCCTGCACTGCATCACATTCGAATCGGTGACCAGGAAATATCCAGTGCGGTAACCGAACTCGAGAACGGTATTCAGGAAGTCCGCATCGCCGGCCCCGAGGCCGAGGACCGCCGCTGGTGGCAGTACCGGACCGAGCATGCCCGCTGGCTGCTGCCGGTGCGGGGCGGCCGCCCGGTCGTGACCGCCCCCGATGTGCTGCGCGCGCCCACCCGGTCGGACGAGGAGCTGTCGCTGCCGGCGCTGCTCATCGCCGATATCGCCATGCAGCCGGACCGCCGCCGCCTGCTGCCCGGCGCCCGCATCGCCGACCTGGCCGCCGGCTACGCGGATTTCGCCCGCGCCCTGCCGCCGATCGACCGCCTCGTGCTGGTGCCCGCACCGGCCTTCGCCCGCAGCGAGGCCGACAGCCTGCTGCGCGAGGCCCTGGTCGCCGAACTCCGCGAACATCCTTGGCTCCCGGTCCTGAGCACCTCGGACGAAGCGCCGGCCACCGACCCCGTTCTCGCCGCCGACCTGGCCCTCGCGGCGGATCCCGCGCACGAGTCCGGCGGTGCCGCCGAAGCCGCACCCGACGCCGGCCGCTCGAGTGATTCGGACGATCTGCTCGACGACGACCGGCTGTTCGGTGCGGCGCGTAACGGGGCCGGATCCGCGGTGCGGACCGCCTTCTCGATCGAGCGGCCCAGCCGGGTGAGTGTGTTCACCGGCGTCACAACGGAATTGGCGGCACTGCTCACCGAAATCGTGGGACCGCTGGTGATTCCGGAGTTGTCCGGGCGCGCGGGTTCCGATGCCCTGGCCGCGCTGGATGTGCATCGGCTCGGGCTGGCTCGGATAGCGGAGTTGTCGAGCAGCCTGGAACGCGCACCGCAGTGGTGGTATTCGCTGTACGACGCCCTGGAGCCGTTCGTCCTCGATCCACTGTCGGTGGAGGAGCTGGGCGCCCTCGCGGTGCCGCTGGCCGACGGCCGGGTGGTGACCGGTCCGCGCACGGTCGTGCTGGACGATCAGCTGCGCTCGCCGATTCCGGTGCACTGGGCGCGGCTGGCCCATCCGGAGGCCGCACACGAGCTGCTGGGGCGGCTGGGAGCGCGCGCTGCCACACCGGAGGACCTGCTGAACGATCCGGCGCTGCAGGCGCAGCTGGAGGACGATCCGAGCGATCCCGATACCGTCGAGGCGGTACTGGGGCTGGCCGCGTATGCGGTATCCGTGCCGGGCGCGCTGCCGTCCTGGCTCGGTTCGCTCGAATTGCCGGACAGCACGGGCGAATTGCAGCCCGCCGACGAGCTGCTGCTCCCGGGCGCACCGCTGGGCCCGCTCCTGGACGCGGAGTCGCCCCTGGGCACCGTCGCCGCGGCGGAGGTCGAGAGGTACGGCCCGGAAGCCTTGCGCGCCATCGGCGTCGGCTGGAGTTTCACCGTGGTCACAGAATCGGATCCGACGGGCCCGGACCACCATCTCGACGACGAGGAGTCCTGGTGGGACCGCCTCGCCGATGATCCGCGCGAGCTGCGCGCCGTTCGCGACCTCGATCTGGTCGACGACGACAAATGGCCGGAAGCCTTGCAGCTCTTGCTGTCCGACGAGAACACCCGCCCGCTGCTCGGCGACCGTGACGGCTACACCGCATGGTGGTTGCGCCGGCACGCGCATATCGACGGCATCGCGCTCGGCCGTATGCGGCATCCCGACGATACGACCTTCGACGGTCTGCTCCCGGTGATCCCCGGCTTCGGCGCCCACGACCTGCGGGTGCTGCGCGCGGTCCTGGCCGATCCGGAGGTGATGTCCGCCGAGCTGGCCGAGGAACTCATGGACGCACTGCAGGATCCCACGAGAATCCCTGTCCCCGAGGCGATTTCGGAAACCCATCGCCGACTGGCCGAGGGTCTCGCCGACGGCGTCCTGGAGGTGGCGGATCTGGATCCGCCCGACCGGGTTCGTGCCCTGACCGGTGCGGTCATCGATGCCGCCGACGCCCTGGTGCTGGATCAGCCGTGGTTCGGCCCCGCGCTGCCCGCGGACCGCCTGATCGTCGGCGATATCGACACCGCCCCCTCCCTCGCGGCGCTGCTCGACCTGCCCCTGGCCTCGCAGGCGGTCACCGCCGAGGTGCTCGGCGACGGCCGCCGCACGACCTGGTCCGCCGATCCGCTCGGCGTCCTGCTCCGCCTGCAATTCGGATTCCCCGCGCGTACAGGCGAACTCGTCATCCACGACGAGCTCCGAGTCCGCCTTACGGGCGCGGTCGACGCCACCGTCGCCGTCGCCTGGTGGCAGGACGGCGACGTCACCCACGTCCAAGCGCACCCACACATCGCGCTACCGCACAACTGACCCGCCGTCCCGGCACCGCCACCCCGTCGTCCCGGCATGCTTTTGGCCGGGATCCATGGTGAATCAATGGGTTCCGGTGGATCCCGGCCAAAAGCGCGCCGGGATGACGGGTGGTTTGTGCTGCCGGGGCGACGGGTGGTCTGCCGCGCGGGGAGCACACCGAAATGTGTTCGGCGCGGGCATCCCTCGGGATGCTCGCGCCGAACGTGTTGGTATTGCGGGGAATTGCCGCCGGGTGGATCAGCTGGCGTAGGAGCACACCATGGTGGCGAGAACATCCAATTGCTCACGGACGGCGGCACTGTCGTTGTCGACGAGCCAGCGGAGCACGACGCCGTCGATGGTGGCGAGAATGAAGCGGCTGAGCGTGCCGACGGGGATGGACCACTGCGTCGACGTGGCTTCACGCGCATGCTCGACGATGTCGGCAAGGGTGGAGTCGTTGAACATGTACTGCTCGCGAGCAATCGCGAGTTTTGCCGGAGTTACTTCGCCTTCGCGTAGTGCGTAGGTGGTTGTTTCGTAGGTGAGTAGTTGGCGTTCGGGAGTGGCTTCGACATTGAGCCACATGAGTTCGAGTGCCGCGCGCACCAATCTTTGAAGTGCTTCTTTTCCAGTTCCGACGTCTTGCCATACTGCTTCGTTGGCGTCGACGGAATCTCGCAATTCCATCGAAAGCGCCTTGACCAGCTCTGTCATCAGCTGGTCCTTGTTTTCGAAACAGTAATGCACCACACCGAGCGAAACACCGGCTGCCTGAGCAACATCGCGCGTGGTAACTCCTGCCACGCCCTTTTTTTCGGCAAGGCCGATGGCCGCCTCGATAAGGTGGGCCCGTCGTTCTTCGACGCTCAATCGGGAGGACACTCCAGGGAGTTAAGCGTCCGCAACGCGTGCAGTCAATTCGCACGGTCGGAAATTTTCTGCTGGACGCTCGTCCGGGGGTTAGTCCAGCCCGAGTTGTGCGCCTTTGTCACCACGACGGGCGCCCCGGCGCTGGATTGCGAAGAGGGTGTAGCCGAGCAATCCGACACCCAGACCCATCAGACAAACCGGGCGGGAGGTGGCCCAGCTGTCGTTCAGCCAGACGGCGATGGTGGCGATCAGGAAGCCGATGCTGCCGATGGCCAGCACCGGACGCGGATCGGTGAAGCGCGGGGGAATCTCCGGCACGGGCTGGGTCACGTCTCCAGAGTAGAAGGTGCCGGGCCCGGGTGGGGGACAGGGCGCGTACCGGTGGGTTCGCCCCCTGGTGGCGGGGGTCTGATACTGAACCGCCGTCCCCGGCGCGAGGTGTCACGTATCGTTTGCCTCTGTGACAACGCCTTCCGATATTCGAGCGCTCGCCGGTGAACTGTCGCTGGCGGTGGTGCGCTTGACGCGACATCTGCGAGGTAGGCGCGCCGATGCTCAGATTTCGCTGACTCAGCTCTCCGCCCTCGCCACCCTCAATCGTGACGGCGCCATGACGCCGGGCACGCTGGCCGCGAAGGAGCGGGTGCAACCGCCGTCCATGACCCGGGTGATCGCCTCCCTGTCGGAAATGGCTCTGGTGGTGCGCAATCCGCATCCCACCGACGGCCGGCAGATCATCGTGTCGCTCTCGGAGTCCGGCCGCGCCCTCGTCGCCGACGAGAACCACGCACGCGAAGCCTGGATGACCGAACAGCTTTCGGGTCTGACCTCGGACCAGCTGTCGGTACTGAGCCAGGCCGTCGCCATCATGAAGCAGATCGTCGACGAATCCGAGTAGCGCGGAACGGCTCTCGGGTCCGCGTCAGTCTCTCGGGCCCGCATCAATTCGGCGAGCGCCCGTACAGCGCGTATTCGTCCGCCAGCTCTGCCCGCAGCAGCGGCGTCAGGCGTTGGTACTCCGGCGTTTTCCCCGTGCCGAGGTAGATCGGATCGTCCGCCAGCCAGGACTCGCGGCGCAGCGCGGGCTTGTCGATCTTCCGGGTGGCGGTGACCGGCAGCGCGGCGGTGATCCGCACGAACCGCGGCGCCCACTTGGTGCCGAGATCGCTTTGCCGGGCCAGGAATCGGCCGAACTCCGACGGATCGAACTCCGCCCCCGCATCGAGTTCCAGGGTGGCCATCACCTGATCACCGGTGCGCGGGTCCGGAACCGGGTACACCGCCGCCAGTTTCACGCCCGGGAAGCGCGCCAGAATCCGCTCCACCGGTGCGGACGAGAAGTTCTCGCTGTCCACCCGGATGCGATCGCTGGAACGTCCGGCGAAGTAGAAGAATCCGGCCTCGTCCTGATAACCGAGATCGCCGGTGCGGAAGATCTCGCCGTCGATGCGCTCCGCGCTCGCCTGCTCATTGCGGTAGTAGCCCTCGAACATGGCCGCGCCCGTGATGTTCACGATCTCGCCGATCGCCTCCGTGGCATTGACCAGCGCACCGTGCTCATTGAAATACGCACGTGGACACTGCTTTCCATGCTCATCGTGAATCTCGATATTCATGAACTCGGGTGCGCGGCCGAGTGAATTCGGCGGTGAGTCCGGTGACAGCCGAATCACCACCCCGCCCTCGCTCGACCCGTAGCTCTCCACCGGCCGCACCCCGAATCGCCGTGCGAACTCGTCCCGGTCGCGCGGCGCGGCCTCGGTCCCGAAGGCGATGCGCAGCTTGGTATCCCGCTCCAGCGGCGATTCCGGGGCGGCCAGCAGATAGGCCAGCGACCGGCCGACATAGTTGAAATAGGTGGCCCCGAACCGGCGGATATCGGGCAGAAATCCGGAGACCGAGAACCTGCGGCGCATGGTGAAGGTCGCGCCGGTGAACACCGACGGCGCCCAGCACGCCATGATCGCATTGCCGTGGAACAGCGGCATGGCGTTGTAGGTGACATCGTCGCGGGTCAGCGAACAGTGGTTCATGGCGCCGAGCGCCGCCAGCCGCCCGGTCGTGCAGATCACGGCCTTCGGGGCGCCGGTGGAGCCGGAGGTGAAGGTCAGCAGCAGCCGGGTGGAGCGCTCCCGCGCCTCGGGCGCGACCCGCACAGAATGGGTGGCTGCTGCGGAAAGACGTTCGAGCCACTCGGGTTCATCGACGGCCAGAATGCGGTCCGCGTCCACTCCGGTGTCCAGATCGGCGAGCAGATCCCGCTGCTGCGAATCGGTGAGGATCAGATCGCAGTCCACGCCGCGAATATCGGCGGCCAGCTCGCCGCCCCGCCGGGTCGGATTGATGCCGATCAGCGTCGCACCCGACAGGGCGGCCGCACCGAGCAGGAAGATGTACTCGGGCACATTCTCCAGCAGCACCCCGAGGTGGAAGGGGTGGTCCGGGCGGCGCAGCGCGCCCAGCACCGCGGCGCGGGCGGCGCATTCGCGCACCACCTCGCCCCAGGTCCAGACCGAGTCCTCGAACCGCAGCCCCGGATGCTCGTCCTGCTCGCGAAGCAGCAGCAGATCGGCGAAGGTCAGACCGCGTTCGGCGACCTCGGCGGGTGTGAGCCGCGGGATCTCGGGGCCGGACGCCCACAGCGGATTGTCTTGCCTGGGCAGCGGATTGTCTTGCCTGGGCGAATTGTCGTGCATGACAACACTGTGCCCCGGACGCTGCCGCGCCGCAGCGG
Organism: Nocardia sp. NPDC006630; assembly: GCF_040611495.1. Taxonomy (NCBI): domain Bacteria; kingdom Bacillati; phylum Actinomycetota; class Actinomycetes; order Mycobacteriales; family Nocardiaceae; genus Nocardia; species Nocardia sp. NPDC006630. The sequence goes on from NZ_JBEXOK010000005.1 coordinate 212,238, forward strand.
GTTCAGGCGCCGAAAGCCCGGTCACTGGGAACGATTTCGCGGCCGAGCGGCATCAGCGAGATCGGGATCAGCTTGAGGTTGGCCCAGGCGAACGGGATTCCGATAATGGTGATGGCCAGGGCAATGCTGGTGAACAGATGCCCGAGCGCCAGCCACCAGCCGGCCACGATGATCCAGATGACATTGCCGAGCATCGACGCCACCCCCGCACCCGGCTTCTCGACCGCCTCCCGCCCGAACGGGAAGAGCACGAACGAGGCGATGCGGAACGAGGCGATGCCCCAGGGAATGGTCACGATCAGCACGCAGCAGATGAGCCCGGCGATCACATAGCCCACGGCCATCCAGAATCCGACCAGGACGAGCCACAGGACGTTCAGAATCAGCTGGATCGGTTTCACTCTTCCAGCATGCCAGCGTCGCGGCGGTGTCCACCACGGGGAGAACCCTGACTTATGGGTGGGGGTACCGATCAGGGTGTGCGGGATTCGCCGGGTGATGTCCGAATCGTCCCCTTCCGCAATCCATTCTTGCTAATATCCCGCTAATGATCTCGAGCGCCTCCCGGCGACTCGAGATCACCTATTTATGGCTCTTGGCATTGAAGATTCAAGTTCCGGTAGCTTTCTGAGGCGCGTGTGCGAAACGCTCGCGCAGGTAGGAGCACACTGTGGGCAAACTATTGCGCTGCCAGGCGGGAGCCGCGGCACTGGCACTTGCGGCGGCCGGCACGCTTTCCGCGTGCAGCAGTGACAGTTCATCGAATTCCGGAAGCGCGTCGACCACCTCCGGGGCGGCGAGCGCGGCGGGTTCCGGCCCCGCGCGCAATCCGTATCTGGCCGCCGAGAAATTCGCCGTCACCCACCTCGACCCGGCCCAGTCCGACAGTTTCCCGGACCCGGTTCCACGCGGCACCTTCCATATCGATCCCGCCCAGATGCCACGTGTCCCGACCGGGCCCGTCAGCATCATGACCCTGGCCTCGCCGTCGCCGGACTTCATGTGGATCTCCTCCACCTCGGGACCGCGCTATGTGGACGTTTCGAACGGCGGCTTCCAGGAAGTCGCGTCCATGGATGCGCCCGGCGTACAGCCGATTTCGCCGCAGCAGCTGGATCAGGTGCTCAATCAGCAGTTCACCGATGCCGGTCAGATCGAGAGCGCGATTGCCCAGGACTGGGGCGGCGCCAACTGGCAGCGCATCACCAACGGCATCTACGGCATGGTGGACAAGGACAATCACTTCTACTTCATCAATCAGGATGCGGTGCTGTTCGTCTTCGGCTTGAAGAACAAGGACAAGCCCGGGGACGGTATCGAGATCCTGGCGCAGAAGGACTTCAAGCCGCTGCTGTCGACCGCCCTGACGACGCTCGGCACGCCCGAGACGATCGTCGGCGCCGATATGACCTACGACGGGCATCTGGCCGTACTGGCTTCCCGCTCGCTGTACGTGCTGAACCGCGACCTCACCGGGGATCCGCAGCAGGTCCGCATCGGCGACGACGAAACCGTCTCCAACTCCATGGCCGTGGATCCGGACGGCGGCATCTACTTCGCCTCCGACAAGATCATGCGCAAGGCGGTGTGGAAGAACGACAAGCTCTCGACCGATGAGGGTGATGGCGCGTGGGCCTCTCCGTACGACTTCGGACGCCAGCCCCCGGCGGTGAAATTCGGCATCGGCACCGGGTCCACCCCGACCCTGATGGGCTACGGCAGCGGCACCGATGAGCTGGTGGTGATCACGGACGGCTCCGACCATATGAAGCTGGTCGCGTTCTGGCGCAATAAGATTCCGGACGGCTTCCAGCAGAAGCCGAACACCAAGTCCAACCGGATCGCCGATCAGATCCAGGTCACCGCCGGCCTGGACAATCCGCCGGAGTTCATCCAGTCGGAGCAGTCCGTCGTGGTGAACGGTTACGGCGCATTCGTGGTGCAGAACATCGGCTCGGGCGGCTCACCGGACCGCCTGGTGGACGTGATCGCCAATGGCCCGGTCGCCGAGCCGCCGCACGGTATGCAGCGCTTCGAATGGGATCCCGAGGCGCACCAGTGGAATTCGGTGTGGACGCGCGGCGACGTGGTTTCCACCTCCATGGTGCCCGCGGTCTCCACGGGTGCGGGCATCGTCTTCGTCAACGGTTACTCCAAGGCCGACGGCTGGGAGCTGACCGGCCTGGATTGGAAGACCGGGGAAACGGTGCACCGCACCATCTTCGGTCAATCCAACCTCGGCAATGGCGCATACGCGATCGTCGAAGCCTTCCCGAACGGGGACCTGCTGTTCAACAGCATCGGCGGACCCTTCCGCGCGAAGATCGCAAAGTAGGGCAGTAGGCGCAAGGTACGGCTGGGCGGCACCGATGGTGCCGCCCAGCCGTTTTCGCGCGCATTTACTCGGTGCTCAGAAGAACCAGCCGAGTTCCGGATCGCGTTCACCGGTGAAGGCCGTGTCGAATGCCCGCAGCACTCCCGCATCCTTGGCCTGGATTCGGTTGGCGGCGGCGAAGACTCGGGCCCGGTGCGCACCGAAATACAGGCTGCCGAGTACATCGATGCCGAGTTCCAGCTCGGCCGGACGGCTGGTGGGCGTGCATTCGGCCACGCCGTCGCGCACCCGCAGGGCGAAGGTGCCGCCCGCATCGCGGAACGGATCCTGTACTGCCAGTACGGTATCGAGGTCCTGCTGGTAGGTGCGGGCGGACAGCGCCGCGGGCACATCCATGACCCGGGCCCACAGTCCGTCGTAGCGGGCGGTGGTGCGGACCAGTCGCGGATTGGTGACCAGCAGGGGGAGTGGGTCGTCGCTGGTGAGTGACGCCTCCACCTTCTTCAGCAGGTCCAGGCTCAGCAATACCCTCCACAGTGCGGCATGCGCCTCGGGCGTGACGGCGCGGAATTCCGCCACGGTCGCGACGGATTCGTCATTGCGCCATTGCCGGCGGTACAGCACATAGCCGTCCGGATGGGTGAGCGCGAACAGTGAGGACGCGCCCTCGCGATGGCGCTCCGGATCGGCGAACCAGATATTCCAGTTGGCGTCCGGGCGGGCCTGACCACCGGGAACCAGACGCCGCCAGCGGTCGTACACCTCACGGATGTGATCCTGCGCCGCGGCCAGGGTGGAGGTCTGCACACCACCGGGATCCGGTGCGGTGGAACGGAATTCGGCCTGCGCCCGCTCGATGCTGACCGCATTCTCCACCGTGGCCGGGCCGTAGCCGAAGCGCCCGTAGATGGTGCCCTCGCTGGCGGTGAAGATGGTGAGCGGTACGCCCTCGGCCTCGGTGCGCTCGTGCTGCGCGGTGTAGAGCGCGCGCAGAATGCCGCGCCGCCGATGGGTGGGCGCGACCGTCACCGCGGAAACACCGGCCGCCTGCACCGTGGCCGCACCGGGCACGGTGACCGTCATGGTCCGGTCCACGGTATGCCCGACGATCCGCCCCTCGTCGACCGCGACGATCGCCCGGTCGATGGGGAACAGACCCGGAATATTGTCGATTTCGGGCTGGTCGTAGCGCATGCCGAAGCACACTTCGGCCAGCTCCAGAATTGCCGGCCAGTCGCTCGCGGTGGCCGAACGCAGGGTAATGCCATTCGTCGATGCCATGGTTCGACCATCCCATGAATCCGGCATCCCGCGCATTCGGTTTTCCCTCCGTGTGGCGCCACCCGCCCCCGATATCCCTCGGATGGCGCCACACGCCCCCTGGTCCCCGGTCGAACACCAGGCCCCCCGACCTGGCGCGCCCCCGACCAGCGCCGCCCCCCGGCAACGCTGCCCACGTCCCCCCCGAACCGGCGCTCGCCCCCCGGACCAGCCCCAGCTGTCGCCCCCAAGCCCCCCGGCTCGGTGTGCCCCAGCCCCCCGAGTGTGTTGCTACCCCGTCCCCCCGAACCGGCCTGTTCCCCCGAACGAGCCCGTCCCCCCGAACCGACTCGTCCCCCCGGCCGGCTGTTCCCCCCTGATCAGCGCCCGTCCCCCGACAAGCACTGACGGATTGTTGCCCCCCGGCACCCCCGTGATGTGAACCCCCGCCCCCCGGGCTGTATCGCTACCCCGTCCCGGCGATCGGCGGATCAACTAGTGCGGAGCGAGTGCCATGATGATGTTGATGAGATTGCCGATTGCGGCGGTGGCATTTGCGGCGATGGAAGAGCCGGCATCGAGCAGGTACAGCATGATTATTCCCTCTCAGCTGTATGCGCCTGTGGCACATACTCTTTCGTTTCCCTGTGAGATCGTTTCGATCTCGTGGGAACAACAATGCCGGGGGTCGCTGTCGATCTTCTTAAGAAGACCTTGCAGTCCACGTTAACGCCGGGAACCGCTGTGCGATAAGGGCTTCCGAAACGACGAAACCCGCCTCCGTTGTGCCGGAGGCGGGTTCGATGTCAGGTACTGCGGGGCGGAGCTCAGCGCTCGGAGATGCCCTTGTAGTCACGCTCGGCGTAACCGGTGTAGATCTGGCGCGGACGGCCGATCTTCAGCGGCTCGCGGTGCATTTCCCGCCAGTGCGCGATCCAGCCCGGGAGCCGGCCCATGGCGAACAGCACGGTGAACATGCGGGTCGGGAAGCCCATGGCGCGGTAGACGACACCGGTGTAGAAGTCGACGTTCGGGTACAGGCGACGCTCGATGAAGTACTCATCGGTGAGCGCGGCTTCCTCGAGCGCCTTGGCGATATCGAAGAGCTGATCATCGCCGCCGAGCTTGCTCAGGATGGCGTCGGCGTGCTGCTTGGCGATGGTCGCGCGCGGGTCGTAATTGCGGTAGACGCGGTGCCCGAAGCCCATGAGCTTCACGCCGTCTTCCTTGTTCTTGACCTTGCGGATGAACTCCTTGACGTCGCCGCCGTTCGCCTTGATGTCGTCCAGCATCTCCAGCACGGCCTGGTTGGCGCCGCCGTGCAGCGGGCCCCAGAGTGCGTTGATGCCGCCGGAGACGGAGGTGAACAGGTTGGCGTCCGAGGAGCCGACCAGGCGCACGGTCGAGGTGGAGCAGTTCTGCTCGTGATCGGCGTGCAGCACCAGCAGCATGTCCAGCGCGGCGGCGACCTCGGGATCGACCTCGTACGGCTCGGCCGGGAAGCCGAAGGTCATGCGCAGGAAGTTCTCGACCAGGCTCAGCGAGTTGTCCGGGTACAGGAACGGCTGGCCGACCGACTTCTTGTAGGCGTAGGCCGCGATGGTCGGCAGCTTGGCCAGCAGTCGGATGGTGGACAGCTCGACCTGCTCGGGATCGCGCGGGTCCAGCGAGTCCTGGTAGTACGCCGACAGCGCGTTCACCGCGGACGAGAGCACCGGCATCGGGTGCGCATTACGCGGGAAGCCGTCGAAGAACCGCTTCAGATCCTCGTGCAGCAGGGTGTGCCGGCGGATCCGGTCGGTGAAATCGTCCAGCTGGGCCTGCGTCGGCAGCTCACCGTAGATGAGCAGGTAGCTGACCTCGATGAAACTGGCCTTACCGGCCAGCTGCTCGATCGGGTAGCCGCGGTACCGCAGGATGCCGGCTTCACCGTCGATATAGGTGATGGACGACTTGGTCGACGCGGTGTTCATGAAACCCGGGTCGTAGGTGACGTACCCGGTGCTGGCCAGCAGCTTGCCCAGGTCTATTCCGTCATTTCCCTCGACCGCCTTGGCGACCGTCATGGGGTACTCGCCGCCGGGGTAAGTCAGCACCGGCTTGGCGTCGTCGTCGACGTTGATGATGTTCTCAGCGGGCACGGAAGGATCCCTCTCAGGCTTGAAACCATAGGCATCGGCGGGTGGCGACGACGCGCTTGCGTCAACGCTAGCCGCTGTCCAGTACGCCCGACTAACGAGGGTCACCAATAACTACCTCACAGTCACTTCGCCGCCAGGTGAGATTAGAGGCTCTCATGTGCTATTGGCATGAAACGCGCTCAGGTGGTTTGCAACTGCGAATGCGCACGTACCACCCGGTAGCGCACAAAAGCGGGGAAGACCAGGGCCGCGAGGGCCATGCCCAGTACCACCAGGACACCGCCGCCCGCCGCTGCTGCAGCAGTACCCACCGCGGCCGCGGCGAAACCGTGCGCAACATCACCGATGCGCGGCCCGCCCGCCACCACCACGATGAATACGCCCTGCAGGCGACCACGCATCTCGTCGGTGGCCACGGACTGCAGCATGGTGGTGCGCAGGGCCGCGGAGAACATATCGACCGCACCGCCGAAGGCCAAGCAGGCGAAGGCGATCCACAGCGCGACCGTGGTGCTCAGCGCATGCCCGGCGGCGCCGACGGCCAGGCCGAAGCCGACCATGCCGAGGCCCCACAGCACGATGCAGACCACAACGGCCAAGCCCTGCCTGCGGATTCGGGTCAGCCAGCCGGAGAAGACGCCGCCGAGCACCGCGCCCACCGACATGGCGGCGAAGAGCAGGCCCAGCGCGGTGCCGCCGGAATTGCTGCCGGGGAACGTGTCCAGGGAGATCTGCGGGAACAGCGCGCGCGGCATGCCGAAGACCATGGCCACCACATCGACGGCGAAGGACGCCAACAGGATTCGCTGCGTGGCGAGGTAGACGAAACCGTCCAGCACCTCGCGCAATCCGGCCCGGCGGGCGGTGCCGGTGGGCGGGATCGGGGGCAGCTTCCAGATCGCCCACAGCGTGGCGAGCAGGAAGACCGAATCGATCAGATACAGCGTGGCCAGACCGCTGAACGGAATCAGCATGCCCGCCGTCACCGGTCCGGCGATCGCGCCGAACTGCATGACCGTCATGCTCAGCGAATTGGCCGCGGGCAATTGCTCCGCCGGCAGCAGGCGCGGGTAGATGGCCGCGCGGGCAGGCTGATTCATCGCGAAGAAGGCCTGCTGCACCGAGAACAGCACCAGCACCACCCACGGATTGTTCAGTCCCGCCGCCGCCTGCCCCCAGAAGGCGACCGAGGTCAGGCCGGTGCCGGTGCTGGTGATCAGCAGCATCTTCCGGCGATCCATGACATCGGCGAGCGCACCGCCCCAGAGCCCGAACACGATGAGCGGGATCAGGCCGAACAGTCCGGCCAGGCCGACATAGGAGGAGCTGTGCGTCATGTCGTACAGCTGCTTGGGTACCGCGACCACCGAGAGCTGCGCGCCGATAACCGTGACGATGCCGGTGGTCCAGAGCCTCCGGTAGTCGGGGTTGCGTAAGGGGGTTATATCGGCGAGCAGCTTCACCGCGGTGACATTAGCCAGCCTAAACACAGCTTGGCTAGGCAATTTGGGAGAAACATCCCACCATTTGAGAGTGTTTTATCCCACGAGTTTTAACGTTGCCCTGATATGCGCGGATCCGCACTGTCGCGCGGAATTGTTCAGGGCTGTAGACGCTCGACCTTCATCGCCGAAACCTCGGTGGTGCCCGGCTCCAGCGTCATCTTGACGCGATTGTGCATCCGGCTGCGGCGTCCCTGCCAGAACTCCACCGTCTCCGGCTGAATCTGGAATCCGCCCCAGAAAGGCGGCACCGGAACGACATCCAGCTCGGCGAACCGCTCGGTGGTGGCCTCCCACTGCTCGTCCAGCCCGGCCCGCGAACCGATGGTCCGCGACTGCTGCGACGCCCACGCGCCCAGCTGCGAACCCCGCGGCCGTGAGCGCCAGTAGACCTCGGTGACCTCGGCCGCGACCCGCCGCACCGGACCGCGCACCGTCACCTGCCTGCCCAGCGCCGGCCAGACGAAAGTCGCCGACGCGTACGGCGTCGCCATGAGCTGACGGCCCTTGAACGATTCGTAATTCGTGTAAAAAGTCACACCTTCGGGCGAGAGACCCTTGCAGAGCACGGTCCGCGAAGACGGCTTCGGACCCGATTCGGTGATTTCCACGGTGGCCAGCACCATGGCATTCGAATCGGTGATACCGGCACTGGTCGCGTGCTCGATCCAGTTGCGCAGCAACGGTTCCCAGCCGTCCGCCAGCCAGCTCTCATCGAGGTCGGTATCCAGGCCCGGATGATTGTCTCCGGCGTCCACTCCGTACTCCACGCGCATGGCGGCGATATCGAGGTCGGGAGTGGCGTAATTCTCCTGGTCGGGCATGGGCCAGACGTTACTCCGGAGTAATGCGCGCGTTAAGGTCTAAATGAACGGCGTGGCTGCCCAAAGATCGGGCGGCCCGACTTTGCAAGGAGAGTCACAACATGACTGCCAGCGCTGCGACCAGCCCTGTCATCCCAGCTGACTTCGTCAGCGGTCTCGAAGGCGTGGTGGCATTCACCACCGATATCGCCGAACCGGACAAGGACGGTGGTGCGCTCCGGTATCGCGGCGTCGATATCGAGGACCTGGTCGCGAACCGGGTCACCTTCGGCGACGTCTGGTCCCTCCTGGTGGACGGCGAATTCGGGCACGGGCTGCCGCCCGCCGAGCCGTTCCCGCTGCCGATCCACACCGGCGACGTCCGGGTCGACGTGCAGGCCGGCCTGGCCATGCTCGCCCCGATCTGGGGTTACCAGCCGCTGCTGGACATCGACGACGACACCGCCCGCGACAATCTGGCCCGCGCCTCGGTCATGGCGCTGTCCTACGTCGCCCAGTCGGCGCGCGGCATCTACCAGCCCGCCGTGCCGCAGAAGAAGATCGACGAGTGCACCACCATTACCGAGCGGTTCATGACCCGCTGGAAGGGTGATCCGGACCCCAGGCACACCGAGGCCATCGACGCCTACTGGGTGTCCGCCGCCGAGCACGGCATGAACGCCTCCACCTTCACCGCCCGCGTCATCGCCTCCACCGGCGCCGACGTGGCCGCCTCGCTGTCCGGCGCCATCGGCGCCATGTCCGGCCCGCTGCATGGCGGCGCCCCCGCCCGCGTGCTGCCCATGATCGAAGCGGTCGAGCAGTCCGGAGATGCTCGCGCGCTGGTCAAGGGCATCCTGGACCGCAAGGAAAAGCTCATGGGCTTCGGCCACCGGGTGTACCGGGCCGAGGATCCGCGCGCCCGCGTGCTGCGCGCCACCGCCCAGCGCCTGGACGCCCCGCGCTACGAGGTCGCCGCCGCACTCGAGCAGGCCGCCCTCGCCGAACTGCGCGAGCGCCGGCCCGACCGCGCCATCGAGACCAATGTCGAGTTCTGGGCCGCCGTCATCCTGGACTTCGCCGAGGTTCCGGCGCACATGATGCCCGCCATGTTCACCTGCGGCCGCACCGCCGGCTGGTGTGCGCACATCCTCGAGCAGAAGAAGCTCGGCAAGCTGGTCCGCCCGGCGGCCATCTACACGGGCCCGGCCCCGCGCCTGCCCGAGGCAGTGACCGGCTGGGAAACCGTCGTTCGCAAGTAAGCGGTATCCCGATGAGGGCTGTGGCTCTATAAGGGAAGCGCCCCGATACAGTTCGCGGCTCGCAACGGAATTCCGTTGCGAGCCGCGCTGTTTCGAGCCCGAGGCTGTTACACCTTGACCACGACGGTGTGGACGATCTTGTCGGCGAGCGTCTGCCGCTTCTCGTCCCACAGCGGCCAGAGCCAGCCCAGATAGCAGGCCATGCTGTCGACGACGTGGAGGAGTTTGCGTCCCAGCGCCAGGCCGAAACCCAGTGGCTGGCCGTTGGATTCGCGCACCACACGGATCTTGAGCGCCTTCTTGCCCGGCGTCTGGCCGCTCGAGCCCTCCAGGTAGACCAGGAAAATTCCGGCGGCGATGAACAGCGCCAGTGCCAGGAAAACGCAGATCAAGCCCACGGTGTTCAGACTGCCGCCGGTGCAGCCCGAACTGTATTCATAACTCGAGCTGGAGTTCGAGCTATAGGTGGAGCAGTCGAGAGAATCGGTGCCGACGGTCATCCCGATGATCTCCAGGATGAAGCCGGGCAGGAAGAAGATCAGCGCGTCGAGAAGGTATGCGCCCACGCGCGCGCCCCAATGGGCGAACGGCAATGGGGGCTGGCCGTAAGAGTTGCCGTAGGGGGAGTAGCCGCCGGGCGCGTATCCCTGCTGCGGGTAGGTGTATCCGGGCTGCGCGGGCTGCTGCTGCGGATAGCCGTATCCCGGTGGCGGAGCGCCGTATCCGGGGGGTGTGGCGTTGTAGCCCGGTGGCGGGGCGTCCTGCTGGGGATATCCGTACGCCGGCTGCGGCGGGAAGCCCTCCCCGGGCTGCTGCGGCGGGTACGGATTGTTCGGGTAGGTCATGTACTTCCTTGTGCGAGTCGAAACAGTCAGCGCCGCGATGGCGCCGTGCCCCCCGATTGCCGCCGATTGTCTGTCGGCGGCAAGGTGACTGGGCCGCTACAGTCTGGGGCAACCCGGTGGCAGCGGCACGCCGGGAGGGTCGGTCGCAGGTGGGACAGGGGTGTGATGTGGCGCTGGAGATGAGAATTCGCTGTGAACGCTGCGAGGTTGCGGAACTGCCTGCCGACGGTCCGGCGCTGATCTGCGCGTACGAGTGCACATTCTGTGAGTCGTGTGGTCGAACAATGAATTACATCTGCCCGAATTGTGGTGGCGAATTGGTAACCAGGCCAAGAATGTCCACATCGCGCTGATTCAAATCCTGGCAATGCGGTTTCGATTGACATAGCCTGCGACAGTGCTCGATGCAGGACTGTCCCGGAGACGTCTACTCACCGCCGGCGCGGCGCTCGCCGCAGGCTTCGTTACCGCTGGTTGCGGCTCTGCCACCGGTAATGCGGACGATCGTCTTGCCGAAACCTCGCAAAGCCGGACAGCAAGCCTGGCCGCGACAAAATTGCCGTTGAACAAGACCGGCATGGCCCCCGATGCGGTGGCCGCCAAATACGCGGGCAAGAAGCCGCAGCAGTGGGGTACGGATATCCCCGGAATCATCACCAATTTCAATGCCACGGGTAAACAGTTCGCCGTCACCTTCGACGCGTGCGGTGGTCCGGGCAACAACGATATCGACGAGAATTTGCTGAGTTTGCTGATCGCACAGCAGATTCCGGCCACCCTCTTCGTGAACAGCCGCTGGATCGAGGCCAATCAGGCGCGCGCCGCGCAGTTGGCCGCCAACCCGCTGTTCGAACTCGGCAATCACGGCACCGCGCACCGGCCGCTCTCGGTGAACGGCCGGGCCGTCTACGGGATCAGCGGGACACAGTCCCCGCAGGAGGCGGTCGACGAGGTGTGGGGCAATCACGAGCGACTCGTGGCGCTCACCGGCCGCGCGCCCCGCTTCTTCCGCACCGGCACCGCGCACTACGACGAACTCGCGGTCTCGATCGTCCAGGATCTGGGCGAAACGCCGGTCGGCTTCTCCATCAATGCCGACCTCGGCGCGACCGCCACGGCCGCCCAGGTGCAGGCCAATATGATGAAAGCCCAGTCCGGCGGCATTTCCCTCGCGCATATGCACCGCCCGAAATCCGGTACCGGGCCCGGTATGTACAACTCGATTCCGGCCTTGCGCTCCAGCGGATTCGCCTTCGTCAGACTGCCCTAGCCGGCCGCAGATCAGCGCTCGCGGGAGGCTTTCCAGTCGACGGCGACCGATTCGCCGCGATCGACGGTGAAGAAGGCGACCTCCAGTCGCCGCCCGAGGTCAACCAGTTCCAGTGCGGACAGCGGAACCGGGTGCACTATCCGGACTCGCCACGGGGCGGGCTCGTCCCAGGCGTGCAATTCGAGGTCCAATCGCAGCACCGGATCATCACGCCCGGTGTAGTCGGCGGCCACCGGGGTGGTGGCGAGCACGGTGGCCTGCGCGCGGCGGCCGTCGCTGAGGATCTTGGCGATATTGGTGCGCGCCGTCTCGTTGACCGCGGGGACATAGAGCACCACGCGGTCGTGATCGCCCGGATCGACCCGGCAGGCGATGATGTCGCCGGGTTGCATCCACTCCTGATCAGGGGGGCTGACACGCTGCCGGACCCGGGTCTCGTAGGCGTGCTTGCCCTCCAATTGGATTCGGACCCAGTATTCGTGGCCGGAATCGGGCCCGTCGTCCTCCTCGGAAGTGCGCGCGCCGCGCACGCTCAGAATGGTGGCCGTGCCCTCGGTGCCGTGGATGAGCAGTTCGCGGCGCGCGGCATCGTCCAGCCCGGGGCCGCGATTCGGCGCCGCGAGATGCAGTCGTAAGCCGGGCGAACCGAATTGGGAGGACAGCCGCCGCCCCGACCATCGCCGGAACAATCCCGGGCGGGGCCCCTCACCTGGGCTGTCGCGTTGTGCACCTGCCGAATTCGGCAGGCTGTCGGATCTCTCGGCGGTGGGACTCGGTCGCTCGTGCGCGGCCATGCTCATGATGGTGAACGGTAATGCTCACCCACTCGTTTCGGCGGTAATACACAGCAACTACCCTTGTCGCCATGACCTCTGCGTTCCCGGCCATCCCCGACGATCTCAAGCCTGCCGACGGACGGTTCGGCTGCGGACCCTCCAAGGTGCGTCCCGAACAGCTGCAGTCCCTGGTGGATACCGGCGCCTCCGTATTCGGCACCTCGCACCGGCAGAAGCCGGTCAAGGACGTGGTGGCGCGGGTGCGCACCGGTCTACGCGAATTGTTCACCCTGCCCGACGGTTACGAGGTCGTGCTGGGCAACGGCGGCACCACCGCGTTCTGGGATGCGGCCGCGTTCGGCCTGATCCGGGAGAAGTCGCTGCACCTGAGCAACGGCGAGTTCTCCTCCAAGTTCGCCTCCGTGGCCAAGGGCAACCCGTTCATCGGCGACCCGATCGTGGTGAAGTCCGAGCCGGGCAGCGCGCCCGAGCCGACCTCCGATCCGTCGGTCGACCTCATCGGCTGGGCGCACAACGAGACCTCCACCGGTGTCGCCATCCCCGTCTCGCGTCCCGCGGGCTCGGAGAATGCGCTGATCGCCATCGACGCCACCTCCGGCGCGGGCGGTCTGCCGGTGAACATCGCCGACTCCGATGTGTACTACTTCGCACCGCAGAAGTGCTTCGCCTCCGACGGCGGCCTGTGGATCGCGCTGATGAGCCCGGCCGCGCTGGCTCGGGTCGAGGAGATCAAGAACTCGGGTCGCTGGACCCCTGAATTCCTGTCGCTGCCTATCGCGGTCGACAACAGCACCAAAGATCAGACCTACAACACTCCGGCGCTCGCCACGCTGTTGCTGTTTGCGAATCAGATCGAATGGATGAATGGAAACGGCGGCCTGGATTGGGCCGTAAAGCGCACCGCGGATTCTTCCTCGCGGCTGTACTCGTGGGCCGAGACCAGCGATTATGCGACTCCGTTCGTGGCGAACCCGGCGCACCGCTCGCAGGTTGTCGGCACCATCGACTTCGCGGACTCGGTGGATGCCGCACAGGTTGCGAAGGTGCTGCGCGCCAACGGAATCGTCGATACCGAGCCGTACCGTAAGCTGGGTCGTAACCAGCTGCGCGTAGGCATGTTCCCGGCCATCGATCCGGAGGATGTGTCGCAGCTGACCCGCTGCATTGATTGGGTCGTGGAAAAGATCGGCTGATACCGAAACTTAGACACAGTATGCGGCGCGGAGCTCTGGCGACAGATTTCCGCGCCGCGTGTCTTGCCCCACGAACCCCAGAAGTGCACTACTGTTCCATTATCGTGGGCGGTGTCTCGAGCCTGGCAGCTGTGATTGGAGGTAACGGTGCGTGAACTTCGAGTAATCGGATTGACGCCCGATTCCACACACATCGTGTGCATCGATACCGAAAGTGGTCAGAAGTACCGGCTTGCCGCCGATGACAAACTGCGTGCCGCTGCCCGCGGAGATCTTGCCAGGTTCGGCCAAATCGAGATCGAAACGGAAGCCACGATGCGCCCTCGCGATATCCAGGCCCGTGTTCGTGCCGGTGCCTCGGTGGAACAGGTGACCGAAGAGTCCGGCATGCCGGCCAGCCGGGTCGAGCGCTTCGCGTATCCCGTTCTGCTGGAACGTGCCCGGGCCGCTGAGCTGGCACAGAAGGCGCATCCGGTGCGCAATGACGGCCCTGCCGTCGAAACCCTCATCGAGATCATCTCCGCGGCCTTCGCCGAGCGCGGCCACAATATCGACGTCGCCGAATGGGATGCCTGGAAGGACGAGAAGGGCTACTGGGTCGCCCAATTGCAGTGGCAGGCGGGTCGTTCCGTCATTGCCGCGCACTGGCGCTACCAGCCCGACGCGCACGGCGGTTCGGTAGTGCCGCTGGATGATCCGGCCTCCGATCTGATCGATCCGGACTTCGGCCGGGCCCTGCGCGGGCTCGCCACCATCCTGCCCGCCCAGAACGAGCCGGTCGCCGAGGCGCCCGCGCTGCGTACTCCGGCGCCCGCCCCGCGGGAAGAGCGGGCCGAATACGAGAGCTCACCCGCCCGGGTCGCCAGCCCGGCGAGCATGGACGGCTACTTCGAGCAGCGCGCCGCCGTCGGTGACGGCACGGTGCCCGCTGCCACGGTTGCCGCTCCGGCTCCGGTCCCGGTGGCGCCCTCGGCTCCGGCAACACCGAATCCGCCTGCGGCTCCGGCACAGTCGGCGCCCGCGCCCGCTGCCCCGGCTCCCGTCGCTCCGTCTACTCCGGCGCAGACAGCTCCGTCGACTCCGGCTCCCGTTCCGGCCGCACCCGTTCCCGCGGCTCCCGTTCCCGCAGCGCCGGTTCCGGTTCCGGTGGCAGCGGAAGCTCCCGCTGCGGAAGCGCCCGCTCCGGCTGCCGCCGCGCCCGCCGCTCCGGCCGCTGCCAAACCGGCGCCTGCCAAGCCGAATCGCGCCAAGCGTGGCGGCAAGGCGCCTATGCCGTCCTGGGAAGACGTACTCCTAGGCGTGCGCAGTTCCGGTCACTGATTTTGTAAGCTGAAAGTTTGCTACACCTCTACATCGGTTGCTTTCCGGTTGCTCTCACCTCGCGTGTGGGTGACCTGCTGCCTGTGGGGTCCCGTCTCTTCTCCCCGGTGGCGGCCATGTTCGCGTACTGACCGTTTCGTCCGAACCTCTCGATATGGCCACGAGTTCGCCGCGCCGAGAGAGCGGGTTCTGCAACAGTGACATTTCCGGCCGTGGTGCGGGTAGATTTTGTAGTGGTGGCGGTGATTGCCGGGGCTGTCCACGTCGACGCCGCGTCACGGCCACCGAATGTTGCTCAGGAGTTGCTGTCCTTGGGTCGCGAGGAGTTCGGGAGGTGCCGGAAGTGCCGTCCACAGTCTCGTCTCTCTGGTACATCGATGCCCCCGACCCGGTCGCGGTGCTGCGCAATCACCCGGGCCCGGATCCCGAGGCCGCCTGGGCGCTGGCACGGCAGCTCAATCCGGAGCGTGATGTGGTGCCTGCCGCCTCCGGCACCCTGAAGGTCTGGGCCGGACCTGATCCGGAATCCATCTATATCGGTTGCTATCCCGGTGTCACCGTCGTCTGCTCCACCCAGGCCGCGCTGCCGAGACCGACGGAACTGCCGGAGCTGCTGGTCCGTCCGCTCGCCTCCGAGCACACCTACCTGATCGCCTATGACCTCTCGCTGGGCTGGGGCGCGTTCGCGCAGTGGGAGCGCGGTGAATTCCGGCGGTCCTTCAGTTCCACGCGCGTCAATATCCTCGAGGATCAGGGCCTGCCGCGGGTGTGGGAGCGGCCGCACTGGGCGGGGGAGTACCACATCGAATTGGAACCGGGCGAAATGGCCGATCCGCAGATGCTGCCGTTCGATCCGCCGGATTTCGCGGACGCCGCCAATCAGGAATGGCTCGGATTCCGTTATCGCGGCAAGTTTTCCGAGGACGCGCTGACGCCGGATCAGATCGCGGTGTGCGGATTCTCGCTGTTCCCCAAGGGGCAGGCGCCCGCGCTCGATGCTGTGCCCGTGCCGGCGGTGGCCGAGCGCACCACTGGCAAGCGCGGGTTGTTCGGGTGGCTGCGCGGCCGCGATCGGGTCTCCTGAGAAGGCCGGTCCCCGGTTACGAGACGAGCAGTGCGAGCCAGGCCACCAGCACGCCCGCTCCCAGCCCGCCGATCACCCAGCGGGTCACCGGCTGGAACCGCCAGCGCCATGCGGTCGGCGTCGCGCCGCCCACCGCAATGAGATTCACGGCCGCGGACAGCAGCGGATGCACCTGCGCCAGTGCGGAACCGAAGGCGTAGACGCCTGTGGCGGTCAGCAGCCCGACGCAGACGATGACGGCGATGCCGGTCGCCCACGGGGTCGGTTCGGAGTACCCGTAGCCGTAGGGACCGTCCGGCGGATAACTCACTGGGCACGCACTCTTTCGTAGAAGGCCATGGCGGCCGCGGTCGCCACATTAAGCGAATCAGTGCCCGGTGTCATGGGGATGCGCGCGCGAGTGTCGCTGGCCCGCATGGTTTCCTCGGTCAGGCCGGGGCCCTCCGCGCCGAGCAGCAGGGCCACCCGCTCGCCGGTCATGGCGGCGGCGAGCGTATCCGCCTCGGGGTCCGGGGTCAGGGCGATGATCTGGAAACCCTTGTCGCGCAACATGTCCAGACTGCCGGGCAGTGGAGGAAGTTGTGCGAACGGGATTCTCAGCACATGCCCCATGGACACCCGCACCGAGCGCCGATACAGCGGATCCGAGCAGCGATCACCGAAGAGCACCGCATCCGCGCCCAGCCCGGCCGCATTGCGGAAGATCGACCCGATGTTCTCGTGATCGTTCACGCCCTCCAGCACGGCCACCGTGCGCGCCCCGGCCAGCACCTGCTCGGCGGTGAGTTCGGGCGGCCGCCGCGCCGCCGCCAGCACCCCGCGATTGAGATGGAAGCCGACGATCTCCGCCATCACCTCGGCGGTCGCGCGGTAGTAGGGCACATCCACCCCCGCAAGCTGCTCGGCCAGCAGTTCGTACCGGCGCGCCACCCCGAGCACCGCGAAGGGTGCGAAACGCGAGGCCAGCATGCGTTCCACCACCACGGTGCCCTCGGCGATCACCAGCCCTTTGCCACCGGGCAGGTCCGGTCGCCGGTCCGCATTGCTGAGGTCGCGGAAATCGGCCACCCGCGGATCGGCAGGGTCGTCGATATCGATCACTTCGGCCACCGAGACATTCTCGCGTGACGTCGTTCGGGGTCCGTTCCCGGCACGGCCTAGAGTGATCACGATCCCGATCCCCTATCGAAGAGGACCACCCATGAGCAAGCCCGAAATCGAATTCCAGGACGGGCCCGCGCCCGCCACGCTGGTGATCAAGGACCTCGTCGTGGGCGAGGGCACGGAAGCCAAGCCCGGCGACACCGTCGATGTGCACTACGTGGGCGTCGAGTTCGACAGCGGCGAAGAGTTCGATTCCTCCTGGAACCGCGGCGAATCCATCACCTTCCCGCTGCGCGGCCTGATCCAGGGCTGGCAGGAAGGCATTCCGGGCATGAAGGTCGGCGGCCGCCGTCAGCTCACCATCCCGCCGGAGCTGGCCTACGGCCCCGCCGGCGCCGGTCACCACCTGTCGGGCAAGACCCTGGTCTTCGTCATCGACCTGCAGGACGTGCTGAACTAAGCACCAGCGGCCCTGAAACCGCCCGCGCCCGCCTCGCAATGCGAGGCGGGCGCAGCTGTATGGCGTTCGGGGCGCTGCCGAGCTACCCCGGTCGGCTCTAGGAGCCGACGACCGTATTCATGATGGTTCCCGCGCTGGTGGCGGTGGCTCCGCCGATCATGGCGTTGGCGACCATCTTCGGGGATCCGGATCCGCCGCCCCACTTCTCCCAGGCGAATTTGCCGCCACCGTAGGTGATGGCCGCGATTCCGGACATCTGGGTGAACCAGGTGAAGTAGCGGAACATCTTCATCATCTTGTCGGCCATGGGTGGCGTCTCGGATGTGGGATTGCCCATCTGGGCGAGGACTGTGCCGTACATGTCGTGCGCGGACAACAGCATGCTCAAGATCGTTTCCTCTCCGGTACCTGGTGCGCGGGGGTTCGAGCCTTGGCGCGGGTAGAGCGGTAGTGCAAACGGGTCGATTAGAGCAATTCGGGCATGATTCTATCTGGAAGAACCGCTGATTGTTGCTGATTGTTTGCGAACGTTTATTTGCGAACGATATCCACCGGGTCCGCCAGCGCGGTCGCGATCACCGACTGCTGCGGCACCCCACGCTGCGGCAATGCGGTCAGCGCCTTATCGGCCTGCGAGCCCAAAGTGGTCGTCACAGCCTGCAATTGGCCCACCCCGGAGGTGAGCGCCGACAGCGCGGCGAGCAGCTGTGTCTTACCCTCATCGGCCAGCTGCGGAATGCTCGCGGCCAGCTGTCCGCCCTGATTCAATTGCGCACTCGCCTCACCCAGGCGCGTCGCGCCATCCCGCAGCAGCTGCCCGATCTGGGTATTCGGCGTGACCGCGGTTCCGACCAGCGTGCCCACCCCTTCGAGCTGTGTCCCCGCCTGGTTCGCGACGGTTTGCAGCCCCTGCAACTGCGTGATGATGCTCGCCAGCTGCGGATCGTTCGCGAACGGCAGTGCCTGCAACAGCGGGACGATGGAATTGATGCCCCCGCTGAGCTGACTCGCGGCCTGCGAGACCTGCCCCACCGTCACCCCGGTCGAATCCAGTGCGGTGGCAAACTGATTCGCCTGCGTGGTGGCCGCCGCGACCGTGGTGTTCAGGCTGTTGATGGCCGAGGTGATCTGCCCGGCCCCGACCTTCGCCTGATCCAGGAAAGCGAGCATCTGATCCGCCCCGGACCCGAACTGCTGCGCCCCGTCGGCGGCAGCTTTCACACCGGCATTGAGCAGCATGGTGGTGAACTGCATCTGCGATACCTGCCCGCGTGCGGAGTTCATGGACGCGAAGACGGTGTCCAGTCCCGATGCGCTGATCTTGCGGGTCACCTCGGTCACCGCGTCGTTCACGGTATTCGCGTCGGCATGTTCGGCGGTGTCCACGGAAACCTGGGTGCGCTGTGGTTTATCGGTGGCCAGCGTGGCGACCGAGGTGGACAGGTTCGCGGGCAGCGTGATCACGGCCGCGTAATCCTTGGTGGAGGCGGAATCCACCACATCCCAGTGGCCGGTCCCGCTGTCCTGCAGCGCCCGCGCGATCTTCGCGCCCATCGGTCCGGTGTCCTTATTGATCAGTGCCACCCCCGTCGGCGCCGGCGACACCCGGAGATAGCCGATCACACCCGCCGTGACCGCGGCAGCGAGAATCAGAACGAGCAGGGCCCAGCGACTGCGTTTAGCGAACACTATTAGAACCGTAGAGGTCCGAAATGGCGCTAGCTCTGACGTTTGTCTGAGAGTTCGGTAAAGACTGGATTGTCTGGTATCTCCAGGACCAGTCGCACACCGCCGAGCAGCCCGTCGTCGAAATACGCCCGGCCACCGTGCAATTGCGCCTGCTGCGCCACCAGCGCCAGCCCGAGCCCGGACCCGCCCTTGATGGCCCGGCTGCCCCGGAAGAACCGCTCGAAGACCGCGGTCCGCTCCTCCACCGGAATACCGTGACCATTGTCGTCGACCGATATGACTATGTGCCCGTGGGCATCTCGATGCGCGGACACCAGCGCCTCGGTCGCCCCGCCGTGCCGCGCGGAATTGGTGAGCGCATTGTCGATCGCCAATCGCATACCGGTCGGCAGGCCGCGCGTGACCAGCTCGGCATCGGTATCGACGCGCACCTTCAGCGTCGGGAAGTGCCGGCTCGCATCGTGCACGGCGGCATCGATGAGTTCGGCCACATCGGTGGCCACATGGTCGCGCACATTGGTGAGATCACCGGCCGCGAGCCGTTCCAGCGCGGCCAGGGTGGACTCCACCCGATTCTGCCCGCGATGCAGATCGGCCAGGATTTCCGCGCGCTGCGTCTCGTCCAGATCGAGTGTGCGCAGCACCTCGAGGTCGGTGCGCATGGCGGTCAGCGGCGTGCGCAGTTCGTGCGCGGACACGGCGGCGAAATCACGCGCGGTCTCCAGCGCCGCCGCGGTCTCGGCCTGCGCCCGGTCGATGCGCAGCAGCATGGTGTTGACCGCATCGGCGAGCTGCTCGGCCTCCCGCACGCCGGAGCCGTCGACCGGTTGCGGCACACCGGGTTTGCCGTGCCCGTCCAGCCGCTGTGTCAGATTCTCGATGGGCCGCACCGCACGCCCGCCGAACAGCCAGCCGAGTCCGGCCGCCGCGGCGACCGCCAGCAGTGCGGCCCACAGCACCCAGCGGCGCTGCGAGGCGGTGGCGCGTTCGTTCTCGGTGGTCGGAAGACCAAGGGAGACAATGCGACCCGCAGGCTGATTCTGGGTCGTGGTCATCACGCGGTAGGTATTGCCGTCCACCGTGACGGTCTGATTGCCCACCGGCAGCGGGGGCAGCTGAACTCCGGTGCTGGCCAGGGATCCATCGGCATTGCGCACGGTCAGCGCCAGATCATTGGTGGGCCCGAGCACCCCGAGTACGGTCACCGCGAGCACCGGTTCGATCAATACCACCCGCGAGGTGACGGCCAGCTGCTGATCGGCCTGCGCCAGATTATTACGCTCGATGGCGTACATGGTGAACCAACTCAGCACTGCCACAATGATTGTCGCGCCGAGCGCGGCCGCCGCGGCGACGCGGGCCCGCAGCGAATACGAGCGGCGGCGAGTGCGGCGGCGGAAGCGGGGCAGGCGAAGGGCGCTCATTTCGGTGCGCGCAGCACGAATCCGACGCCGCGAATGGTGTGCAGCAGGCGCGGCGTGCCGTCGATCTCCAGCTTGCGCCGCAGATAGCCGACAAAAACGTCCACCACATTGGTGTCGGCCGCGAAGTCGTAGCCCCACACCAATTCCAGCAGCCGTTCCCGGCTGAGCACCACGCCGGCACTACGGGCCAGTGTGGACAGCAGTTCGAATTCCCTTTTGGTGAGCTCGATTTCGTCGCCGTGCAGCAGGGCGCGGTAACCCGCGACATCCACTTCGAGCGGGCCCACGGTGATCGCGCCGGGAATGGTGGAGGCGGGCACATCACTGCGGCGGCGCAGCAGCGCCTTGATCCGCGCCACCAGTTCGGCGAGTACGAACGGCTTCACGAGATAGTCGTCGGCCCCGGATTCGAGACCGGAAATGCGATCGTCGACCGAACTGCGCGCGGACAGTACGCAGATCGGCACCTCATTGCCCATGGCGCGCAGCGCGGTGACCACGCCCGCACCGTCGAGGATGGGCATATTCATATCGAGCACAATCGCATCGGGGGCGGCCTCGGTCACGGCGCGCAGCGCGGCCGCACCGTCCCGGGCGATGACCACCCGGAACCCCGAGAGCCGGAGCCCGCGTTCGACCGAGACGAGCACGTCCTCGTCGTCGTCGACGACCAGGACAGTCGGTACCTCGCCGCGTTCGCCCACGGGCTCCATACTGTCAGGCTCTACGTCAGTAGTTGTGGCAGGAGTCGGCGACCTGCTGGATCGAGGCGCCGATGCCGGAGGCGCGCGGGTCGTCGGTGTTGGCGGCCTCCGGGTGCTCGCTCATATAGGCGTCGAATTCGGCCTGACGCTGGGCGACCGGCTGATCGAACTTGGCCTGCAGTTCGGCCTTGGCCGAGGGGTTCTGATCGAGGTAGGTGGCCAGCGACGGGGCCTTGTCGTGCAGCGCGGCATCCACCTGCGTGAAGGTGCAGGTCGAATTCAGCAGCGGCCCGGCCAGATCCGCCGGGCTGGCGGAGGCGGTGGCCGGGACGAGCGAGATGGCGAGGGTAGCGAGCGCACCGGCTCCGAAGACTGCGGCGATCCGGCGATTACGGACGAAACTCATGCATCGACCTTTCTCGGCTAGCACGCGGAACCACGGTGATCCGCGCCAGGAATGTGCGCGGATCCCTCGATCCGTGCCCGCCCGACGCTAGGCCATCGGCATGGGGGGCGCTTGAGCTCAGTCTGAGAAAACCGTGAGGGTGTGTGGCGCCCGACACATGTCAGGCGGTCGGCGCGGGATCTCCGGTGGGCGCGGCGGCGGGGCCCTCGGTGGCATTCGGATCGATGCGACGGAACGGCATGGTGGCGGCGGTCGCGGCATCGGCCGCCGCAATGCGCTCCTTATCCTCCATGAGCGTCACCGCATCCCGGATCTGCTTCTCCAGGGTGGTCAGCATGCCGGCGTCCTCGATGGTCGGCGGCACCTCGTACGCATCACCCGCCGCGATCTGACGCATGGTGCGGCGCAAGATCTTTCCGGAGCGGGTCTTGGGCAGTGCGGTCACCGCGACCACGTCGTAGAGGGTGGCGATCGCGCCCACCCGCCGGCGGACCCGGTCGATGATCTCCGCGCGCAGGCGTTCGGGCTCGATATCGACACCGGCCTTGAGCACCACGTATCCGATGGGCCGCTGCCCCTTCAGTTCGTCCGGCACCCCGACCACCGCGGTCTCGGCGACCAGCGGGTGCCCGGCGATGGCGGCCTCGATGCCACCGGCCGAGAGCCGGTGCCCGGCCATATTGATCACGTCATCGCTGCGCCCGAGGACGAACAGGTACCCGTCCTCGTCGAAGTAGCCGGAGTCGCCGCTCAGATAGTGGCCGGGATAGGCGGAGAGATAGGAGCGTTCGAAGCGCGCGTCGTCCCGCCACAGTGTGGTCAGGGTGCCGGGCGGCAGCGGCAGCCCGATGACGATATTGCCCTCTGTATTGGGCGGCACCGCATTGCCGTCGGAGTCCAGCACGCGCAGCCGGTATCCGGGCACCGGCACCGAGGCGGAACCGGCCTTGATCGGAAGTTGTTGCAGCCCGAGCGGATTGGCGCAAATAGGCCAGCCGGTCTCGGTCTGCCACCAGTGATCCACGACCGGGCAGTCGGGCCGGTCCGCGAGCAGGGTCTCGACGGACCACTCGTAGGTGGTCGGGTCCAGGCGCTCGCCCGCGCAGAACAGGGCGCGCAGCGAGGACAGGTCGTGGCGGCGGGCGGTCGCGGCCTCCGGATCGGCGCGGCGGATGGCGCGCAGTGCGGTCGGCGCGGTGAACATCACATCGACCTTGTATTCGTCGACCATGCGCCAGAAGGCGCCCGCGTCGGGCGTGCCGATCGGCTTGCCCTCGTACAGGACCGTGGTCGCGCCGACGAGCAGCGGCGCGTAGACGATGTAGGAGTGCCCGACGACCCAGCCGATATCGGAGGTCGTCAGCATGACCTGCCCGCCGTCGACGTCATAGATATTGCGCATGGACCAGGCCAGCGCGACCGCGTGCCCGCCGTTGTCGCGCACCACGCCCTTCGGCTTCCCGGTGGTCCCGGAGGTGTAGAGGATGTACAGCGGATCGGTCGCGGCCAGCGAGACCGGGTCGGCGGGTTCGGCGTCGCGGGTGGCGTCGTCCCAGTCCAGCCAGCGGGCGGCCACGGTCTCGGAGGAGGCGGGCAGGCTCTCGGTGGCGGCCTGATCGGCCGGAAACCGCATGGTGTCGAAGCCGTCGCGGTGCTTGACGATGACATTGCGGGCCGCGGTGGTCTGGGCGAGGTCGAGGGCCTGCAGCACGATCGGCGGGTATTCGATGCGCCGCCCCGGTTCGAGGCCGCCGGAGGCTGTGATGATGAGCACAGGCTCGGCATCATCGATGCGGGCGGCCAATTCGTGGGCCGCGAAACCGCCGAAAACCACCGAGTGCACCGCGCCGATCCGGGCGCAGGCGAGCATGGCGATGACCGATTCCGGAATCATCGGCATATATATGACGACTCGATCGCCGGTTTTGACGCCGAGCCGCAGCATGGATCCGGCAAATCGGGCGACTTCGTCCAGTAGCTCCCTATATGTGTAAACCAGCCTGGCGCCGGTCATAGCGGAGTCGTATATTAGGGCGGGCTGATCGGCGCGACCCCCCTCCTGACCCGGGGAACCCTCCTCGGATGGTGTGATCTCGCGCACATGTCGATCGAGCGCATTGTAGGAGGTGTTGAGGCGAGCGTCCGGAAACCAGCGGGCCGTCGGGCGCGCAGCCGAGTCGACAATTTGGGTGGGCGGCACATCCCAGCTGATGGACTCGGCCGCGGTGCGCCAGAACTCCGAGGGATCGACCAGGCTCAATTGATACGCCGGTCGGTACTCCTGCTTCACGTTCAACCCCGTGACTCCCTAGCTCCGCAGCACGCATGTGAAGGGCATGGATGCCCGCCTCGATAGATCAGCCTGATTGTGGCAGACTTCACGCGACGTCCGGGCGGACGCCGCGACCTTTGATTTTGCCTGCAAACGGCAGGTCAGCGGCCGGTGGTTGCCAGAAGGTCACACAAGAAGTTATTGATCCGTTAGAATCGCATGTCACATATTTCGGCCGTCATGGACGCAATTTCTCGGCCAGCCGCAGTTCTCGGTCAGCTCTGCTTGTCGAGCCCAGCGTGCGATCGCGGAGGCTCGCTGATAGCGCGTGGCAGGGGCCAGTTTGGAAAGTGAGTGGGAGATGCGTGACGCCGCTAGGTCCGGCAGCAATAAGCGCTGGGCGCTGAGCAACTGGGACCTGCGATGGAAGGTGACGGCGGTTCTCGCCGTCCCGCTTTTGGTCGCCGTCGTGCTGGGTGCGTCCAGGATCTCGGCCGAATTCGCCGACTCGAGCCGTCTTGCCACGGCTGTCGATCATGTCGGGGTCATCCCGGCGATCACCGGTCTCAGTGCTGCCGCCGGCCAGGTCTCCTCGGGCCAGGCCATCATGATTTCGCCGACTCAATCCATGACTTCGGACCCTGAGCTGGCCGCCTTGGACACCGCGATCCAATTCGCCGAGAAGGCGGCGCCGCGGGTGAGCGATATCCCCAGCGCGCGCTCCGCACTCGACGAGATGATCGTGAGCGCCAAGGCCGTCCGGGCCGAGGGCCTGGTTCCGACCAAGACGGTCGCCGACGCCACCGCCGCGACCGAGAAGATCCGCGGCGACAGCGTCAAGACGGTCGAGACGATTGTCGCCTCCGTCGCCGATAAGAATGTCGATCAATCCAAGCTGCGCCTGGTCGATTCGCTGAACACCCGCGCCATCATGGTCGGGGAGATCGCGGGCATCGCCGAGGCGCTACGCGGTAATTCCAAGGACGGCCTGCGCGACTTCACCATCAGCGCGAACACCGAACGCCAGATGCTCGGCGTGCTCGGGCACCGCTTCGCCGACGGTGACGCCTCCATCTCGGATCTGAACCGGCTCGTGGATACCCGCCTGCAGCTCACCACCGGTGCGCAGGCCACTTCGGGTCAGCTGCCGGTCGCCGATATCAAGGACTCGCTCGAGCAGAGCCTGAACATCTATCAAACGATCGTGAACAACTCCACCAAGGACATTGTGTCCCGGGTGGATTCGCTGGCGAGCACCGCGCGCACCGATGCCATCCGCTACTCGGTGATCGTCATCGCCACCATCCTCGGCGCGCTCGCGCTGGCCGTATTGATTGCGCGCGCGATGATCGTGCCGCTGCGCCGTCTGCGCCTGGCCGCGCTCCGTGTCGCCGAATACGACCTCGGCCAGGAGGCCACGCAGCTGCGTGACGGCGCCGATCCGGAAGATGTGCCGCTGGAACCGATGCCGGTGCACACCGATGAGGAAATCGGCCAGCTGGCCCGCGCCATCGACGATATCCACGGGCAGGCGCTGCGCCTGGCCGCCGACCAGGCCACCATGCGTACCCAGGTCAACGACATGTTCGAGACCCTGGCGCGGCGCTCCAAGTCGCTTGTCGATCACCAGCTCTCGCTCATCGAGGCGATGGAGTACGACGAGAAGGACCCGCGCCTGCTCGAAAACCTCTTCCGCCTGGACCATCTCGCCGCGCGTATGCGCCGCAACGGTGACAACCTGCTGATTCTGGCCGGTACCACCAAGCAGCGCCGCGGCAAGTCGGCCCCGGTCGAGATCGCGGACGTGCTGCGCGCCGCCATCTCCGAGGTCGAGGACTACGAACGCGTGAAGCTGGGCGCCACCCCGCGCGGCGCCCTGACCGAACCGGCCGCCTCCGATATGGCGCACCTGTTCGCCGAGCTGCTGGACAACGCACTGCGTGCCTCGCCGCCGGAAACGGACGTGAAGTTCACCTTCGCGCAGGCACACGATCAGGGTCTGCTCATCGAGGTCGCGGACCGCGGCATCGGTATGCCACCGGCCGAAATGGCCGAGATCAACCGTCGTCTGGAAACCACCGCCGAGGTCGGCCCGGACACCGCGCGTCACATGGGCCTGTTCGTGGTCGGCCGTTTGGCCGAGCGCCACGGCCTGGTCGTGCGACTGCGCCCGACCTTCGATACCGCTCGCGATCCCGGCGTGACCGTCACCGTGCACGTACCCAAGCCGCTGATCGTCGGCACCAGCGGGCCGATTGCGGTTCCGCCGCAGTCCAATCAGCAGCAGCCGGCTCCGGCCGCGCCGCAGGGCGCGGGCAATCAGGCCGGTGCGCCGTCCTCCATGCAGATGCGTGCGGTCACCCGCACCGCCACCGGCAATGTCATGGTCACGGTGGATCCCGGTGTGAGCGGGCCGATTCCAGCCGGTGCGCCGGCTCCGGCGGCGGCCAGTGCCTCCACCGGTCTACCGACCCGGCAGCCCGGTGTCGCCATTCCGGGCGGTCTGCCCGGTAGTGGCGGCGGTCTGCCGCAGCGGCAGCCGGGCGTCAACGGCCCGACCGTCAAGCACACCGTGGCCGCCCCGGCGGTGGATAGACCGGGTGGCCTACCCCAGCGTGCTCCCGGCGCCAATGGTCCGGCCGCGCCGGCCGCACAGCCGGGCGCCAACCTCCCGCAGCGCCAGCCGGGCGATGGCCCGGCCCGCCCGGGCGGCGGTCTCGCCGCCAATATGCTTCGCCGCCAAGGTGGTCCGGGTGCTCCCGGCGGACCGGGTGCCCCAGGTGCTCCGGGTCAGCCGCCGCGTCCGGGTGGCCTGGGTGGTCCGGGCGAGTCCGGCCTCCAGCAGCGCGGCCCCGTGCCGCCGCAGCGTGATGGTGGCCTGGCCCCCCGCGATCCGTCCGGTGGCCTGCCGCAGCGTGATGCTTCGGGCGGTCTGCCCCAGCGTGATGCGTCCGGCGGTCTCCCGCAGCGGGATGCCCCGGGTGGTCTGCCGCCGCGTGATCCGTCCAATGGTCTGCCGCAGCGTGGCGATGCCTCCGGTGGTCTTCCGCAGCGTCAGCCGGGCGTGAACGGGGCACCCGGCCGGGAGCCGAGCGTCGGCCTGCCGCCGCAGCGTTCCACGCCGGGTGGCTTGCCGACTCGTGATCCGGGCAAGAACGGCGCCCCGCAGAACGGTCAGCCACTGGGTGGTGCCGCACCGCAGCGGGAAACCGGTCTGCCCCAGCGTGATTCCGCCCCGATCAATCGCCCGCCGCGTGATCCGGCAGCCGGCGGCCTCCCGCCGCGTGATCCGGCCGCAGGCGGTCTACCGCAGCGCGGCGACGCGTCGGGTGGTCTACCGCAGCGTGATCCGTCCAACGGTCTGCCGCAGCGTGGCGATGCCTCCGGCGGTCTCCCGCAGCGTGATGCCTCGGGTGGTCTGCCGCAGCGTGATCCGTCCGGCGGTCTGCCGCAGCGTGATCCGGCCGCGGGTGGTCTACCGCAGCGCGACGCACTGGGTGGTCTCCCGCAGCGTGGCGACGGTCTCGGTGGTCTCCCGCAGCGTGGTGATGCTCCCGGTGGTCTGCCGCAGCGTGATCCGTCCAACGGTCTGCCGCAGCGTGATCCGGCGTCCGGTGGTCTGCCGCAGCGTGATGCCTCGGGCGGCTTGCCGCAGCGTGGTGATGCGTCCGGCGGCTTGCCGCAGCGCGGCGACGCTTCGGGTGGTCTGCCGCAGCGTGATGCGTCCGGTGGACTCCCGCAGCGTGATGCGTCCGGTGGTCTCCCGCAGCGTGATGCCACGGGTGGTCTGCCCCAGCGTGATGCCACGGGTGCGACCGGTCTGCCGCAGCGGGATACGGGCCGCCACGGCCTGCCGCCGCGCGATGCCGGTCTGCCGCAGCGTGATGTGGGCCAGACGAACCTGCCGGGCCGCGACGCCGGTGGTAATCGCTTGTCGCCGCGCGATTCTGCCGCCAATGGCTTGCCGCAGCGTGACTCCGGATCGACCGGTCTCCCGCAGCGCGGCGATGCCTCCGGTGGTCTGCCCCAGCGTGGGGATGCCTCGACCGGTCTTCCGCAGCGTGGGGATGCGTCCGGTGGTCTTCCGCAGCGTGATCCGGCCGCCGGTGGCGGCCTGCCGCGCCGTGCGCCGGGCGGCAATGGCGCGCCGCAGCAGGACGCCCCGTTCGGTGGTCTGCCGCAGCGCGCCCCGACCGGTGGTCTGCCGCAGCGTGATCCGGCGAGTGGTGGTCTGCCGCAGCGCGACAGCGGCCTACCGCAGCGTGGTGCGACCGGTCTGCCGCAGCGTGATCCGGGTGCGGGCCTCCCGCAGCGCCCGGCCCCGCTGCCCGGAATCGGTCTCCCGCAGAACGATTCCCTCGACCCGAAGGATCGCGGGCGGCACAGCTTCCGCTCGAATCCGCAGAAGGCGGCCTCGTTCTTCCAGACCCGTTTGCAGCCTGCGGGTGAGGCCGAAGCGTCCATGGGTACGCCGATTTTCGCCGAAATGATGTCGGCGTGGTTGACGGATCCCAGTGCGGACCGCTCCCAGGTGGCAAACTCCTTCGAATCACCGGGTGATGAGGGTTGGCAGGCCGCGCAGCGCGCCATCGAAGCCGAGCCGCAGCGGCGTACCCCTTCGGGTCTGCCGCAACGTGACCCGGGTAATCGTCTCGTGCCGGGCGGTGTGAACGGAAACGCTGACAAGCAGGCCCATCGCGACCCAGAATCCATCAGGTCGAGTCTGAGTCGGCATCAGCAGGGTGTCCGGGATGGCCGCGCAATGAAAGAAATGAACCTAACCGGAGATAAAGGAGACCGATGAACCCCGATCTAGGTGGTACGAAGCGTCAGCTGGATTGGCTGGTTTCGAATTTCGCCAATGAGGTTCCCGGCGTTGCGCATGCGGTTCTAGTTTCGGCGGACGGCCTGCTGATGGCCGCGAGCGCGCAGCTGCCCGTGGATCGCGCCGAGCAGCTGTCCGCCGTGACCGCGGGCCTCGCGAGCCTGTCGGTGGGTGTGTCCAATCTGTTCGAGGGCGGCACCGTGCTGCAGTCGGTCGTCGAGATGGAGCACGGATACCTGCTCCTGATGGCCGTCGGCGATGGCTCCTACCTCGCGGTGCTCACGAATACCTCGTGCGACATCGGACAGGTGGGATACGAAATGGCGTTGTTGGTCGAGCGAGTGGGCCAGACAGTCCAGGCCACACCTCGCGTCACGATGGGTTCCTGATGGCGGGATGGACATAGACAACGAACGCGTCGGTAGCGCCGAGCCGAGCCTCGTCCGCCCGTATTCCCTGACCGCCGGCCGTACGCGGCCGAAGGTGGAATTGGCGTTGGAGGCGCTCGTCGCATCGCATCCGGTCGCCCTCGAGCGGCAGTTCGAACTCACCAACATCGAGACGTCAATCGTGGAGTTGTGTAGAGAATCGCCGTCTGTCGCCGAGGTCGCCGCGCGCCTGGGTATCCCGATAGGGGTGGCCCGGGTGCTGGTCGCCGACCTCATCGATGCCGGCCATGTGCGGGTTTCGGCGACATTGAAAGACGATTCCAGCGACGATGAACGTCGCGAGCTGATCGAAAGGGTTCTCAGTGGACTCCGGCGTATTTGATTCGACGACACAGGTCGATACGCGCACAAGCAAGCCCACGTCGGCCAAGATCGTGGTCGCCGGTGGTTTCGGTGTGGGTAAGACGACCCTGGTAGGTGCCGTCTCGGAGATTGTTCCGCTGCGCACCGAGGCTTTGGTGACCAATGCCAGTGTCGGCGTGGACAGCCTCACGGGTGTCCCGTCGAAGGCCACCACCACGGTGGCCATGGACTTCGGCAGGATCAGTCTTGCCGACGACCTGGTGCTGTATCTGTTCGGCACGCCCGGCCAGTACCGCTTCTGGTTCATGTGGGACGACCTGATCCGCGGCGCCATCGGCGCGGTGGTGCTGGTCGATACTCGCCGCCTGGAAGACAGTTTCGCCGCCGTCGATTATTTCGAGGCGCGGAACCTACCCTTCCTGGTGGCGATCAATGAATTCGATGATGCGCCAAGGTATCCGGTGGAGGACATCCGTCAGGCACTCGCTGTGCCCGCGGATGTGCCGATCCTGTCGATGGATGCCCGTCGACGGGAACCGGTGAAGCAGGCGCTCGTCGCCGTCACCGAGTACGCACTGCGCAAGGTAGTGCAGGGCTACTAGTTCGCGGCTCGAATCCGGACTGCGGCGATACCCGCACGCGCCAGTCGGGCGCGGCGAAGGACTGCCGGTAGGAAAAGATTCGAGCTTCGAGGGCCGCGAACCAGCGTTGCCGCGGGCAACGCACGTGGTGCACAACTATGCTCGCGCCCGTGAAGATTTCGGCGCGCGAATTGCTCGGCGAATTGCTCGATCCCGGTTCCTTCGAGAGCTGGGATCGACCGCCGATCGAAGTCTCCGCTTCCCTGGCGTACCGGGCGGAGTTGGAGGCGGCCGCGTTGTCGGCGGGCACCGACGAGTCGGTGCTCACCGGTGCCGGGTTGCTGCGTGGGCGGCGTATTGCCGTAATCGCTTGTGAATTCAGTTTTCTCGCCGGATCTGTCGGTGTGGCAGCGGCCGAACGCATTGTGTCTGCGGTGGAGCGCGCGACCGAGCTCGGCCTGCCGCTGCTGGCGTCGCCGACCTCCGGTGGCACTCGAATGCAAGAGGGCACAGTCGCTTTCGTGCAGATGGTGAAGATCGCCGGCGCCATCGCGACGCACCGATCCGCTGGGCATCCGTATCTGGTGTATCTCCGGAATCCGACCATGGGTGGCGTATTCGCCTCGTGGGGATCGTTGGGGCACATGACTTTTGCCGAACCCGGGGCATTGATCGGCTTCCTGGGTCCGCGCGTGTACAAGGCACTGTACGGCCGCAACTTCCCTGAGGGTGTGCAGACCGCAGAAAATCTCTACCACAGCGGCGTCATCGACGGCGTGGTGCCGGTCTCGGTGTTTCGCCGCATCGCGCACCGCACCCTGAACGTGCTCTGCGACGGACCGCAGCCGCTCACCGAAATGGAAAGCAACACCCGCGAATTCGACAATGGCGTGGGGATTTTGCAGGCCGGGCACGAGCTGCGCGGTCCGGCACTGCAGGTCGGTGACAATGTGCCGGCCTGGCAGTCGGTGCTCATCTCCCGCCGCGGCGACCGCCCGGGAATTCGGGACCTGCTCCGCCACGCGACCGATCGAGTTCCCCTGTCCGGCACCGGCCAAGGCGAATCCGACCGCACGGTGGTGCACGCCCTCGCTCGATTGCGGGGCCAGCCGTGCGTCCTCTTCGGCCACGATCGCGCCGGTCAATCGCCCGACCAGACAATGGGTCCCGCAGCGCTGCGGGAAGCCCGCCGCGCCATGCACCTGGCCGCCGAACTGCAGGTACCGCTGGTACTGGTCATCGACACCATCGGCGCCTCACTCTCCCGTGAGGCGGAGGAGCGCGGCCTGGCTCCCGAAATCGCCCGCTGCATAGCCGATCTGGTGACCCTCGATACCCCGACGGTCTCGGTCCTGCTGGGCCAGGGCAGCGGCGGCGGCGCGCTCGCCCTGCTTCCCGCCGACCGAGTACTGGCCGCCGCCAATGGCTGGCTCGCCCCCCTCCCGCCCGAGGGCGCCAGCGCCATCGTCTACCGCGATACCCTGCACGCCCCGATAATGGCTGCGACGCAGGGCATTCGCGCGACGGAACTGCGCGCGGACGGCATAGTCGACACCATCGTCCCCGAATATCCCGATGCCGCCGATGAGCCCGTGGATTTCGCCCTCCGCATGGTCTCGGCGATCGCCGTCGAACTCGCCGAACTGACCTCGAAGCCGGTAGCAGAGCTCCGGGCCGTCCGGCATCGCCGCTATCGCCGCTTGGGCCTGCCCGGCTGAATGCTGCGACCGAATTTGGTGGCACCGTTTTTGGGGGCTCACAGAAGCGCGCACATTTCACTACCGTGACGAAGCGACACAGACGGAATTGCTTGCGGCGTAAGGTAATTGCTTCGCGAGTCCGAATCGCGGAGGCTTCTGATGTACCGAACTGCTCGTCTCATCACGATCGGCGCGGTCGCGGCCGCGGCGCTGACCACCGGCGTCACCACCGCTTCCGCGGATACGGGCTCCGCCGCCTCGGGTTCGGCCGGTTCGGGTTCGTCGAGCATGGTCGCCTCGATCGTGCGGGCGCTCGAGTACAGCCTGGGAGCGTCGTCCGGCAGCTCGGATGCGATGCAGAAGCTCCTCGCCGGTACCGGCTCTTTCAGTCCCTGCGATCTCACTGTCAGCCTTGATCCCGCCTGCACGTGGGGCGCGGGCCGGTAGCTGCTGAAAGTTAGCTCGTTCACATATGGATATCCGGGGCTGACACGCGCGGGCGCGTGGTTGACGCCCAGGTAAACCGCTTCTACGGTCGGAATGGTGACTTACCGGAGCGAGACCAGCGCAGTTCCTTCCATCGTCCTGAACGACGGGCAGGTCATGCCGAAGCTCGGCTACGGCGTGTTCAAGGTCGCCGCCGAGGAGGCCGTCGACGCGGTGGCGGCCGCACTGCAGGTCGGCTATCGGAGTATCGATACCGCGGCCATCTACGGCAATGAGTCCGAAGTGGGCAGCGCACTGCGGGAATCGGGCCTGCCGCGTGACGAGCTCTTCGTCACGACCAAGCTGTGGAACAGCAATCAGGGCTACGACTCCACGTTGCGCGCGTTCGACGAGAGCATGAAGCGTCTCGAGCTGGACCGATTGGATCTCTACCTGATTCACTGGCCGATTGCTGAGGCCGGACTGTACGTCGATTCGTTCCGCGCGCTGCAGGCACTCAAGGCGCAGGGCCGGGTCACCTCCATCGGCGTCTCCAACTTCACCCGGGCCAATCTGGAGCGGGTGATCGCCGAGACGGGTGAGGCCCCGACGGTGAATCAGATCGAGCTACACCCCTACCTGCCCCAGACCGAGCTGCGCGCCTTCCATTCCGAGCACGGCATCATCACCGAAGCCTGGAGCCCCCTGGGCCGTGGCGCGGAGCTGGAGGATCCGGTCATCGCCGCCATTGCGGGCGAGACCGGCCGCACTGCCGCCCAGGTGATCCTGCGCTGGCATATGCAGCTCGGCAATGTGGCCATCCCCAAGTCGGTCACCCCGTCCCGGATCGCCGAGAACTTCGAGGTCTTCGATTTCGAACTGACCGACGAGCAGCTGTCGCGAATCAACAGCCTGGACAACGGCACTCGCATCGGACCCGACCCGGACACCTTCCAGATCGACGCGCCCGCCTGATCCCGCCCGCGCTCGCCTCACCGCTGTGGCCACCTGCTGTCGATGAGGTCGGTGAACATCCGGGTGACGCGGTCGGCGAGCGCGGCCGCGGTGGTGCCCATATGCGCGGCGCGCGCCTCGAGTTTGCCGTCGAGGGTGAGCGAGGCCAGTCCGTGCGCGAGGCTCCACCAGGCCAGGGCCAGGGTTTCGGCGTCCTCGGCCGGTAGCTCGCCCGCCCGGGTGGCGTCGGCGAGCGTGTCCTCGAGGATCGCGAAGGCGGCGTCGCCCGCATCCTCGGTGTCCGGATGGTTGTGCGGCTGGGAGAGTTCCGGGCGGAACATCAGCCGGAAATAGGTCGGGTGCTCGCGCGCGAATCCGACGTACCCCTCGGCCATCTCGATCAGCGCCTCGCGGGCCGAGGTGGTGTTGTCGCGGATGGAAAGCAGTGCCGCGCCGAGTAATTCGAAGCCGCGGGTGGAGAGCGCGGCCAGCAGCGCCGCCCGGTCGGTGAAGTGGTGGTAGGGCGCGCCCGGACTCACCCCGGCCTCGCGCGCGACCCGCCGCAGGCTCACCGCCGCCAGTCCCTCGGTGTCGATCAGCCGCAGCGAGGCGCGCAGGAGTTCTTCGCGGAGGTCTCCGTGGTGATAGCGGTCCTTGGTCGGCGACATGGAATGAGCGTAAGGGGTTGACTTCACCGCGCCCCGGCATCTATACAGTGTTTAGATTCTGAACACTGCTTAGATTGGAACCCGCTCATGTCCGATCTCGTTCTTGTCACCGGCGCCTCCGGCTATGTCGCCGGGCATGTCATCAGTGAACTGCTCAGCAATGGCTACCGGGTGCGCGGAACCGTCCGCTCGCCGGGCCGCGCGGACCTGTCCCATCTCGACGGCGTGGAGCTGGTCGCGGCCGACCTCGGCTCGGATGCCGGCTGGGCCGATGCGGTCGAGGGCTGCCGCTACGTCGTGCACACCGCCTCACCCTTCCCGTCCGCCGAGCCGGAACACGAAGACGACCTGATCCGCCCCGCGGTGGACGGCACCCTGCGTGTGCTGCGCGCCGCCGCGGCGAGCGGTGTCGAGCGCGTGGTGCTCACCTCGTCGGTGGCCGCCGTCCGCTGCGGCAACCCCGGCCGCGACCTCACCGAAGCCGATTGGTCGGATCCCGCCGCCTGCAACGCCTATGAGAAGAGCAAAACCCTCGCCGAGCGCGCCGCCTGGGATTTTGTTGCCGGAAACCCGAAACTTGAACTGTCCGTGATCAATCCGGGCATGATTCTCGGCCCGGTGCAGCGCGCGGTAGCCGGCACCTCCGTCGACGCGGTCCGACTGCTGCTGTCCCGCGAAATGCCCGGCGTCCCGAATTTCGGCTTCGCCACCGTGGACGTCCGCGATCTGGCCATCGCCCACCGCCTCGCCATGACCGCACCTCGAGCGGCGGGTAGCCGCTATATCTGTGCAGGAGAACAGGTCTCACTCCCCACCATGGCTCGCACCCTGGCGACTACCTACCGCGTCCCCACCCGTGTCCTGCCCGATTGGCTGATCCGTCTCACCGCCCGTTTCAATCCGGCAGCTCGCACCGCCGCCCGCTACCTCGGTCAGACGGAGCGAGTCAGCGCGGCCAAGGCGCGCGCCGAACTCGGCTGGACGATGCGCCCGGTCGAACAAACCCTCCTCGACACCGCCGCCGGCCTCATTCGCTTCGGCCTGGTCGCCGACCCGGGCGCACCCGGCGGGAAGAAGGCGTCCACCGCATCCCGGGCTGTCGTGGCGTGAGCCCCGGCACGATCCGGAATTTCGGAATCGGCTGCCGGGCCGCGAATCCCGCTATTCGCCCGGCCTTGTTCATCGGTGCGGCAGGCCCAGATAAGTGGTGAGTTCTACCGCGGCCGCGCGCCCCGCTCGATTGGCGCCGATGGTGCTGGCGGACGGTCCGTATCCGATCAGATGGATGCGCGGGTCTGCTGCCACCTGGGTGGCCAGCTGCCCGGTCATGGTGATGCCACCGCCGGGCCCGCGCAGGCGCAGCGGGGCCAGGTGATCGAGTGAGCTGCGGAATCCGGTGGCCCAGAGGATGACGTCGATATGCTGGAAAGTTCCGTCGGCCCAACGGATTCCGTCGGTTTCGAGGTGGTCGAACATGGGTTTTCGGTCGAGCACGCCGCGCGCCCGGGCGGCGCGGACGCGGTCGTCCTCGGGTAGTCCGGTCACCGATACCACCGAGCCGGGCGGCAGTCCGCGCCGCACCCGGTCCTCGACCATGGCGACCGCCGCACGACCGTCCTCGGGCCCGAAGCTCTTGTCGCGGAACACCGGTTCGCGCCGGGTGACCCACGTGGTCTTCGTCACCTGTGAGATTTCGTCGAGCAGCTGGATGGCGGTGATCCCGCCGCCGACCACGAGTACGTGCTTGCCGGCGAATTCCGCCGCGGTGCGGTAGTCGTGGGCGTGCAGTTGCCTGCCCCGGAAGCGGTCGGCGCCGCGGTAGTAGGGGATGAACGGCTTGTCCCAGGTGCCCGTGGCATTGATGAGTCCGCGCGTGCGAATGCTGCTGTCCACCACAGGAGTAGAGACCGTTCGGTTTTCATCGCCGCTGCCGCCCGGCCGGGTCTCCGCATGCAGCAGACCGTCGACCTGTTCATTCGGGCAGGTCACAGCACTGGCCCGATCGCACACCACCCGCACCGACACCGGCCTGTGCACCCGCAGATCGAAGCGCTTCTCGTACAACTCGAAGTACTGCGGCACCGCCGTGGCTGCCTGCGCATGCTCCGAGCCGTCCGGCAGCGTCTCCTCGAACGACATACCGGGCAGATCGTGCACCCGATTCACCGTGCTCAAAGTCAGTGACGGCCACCGGAACTGCCACGCCCCGCCCGCCGCGGGGGAGTGGTCCACAATCAGGAAATCCTCCTCGGGCCGCAGCCCGAGTCGCCGCAGGTGGTAGCCCACCGACAGACCGGCCTGGCCCGCACCGATCACCAGGATCTCGACATCGGGTGTTGCGGTCACGAACCAGACGGTACGCCCGCTTACAGTTGAGATGACCATGGGTACGCAGCACAGTGGGGAAGGACAAATGCTCGGAGTCAGCCGCGATGGCGAAGTTGTCACCATCGAACTGCAGCGTCCGCAACGACGGAACGCACTCAACGAAGAGCTGGTCGGGCTGTTGCGCGACGCGATCGAGCAGGCCGCCGAATCGGCGCGCGTCATCGTGCTCACCGGCCAGGGACCGATCTTCAGCGCCGGCGCTGATCTGGACGGGGTCTACTCCGACACCTTCCTGGAGGGCCTACTAGGTATGTTGGCCACCATCCAGACGGTGCCGGTTCCGGTGATCTCCGCCATCAACGGCGGGGCGCTCGGCGCCGGGGTACAGCTGGCCATCGCCTCGGACCTGCGAGTGATGAGCCCGGATTCGTTCATTGCCGTGCCGGCGGCGAAACTCGGTATCTCCGTGGACCGTTGGACCGTGCGGCGCCTCTCGGCGCTGATCGGCCCGGGCCCGGCGCGCACCATTCTGCTGGGCGCGGATCGGATCACGGCGCAGGACGCCTACAACTTCGGCTTCGCCAACAAGCTCGGCACGCTGGCCGACGCACAGCAGTGGGCCAAGCAGATCGCCGAGCTCGCGCCGCTGTCGCTGCGGCATATGAAGCTGGTTTTCAATGATGACGGCAGCCGGACCACGGACACCGCCGAGCAGAGCGCGGCCCTGGCGGCAGCCTGGGCCAGCGACGATGCCAAGGAGGCGCGCGCGGCCCGGCTGGAGAAGCGCCCGGCGAAGTTCACCGGCCGATGAACGGAGAGCGCATGGCCGCAAACGCGCGCAGACTGGTGGGTATGGCTGCGGGTGCGTTCGGAATCTCCTGGTTGGTGCGGGCGGCCTGGGGCATCCCGTCCGCCATCGGCGCCTCGACGTCGGCCATCGCGCCGACGGCGACCGGCGCCACCACCTATCGCAAGGGGCAGTTCCACAACACCGAGCCGAGTTCACAGCTCACCGGCTCCGGATTGGATCTGCTGTATCAGCTTGTGACACAGCGGGATACGGGCCGCCCGCCGGGGCAGATCCCGGTGGAGACCCCGGTTGTTCCCGACCAGGCCGCTGATCTGGCGGTCACCTGGTATGGCCACGCCTCCTGCCTGGTCGAGGTCGACGGCTATCGCGTACTGGCCGATCCGGTGTGGAGTGAGCGCGTCTCGCCCTCGCCGCTGGTCGGCCCGGCCCGCCTGCATCCGGTGCCGACGCCGCTGGAGGCGCTGCCGCCGCTGGACGCGGTGCTCATCTCGCACGATCACTACGACCATCTGGACCGCGACACCATCGATACGCTGGTGCGCACCCAGCGGGCGGTGTTCATCGTCCCGATCGGCATCGGCGCGCATCTGCGGCAGTGGTCGGTGCCGCCGCAGCGCATTGTCGAATTGGATTGGGGCTCTTCGGTTTCCCTCTCCGAACTGGAGCGCGAGCACGATGACGGCACCGATCTGGTCATCACCTGCTCCGAGGCCAGGCATTTCTCCGGGCGCGGGCTGGTGCGCAACACCACGCTGTGGGCGTCCTGGTCCATCGCCGGTCCGACCCGCCGGGTGTATTTCGGCGGCGATACCGGTTACACCAAGGCGTTCGCCGAGGCGGGTGCGCGGCTGGGCCCGTTCGATCTGACCCTGCTGCCCATCGGCGCGTACGACCGGCACTGGCCGGATGTGCACATGAATCCGGAAGAGGCGGTGCGCGCACACGCCGATCTGTGTGTCGGAGACCCGGGCTACGGCCTGCTGGTGCCGATCCACTGGGCAACCTTCAATCTGGCCTTTCACGGCTGGTCGGAGCCGGTACGCCGGTTGGTCGCGGCGGCGCGGGAGGCGGGCACCGCGGTCGCCGTGCCGAAGCCGGGACAGCGGATCGACCCGATTGGCCTCCCACCACGGGATACCTGGTGGGAGGATGTCCGCGAATGACCTAGGACCGAGAGTGAAGGAGCAGGGGCTGTGAGTCTGATAGACACGCTCAAGGGATTGGTCGGTAAGGGCAAGGAAGTGGCGGCCCAGAACGCCGACAAGATCGAGCAAGCGGTCGACAAGGGCAAGGATGTCCTCAACGAGAAGACCGGCGGGAAGTACTCGTCGCAGATCGACAAGGGTGCCGACGCGGTCAAGAACGCCATCCCGGCCGATGCCGCGGCAGAGGCGGCTCCGGCCGCTCCCGCCGAGCCCGCACCGGCCGAGGCGGCGGCCGCGCCCGCCCCGGAGCCGGTGGCCGAGCCGGCTCCGGAACCCGCTCCGGGGGAGCAGCCTCCGGCGTAGTTCCAGCCAGGTCGTTGCGGGCCGTTCGGTTCCGGCTGAGAACGCGCCGGTGTCCTGAACGGCCCGTTGGCTTTTCATGCGCTCTAGACTGCAGGGATGGGGTCCCGGCGGGATTTCGGGGGCATCGAGGTTGGTCTGACCAACCTCGACAAGGTGCTGTACCCGGCCACCGGCACCACCAAGGGTGAGGTCATCGACTATTTCGCCGCTATTGCCCCGGCCCTGCTGCCGCATATCGCGGGCCGGCCGGTGACCCGCAAACGCTGGCCGAACGGGGTCGACGAGTCGTCCTTCTTCGAGAAGAATCTGCCCGAGCATGCGCCGAAATGGTTGCCGCGCCGCACCGTAGAGCATTCCGACCGGCCGGTGGTCTATCCGCTCATCGAATCGGTGGCCGCCATGGCCTGGCTGGGCCAGCAGGCGGCGCTGGAATTACATGTGCCGCAATGGATCTTCGACGGCACCGAGCGTGGTCCGATCACCCGGCTGGTCTTCGATCTGGACCCCGGGCCGGGCGCCGGACTGGCGCAGTGCGCGGAGGTCGCGCTCATTCTGCGGGATGTGGTGCGTGAGGTGGGCCTGGACGCCTATCCGGTGACCAGCGGCTCCAAGGGAATTCATATCTACGTGCCGCTGGATCGGCAGCTGGGCCCGAACGGCGCATCCACCGTCGCCAAGCAGGTGGCCACCAATCTGCAGCAGCTGCGCCCGCAATTGGTGACGGCGAATATGGCCAAATCGGCACGCGAGGGCAAAGTGCTGCTCGATTGGAGCCAGAACAATACGGCCAAGACCACCATCGCCCCGTATTCACTGCGCGGCCGCACCGAGCCTTGGGTGGCCGCACCGCGCGCCTGGGAGGAGATCGAGAAGCCGAAACGGTTGCGGCACTTGCACTTCGATGAGGTGCTGCGACGATGGCAGGAGAACGGTGATCTGCTGGCGGGATTGGACGAGCCGCTGCCCGAGCGCACCGGCGATCGCCTCGACACCTACCGCTCCATGCGCGATGCGCAGCAGACGCCGGAGCCGGTGCCTGCCACCGCCCCGGTGCCGAGTGCCGGGAATCGCTATGTGATCCAACAGCATCGAGCGCGGCGGCTGCACTGGGATCTGCGCCTCGAGCGCGACGGCGTGCTGGTGTCCTGGGCCGTGCCCAAGGGTCCGCCGATCGACACCCACGAGAACCGGCTCGCCGTGCACACCGAGGATCATCCGCTCGAGTATCTGGACTTCCACGGCGCTATTCCCCAGGGGCAGTACGGGGCCGGGGAAATGGAGATCTGGGATTCCGGCGTCTACGAGACGGAGAAGTGGCGCCCGGACGAGGTCATCGTCCGGCTGCGCGGGCAGCGCCTGGACGGCCGATACGCGCTCATCCAGACCAACGGCAATCAGTGGCTCATGCATCTCATGAAGGATCAGGCCGCGCGGGACGCCACGAAAGGAAATGGTGCTCAACAGGTTTCAAAGCCCAAGGAGCCGGTGCCGCTACCGCACGGCCTGACGCCCATGCTCGCCACGCCGGGTGATGTCAGCACGCTCGACGCCGAGCGCTGGGCGTTCGAGACCAAGTGGGACGGCTTCCGCCTGATCGCCGAAATCGACGACGGCACGGTTTCACTGCGCAGTCGGACCGGGCATGTGGTCACCGCCCGCTATCCCGGCCTGGCCGCACTCGGCAGCGAATTATCCGGTCACCGTGTGCTTTTGGACGGTGAGGCGGTGGTCTTCGACGATCACGGCGTCGCGAACCAGGGCCTGCTGCGCGCCGATTCGCATCGCGCGGTCTTCGCGGCCTTCGACGTCCTGCACCTCGACGGCACCTCACTGCTGCGCAAGCGCTACGAGGATCGCCGCCTCGTCCTGGAGACCCTGGCGAAACAGGCTCCGTCCCTGGTGGTTCCGGCCCGCCTCTCGGGTTCGGGGGCGGACGCCCTCCGATACAGCCAGGACAACGGCCTGGAAGGAGTGGTGGCCAAACGCCGCGATTCCGTTTATCTGCCCGGTCGCCGCGGTAGTTCCTGGATCAAGACCCGCAATTGGCGCACGCTGCCGGTGGTGATCGGCGGCTATCGCAGTTCGGAGAACCGCCAATTCGCCTCGCTGCTGGTGGGCATTCCGCATGCGGGCGGCCTCTACTACCTGGGCCGGGTCGGCACCGGCTTCACCGATCGGGAGTTGACCGACCTGTCTGCCCGGCTCCGCCGCCTGGAGCGCAAGACCGGCCCGTTCGACAATGAGCTCACCGCCGAGGAGAGCAAGGACGCCGTCTGGGTGAGCCCGAAACTCACCGGCACGGTCCGCTTCATGAATTGGACCGAGGCCGGACGCCTGTGGCATCCGGCCTGGATTCCCGCCTCGGACTGAGCTTTCAGCGCGCCGGCGGCCAGGAGTTCTTCTCCAGCAGCGGTGCGAGGGTGCCGGTATCGGTGACGAGGGCATTGCCCTGGAAGGCGAATTCGTCCCAGGCACGAGCCAATCCGGCCTCGTCCCGGCCACCGACGGCATCGCGCACCACCACCGGAACGAATCCGAGATCGGTCGAGTGCGCGACGGTCGGCGCAATGCCGATCTCCAGCGCCACGCCGGTAATGGCATACGCGCCGATGCCCAGAT
Source organism: Nocardia sp. NPDC006630 (assembly GCF_040611495.1). Classification (NCBI taxonomy): domain Bacteria; kingdom Bacillati; phylum Actinomycetota; class Actinomycetes; order Mycobacteriales; family Nocardiaceae; genus Nocardia; species Nocardia sp. NPDC006630. The sequence continues at coordinate 253,281 of NZ_JBEXOK010000005.1, forward strand.
CGCGCAGCGTCGAGGCCACCGGCGTGCCCTCGAACGCCGACATGGTGGTCTTGTCGAAGACGACCTCGTCCGGCTGCGGCCGCAATTCCGGCACGAGCTGGAAACCGGGCGAATCGGGCTGCAGAATCGGATTCACCTCGTCCACCGAATCCACGCCCTGCCAGTTCATGGCCATGCGCAGCGCAAACGCTCCCATGAGCCGCTTGGGCAGAAACATGTGCCGCAGGAAGATCACCGGATACCCGCCGCGCCGGGCGGCCTCGACCACCTGCACCACCCGCTCCACCACCTGCTGCCCGTCCGGCAGCTGCCCGACCACCCCGACCTGCATGTCGTAGACGATCACCGCCAGCCGATCCGGCGCACACAGATCCTCGAGCGTCTCCGGAATCTGCACTCCATTACCGTGTCGCATCGCTCTCCGTAATCGGTAGCTCCCACAACAGCTTTCGAAAATCCACAGTACTAGGGAGTTGTCACCGGGAGCGGAGCGGCGGCCGGGCCGTGGTCGGCGGCCTGCGCGGGGACTTCCCGGAAGCCGGGCAGGAAGCGGTCGGCGAAGGGGATGAGCAGGTGAATGAGGGGCCCGATCCCGAAGGCGTAGACCAGGGTTCCGATGCCGACGCTGCCGCCGAGTATCCAGCCGATCGCCAGCACGGTGACTTCCAGCGAGGTCCGAACAATCCAGACCGGCCGCCCGGTCCGGCGAACCAGTCCAGTCATCAGTCCATCACGCGGACCTGGACCCATGCCCGCGCCGATATAGAGCACGGTGGCAATCGCATTGAGCACCACCGCCGCACCCATGGCCCCGCCCCGTAACCAGAGCCCGTCCAGCTGCGGCAGCACCCGCAGCCCGACATCCACCGACACCCCGATCACCACGACATTGCTGATGGTCCCCAACCCCGGCATCTGCCGTAAAGGTATCCAGGCCAGCAATACCGCGGCTCCGGTAATGGCAACGATGGTCCCGAAACTCAGTGGCACATGGTCGGCCACCCCCTGATGAAAAACATCCCAGGGATCCAGCCCGAGCGCCGCCCGCAGCATGACCGCCATAGACAAGCCGTACAACCACAACCCGACATAGAGGGCAACCAGCCGACGCAACAACATGCGCCAATCATCCCGACAGCTGGCCTTCTAAAACAGATCCACTTCCAAGTTACTGGCCTCTATCTGAATCGGCTCCACGTGCCCAGCTTTGCAGTCCCTGGAAGGAGGCGAAGCGAATGCCTGCCCCGGCTGCCGTCTCATCGGCGCGCCGTGGAGCGATTGCTCGAGACCGAGCCGGAGATGGTGCCGCCCTCTCGGTCCACAGGCCGCGACGAATTCGTCGGCTCAGTGCTGAAGTTGTGCTGGTACAGATGTTGCTGGTGGGGTGTTGTTGCGGCGTGGCTTCTTTCGGGCGCGCGGGAAGGCGCTGACCTGGGGGTATGGTCGCTGTAATGGTGGTTCTCCGAGGCGCTGGAGCCGTCGGTCGGGTGCGAGTCCGTCGGGACCGGGGCGTCGGGGCATTCGACGCTGGAGGCCGATATGCGGGGGAATGGGTTGGGGTTCGGACTATTCGCGTGCGGGAGCGATGGCGCAGGGTGGGGCCGGTCGGCGGTGACAGGGTTCGTGCGATTCGTGCGGCGGGGTGCGGTGCGCCGGCGGATTGGCGTGGTGGGGATTGTCGTGATTCTGGCGGGGGTGGTGGTCGCGCCGGTGGCCTCGGCGGATGTGCCGTTTCCTGAGGATGATTCGTTTTATGTGGCGCCGGCGGCGGTGGGGTCCTTCCCCGATGGGGCGGTGCTGAATTCGCGGCCGATCTCGGCGTGGGGGTTGCCGCTGCCTGTTGCGGGGTGGCAATTGCAGTTCCGGAGTACGGATTCGGCGGGGGCGGCGATTGCGGACGTGGCCACGGTGCTCACGCCGATGGTGCCGTGGCTCGGGCCGGGTGGGCGGCCGCTGCTGTCGTATCAGGTGGCGGAGGACAGCCTCGGGACTCGGTGCGCGCCGTCGTTCGCGCTCGGTGGCGGGCGGGATCAGTCGATCATCAATACGGCGCTGGACATTCCGTTCCTCACCGCGATGCTGCTGCGGGGCTGGGCCGTTGTGGTCACCGATTACGAGGGGCCGCAGTCGCGGTTCTTCGACGGGGTGAATTCGGGCCGAGGGGTGCTGGACGGTGTGCGCGCCGCCAAATCGTTTGCACCGGCAGGCATTACCGATAGCAGTCCGATCGGCGCCTGGGGATACTCGGGCGGGGCCTTCGCCACGCTGTGGGCCATGCAGCAGCGGGCGGCCTATGCTCCGGAGCTGTCGTTCGCGGGCGTGGCTTCCGGTGGTGTGCCCGCCGGTATCGCGGATATCGCCCGCCGGGTCGATGGTCAGACGCAGGCCGGTCTGGCGGTCCTCATGCTGGTTGCGTTCGCGCGCAACGATATCGGCTCGGGATTGCTATCGGATCTGAATGATCGCGGCCGCGATCTCGTCGCGCAGGAGTCCACGGCCTGTGGTGCGGATCTGGTGCTGCGGCACGTGAATCAGCAGCTGGATGAATACTCCGATACACCGAATCTGCTGTGGCATCCGCAGTTCGTGGCCGCCACGCAGCGCCAGGAGCTGGGCGCGAGCGCGCCCGATGTCCCGCTGTACATGTATCACAGCACCGCTGACGACGTGATTCCCGTCGCGGGCTTCTCCGCCCTGGTGGATCGCTATTGCGCACTGGGAGCGGACATTACGGCCGTGCACTCCGCCATTCCGGGCCACAATCCCGCCGCCGCGGTGGAGTCCCTCGGCGCGATGAACTTCCTCGCCGACCGCTTCGCCGGGCAACCGGTGGCCCCGGGCTGCACGGTGCGCTGAACCGGTCGGGGCGCACACCGAAAGGTGCGCGCCCCAACAGAATTCGGTACCGACGACTAGTTGACGGTGCTGTCGTTGTACTTGGTGGTGCCGGGAGCTGCCACGAGCGTGTTGACGAGGTCGATTCCGGCGATGAGCAGCGCGGGGCCGCCGACCACCAGGGTGCCGATAATGCCGCCGACCGCGGCGCCGGCGATAACGCTGGCGATGACGGTGGGCCCGGCGACAATTCCGGACAGGCCGACCAGTGCGCCGAGCGCGGTGCCGATGAGGCCGCCGATGGCGGTGGCAATGCCGAACTGGCTACTGAAAGTCTGCATGGCCAGCAGGTTTTCGGAAGGAGACGCCACCGGCTTGACCGCCACCGGGTACGCCGCGGCGACATTCTTGACCGCCGTCAGCGACAGCGTGTGGGAATCGTCGGCGAGCGAACTCGTCAGCGGATACGCGGTGCCGTTGTCCTCGAAGGACAGCGGCAGGCTCACCAAAGTGTTACCCGCGGTGTCCTTGATGTTCACCGCGGAGCCGGTCAGTTCGAACCGACCATTCGTTAGAGTGGTCACCACGGTGTTGCCGACCAGGTTCGCCTGGTATCCGATATCGGGAACAGCGGAATCGGCATGTGCGACACCGGCTCCCGCGATGGCGACCGCAACTGCGATAGGTGCGGCAACTGCGGTGATCTTGCGCAGCATCATTTGGCTTTCCAACTTTCATCAGGTCCTACGGGGCAAACCCGTGCTCAACACGATCAATTCCCTTCCATCCGGAAATGTGTTGAGCCCCCACGCGTTTGCAACTACCCCTTTGCTAGGGATTACGTTAGCGCGCCCCGCCGACAGGTCGAACCATTTTTGCCACCTGTGTCAGATCAGAGCAGTACTTCGACCAGAATTCCGGCCGCGCAGAGCAGCACCAGCAACACCAGGGCCACCGCATCCGATCGACCCGGCGAGCTGGGCCGGGCGGTCAGCTCACCGGTGCCGCCGCGGGTGGTGATGGCCTCGCCGAGCTCACCCGCACGCCGGCTGGAGACGGCCATGCTCGCGGTCAGAATGTCCACGAACGGGTTCTCCGACGCCCGGTGCACCAGCGAATCCTTGGGCCGCAGCTTGCGCGCCGCGCGCAGAATCCGCAGCTCCTCGAGCAGCAGCGGCAGCCCGCGCAGGGTCAGCGCGACCACCACGGCCCACTCGTCCACGGGCAGGCGGTGGGTGACACCCCGGCGGGTCCAGCCGAGCCGGCGCAGCGGTGCGCCGAGCTTGGCCAGCGCGGGCGCGATCTCGCCCATGGGCGTGGTCCAGGCGACCAGGAACGAGGCGCCCAGCAGCAGGAATCCGAAGAGAATGATCTGTGCGTAGCGCAGCACCGCGTCCAGGCCGACCGGTGCGTTGATGCCCGCCCCGATCAGAATGCCGAACCAGATCCACCACGGGAACCGCGGCAGTGTGCCGAGCGGTAACCGGGCCAGGAACCACACCGCGATCAGAAAGACCGCGCTGACCGCCAGCAGCCCCCAGGACGGCGTGAACATGAGCAGCACGCTGAAGACGAAGACACCGACGATCTTGGTGCCGGCCCAGAGCCGGTGCACCGGACTGTCGACGGGAACCTCGCGGAGAATGACGCTCATCGGAGGCCTCCGGTGAAATCGTGCGCCGCGGCGGCGGCGGAATGGGGTGCGGCGGCATCGTTGTCGATCAGATGTCCGTCGCGCAGGTGCACGATGCGGTCGCAGACGACCGCCATATCGGCGACATCGTGCGAGATGACGATCAGCGTCAGCCCGGAATCCCGCAGTCGCGCAAGCAGTTCCACGACCCCCGCGCGGCCTTCCGGATCGAGTCCGGCCAGTGGTTCGTCGAGCACCACCACCGCCGGGCGGCTCGCGACAATGGCGGCCAGCACCACGCGCTTGGCCTGTCCGCCGCTGAGCGATTCGATGGAACGCGAGGCCAGCGCCCGATCCAGGCCCACCGCATCGAGGGCGCGGGCCACGGCGGCCGTGCCGCGACCACCCCAGTCCTCGATTTCGCCGCCGACGGTCTGGCGCTGCAATTGCAGCCGGGAATGCTGAAATGCCAACTGCACGGCCCCGATTCGCTTGTGCGAGGGTCGGGCGCCGGTGAATTCGCGCAGCTCGCAACTGCCGCCGCTGGGGACGGTCAGCCCCGCCATGATCCACGCGAGCGTGGATTTGCCGGACCCGTTGCCGCCCACGATCAGCAGCGCCTCACCGCGCCGCACCGAAAGGTCGATGCCGTGCAGAGCGGGCGCCTCCCAGGGCGTGCCGTGGTTGTAGGTGTGCCGCACATCGCGCAGCTCGAGGACGGTATCGCCCATGGGCCGCTGCCGGCGATCCCGCACCGGCCGGGGCCACGCGGGCAGATGGTCGACCGAGCGCCCGCGTTCCAGATGCACCACCCGATCCGCGGCCGCCGCATCGGCCTCGTGATGGGTGACCAGCACGACCGCCATGGAATGCCGGCGCGGCAGTTCGGCGAGCAGTGCGACCAGATCGCGCCGTCCCTCCGGATCGATCATGGAGGTGGCCTCGTCGGCCAGCAGCAGGGTGGGTTTGCGGGCGAGCGCGGCGGCGACGGCGAGCCGCTGCTGCTGTCCGCCGGAGAGGGTGGCGGTTTCGCGCCTGCCCATACCCGTCAGTCCGACTTCGCCCAGCAGTCCGTCGATATCGACCTGCGCGGCCAGTTCGGTGGGCAGCCCCCACACCACGTCATCCTCGACGAGTACACCGAGCGTCTGACTTTCCGGGCGCTGCAACACCATTGCGGTGCCGCCGGTGACTCCGAGCCCCGCCGATCCGGGCCGGGTGACGGTACCGCCGGTCGGTGGCCGCCCCGCGAGAATCCTGGTGAGCGTGGACTTTCCGGACCCGTTGTGCCCGACGATCGCCACGAATTCGCCCACCTGCACGGTCAGGTCGATGCCGGACAGCGCGTCGGTGTGCGCTTCAGGATAGCGAAAAGCGACCTGCCGCAAGGTGATCGGCAATGGCGCGACGGGCCGATCGTCGGCGGGCGCATCGAGCAGATCATCGCGACCCGGCAGCCAGGCCAGCCGATCGAGCACCGATCCGAGCACGAACCAGGACACGATGCCGCTGACGAGCATGCCCGCGATGATGCCGCCCCCGATCCACGCCCACCACCAGTGCAGGACCGCTTCGGTGTACCCGGCGATGTGCCGCCCGAGCGGTTCGAGCAGGGCCTGCCGCGCCGCGAGATTCTGCAATCCCTTGGCGCTGTTGCGGATATTGTCGAACAGCAGATGCCGAGTCCCGGAGAGCACCAGCAGCATTCCGACCGAGAACATCGCGAACACCAGCCCGGCCAGCGAGGACAGTCCGAGCACCGCGAGCAGCCCGCCGCGCCGCCGCTTGACGATCCCGATGATCCCGCCGATCACCGCCACCCCGACCAGATTGATCGCAGGCGCCAGCCCCGCCGCCACAAACGTCACCAGCGTCCCGGCGACCGTGGCCGTGAACACCGCCCGCAGCCGATGCCGGTGCGCGAGCAGCCCGATGGGCACCGCCGCCACCAGTTGCAGCGCCGCCGCGAACGGCACCAGCGACCCCACGGTCACCAGCCCGACGGTCGCCCCGCCGAGCACCGCCCCGGTAGCGAGTTCGATCGGCCGAAGCGGCCCGTGCGCAAGAACGGACCCACCCCGCCGTTCCGGCATGGCATTACGAGTCTGGGACGAATCGGTCACGCTAACCAGTCTGCCGTGTCCCAGCGTGTCCCCAGGTAGACCTCACTACATTCACACAAGTTCGACAGCTTCTACATACATGCGCAACTATGCATGTATTGGATTGCGGCGGTGTGCCGCAACCTGTGCGGCCGGTCCTACTGCGCCGGATCCTTCGCGATGACCTTGACGAGGTGCCAGGTGAAAGAGGGGGCGTCGGCGGGCGGGTTGTGCCAGGGACGCTGTTCGATGCGCAGTTGGTAGTGGAAGCCGGGCTGGTAGTCGAAGCCGGCTATGCCGGTGTAGTGCAGTTCCCAGGGGCCGTTGGCGGTGCGGCTGACCTGGAGGCAGGTTTGGGGGGCGACGCCGTTGCAGGGGACGGGCCGGTCGGCGACGTAGAGGTCGAATTGTTCGGTGCCGGGGTCCGTGGTGGTCGCGGCGGAGGTGGCCGCGGGCCGGTCGGGATTATCGGAGCCGCAGGCGGTGAGGGGTAGGACTGCCAGTAGTGCGAGCAGCGCTGAGAGCGGGAGGCGAGTGCGCATGGCGTGAATATGCCACAGGTTTGCTGTGGGTCGTGCTCATGCCGGGGTGAGTCGGTAGTCAGCGCGTCGGACCTTGCGGGTGCGGCGGCGGTAACTGCGGGTGGTCCCAGGCCAATTGTTGGTGATGCGACCGGATTTCGTGCGATACCAGCTGGTACAGAAGTTCCACGGAGTGCGAGCCAGCCGCTGCTGCAGCGCGGTGTTGTACTCGCGCTCGGTCTCCGGCAGCACTTCCAGACAGTGTCCGGGCTGTTCGGCCAGCAACTGCACGGCATGCCGGATATATCGAGCCTGCGACTCGATCATGTAAATGATCGATCCCACACCGAGATTCGTATTCGGGCCGTAGACCAGGAACATATTCGGGAAGTCCGGCACCGTGATGCCGAGATAGGCGTGCGCACCGCCCTCCCACACATCCGCCAGATTGCGGCCACCGCGCCCGCGAATCTTCATGGGCCACAGGAACTCCGTCCCCTTGAACCCGGTGCCGTAGATGATCACATCGGCCGCGTGCAGCACGCCGTCGGCCGTCCGCACCCCCTCCGGCGCGATCTCGCTGATCGCCGTCGTCTCCACCGTGACATTCGGCTGCGCCAAGGCCGGGTAGTAATCATTGGAGAACAGCGCCCGCTTACACCCGATCGGATAGTCCGGCGTCAACTTGGCCAGCAGTTCCGGATCGGTGACCTGCTCCGCGAGATGTTTCCCGGCCATCCGCGCCACGGCCCGCGTGATCCCCGGATACTCCACCAGCCCCAACGCCACGAACTCGGCGATCGCCCACCACGAGAAGCGTTCCGCCGCCGGCAATCCCGGCACATGCAACAGCACCCGCTGATGAATCGGCTGGTAATCGGTATCGAACTTGGGCAGCACCCAGGCCGCCGTCCGCTGGAACAGCGTCAGCTGCGCGACCTGCGGCTGGATCTCGGGAATGAACTGAATGGCACTGGCGCCGGTCCCGATGCACGCCACCCGCTTCCCCGTCAGTTGCACACCGTGATCCCACCGCGCCGAATGAAACGACTCCCCGGCGAAGCTCTCGACCCCGGTGATCGCAGGCAGCGCGGGCCGCGACAATTGCCCGACCGCCGAGATCAGCACATCGGCGGTCCGCGCATTGCCATCGGCGGTCTGCACCGTCCACTGCCCGCTGACCTCATCGAATTCCGCCTCGGTCACCTCCGCCCCGAACACGATCTGTTCGAACAGCCCGTGCCGCCCGGCCACCCCGCGGATATACGCGACAATGTCCTCCCGCCCCGAATACCGCTGCCGCCATTTGGGTTTCGGCTCATACGAGAACGAGTACAGCGGTGAAGGCACATCACACGCCGCCCCCGGATACGTATTCTCCCGCCACACCCCGCCCAGATCAGCCGCCCGCTCCAGAATGGTCACCTCCCGAAACCCATTCCGTTGCAGCTCGATAGCCATCCCGAGCCCACCGAACCCCGCACCGATGACAATGACCGAAGGCATATGGCCCACCTCACATCGAAGACCCCTCAACTGTAAGAGCGGAGTCCGTGCTTCGTGGGCACCTAATCGAGGATTTCGGCCAATATTCAGGGCTGGTGCAAGGATTCGAAGGTGATGGCCAGCGTCACCGGGGTGTCGAGGACCAGACCGACCCGATGCACCTTGTGCGGCATGTACCGCACCCCGGACCAGTCGAGCCGGTACTCCTCGATCCGATCGATCGCTTCCCAGCTCTTGTCGAAATGCACGATCAGATACACCGGGATGCCGGCCCGCGCGTACAGCCGATGCTTGATCCCGGTGTCGGCGTCTGCGGTCGCGTCCGACACCACTTCGGCAACCAGCAAGATGTGATCGCGGACCGTGTTGACGTCGTACGGCTCGCAGTCGCGCACGAAGACATCGGGGTACCGAACATTGAGCCGCCGATCCGCAGTTCTGTCCTCGGCGTCCGGAAACCGCACGGCTACATCCGAGTCCACCCGCAGACACGGCCCAGCAGGATCCCGGGCACTTTCCATCGCCGCCGCCAACCGTCGAAGCACCCTGCTGTGCGCCGCACTCTGCGCCATCATCCGAACCACGAGGCCGTTCTCAACCTCGATATCCCCGAACGCATCAGGTTCGGCACCGAGAAACTCCTCGGCAGTCAACCGCCCCTCGCCTCCGGTATGCGTCGCAGTCATCGCAGAGCTCCTCCTGGAGGTGTCACCAGCGGGTTCGAGCCTACCGCTGCTCGGCGGTCGTGCCCCATGATCGGGCGGGTCATCCGCCTTTCCGCCTAATCGAGAATTTCGGCCATAATCTGGCTATGAGTCAGGTGCAGGAGGCGGGGATTCGGGATTGGGACTTTCCGCGCGGGGTGGCGAGTGTTGCCCTGATGGTGGGGTTCGCGCGGGAGCAGGGGGTGGCGGCGGGGCGGATATTGCAGGGGAGTGGGCTCGGGGAGAAGGCGCTGGGGGATCCGGATGCGCAGATCGATGCGCATACCGAGCTCGCGGTGATCCGGAATCTGGTGCGCGAGCTGGGGGCGCGGCCGAACCTCGGGCTGGAGGTGGGGCGGCGGTATCGGATCACCACGTTCGGGATCTTCGGATTCGCGTGTGTGAGCAGTCCGACGCTGGGGGAGGCGATCGCCTTCGCGCTGCGGTATCTGGAGTTGAGCTTCACGTTCTGCATTCCGGTCGCGCGGTGGCAGCCGGGGGAGTTCGTGGCCCGGATCCATGATGAGCGCATCCCCGCCGATGTCCGGCGGTTCCTGGTGGAGCGGGACGTGACCGCCATGTTCCAGATGCTCTGCGATCTGCTGGGCGATCGGGTGGATCTGCTGCGGGCCGAATTCGATTTCCCGACACCGGCGAATATCGACCTGTACCACGAGATCTTCGGAGTGCTACCGCGGTTCGAGCAGCCGCACAATCTCTTCTCGCTGGATCCGGCGATCCTGGAGCAGCCGCTGCCGCAGGCCAATGAGCACACCCTCGCCATGTGCCTGGCGCAGTGCCGGGAGCTGGTCTCGCGCCGCCGGGCGCGCACCGGCATCGCGGCGGATGTGCGCGAGCTGCTGGTCCCGCGCGGCGGCGCCGACGGTTTCGCCGCACCGCCCGGAATCGACGCGGTGGCAAGGGATCTCAATATGAGCACCCGCACCCTGCGCCGCCATCTGGATACCGCGGGCACCAGCTATCGGCAGCTACTGGACGAGGTGCGCCGGGCGCTGGCGGAGGAAATGCTCACCGCCACTCCGCTTTCGGTGAGTGATGTGGCGATCCGGCTCGGTTATGCGGAGGCCTCGACCTTCATCCACGCCTTCAAAAGATGGACGGGGACAACGCCTTCGGCCTATCGGCGCGGCGCCGTCAGTCCTGTGGTTCGCTGAGCCAGCCGCCCATGGCGACCGGCCGGAACATGGACAGCAGCCGGCCGTCCTGAATGGAGTGCATGACCAGCGCGGGATCCGGTGCGAAATCGATCGGCACATGTCCCGATCGAGCCGTCTCCCATTCGCCGCCGATGGTGGAGGAGACGCTCGGCGCGACGATGAGCGGCTTACCCGCGAACGACGTGACCAGGCCCGAATGCACATGCCCGGTGAGCACGCCGAGAATGCGATCGTCGCCGGACACGATGTTCTCCAGCCGCTCCGGATTCGTCAGCCGAATGGGGTCGACCACCGTGCTGAGCACCGGAACCGGCGGATGGTGCATGGCGATCAGCACCAGCTCGTCCGGCGGCGCGGCGGACAGCAGATCGATGAGCCAGGAATAGGTCTCGTCCTCGAGCAGCCCCTCGGGCTTGCCCGGAATGCTGGAGTCGAGCAGTGCCAGCGTGACACCGTCGACGCTGTGCGCCTGATTGATCGGCGCGTAACCCGCGGTGCCGTCCAGCAGCACCTTGCGCATATTGCCGCGATCATCGTGATTGCCGGGCATGATCACCACCGGCACATCGGCGACCAGGGCATTGCGGGCCTGCTGGTACTCCTCGATATCGCCCTCATCGGCGATATCCCCGGTCACGATGATGACGTCGGGGCGCTGCGGCAGCTCGGCCAGATAGGCCATCACCCGCTCGGCGCGTTCATTGTTCCTGGCGCCCATATTGAAGTGGGTGTCACTGAGCTGTGCCAGCAGAACCATCGGCATTCGCTTTCTGTGAAGGGCCGCATCATTGCGCCCGATCGTGCCGCGCCAGCGCGTCACGTCACCAGGCTAGATGCCCTGCCGGTATGGATCTCAGTGAGACTCGCCACCGAATATAGCGATGCCACATTAACGGTCGCCCGGAGTGACCGGGGTCATCAGCTCGCGCGCGATACTCAACAGTTGCACGGGATCCGCGGATTCCGCACCGGCAGCCCAGAATTCCGGGCCCGGCTCGGCTTCCAGGTCCAGTACCGGGGGAGTGCGCCAATCCGCGTCCAGCAGCAGGCGCCACGAATGCAGATACGTGCGGGCGTGCGCACCGGATCTGTCGAAGAGCGGATCGCCGACGATGGGATGCCCGATCCAGGCCAGGTGCACCCGAATCTGATGCCGACGCCCCGTGATCGGCCGCAGCGCCAGCACGGTCTGCGTCTCGGTGCGGGCGACGGTCGCGAATTCGGTGACCGACGGATAGTTCTTGCCCGCCAGCACATCCCGCTCATCCACCTGCCAGCGATCGCCCTCGCGCTGAATGCTCTCGCGCGGCGCGGCAATGCGCACCCGGTTCTTGCGCCCGACACTCAGCGGCAGGTCGATGACCCCGCGGTCCGGCAGATCCGCCGGACCGGTGGTGACCGCCAGATACGCCTTCTGCGCCGTGCGCTTGTTGAACTGCCGGGTCAATTGCCCGTGTGCCGGCAGTTCTTTGGCGAGCAGCACCAGTCCGGAGGTCACCTTGTCGATGCGATGCACCGGGTACAGCGTTTCCCCGTGCGCGGCGGCGAGCTCCACGATGTCGGTGTCGTGGCGCTCGCCGGTGACCGAGATCCCGGCCGGTTTATTGAGCGCGAGGACATTGTCGTCCTCACTGATCAGGCACTGTTTCCGCAGTTCGGGCCAACGCGTATCCACAGTGCACACCCTAGAGAGGGCCCGCGATCAGGCGATGGCCCGCTCCAGTTCGGCCAGCCCGTCCTCCATATGCCCGGGCAGCCGATCCAGATCCGGCACGGTGCGGCGGCAGCCGACAAACCCGAAATCGAGGTTCTCGCCATTGGTGGTGAGCGTGATGTTCATGGCCTGCGATTCGAACGGAATCGACAGCGGATAGTTGCTGTCCAGTCGCGCGCCCTGCATGTAGACCGGTTTACGCGGCCCCGGCACATTCGAGATGACGAGATTGAACGGCATGCGCGGCAGCGCCTCGAACCCCGGCAGCAGCGAAACGCCCAGCGGCGACATGAGCAGCGCCGAGAGCGCCATGGCCTCCAGCTTCGGCAGCTGGGTGAAGACCTGCTTGGCCTCGCGCATGGAGGTGCTGATCGCCGTCAGCCGCGCCATCGGATCATCCAGATGGGTGGCCAGATTCGCCAGGCAGGCCGCGACCATATTGCCCTCGGAGGCATCGGCCTCGGCGGCGGTGCGAATATTCACCGGCACCATGGCGATGAGCGGCTCGGCCGGCAGTCCGTCGTGCTCGATGAGGTAGGAGCGCAGCCCGGCGGCGCTCATGGCCAGCACCACATCGTTGACGGTCGCGCCGGTGGCCTGGCGGACCCGGTTGATGCGCTCGAGCGGCCAGGAGCGCACGGCAATGCGCCGCGCCCCGCCGATCGACACATTGAACATGGTGCGCGGTGCGGTCATCGGCATGGTGAGCCGGCCGTCGATGGCCCCGCGCAACGGCGCGGCAATCGATGCGGTGCTACGGACCATGCGCGGCAAGGCTTTTCGCAACTGCTGCCATGAGCTGGTGGGTTCGACAGCCGCGAGCTCGACGCTTTCGCGAATCGGCGCGGTGCCCCACGGCACCCGCACCTGCGAATCCAGCGGATCGTCGGTGAGCGTGCGCTGCAGCAATCGCATGGCGGAGACGCCGTCGATGAGCGCGTGATGCATTTTCATATAGAGCGCGAAGCGCCCGTCGTCGAGGCCCTCGATGAGCCGGGCCTCCCACAGCGGCCGGTGCCGGTCGAGCAGGATGCCGTGTAGTCGTTCGGTGAGATCCAGCAGATCCTCCATGCCGCCGGGCCCCGGCAGCGCACTGCGCCGCAGGTGGTAGCCCAGATCGACATGTTCGGCATGGGACCAGGACACGCTGGAGAAGCCGCCGAAGGTGCGGCTGGGATGTCTGCGGAAGCGGGTGCGCACCTCGGTGGAGGCGGACATGGCCGCGTAGAGGTCGTGCACGAACTCGGGTCCCGCGTCGGCGGGCGGTTCGAACAGTTGCAGACCACCCACGTGCATCGGATGTTCGCGGGATTCGATCGCGAGGAAAATAGCGTCGAGAGGGTTCAGAAGGTCCATCGGTTCGCCTAACCGGTGGGGCAGCGCTGTTCGACATTCGGCACGCACAACTGCCCAGGGAGATACGGTCGAGCGACGCTGCCCCCCGCTGCGTTGACGGTGAATCAGATTATCACTGTGCTTGTTTCGTTATAACCGGAACTTCGGAATGCAAACCTCCGGCGACGGTGCCATGAGTTTGCTCGCGACCCAGATCGTCGATCGACGCGAAGGACATGCCGACAATGGTACGACGGCCGTGCGCGAACGGATGGACCCTGTGCAGCGTCGTGTCGGACCGCATCAGATAGAGGTCGAGGGGCTGCAGTTCCCAGGACTGAATGGGATTGCGGGTGAGCGTCCGGTACACGTCGGAGTGGTCCCAGTCCCGCCGGGTGTGCGCCACCGTCTGCACGAAACCGCCCTCCTCCAGCGGCGGGCACTCCACCACCAGGATCAGTGCGAAAGCATGCTCATCCCAATGCCATTGGCTGTCCGCATCATCGTGCTGCCGTCGCCGCACCGCATACCGCTCCGGGCCTGGGCGGCGCAGCACCGGCTCCGTCGCCACGGTAGTCAGACTGTGCCGCAACAGTTCACAGTCGTACAGCTGCGGAATGCATTGGCCGCGTGCGTCGACCTCCCGCGTGCCGAGGTCGATCGCATGCCGCTCGGGCGCCTCGGCGCCGGGCGCGATCCAGGACTGATGGTGATCGAGCATGGTCAGCGCCTCGGCAGCCAGCGCCCGCTTGACCCGGTAGGGCAGCAGGAAACCCAGGCGCGCGATTCCGGTCTCGGCCAATCGGTCTCGCGCATGACGCAGGGCTGCGGGATCCACCGCCGTCAGATGTTTGCGGGCGGCGTCCACGGAACTGTGGGGCTGCACCTGGTCGATTGTAATCCGTTGCCTGCCAACGAATATGGAATCAGGTTCCCGATTGATCACGATCGGGTGGCGAGCGCGCCTCGGGCGGCGGGCACCGACTCGCCCGAAGGACGGGGGTGTGCCGGAGCCGCAGGCCGGTTCGGCGTAGCTTGGAATTTGCTATGGCTGACTACGGGCATGAGCTGAGGTTCGGGATCTTCGTTCCGCCCGAGGCGGCGCGGGGGCGGTCGCTGCTGCGGCTCATTCAGCGCGCCGATGCCACGGCCGGGCTGGAAGTGCTGGCGGTTCAAGATCATCCGTATCAGCCCGCCTTCCTGGACACCTGGACGCTGCTGTCCTACGTCGCCGCCATGACCCGCACCCTCACCCTCATGCCCGCGGTGGCCAATCTGCCGCTGCGCCCGCCCGCGGTGCTGGCGCGCAGCGCGGCCAGCCTGGATCTGCTCAGCGGCGGCCGGGTTGAGCTGGGAGTGGGCGCGGGCGCGTTCTGGGACGCCATCGAAGCCATGGGCGGGCAGCGGCGCACACCGGGGCAGGCGCTGGCGGCACTGCGTGAGGCGATGGGCGTCATGCGTGCGCTGTGGGGTGAGGGACGCCCGAACCTCGAAGGCGAGTACTACGCACTGCGCGGCGCCAAGGCCGGACCGGCCCCCGCGCATCGGATAGGCATCTGGCTGGGCGTCTACGGTCCCCGCGCGCTGCGCATGACCGGCGAACTGGCCGACGGCTGGCTGGGCGGATTCTCTTATGCCCCACCGGATCTGCTCGCCGGGCTGATGTCCGCCATCGATACCGGCGCCCGGGAGGCGGGCCGCGTGCCCGCGCTCATCCGCCGCGCCTACATCATCGACGCTTCCATGCCGGTCGCACAGCTCACGGAGGTGGCGCTGGTGCACGGCATCAGCGAATTCCTGCTGCCGGTCGACCCGGACGGCGAAAGGGCGACAATGCAGTTCGCTGTCGAAACGGCCCCGGCGGTCCGTGCCGCGGTGGCCGCGGCGCGTGTCGCCTGAGCAGCGTTCCGCCCGTCAGCGCAGTTCGAAGAACGTGCTGTTGATGATCTGCCGCAGCGGTGACAGCGCACCGTCGTAGCTGACCCGATCGGAACGCACGGTGTGCAGCGAGCTGTCGCCGCGCAGCGGGTCCTCGCAGATGACGCGAATCCGCTTGGTATCGGTACGAATCGAGCCGAGCGTCAGGTCCACCGCGCCCGCGGTGTCTACAGATCCCCAGGGTCCGGCGATGTCCTTGCCCGCGATCTGACAGCGGGCGCCGGCCTTCTCGCCGGTGACGTGTGCGGTGACGGTGCTGCGGCCCTGGATGACGGCCTTGGGCTCACTGTTGGCGGTGGCCGCGCCGGCGGCGAGCAGGGTGCCGAGTGTCCCGATCACGACGGCGGTGGTGATGCGGGTGCGGAGCGATCGACTCATGGTTCCGATAGTGAAGCGCTTCATATGAGATTCTCGTGAGGTCGGGGGGTGAATTGGCGATGAACTTCGCGCCAAGACCTGTTCAGGCGAAGCAGTGACCGGGCTGTCTGCGGGACTTCCACCACGCCGACATTATCGAACATCGATCCGCTTGCCATCGGCACCGGCTCGAGATGATTCCAAATCCGCCGGAGCCGAATCCGGCGGAGTGACCGCCCGGTCGGAGTGTTCTCTGCCAGAATCGAATAGCTGTGAGTACGCTGACCCCGTTCATCGTGGGTTCCGGAGCCGAGAAGACCCAGCTGCGGACCGACCTCGAGGAGGATGTGGTGACTGCCGTAGCTCCCAAGCCGGACCCGGGACTGGAGGCCGCTCGGCCTTACCCGGCACGGCTGGGCCCCAAGGGTTCGTTCATCTACAAGGCGGTGACGACGACCGACCCCAAGGTACTGGGCGTCATGTACATCACCACCGCGATTTCGTTCTTCCTCATCGGCGGTCTATTGGCGCTGCTCATGCGCGCGGAGCTGGCCCGGCCGGGCATGCAGTTCCTGTCGACGGAGCAGTTCAATCAGCTGTTCACCATGCACGGCACGATCATGCTGCTGTTCTATGCGACGGCCATCGTCTTCGGCTTCGCGAACCTGATCCTGCCGCTGCAGATCGGCGCGCCCGATGTGGCCTTCCCGCGACTGAACGCCTTCAGCTACTGGCTGTACCTGTTCGGTGCGTCGATGGCCACCGCCGGATTCGTGACTCCCGGCGGCGCGGCCGACTTCGGCTGGACCGCGTACACGCCGCTCTCGGACATCGTGCACTCGCCGGGTGTAGGTGGCGATCTGTGGATTCTGGGTCTGGCGGTGTCCGGTCTGGGCACCATCCTGGGTGGCGTGAACATGCTGACCACGGTGGTCTGCCTGCGCTGCCCCGGTATGACCATGTTCCGCATGCCCATCTTCACCTGGAATATCGCCGTCACCAGTGTGCTTATCCTGCTGGCCTTCCCGCTGCTGACCGCGGCGCTGTTCGGGCTCGCCTACGACCGGCACCTGGGCGGGCACATCTACGATCCGGCCAATGGCGGGGCCATCCTGTACCAGCATTTGTTCTGGTACTTCGGGCATCCCGAGGTGTACATCATCGCGCTGCCGTTCTTCGGCATCGTCTCGGAGATCTATCCGGTGTTCTCGCGTAAGCCGATCTTCGGTTACACCACGCTGGTGTACGCGACGCTGGGTATCGCGGCGCTGTCCATCGCCGTGTGGGCGCACCACATGTATGCGACGGGATCGGTTCTGCTGCCGTACTTCTCGTTCATGACGTTCCTGATCGCTGTGCCGACCGGTGTGAAGTTCTTCAACTGGATCGGCACCATGTGGCGCGGGCAGCTGACCTTCGAAACACCGATGCTGTGGTCGCTCGGCTTCCTCGTCACCTTCCTGTTCGGTGGCCTGTCGGGCGTCATCCTGGCCAGCCCGCCGCTCGACTTCCATGTCTCCGACAGCTATTTCGTCGTGGCGCACTTCCACTACGTGCTCTTCGGCACCATCGTGTTCGCCACCTTCGCGGGCATCTACTTCTGGTTCCCGAAGATGTCTGGCCGCCTGTTGGACGAGCGCCTGGGCAAGTGGCACTTCTGGGCGACCTTCGTCGGCTTCCACACCACCTTCCTGGTGCAGCACTGGCTGGGCAACGAGGGCATGCCGCGCCGCTATGCGGATTACCTGCCGAGCGACGGATTCACCACGCTGAACACCATTTCCACCATCGGCTCGTTCATCCTGGGCGCGTCGATGCTGCCGTTCGTGTGGAACGTCTTCAAGAGCTACCGCTACGGCGAAGTGGTCACGGTCGACGATCCGTGGGGCTACGGCAACTCCCTGGAGTGGGCGACCTCCTGCCCGCCGCCGCGGCACAACTTCTACGAGCTGCCGCGTATCCGCTCCGAGCGTCCGGCATTCGAGCTGCACTACCCGCACATGGTCGAGCGCATGCGCGCCGAGGCCCATGTCGGCTGGGGTTCCAGGTCCCACAATGTGGCCGAGGAAGCGAAGATCTCCAGCTGACAAATATTTAGGTTTGACATACGAATTACCCTCGTCCTAATCTTGTGTCCGTTACAAGTTAAGGGCGAAGGGATGCCGAAGTGCACAAGATTCATTTCACCGGCCGACCGGCACAGCTCACCGTGCCGGAGCCGGTGGCCGGTCCGGGTCAGCTGCTGATCCGGACCGAACTGGCCGGTGTCCACCTCGGCATGCTCCGAATGATCAAGGCGGACACCGGCTCCGACCCGGGCGCGGAGGTACTCGGCACCGTCGTCGCAGTAGGTCCCGAGGTCTCCGCAGACTGGATCGGCAAGCGGGTCGGAGGCGTGGTGTTCGCCGGCGCCTATGCCGAATACGTCCTGGCCGCACCGGCATTGATGACCGAAATCCCAGCCGGAGTACCGTCCGCCGACGCTCTCGCAATAGTGCGCGGCGGCCTGGTCGCCCTGGGCGCCCTACGCGCCAGCCGATTCACAGCGGGCGAGTCGGTCCTGATCACCGCCGCCGCCAGCGGAAGCGGCCATCTCGCAGTGCAATTGGCAAAGGCGCTGGGCGCGTCCAGAGTGGTCGCAGCAGTCGGCTCCGCAGACAAGGCACAGTTCCTGCACGACTGCGGAGCCGACGCCGTGCTCACTTACTCCGAGCCCTGGACCGAATCCGTGAACATCGTCCTGGACGGCGTAGGCGGAGACCTACTCCAGCGCAGCGTGGAAACCCTTGTACCCCAAGGCCGCCTGGTGGCCTACAGCGCAGGCGGCGGATCGGTCGACGCGAACACCCTGCTGGCCGACCTCAAAACCGTCACCGGCTTCTCGGTAGGCCTACTGAGCCGCACCCGACAGGATCTGATCGATTCCTACCGCGCCGACCTCTGGAAGTTGTTGGCATCAGGCCTTTTACGCCCCCATCACACCGTCCTGCCCCTGGAAAACATCAGCGAGGCCGTCGACCTCATAGAATCCCGCCGCAACCTGGGCCGAGTTATAGTCCAAACCACCTGAGCTCCGAATCTCGAACCGCCGGGGTGGCCAGGCGGGAGCGTCGCTTGTTCCGATGATCACCGCCCGCCCGATCGTGTGGGGAATCATCGCGGTGTGGAGCATCGCGAGGCTGGCGGGGTTCGGTATTTCCAAATGATCCACCGAAAGGGCTGTCGCGCAGACGAATAGGCGATGGGTACCGGCGCCGGGCGGCGGGTGACCTCGGAGTATGACGAGGGCCCGGGCGGCACTCGAGAGACTTCCCGCAGTTCTCGGGAAACTCATCGCCGGCGACATCTGACCCGAACAATTGGGCGCCGAGAATCCGCGGGCGGCGCGGTGCGTTCGCGGCATCGGCTTGGTGCTGCGGAAAAGGGTTGGGGCTATTCCGCTTCGGTACTTCGGGAGGGGCGGGGCCAGGGGCGGCCGTCGACGTGTTCTATATCGGTATTGAGTCGTGCGAGGTAGCCGGCGAAGGCTGCTACGTCGGTGGGGGACCAGTTGGCCATGACCTGTTCCAGGCCTTGGGTATTGGCGGTTCGCTCGGTTTCGAGATTGTGTTCGCCGTCGGCGGTGATGCGGAATTTGCGGGCTATGCCGCCGGCGGGGTCGGGGATGCGGTCGACCAACCCGGTGCGCAGGAGGGCCGCGGTTTGGCGGTTGAGGGTGGAGGCGTCCAGGCCGAAGGCTTCGGTGAGCTGGCCGATGGACATCGGGCCCTCCGCGCTGAGCCGGTTCAGGAGGACGTAGGCGCTGCGGTCGAGCCGGGTGCCGTCGCGGCGATAGCGCGCGTTCACGGTGTAGCGGCTGAGCAGCATGATTTCGAATTCGACCCGGTCCGTGGGCTTTTCCATGCAGTCCTTCCGTCACGACCTCGCTGCAGTCTGTCTACCACAGGTGACCCACGTCACAATCAGTCTGTGCATCATGCATGCAATGTGTATCGTACACATGCGTTGAACTCGATCGATGAGGAGAAGCGCGTGGGCGAGTCAGTGATCAAGGCGCCGCCGGGTACCGGCGAGCTGCCGGGCGCCGGTTCCAAGGGCATCGTGGGCGTGCTGGCCCTGGCCGGAATTATCGCCGCCATCATGCAGACACTGGTGGTGCCGCTGCTCGGCCAGCTGCCGGTGCTGTTGCACACCAGCGCCTCCAATGCCTCCTGGGTGGTGACCGCGACCCTGCTGGCCGGCGCCGTCGCCACGCCGGTCGCCGGGCGGCTCGGCGATCTCTACGGCAAGCGCCGCATGCTGCTCATCTCGACCGTGCCGCTGATCGCGGGCTCGGTGCTGTGCGCGGTGGCGGATTCGGTGGTGCCCATGATCATCGGGCGCGGGCTGCAGGGCATGGGCATGGGCATTCTGCCGCTGGGCATTTCGGCGCTGCGCGATCTCCTGCCCGCCGAGCGGCTGGGCCCGTCCATCGCCATGGTGAGCGCCTCGCTGGGGATCGGCAGCGCGCTGGGGCTGCCCGTCGCGGCCGTTGTTGCGCAGCACGCGAATTGGCACATCCTGTTCTGGGGAGCCGGCGCCCTGAGCCTGCTCATCGCGATTCTCATCTATGTGGTGGTGCCGGACGTACCGGTGGTCGCCACGGGCCGATTCGATGGCGTCGGCGCGATCGGACTCGGCGTCGGACTGGTCTGCCTGCTGCTCGGGATTTCGAAGGGCGCGACCTGGGGCTGGGACAGCGGCAGCATTGTGGGCCTGCTCGTCGCGGCGGTCGCGGTGCTGGTGCTGTGGGCGTGGTGGGAGCTGCGGACCGACGACCCGATGGTCGATCTGCGGGTGGCCCGGCGGCCGCGGGTGCTGCTGACCAATGCCTCCTCCGCCGTGCTCGGCTTCGGCATGTACTCGGCCTCGCTGATCGTGCCGCAGCTGCTGGTGCTGCCGAAGATCACCGGATATGGCCTGGGACAGTCGATGCTGGCCATGGGTCTGTGGATGGCGCCGGGCGGAATCATCATGATGGCGGTGTCGCCGCTGGGCGCCAAGCTCTCCGCCGCGCGCGGGCCGAAGGTAACCCTTGTCGCCGGCGCATTGGTGCTGGCCGCGGGATACGCGACCTCGACCGTGCTCATGAGTTCCACATGGGGGCTGCTGGTGGCGGTCTGCATCTGCAACTCCGGTGTGGCGCTGGCGTACGGCGCCATGCCCGCGCTCATCATGAGTGCGGTGCCGCTCTCGGAGACTGCCGCGGCGAACAGCTTCAATACGCTGATGCGCTCCATCGGCGCGTCGTTCTCGGCGGCGGTCATCGGTGTGGTGCTGGCACAGCTGAGCACCAGTCTGGGCGGGCATCCGATTCCGACCGAAAACGGTTTCCGCGTAGGTCTTTTCATCGGCTGCGGCGTGGCGCTGGCGGCCGCGGCGATCGCCGCGTTCATCCCGGTGCGCCATGCCGGAACAAGCAATCGCTCGACCAGTAGCGCAGCGGCGGTTGCGGCCTGATCGTTCGTCCACTTACGGCACGACGAAAATGGCAGCAGACTTCCAGCAACTGTGCGGTACTGTCCGCAGTCGGGGCGCGCGAATCGGTATCCATTTGCGCCCCGGCTCATTCCGCCGCTCTCGACTTCGGGAGGGACAGTGCCAGCCCAGTCTCCGGATGTTTGCGACGCCGTACCGTTCGAATTGTCCCGCGCCCAAATGGAATTGTGGCTCGCCGATGATATCGAGGCCGGGAACGGCGCCGATCCGCGCGCGCTCCCCGGCCAGGCGCATTACCTGGAATTGCACGGGGAACTCGATGCGGAACTCTTCGATGCCGCGTCGCGTCGCGCCTTCGGGGAGTTCGGCGTGGGACGACTGCGCATCGGCCGGACCGGCGGGCGGCCGTACCAGTGGATCGCCCCGGATATCGGTGGCGCACTGGAACATGTCGATTTCACAGCCGAGCCCGAACCGCATCGGGCCGCACTGGAATGGATGAACCGGCGGCACCGGATTCCGATCGAACTGCTCGACGCTCCGCTGTGGGCGGCGGCGCTGCTGACGCTCGGACCCGAGCGGCACATCTGGTACGCGCAGATGCATCACGTCGCCATCGACGGCTACGGCGGACTGAGCCTGATCGCACGCATCGGGCAGTGGTACACGGCGCTGCTGCGCAATGCCGAACCGGAACCCTTCAAAGGTCTTTCACCAGCGGAGATCCACGCCTGCGATACCGACTATCGGGCCTCGTCGCGCTATGCCGCGGACCGGGACTATTGGCGAGAACGCTTCTCGGACTGGACAGCTCCGCCGCCGGCGACCGCGGCGATCCGGCCGCGTCGCCGTACCGCCGCGCCTGTCGCGCTGCGCGCCGCGGGTGCGCTGTCGGCATTCGAATGGGTGGCGCTGGACCAGTTGGCCGCCGATTGCGCGGTCAGTCCGGCGCAGGTGCTGGTTGCGGCAATCTGCGCATTCCAGGCGGGAACGGCGGGAACCACGGAACCCCTGGTGCAGCTGGCGGCCTCGGCGCGGACCACTGCCGCGCTCAAGCGGTCCGGCGGCCTGCTCGCCAATGTGCTGCCGATTCGATTGCACTGCGCGGGTGCGGTCACGCTGCGTGAGCTCATCGAGGCCGCCGCGCGGGAGACCATCGGCGGGCTGCGACATCAGCGCTACCGTTTCGAGGAACTGCGCCGCGAACTCGGCGTCGGCGCGGATCAGGCGCTGGGCCCCAGCGTGAATATCATGTTCTTCGATCGCGCCAGCCGATTCGGCCGTGCGGTAGGCGAATACAGCATTCTCTCCTCGGGTGCCGTGACGGATCTGCATTTCAATCTGTACCGCGCCGGGTCCGAGGAGGGCCTGTCGGTCGATATTCTCGCCAACCCGGAAAAGTACGACCAGCGGCAGCTCGACGACCATCTCAACCGCTTCCTGCTATTCCTCGGCAATTTCATTGCCGCCGACCCGGACCAACCAGTCGGCCGCATCTGTCTCCTCACCGACCCCGAGCGCGACCGAATCCTGCACGCCCCGAACCGCATAGACGAACCCGACGCCCTGCTCCTCCCGGATCTCCTGACCGCCACCGCCCGCCGAAACCCGACGGCGCAGGCAGTCGTCTGCGACGCGGCCGCGCAAGCGCTGGCCGGTGCGTCGGCGGAGCAGGCCGTGGCCGGTGACCCAGCGGAGTCGGCCGTAGCCGGTGCTCCAGCCGAGCGGGCAGTGGCCGGTGAACCGGCGGTCCTCACCTACGCCCAGCTCGATGCCGCCTCGAATCGCCTGGCGCACAATCTGAGTCGCCGCGGCATCGGTCCCGGGGACGTCGTCGCCATTCGCGCCCAGCGCTCCCTCGAATGGGTGGCGGCCATCTGGGGCGTCATGAAGTCCGGCGCCGCCTACCTCCCTATCGACCCGCATCACCCCGCTCACCGCACCACCGTGATCCTCGATGAAGCCGAGGTGTGCCTCGGAATCGACACCACCACAACAGTATTGCCCGATGCCATCAGCGCCGACCGAGACTGGCTGACCCAAGCCGACCTCGTGCAGGTCCTCGATTACCCGGCCGATGAGGCCGATGCTTTCACCGACTCCGATCGGACTCGGCCGCTGCATGCCGGGCATCCGGCCTATGTGATCTATACGTCGGGATCGACCGGCGGGTCCAAAGGCGTGGTTGTCACCCATGGTGGGTGGGCCGGTCTTGTTGCGGCGCAGGCGGAGCAGTTGCCGGCGAAGGTCGGAGATCGTGTGCTGTGCGTGACCGCTCCGACGTTCGATGCCTCGCTCTGGGAGTTACTGCTTGCCGCCACCACCGGGGCGACGCTGGTGGTGGCCGCGGGCGACGCTTATGCGGGACCGCGGCTGGCGGACCTCATGCGCCGGGAACGGGTAACCCATGCGTTCGTGACGCCTGCGGTGCTGGCGAACACCGATCCGTCGGGACTGGAACGCCTGCAATATCTTTCGACCGGAGGTGAAGCCTGCCCGCAGACGGTGGTCGCGTCCTGGGCTCCGGGCCGGAAGCTCGTGAATGTGTACGGTCCCACCGAGACCAGCATTGTCACCACGCTCGGCGGCCTCGAGCCCGATCGCCCGATCACGCTGGGCACCCCCGTCTCCGGTATGCGCTGCTACGTTCTCGACGCCTGGCTGCGCCCCGTGCCTCCCGGCGTCGTCGGCGAACTCTATCTGGGCGGCCCTGGCCTGGCGCGCGGCTACCTCGCCCGCCCCGCTGCCACCGGCACCAGCTTCATCGCCGATCCCTTCGGTGCACCCGGCGAAAGGCTCTATCGCACCGGCGATCTCGTCACCTGGGACGAACGCGGCGAACTCGAATTCCGCGGCCGCGTCGATTCTCAGGTCAAGCTGCGCGGACTCCGCATCGAACTCGGCGAGATCGAAGCGGTCCTCGCCGACTGTCCCGGCGTCGCGCAGGCTGTTGTCGTCGTGCACGCCGACACTCGCGATTCCGAACCCGAAAGCACAGCGGGTGCCGGCGTCGAATATCTCGCGGCGGCCGCCTTCCTGACAGGTCGGGAGATATCGGCCGGCGGTGTTCCGTCCGTGCCCGGCGGCCGGCCGATTGCGCCCCGAATCGTGGCATATGCCGTGCCGCACCCGGGCGTCCTGCTGACCAATCGTGAGCTGGAAGTCAGTGCGGCGCATCGGTTGCCGAGCTATATGGTCCCGACGATCGTGCTGCTGGATCGGTTGCCGATTACGGCGAACGGGAAGGTGGATCGGCAGGCGTTGCCTGCGCCGATGTCGGTGGCGACTCGGTATCGGTCGCCTGTCACGCGCGCGGAAAAGGTGGTGGCCGAAGCATTTGCGCAGGTGCTGGGAGTGGACAGCCCGGGCCTCGAGGACGATTTCTTTGTGCTGGGCGGTGATTCGCTGACCGCGACGCTGGTGGCGGCTCGGGTCGGCGCCGCGCTCGGGGTGGCGGCCGAAGTACGGGAGCTGTTCGAGGCGAGCACGGTCGCGAGTTTCGCGGAGCGGGTGGGAGCGCGGGATCTGCTGGTCGATCGGATGCGCCCCGCGCCTCGGATGCGGCCGGACCGGGTGCCGATCTCGTATGCGCAGCAACGGCTTTGGCTGCTCAACCGGCAGGATCCGGATTCGGCGGCGTACAACATGCTGCTGGGCCTGCGGCTGACCGGCGCTGTCGATGTCAGCGCGCTGACGGCCGCACTGACCGATGTGGTCGGACGCCACGAGGCACTGCGCACATCCTTCCTCGAGCTCGATGGCCAGGTGTGCCAGCAGATCTCGCCGGTGGACGCCGTGATCGCCGGACTGGCGCCGGAACCGGTCGAGGCGACGGACTTCGAGCGCACCATGGCCGAGTTCGGCGGCACCGGCTTCGATCTCGCTGCCGCACCGCCGATTCGGGTGCGCCTGCTGCGGGTCCAGGAGGACGGTGACCGCCCCGATCATCACGTGCTCGCGGTGCTGGTGCATCATGTGATCGCCGACGGACTCTCGCTCGGCCCGTTCGCGCGTGATCTGGCAACCGCGTACACGGCGCGGGTGCGCAGCACTTCACCGGAGTGGTCACCCCTGCCGCTGCAGTACGCGGACTACACCCTGTGGCAACATGCCGTGCTGGGTTCCGATTCCGATCCGGAGTCGGAGTTGTCCCGACAGCTCGGCTACTGGTCGGAGGTGTTGTCGGGGCTGCCGGTGGAATCGGCCCTGCCGCCGCATCATCCGCGTCCGGCGCACCCGTCGGGGCGTGCCGAGCGGGTGTGCACAGATCTTCCGGGCGATACTGTCCGGGGGTTGCAAGAGGTAGCGCAACGGCATGGCGCGACCTTGTTCATGGTGGTCCATGCCGGGCTGTCGGCCGTGCTGGCCGCGATATCGGGCGGAAGCGATATCGCGGTCGGCACGCCGGTGGCCGGACGGGGTGATGCCCGCCTGGACGACCTGATCGGCATGTTCGTCAATACGCTGGTACTGCGGGTGCCCGTCGATGCGGCGGAGTCGTTCGACGCGCTGCTGTCCCGGGTCCGGGATATCGATCTGAGCGCTTTCGCGCACGACGAGGTCCCGTTCGAACGCCTGGTGGAAGCCGTGCAGCTGCCGCGTTCCCGGTTCCGGCATCCGCTTTTCCAGGTCATGCTGTCGTTCCGCGCCGGTGGCCGCACCGAATTCGAACTGCCCGGCCTGCGGGTGGAATCCATCGAAATGCCTTTGCCCCTGGCCAAATTCGACCTCGAGTTCACGGTGGTGGAATCCCCGGCCGGGCTGTCGGTGACCGCGCAGTACGCCACGGATCTTTTCGATCGGCCCGCAGTGGCGGCGCTGACCCAGCGACTGGTCCGGGTCCTCGACCAGATCGCCCGAGATTCGGCCGTGACCATCGGTGACATAGACCTGCTGGCGCCGGACGAACGGCGTGCCCTGCGGGACTGGAACGACACCAGTGAGGCCATCGCGGTCACCTGGCCGCAGCTGCTCATCCGCGCGGCGGCTTACGATCCGGACGCCACGGCGGTGACGTGCGAGGACGGCGCGCTGACCTATCGCGAGCTCGGCGACCGCTCGAATCACCTGGCCCGCAGGCTGATCGGCCTGGGCATCGGCCCCGAGGACATGGTCGCGGTGGCGCTGCCCCGATCGCTCGAATGGGTGGTGGCGGTCTGTGCGGTGGCGCACGCGGGTGCGGCGTATCTTCCCGTCGATCCGAATGCACCCGCCGAGCGCACAGCACTCATGCTTTCCGATTCCACTGCGGCCGTGGGTATTACCGCGGCCCGCAGGCTGGCGGACCTGCCCGCCCTCCCGCGCGGCGAGTGGCTGATCATCGACCGGGCGGAGCCGGTAGAACCGTCGGCGCAGCCGATCACCGATGCCGACCGGGTGCGTCCGCTGCACCTGCAGCATCCGGCGTATGTCGTCTACACCTCGGACTCGACCGGAATTCCGAAGGCCGCCATCCTCACCCACGCCGGACTGGCGAATGTGGTGGTGACCCAGGCGCAGCGCTGCGACTCCGATCCCGGCACCCGGGTGCTCGCCGTCGCGTCCCCGAGCTTCGACGCCTCGGTGTGGGAACTGCTGCTGGCCTTGGGTTCCGGCTCCACCCTGGTGGTCGCACCGCCGTGGGCCTACGCCAGTGACGGCCTGCTCGACCTCATGGACCGCGAGCGCATCACGCACGCCATGCTCACCCCGCACGTGCTGGCCACCCTCGATGCACCGGAGCGATTGCCGCACCTGCGCCTGCTGGCCACCGCCGGTGCGGCCTGCCCACCGGAGCTGACCGGAATCTGGTCTGCCGGGCGCTGTTTCATCAGTGCCTACGGGCCGGCCGAGGCCACCATCTGGGCCACCGTCAGCCGCCCGCTGCGCGCCGAACCCGCCGTATCCGTCGGCGGTCCCGTCGTCGGCGCCCGCTGCTACGTGCTGGACAACCGCCTGCGGCCGGTTCCGCCGGGCGTGATCGGCGAAGTGTACGTAGCCGGAACAGGTCTGGCGCGCGGCTACCACCGCCGGCCGGGACCGACCGGCGGCCGATTCGTGGCGAACGGCTTCGGCGCACCGGGCGAACGCATGTACCGCACCGGTGATCTCGGTTCCTGGCGCACCGATGGCGAGCTGGATTACCACGGCCGCAATGACTTCCAGGTCGAGGCGACCCGATCAGATGGGGATATCCGGGCACCGCGTTCGGCGCTCGAAGAGTCGGTGGCGCAGGTGTTCACGCAGGTACTCGGACTCGACCGGGTGGGCATACTCGACGACTTCTTCGCGCTCGGCGGCAATTCGCTCAGCGCCGCCCGTGCTGTCGCGCTGCTGCGTGCGGCGGGGTGGTCGCTCGATCTGCGCGGCCTGTTCGACGAGCCCACCGTGGCGGGCCTGACCGCGCTGCTGCGCACACGCGGGCACACCGCGTCGACGGGCCCGCTGCTCACCGGCCCGCAGGAGCGATCCGAACACGTCCCGCTGTCGTATGCGCAGCAGGGCATTTGGCTGCTCGACGGCCGTGGCGCGGGCGCGGCCTGTCACATGCTGCTGGCCGTACGCCTGACCGGTGCGCTCGATGTGGTGGCCCTGGCCGCCGCCGTCTCCGATGTGGTGCAGCGGCACGAGGCGCTGCGCACCTACTACCCCGAGCATGACGGGGTGCCACATCAGGTGGTGTCGCATGAGGACGTCGGCGCACTGGAAATGCGCCGGATGCCCCCGATCAGGTTGCAGCGCGCGCTGGCCCAGTTCGAAGCCGCACCTTTCGATCTCGCGGTGGCGCCGCCGATCCGGGTGCGGCTGTACGCGGTCGATTCCTCCATCCAGCCCGCGGCGTTCGCCGGTACCCGCGGGCAGTCCGAGTGGGTCCTGGCCGTAGCCGTCCATCATGTCAATGCGGATGGTTACTCACTGGGCCCGTTCACGCGCGATCTCGCGGCGGCCTATCTCGCCAGGGCCACCGGCGGGGAGCCCCGATGGCGCGCCCTCCCCATGCAGTACGCGGACTACTCGCTGCGCCGGAATGCCGCACTGGGTACCACCGCTGATCCCGATTCGGAGCTGAATCGGCAGCTGGCGCATTGGGTTCGGGTGCTCGCCGACGCCCCCGTCGAAATCCCGCTGCCCCTCGATCGCCCACGCCCCGAGTCCGCCGGATACCGCGGTGATTGCATCGAATGGGCGGTGCCGCAGGAGATTACCTCCGCTCTGCGGGATATCGCGCGAGAGCACCGGGCCTCCCTGTTCATGGTCGTCCATGCCGCCCTGGCGGTACTGCTGGCGAAACTCTCCGGGTCCGGCGACATTGTCATCGGCACGCCGACGGCCGGTCGTGACGCCTCCGGTCTGGACGAACTCGTGGGCCTGTTCGTCAATCCCGTTGCCCTGCGCACTGCCATCGATGCCGACGAATCGTTCGCCCAGTTGCTCGACCGGGTGCGCGATACCGATGTGGAGGCCTTCGCACACGCCGGCACACCCTTCGAATGCATTGTGGAAGCGCTCGGCCTGACCCGTTCGGCCGCACGGCATCCGCTGTTCCAGGTGGTGCTGGCCTTCCGGGACTTAGGCGCGGCGCAGCTGCGCCTGCCCGGCGTCCGTGTCGAGCCGATAGCGCCGCCGCCGCGCACCGTGCGCTTCGATCTGGAATTCGGCATTGCCGAGGTCGATTCCCACCTCGCCCTCGAACTGCGCTACGACACCGCGCTTTTCGATCGTGACACCGCCGAAGCCATGCTGCATCGCTTCGATCTGCTGCTCGCCCGGGTGGCCGCCGATCCCGCCCGGATCGTGCGCAGGCTGACCGATTCCGGTGCGGCGCTGGGTATTACCACCGGGGAGATCGCTACACGCCCCGGTTGGCTGCTGCTGGACGATCCGGCACCGCGTGCCGAGCTCGCCGCCTCCGGCTGCACCGTGTGCGCCGCCGAGCGGCCGCGCCGCACGGGCACCGCGACACCGTTCTGCATTCACCCCGGTACCGGCTCGGCCTGGTCCTTCGCAGGTCTGCTCGCACACCTGGACCCGGAGATCTCGCGCTACGGCATCCGGGATCCCGGTGTGGCCGGGGGAGTCCCGCCGTTCGCCTCGCTGGACGAGCCCGGAGCCGGGAGGACTACCTCACCGGGACGGTGACGAAAACGGCGCAGGCGCTGTCCTGCCGGAAGAAGACGTCGCCCGGCGGGGGCCGGTACGAATCCACGTGCGAGTCGGGCAACCAGGTGTAATCGACCAGCCGCAGGGGGAGTGGTCCGGCCGGTGCGGTCAGCTCCACCTCGATGCCGTCGGCGGTAGGGGCCTCGAAGCGAAAACCCTTGTCCGGCACCGGCGTCACCTCGCGCCCGGCGACGCGCAGCGACGTCACGGCGGTTTCCCAGCGCAGCTCGATCCGGGTGGCCCCGCGCGTGGACCGCAGTCGCAGGCGAAGGGTGCGCTGCCCGGAATCGGTGGTGTCGGAGACAATCTCGGCCACCGGTGGCGACAGAGCCTGTGCCGGTGCGGGTCCGCTGGATGTGGCACTCGACCACAGACTGGAGAAGGGCGCGTCAGGTGCGCTGTCGCCCACGAAGTTTCGCGTCCAGTCGTCGGGCGCCAGGCTCGACAGCCAGCGCGCCTCGTGCCGATCGGCATCGAGTGCGTACCCCAGCTCGGTAATGCGCGGATGCTGATCGTCATAGTGATCCACCGCCAGCCCGGCGCCGGCCAGCGCGACGGTGACCGCCAGCGCGGTGGCCGGAATCGTCCAGCCGCGCCGGGTCGGCCAGGACCGGCTGAGCGTCAGCGTCAGCAGCCCGCCGAGCAGCATGATGAGCGGTGTGGCCAGGAACGGTGCGGTGAGCAGCCCGGCCTGCATCCCGGACCAGGCGGTGCCGCCGAGGAATACCGCCGCGGGCAGCAGAAATACGGTGAGCGCCAGCAGCCGCCAGCGGTCGGGCAGCAGGAAGGTGACAGCCACCCCGAATGCCGCCGCGCAACCGGGCAGTACGAACATCTCGGCGGCCGCCGGAGAGTAGACGGTGGTCGCCGCGCCGACCACGACCGTGGCGGTCAGCAGTCCGATCGGCGGGGCCGTGGCCCCGAACAGGCGGTGCGCCACGGTATAGGAGGCGGCCAGTGCGCACACGCACAGCACGATCATCGAGCCCTGGAAGAACTCCGGCCGATAGGGATCGACCGGAAATCCCCGATAGGCGGGCCGGACGGCCTGCACCACCCACCACAGCCCGTACGTCACGCCCACCGCGAGCGGAACGGTGGCCAATGCCAGTGCGGTGGCGCCGATCACGCCCTTGATCGAGGCCTCTCCGCTGTGCCGCACCTGCCGGATCACCCAGCCCACCGCCAGCAGTGCCAGCACCGCGAACGCGATGATCAGCCACGGCGGCGACACGATCAGCACGCCGAAAGGCAGTGTGAAATATGCCGGATTCGACTGGTTGGAGGTGTCGGCGAGATCTCGCGCACCGAAATCCCGTGCCAGCGCGAGCGCATTGTCGCCCACCTGCTGCACGGTCGCCAGATTCACGTGCTCCGGATCGTCCTTGGGGTTGTGGTAGTACGCATTACGCCCGGCATAGGCCCAGTCCAGCACCCGCAGGCCGCCCGGCTTGAACGAGACGAAATCGGTGGTGCTCGACACGCCCGCCCCGGCCAGGGTGGTGGTCAGGGAATCGGTATTCGGATGCGGCGCGGCCTGCGCCCCGCCCATGAGCCCGCCGTCGGGCCGGGTGATCCGCCACAGCAGCGGCGGCCCGCCCGCACCGCGCGCATCGTGATTGATCACCACACCGTGCTTGTCGTAATCACCGGCCGCCACAAAGGCTTCCGCGCCCAGCAGCCCCGGTTCCTCGCCATCGGTGATCAGCGCGACCACATCATTGCGCAGCCCGGTCTCGCTGTCCCGCAGTGCGCGGACGGTTTCGAGAATGGCGGCGACCGCGACGCCGTCGTCATTGGCGCCGGGGCCCGAGGGCACCGAATCATAATGTGCGACAAGGTATACGGTGCCGGTCGAATTGGTGCCGGGCAGCCGGGCCACAATATTGGAGACCCGGCCCAGACCTGCCTCGCCGTGCTGGAATGCTCCCGGCCAGCGCCCGACACCCTCCCGAATATCGGTCTGCAGACCGAGCTTTCGGAGTTCCCCGGCGAGATAGTCACGGACGCGGTCGTGTTCGGCGCTGCCGACCGGATGGGTCGTATGCGCGATCTCCTGCACGGTCCGGAAGGCGCGCCCGGCGCTGAACACCTCGTTCGGCGCGGAGTCCGTCCGATATCCGTGCGGCTGCTGCTGCCAGGCGGTGGCCACCACCACCGCCAGCAGTACTGCGAATGCCAGAAACCCGGAAAGCCCTCGTCCCACCCGCATGGATCCGATAGTAGGCAAGAAAGAGGGCGTTGGGTCCGACTCGGCCCGCCGCGTCGAATCAGGCCTGCTGGGTCGGCAGCACGATCACCTGACGCAGATTCACGCGTGCGGGCCGGCTGGTGGTGTACGCGATGAGGTCGGCGATATCGTCTGCGCTCAACGCCTCCAGCGCGGTGAACATGCCGTCGAGCTGTCCGCTCAGCTCCGGATTGTCGATGTGCGTGCCCAATTCGGTATCGGTCAGGCCCGGCTCGATATTGGTGACGCGCACCCGCCGCGGCCCGAGCTCGGTCCGCAGACTGCTCGACAGGTGGGTGAGCGCCGCCTTGGTCGCGCCGTACACCGCGTAATCGGGGAAGGTCACGTGTGCGCCGATGGAGGAGATATCCACCAGATCGGCGGTGCGCCCGGCATCGGCCGCCGCCAGCAGGTCCGGTACGAAGGCGCGAATAATGCGCAGCGCACCGGTGATATTGGTGTCGATCATCCGGACCCACTCGTCCTCGCGGCCCGCCGCGATCGGATTGGGCAGCATGACGCCGGCCGCGTTCACGACCAGGTCGACCGGGCCGAACACCTCGTGCACCCGGGCCGCGGCGGCGCTCACGCTCGCCGGATCGGTGATATCCACCGCGACGGCCAAGGCGGCGCCGCCGTCCGCCTCGATCTTGGCGGCCAGGGTCTGCAGCCGGTCCGCGCGGCGGGCCAGCAGGGCGACCCGGGCGCCGCTGCGGGCCAGCAGCAGTGCGGTGGCCTCGCCCATACCGCTGGCAGCTCCGGTGATGACGGCGGTGCGGCCGGCCAGGTTCTCGTAGCTCATTTCGAATCTCCTTCGCTGTGGTCTGTACTCATCCTGGACAGCGGCGAAGGGGTCAGCGAGGGGTCCGGTTTTCCTGGGTCCGGCAGTACCAGGATCGAACTTTAGGCTGAGGGGTATGCACACCGATCTCGGCGAATTCCTGCAATCGCGGCGCGCCCGCATCCAGCCGTCCGATGCCGGGTTGCGCGAATACGGTCGGCGCCGGGTCCCGGGTCTGCGGCGCGAGGAGGTGGCGCAGCTCGCGGGGGTCAGCGTGGATTACTACATCCGGCTGGAACAGGGGCGCGGCCGCAATGCCTCGGATGCGGTGCTCGATGCCGTCGCGCGGGCGCTGCGCCTGACCGATTCCGAACGGGTGCACCTCTACGCGCTGGCCCGGCCCACCGGTGGCCATCTCCCCAGTACGCCGGGCGTGTACCGGGATTCGCTGCGCGCGGGCGTGCGGCTGCTGCTGGATGCCATCGCGGCGCCGGCCTTCGTACTGGGTCGCCGCATGGATGTGCTCGCCTGGAATGCCTTGGCGGATACCATCTCCGGCTTCTCCGCGCTGCCCGAGGCGGAGCGCAATCAGGCCCGCTCCCTGTTCCTGGATCCGGCCGCCGCGCAGTTCTACCCCGACTGGGAGATCGTGGCGGCCGAGACCGCCGCCTTCCTGCGCCGCGATGCCGGACTGCATCCGGATGATCCGGACCTGCTGCTGCTGGTCGACGAACTGTCCCGCCGCAGCGATGCCTTCCGCCGCATCTGGGCCGACCATCCGGTGAAGGAGAAGACGTACGGCGCCAAGCTGATTCAGCATCCGGTACTGGGCACGCTCGACTTCGGCTACGAGACGCTGGCGCTGCCCGGCGATCCGGACCAATTGCTGGTCGTCTACACCGCGGTTCCCGGTTCGCCGACTGCGGCCGTGCTCGCCGATCTGACGGCGGGCAACCCTGTCGGACAGCTCCCGGACAACTCGGCCGCAGCGCTCCCGGGCAACTCCGTCGCACCGCGCTGAGGTGTGCGGATGACGGCACAGCACCAGGCTGATATCGACTGCACGGCTTCCCCGCCGCGCACCCTTTCACGTGGTAGACCGGCCTTATGACGGAGGCGGTCGGCAACGGCGCCGAGCCCTCGGCAGCGGGGCGCGCGGCGCCCATGGCAGCGGGGCGTTCGGCGGAATTCTGGGGTTACCTCATGTGGGGCCTCGCGGGACTGGCGATTGCCATTCCCGAACTGGCATCGGTATTCCGGTTGGCGAACTGGCCGACCATCTCATCGACGATCGGGCATCTGCAGGCTCAGCACGCGTGGGTGCGCCTGATCGTGGTGTTCGTCATCGTGGTCCTGGCGTATTACGCGGTGCCGCAATTGACGATGAATCCCGATCCGGCGCCCAGCAGCGTCGGGGGCCGGCCGGTGACCGCCAATGGCCGTATCACCACGAACAATGCGCCGGTCCAGTTGCTCGGGGTGGGGTACCTGGTGCTGGCCGCGGTGGTCTTCGTCTTCGGTGTGCTGTTCGCGGCCGGTGCGCGGCATATGGATCCGAATACCTACGTGGGCGCCTATGTGCTCTACGGCCTGATAGCGCTCGTCTGGGTGGTGATTCCCGGCGTGCTTTCGCTGGTATTCAGCCGCGATGTCCCGTTCCCCACGCTGTTCCGCACGATCGGCTATCTGGAGCGCCGGGCTCATCCCTTTGCCGCGGTCCTGCTCGCCTTGCTGGTGGTGCTGCTCATTCATCTGGCCTTCTACCCGTGGCCGCGGGTGGTCGCGTAGCGCCGGGAAGTCCTTCCGTCGCTATCATCGCAATCGTGCGTGCATTGTCGGGAAAAGTGAGTGTGGTGCTGCTGGCCGCGCTGCTGCTCTCGGCCTGCGGCACGCCGGGTAGGGACACTCCCGCCGCCGCACCCGCCAGTTCCAAGCCGCAGGTGGCGGCGCCGTCGGTGGATGTCGGGCTCTGTGGTTCGGCGGATGCCGGTCAGGTCGGCACGCAGTCCGGGCTCGGTGCGGTGACCCTCGTTTCCAGCGACGCCCTGCTGTGTCGCTGGGAGGCGCAGGACGGATCGAGCGTCACCTTCCGCTGGTTCCGGGGCAGCCCGATCGACCGATATCACAGTGACACAGCGACTTCCGTGAAGCGAGACGGTGTGGACATTGTCGGCCGCTCCGGATACAGCTGGCGCGGTGCGCATTCCTGCGAGGCGGCGGTGCCCACCGGTGACGCCGATTTCATCGCCTGGACAGTCGATTCCGCCGCCGCCACGCCCGATGCCGCCTGCGCGGCCGTCGATCGACTGGCCTCGGCGACTCTGGCAAAGGGGTGAATCCCGTGCTCACCAAGACAATTGCGGCGATGGCGGTAGCCGTGGCCACCCTCGGCGTCGTGACCGGATGCTCGAGCCATCAGCAGGACACCGCGGTGCGCTCGGCCGACGACCCCGACCTGCTGGCCGGCTGCGGTCCACTGCCCGACCAGGTCATCGCCACCACCCTGCAGGTGCCGTCGGTGCACCAGCAGAGCGCGCCGACCATCTGCAACTGGATCGGCGACTATCCGGCCGGCGGCACCGTGGGCCTGACCTACGCCTGGCTGCGCAACGACAATCTGATGACCGAAACCAAGGTGGCCGGTGATTTCGGTTATCAGATCGAGCGGGTGGTGATCAAACACTTCGCGGGTATGTACGTGCGGGACCCGAACGATCCGGGCAGCTGTGCGGTGACCATCTCCGATACCGGAATAGTCACCTGGTGGGTGCACAATCGCAGCCACACCGCACAGCCGGACCCGTGCGCCGCCGCCATGAGCCTCATGCAGGCCACCCTGGCGATCGACGGCGTCTGATCAGCCGGTAATGGCCTGGAAGACCTTGACGCCCACCAGGATCACCGCCACCAGCAGATAGCCGCGCAGTGCGAGCATGCCCGTCATCCGCGCCGTGCTGAACACCGGACGCTCCAGTGTGTGCAGCGCCGGGGTGCGCCAGGTATCACGATCCTGCTCCGCGATCGCCCTGCGCTCGGCGCGGGTGAGCGGGGTCGCATCCAATTCCTCGATCTGATCCGGGTCGATATCGCCGAGTTCCTTTGCGGTGCGCTCGATTTCGCGCCGCTTGGCGATCCGCCAGCTGATCAGCATGCCCGCGCCGCCGAGCAGGCCGATGGCCACCCCGGCGCCGAATCCGATTTCGAGGGCGCCGGTGGTCAGGCCGGGGAAGAAGGTCGCGGCGGTCAGTGCCAGTGACAGCAGCACCAGCGACAACACGATGACCCCCGCGACAATGTTCTGCCGCACGGTATTCACCCAGGGGCCGAGCACCGCCCGGTCATTGCAGAGCAGCACCAGAAACACTGTGGCGGAAGGCAACAGGACACCGGCCAGCGCCTGCACGCCCTGGGTCAGCAGGCCCAGCACATGATCCGGGCTGAACGATACGGCGGCCGCGATCGCCAGCAGCGCCGCATATCCCGCATAGAACATCGGCGCTTCGCTGATCTTCCAGTGCAGTGAGTGCCGCTTGCCCAGAGTGTCGCCGAGAGCATAGGTGGTGGCCAGGCCGACGGCATTCGCGCCGATGAGCGAGGCGTCGAACAGCAGGATGGCGAAGAGCGCGCCGACGGTCTTGCCCATGTGATCGGACAGGCTCTGGGCAACCGCCCCGGCATCGGTGAAATTGCCGATGGCGCCGGTACCGGCGAGACCGAAGGCCGCGGCGGCCATGATGGCGATCGCACCGGCCATGACCACCACGATCCCGATCCACAGATCGATGCGCTCGTAGCGGATCCAGCGCGGGGTGATGCGCTTGTCGACGATGTTCGACTGCTGGAAGAACAGCTGCCAGGGCGCGACGGTGGTGCCGACAATGGCGACGATCAGCAGCAGCAGTGTGGAATTCAGCCCGCCGGGGAACGAGGGGAGCAGACCGTGCGCAGTGTCGCGCGCACTCGGATGCACCATGAAGGCCAGCGGGAACATGACGATATTCACGGCGATGAGCCCGAAAAGGAAACGCTCCCACCGGCGGAACGAACCGCCTGCCACCATGGCGAACAGCAGTACCGCTGCCAGCGGCACCGAAATGCCCTTGGGCAGGCCGAAATAGCCCAGAGCCATGGAGACGCCGATGAATTCGGTGACGATGGTCAGCGCGTTCACGATGAACAGGTCGCCGACGCTGAACGCACCCCAGAACTTGCCGAAGCGATCGAAGATCAAGCGCGCGTGCCCGACTCCGGCGACCGCGCCCAGCCGCACCACCATCTCCTGGTTGACGTACAGCACCGGGATGAGCAGCAGCAGCGTCCAGACCAGGGCCATACCGTAGTTCTGTCCGGCCTGCGCGTAGGTGGCCACGCCACCGGCGTCATTGTCGCCGACCATGACGATGAGGCCGGGGCCGATGATGGCGAGCAACATGCGCAGACGCTGTGTGCGGGTACGCCCTTCGAGGGTGTCGTGCTGGCCGATACTGCCCAGCGCGCCGACGATATCGCCCACATGGGCGGAGTCCATGGTGGCGGAGGTGGCGGCGGCTCCGGGGGGAGCCGCGGTGGTCACGGTACGGCGGTCGCCGCCATTCGAGAAGAAGGCCATTGCCGTTCCCTCGCTTTCGACATCAGGTGTTGCGGGCGTGCGGAATCAACCCGGTCACCTAGCGATTTCGGGCACACCGAAACTGCTCGCGGCACACGCCTACCACGCCGCCGGCAGGGCGCCGGAGGGTCGAATGTGCTTGCGGGTCAGCCGATTACCGAAATGCGGCAAGCCGGGGACGAGACGAATCGGAAATCCGTACTCGGATACGGACTATCGCCGGAACTCATGTGTCGCCCCTCACCTCCTTGCCGCCATGACGCACGAGGACGTCGTGAAACTCATCGCGTCAGACCGCGCGGGCGAGGGGGAAACATGGCCACGCACAACGGCGTAGCCCTGCACCCCTCTCGTCAGAGCTTCGGCACTGTACGACGTATCCGGGGGCTCGCGGCCCGGGGAAGCCACTTTGGATCAACCCTTAATCCGGGCTGATCTGTCCTAACCCTGGGCGTCTCTCGACGTCGTCGGATCAGTGGCCTGTGTTCGTACAGGAGCCTCGCCTAGCGAGGTGCTGACTCGGCAATGTTGAGCGTGCTCGGAGCGAATGTCAACTTCAGCCCGGTCGGTTCGGTTCGCGGATTGCCGGTTGACAAGCCGGGCGTAAGGGTTTTGAAACCGCTCGGGAACAGCATGGGGACACCCTCATCGACCACCCCAGAAGGATCCGAAGTCATGAAAGCGACCCACTTTTCGATCGCCCTCGGTGCCGTCGCGGCGACCGTCACGGCCCTCGCGCTCAGCGCGGCGCCGGCGAATGCCGCGCAACTCGACCAGTTCGTCTCACCGTCCGGGAACATCGGCTGCCTCATCGGCCCGCACGGTGCGGAGTGCGAGATCAGGGACCACAGTTACGCCCAGCCGGCGGCGCCGGTCAACTGCCACGGCGCGTACGGCGATGTGTTCTCCGAACAGGACGGGACCTTCGCGCAGCTCAACTGTCACACCGATCAGCCCATCGACTTCCATTCTCGCGTAGTCGATTACGGCCAGCAGGTCCGCGAAGGCGCCATGGTCTGCAGTGTCACCATGCAGTACGTTGAATGCGCCGACGGCACTACCGGTCACGGCTTCAAGGTGGCTCGCGAGTTCTACAACATCTACTGAATTCGGTTACCGAACCGCCGTCCGGCTGTCCTCGACAATCGATTCGCAGCTGCGGGCCACGGCGCGGCAGGTGGCGGCGGTGAGCGGATCCAGCAGCGGATTGTCGAGTCGGTTGCGCCAGTCGCGAATTGCGCGCAGGGCGGCATCGCGCCGCTGCGCCGGACCCGCGTTCGCCGGCAGGCCGAGCCGCTGGTGTGCGGAGATGCCCTTACCGCCGAGGACTCGGGTGGCGAGGTCGCGATCGAGTTCGCTCAGTCGGGTGGCGCGAATGCTGGACAGTAGCCGGAGCTCGGTAAAGGTATGGGTATCGGCGAGACTGCGATCCACCTGACGGGAGAGCCCCTCGCTCCCCGAGTGGCGGTTCAGAATGCGTTTGAGCGATGCCATGGCGGAATAGGCCTTGAGTTGTTCATTGCGCTGGCCGAATTGGCTGTTGAGAGTGCGGCGCAGGTCATCGAGGCCGCTGCGGCGCAGCAGTTCGGCGGCCAGCGCCGGTGCGTCGGCAATGCCCGCGTGAATCATGGAGACGGCCAGTCGAATACCGAACAGGCCGAAGGCATTGACCAGGCGGGTGCGGTCAATTTCGGTCACCGGAAGATTGCTGGTGGGTGCGGTGAAGCGGGTCACCGAGATCAGGGCCGCTTCGAGATCATTGCGGGGGACCGATGCCAGGGTGCGCAGGATGGTGAATTCGGCCTGGCGCAGCGTCTGGCCGCGCAGGGCCAGCAGACCGGAAACCGGAATGAAGCTCTGGTGCAGACCCCGCAGTTCCGGCGCATCGGCGAGGGCGCGGCTCAGGCGGTGTGCGGCCGCCAGGGGATCGCCGTGGCCGCCGTCGATCTCATCGGCTCGGGACAGTACGCCGACGACGCCGAGCGGACCGGTGCCGGTCGCCATCTGATCCTGAATATTTTGCAGCAGTTGAACATCGGTGTCGTGCAGATCGCGCATGAGGTAGACGATGGCGTCCGCCTCGCAGATCCCGTCCTCGGGGGCGAGCAGGGCCAGGGTGCGTTCGGAGACATCGCGAGAATTCGACGAGGTGCCGGGGGTGTCGATGATCGTGAAATCGTCCAGCAGCGAGGAAGGCCAGAAGACCTCCAGCTTTTCCACGCGATCGGCGGTGACACCCAGATCGAGGGTGAGCTGGCCATCGGTGCGCAGCACCGGCAGCAGGCGCGGGCGGCCGTCGGCGGTGAGCTGGATGCGGGGTGTCGCCGACTGCTGGAACCAGGTCACCACGCGGGTGCACTCGGTCGCGTCGGTCGGCGCGATCTCATCGCCGATCAGGGCATTGAGCAGCGTCGATTTGCCCGACTTGAGGGTGCCGGCCAGCGCCACCCGCAGCGGTTCGCCCAGTCGGCGCTCGCAGGCGGCCAATTCGGCGTCGCACCGGGAGCGCGGGCCGAATTCGGTACGGGCCGCGCGGATCAGGCGGTGCGCCTCGGTCAGTTCTCGACCGGTCACCGCGCTTCTCCTGCCTGGACCAAACCCGCTGCCTGCACCCGCAATTGGCGCAGATAGCCCAGATTTCCCTCGACCTGGGCGATGCGGGCCGCGCGCCGGCTTTCGTGCGTATTTCCGGCCTCCTGCGCGGCCTGCAGGGAATCGTTTGCGGAGCGGAGCATTTCGTCGGCCACCGTGGTGAAGTGATCGCGCAGGGTGCGCTGCACATCACGCAGGCGCTGCTTGGACTCCTTGCTGACCTGGAAGACGACCTCGTCCATGAGCCGGGCCACGGCGAGCCGGGCCTCGGAGCGGCGGCGGGCCTTGAGCGCCTTGTGATCCTCCCGGAAAGTGTTGGCGCCGAGCAGGAGTCCCGCGCCGATGGACCACGGGTTCACCAGGGCCAGGCCGAGCAGGCTCGTCGCCAGGCCGACCATCAGCACGCCGCCGTACGAACCGCGCAGGCTGGTGATGGCGCGCTGGACCACTCCGGCCTTGCCGCTCTCCAGTGCTTCCACCGAACCGAGTTGGCCGAGCAGCGCATCCGTGTCCGCGCCCGGCAGCGCCGGCAACTGGACCTTGCCGTCCTCACTGAACCGATCAGCGACCTTGCCCGCCAGGTCTATCGAAAGCTGATGCGCCAGAATGAAATTGTCCTCGACCGCGGCCGAGACACGGCCGTTGACGCGCTCGCTGAACGCCTCCCACTGGCGGGCCGGATCGGATTTCATGATCTCCTCCTCGGCCTCGCGCACAATGGCGCGCAGCCGATGTCGCAGATCGTGTTCGACGGAGACGGTCAGTTCGGTGATGCCGTCGCCCAGCACGTACTGCCAATTCGCGGTGCGCTTGCGCAGGGCCTCGGCGGTATCGCGGGCGGCGCGGATGCGGTCGAGGAGTTCCGCACTGCGGGACGGGTCCTGCAGTGCGGTCAATTCCGAATTCAAGGCCAGCGCAACGTGATCGGAGACGACACGGACATCGTTGACGACGGATTCGCGGGCCACCGCATCCGCTCGCGCGACGAGGTGATTGCGAATGAACGCCTCGAGTTGCGGGATACCGGATTCGACCTCGAGCATCTGGTCGCCCAGGCGATGCGCGGTTTTGTGCATGGCCGAGGAGACGGGCAGGATCGGCAGATCCAGATCGGCATCGGTGAGATGCTTGCGATTGGCCTTCTGGATATCGGCCCAGCGGACATAGCTGTCGATCTTGTTGATTACGCCCGCCACCATCGGGCAGAGCTGGTGAATCTGTTGCAGGAAACGGATTTCCGGTGCGGTGTACTCCTGGCTGGCATCGGAGACGAACAGCACCGCGTCGACGGTCGGCAGCATCGAGAGGATCTCCGTCGCGCGCCGGGAACCGGCGCCGGTGACACCCGGCATATCGATGAGCACCACGCCCTCGGCGAGCAGATCCACCGGCAGGGCGACCTCGGTCCGGCCCGCTTCGCCGGCCTTCGTGGACTTCGACTCGCCGTATTCGACGACCACCGGTCCGGGCAGCGGCTTCGGCCCGCGATTGCGTTCCGGCGCAGTCACATTCGTGGCGCACACATCGGCGGCGACCAGGGCGTTGACCAGCGAGCTGATGCCCTTCTTGGACTGGCCGGTGACAACGATGCGCAGTCGGGAATCGCTGACCCGCTGCCGCGCCGACACCAGCCGGTTCGACAGATCGGTTCGGCCGACGGCATCGGTCACCGACCGCAGCTCATCGAGCAGCGCGGTCATCGAATCGGTCGACGGGGAGAGTTTCCTCGCGGAAGCCGGGGTTGACGCGGTCACGCCATTTCCTTTCATGCGCGGTGGGGGTGCGGTTCCGGCCCGCCGCGTCGGACGCGGCGGGCCGGAGGGCGATCAGTGGTGCAGGTCGGTCGTGGCGGAGTGACTGGTATCGACCGTGCTGTGGGTCAGCGCGGTTCCTGCGTCGGAGGTCAATCCGGTCGACAGACCGGCATCCGAGGTGGTCAGCCCGGTGTGATCGATGGTCGCGCCCGGATCGGCCGCCGTGACATCGACCGGATGCACTGTCGTCGCGTCGGCCGGATGCACTGTGGTCGCATCGGCCGGGGCGACGGTGGTCGCGGCCGAGACGTGATCCACCGGTGCCGGAGCGGCGGCCGGTGCCGGAGCGGCGGCCGGTGCCGGAGCGGCGGCCACAGTGGTGACCGGAGCGCTGGCCGCGGGCGCGGCGGTTCCCGCATGCGCCGCATCCGAGGGGTTCGCGGTGCCTGCGGATGTTGTCGGTGCGGTGGTCGCATTGCCCGACAGCAGTGCGCCGGCATTGGCCGAGGCGTGCGGGGTGGTGCCCCCGCCCGTCGTCGCGCCGGTGCCCAGATCCGCGGTGGGTGCCGCCGCCGTGGTCGGAGCCGTGACCGGTGCGTGCGCGGGTTCCGTTGCGGGCGCGGCGCTTTGCGGCGCGACGGCCGCGCCACCGGCGGCCACTGCCGCGCCACCGGCCGCGGTGGTGGGTGCGATGGTGCCCGCGTGAGTGGGTTCCGTTGCAGCTGAGCCGATCTGGGAGCCGCCCGTTGCCGCCGTGCCGATCTGGGAACCCGCCGGTGCGGTCGCGCCGAGCTGCGGCGCTGCCGGTGCGGTGGTGACCAGATGGGTCGGCGCGGCCGCTCCACCGCCGGTGGTCGAGGACACGGTGGTCGACGCCGCACCGAGATCGGCGGCCGGTGCGGTGACCGGATGCACCGAGCCGCTGGTCAGGGAGAACGAGTTCGCGATCGCGGCAGGCTGCGGAGCTACCGCAGCCTGAGCCACGGTCCCGGAAATCGACTGTGCGGCAGCACTTGTCTGCACACCCGCCGACACCGGGGTAACGGCTATCGGTGCCACCGCGTTCGCCGCGGCCACACCGGAGGCCGACGAAGCCGCCGACTGCCCGAAGTGCGCAGTCCCGACACTGCCCGACTGATTGAGGTTGGCACTCGAATTCGACAGCCCGAGCGAAGCCCCCGGCGCCTGCCCCAACCCCGAACCGGCCGAAAGTCCCGCACTGGAAGACAACCCGCCACCGGCCGACACTCCGCCACCGGAGGACAGACCCCCACCGGAGGACACCCCACCGCCAGCGGAGAAGCCCGCATTGGAAGACGCGCCGCCGGAGGACAGGCCAACGTTGGACGACAATCCCGCACCGGACGAAGCGCCGGAGGACAGGCCCGCATTGGCGGACAAACCCGCACCGGACGAAGCACCGATCCCGGAGGACAGCCCAGCATTCGCGGAAAGTCCAGCGTTGGAAGACAACCCAACCCCTGGCGCCGCACTGTGCGCCCCGACGAGCTCATTCGAACCCGAGCCGGATACGC
Organism: Nocardia sp. NPDC006630; assembly: GCF_040611495.1. NCBI lineage: Bacteria > Bacillati > Actinomycetota > Actinomycetes > Mycobacteriales > Nocardiaceae > Nocardia > Nocardia sp. NPDC006630. The sequence continues at coordinate 296,222 of NZ_JBEXOK010000005.1, forward strand.
CTACATTGCCGGCAAACCCACCCCGCTCGTGACCCTCATCGCCGCTGCCCCCGATCCCGCCATGCACCCCACCCGACCCGTGCTCACCCGCACCACCGGGCCCGCCGTTCCCCGGCTGCCCCGAATTCCCATGCTGCCCAACCCCACCCGGCGCACCGGGCTGACCATGCTCACCCCCACCGTTGTGACCGCCAGGCGCACCGGGATTCCCGTGCTCGCCACCACCGTTGGGCCCGCCCGGGTTCCCGTGTTGTCCCGATCCGCCGGGCGCGCCACCACCGTTGGGCCCGCCCGGGTTCCCATGTTGTCCCGATCCGCCGGGTGTGCCGGGGTGGCCGTGTTCGCCGCCACCGTTAGATCCGCCGGGGTTCCCGTGTTGTCCCAATCCGCCGGGTGTACCCGGGTGGCCGTGCTCGCCGCCGGGGTTTCCATGTTGGCCTGGTGCACCGGGGTGCCCGTGTTCGCCGCCACCGTTGGTCCCGCCGGGGTTTCCGTGCTGACCGGATCCGCCGGGTGCCCCTGGGTGCCCGTGTTCGCCACCACCGTTAGGCCCGCCCGGATTCCCGTGTTGGCCTGATCCGCCGGGGTTTCCGTGCTCACCGCCGCGGCCTCCGCCGTCATGCCCGCCGGGCTGGCCGTGCTGTCCCGATCCGGGTGTGCCGGGGTGGCCATGTTCACCGCCACCGTTGTGCAGTCCCGATCCGCCGGGTGCACCCGGGTGGCCATGGTCGCCGCCGCGGTTGCCGCCGCCGTCGTGCCCTGGCTGGCCGTGCTGTGCAGAGCCGGGTCCGTCATGGCCGTGGTCGCCACCGCGATTGGGTCCACCGGGATTCACGGAGCCGCCCAGGTGGCCGTGCCCCCCGCCGCCGTTATGGTCGCCGGGCCGTCCGTGCTGGTCGGATCCGCCAGGTGCGCCGGGGTGTCCGTGTTCGCCGCCGCGGTTGCCGGGGCCGTTGTGCTCGCCGCCGCGGCCGCCGTCGTGGTCGCCGGGATTACGTTCCGGCCCAACCGGATTAGGATGGCCGGGGCGCCAGGAGTGCCGGCCTTCGGCGCCGTGCTCATCGATCCCGCCGCGTCCGTCGAACCCACCGCGCTGGTCGATTCCGCCGCGTCCGTCGAACCCACCACGCTGCTCGACCCCGCCACGTCCGTCGAAACCGCCATGCTGGTTGCCGCCGTGCTGGTCGATTACGCCGCGTCCGTCGAAGCCGCCGCGCTGGTCGATCCCGCCGTGCTCGTTGAAACCGCCGCGTCCTTCGAAGCCGCGCTCGCCGAAGCCTTCATGATTGCCGAATCCGTTGTGCTGGTTGAAATCACCGCGGTCGTTGAAGTCTCCGCGGTCGGCGAAACCGATGCCCTGGTTGAAGCCATCGTGTTCGTTGAAGGACTGCTGCTGGTCGAAAACGACGTTCTCGTTGAAGGTTTGGCTCTCGTTGACGGTGACGTTCTGGTCGAACCCGGTCTGCTGTTCGAAGCCCACTTGCTGGTCAAATCCGGTCTGCTGGTCGACCTCGGTGACGTTCTGGTCGAAGCCGATCTGCTGTTCGAAACCACTGATCTGCTGGTTGATTCCGCTGAACTGGTCGACGCCGCCGATCTGTTGCTCGAATCCGCTCACCTGCTGGTTGAAGTCGCTGACCTGCTGGTCGAAGCCGATCTGTTGCTCGAAACCGCTGACCTGCTGGTCGAAACCGCTGACCTGGTCGAAGCCGGACTGCTGTTCGAAACCGACCTGCTGGTTGAAGCCGTCATGCTCGTGGAAGTCTCGGTGGTCGCCGAATCCATTGTGCTGGTCGAAGTCTCGGTGCTCGTTGAAGTTGTTGTGCTCGTGGAGGGCGCCGGTTTCGCCGAAAGTGGTGTGCTGGCCGAAGTCGGCGCTTTCACGGAAGTCTGCGCTGTTGTCGAAACCTGCGTGCTGACCGAAGTTGTTGTGGTCGCGCGGTTCCGGGCGGGTGTCGAGGTGCTGGGATTCGCTGACGGTCTCGCTCTGGTACTCGGAGAAGCCGGTCTGGCCGGCGCTCTGGAAGACAGCCTGGTTGGCGGTCTGAACGTCGACGGTTTCGCCGATTCCCGCGTGCTGGTCGAACGCCGGGAACGAGCCGTGCGCGAGATTTACCGCCGCGGGTCCGGCGTGCTCCGAAACCGCTTCTTGCGCAGCCGCACCGATCGATCCGAGCTGGGGAATTCCGTTCATGTCAATTTCGACAGCCATTGCTGTTCCTCTGAGTAGCAGGGCGGCTTGTCTTCGCCGTTGGTAGAACGAGACGCTATGCCCGGAGTCTGGGAGCCAGTTGCCAGTGATCTGTGCTTTTGCCTGGGGTTTTCCAAGCTTCGGCCGACAGCCACCACACAGGAAGGGTGCAGCTCTTCACCAGCTTCGATCCCTAATCTGAATGAGCTGTCGAGTCGGACTACACGGAATGGAGAGCCGGTCCATGGCAAGGTCATCAGGTATCGGCGTAGGTATCGTCATCGGCTCGGATTCCTTTGTTTCCGCATTCACCGATCGCCCCGAGATCATTCGTACCCCCGCGGTCGTTCAGCTCGCCGACAATTCGCTTCCGCTGCTCGGCCGCCCGGCCGAGGAAGCGGATCGGGCGTACCCCGGCAGCGCCTTCCGCGACTTCACCTCCCGGGTGGGCGATCCGGTTCCGGTGGTGGCGCAGGGCGGTAGCCGCACCGGCGCGCAGCTGGTGGCCACCGCGATCAAATGCCTGCTCACCGCGAATGCGGCCCCGGCCTGCGTGGTCGCCCATCCCTCGGCCTGGACCGCACACGCGGTACGTGAGCTGGGATCCGCGCTGCGCACCGGCGGCAGCCGAGTCACTCTCGTGACGGAGGCCGAAGCCGCCTACACCGCACTGGCCGTCTCCCGCGAAATCCCTTCACACACAACAGTATTGCTGTGCGATGTGGGCAGCGCGACCTTCGATGTGGCGCTGGTGAGCTGGCCCGACGGCGGCAATGTCCGCGTCGACCGCCCGACCCGCACCAGCGAGTTCAGCGGCGATCTGGTCGATGCGCTGCTCGTCGAGCATGTACTCACCGAGCTGGCCGCGGCGAATCCGGGCTTCGATCCACGAGATCGCCGGAATTGGAACGGAATTCGCGCACTGCGTGCCCGCGCCCGCCTTGCCAAGGAGCGCCTGTCCCGCGATGTCTCCGCGGTGATCGAGGTGAATCTGCCCGGTATCCAAGAGAATCGGCGAATCGTGCGCTCAGAATTGGAGGCGCTGATCGCCGAACCGGTGGCGCGCGCCGTGCAGCGCATCGCGGACGCCGCGGATGCCGCCGTCCGCGCCGGTCGCGAGATCGACTCCGTCGTCCTGACCGGTGGTGGATCAGCGATACCCCTGCTCGCCGAACGCGTCTCCGCCACAATAGGTTTGCCGGTGATCAGCAGCGCCGAGTCCGCGCGCACGGTACTGCGCGGCGCCACCATGATCGCCTCCCGTCTCGCGGCGAAACTGCCGCCCGTCGCGGCGGCGCGCATCGCCTCGCCGCCTCCGGCTGCGGCGCGTATCGCCTCGCCGCCCCCCGCCGCCGCGCGTATCGAGCCGAACGCCGCACGTGTCGCGGCAGCACCTCCGGCGAAACGCGTTGCCCCGCCCGGCGCCGCTCGGGTACTGCCCCCTCCGGCCGCACGGGTGCTGCCGCCCGTCCCACGCCCGGCGGTCTTCGACAGCGGCCCTGCCGCAATCGAACTGCCCAGGGTCCCCGCTCCGCCGCGCACCCAAGCCGACCGTCCCGCCCCGCGCGGCCGCCGCGGCCCGGCCGCCTGGTTGATCGCCGCCGTCGCCGTCTTCACGGTCGCCGGCGGCGGGATCGCCATGGCGAGCGATCACGGTGGCTCGGCGGCCTCCGCGCCCGGCACGACCCAGGCGGCAGGCGCCCCGAGCCATCCTGTTTCGACTGCGAATACCGGTGGCAGACACTGACCGCGCTGGTTGGAATGTGCTGAGAGTCCGCTGTCATCCCTAGGTGCACGGCCGGTCCTGGGCTGCAATGGGTTCGCCACCATGGCACGTAAGCAGGAAGGACCAAGTTTTGAAACCAAAGCTCTTCACCACGTTGTTCGCCGCAGCGGCCGCCGGCGCCATGCTCGTAGTTCCGGCAATGGGCACCGCCGCCGCCGCGGCTCCGACGGCACACCAGTCTCCCTGGGACCACGACCGTGACGACAATGACTGGGGCGGCTTCAACCGTCCCGGCTGGGCAGACCCGAACGATCCCTGGCACAACGATTGGCACTGCGATCGGCACGGCCGCTGGCACGACCACGAGCGGGACCAGTGGGGCCACGATGACGGCCGCTGCCACGCCTGGTGATAGCCGGATCACGACAACCTGCGTGCCCGCCGACCGGTGGGCACGCAGTGTTTTTGCGCCCGATTCTCGCCGAAATGTGCGCGTCACCGAACCGGGATAGGGTCGCCCCACCACCGGATTGCGCGAAGGTTTCACCGCTCGGCCGCATGGAACAGGAGAGGAGCGTTGCTATAACGCTTCGTATTTGGCTGAGCAGTGCCGGGGCGGCAACCGCCCAGGTCATGCGCTTGCTGCGGGAGAACCCCGACGGGGTCGACGTCACCATGTACGCCAGCAATGTGGATCCGGGCGCGGCGGCGCTGTCGGTCTGCGATGTGCCGGCCGTCGAACCTCGCCACGTCGGCAATGACGAGTACGCGCAATTCGCGCTCGACTTCTGCCGGACCAACCACATCGATGTCCTCATACCGCCGCGCCGCCTCGACGCCCTCGCCGGGCACGCCGCGGATTTCGCGGCGGTCGGTACCAGCCTGATGTGCTCGCCGCTGTCCGCGGTGCAGGTGCTGACCAGTAAAACGCGCACCTATGAAGCCGCCAGTGCCGCAGGCATTCCGGTGCCGCCGTGGCGCGTGGTGTCCGATGCCGACGGATTGCGCGCGGCCGTCGCGGAATTGTCGGCAGGAGGCGAGACCGTCTGCATCAAGCCGAGCGGTGAGTATTCGGCCTTCGGCTTCCGAATCCTGGACGATCGCCCGCTCAGCATGGCCAGCCTGCTGGCTCCGCCCCGCCCGGTGGCCTCGGTCGACGCGGTGGCCGAGGCCCTGCAGCGCTCGGCGGAGGAGGGCGAACCGGAGTTCGAACTGCTCGTCATGCCGTACCTCGACGCCCCCGAGATCAGCATCGACTGCCTCTCGGCGCCGGGAGGCGAACTGCTGGTCGGCATTCCGCGTTCGAAGCAGGGCCGCTTCCGCATGCTGCTGGACAACCCGGAGGTGGTCGACATCGCCCGCCAACTCGTCCGGCATTTCGAACTCGCCTATCTGACCAATGTGCAATTGCGCTACCGCAATGGCGAACCGGTACTGCTGGAAGCCAATCCGCGCCCCTCGGCGGGACTGTTCCAAACGGCCTTCGCCGATGTGAACCTGCCGTGGGCTGCGGTCCGGCTACTGCTGCAGAGTGATTCGGGCTTGCGTAATCCGCCGCGCCTGGGCGCCTGCCTCGCGGTGGCGGAAGCGGTCATGGAGGTCGCTCCGCGCCCGATCGTTCCTGATGCATTACCTCCGCCCGCGTCACCGATTCGAGTACCGGAACCGGTGGCCGATTCGTGGAGCGCCGGTCTCGCGGTCTGAGCCACCTGGCATTGTGGGATTCGGGATGTGGGCCCCACCATGATTGTGATTCATCCCGTATATCTGATGCTGTGATGTGTTCTGTGTCGACACCGCTTAACGTCGCGAGAGCATAAGAGTTGGTTGGAAGGTGGCAGTTAGCGTGATCGGTACCCAGGCCAAGCTTGATGAGCTGGCCAAGATCCTGGCGATCGCCGCGGAACCGGCGGGCGAGGCCGCGATCGCCAAGCGGGCGAAGAAGGGCATTCCCAGCGTTCGCGAGCGCGTGCACATGCTGCTCGACCCCGGGACGTTCATCGAGACCAGTGCGCTGGCCCGCCAGCCCGGTCAGCCGGATGCGCTCTACGGTGACGGACTGGTCACCGGTCGCGGGACGATCGGCGGGCGTCCGGTGGTGGTGATCTCCCACGATCAGACCGTGTACGCCGGGACCGTCGGCGTCACCTCCGCCCAGAAGTTCATGCGGGCCTTGCAATTCGCGTTCGACAATGCGTGCCCCGTGGTGACGATCAACGATTCGGGCGGCGCCCGAATTCAGGACGCTGTGGGTTCCATCGCCTCGTTCGGCGATATTTCCCGGGTGCTGGAGAAACTGTCCGGCTACGTGCCGCAGGTCTCGATCATTCTCGGCAAATGCGCGGCGGGATCGGTCTACGGGCCCATCAATACCGATGTGCTCATCGGCACCAAAGACTCCTACATGTTCGTCACCGGGCCGGATGTGATCAAGGCCGTCAACGGTGAGGACGTCAGCGCCGAGGAGCTCGGCGGCGCGGAGGTGCAGGCCAAACGCGGCACCCTGCATCACGTGGCCGAGACCGAGCAGGAGGCCTACGACTGGGCCCGCAATTACCTGAGCTATATGCCGACGAGCTGCGTCGAACAGCCGCCGATCGTGAATCCGGGCCTGGAACCGGAGATCACGGACTCCGACCGCGAGCTCGACAAGATCATCCCGGACTCCGATCGCGCCGGTTACGACATGCACGAGATCCTGCTGCGGCTCTTCGACGACGGTGAGTTCCACGAGGTCCGCGAGAAATTCGCGCAGAATCTGATCACGGGGTTCGCCAGGGTCGACGGTCGCCCCGTCGGTGTGATCGCCAGCCAGCCGCTGGTGCTCGGCGGTTCCATCGACGCCGCCTGCTCGGACAAGTCGACCTACTTCATCCGGCTCTGCGACGCATTCAACATTCCCCTCATCTTCGTCGTCGATACCCCGGGCGTGCTGCCGGGCCTCGTGGAGGAAGCCAACGGCGTGATCATTCGCGGTGGTCGTGTCCCGCGCGCGATCATCGAGGCGACAGTGCCGATCATCAACCTGGTGGTGCGCAAGTCCTACGGCGGCGCGTACGGGATGATGGGCGCCCGTCAGGTCGGCGCCGATATCAGCTTCGCCTGGCCGACAGCCCGCATCGCGGTGATCGGCGCCGAAAGCGCGGTCGACCTCATCGGCAAACGGCAATTGGCCGCCGTGGCCGAGGAACATCGAGCGGCCGCGCGCGAATTCATGATCAACCAGTACAACGCGACAATGGCCACCCCGTGGGTCGCCGCCGAGCGCGGATACATCGACGCCGTCATCGAACCGGCGCGCACCCGCCTGGAGATCCGCCAAGCCCTCCGCCTGCTGCGCGACAAATCACCGGTCAAGCCGGAGTTCAACCCCCGCAAGCACTCGATCTACCCGATGTAGTTCGGTTCCTGATTGCGCCCTCCGCGGATCGGCCAACCCTGAGTTGGCAACCCGCGGAGGGCCTTTCGCGTACTGGATAAGCTTCATCACTGTCCTGCCGCGGTTCGCCACCCCGTGCGACGTTAAACGGTCAGTGCGAACTCCTGTAGGTCGTGATTGAGCTGTTCACGGTGTGAGAGATGCAGCATGTGCGAGGCGTTCTCGTAGACGACGAGTTTGCTGTCGGGGATCAGGTCGGCCGAGCGCTGCCCACTGATCTCCAGCGGGGCGAAGGCGTCGTGGTCGCCGTGCAGGATCAATGCGGGGACACCGATCCGGCTCGCCTCGGTCCGGAAGTCGGCCGCCAGATTGATGCGGTTGCATTCCACCGCGGCGTGCAGGGATACCCGCATCCAGTCCCGGATGGTGGCCTCCTTCTCGAGGTGCGGGATATGGCAGCCGGGCAGATCGTCTCCGAAGGACAGTCCGGCATTGTCGGTCACCCACTGGGCATAGCCGGTGCGGAGTTGGTCCAGCAGTGCCGTCGCGATCCGCGGGTCGATGCCGAGGTGTGGGGCGGTGGCGCCGACGAGCGCGATGCGGGCAATGCGGTCGCTGCCGTGGCGGGCCAGGTACCGGATCACCTCGCCGCCGCCCATCGAGTGCCCGACCAGTGTTACGCCGGTCAGCTCCAGCCGGTCCAGCAGTGCGGCCAGATCGTCTGCGAGAGTGTCGAATTCGTATCCGGTGCCCGGATCGTCGGATCTGCCGTGCCCACGGCGATCGTAGGCGACGGCGCGGTGCCCGCGTGCGGCCAGATGCAACATCTGGTGCTGCCACATATCGCTGCTCATCAGCATGCTGTGCACGAAAACGACGGGGCTGCCGCTGCCGTAGTCACGGTAGAAGAGTTCGGTTCCATCCGGTGCGGAGAAGTACGACATGTCGAATCCCAATTCTGTGAAAGCGTCTTATTACAAAGAGGTTTGGCGCAGTGCGGCGGGAGTGACCCGGCGTCGGCTACTGAACGGCCAGTGCTTGTACGGTGATCTGGTAGTCCTCGCGGATTCTTCCGTCGCTGTCGAGCAGCAGGAACACGCGTGCAGCCCAGGCGATTTCGCCCGTATCGGGGGTCGCCAATTGCAGGGTGAACAGGACCAGGTCGCCATGGCGGCGGGCATCAGCGGCGTTGACTGCGCGGTACCGGCCACTGGCGACGAATGCGTTGTGCGCCTCGGCAACTCGAGCATCGAGCTCGTCGAGCCCGGCGAAGTGGGCGCCCTCGACGTACTCCACGCCGCCGGCGGACCACAGCGCGGCGATGGCCCGGCGCCGCAGTTCGGCGTCCGGCTCGTTCCAGAGCGTGGTGTAGTCCTCGACGAGGACGGTGTGGTCGAGAGAAGCCGTTGTGTTTGTCATGCCATGACGATCGGCGCTGCCACTACAGGACAGTCAAGCCCGATGCGCGGGAAAACTCTCCCGTAGCGGGAGACTCCGCAGAGCCGGCAACTGTGCCCTCGGCAGGATTCGAACCTGCGACCTACCCTTTAGGAGAGGGTTGCTCTATCCCCTGAGCTACGAAGGCTGAACCGGTGGCGCTGGGCCGACCTGAACGTCGGGGAGTCTACCTGGTTGGGGCTCGGGGGACAGCATCCCAGGGGTCGGGCGGGGTCAGGGTTTGGTGGCGACGGCGATGATGTAGTCGGCCCAGGGGCCCCAGGCGAGCAGGCCGGGGCGGCTGAAGGTGGCGCGCAGAACCGGGTTGACGCGGCGCATGTCGGGGTCGCGGAGGCGTTTGCTCAGGTAGGTGGCCAGGGGTGAATAGACGTCGCGGCGAATCGAATACACGCTGACATTCTCGAAACCGGCGGCGGTGAGCGCCTTTCGGTAGCGGGGGAGGTCGTAGGCGGTGCGTTCGGCGCCGGGGCGGTCGGAGGCGCGGATCATCAGATCGGTGACGGGGCCGGGGCGCACGGTGATGTCGGCGGTCACCAGTTTGCCGCCGGGCTGCAGGACGCGGTACGCCTCGGCGAAGAAGCGGTCGTAGGAGGGGAAGTGGAAGGCCGACTCCAGGGCGGTGACCTTGGTGCAGGAGGCGTCGGCGCGCGGCAGGTCGATGGCGGAACCGTATTCGAAGCGAATCCGGTCGGAGAGACCGAGTTCGGCGGCGCGCCGGGTGGCGATCTCGATCTGTTCGGTGGCGATATTCATGCCGATGATTTCCTTGGGGCCGAATTCGCGCGCCCACAGGAAATCCTGGTCGCCGTAACCGAATCCGACATCCAGCTGTACATCGTCCGGTCCGAGTTCGGCCTCCCGGGCGACCAGCCGGGCCAGATCGCGGCTGGCCGCGTCGAGACTCTCGGGGCGATCGCGCCAGTAGCCGAGATTGATGAAGAGCGAATCCTCGCCGAAGAGGTTCTGCGGGCCGACGATGTCGTAGACGCGGCCGACCCGGCGGCCTGGCGGCAGGAACGGCACCCTGGCCCACTCCAGGCATTCCCGCGCCCAGCGGGCCGTGCGGTCGGGCAGGGTTTCGACCGGGATGGCGGCGGTGGACTGTGCGGGCGAAGAAGGCAGCGTCATTGAGACCCTCCGAAAGCTCGGATACGCCCTGGCGTTGTCGCCTGTGTCTCAGACGATCAATTGCCGGAGTGATGACAGTCTCAGACAGTTGAGCGGGGGAGTCAAGGGTCCGCGCACACCGCCGCCGCCGCGTATCACCGCCGTCCGGACTGCGTCTCCTCGTAGTCGGAGGGCTTGAATGTATTTGTCTTCCAACGGAACAGCACCGTCGCACCGGGCCAGTTATTGGTGATGCGCCCGGACGCATTGCGGTACCAGCTGGAGCAGAAGTTCCACGGAGTGTCCTTCAAGCGGCGTTGCAGCCAGTCGTCCCAGGACTGTTCGACCTCGGCGCGCGCGGACAGAAATGTCCCGGGCTTGGGCGCCAGGTACTCCACCACCTGGCGGATGTACCGGGCCTGCGACTCCAGCATGTAGATGATCGAACCCGAGCCGACATTGGTGTTCGGCCCGTACATCATGAACAGATTGGGGAAGTCCGGCACTGAGATGCCGAGGTATGCGCGGGCGCCCTCCGCCGACCACGCATCGGCCAGCTTGCGACCGCCCACGCCGTAAATATTCATGGGCGCAAGGAATTCCGTGCCCTTGAAGCCGGTGCCGTAGACGATCACGTCGACCGGATGCTCCACGCCGTCGGCGGTGCGAATGCCGGTGGGGGTGACCGCCTCGATGGCGGTGGTCTCCACGGTCACATTGTCCCGGCCGAGCGCGGGCATGTACTCGTTGGAGAACAGGCCGCGTTTACAGCCGGCCGCGTAATCGGGAGTCAGCTTGGCGCGCAAGGCCGGATCGGGCACCTGCTTCTCGCGATGCCGATCGGCCAGCGCGATCACCGGCGCCTTCATGGCGGGGATATCGGTGAGCGCCAAGGCGAGCACCTCGAAGAGCGACCAGATCGCGAAGCGTTCCGCCATGCGCGTGATCGGCACGTGTTTGAACAGGGCCTTGTGCATCGCGCTGTACTCGGTGTCGAACTTGGGCAGCACCCAGGCGGCCGAACGCTGGAACAGCGTCAGATGTGCGGCAAGCGGGACGATCGCCGGAATGTATTGAATGGCAGAGGCTCCCGTGCCGATGCATGCCACACGTTTGCCGGTGAGGTCGACCGAATGATCCCACTGGGCGGAATGGAACGCGGCGCCGGTGAAACTGTCGATGCCGGGCAGGTTCGGCATGGCCGGGCGCGAGAGCTGCCCCACCGCCGGGATGAGGATATCGGCGATATGGGTGACGCCGTCGGTGGTGCGCACCCGCCAAATCCCGGCCTGCTCATCGAATTCCGCCTCGTCGACCTCGACGCCGAACTCGATCTTCGCAGGCAGGTCGTGTTTCTCCGCGACCGTGCGCATGTAGTTGTGGATATCGGCCTGATGCGAAAACCGGCGCGGCCAATCGGATTTCGGCTCGAAGGACCAGGAGTACAGCGGTGACGGGACATCGCAGGCCGCGCCCGGATAGGTGTTCTCGCGCCACACGCCGCCCAGATCGGCCGCCTTCTCCAGGATGGTGAAGTTGGACAGCCCGTGGCGCTGCAGCTCCAGCGCCATGCCGAGGCCGGCGAATCCGGCGCCGATGATCAGGATGGACGGCTCACGATTCATAGTTCGACAGTAGAGGTATCAGCGCTGGTCAGTAAGGCATACCCGGACACTCAATCGGTATTTTCGGCCATTTTGGCAGGGTTGGACACCGGCGGGGTAACTCGCGCCGGTGCGAGTGCGGCTCGCAGGAAAGCTTCTGAGACGGTGATCGCCGCCTGACCTGCACCGCCGCACCCCGACTGGACAGCCCGCTGTCCCACTCCCTATATTCACGGAAGATCCTACTCCAATTTGCTTGTCCTGGTTAGTGATTGGCTATTCAGCGGCGCCGCAGGGGGCGTCGTTGCGACACCGGTCTTTTCCAGGACTTCGAGGCCGGCTGGTTGCCGCACAGGCGGTGGCGGGTCGGCGACAAGAACTGCGGGCGGCGAGAGTGGGGTTCGCCGCCCGCAGTTTCTTTTGCGGGCAGGTTGCCCTCAGTTGGTGCCCATCCCGGCCATGTCCGAATTCAGCTATTCTGCCGAGACGTGACTCAGTTCACTCGCACGTAGGGACATGTAGGGAGCGGTTGGGAAATGTTGAGCACCATGCAGGACGAGCAGCTGTCTCTCGCGACACTGCTGCGGTACGCCTCCACCTTCCAGGGCGACAGCACCGTGTCCACCTGGACCGGGGACGGGATTCGCACCCAGACTTACCGGGAGGTCGGCGCGGATGCGGCCCGCCTCGCCAATGCCCTGCGTGACCTGGGCATCGGCGAAGGCGACCGGGTCGGCACCTTCATGTGGAACAACAACGAGCACATGGTCGCGTACGTCGCCATCCCCGCCATGGGAGCGGTGCTGCACGCCCTGAACATTCGGTTGTTCCCCGAGCAGCTGGTGTACGTGGCCAATCACGCCGAGGACCAGGTGGTCATCGTCGACGGTTCGCTGCTGCCGATGTTCGCGCAGTATCTGCCGAATCTGAAGACGGTCCGGCACGTCATCGTCGCCAATGGCGATGCCGCCGCACTCACCGCGCCCGAGGGCGTGCAGGTGCACTCCTACGCCGAACTGCTTGCGGCACAGCCGGACACCTTCGACTTCCCGATCGTGGACGAGCGTTCCGCGGCGGGCATGTGCTACACCTCCGGCACCACGGGCGACCCCAAGGGCGTCGTGTATTCGCACCGGTCCAACTACCTGCACGCCATGCAGGTCATCTCGCCCAACGGTATGGGCTTCGACAATTCCGACACCGTGCTCGCCATCGTGCCGCTGTTCCACGCCAATGCCTGGGGCATTCCGTACGCGGCGCTGATGTCGGGCGCGAATGTGCTCATGCCCGACCGGTTCCTGCAGCCCGCACCGCTGCTGGAGATGATGGCGGTGGCCAAGCCGACCTTCGCGGCGGCCGTGCCGACCATCTGGGGCGGTGTGCTGGCCGGATTGCAGGCCGCGCCGCAGGACATCTCGCATCTGCGCACCTGTGTGGTGGGTGGCGCCGCGGTGCCGCCGTCCATGATGCGGGCCTTCCAGGAGCGGCACGGGGTCAAGCTGCTGCACGCCTGGGGCATGACCGAGACCTCTCCGCTCGGGTCGGTGGCGCATCCGCCCGCCGGTGTCGAGGGCGAGGAAGAGTGGGCCTACCGCTACACGCAGGGCCGCTTCCCGGCGGGCGTGCAGGCGCGTCTGGTCGCCGACGACGGGACCGTGGTGGCCAATGACGGGCAGGCGCTCGGTGAGCTCGAGGTGAAGGGGCCGTGGATCACCGGGGCGTACTACTCGCCGACCGGCGCCGAGGTCGATCCGGAGAAGTTCCACGACGGCTGGCTGCGTACCGGCGATGTCGGCAAGATCAGCGCCAATGGGTATCTGACGCTGGTGGACCGGTCCAAGGATGTCATCAAGTCCGGCGGTGAGTGGATCTCCTCGGTGGATCTGGAGAACGCGGTGGTGGGTCACCCCGCCGTCGCGGAGGCCGCGGTCATCGGCGTTCCGGACGAGAAGTGGGATGAGCGTCCCCTCGTCGCGGTGGTGCTGGCCGAGGGCGCCGAGGTGAAACCCGAAGAGCTGCGCGACTTCCTGTCCGACAAGTTCGCCAAGTGGCAGCTGCCGGAGCACTGGGCCTTCATCGACGAGGTGCCCAAGACCAGTGTCGGCAAGTTCGACAAGAAGCGGCTGCGGGCGCAGTACGCCGATGGTGCGCTGACGGTCACCACGCTGTCCTGATGCTGTGACGACGGTGCCCCGCCTCCCGGTTCCGGGGAGGCGGGGCACCGCGCGTTCGGCCGGTTGTCCCTCTGGCGCGGGTACGCCCGTACCGTTAGTTTGAGGGCGGATGCCTGCAGTGGGGCGGGCACAGTGGTGATCGGGGCGCTTGTATGACACTCGGACTGATTCGTTCGCTCGGGGAGCGGGCGTATTTGGAGCTCGAGTCCGCCCGGTTGGCCTTGGGTGCGGGGCTGGTGCGGATCGAATCGCCGACCGTGCTCTTGTCTGCGGCCAACTCGCTCCTGCGCTACGGCACCCTCGCGGCCGGACTGCGGCTGTCGGCCGCCCGGTACGGCGACCGGACGGCACTGATCGACGAGCTCGGCTCACTCACCTTCGCCGAGTTGGAGGACCGGTCCAACCGGCTCGCCAATGCCTGGCGCGAGCGCGGGCTGAAACCCCGTGAGGGCGTTGCCATTCTGGCGCGCAATCACCGCGGGATCGTGGATGCGATATTCGCCGCGGCCAAGTGCGGCGCGAAAATCATTCTGCTCAATACGGACTTCGCGGGGCCGCAGATTCGGGACGTGGCCACCCGGGAGGGCACCGATCTGCTCGTCTACGACGAGGAGTACGCCGGCATGCTGGACGGGGTCTCCCCGCACCGGGGCAGTTATCGGGCATGGACGGAGTCGCCCCGCGAAGACAGCCTGGAGGCACTCATCGCCGCCGGCTCGCCGGATGCGCCGCCGTCGCCGGGAGTCGAGCCCAAGATCATTCTGCTGACCAGCGGCACCACCGGCACTCCGAAGGGTGCGCCGCGTGCGGAGCCGAAATCCCTTGCCTCACTGGGTGGCCTGCTCTCCAAGGTCCCGTTCCGGTCGGGCGAGGTGACCGAATGCTGCGCGCCCATGTTCCATACGCTCGGATTCGCCTGCGGCATGCTGACTCTCGGCTTCGGATCCACCCTCGTGATCCGGCGGCGCTTCGACCCGCAGGTCGCCATCGACAGTGTGGCGCGCCATCATGCCAGCACGATGATCGTGGTGCCGGTCATGCTGTCCCGCATGGTGGATCTGGGCGGCAAGGGTGTCACCGGGCGTGATCTGTCCGCACTGCGCATTGTCTTCGTGGCGGGGTCGCAGCTCGGCGCGCAGTTGTGCCGTGAGGTGACCGCCACCTTCGGTCCGGTCGTCTACAACCTGTACGGGTCGACGGAGGTCGCCTACGCGACCATCGCCACGCCTGAAGATCTGGCGGTGGAACCCGGCTGCGTCGGCCGCCCGGTGCTGGGTGCGCGCGTGGAAATCCTTGATACGGAGGGAAAGTCCGTGCCGGTGGGGGAGACCGGTCGCATCTTCGTCGGCAATGTGATCCAGTTCGAGGGGTACACCGGCGGCGGGCACAAGGAGATCATCCGGGGCCTGATGTCCTCGGGCGATGTCGGCCACTTCGACAGTGCCGGAAGGCTTTTCATTGACGGCCGGGATGACGACATGATCGTCTCCGGTGGGGAGAACGTCTTCCCCGCCGAGGTGGAGGAGTTGCTCTACACGCACGTCGCCGTCCGCGAAGTCGCCGTGATCGGCGTTCCGGACGAGCAATTCGGTTCTCGTCTCAAGGCTTTCGTCGTGGTTCACGACGGGCAGGTCTTCAGCGAGGTCGAGGTGAAGGACTTCGTGAAGTCGAATCTGGCGCGGTACAAGGTGCCGCGCGAGGTGGTGTTCCTCGAGGAGCTGCCGCGCAATCCCACCGGCAAGGTGTTGAAGCGGAAGCTCCAGGAGGCATAACCACGGGCTGTTGTCGCAACCTGCCGGCGGGGCTGTCTCAGCCCGCCAGCAGGGCCAGGAGTGCGGCGAATTCGGCCCGGGACAGGTAGCCGTCCCCGTCCAGATCCGCCTCGGCGATCAATGCGGCGGCCGAATCGTCGCTCAGTTCGGGGCAGGTGCGGAGCAGCGATTCCAGCTCCTCCAGTTCGATCAGCTCGTTGCGATTCACATCGAACGTCTCGAAAGCCGCGTCCGCATCGGTGATCTCGACGGTCCGGCCGATCCTGGCCGCCTCGAACTCGGCGCGCGAGATCAGCCAGTCCCCGTCGGTATCGGCCGCGGCTACCAGTCGCCCCACCGCATCGGCGTCGATATCCAGGCCCAAGGCCTCGATTCCGGCGAGGATGTCGCCGCTCGAGATCAACCCGTCGCCGTCCTGATCCCACAGGTCGAAAGTGTCGGTCGGCTCATCGGTCGCCACGGCTGCTCCTAGGAATGCTGTTTTCCGCTGTCCGGCTGCAGGATTGCGCACTCGGTGAGCAGCGGTCAAGGCCACGCGGGAATCGGCGCCGGATGGTCGTATGCTGAGCGCCTTGCGCATGGCAGGGATCGATGGGAGGACATGTGCCGGGAGAAGCCACACTGGGTCACTACCGACTCCGGAAGTTGCTCGGGCGGGGCGGCATGGGGCAGGTATGGCTGGCGGAGGACACTCGCATGGGGCGCGATGTGGCCCTCAAAGTACTACCGCCGGAACTGGTCGAGGACGAGGACTATCAGCGGCGGTTCCAGCGGGAGGGACGGCTCGCCGCCCGGCTGCGCGGACCGCATATCGTTCCCATCCACAATTTCGGTGAACTCGATGGGCGGCTGTTCATCGATATGGAACTGGTGGACGGCTTCGATCTCGGCCGGACCCTGGAGGCCGACGGAGCGCTGTCGCCCACGGCCGCAGTCGATGTCGTCGCGCAGGTCGCCGAGGCCCTCGATGTCGCGCATGCCGCCGGGCTGATCCACCGGGATGTGAAGCCCTCCAATGTGCTGATGCTGGAGAGCGGATTCGCCTACCTGATCGACTTCGGCATCGCGCGCGGCGTCGGCTCGACCACCCTGACCGCCGTCGGCGCCGCCATCGGGACCTGGTCCTATATGGCGCCCGAACGATTCTCCGGCGCAGAGGATCTGCGCTCGGATGTGTATTCGCTGGCCTGCGTGCTCTTCGAATGCCTCACCGGGAACCGCCCCTACGGCAACACCAGCCCGCCGCAGCAGATGGCCGCGCACCTCACGGCCCCTGCGCCCCGCGCGAGTGCGCACAATCCCGCGGTGCCAACGGCTTTGGACCAGGTGATCGCCTGCGGGATGGAGAAGGATCCGGGACTGCGCTACGCGAGTGCGGGCGCGCTGGCCGCGGCCGCCCGTGCGGCGGTGTCACCGCCGAGCCCGCCACCGCCGAACATCTCCGCGCCGCGTGCCTCGCCGACTGTGCGCTGGGGGACGAGCGAGGGCTACCCCCGAGTGGAATCCGGTGCGCCCCAGGCGGGCTACGCACAGCCGCAGCAGGGATATGCGCCGCAGTGGCAGGGCGAGATGCCGCAGTGGCAAGCGGAGGTACCGGCGCGGCAGGGCTATGCGACGTCCTACCGGAGCGCACCGGCGCACCAGGTCCAGCCGCCACCGGTGCAGGGGTATTCACCTGCGGGACAGGGATATCCGGGTGGGACGGGTTATCGGCCCACGTCGGGGCCGGGATACACGACGCAGGGACACTCCCGGCTGTCCACTGCGGCTGTGCCGCCGGTTGCTTCGTATCCGCCGTATTCGCCGGCTGCTCAGTACACGGACGAACGGCTGTCGAATGCGACGGGTGTGGATTCGGGCAAGCCCAGGATCGGCGTGGGCCGAGTGGCATGGTGGATCGTATTGTTCGTGCTCGTCATGTTTTTCGGGATGATGACGGTGGTGGGCATCATCATCTCCTTCACCGACCCGAAATTCGACGGGGGAGAGATCCTCATCGCGGCGGTGCTTTTCGACCTGCCGTTCGCGGTCTTCGTCTATCTGTTCGCTGTCGAGATCAAGAAGTTCCGGAAACGGTGAGCCGCGCGCATCGGCGCGGCCGGGGTTGCCGGTCGCGCCGATGCGGGGTTGCGCTCAGCAGTTACGTAGTTCGGGGCTCTGGTTGAGGAGCTGGGCGCGGGTGGAGATGAAGGTGCTGTAGGTGTCGCCGCCGACGGCGGCGAGCGGGAACGCTGCCACGCGATGGCAGTTCTGGAAAGCGAGCTTCACGCCGAAATGCCGTTCCAGCCCACCGCGAATGGCGTCGGAGGCCATGGCGCGCAGCAACTGGCCGCGTGCCACTTCGTCCGGCGGTGGAATGACATTGTCCGCGTATTCCTCGGCAGCACCGGAATGCAGGTCGGCAGCGACTCGGCTGACGACCTCGTAGGCGTAGGGCAGCGAAGTCCGAACACATTCGACGAACTCTTCGTCGCTGACTTCACCGCGTTCGGCGCGCTCGAGCAGTGCGGTGGGTACGTCGAGTGACATATCGCTCTCCTCATGGGATGGCGGATGGTGTCAGCCGATTCTAGATGAAAAAGGTTGTCAACAACCCTGGATTCGAATCGAAAGTGCCTTGTTCAGAGCGGTTTTCGCATCCTCGGACAGTTGCCGCACCAGCTCGCCGGCCGGTAGCTCGGCCGCCAGCGAATGTGCCTGACCTGCCCAGAGATTCACTTCGTCGGCATTGCCCGAGGCGCGGGCGGCCGCGCGCAAAGGACCGGTGGCGTAATGGATTTCCGGATAGGCCGAGGGTGCGTCCAGGTGGTCGAGCATGAATTGATTGCGCAATCCGCGGGCGCGGCGGCCGGTGAAGGCGCGCGTGAGCATGGTCGGGGTGTCGAGGGTGACGGCATCGCGGATCAGCGGAGCGGTGCCCGCCTCGTCGGTGCGCAGGAATGCGGTGCCGATCTGCGCGGCGGCGGCCCCGGCGACCAGCGCCGCCGCCACGGCCGCACCCGTGGCGATGCCGCCCGAGGCGACCAGGGGCAGGTCCACGGCGGCCCGCAGCAGCTGCAGCAGTGTCAGCAGCCCCAGCGGATCGGCGGTGTCGTCCTCCGGCCGGTCGGCGAAGCTGCCGCGGTGCCCGCCCGCCTCCGCACCCTGGGCGATCAGCACATCGGCCCCGACCTCGGCGGCGATGCACGCCTCGGCGACCGAGGTGACGGTGACCCACACCTCCGATCCGGCCTCGTGCAGTCGCGCGATCTCCTCGCCCGAGGGGCAACCGAAGGTGCACGACACGACCCGCACCGGATCGGTGATCAGCAGATCGAGCTTCGCGGCCCAGGCGTCGGTGTCGAATCTTGGCTCACCGATGGGGAATTCGCGGGCGAGGAGATCAACGTAGTCGCCGAAACTGGTCACAGGACTAGGTGCGGACGGGTAAAACAGATTCACACCGAATGCCGCGGAGGTGAGGGTGCGTGTCAGTTTTATCCGCCCACCGAGATCGTCCGCGCCGAGATATCCGGCGGCCAGGAATCCCAGTCCGCCCGCGTCGGAGACCGCAGCGGTCAATTCGGGTGTGGACGGTCCGCCCGCCATCGGGGCGAGCACGATCGGCGTATTCAGCTCGTCTAGAAGCACGCCCACAAGTGTGCGCCCCCGCCCCTTATTCGTGATCTACCGGTGGGCAGTGCCACCTGGGATTTTCGAACGCAAGGTTGCGGAATGGTCACGGGCGAGTACTGTTTCCATCACAGCGATGCCGAATCGTTACCGGAACTTCGAACTCTAGGACGAACTTTGTCGCACCACAGAGAGACGGCGAACTCCGTATCCGTTCTGGATTTGCTCGATGATTCGGGCATCCACCGCATCGGCTCGGTCGCCCGAAAGCGACATCGGGCCGAACCGTCCACCGTCGACCGCGTCAAAGTAGCGGCCGGAGCCGCGGTCGCCGCGAGTGCCTTGATCGGCACCGCGACCCAAATGGTTCCGGCCCTCGCGCACGCCGCACCGGTCGCCCCCAATCATGAGAACAAGCCGGCCGCTCAGGACGCGGATGCTGCGGTACTGCGCGATGCCGCCCCGGCCGTCAAGCAGGCCGCCGAGGTCGCCGCCACCGTCGCGGCTCCGGCCCCCGCCGGTGACGCACCCGTCGCGGCCCCGGCTCCCGCGCCCTTCGGTCTGCAGAACCTGCCGCCGGAGATCGCGAACCCGCTGGCGCAGGCCGAGGCGACGCTCAAGGATCTGCAGCAGAAGATGGCACCCGCCGCCGCGGTGCGGCCGACCGCCGGTGTCATCAGCTCCGGCTTCGGCGCTCGCTGGGGCACCATGCACTACGGCATCGACTTCGCCGATGCCATCGGCACTCCGATCCACTCCGTCATGGGTGGAACCGTTCTGGATGCCGGACCGGCGCAGGGCTTCGGCCTGTGGGTCCGCGTCAAGCAGGACGACGGCACCACCGCTGTCTACGGCCACGTGAACGATATGTACGTGACCCGCGGACAGCGCGTCAACACCGGCGACGTGATCGCGACTGTCGGAAATCGCGGTGATTCCACCGGTCCCCACCTGCACCTGGAGATCTGGGACGCCGCTGGAACCAAGGAAGATCCGCTCCCATGGCTGGTCAGCAAGGGCGTAATCATGCAGCAGCAGTGGGGTCCGGACCAGTAGAGCGTTCACCCGCCCCGGCGAACGGGCGCTTCCCGGACCGGCGGATGCCGGTGGGCGCGGTGACGACACTGGATGATCTCTTCGACCCTGCCTCGCTGCACGGGCGCGCCTACGCGGTGCTCGTGCAGCATCCACGGTCGACCGCACTCGAAGTCGCCGAGCGTCTGGGCTGCCCGCCGCGCGTGGCCGAGGCCGCGCTGGAGGCGCTGTGCCATTTGGAGGCCGCGGTGCGGTTGACCGAAAGCAGTGGCACCGTGCGCTGGGATGCACATGCTCCGGAAGCCTTGTCGGAGGCCGAGACTCGGCGCCGCACCTCCGATGTACTGCGTATGCAGTCGGCGGCGGCCCGCCTGGGTGAGACCTTCCGATCGGTGCGGCGCACCACCGATGCCGATGGTGCCGTGGTGGCCGTCTACGAACGCCGCCAGCTGCTCGCCGATTTCGAAGATCTGCAGCACACCGCGCACACCTGCGTGAAGGTGGTGGAGCGCGGTCCGTTCCTCTCCGATGTGGAGACCGAGGAGCGGATGTTCGAGCTCAAGTCCGCGCGCATCGCCTCGGGCATCGACTACCGCACGCTGTATCAGGAGACGATCTACCAGGACGCAGAACGACTGCGGCACGTGCTCGCCACCAATGCCGCAGGCGCGCAGGCGCGTACGCTGCCCGATCCGCCGATGAAGTTGATCGTGGCCGACGACCGCCGGGCGGTACTGGTACTGCACTCCGACGAGCGGCGCGGTGATCCGATGGGTGTGCGGGTCGGCCCCTCGCCCACGCTGGATCTGCTGGTGAAGACCTTCGATTCGCTGTGGTCCATGGCCACGCCGATTTCGGTGAACCCGTCCGAATCCCTCGACGAGCGCGATCGCGCCATCCTCACCCTCATGAGCATGGGTGCGACCGACGACACCATCGCGCGCCGGCTGGGGCTGTCCCGGCGGACCGTGGTGCGGCGGACCGCGAGCCTGCTCGAGCGGCTCGGGGCGAGCACCCGATTCCAGGCCGGGGTGCAAGCCACCCGACGTGGGTGGCTGTAATTGCCTGTGGTGCAGATCACAAGGCTGCAACGAAGGTCCCTGGTCACCGATACTCTCTGAGCTCGAGCCGTCATCGCGGCACCGCGCGCCCGATATGATTGCTCAGTCCGCCAGCGTGGTTCGACCACCATTATTCGTGGGTTGGCCGAAGGTCTTCGGCATGCGGACCAGCTAGACCCGAGAGGTGAATGCACTCGAATGGATACTGCCCGCCGTACAGCTCGCGGTAATCGTCGGCGTCGGTCCGGCAGCCCTCTTTTCGGGCAGCTCCTCACCGCCGCGGTCGAGTCCGCGGCCGATGCCATCGCCGTCCGGTTCAATCCGACCGGTGATCCGGCCGATCAGCGTGAGATCAGCTATCGCGACCTGGACGCCCGTTCGTCCCAGCTGGCGCGGGAACTGATCGGGCGCGGAGTCGGCCCCGGCGATATGGTCGCCATCGGCATCACCCGGTCCATCGAATCGGTGCTGGCGGTGTGGGCCGTCGCCAAGACCGGTGCGGCGTATGTCCCCGTCGATCCCGCGTATCCGCCGGATCGCATCGAACATCTGCTGACCGATTCGGGCGCGGTGCTCGGACTGACGACGCGGGAGTACCGCGGAGCGCTCGGGACCTCCACCTACTGGATCGAATTGGACGATCCGGTGTGGACCGGGCGGATCGACGCGCATCCCGCGCACCCCATCTCCTATGCGGACCGGGTTCGGTCGCTGACCGAACAGCATCCGGCCTACGTCATCTATACCTCCGGCTCGACGGGTAAGCCCAAGGGTGTTGTCGTCACCCACACCGGCCTCGCCGGTCTCGCCGCCGCGGAGCGCGAGCACTACGGCGTCACCTCGGATTCGCGTGTGCTGCATGTATGTTCGCCCAGCTTCGATGTGTCGGTGCTGGAGTTGCTGCTGGCTTTCACGGCCGGTGCGACCCTGGTGGTCGCCCCCGCCGGTGTGTTCGGCGGCGTGGAACTGGCGGACCTGCTCGGCCGCGAACGTGTCACCCATGTGCTGATCACGCCGGGTGCGCTGGAGTCGGTTGACCCGTCCGGACTGGACGAGCTGAGCACCGTCGTGGTCGCCGGCGATAAGTTCGGGCCGGAGCTGGTCGGTCGCTGGGCGACCGGCAGCCGCTCCTTCTACAACGGGTACGGGCCCACCGAGGCAACGATTCTCGCGACCAGCAGCGCACCGCTGCTGCCGCACGAGGGCATCACCATCGGTTCGGCGGTACCGGGTGTCGGTGCGTATGTGCTGGATTCGCGGCTGCGGCCGGTGCCGGACGGCGTGGTGGGTGAGCTGTACCTGTCGGGTCCCGCGCTGGCGCAGGGCTACAACCAGCGGCCGGGGCTGACCTCGGAACGCTTCGTGGCCAGTCCTTTCGGTGAGGCGACGGGTACTCCGGGCGCGCGCCTGTACCGCACCGGTGACCTGGTGAAGCGCACCTCCGCCGCGGGTGGCGACGCGGAGGCCGGCGGTGTCATCGAGTACCTGGGCCGCTCGGATTTCCAGGTGAAGATTCGCGGTCTGCGCATCGAGCTCGGCGAGATCGACAATGCGCTGACCGCACACGCCGATGTGGATTACGCTGCGACGCTGGGCAAGACGCTGCCGTCGGGTGTGACCGCGCTGGTCTCCTATGTATTACCGCGTCCCGGAACCACTCTCGATACCGCCGAGCTGGCCGGCTTCATCGGTGAATCGCTGCCCGCGTACATGGTGCCCACCGCCATTGTGGTGCTGCAGGAGATCCCGCTGACCCCGGTCGGCAAGCTGGATCGGGCGGCACTGCCGGAGCCGGTGTTCGCGGCCCGCGAGTTCCGCGCGCCGTCCACTCCCGCCGAAGAGGCTGTGGCACAGGTCTTCGCGACGCTGTTGATTCCGGACAACCCGGAGGCGCGGGTCGGCGCGGACGACGACTTCTTCGAACTCGGCGGCAACTCGCTGCTCGCGGCGCAGGCCGCGGCGCGCATCGGCACCGCGCTGGGTACCCGGGTGCCCGTGCACGTGCTGTTCGAGGCGTCGACGGTCGCCGCGCTGGCCGCGCAACTCGACGGCGGCGCGGCCGTGACCGCGGGTCCGGCACTGGGTTCGCTGCCCCGGCCGGAACGGATTCCGCTGTCCTTCGCGCAGCAGCGCATGTGGTTCCTGAACCGTTTCGATCCTGACAGCGCGGTGGACAATATTCCGCTCGCGGTGCGGTTGAGCGGCGCCATCGATGTCGAGGCGCTGCGTGCGGCGGCGCGGGATCTGGTTGCGCGGCACGAGGTCCTGCGCACCATCTATCCCGAGGTCGACGGCGAGGGCTACCAGCTGGTGCTGGCCGCCGACGATCCCCGTGCGGTGCCGGAACTTTCGCTGCTCGATATCACCGCGGCCGAGATTCCGGAGCGGGTCGCCGAGGTGGTCGGCGCCGGTTTCGACGTCACCGCCGCACCGCCGATTCGCCTGCGACTGCTGCGGATCGCCGCGCAGGAGCATGTGCTCGTCGCGACCGTGCACCACATTTCCGGTGACGGCGTCTCCATGGGTCCGCTCGCGCGCGATCTGGTGACCGCCTATGCCGAGCGGGCGCGCGGCGGGGAACCGCAGTGGACGCCGCTCGAGGTGCACTACGCCGATTACGCGGTGTGGCAGCGCGAGACGCTGGGCAGCGAGGACGATCCGGATTCGGTGCTGGCGCAGCAGATCGCGTTCTGGCGCGAAGCACTCGACGATCTGCCCGATGAGCTGGTGCTGCCCGCCGACCGGCCGCGGCCGCCGGTGGCCTCGTACCGGGGCGGGACCTTCGGATTCCGGATCACCGACGAAACCTATGCGGCGGCACGGCATCTGGCCGAGGCCCGCGGCACCACGCTCTTCATGGTGGTGCACGCGACGCTCGCCATTCTGCTGGCGCGACTGTCCGGCACCCGCGATATCGCCATCGGCACCCCGGTGGCGGGACGCGGTGCGGCCGAACTCGACGATCTCATCGGCATGTTCGTCAATACGCTGGTGCTGCGGACCGATATCGATCCCGCCACCAGCTTCGAGGATCTGCTGCACCAGGTGCGCGATACCGATATTCGGGCCTTCGGGCATGCCGACGTGCCGTTCGAGCGCCTGGTGGAACTGCTGGATCCGGCGCGCTCGCAGGCGCGTAATCCGCTGTTCCAGGTCATGCTGGCCTTCCAGAACATGGCGCCCACCCGGCTGGAGCTGCCCGGGCTGAGTGTGGCGGGCGCGGATCTGCAGATTCCGTTCGCCAAGTTCGATCTGCAGCTGACCATGCAGGAATCGCACGACGAGCACGGCGACGCCGATGGTCTGGCCGGCGAATTCTCCTATGCGCTGGATCTTTTCGACGAGCCGACGGTGGCGGTGTTCGCCGAGCGCTTCGAGCGGGTGCTGGCGGCCGTGACCGCCGATCCGGGCGCCTCGGTCGGAGATATCACGGTCTTCGGCGCCCGGGAACGGCAGCAGGTCGTCAGCGACTGGAATGCCACCGGATTCGATCTGGAGGCGGCCGTCGGTCTGCCGCACGGTATTCCGGCGACGCTGGTGTCGATGTTCGACGCACAGGTCGCGGCCACCCCGAATGCCATTGCGGTGGTATTCGAGGACGAGCGGCTCACCTACCGCGAGTTGCAGCAGCGCGCGAATCGCCTGGCCCGCCGGCTCATGATGGGCGGCTTCGCCGCGGGTCCGGAATCGACTGTGGCACTGGCCATTCGGCGTTCCACCGAGCTCGTGGTGGCCATGTACGCCGTGGTGCAGACGGGCGCGGCGTATCTGCCGATCGATCCGGATCAGCCGCTCGATCGCATCGGCCACATTCTCGATACCGCGCAGCCGCGCCTGATTCTGACCACGCGCGCAGACGATTTCAGCTCGGGACGCGTGATCAATACGGCCCGGGTCGAGGATCTGGAGCAGGCCGCACAGGGTCTGAGCGCCGCGCCGATCGCCGATACCGAACGCACGCAACCGCTGCGGCCGGACAACACCGCCTACGTGATCTTCACATCCGGTTCGACGGGCAAGCCCAAGGGTGTGGCCGTGAGCCACCGGGCCATTGTCAATCGCCTGGTGTGGATGCAGGCGCAGTACCGCCTCACCGCCGATGACGCGGTGCTGCAGAAGACTCCGGCCACCTTCGACGTCTCGGTGTGGGAGTTCTTCTGGCCGCTGCAGGCCGGTGCGCGACTGGTGGTCTCGAAGCCGGACGGGCATCGCGATCCGGTGTACCTGGCGCAGATCATTGCCGAACAGGGCATCACCACGGCGCATTTCGTGCCGTCCATGCTGTCGGTGTTCGTGGGCACGCTCGGCGGCGCCGAGACCTCCGCGCTGCGGCTGCGGCAGGTGTTCGCCTCCGGTGAGGCGCTGCCCGGCAGCACCGCGCAGAAGGTCCGCGAGCTGACCGGTGCGCGGGTGCACAATCTGTACGGCCCGACCGAGGCCGCGGTCGACGTCACCTATCACGAGGTCACCGACGCGGACATCACCTCGGTGCCGATCGGCGCTCCCGTCTTCAATACCCAGGTGTACGTGCTGGATTCGCGACTGAACCCGGTTCCGCCGGGTGTCGCGGGCGAGCTGTATCTCGCGGGTGTGCAGCTGGCGCGCGGATATGTGGAGCGACCGGATCTGACCGCCGATCGGTTCGTGGCCGATCCGTTCGGCATCGGCGCGCGCATGTACCGCACCGGCGATCTGGTGAAGTGGGATGCGGCCGGTGAGCTGGAGTACCTGGGCCGCACCGACTTCCAGGTGAAGCTGCGCGGGCTGCGGATCGAGCTGGGCGAGATCGAGGCGGCGCTGCTGGCGCAGCCCGGTGTCTCGCAGGCGGTGGTCGTGGTGCGCGCCGATGCGCACACCGGCGATCAGCTCATCGGTTACGTGGTCGCGGATGCCGATGGTGAAGAGCTGAAAACTGCTCTTGCACAGTCTCTTCCGGCTTACATGGTGCCGTCCGCACTGCTGGCGCTCGACGAGTTCCCGCTCAATGCCTCGGGCAAGCTGGACCGGAAGGCGCTGCCCGCACCGGTTTTCGAGGCCAAGGTGTTCCGGGCGCCGTCGACTCCCATCGAGGAGATCGTGGCCGGTGTCTTCGCCGAACTGCTCGGTGCGGACCGGGTCGGCGCGGACGACGACTTCTTCGAGCTGGGCGGTAATTCGCTCATCGCCACCCGGGCCGTGGCGCGGGTGAACGAGGCGCTCGATACCAATGTCGCGGTGCGCGAACTGTTCGAGACCTCCACGGTCGCCGGACTGGCCGCGCGTGTGGTGCCCGGTGCGGGCGTGGGCGCGCGACCGCCGCTGGTGGCGGGCGAGCGCCCGGCGCGGGTGCCGCTGTCGCTGGCGCAGCAGCGCATGTGGGTGCTGAACCAGTTCGATCCGGAGTCGGCGGCCTACAACATCCCCATGGCCATCCGCCTGCAGGGCGCGCTCGATGTGCCCGCGCTGCGGCAGGCGGTCGAGGACGTGCTGACCAGGCACGAGGTCCTGCGCACGTGGTATCCGGAATCGGCGCCGGGCGCGGCGGCGTACCAGGAGATCCTGTCGGTGGCCGAGGTGCTGCCGGACGGTCTCGAGGTGGAGCGGGCAGAGGATATCGGCGCCCGGGTGGCCGAGCTGGTCTTCACCGGATTCGATGTGGCGCAGCGTGTTCCGCTGCGGGTGCGGTTGATCACCGGCGATGATCCGGACGACTACCTGCTGGTGCTGGTCGCCCATCACATCGCGGCCGACGGCGCCTCCATGGCTCCGCTGGCGCGCGACCTCATGGCCGCGTACCTGGCACGCAGTGCGGGCCGGGAGATCGGCTGGTCGCCGCTGTCGGTGCAGTACGCCGATTTCGCGGTGTGGCAGCGCGCGGTGGTCGGCGTCGACGAGGACGAGAACTCCCTGGCCGCACAGCAATTGGCGTTCTGGCGCGAGCAGCTGGCGGACCTGCCGGCCCCGAGCCTGCCGCTGGACCGGCCGCGCACCGCGGCCTCCTCCACGGCGGGCGCGTTCGCGGACTTCCGGTTGCCCGCCGAGGTGCACGTCGCACTGAATCGTATTGCGCGGCAGCACAATGCCTCGCTGTTCATGGTGGTGCACGCGGCCGTGGCGGCCTGGCTGGCCCGGCTGTCGGGTAGTACCGATGTGGTTATCGGCACCGCCGTCGCCGGTCGTGGTGAACGGGCGCTGGACGATCTGGTCGGCATGTTCGTCAATACCTTGACGCTGCGCACCCCGGTCGATCTCGATGCGCCGTTCGATGTGCTGGTCGCGCAGGCCCGGGAGACCGACCTGAACGCCTTCGGCAACGCCGATGTGCCGTTCGAGCGGGTTTCCGAGGTGGCGGCCGCCGGTCGCGGCACCGCGAATCCGCTACTGCAGGTGGTGCTTTCGCTGCAGAACACCGAGACTCCGGTGCTGGAACTGCCGGGGCTGCGGGTGTCGGCCATCGATACCGAACTGGCCGCGGCCAAGTTCGATCTGCAGATCAGCATGGAGCCGCGGTCCGGCGCCGACGGTGCGCTGGGCGTGCTCGACGTGATCTTCGCCTATGCCACCGACCTTTTCGACGAGGCGACCATCGACTCGTTCGGCCGGGTGCTGGAGCGGATCCTGCTGGCCGTGGCCGCCGACCCGCACGCGGTGGTCGGGGATATCGAACTGCTCGGCACACCGGGTTCCGGGGTGGCCGCGGCACCGCGGCCGACTCCCGAACCGGCGGCTCCGGCCGCCCGGGGCGCCGCGCTGACACAGGTCCTGACCACCGCGGTCGAGGATGATCCGGACAGTCCGGCGCTGGTGTGGGGCGAGGACTCGGTGACCTATCAGGAGCTCGACGCCCGCTCCTCGCGGCTGGCCCGGGTGCTGATCGCGCACGGCAGCGGACCGGGCGCGGGGGTGGTGGTCAGTCTGCCGCGCAGTGTGGATCAGGCCGTGGCGACCTGGGCCGTGCTCAAGACCGGCGCCATGCTGGTGCCGCTCGCGGCGGCCGATGCACCGGGTCTGGACGTCAAGGTGGGTATCACCGTGGGCGCCGTGCCCGCGACGGCGGTGGGCATCGATTGGCTGGTGCTCGACGATGCGGAAGTGGCCGCTCAAGTTGCCGCCGAATCCGCGCGCCCGGTCACCTACGCCAGCCGCACGCGCGCGCTGCGTGGGGTGGACCCGGCGTACCTCGCGTCCGGTGGCGTCCTGACCTACGACGCACTGGCCGCTGCCGCGGATCGCGCCCGCGACACCGCCCAAATCACCTTCGAATCCCGGACCTTCCACGAGGGTGCGCCGGGATCGGCGCTGGCCCTGGTGGAGCTGGTCGCGGCCGGTGCGGCGGGAGCCTCGTTCGTACTCGTCGATCCGGCAGCCGCCGACCTGTCCGCGGCACTGGGCGATGAGTGGGTTACCCATCTGTTCGCCGACGCGTCCGGTCTGGCCGGCCTGGATCCTGCCCCGTTCGAAGATTTACAAACTGTGATTCTCGCCTCGAGTGCCGATACGGAGGCATGGACGTCCGCCGTGGTAATGCTCCCGGGGCTAGCGGATGTTCACTTGCACTGAGCTGAAGTACCGGCCGTAGTTCCTTTTCCGGTTGTATTCTCCGCGCGTTAGCGGAAAAGTCGAGCGTGCGCGCTCGGTTCTTCCGATGCGCACGCGCGGTACGGGGAACAATGAATACGGTGGGGGACAACTTAATGGATCGGGTTGCCGGGCAGTGGCAGCACAAAATCTGGGCGGTGTGCGGATGATCGGCACAACGCGCGTACGACCTACTCGCGCGCGGCCTTCGCGGGTACCGACGCTTCCGCAGCTGATATCGGCTGCGGTCGAGTCGAATCCCGAGGGGGTGGCGCTGGTACTGGCCGATGCCACCGGCACCTTGGCAACTCTCGGCTATGCCGCGCTCGACGAACGGTCGAGTCGCTTGGCGCGCCTGCTGATCGACCGCGGCATCGGCCCGGAGGACCGCGTCGCCGTCGGCATCGAGCGCTCACTGGAGTCGGTGATCGCCGTCTGGGCGATCGCCAAGACCGGTGCCGCGTTCGTTCCGGTGGACCCGAATTACCCGGCCGACCGGATTGCCCACATGGTGCTCGATTCCGGTGCCGTACTGGGCCTGACCGTCGAGGTCGCCCGGTCCGAACTACCCGATGAGGTCGAGTGGCTGGCCCTCGACGCCGGTGATTTCGGCGCCCGGCTGCTCGCGTACCCGTCCGATCTGGTCACCAATGCCGATCGGGTGCGGCCACTGCGGGCCGGACATCCGGCCTATGTCATCTACACCTCGGGCTCCACCGGCACACCCAAGGGCGTGGTCGTCACGCACGCCGGGCTGGCTGCCTTCTGTGAGGCACAGCGCGGCCGGTACGACATCACCGCGGATTCGCGCACGGTGCATTTCGCGTCCCCGTCGTTCGACGCCTCGGTGCTGGAGCTGCTGCTGGCGGTCGGCGGCGCGGCCACCATGGTGGTGGTGTCGCCCCGGGTGTACGGCGGCGCCGATCTGGCGGCGGTGCTGCGGCGTGAGCGGGTGACGCACGCTTTCGTCACACCGGCCGCGCTCGCCTCCGTCGATCCGGCGGGGCTGGACGAGCTGCGGGTGGTCGTCACCGGCGGTGAGGCCTGCCCGCCGGACCTGGTGCAGCGCTTCAATTCCGAGGGGCGCGCGTTCTGGAATGCGTACGGCCCCACCGAGGCCACGGTCATGACGCATATGGCGCGCCTGCTCCCGGACCGGGACGTCACCATCGGTGCGGCCATTCCCGGCGTCACCCAGTACGTGCTCGACGAGCGGCTGGCCGAGGCGGCGGTCGGTACGCCGGGCGAGCTGTATGTGGCGGGCAGCCCGCTGGCTCGTGGGTATCACGGGCAGCCGGGGCTCTCCGCATCGCGATTCGTGGCAAACCCTTTCGACACCAAGGGATCTCGACTATATCGCACCGGTGATCTGGTGCGTCTGACCGCCGCGGGTGAACTGGAGTACCTGGGCCGCAACGACTTCCAGGTGAAGATCCGCGGGTTCCGGATCGAGCTCGGTGAGATCGATGCCGTGCTGGCCGAACACCCCGCGATCGATCTGGCCGTCACCGTCGGCCATGAGCTTGCCAATGGCAGCACGGTGCTCGTCACCTACGTGCATGCGGCCGGGAGCGCCGCGGTGCGGCCTGCCGAACTGACGGCGCACGCCGAGCGTCGCCTGCCCGGCCATATGGTGCCGGCCGCGATCGTGGTGCTCGACGAGATACCGCTGACCCCTGCCGGAAAGCTGGATCGTCGCGCTCTGCCCGAACCGGACCTGCGGAGCACATCGTACCGTGCTCCGGAAACCGCTGTGCAGCAGGATATTTCCGTAGTCCTGGCCGAGGTGCTGAAGAGCGAACGGGTCGGTCTCGACGACGATTTCTTCGCGCTCGCCCTGGACAGCATCACCGCGATCCAGATCGTCTCGCGTGCGCGTGCGCGGGGCCTGGCGTTCAAACCCAGGGATCTGTTCGCCACCCGTACCCTGGCCGCGCTCGCCGAGATCGCCACTGCCGCAACAGCACAGGCGGAGGCGGAACCGGTGACCGGTCCGCTGGTGCGGCTCGACGATGCCGAGCTGGCGCGATTGCGCGAGGTGTATCCGAACCTCGCCGATGTCTGGCCGCTCACGCCGCTGCAGTCGGGCATGCTGTTCCACGCGCTGCTGGCGGAGTCCTCGGTCGATGCCTATATGACGCAGTTCAGCGTCGATCTCGGCGGTGCCATCGATGTCGACCTGCTGCACGCGGTCGCGCAGGCGGTGCTGGATCGGCATGTGAATCTGCGGGTGGTATTCGCGCAGGACGCGGCGGGCAATCCACTGCAGATCGTCCTCGACGATGTCGAAGTGCCCTGGCGCTACCTGGATCTCGCCGACAGTGCGCCGTACGGGTCCGCCGTCAAGACGGACTGGCTGCTCGCGGCCGATATGGCGAGCCACTTCGATATGGCGACCGGGCCGCTGGTGCGATTCTCGCTGGTGCGCACCGCGCCCGAGCGGTACCGGGTGTGGGTCACCAGCCATCACATTCTGCTCGACGGCTGGTCCATGCCGCTGCTCATGCAGGACATGCTCGCCCTCTACGCGCTCGGCGGCGATGCGAAAGCGCTCCCGCAGCCGCGTTCCTACCGCGATTACCTGGCGTGGCTGGGTGCGCAGGATCAGGCCGCGGCGCGCGATGCCTGGCGTGCCGCCCTGGCCGGTCTGACCGAGCCGACACCGCTCGCCCCGGTCGATCGATCGCGTGAAATCTCCGCCGGTATAGGCGAATTGGGCTTCGATCTGCCCGCTGCCGACACCACCGCCCTGAGCCGTGTTGCCGCCGAGACCGGTGTCACGGTCAATACCATCGTGCAGGCGGCCTGGGGACTGCTGATCGCCCGCAGCACCGATCGTGACGATGTCGTCTTCGGTGCGACAGTGTCGGGCCGTCCGCCGCAATTGGCCGGTATCGAGACCATGGTCGGCCTGTTCCTCAATGCCATTCCGGTGCGGGTGCGGCTGGCCGCGGCCGACACGCTCGGCGCGGTACTGCGGCGACTACAGGACGAGCAGGCGGCCCTGCTGGATCACCACTACCTCGGTCTGGGTGAAATCCAGGAAATCGCCGGATTCGAAGGGCTTTTCGATTCGCTGGTGGTGTTCGCCTCCTTCCCGGTCGACGGGGACGCGCTCGACGAGGCGGCGGCGCCGATCGACGGTGTGGGCCTGCTCGGAACGGGCGCGGCCAATGGCACGCACTATCCGGTGACGGTCATGGTTCAGCCGGTCGGCGATCGGCTGCGCGTGAACATCAAGTATCTGCGCGATCTGTTCGACGAACCCGCGGCACAGGCCATGGCACAGCGGTTTTCGCAGCTGCTCACCCGTTTCGCGGTGGAGCCGCAGGCGCGGGTGGCGGACGTGGATGCGCTCATCGAGAGCGAACGCCTTGCCCTGGCGAGCGTGAATGCCACCGAAGTCGCTGAGCTGCTGGATGATTCGACACTGCTCACGCTGTTCGACGCGCAGGTGGCGCGCATCCCGGACGCGGTGGCGGTGATATTCGGCGATACCACCGTGACCTACGCCGAACTCGATGCGCGGTCGCGGCGGCTGGCGCGGGAACTGACCCTGCGCGGGGTGCGGCCGGAGTCGCGGGTGGCGGTGGCCATGCGGCGCGATATCGATCTGGTGATCGCGATCTACGCGGTACTGCGGGCGGGCGGTGCGTATGTGCCGGTCGATCCGGATCATCCGGCGGAGCGCAACGAGTACGTGCTGGCCGGTTCGGCTCCGGTATGCGTGCTGACGCGGACTGTCGACGGGTTCGAAACCGCCTCGGGTGTACCGCTTTTTCTGGTGGATGCCGTGGCGGGTGCGGCCGATATCGAGTTCGTCGGTGCGGCGGCGGTGCGGCCGGATCATGCCGCGTATGTCATCTACACCTCGGGTTCGACCGGTCGTCCCAAGGGTGTGGTGATCACGCACCGGCAGATGGCGAACCAGTTCCGCTGGGCGCAGCGGACGTATCCGCACGGTGCGGGTGATGTGGTGTTGCACAAGACGCCGATCACGTTCGACATCTCCACGTGGGAGTTGTTCTGGCCGTTGCAGACCGGTGCCGCCGTGGTGATCGCGGAGCCCGATGGGCACCGTGATCCGGCGTACATTGCGCGTGTCATCGACGAATATGCCGTCAGCACGGTGCATTTCGTGCCGTCGATGCTGGACGCCTATCTCGACGGCCCCGCCGCGACCCATCCCTCGCTGCGCTGGGTGTTCGCCGCCGGTGAGGCGCTCTCGGCTGGGACCGTCGCCAAGTTCGGTGCGGCGCTGCCGGATACGGCGCTGGTGAACTGGTACGGCCCGGCCGAGGCGACGGTGGTCACCGGGCAGCCCGCCGGTAATGCCGCGGGTGTCGCCGTGCCGATCGGTGGTCCAGTTGCCAATACACGTGTGCACGTGCTGGATCGGCAGTTGCAGCCGATGCCGTTCGGTGCGGCGGGGGAGTTGTATGTGGCCGGTGTGCAGTTGGCGCGCGGTTATCTCGGTGCACCCGCGTTAACCGCGGAACGCTTTGTCGCGCACTCCGGTGGGGAGCGGCTTTACCGCACCGGTGATGTGGTGCGCTGGGTGGCCGATCCCGCCGGGGCCGGTCATGCGCTGGAGTACCTGGGCCGCAGTGACTTCCAGGTCAAGCTGCGCGGTCAGCGCATCGAGCTCGGCGAGATCGAGATCGTGCTGCTGAGCCATGCCGCGGTGCATCGTGCGGCTGTCTCGCTGGTGCGCGGCGATACCGGAGACCGCCTGGTCGCCTACCTCGTGCCGGAATCGGGTGCACAGGTCACCGATGCGGATCTGCTGGCGCACGCGCGCGAATCGCTGCCCTTGTACATGGTGCCGTCCGCGGTCGTCCGGCTCGCGGCCCTGCCGCTCAATGCCAGCGGCAAGCTGGACCGTAAAGCCTTGCCGGTGCCGCAGTTTCAGGCCCGCGCCTACCGTGCGCCGTCGACTCCGGCCGAACGCACCGTCGCCGAGGTCTTCGCCGCGGTGCTCGGTGTCGAACGGGCCGGGGCGGACGACGATTTCTTCGAACTCGGCGGCAATTCGCTCAATGCCACCCAGGTGGTGGCGCGGCTCGGCGCCGCGCTCGGAACCCGGGTGCCGGTGCGTGCCGTCTTCGAAGCGCCCACTGTCGCGCTGCTCGCGGAACAGCTTGCCCAGCATGTGGATTCGGCGATCGCCCCGCTGCGGCCGAGGCAGCGCCCGGAGCGGATACCCCTGTCGTACGCCCAGCAGCGCATGTGGTTCCTCAATAGGTTCGACCCCGGTGCGGGCATCTACAACCTGCCGACCGCGCTGCGGATCACCGGGCCGCTGGACGTGCCCGCACTGCGGGCCGCCGTCTACGACCTGGTCGACCGGCACGAAGTGCTGCGCACCGTGTACCGGGAGCACGACGGTATCGGCTGTCAGGTGGTGCTGGCCGCGGGAGACCCCGAGGCGCTGCCCGCCGTCCCGCTGCGCGATGGCACCGAGGCCGAACTCGCCGCGTATGTCACCGAGGCCGTGGTCGCCGGTTTCGACGTGAGCGCCGCGCCGCCGCTGCGGCTGGGGCTGTTGCGGCTGGCCGCCGATGACCACGTGCTGGTGTGCGTGGTGCACCACATCGCGGGCGACGGCTTCTCCGCCGGACCGCTGACCCGCGATCTCGTGACGGCCTATCTGAGCCGCATCCGGGGCCGGGAACCGGAGTGGACGCCGCTGCCGGTGCAGTACGCCGACTTCGCGCTGTGGCAGCGCGACATCCTCGGCGACGAAACCGATTCCGCATCCCTGCTGGCCCGTCAGCTCGACTTCTGGCGCACCACCCTGACGGGGCTGCCCGATCAGCTGGACCTGCCCGCCGATCGGCCGCGCCCCGCGGCGTCCTCCGGCCACGGCGCGACCCTGATCTTCGAGATCGATCCGGCGGTGCACGCCGGATTGCAGCGAATGACGCAGGAGCACAACAGCACCCTGTTCATGGTGCTGCACGCGGCCTTCGCCACGGTGCTGGCCCGACTGTCCGGCACCCGCGATATCGCGATCGGCGCACCGATCGCCGGCCGGGGCGCGGCCGAACTGGACGATTTGATCGGCATGTTCGTCAACACCCTGGTGTTGCGCACCGATATCGATCCGGCCGCCGGTTTCACCGAACTGCTCGCCGCCGTCCGGCAGGTCGATCTCGCGGCGTTCGAGCATGCGGACGTGCCGTTCGAACGCATTGTGGAACTGCTGGATCCGCCGCGTTCGCAGGCGCGGAACCCGCTGTTCCAGGTGGCGCTGACCCTGCAGAACATGACCCGCGCCGAGCTCGCCCTGCCGGGCATGACGGTGTCGTCCGTCGAGCTGGATCTCCCGGTGGCCAAGTTCGACCTGGATCTCACGCTTATCGAGAGCATCGGCGACGACGGTGCGCCGCAGGGGATTTCGGCGGCCTTCAACTACGCCACCGAACTGTTCGACGACGCCACGGTGCGGTCGTTCGCGCAGCGTTTCGTGCGGGTGCTCGAGGCCGTCACCCGCAACCCGGAGCTGCCGGTCGGCGAGCTGCCGATCTTCGACCCCGGCGAATACGAGCTGCTGACCCGAATCTCCGGCGATGTCGCCGAGCCGGCGCTCCTGCCCGAGCTGCTGACCAGGGGCGTGCGGCTGGGCCGGGACCGGATCGCGGTACGGAGCCGGGACCGCTCGTTCGATTACGGTGCGCTGGACGACTATTCGTCGCAGCTGGCGCGCGTGCTGATCGCGCGCGGAGCCGGGCCGGAATCGGTGGTCGCACTGGCCATCGGCCGCTCGTACGAAATGATCGCCGCGGTCTGGGCCGTAGCGAAATCGGGTGCCGCCTATGTGCCGGTCGATCCGGCGTATCCGGCGGACCGGATTCGGCATATGGTCACCGATTCCGCTGCGACGGTGGGTCTTACGCTGACCGGTCTCGCGGGTGACCTGCCCGGTGACGTGGAATGGCTGGCTCTGGACGCCCCGGCGGTCACCGATGCGTGCGCCCGGATGTCGCCCGCCGCGGTGACCGATGCGGATCGCCGCGCGCCCCTGCGACTACAGCACCCCGCCTATGTCATCTACACCTCCGGTTCGACCGGTCTGCCGAAGGGCGTCGCGGTCACCCACGCCGGGTTAGGTGGACTTGTCGAGCAGGGCATCGAATTATGTGCTGTCACAGCGGATGCCCGCTTCCTGCACGTGTGCTCGCCGAGCTTCGACCAGTCCATGGAGGAGTGGCTGTACACCTTCTCCACGGGTGCGACGCTCGTCATCGTCCCGCCGGAGGTGGTCGGCGGCCTCGAGCTGCGTG
The DNA here is from genome assembly GCF_040611495.1 of Nocardia sp. NPDC006630. Taxonomy (NCBI): domain Bacteria; kingdom Bacillati; phylum Actinomycetota; class Actinomycetes; order Mycobacteriales; family Nocardiaceae; genus Nocardia; species Nocardia sp. NPDC006630. The sequence continues at coordinate 332,184 of NZ_JBEXOK010000005.1, forward strand.
AGTTGCTGCAGGCCGAGCGGGTCACGCATACGATGATCACCCCGGCCATGCTGGGCACGGTCGATCCGGCGGGGCTGGACGAGCTGCGGGTGGTGGGCACCGGTGGCGATGCGACCTCCGCGGAGCTGATCGCCAAGTGGCAGCCCGGACGCCGCTACCTCAACAGCTACGGTCCGACCGAGGTGACGATCGGTTCGACCTATGTGAATCTCGCTGTGGGACAGCGGGTGACGATCGGTGCGCCGATCCGGGGTATTTCGGCATTGGTGCTGGACACCCGGCTGAATCCGGTGCCGCCGGGAGTTCCCGGTGAGCTGTACCTGATGGGCTCGGCGCTCGCGCGGGGCTACCGTAATCGCGGTGGGCTGACCGCCGAGCGCTTCGTGGCCGCGCCGTGGGGTGCGCCGGGTTCCCGGATGTACCGGTCCGGTGATCTGGTGCGCTGGGTGCCGGGGGCGGACGGCTGGGAACTGGATTTCCTGGGGCGCACGGACTTCCAGGTGAAGGTCCGCGGTTACCGCATCGAACTGGGCGAGATCGACGCGGTACTGACCGCGCACGAGGATATCGAGTTCGCGGTGACACTGGGCCGCGAAAACGCCGCCGGCGCAACCATGCTGGTATCGTACGTGCTCGGGGTGGCGGGCCGTTCGGTGGACGAGGCTCGGCTGCTCGAGTACGCGGGGCGGCAGCTGCCGTCGCATATGGTGCCCGCGGTGGTCGTGGTGCTCGACGAGATTCCGCTGACCCCGGTCGGCAAATTGGACCGCCGGGCGCTACCGGAACCCGAACTGGCGCAACGGGAATACCGGGAACCCTGCACCTCGCTCGAAGAGCTGGTGGCCGGGGTGTACGCCGGACTGCTCGGCGTGGACCGCGCCGGCCGCGACGACGACTTCTTCGAACTCGGCGGCAATTCGCTCATTGCCACCCAGTTGGTGGCCCGGCTCGGCGCGGCACTGGAGACACGCGTCCCGGTGCGCGCGGTGTTCGAGGTCCCGACGGTGCGGGCGCTCGCCGCCTTCCTCGAATCGCAGGCGACCGGGGATCGCATTCCGCTGGCAGCCCGGCCGCGCCCGGAATTGATTCCGCTCTCACTCGCGCAGCAGCGCATGTGGTTCGTGAATCAGCTCGAACCCGCCGCGGCGGTGTACAACATGCCGGTGGTGCTGCAATTGACCGGCGAGCTCGATGCCGCCGCACTGCAGCGGGCCGTCGCCGATGTGGTCGCCCGGCACGAATCGCTGCGCACCGTGTATCCGGAGGTGGACGGCATCGCGCACCAGGTGGTGCTGCCCGTCGAACACGCGGTGCCGAGCCTCGCGCCGGAGCCGGTCGAGCAGGCGGTACTGCTGGAGCGGATAACCGCCGAACTGAGCAGCGGATTCGATGTGACCTCCGAGGTTCCGCTGCGGGCCAAGCTGTTCCGCATCACGCCGAGCCCCAGCGGCGAGATCGAGCATGTGGTGATGTTCGTGGCGCATCACATCAGTGCGGACGGCTGGTCCATGGGACCGCTGGCGCGGGATGTCATGACCGCGTATCTGGCGCGGACGGCGGGCAGCGCACCCGAATGGCCGCCGCTGCCGGTGCAGTACGTGGACTACGCGCTGTGGCAGCGTGAGGTGCTGGGCACGGAATCCGATCCGGAGAGCCTGATCTCGGCGCAGAGCTCGTACTGGCGCGATGCGCTGGCGGGTGTTCCGGAGGAGTTGAACCTGCCCGCCGATCGCCCGCGTCCGCCGCGCCCGTCCTTCGCGGGCGGGCAGGTCGCCTTCTCGATCGGCAACGAACTGTGCGAACAATTGCGCTCGCTGGCCCGCGAACAGCACGCGACGCTGTTCATGGTGGTGCACGCCGCGCTGGCGGCCTTCCTCGCGCGTATTTCGGGGACGAACGACATCGTGATCGGCACGCCGGTCGCCGGACGTGGTGAAGCCGAGCTGGACGACATGATCGGCATGTTCGTCAATACCCTGGTGCTGCGCACGCGGGTGCCCGGACAACTGCGGTTCACCGAACTGCTGGCCGAGACCAAAGAGGCCGATCTGGCGGCCTTCGCCCATGCCGATGTGCCTTTCGAGCGCTTGGTCGAACTGCTCAATCCGGAGCGTTCCACCGCCCGCAATCCGCTGTTCCAGGTGCTGCTGTCGTTCGAGAATCTCGCCGACTCGGGCTTCGAGTTGCCCGGATTGCGGATTGCCGCACTGGATTCGGGCGTCACGACCTCACAATTCGATCTGTCGCTGATCATGCGGGAGGCCGTTGCCGGTGACGACATCGGTATGCACGCGGTATTCACCTTCGCCCGTGACCTTTTCGACGAGGCATCGGTGCGGGTGTTCGCGGAGCGATTCACGCAGCTACTGGAAGCTGTTGTAGCACAGCGTGATACGCCGATCGGCGACCTGTTGCTGCTGGACGTCGACGAGTACGCACTGCTCACCCGGGTGCACAGCGACAGCGTCATGGAGGCGGGGCTGCTGCCGGACCTGCTCACCCGGGGACTGCGCCTCGGCCGCGACCGCACCGCTATCCGCTACCGCGGTCACTCCATCACCTACGGTGAATTCGACGACTACACCTCGCAGCTGGCGCGGGTGCTCATCGCACGCGGCGTCGGACCGGAAACGCTGGTCGCGGTCTCCTTCCCGCGGTCGTTCGAAATGGTGGCCGCCGTCCTGGCCATCACCAAGGCCGGTGGGGCGCATGTGCCCGTCGACCCGACCTATCCCGCCGACCGGGTCCGGTACATGATCGCGGATTCCGGTGCGGCGCTGGGCATTACCGGCACCGCGCACCTCGGCACGCTGCCCGGCGACGTGGAATGGCTGGCACTGGACGATGCGGCGACCGACGCCCGGTTGATGACCGAATCGGCGGCGCCGATCACCGATGGCGATCGGATCACGCCGCTGCGCGCGCAGCATCCGGCGTACATGATCTACACGTCCGGATCCACGGGTATGCCCAAGGGCGTCACCGTCACCCATGCCGGTCTCGGCGGTCTCGCCGACTACGCGGTGGCCTGCTACGAGCTGAATTCGCAGCATCGCATGCTGCACAACTGCTCACCGAGCTTCGATCCGTCGGTGCTGGAATGGGTGTGCGCCTTCCATATGGGTGCGGTGCTGGTGATCGTGCCCTCGGAGATCATGGGCGGCCCGGAACTGGCCGAGCTGCTGCGTTCCGAGAGCGTGACGCATGCGATCCTCACCCCTGCGGTGGCGGGCACCCTCGACCCGGCCGATCAGGAACAATTGCGGCTGCTGACCGTCGGCGGCGATGTGACCACACCGGAACTGCTGGCCAAATGGCAGCCCGGCCGGGTCTATCACAATGCCTACGGCCCCACCGAGGCCACCGTCATCTCCTCGTTCGCCCGGCTCGAAGCCGGTGACCAGATCACCATCGGCGCACCGGTGCACGGTGTTTCGGCCCTGGTGCTCGATGCCCGCCTGCGTCCGGTGCCGCCGGGCGTCGCGGGCGATCTGTACCTGGCGGGCGGCTCGCTGGCGCGCGGTTACCGCAACCGGCCCGGACTGACCTCGGAGCGATTCATCGCAAACCCCTGGGGCAGACCGGGATCGCGAATGTACCGCACCGGCGATGTGGTGCGCTGGTATGCCGATCCGGCGCTGCGATCCGGCAATCGCGCTGTGCCGTCGGTGGATTGGAAGCTCGACTATGTCGGGCGCTCCGACTTCCAGGTGAAGATCCGCGGCTTCCGCATCGAACTCGGCGAGATCGACGCGGTGCTCGCCGGGCACGATGCGGTGGACTTCGTGCTCACCCTCGGCCGCAAGAACCCCGCCGGCGCAACGATTCTCGTCTCCTATGTGCGGCCCGTGCCGGGCGTGGCAGCGGAGCCGGAGCGATTGCTCGAATATGCCGCGCGCAGTTTGCCGACGCATATGGTGCCGTCGGCGATCGTGGTGCTGGACGAGATTCCGCTGACCCCGATCGGCAAGGTGGATCGGGCGGCCCTGCCGGAACCGGTACTGGCACAGCGGGAATACCGCGCGCCGGTCACCCCGATGGAGGAGACCGTCGCCGCCGCCTTCGCCGAGGTGCTCGCCGCCGACCGCGTCGGCAGGGATGACGATTTCTTCACCCTCGGCGGCAATTCCCTGCTGGCCACCCAGGTGGTGAGCCGGCTGCGCAAGCTGACCGGCGCGCAGGTCATGGTCGCCTGGTTCTTCACCGATCCGACCGTCGCCGGTCTGGCCGAACAGGTTTCGGCCGCGCTCGGCAGCAGCGCCGACAGCGCTACGGCTGACGCGGCGCTACAGGTGGTGCTGCCCATTCGCGCCACAGGTACCCGCACACCGCTGTTCTGTGCGCCACCGATGGCCGGAATGTCCTGGTGCTACGCCGGTTTGGCGCGCTACCTGCCCGAGGATCAGCCGATTCTGGGCTTGCAGTCCCCGGCATTGACCGAGGACGACTACCAGCCGCAATCGCTGACCGAGGTGGCCCGCCGCTATATCGCGGAGATGCGGGCCATCCAGCCGGAGGGCCCGTACCGGCTGCTCGGCTATTCACTCGGCGGTGTGCTGGCCCAGGCCATCGGCACCGAACTCCGTGCCCAGGGCGAGCGCACCGATGTGCTGGCCGTCCTGGACGCCTACCCGGAGGCCGACATGTCCGACTTCCGCAGCGCACTGCGCGACGAGTTCGCGGCGCTCGGTGTCAGCACGGAGGACTTCCCCGAAGGGGATCTGCAGGATCTGGGCGATGAGGCGCTGGCCGCGCTGCACGCGGCCATTCCCGCCGACCTCGCGGTACTCAGCCTGGAGGGCGTGCGCCGCATCTACCGGGGCGCGGTGCGCACCGTCGAACTCGGATCCGCCTATCGGCCGGACGTTTTCGACGGCGATATGGATCTCTTCCGAGCCGAGATCCGCGGCATCGACGACTATCCGCACACCGCCGCGGACTGGCGTGCGTTCGTCACGGGGGCGATCACCGACCATCCCATCCCGTTCCTGCACCAGTTGATGGTCACCCCCGAGGCCATTGCGATCATCGGCCCGAAACTGGCCGCCGTGCTCGCGGCCGCCGATCAGCGGACCGGCGACACCACCGAAGCGGCCGGCGAAACTGCCGAGGAGTCGGCCGGCGATCTTGTCGAGGAGATCGCAGAGCCGGCCGAACCGGACCTGGATCCGGTCGCCGATTGGGCTGTCACGCAGGTACTTCCGGTCATCACCAGCTCGGGCCCGCCGCCGGGCGTGACTCTGCGGACCCGAATGGATCCTTCTCCCGTCGATACCGGTTCCCGGGCATTGCCGGTCTTCGCCGTGGATCCCGTCGCCGCGCCGCGGGCCCTGCCCGTCATGGGACCGCGCCTGGCCGCGGTGGGCACGATCTCGCCGCTCCCGGCCGGTGCGATGGAACTGCTCGAGGTCGAGCGGTCGGGCCGGTCGGTCCGGGCGATCACGCTGGAGATCGCGGCCGATGTCTCCGGGTCACGGGTCCGGCGCGCGGTGGCGGCCCTGCTCGATCGGCATCCCGCCCTGCGCTCGCGACTGCGGCGGGACGGGCCGGCGAGCGTGCTCGATATTCCGGCGCAGGCGAATTCCCGCGATGCGATGGTGTGGCAGGTGGATCCGTCCGTCGAGGCGGTGGGCGATCCGATCGAGGCCGTCGTCCATGCCGCCGCCGCGGAGCTGGATCCGGAGAAGGGCCGCAATATTCGCTTCGTGCTGATGCAGGGCGTCCAGGCGGATCCGACTCTCGATCCGGCCGACGGCCCGGCGGCGGTGCTGGTCGTGGTCGCCAACGGCCTGGTCGTGGACGACACCTCGTGGCACACCATTATCGAGGAGCTGACCGCGTCCTGGTCGGGTCAGGCCGCGCCGCCCGGCGCGGACACGCATCCGGCCGTGCTCGCGGAGCAGCTCGCCGCACGGGCCGCGGCGATATCGACCGTCAGCGAAATGGGTTGGTGGCATGCGGCTCTGGGCTCGGAGTCCCGGGGCATGGCGCTCGCGGCGGTGCTCGGCGCGGGCGCGGACCCGATCAGCCGCGGCCGGGTCTCGGTGTTCATCACCGGTGAGGGCGCGTCGGCCGTCGAGGCGGTGGCGAGCTCGTATCGGTCGAATCTCGAGGAGGTACTGCTCACCGCGCTCGCGGTAACCCTGCTGGACGACAGCGGCGCTTCGGCGCGGGCCGGACTCGGTTCGGTGGTCAGGTTGATCGCGGACGCGCGGGTGCTCGGCGATCCCGCCGATCACCGCACGGTCGGGGCCTTCAGCACCTCCTACCCGCTGGCACTGCGGCTGACCGGTGCGGATTTCGACGAGGTGCGCCGCGGCGGCCCGGCGGCCGGAGCGGTGATCGAACAGATCCGCGACCTCTGCCGGCGGGTTCCGTCCCGAGGCGTGGGATTCGGATTGCTGCGGCATCTGAATCCCGTGACCGCTGCCGAAACGGCCGCACTGCCGGCCGGGCGCATCGGTTTCCGCTACCGCGATCTGCGCCCGGCCAGGGTGTATCCGGATCCGGTCGCCGATGACGTCTACCTGGACGTCACCGTCGACACCCTCCAGGACGGTCTCGTCGCCCGCTTCGACTTCGCGGGCGCGGTGCTGGACCTGGAGCAGATCAAGCGACTTGTGGAGGGCTGGGTACAGGCATTGGGCGGACTCGCCGACCACGGTCGCGCGAACAATCCGTAATATCGAGCGTTATCGGAGAGGCACCCCGATAACCCTGTTTCGATGTTGCAGGTCGCTCCCGGCGGCCGTGCACGGTGATTACCGGCTGTCCCCGGCTGGCCGAGTAACACACCCCGCGCACACTCGATTCATTTCGGGGGGTGTACCGGCGGCACGAGCAACAACGGACAGGATGAGGGACATCTTCATGATTCGGGTGGTCGGCCAGCGGCACAGCGCGATTCGGGCGGTGCGCGCATGACCCGTACAGCTCGTGTACGGCCCACCCGCACCAGACGTCCCCGCGTCCCCACACTGCCGCAGTTGCTCTCGGCCGCGGTCGAGGCCAACCCGACCGGGGTTGCCCTCGTCCTGGCCGATGCCGCACAGGCATATGACCAGCTCAGCTATGCCGAGCTCGATGAGCGCTCGACCCGGCTGGCCCGGCTGCTGATCGACCGGGGCGTGGGGCCCGAGGACCTGGTGGCCCTCGCCATCCCGCGCTCGGTCGAATCGGTGCTCGCCATCTGGGCGGTCGCCAAGACCGGCGCCGGATTCGTCCCGGTCGACCCGAACTATCCGGCCGACCGGGTACTGCACATGGTCACCGATTCGCAGGCGGTGCTGGGTCTGACCGTCGGCGGCCGGGGCGCCGAGCTGCCGGACGCGGTGACCTGGCTGGAACTGGACACCGCCGACCTCGGCGAGCAGCTGCAGAGCTACCCGGCCGAACCGGTGACCAATGCCGACCGGGTGCAGCCGCTGCGGGCCGAACATCCGGCGTACACGATCTACACCTCCGGATCGACCGGTCTGCCCAAGGGCGTGGTCGTCTCGCATACAGGTCTGTCCGGCGTGACCGAGGAGCTGCGCGAGCGCTTCCGGGTCACGCCCGAATCCCGGGTGCTGCAGGTGGCGTCCCCGTCGTTCGACGCCTCGATCTACGAACAGCTCATCGCCCTCGGTTCGGCGGCCACCCTGGTCGTGGCCACGCCCGAGGTCTACGGCGGCGAGGATCTGGGTGCGCTGCTGGCCCGGGAGTCGGTCAGCCATGCGGTGATCACGCCGTCGGTGCTGGCCTCACTGGACCCGAACGGGCTGGACGAACTGCGGGTCGTGGTGGCCGTCGGCGAGGCCTGCCCGCCCGAGGTGGTGCGGCGCTGGGTGACTCCGATCGCCGACGGCGAGCGGTCGCTGCTCAATGGCTACGGACCCACCGAGACCACCATCTGGACCAATAGCGCCGAACTGTCGCCGGAGCGTCCGGTCACCATCGGCACGCCCATTCGCAGTGCCGTCGAGTACGTGCTGGACGAGCGGTTGCGGCCGGTCGCACCGGGCGTGGCGGGCGAGCTGTATGTGGCCGGCGTGCTGCTGGCGCGCGGTTACCATCGGCGGCCCGGGCTCACCGCGACCAGGTTCGTGGCGAATCCGTTCGACGACAGTGGTTCCCGGCTGTACCGCACCGGCGACCTGGTGCGCTGGACTGCCGACGGTGAACTGGAATACCTGGGGCGCAATGACTTCCAGGTGAAGATTCGCGGGCTCCGGATCGAGCTCGGGGAGATCGACGCCGTGCTCGCCGGGCACGAGTCCGTCGATTTCGCGGTGACCGTCGGTCACCAGGTGCAGGACCGCGCAACGGTTCTGGTGTCCTACGTGCATGCCGCACCCGGCGCAACCGTGGATGTGGCCGACCTGACGGCGCTGGCCGAGAGCGCGCTGCCGCCGCATATGGTGCCCGCCGGGATCACGGTGCTGGACGAGATCCCGCTGACGCCCGTCGGCAAGCTCGATCGCGCCGCGCTGCCCGCGCCGGAACTGGCCGTGACCGCCTATCGGGCTCCGGAAACACCTGCGCAGCAACTGATCTCGGATATCTTCGCCGAGGTGCTGAGGGTCGAGCAGGTCGGGCTGGACGATGATTTCTTCGCCCTCGGCGTCGACAGCATCACCTCCATTCAGATCGTGTCCCGGGCGCGGGCACAGGGTTTGGCGTTCAAGGCCAAGGATGTTTTCGCCGCGCGCACCGTGGCGGGGCTGGCGGAGATCGCCGAATCGGTGACACCGGGTTCGGGCGAGCTGGAGCTGTCCACCGGTCCGCTGGTGCAGATCAGTGATGCGGATCGCGAACGGCTGCAAGAGATCTACCCGGCCATGTCGGATGTCTGGCCGCTCACGCCGCTGCAGTCGGGCATGCTCTTCCACGCGCTGCTGGCCGAATCCTCTGTCGATGCGTACATGGTGCAGTTCACCGTCGAGCTCGGCGGTGAACTCGATATTCCCCGACTGCGCGCCGCCGCGCAGGCCATGCTGGACCGGCATGTGAATCTGCGTGTCGCCTTCGCGGAGGATTCCGCGGGCAACCCGCTGCAGGTGGTCGTCGACGATCTCGAAGTGCCCTGGCGCTATATGGATCTCGGCGATCGCGAGCCGGGCGCGGCCCCCGCGCGCACCGACTGGCTGATGGCCGCCGAGATGAGCGGCCACTTCGATATGCGGTCCGCTCCGCTGCTGCGGTTCACCCTGGTGCGCACCGCGCCGGAGCGGTATCAGCTGTTCGTCACCAGCCATCACATTCTGCTCGACGGCTGGTCGCTGCCGCTGCTCATGCAGGACATGCTGGCGTTCTACGCGCTCGGCGGGGATCCGGCGCTGCTGCCGCCGGTGCGCTCCTACCGGGACTATCTGGCCTGGCTGGTCGCACAGGATCGCGATGCCGCGCGGGCGGCCTGGCAGGAGGCGCTCGCCGGATTCACCGAGCCGTCGCCGCTGGCGCCGGTCGACCGGTCGCGCGAAATCTCCGCGGGCATCGGCGAATTGGGCTTCGAGCTGTCCGCCGCAGATACCGCCGCGCTGAGCGCGGTCGCCGCCGAGACCGGCGTCACGGTGAACACCATCGTGCAGGCGGCCTGGGGTCTGCTCATCGGGCGCAGCACCGATCGTGACGACGTGGTCTTCGGTGCAACGGTCTCCGGCCGCCCGCCGCAGCTGGCGGGCATCGAGACCATGGTCGGCCTGTTCCTCAATGCCATTCCGGTGCGGGTGCGGCTCGATGCCGCCGACACCCTCGCCGATGTGCTGCGGCAGCTGCAGGACGAGCAGGCGGCACTGCTGGATCACCACTACCTCGGCCTCGGCGAAATCCAGGAAATCACCGGCATAGACGGGATTTTCGATTCGCTGGTGGTGTTCGCCTCCTTCCCGGTGGACGATGCGGCGCTGGACGAGGCGGCCGCGCCCATCGAGGGGGTGGGCCTGCTCGGCACCTCGGCGGCCAATGGCACGCACTATCCGGTGACCGTCATGGTGACGCCGGGCAAGACGCTGCGGGTCACTCTCAAGTATCTGCGCGATCTGTTCGACAATGCGGCGGCGGAAGCGCTCGCGGAGCGGCTCGCACTGCTGCTGGGCCGCTTCGGCGCCGATCCGCGGGCGCGAGTCGGCGAGGTGGACGCGCTCTTGGACAGCGAGCGCGAAGCGCTCGACACCGTCAATGCCACCGAAGTGGCCGAGCTGCTCGATGATTCGACGCTGCTGACACTGTTCGACGCGCAGGCGGCGCGTACGCCCGATGCGCTCGCGGTGATGTTCGGCGACACCACGCTGACCTATGCCGAACTCGATGCGCGCTCGCGGCGGCTGGCGCAGGAACTCACGCTGCGCGGCGTCGGACCGGAGACACGGGTCGCGGTCGCCATGCGGCGCAGCATCGACCTCGTTGTCGCCCTCTATGCCGTGCTGCGAGCCGGCGGTGCGTACGTGCCGGTCGATCCCGATCATCCGGCGGAGCGCAATGAATACGTGCTGGCCGGTTCGGCCCCGGTATGCGTGCTGACCCGCGGCGATGATTCGTTCGAAACCGCTTCGGGTGTAACGCTTTTCTTCATCGAAGCCGTGGCGGGCGCCGACGATATCGAGTTCGTCGGTGCGGCCGCGGTACGGCCGGATCATGCGGCATACGTCATGTACACCTCCGGTTCCACCGGTCGTCCCAAGGGCGTGGTGATCACGCACCGGCAGATGGCCAATCAGTTCCGCTGGGCCCAGCGCACCTACCCGCACGGTGCGGGGGATGTGGTGCTGCACAAGACGCCGATCACGTTCGACATCTCCACGTGGGAGTTGTTCTGGCCGTTGCAGACCGGTGCGGCGGTGGTCGTCGCGGAGCCGGACGGACATCGCGATCCGGCCTACATCGCGCGCATGATCGCCGACTACGGCGTCACCTCGGTGCATTTCGTGCCGTCCATGCTCGAGGCGTACCTCGACGGTGCGGCGACCTCGGCGGTGCCCGCTTCGGCGCAGCTGCGCTGGGTGTTCGCCGCCGGTGAGGCGCTGTCCGCCGAGACCGCCGCGAAGTCCGTTGCGGCGCTGCCGGATACGGCGCTGGTCAACTGGTATGGCCCGGCCGAGGCGACCGTGGTCACTGCGCATCCCGCGGACCGGTCGGCGGGCGTCGCGGTGCCGATCGGCAGCCCGGTCGCCAATACACGTGTGCATGTGCTGGATCGGCAGTTGCAGCCGGTGCCGTTCGGGGCGGCGGGCGAGCTGTATGTGGCCGGTGTGCAGTTGGCGCGCGGTTATCTCGGTGCGCCCGCGTTGACGGCGGAGCGGTTTGTCGCGCATGCCGGTGGTGAGCGGTTGTATCGCACCGGTGATGTGGTGCGCTGGGTGGCCGACCCGGACGTCGAGGGTTATGCGCTGGAGTATCTGGGCCGCAGTGACTTCCAGGTGAAGCTGCGCGGTCAGCGTGTCGAGCTCGGCGAGATCGAGACGGTGCTGCTGAGCCACAGTGCGGTGCATCGTGCCGCGGTGTCGCTGGTGCGGGCCGCGACGGGTGATCGGCTCGTGGCCTATGTGGTGCTCGAATCCGGTGCGCGAGTGGGTGATGCCGCGCTGCTGGCGCATGTCCGGGCGGCGCTGCCGTCGTATATGGTGCCCGCCACTGTGGTCCGGCTCGAGGCCCTGCCGCTCAATGCCAGCGGCAAGCTGGACCGTAAAGCGCTGCCGATACCCGAGTTCCAGGCGCGGGCCTACCGGGCCCCGTCCACCACCGCCGAGCGGACCGTGGCCGAGGTGTTCGCCTCGGTGCTCGGTGCGGAACGCGTCGGTGCGGACGACGACTTCTTCGAGCTCGGCGGCAATTCGCTCAGCGCCACCCAGGTGGTCGGCCGGCTGGGTGCTGCCATCGGCGCGCGGGTGCCGGTGCGGGCCCTCTTCGATGCGCCGACCGTGGCGGAACTCGCCGGGACGCTCGGTGAGCACGTCGGCGCCCTGATCGCACCGCTGCGCGCCATGGAACGGCCGGAACGGATTCCGCTGTCCTACGCCCAGCAGCGCATGTGGTTCCTGAACCGCTTCGATACCGGCTCGGCGACCTACAATCTGCCCACCGCGCTGCGCATCACCGGGCCGCTGGACGTGCCCGCACTGCGCGCCGCCGTGCGTGATCTGGTGGAGCGGCACGAGGTGCTGCGCACCATCTACCCGGAGTCCGACGGTGTCGGGCACCAGGTGGTGCTCTCCGGCGACGATCCCGAGGCCATGCCCTCGCTGCCGATGGTGGATGCCACCGAGGCGAATCTTGTTGCCGCCGTGGCCGAGGCGGCCATCGCCGGTTTCGATGTGACCACCGCGCCGCCGCTGCGCCTGCGCCTGCTGCGGCTGGCCGCCGACGACCACGTGCTGGTGTGCGTGGTCCACCACATCGCCGGTGACGGTTTCTCCGCCGGACCGCTCACCCGCGACCTCATGACCGCGTACCTGAGCCGCCTGCAGAGCCGGGAACCGGAGTGGACGCCGCTGCCGGTGCAGTACGCCGATTACGCGCTGTGGCAGCGCGAAATCCTCGGCGAGGAAAGCGATCCCGACTCACTGCTGACCCGGCAGCTGGACCACTGGCGCACCGCGCTGGCGGGACTGCCGGACCAGCTCGAACTGCCGGGCGACCGCCCGCGCCCCGCCGTGGCCTCCGGGCGCGGCGCCACCCTGGTCTTCGAGATCGACGCGCTCGTGCACGCCGGACTGCACCGGGTGGCGCAGGAGCACAGCGCCACCCTGTTCATGGTGGTGCACGCGGCCTTCGCGACCCTGCTGGCGCGGCTGTCGGGCACCGGTGACATCGCCATCGGCGCACCGGTCGCCGGCCGCGGCGACGCCGCGCTCGACGACCTCATCGGCATGTTCGTCAATACCCTGGTGCTGCGCGCGGAGATCGATCCGGCCGACTCCTTCGGGGAACTGCTGAATACGGTGCGCGACAGCGATATCGCCGCCTTCGGCCACGCCGATGTGCCGTTCGAGCGCCTGGTGGAGGTGCTGGACCCGGCCCGCTCGCAGGCCCGGCATCCGCTGTTCCAGACCATGCTGACCTTCCAGAACCTGGCCACCTCGGAACTGGAACTGCCCGGCGTCTCGGTCTCGGCGGTGGAACTGGATGTGCCGCTGGCCAAGTTCGATCTGCAGCTGACCGTCGGCGAGCGCGCCGACGCCGACGGCACGCCGCAGGGCATGACCGGGCTGTTCACCTATGCCACCGATCTTTTCGACGAGGCGACGGTGCAGCACTTCGCCGACCGCTTCCGGCGGATACTGGTCGCGGTCACCGCCGATGCCGACCGGATCGTCGGCGATATCGACGTGCTCGGCTTCGACGAGCGCCGAAAGGTGCTCACCGACTGGAACGATACGGCGCTGGAACTGCCTGCGGGACAGTTGTTCTCGAAGTTCGAGGCGCGGGCCGTGCTGACTCCGGACGCCGCGGCGCTGCGTTACCAGGGCCGGGAAGTGTCCTACGACGAGCTGGCCTCGCGGGTGCATCGCCTGGCACGGCATCTGATCGCCGCGGGCGTGGGGCCGGAATCACTGGTGGCGCTGGGCATTCGGCGTTCGGTGGAGCTGGTGGTCGCCATCTACGCCGTCCTGGAGGCCGGTGGCGCCTATGTGCCGCTGGATCTGGATCAGCCGGCCGATCGTCTCGAGCACGTGCTCGAGACGGCGCGGCCCGCGTGCGTACTCACCACGCGCGGTGATGATTTCGCCTACGACGGCCCGGTCGCGGTCATCGATGCGATCGAGCTGTCGGGCTACTCCGATGCCCCGATCCGGGATGCCGAACGCCTCGCGCCGCTGCACGGGGCGAATACCGCGTACGTCATCTTCACCTCCGGCTCGACCGGACGGCCCAAGGGTGTCGCGGTCTCGCACGCCGCGGCCGTCAATCAGATCGGCTGGATCACCGGCGAATACGCGATCGGCGCCGATGATGTGGTGCTGCTCAAGACCCCGGCCACCTTCGATGTCTCGGTGTGGGAGCTCTTCGGCCCGCTCGCCGTCGGCGCCCGACTGGTGATCGCCGCGCCCGACGGGCACCGCGATCCGGCGTACCTGGCCGAGGTGATCGCCGCCGAGCGGGTCACCATGACCTCGTTCGTGCCGTCCATGCTGAGTGCTTTCACCGACAGCGCCGATCCGGCGGCGCTCACCTCGCTGCGCACGCTGCTGGTCGCGGGTGAGGCCTTCACCGGCGATGCGGTCGCCGCCTTCCGGCGCATCTCCGGCGCGGAACTGCACAATCTCTACGGACCCACCGAATTCACCGTGCACGCCACCTATGCCGCTGTCGGCGAACAGGTTTCGGGTGCGGTGCCGATCGGTGCGCCGGTGTGGAACGCGCAGACGTACGTGCTCGACGCGCGGCTGCATCCGGTCGCCCCGGGTATGGCGGGTGAGCTGTATCTGGCCGGTGCGCAGTTGGCGCGCGGGTACTACGGTCGCGCAGACCTGACCGCGGACCGGTTCGTGGCCGATCCGTTCGGTGAGCGTGGCGCGCGGATGTACCGCACCGGTGATCTGGTGCGGTGGACCGATCGCGGTCAGCTGGTGTACCTGGGCCGCACCGACTTCCAGGTGAAGCTGCGCGGTCTGCGGATCGAGCTCGGCGAGATCGAGGCGGCGCTCACGGCACAGGCTTCCGTCGCGCGAGCGGTGGTGGTGCTGCGGGGTGACGAGCGGCTCGGTGATCAGCTGGTCGGCTACGTTGTGCCCGTCACCGGGCGTGCGGTCGATACTTCGGAGCTGAAAGCCGCACTCGCGGAACGTCTTCCGGGATACATGGTGCCTGCGGCGTTCGTGGTGCTGGACGAGTTCCCGGTCAATCCCTCCGGCAAGCTGGATCGCCGGGCGCTGCCCGCGCCGGATTTCGCGGCCGCGCACGAATTCCGGGCTCCGGTCACCGACGCCGAGCAGACCGTGGCTGAGGTGTACGCCCAGGTGCTCGGGCTCGAGCAGGTCGGTCTGGACGACGACTTCTTCGCGCTCGGCGGTAATTCGCTGGTCGCCACCCGCGTCATCGCGCGCGTGAACGCCGCGCTCGATACCGGTCTCGGCGTACGGGACCTGTTCGAGGTGCCGTCGGTTGCCGCACTCGCACAGCGGATTTCGGGTTCCGAGGCCGCCGCGCCGCGACCCAGGCTGGTGGCCGGACCGCGTCCGGAGCAGGTGCCGCTGTCCCTCGCGCAGCAGCGCATGTGGTTCCTGAACCAGTTCGATCCCACCTCCTCGGCCTACAATCTGCCGATCGCGCTGCGGCTGACCGGTGAGCTGGATACCGAGGCGCTGCAGCAGGCCGTCGCGGATCTGGTGCGGCGGCACGAGACGCTGCGGACCATCTATCCGGAGACCGGGGGCGCGCCGCAGCAGGTGGTGCTGCCCGCCGAACAGGCGGTGCCGCAGCTCGCACCCGAGGTGATCGGCGTCGATGCGGTGGCCGAGCGGGTGGGCGCACTGCTCACCGCCGGGTTCGAGGTGACGCGCGATACTCCGTTGCGGGTCAAGCTCTTCCGCCTGCATGTCGCCGAGACGATCGAACACGTGCTGGTGGTGGTCACGCATCACATCAGCTCGGACGGCTGGTCGATGGGCCCGCTGGCCCGCGATCTGGTCATGGCCTATATGGCGCGGTCGGCACACACCGCGCCGGCCTGGACGCCGCTGCCGGTGCAGTACGCCGACTACGCGCTGTGGCAGCGCGAACTGCTCGGGTCCGAGGACGATCCGGACAGCCTGATCTCGCGGCAGACCGCGTACTGGCGGACCGAACTCGCCGGACTGCCCGACGAATTGAATCTGCCCGCCGATCGCCCGCGCCCGCCGGTGCAGTCCTTCCGCGGCGGCAGTGTGCAATTCGCGATCGACGACGCGACGCACCAGGGGCTGCAGCGGATCGCGCGGGAGCAGCACGCCACGCTGTTCATGGTGGTGCACACCGCGCTGGCCATCTTCCTGGCCCGGCTGTCCGGGACCGAGGACATCGCCATCGGCACACCTGTCGCCGGTCGTGGCGCGGCCGAGCTGGACGACGTCATCGGCATGTTCGTGAACACGCTGGTCCTGCGCACCCAGGTGCCGGGCGAGCTGCGCTTCGAGGAGCTGCTGGCCCGCACCAAGGACGCCGATCTGCGCGCCTTCGCACATGCCGAGGTGCCGTTCGAGCGGCTGGTGGATCTGCTCAATCCGGAGCGCTCCACCGCCCGCAATCCGCTGTACCAGGTCATGCTGGCCTTCCAGAACCTGCCGGACAATGATGTCGAGCTGCCCGAACTGCGCATTGCCGCACTGGAATCCGAGGTCGAGACCTCGCAGGTCGATCTGTCGCTGACCATGAGCAGCAGCGATCAGGCGGGCCTGCAGGCGGCCTTCACCTTCGCGCACGACCTGTTCGACTACGCCACCATCGGAGTCTTCGCCGACCGCTTCCAACGGCTGCTCGCCGCCATCGCCGGCGGCCCCGAGACGCCCGTCGGCGATCTCGCGCTGCTCGGCGACGAGGAATACCAGCTGCTCACCCATGTGCACGGAGATGAGGTCATGGCGACCGGGCTGCTGCCCGATCTGCTCACCGCCGGTCTGCGCCTGGGCCGGGACCGGATCGCGGTGCGCTACCGCGGGCACTCCATCACCTACGGCGAGCTGGACGATTACTCGTCGCAGCTGGCGCGGGTGCTCATCGATCGCGGTGTCGGCCCGGAAAAGCTTGTCGCCGTGGCCTTCCCGCGGTCGTTCGAGACCGTCGCGGCCGTGCTCGCAGTCGCCAAGGCGGGCGGGGCGCACGTACCGATCGACCCGACGTATCCGGCGGATCGCGTGCGGCACATGGTGATCGACTCCGGCGCCATTATCGGCATCACCGGTAAGGCCCATCTGGACGGTCTGCCCGAGACGCTCGAATGGCTCTGCCTGGACGATCCGGCGACCGATCAGCAGTGCGTCGCCCGCTCGGCCGCGCCCGTCAGCGACGCGGATCGCCTTGCGCCACTGCGCATGCAGCATCCGGCCTACGTCATCTACACCTCCGGCTCCACCGGTATGCCCAAGGGTGTCACCGTCACGCACGCCGGTGTGGGCGGCCTCGCCGACTACGCAGTGGCCCGGTACGAGCTCGACCCCGGGCACCGGATGCTGCACAACTGCTCACCCAGCTTCGATCCGTCGGTGCTGGAGTGGGTGTGCGCCTTCTACATCGGCGCGACCCTGGTGATCGTGCCCAAGGAGATCCTGGGCGGCGCCGAGCTCGGCGAGCTCATGCGCAGTGAGAACGTGACGCACGCGCTGCTCACCCCGGCGGTGCTGAGCACCCTCGATCCGGCCGAACAGCCGCAGCTCGTCATGCTGTCGATCGGCGGCGATGTGACCTCGCCGGAGCTGGTCAGCCGCTGGAAGGCCCCGGGCCGGGTCTATCACAATGCCTACGGCCCGACCGAGACCACGATCATCTCCACCTACGCGCAGCTCACACCGGGCCGCCACATCACCATCGGCACACCGGTGCACGGTATGTCGGCGCTGGTGCTGGACGGCCGCCTGAACCCGGTGCCGCCGGGTGTCGCGGGGGAGCTGTACCTGGCCGGTGGCGCGCTCGCGCGCGGCTATCGCAATCGGGCGGGGCTCTCGGCCGAACGCTTCGTCGCAAACCCCTGGGGCGCAGCGGGATCACGCATGTACCGCACCGGCGATGTGGTGCGCTGGTACGCCGATCCGGCGGACCGGGGCGGCAATACCGCACTGCCGGATACGAAGTGGGAACTCGACTACGTCGGGCGCTCCGACTTCCAGGTGAAGATCCGCGGCTTCCGCATCGAACTCGGTGAGATCGACGCGGTGCTCGGCGGGCATCCGGATGTGGACTTCGCCATCACGGTCGGGCGCAAGAATGCCTCCGGGGCAACGGTTCTGGTGTCGTACGTGCTCGGCAACGCCCTCGAACCGGAGCATTTGCAGGCGTACGCCGCGCTGAGCCTGCCGCCGCATATGGTGCCCACCGCGATTGTCGTGCTCGACGAGATTCCGCTCACCCCGGTCGGCAAGCTCGATCGCAAGGCGCTACCGGAACCCGTACTGCGGCAACGCGAATACCGGGCGCCGTCCACCTCGCTGGAGGAGACCATCGCGGCCGCCTTCGCCGAGGTGCTCGAGGTGGAGCGGGTCAGCGTCGACGACGACTTCTTCGCGCTCGGCGGTAATTCGCTGCTGGCCACCCAGATTGTGAGCAAGCTGCGCAAGCTGTCCGGGGCGCAGGTCATGGTCGCGTGGTTCTTCGCCGATCCCACCGTCACCGGGCTCGCCGCCCGTATCGCCGCGGCGCTGGAGAACAGCCACGACTACGATTCGGCCGCCGACGGCGCCATGGCCGTGGTGCTGCCGATCCGTGCCACCGGCAGCCGGACGCCGCTGTTCTGCGCGCCGCCCATGGTCGGAATGTCCTGGTGTTACGCCGGTTTGGTGGGCTTCCTGCCCGCCGATCAGCCGGTGTACGGTCTGCAGTCCCCGGCGCTCACCGAGGCCGACTATCTGCCCGCCTCCCTCGAAGAGGTGGCGCGGCGGTACGTCAGCGCCATGCGCGAGGTGCAGCCGGAGGGGCCGTACCGGCTGCTCGGCTACTCCCTCGGCGGCATTCTGGCCCACGCCATCGCCACCGAACTGCAGGCCGAGGGGGAGCGGGTCGACGTCCTCGCCAATCTCGACGCCTACCCCGATGCCGAATTCGCGGACTTCACCGCCGCGGTGCGGGATGAGTTCGCGGCGCTCGGCGTGGGCGAGGAAGCCTTCCCCGACGGGGATATGAGCGATCTGAGCGATGAGGCGCTGGCCGCACTGCACGCGGCCATCCCCGCTGACCTCGCGGTGCTCACCGTCGAACGGCTGCGCCGAATCTACCGGGGCGCGGTGCACACCGTCGAACTCGGCTCGCAGTACCGGCCGAAGGTCTTCGACGGGGAGATGGACCTGTTCTCCGCCGAGCAGGGGCGCGGCGACGATCACCCGCACTCGCCGGACGACTGGCGGGGATTCGTCACCGGAACCATTACCGATCACGTCGTGCCGATCACGCATCAGCTGCTGACCACGGCGGAGGCGTACGCCGTCATCGGGCCGCAGCTGGCTGCGCTGCTGGAACGCGAAAGTGCTCCTGCCGCAAGCGAAGAAGCCGCGGAAGAGGTGACGGAAGACGCCGACTGGGCCACCACCCAGGTGCTGCCGATCATCACCTTCGACGCACCGCCCTCCGGCGTGAAACTGCGTGCCGCCGACGGGACGCCCCCGGCTCCGGACAGCGACACCGCCTCGGGTTACAGCGCTGCCTCGGATTACGTTGCCGCCGAGGAGTTCCCGGCCGCCGATGCGGAAGCGTTCGTCGACAAGCTCTTCTCCGGCTTCGACACCGGCGAGATCGCCGCCTCGGCGCCGGGCACGTCTGCCGCCGAAGCAGTCTCGGCCGCAAGGGAAATCGGAGACTCTGCCTCGGGCGCGGGTCCGGAGGCATCCGCCGAGGAAGGTCCGCAGGTCTCGGCCGAGGGATCGCAGCGGGCTGACGGAGGGGAATCCCCAGACGCCCGCCGCCAGGGAACTCCGGATGTTGACGGAGGGGCATCCCTGGACGCCCGCCGCCAGGGAATTCTGGGCGCTGACAGCGCAGGATCTCCCGACGCAGACGGCGCAGGAGCTCTGGGCGCTGACGGCGCAGGAGCTCTGGGCGCTGACGGCGCGGGAACTCCGGACGCCATCGATCTGGAAGCGCAGGAGATCTCCGGCGCGGAAGTGGCGGAAGCCCCTGCACAGGTTGCGGCTGCTCCGGCCGCGCCGCCGATCATGGGTCCGCGACTCACCGCGGTGGGCAAGGTTTCTCCGCTGCCCGCGGGCGCTGTGAGCCTGCTCGATGTCGAGCCGTCCGGTCTCTGGGTTCGGGCCATCACGCTCGATATCGCGGCCGATGTCTCCGGCTCCCGGGTGCGGCGCTCGGTGCGCACCCTGCTGGACCGGCATCCGGCACTGTGGTCGCGACTGCGCCGGGACGGCGAAGCGGCCGTCATGGACATTCCGGCACAGGCCAATTCGAGCGATGCCCAGGTCTGGCAGCTGGATCCGGCCGTCGAGGCGGTGGGCGATCCGATCGAAGCGGTCATCCACGCCGCCGCGGCGGAGCTGGATCCGGAGAAGGGCCGCAATATTCGCTTCGTGCTCATGGCCGGCGCACAGGCGGACCCGACCCTCGATCCGATCGACTGCCCCGCGGCCGTTCTGGTCGCGGTCGCCAACGGCCTCGTGGTGGACGACACCTCGTGGCGCACCATCATCGAGGACCTGACGGCCTCCTGGTCCGGCGGACATGCCACGCCGCCCAGTGCGGACGCGCATCCGGTCGGCATTGCCCAGGCGCTCGCGGACCGGGCGGTCGCCGCCCCGACGGTCATCGAATTGGAGTGGTGGCGTGCCTCTTTGACCTCGGCCACCGAGGGCCGGGATCCGGCGGAGGTGTTCGGCGCCGACGAGGGGCCGATCGCCCGCGGCCGGGTATCGGTCTCCATCACCGGTGAGGGCGCGGCGGCCGTGGATACCGTGGCCCGCCGCTACGACGCCACCATCGACGAGGTCCTGCTCGGCGCGCTCGCCGTCACCCTGCTCGACGACAGCGGCGAATCGGTCCGGCGCGCACTGGGTTCGGTGGTGCAGCTGGTCGCCGACGGGCGGGTGCCGGGCGATCCCGCCGGACATCGCACCGTGGGCGCGTTCAGCACGCCCTACCCCTTCGCACTGCGGGTGTACGGCGTGGACTTCGACGAGGTGCGGCGCGGCGGGCCCGCCGCCGGATCCGTGCTCGAGCAGATTCGCGACCGCTGCCGCGAGGTGCCCGCACAGGGCGTCGGCTTCGGCCTGCTGCAGCATCTGAACCCCGACACAGCGGCCGCAATCGCCGGACTTCCGGTGGGTCGCATCGGTTTCCGCTACCGTGATCTGCGACCCGCCCGGGTGTATCCGGAGCCGGTCGCCGACGACCTCTATCTGGACGTCACGGTGGATACCACCCAGGACGGTCTCGTCGCCCGCTTCGACTTCGCGGGCGCGGTACTCGACCTGGAGCAGATCAAGCGACTCGTCGAGGGCTGGGTGCAGGCCCTGGGCGGACTCGCCGAGCACGGTCGCGAGACCACTCCGTAATATCGGCCGATACCGCGTCGATTGCACAGGCCGTAGACCGGCACCAACGAACCACAGCGAAGGTGTGAACATTGATTCGGAGACATGTCCGGAACGGGCTTGCCGGTCGCCGGCGCGGTGCACGAGCCGCTGCCTTCCTCGCCGTCACAGCAGTTCTCACCGGCATGGTCGCCGGTGTCGGCGGTCCCACCGCGAGCGCCGACCCGATCATCGACAGCAAGAAGCTGCTCGCCGATCCGGTCGCCCCGGACGGGTCGAAGATCACCAAGGCGGAGATGAAGGACGGCCGGAACATCCGGTTGTACGTGCACTCCGCGGCCATGGACGCCACCTACCCGGTCGATGTGCAGCGCCCGGCCGACGCCACCGTGCCGCAGCCGACGCTCTACCTCCTCAATGGCGCCGGCGGCGGTCAGGACGACGCCTCGTGGGTCAAGAAGACGAATATCGTCAACGGCTTCCTCGCCGACAAGAACGTCAATGTCGTGCAGCCCATCGGCGGCAAGTGGAGCTACTACCAGGACTGGGACACCACCGATCCGACGCTCGGCGTCAACAAGTGGCAGACCTTCTTCACCGATGAGCTGCCCCCGCTGATCGACGCGGCCCTGGGCACCAACGGCGTGAACGCGGTCGCCGGCATCTCCACCTCCGGCACCACCGTGCTGCAGCTGCCCGAAATGCGGCCGGGCCTGTTCAAGGCCGCCGCCGCGTACAGCGGTTGCGCCCAGATGTCCGATCCGGTCGGCCAGGAATTCATGCGCCTCACCGTCGAGACCTGGGGCGGCGGCAAGCTCACGAATATGCACGGCCCGATGGATTCGCCGGAATGGGCGGCCAACGATCCGGTCGTCAATGCCGAGAAGCTGCGTGGCACAGCGCTTTACATCTCCTCCGGCAGCGGTCTGCCCGGACAGTACGACGCCCTCGACGGTCCGTACGCGCTGCCCGGTCAGTACGGCCTGGCCAACCAGATGATCATCGGCGGGGCCATCGAGGCCGGCACCAACTACTGCAGCCACAATCTGGCGGCCAAGCTGGACTCGCTCGGCATTCCGGCCACCTACAACTTCCGGGCGACCGGCACGCACTCCTGGGGTTACTGGAACGACGAGTTCCTCAACTCCTGGCCGGTGCTGGCCCGCGGCCTCGGGATCTGATTCCCGGCCTGCCGGGGCAGTAGCCCCGAACTCGCGCAAGATCCGAACGCCCCGGCGAATCCGCCGGGGCGTTCGGCGTTTTCGCGTCGATCTTCAGGGAGTCGGCGTCGATCTTCGGGGGAGTGGCGGCGTGGCGCTGCTATCAGCCTGATCACTTTCTTGAAGGTAGGTCTAAACAAAAAGTTCGGTTAGCCGTAATCTATTGTTGTGAGTACCAGCCTGGCCGATACGCGCTCCAAATTCCAGCGAGCGAGATCAGCCACGGTCTTGCTCGGACCAGCTTTCGTCGCCGCCATCGCCTATGTCGATCCGGGCAATGTGGCCTCGAATATCAGCGGTGGCGCACAGTTCGGATACCTGCTGGTGTGGGTCATCGTGATGGCCAATGCCATGGCCGGGCTGGTGCAATTCCTCTCGGCCAAACTCGGCCTGGTGACCGGTATGTCACTGCCGGAGGTGGTGCGGGAGCGGGCGAGTCGCGGTGTCCGGCTGGCCTATTGGGGGCAGGCCGAAACCGTCGCCATCGCAACGGATCTCGCGGAGGTGGTCGGCGGCGCCATCGCACTCAACCTGCTGTTCGGGCTGCCGCTGCTGCTCGGCGGCGTGATCACCGGCGTGGTGTCGCTGGGCCTGCTGCTGGTGCAGAATCGGCGCGGGCAGCAGCCGTTCGAACGCATCATCCTGGGCATGCTCGGCATTATCGCCATCGGATTCATTGCCTCCGTGGTGATTTCGCCGCCCTCGGTCTCCTCCACCATCGGCGGGCTGGTGCCCCGCTTCGACGGCACCGAGAGTGTGCTGCTCGCCGCCGCCATGATCGGCGCGACCGTCATGCCGCACGCGGTGTATCTGCACTCCGGACTGGCCCGGGATCGGCACGGCCAGCCCGAGGCCGGTGCGGCCCGCGCCCGGCTGCTGCGCATCACCCGCTACGACGTCGGGCTGGCCATGCTGCTGGCGGGCGCGGTGAATCTGGCCATGCTGCTCATGGCCGCAAAAACGCTGCGCGGACGGCAGGATGTGGACTCGCTCGAATCCGCGCACGCCGCGGTGCAGGACACGCTCGGGCCGGCGGCCGGACTGCTGCTCGCCATCGGACTGCTCGCCTCCGGCCTGGCCTCCACCTCGGTCGGCGCCTACGCGGGGGCCATGATCATGCAGGGACTGCTGCACCACCGCATCCCGCTGCTGGTGCGCCGCGTGGTGACCCTGATTCCCGCGCTGGTGGTGCTCGGCCTCGGCGTGGATCCGACTCGGGCGCTGATCATTTCGCAGGTGGTGCTGTCGTTCGGCATTCCGTTCGCGCTGATTCCCCTGGTGCGCTTCACCACCGACCGCACCCTCATGGGCGACGACGTGAACGGGCGCATCACCACCCTGCTCGCCTGGCTGGTGGCTGCGATCATCACGGCTTTGAACGTCGCACTCATCTATCTGACCGTCGCCGGGAACTGACCGTCGGGAACTGAACCCGTCGCCGGGAACTGACCGTCGCCGGGAGATAGCGGCGCTGCCGGCAAGCCCCGTCATCCCGGCAGACCCCTCGTCATCCCGGCATGCTTTCGGCCGGGATCTACTCCGCGAAAACGGCCTTGCGCTTCTGCAGCATGGCCGTCGCACCCTCGGCGAAATCGGCCCCGCGCAACAACTCCGGCTGACCGATCCCTTCCGCGGCCAGTGCGGCGTCGAGGGCGGGAAGTGCCGCGGCGTTCAGTGCGCGCTTGGTGAGCTCGAGGGCGCGGCGCGGGCCGTGTGCGAGCTTGGCGGCGGCGGCCTCGACCTTCGCCTCGAGATCCGCATCGGAGTAGACGCCGGTGATCAGACCGCGCCGCTGCGCCTCGGTGCAGGGCAGGCGATCGCCCAGCAATGCCATCTCGGCGGCCAGCGGGCGGCCGGCGGCCGCCGCGACCATGGCCGCCGCACCGCCGTCCGGCATGAGACCGATATTGATGAAGGCCAGCAGCAGATAGGCATCCTCGGACGCGTAGATCAGGTCGGCGGCCAGGGCGAAGGCGACGCCGACACCGGCGGCCGCACCCCGCACCCGGGCGATGACCGGGATCGGCGCGTCCACGATCGCCTTGATCATCCGATTGGCCGCGACCATGGTGTCCTCGGGCGTGATTCCGCGTGCCGCCTCGCCGGGGCTGGCCGACAGATCCGCGCCGGTACAGAAGTCGCCGCCCTCTCCGGTGAGCACGATCACCCGCACCGCGGGATTGTCGTATGCCGAAAGCACCGTCTCGCCGAGCCCGAGCATGGTGTCGTAGTCGATGGCGTTCTTGCGCTTGGGATTGGTGATGGTGATACGCAGTACCCGGCCGTCGAGCACGGCGGTATAGCCCGGGGTCGTCGCGGTGTTGCTCATGAGTGCTCCCGGTGATGTGTTCGGCTGTGCGAATTGTGGTTAACTTAGGTGGATTCGTCCGGCACTGTCAACAGCCGGTGCCGTGGAAAAGGAGAAAGTGCATGGTCGCCGATCGCAGCGAGGTGGGACTCGCTTCCGCGCGACCTTCCGGCGAACCGGGGCCCCGGCGCCGACCCAAGAATCGCAAGGCCCAGATTGTCGGCGTCGCCGCCCGGGCCTTTGCTGAGCGGGGTTATCACCCGGTCGGCGTGGACGAGATCGCCGCCGAGGTCGGCATATCCGGGCCCGCGCTGTACCGGCACTTCAGCAATAAATACGCCATGCTGGTCGCCGCCGCCGAGATGGGCGCGCAGCAATTGGTCGATGCCGCCCACGCCGCCGACCATCCCGAGCTGGAACCGGAACCGCGACTCACCGCACTGATCCGCGGCATCGCCGAGCACACCATCGACTGCCGGCGCGAGGGCGGACTGTACCGCTGGGAGCGGCGGTATCTGGAGAGTGCCGATCGCGCTCGCATCCGGGTCATCTACGCCGATCTGCACGACACCTTCACCGCGCCAATCGCCGAGCTGTACCCCGAGGCCGACCCGGCCGACAACAGCCTGCGCGCCGCGGCCGTGCTCAGTGCCATCGGCAGCGTGACCGGGCACCGCACCGCGCTGTCCAACGCGCGCCTGGTGAGCCTGCTCAACGACATCTGCTGGGACATCCTGCGCGCCGACCTGCCGCCCGCGCCCGCACCCGTCACCGGCGACCCGATCGTGCGCGGCCTGCCCGTCATCTCCAAACGCGAACAGCTGCTCACCGAGGCCATCCGGATCTTCGGGCGGCAGGGGTATCACGAAGCCAGTATCGAGGAGATCGGCGCCGCGGCGGGCATCAACGCCTCCAGCGTCTACCGCTACTTCAGCAGCAAATCCGATCTGCTCGCCGCCGCCTTCCACCGCACCGGCGAACGCGTGGCCATCGCCAATGCCGAAGCGCTGTCGGAGGCCACCAGCCGCGCCGACGCCGCCGTGCGCATTGCCGAACGCTTCGCCCGCATGACCTTCACCATGCCGGAGATCCTCCCGGTCTATTTCGCCGAATTCTCCAATCTGCCCGCCTCCGAACAGCATCGGCTCCGCTCCATCCAGCGCCAGAACGTCCTGGAATGGGCCAACCTGCTCGAAGGCGACCAGATCGAAGCCCGCTTCCGCGTCCACGCCGCCATCGGCCAGGTCATCGACGTAGGCCGCCGCCTCCGCTTCGACACCCGCCCCCAGAACCTGGCCCGCGTCCGCGCCCTCATGAGCGCGGTACTCCTGGGCTCAGCCCCCACCCCAGACGCCGAATAGCCCTACCCCCCAGACTGTCCAGCCCCTCCACACCCGCCCGGAGCGAAGCGGAGGGCAATCAAACCCAGCTCAGACCTTGTGGCGGAGGCGGAAGAGTGCTCTTGCCAGGCGGAGGCGCTGGGGGTGGTTGTCGAAGGTGCTCAGCCCCACGGGTTCTCGGTGGCGTTTGTCGATGATCGCTTGGGTGCGGGCGAATTCGAGCAGGGACTGCGGGTCGCGGATGCGGCCGGGGCCGTGGATGCCGTAGACCGGCGTGGCATTGACTGTCACCAGTTCGGTGCGGAGGCGATCGGCGAATTCGGGGACGCTGCGGATGTCGCGGGTGAAAACGGCTACGGGGAGCACTCTTTCAGGGGCGTTGACGCGTTCCACCGCCTCGTCCATGGAGGCGACCCGGTTGACGATCAGCACCGGGCCCACCGCCTCACCGGTAATGGCGAGGCTGATCTCCGGGACCTCGGTGAGCACCACCGGTTCGATATACGGCTCGCGAATGGACTCCAGGCTGCCGACCACCGCCCGACCACCGCGGGTCAGCGCATCGCGGACCTGGCGGCGCACCACATCGAGATGGGCGTCGAGCACCATCGGCCCGTAGGAGGCGCGCTTGTCCGCGGCGGGGCGCAGCTTGCGGGCGTGGTAGGCCACCATTTCCAGGAACGGCTCGTACACCGAGTCCGCCACGTACACGCACTGCACGCCCGACGGATGCTGCCCGGCATTGGCCATGGCGCCGTATACCGCTGCGGCCGCGGCGGTGTCGAGACGGGCGTCGACCTGGACGATCATGGCGCCGCGGCCACCCTGCTCGACCACCAGGGGAGTGGCGGTCTGCGCGCACAGCGCGGTGACCTCGCGGGCGCCGGCGGCGGATCCGGCGTAGGCGATCTTGTCCACCCGCGCCCGGCAGAGGGCGGCGGCGGTGGAGCTGTCACCGGTAACCACCTGCAGCACAGGTTGATTCGGGGACAGGCGGTTCCAGGTGTCGGCCAGCCACGCCCCGACTCCGGGGGTGAGCTCGCTCGGCTTGAACACCACGGTATTGCCCGCGGCCATGGCGGAGGCGATCGAATTCATCGGTGCGAGAACGGGATTCTGCCAGGGGCCGAGCACGCCGATCACGCCCAGCGGCAGTCGCCCGATCGACCCGTCCCGGCCGTGCCGGAACCAGGCCGTGCTGCGGGTCGAGCGGCCCAGCGTCTTCTCGGCGTGGCGCGCAACCCAATCCAGATGCTCCACGGCCAGCGTCACTTCCACGGCCGCGTCCATGCGCGGTTTGCCGGTCTCACTGCTGATGAGTTCGACGAGCTCACGGGTGCCGCGCGCGATGGCGCGCTTCCAGTCCAGCAGCCAGCGTTTGCGCCCGGCGAATCCCAGTGCCGCCCACCACTGTTCGGTGGTGCGGGCGGCGCGGACGGCCCGGGTCAGCTCACCGGCGCCCATAATGGCGTAATCGCCCACGACCTCCCCGGTGCGCGGATCGTACGATGTCAGCACCTTAGGTCGGCCCGCTCCGGTGCGCGCTGCCCGTGGCTGCTGCGCAGGCTCGGCCATGGTTACCCTCTCGTGGCCATGAATGTCTCCCCGCCTGTCAGCCTATGGTTCGGCGAGCACGCCCGACAAGGTGCGGAAATATCAGCAGACCGTCTGGTCTGGGTCTGGATCAGCGGCTATTCGCAGACCTGTCAGTTTGTGACCAAGGACACGTTTGATGGATGACTGCTTCGGCAAAGGAACGACCCCGTATCCGTACCGCCGGTAACATCACGCGCGACGGAGTGGATCATCCCCGAGGGGATGTGG
Organism: Nocardia sp. NPDC006630; assembly: GCF_040611495.1. Taxonomy (NCBI): domain Bacteria; kingdom Bacillati; phylum Actinomycetota; class Actinomycetes; order Mycobacteriales; family Nocardiaceae; genus Nocardia; species Nocardia sp. NPDC006630. The sequence continues at coordinate 360,013 of NZ_JBEXOK010000005.1, forward strand.
GGACCCGCCGCCCGGGGCGAACTGAATTGCCCGCCCAGCCGATAGTGGAGAGTTGATGCCGAGCTTGGACAAACCGGATTCGCACACAGCGGAAGTGCGCAGCGCAGGGAGCGATCCGGCGGTATATGTCGAAGACATCCGCAAGTCGTTCGGCGAGGTGCACGCGCTGCAGGGCATCAGCTTCACCGCCGTGCGCGGCCAGGTGCTCGGCATCCTCGGCCCCAATGGCGCGGGTAAGACCACCGCGGTGAAGGTCCTGTCCACCCTGCTGCGTCCCGACTCCGGCACCGCCCGGGTCGCCGGACACGATGTGCGCAAGGATCCCGCGGCCGTCCGCCGGTCCATCATGATGACCGGTCAGTACGCCGCCCTTGACGAAAATCTTTCCGGACGCGAGAACATCGAACTGTTCGGCCGGCTCATGGGACTGCCCCGCAAGGCGGCCCGGCAGCGCGCCGACGACCTGCTCGAGGAATTCGACCTCACCGGCGCGGGCCGGCGCGCGGTCCGGCACTACTCCGGCGGTATGCGCCGCCGGGTCGACATCGCCTGCGGACTCGTGGTGCGACCGGAGGTGGTGTTCCTCGACGAACCCACCACCGGGCTCGACCCGCGCAGCCGCCAGGGCGTATGGGATCTGGTGAACGCGCTCAAGACCCAGGGCATCACCGTCCTGCTGACCACGCAGTACCTCGAAGAGGCCGACGTGCTCAGCGACAACATCATCGTCATCGACAAGGGCGCCGTGATCGCCGAGGGCACCGCGGACGCGCTCAAGCAGAAGACCGGCGGCAGCTACTGCGAGGTCGTACCGCTGGATCCGACCCATCTGATCGCGGCCGCGGACGCCCTGGGCGATCTGATTCCCCAGGCCACGCGCTCCGAAATCGGCAGTGGCGATCGGCTTTCGATCCCCGCGCCGGACGGGGCCTCGACACTCGCCGAGGCACTGCGCCGACTCGACGGCGCCGGAATCGAACTCGCGGACATCGGGCTGCGGCGGCCCTCGCTCGACGATGTGTTCCTCTCCCTCACCGGGCATTCGGGCGGCATCCAATGAGCGCGCCGGCCGCGGCCGAAGTAGGCCGCGCCGATCTGTTCGCCGGTCTGCCCAAGGCCAAGCCGAACAGCCTGCAGCAGTGGCAGGCGCTCACCGGCCGCATTCTCTGGGTGATGGCCACCAAGGGCGAACTCGCCTTCGCGGCTGTCACCCCGCTGGTCATCACCCTCGGCTTCTACCTGCCGCTCAAGTACGTCATGCAGTTCCGCGGCATCGACTACGCGCAGTTCGTCATGCCGATCATCGTGCTGCAGACCATGACCGTCACCATGATGTCGAATGCGCAGATGGCCGCCTTCGAGGCCATGACCGGATTCAACACCCGGATGCAGAGCATGCCCGTCGGCAAGATGGTGCCGCTGGTCTCGCGCCTGAGCGCCGGCCTGGTGCGATCGATCGTCTCGCTGACCGCGGCCATCGGCTGGGGTCATATGATCGGCTTCCGGTTCGTGGCCGGTTGGGGACAGACGGTGCTGTTCTGCGTGTTCTCGCTGGCCGTCGGCACCGTGCTGGCCGTCGGCGCGGATGCGCTCGGCTCGCTGACCAAGAATCCCGAATCGCTGAGTCAGGCCCTGACACTGCCGACGCTGATCTTCGGCATGCTCTCCTGCGGATTCGTGCCGGAATCCGGCTTCCCGGTGTGGGTTCGGCCGTTCGTGCGCAATCAGCCCATCTCCCAGTTCTCCTTCGCGCTGCGGGATATGGCCGCGCACGGGGTGACCTGGCAGGTGTTCTGGGTGCCGATGGTATGGCTGATCGGCGCCGCGGTGATCTTCCTGCCGGCGGCGGTCTGGGCGAGTATGAGGCGGTCATGAGTTCTGTTGTGGAAGCCCCCTCTGCCGAGGGCGATACGGCTTCGTGGGCAGGGCATCAGCCGCTGCCGCGGGTCGAGCAGCGGTCCGAACGGACGCTGTCGATCTGGTTGGAGCAGAGCTTCATCCAGTGCAAGCGACTGCTGATCGGCTGGGCCCGCGACCCCGCCACCACCATTCAGACCATCGCCTATCCGGCGGCCACCCTGCTCATGTTCCGTGTGGTGCTGGGTGATTCGATCACCTCGGCCACCGGCGCGCCCAGCATCTACGGCACCGTGCCGATGGTCATGCTGGTCGCGGCCATGGCGGGCTCGGTGGTCTCGGCGCTCGGCTTCAAGGTCGAGAAGGCGACCGGACTGCTCGGCCGGTTCTGGACCATGCCCGTACATCGCGCCGCCGGACTCACCGGACGCCTGCTGGCCGAGGCGATCCGCGTGCTGCTCACCTCGCTGATCGTGCTCGCGGTGGGTGTCTGCCTGGGCTTCCGATTCTGGTACGGCGCGGCCGCGGGCATTGCCATGCTGGGGATTCCGATCATTTTCGGCATCGGCTTCGCGGTGCTGGTGACGGCGCTCGCGACCATCACCGAGGGCATCCTGCTGGTGCAGGTCATCGGTGTCATCAACAGCCTGCTCATGTTCTTCAACTCCGGTTTCGTGCCGGTCTTCGCGTACCCCACGTGGTTGCAGATGACCGTCCAGAACCAGCCCATGAGTACGGCCATCGACGCCATGCGCGGGTTGTCCTTCGACGGGCCGATCGCGGTGCCGCTGTTGAAGACCGTCGCCTGGGCGGTCGGCATGGTGGTGGTGTTCGGTTATCCGGCGATTCGCGGCTATCGCAAGGCGGCCGAAACCGGCGCCTGAGCGACTGCCTCGGCGGGGCGGTATCCGGTACTCCGGGCACCGCCCCGTTGCTGTTGCTGAATGGTAGCCAGACGCGAAAATGCGTCCCGCATGCGAGTTTTGGGTGTTATGCGGTACCGCAGTCCGAGTGTGGTGTGCGTCACGCTAGGGTGTGCGCATGGCTTACCTGGTTACCGGGGCAACTGGGTTCATCGGGCGGTTTCTGATTCCCGAACTTCTTGAACGCGGCGAAGACGTTCATGTGCTCGTACGCCCCGGCGAAGACTCGATACTGCGTTTCAACCGATGCCTGCGCGCCTGGGATGCCGGGGACCGCGTGCGGCCGGTGCGCGGCGACCTGAGCGCGCCCGGAATCGGCATCGAACCGAGCTGGATTGCCGCGCACCGGGGTTCGATCGAGCATGTGTTCCACCTGGCCGGCGGACTGGACTCCGTGATGCCCGGCGGCGGCACCCGGCGCGTCGCCGAACTGGCCGGGGAACTGGAAGCCGGGCTGCTGCACCATGTTTCGACGGTGCGGGTCGCGGGCGGCTGGGACGGGCTCTTCACCGAGGATATGTTCGACGTCGGGCAGCCGCTGCCCGCGCCCTATCAGCGGGCCATGCTCGCGGCCGAACAGGCCGTGCGGGACCAGGACCGGGTGCCGTGGCGGATCTATCGGCCGTCCATCGTCATCGGGCACTCGCGCACCGGGGAAATCGACCGGATCGACGGGCCCTACTACTTCTTCCGGCTGCTGCGCATGGCCGCGCAACTGCCGCGCATCCTGCCGGTGGTCTCGCCGAAACTGGGCGATACCAATATGGTTCCGGTCGATTTCGTGGCACGCGCGCTCGACCACATCGCGCACCGGCCCGGCGGCGGGGGCAGCACCTACCACCTGGTGGATCCGCGGGAACAGAGTGTGGCCGACGTGTTCAACCTCTTCGCCGACGAGGCGGGGGCGCCGCATCTCATGGAGGTCATGCCCAAGCAGACCCTCGATATGACGCTGCGGGTACCCGGTATGGGATGGATGCTGCGGCAGGTCGGGGTGCCCATGGATGTGATCGCGCACAGCGAGATCGGCTGCCGGTTCGACTCCCGGCGCACCGCGGACGCGCTCGCCGGGACCGATATCAGGGTGCCGCCGCTGGCGGGGTACGGGTCGGTGATCTGGAAGTACTGGATCGAGAACTGGGTCTGACCCGCCGCTCTCACGACGTGGCGGTGCCCTCGGGCGCCGCCGCGGAGTTCCGCGGCCCCGGCCGGCCGTAATCCCAACCCACCCAGCGGTTTCGGTGCGTCCAGCCGACCAGGTCGTAGCGCCAGTGGAACGGCCAGGTGCGGGCCACCGTCAGGAACAATCCCGCACCGAGCGCGGCGAAATCGTCGTGCGCGGAGAGCAGTGCGCGCTGCTGCCGCGGGGAACCGGTGAAGAACGCCTCGAACATGGAGATCGACTGCGGTGTGGTCAGCCGGCCCAGTCCGTAGACGCCGCGCATCCGCATCCAGTACACCAGTCGCGCCTGCCACGGCCACAGCGCTTCGACCGGATCGTCGCCGCGCTGCAGGGCGGCGAGCGCGATATCGACCTGTGAGAGCGAATCGGCGACGCAGTAGCCGGTGATGGGGTGCATCTGCCCGCCGCGCGAACCGAACGGAATCACCTGTCCGCGACCGGTTTTCGGCGGCATATCGTCGAGGGGGTAGTGCGCGGCCTCGCTCGGTTCGTCACCGCGTAGTCGAATGCCGTGCGCCGCAAGCCGATTCAGGGTCCGGCGGCGTAGCTCGTGCTGCGGCATACCGCCCCGCAGCCCCAGGCTGGTCTCCTCGAAGATGACCGTCCCGTCGCCCAGCGGCACCGCGTAGAGAAACGACGGCGGCTCGTCCGGACCCGCACCGTTCTCGCTGCGCCAGTCCAGCAGCAAGCCCTCGCCCGGAGTGACCATGGGCGCGGCGACATCCTCGTCCACGAAAATGCCGTGCGCACTGGCGGTCCGGCGCTGTCCCGGCGACGCCTGCCCCCGGGTGTCGAAGACCGTCGCGGCCCGCACCTCGGTGCCGTCGGCCAATTCCACCCGATGCGCCTCGACCACCCGCGCCCGCCCGGTGATCACCGTGGCATCGTCCAGTGGCAGCGCATCCCGCAACCCCTGCTTCGACAGCACGCAGTACGGCCGCGCGATCCGATGCTCGCTCTGCGTCCACACCACCGGCGCTTCGATCCGGCTCGCAATCACGCTGTGCGGCAACCACTCCGGCAACTCGTCGATCCAGCACGAATACGTGGGTCCCCACAGCCGCTCCGGCCGCGGATCCACCGCAACCACCCGCAACCCCGCCACCGCAGCCCGATGCGCCAGCGCCCGCCCCGTAGGCCCGAGCCCCACCACACAAACATCGGCAGCCCCGCCGACCTCACTCATACCCGCATTCAAACAGCCCCACCCCGCCCCCGCCACCTTCCTCCCCGGATGGCGGGGGCCGGGTGCTATTTGGGGGTGATCCAGGTGGTGATGTCGGCGTGGACCACCTCGACGCCGGACTTGTCGTAGATGGCGACGGGGACGATGAGGTTCCGGCCCTCGGTGATGGCCGAGAAGTCCGGCAGCTCGGGCAGTTCGGCCACGGCGCGCAGGCCGGAGTTGGCCTTCGCCAGGTACTGGACGTTCATGGCCTTGGGGATCCAGCGGTGGGTGCCGGGAACGGTGGCTTCGGACAGCATGCCCATGGCCACCTCGGCGAGGTTGCAGGCGGCGATGGCATGGAAGGTGCCCAGGTGATTGTGGATACCGAACCACTTGGGTGCGGTCACCTCGCACAGGCCGGGCTCGAGCCGCACGACGTTCGGCAGCACGGTGCCGAAGTAGGGGACGCGCGCGACCATGCCGAGGGAGAACAGGGTGTGGCCGAGCCGATTGTCCGGCAGTTTCTTCCAGCCGCGGTAGGTGGCGGTCTCTTTCGTCATGAGCCGTATCTTACTCAGAAGTAAGTTCTGCGGAAGACAGGCCGCGCAGCGCGGGGGCAGGGTCGGCATCGGACTGGTCGACCCGGCCCTCGTCAAGGGCCTGCAGTTCCTGATCGTCGAAGAACTGCCCTGATCGAAGGAGGGCGGGCGCATCACTGCGGCGACAGGGTGTGACCAGGCCCATCGCGATATGCCGTGGGGGAGGGGGCGATTTGAAGTCACCCATAGCCCTGGTGCATACTATTCAGGTTGCCCGGACCGGGTTGTGTCTTTCTTCGGAATAGACGCAGGTGGTGGCGGGTGAGAAGGACACTCTTGCACCCCGCTGATTACGGCGGCGGTGCGTCCGGGACAAAGGTTCTTCCGGCCAAGTGGGATTCGATTCCAGGGCCGAAGAATGAGCGGATGGGCGACACGCCCGACCGCGTGGACCGGAAGAACCATGACAGATGAACAGCGGCGATGGATCGGGCCCACACGTGGCCCCGGTCGTGTGGTGGCTGATGCGTCTTCGTGTGTTCGGACTGTGCAAATGAGGGTGCTTCGAGAGCGAAAGCTCTTGGGGCACAAACGTTAAGCGGAGAAAAGGACACTCAGCGTGGCGGGACAGAAGATCCGCATCAGGCTCAAGGCCTACGACCATGAGGCGATCGACGCGTCTGCGCGCAAGATCGTCGAGACGGTGACCCGCACGGGCGCTCGTGTCGTTGGCCCGGTGCCGTTGCCCACCGAAAAGAACGTGTACTGCGTCATCCGTTCGCCGCACAAGTACAAAGACTCGCGCGAGCACTTCGAGATGCGTACTCACAAGCGGCTGATTGACATCCTCGACCCCACGCCGAAGACGGTCGACGCGCTTATGCGCATCGATCTTCCGGCCAGTGTCGACGTCAACATTCAGTGACGGGGATTCCAGATATGACTGACAACAAGAGCAGGCCGGCTGCCGGCATCCTGGGAACCAAGCTCGGTATGACCCAGGTCTTCGACGAGAAGAACCGCGTTGTTCCGGTGACCGTCGTCAAGGCCGGTCCGAACGTCGTGACCCAGATCCGCACCGCCGAGCGTGATGGCTACGCCGCCATCCAGATCGCCTACGGCGCCATCGACCCGCGCAAGGTGAACAAGCCGGTTTCCGGCCAGTTCTCCAAGGCCGGTGTCACCCCTCGCCGCCACATCACGGAGATCCGCGTCGCTGACGTCGCCTCCTTCGAGGTCGGCCAGGAAATCGGCGCGGAGGCCTTCGCCGAAGGCAGCTTCGTCGACGTGACGGGCACCTCCAAGGGCAAGGGCTTCGCCGGCACCATGAAGCGTCACGGCTTCAAGGGCCAGGGCGCCTCCCACGGTGCGCAGGCTGTGCACCGCCGGCCGGGTTCCATCGGTGGTTGCTCCACCCCGGGCCGCGTGTTCAAGGGCATGCGCATGTCCGGCCGGATGGGTAACGACCGCGTCACCACGCAGAACCTCACGGTCCACAAGGTGGATGCCGAGAACGGTCTGCTGCTGATCAAGGGTGCGATCCCGGGCCGTCGCGGCCACGTCGTGATCGTCAAGAGTGCAGTGAAGGGTGGTGCCCGGGCATGAGCACCGAGACCAAGACCAACCTGACGCTCCCGGTCAAGGCCGCTGGCGGCAAGACCGAGGGCACCGTCGAGCTCCCCGCGGAGATCTTCGACGTGACCGCCAATATCGCGCTGATGCACCAGGTTGTCGTGGCCCAGCAGGCCGCGGCTCGCCAGGGCACGCACTCGACCAAGACCCGCGGTGAAGTCCGCGGTGGTGGTCGTAAGCCGTACCGGCAGAAGGGCACCGGCCGCGCCCGTCAGGGCTCGACCCGTGCACCGCAGTTCGTCGGCGGTGGCACCGTCCACGGCCCGCAGCCGCGCGATTACACCCAGCGCCTGCCCAAGAAGATGAAGGTCGCCGCACTGCGTGGCGCTCTCTCCGACCGGGCCCGCAACGAGCGCATCCACGTGATCACCGAACTGGTCCCGGGTCAGACCCCGTCGACCAAGATCGCCAAGACCTTCCTTGCCGAGCTTTCGAGCCGCAAGCAGCTCCTGGTCGTCGTCGGTCGCGAGGACATCGCCACGTGGAAGAGCGTTGCGAACCTGGAGAACGTGCACCCGATCGCTCCCGATCAGCTGAACACCTACGACGTGCTGAAGGCCGATGAGGTCATCTTCTCCGTCGAGGCGCTCAATGCCTTCGTGCACGGCCCCGCCGAAGCTGCACAGGAGGAGAGCAAGTGACCACGATCGCCGACCCCCGCGACATTCTGCTGGCGCCGGTCATCTCCGAGAAGTCCTACGGACTGATCGAAGAGGGTACCTACACCTTCATCGTGCACCCGGACTCCAACAAGACGCAGATCAAGATCGCCGTCGAGAAGGTCTTCGGCGTCACGGTGACCAGCGTCAACACTGCTAACCGTCAGGGCAAGCGCAAGCGGACCAAGGCCGGTTACGGAAAGCGCAAGAACACCAAGCGCGCGCTCGTGACCCTCTCGGCCGACAGCAAGCCCATCGAGATCTTCGGAGGCCCGGTCGCGTAAGCGCCTGGGAATCCAGAAAGTAGAGAAGAACTCATGGCAATTCGTAAATACAAGCCGACTACCCCGGGTCGTCGTGGCGCCTCGGTCTCGGATTTCGCCGAGATCACCCGCTCCACCCCCGAGAAGTCGCTGCTGCGTCCGCTCACCAAGACCGGTGGCCGTAACGCTCAGGGCCGCATCACCACTCGTCACAAGGGTGGCGGTCACAAGCGTGCCTACCGTCTGATCGACTTCCGTCGGATGGACAAGGACGGCGTGCCGGCCAAGGTCGCTCACATCGAGTACGACCCCAACCGCACCGCCAATATCGCCCTCCTGCACTTCGCGGACGGCGAGAAGCGCTACATCATCGCGCCCAAGGGCATTGCCCAGGGCACGAAGATCGAGTCCGGCGCGGGCGCCGACATCAAGCCGGGCAACAACCTGCCGATGCGCAACATCCCGACCGGTACCACCATTCACGCGGTGGAGCTGCGTCCGGGTGGCGGCGCCAAGCTGGCTCGTTCCGCCGGTATGAGCATTCAGCTGCTGGGTAAGGAAGGCGCCTACGCCGTCCTGCGTATGCCCTCCGGTGAAATCCGCCGCGTCGATGTGCGCTGCCGCGCCACCATCGGCGAGGTCGGCAATGCCGAGCAGTCGAACATCAACTGGGGCAAGGCCGGCCGTATGCGGTGGAAGGGCGTTCGCCCGACCGTCCGTGGTGTCGTCATGAACCCGGTCGACCACCCGCACGGTGGTGGTGAAGGTAAGACCTCCGGTGGTCGCCACCCGGTCTCGCCGTGGGGTAAGCCGGAAGGCCGCACCCGCAAGCCCAACCGTCCCAGCGACAAGCTCATCGTCCGCCGCCGCGGCAAGAAGCGTTAAGGAGGAGGTTAAAGATGCCACGCAGCCTCAAGAAGGGCCCGTTCGTAGACGATCACCTCCTCAAGAAGGTGGACGTTCAGAACGAGAAGGGCACGAAGCAGGTCATCAAGACCTGGTCGCGTCGTTCGACCATCATTCCCGATTTCATCGGGCACACGTTCTCGGTGCACGACGGCCGCAAGCACGTTCCGGTCTTCGTCTCGGACAACATGGTCGGGCACAAGCTCGGTGAGTTCGCGCCGACCAGGACGTTCAAGAGCCACGTCAAGGACGATCGGAAGAGCAAGCGGCGATGAGCACTGAAACTCAGAACCAGACTGCGCGCGCCACTGCCAAGCACGTGCGCGTGACGCCGATGAAGGCTCGTCGTGTTGTGGACCTGGTCCGCGGCAAGCGAGTCGAGGACGCGCTGAACATTCTGCGGTTCGCCCCGCAGGCTGCCAGCGAGCCGGTCGCCAAGGTGGTGGCTTCGGCCGCGGCCAACGCCGAGAACAACCTCGGTCTGAACCCGGCCACCCTGGTCATCTCGACGGCATTCGTCGACGAGGGCGCGACCATGAAGCGTTTCCAGCCGCGGGCCCAGGGCCGTGCGTTCCGGATTCGCAAGCGCACCAGCCACATCACCATCGAGGTCGAGAGCGTGCCTGAGCTCAGCACTGCCCCTCGCAACCGCCGGAAGGGAGGGGCAAAGTAAATGGGACAGAAAATTAATCCCCATGGCTTCCGCCTCGGTATCACGACCGACTGGAAGTCGCGTTGGTACGCCGATAAGCAGTACAAGGAATACGTCGGCGAAGACGTCAAGATCCGCAAGCTCCTCGCCACCGGCATGGAGCGGGCCGGCATCTCGAAGGTCGAGATCGAGCGCACCCGTGACCGTGTGCGTGTGGATATCCACACCGCGCGTCCGGGCATCGTCATCGGCCGCCGCGGCGCCGAGGCCGACCGTATCCGTGCCGAGCTGGAGAAGCTCACCGGCAAGCAGGTGCAGCTGAACATCCTCGAGGTCAAGAACCCCGAATCGGATGCGCAGCTCGTTGCTCAGGGTGTTGCCGAGCAGCTGTCGAACCGTGTGGCGTTCCGTCGTGCGATGCGTAAGGCCATTCAGTCGGCCATGCGTTCGCCGAACGTCAAGGGCATCCGCGTGCAGTGCTCGGGCCGCCTCGGTGGCGCCGAAATGTCGCGCTCGGAGTTCTACCGCGAAGGCCGTGTGCCCCTGCACACCCTTCGTGCGGACATCGACTACGGCCTGTACGAGGCCCGCACCACCTTCGGCCGTATCGGCGTGAAGGTGTGGATCTACAAGGGCGACATCGTCGGTGGCAAGCGTGAGGTCACTGCGACCGCCGCGCCGGCCGGCGACCGTGATCGTCCGCGTCGTGAGCGGCCCAGCCGCCCGCGTCGCTCGGGTGCCCAGGGCACCACTGCCACCAGTACTGAGGCCGGGCGTGCCGCGACTGCGGTCGCAGAGGCTCCGGCAGAGACGACCCAGGAGGGCTGACCTATGTTGATGCCTCGCAAGGTCAAGCACCGTAAGCAGCATCACCCGGGCCGTTCGGGCATGTCCAAGGGCGGCACGGCGGTTACCTTCGGTGAGTTCGGCATCCAGGCTCTGGAGCCGGCCTACGTGACCAACCGCCAGATCGAGTCGGCGCGTATCGCGATGACCCGCCACATCAAGCGTGGCGGCAAGATCTGGATCAACATCTACCCCGATCGCCCGCTCACGAAGAAGCCGGCCGAAACCCGCATGGGTTCCGGTAAGGGTTCTCCGGAGTGGTGGATCGCGAACGTGAAGCCGGGACGGATCATGTTCGAGATGTCTTACCCGAATGAGGAGACCGCTCGTGAGGCCCTGCGCCGCGCGATGCACAAGCTCCCCATGAAGTGCAGGATCGTGACGCGAGAGGAGCAGTTCTGATGGCTACCGGAACTCCGGCTGCAGAGCTGCGCGAGCTGACTGAGGACGAGCTCGTCGCGAAACTGCGTGAAGGCAAGGAAGAGCTGTTCAACCTGCGCTTCCAGATGGCGACGGGCCAGTTGCAGAACAACCGTCGTCTGCGTGTGGTCCGCCACGAGATCGCGCGCCTCTACACGGTTATGCGTGAGCGTGAGCTCGGGCTGGCCACCGGTCCTGAAGGCAAGGGAGATGCGGCATGAGTGACGCAAAAGGCCCGGCCAAGACGCCGGCAAAGGTTGAGGAGCGGGGCCAGCGCAAGATCCGCAAGGGCTACGTTGTCTCCGACAAGATGACCAAGACCATCGTGGTCGAGCTGGAGAATCGCGTGAAGCACAAGCTTTACGGCAAGATCATCCGCACCACCTCGAAGGTCAAGGCCCACGACGAGAACGAGAGCGCCAATGTCGGCGACCTCGTGCAGCTGATGGAGACCCGTCCGCTGTCCGCCACCAAGCGCTGGCGTCTGGTCGAGGTCCTGGAGCGGGCGAAGTAATTCCCCCCTCCGCGACTGACAAGTCGTAAAACGAAGGCCCGCTTCCCTTTTGGGACGCGGGCCTTCGTCGTTTCCGGGAACGGGTCAGCCCGGACCGATCAGAACGAGCCCATATCGGCCGATAGCCAGTGTTCCGGGCTCATGAAGACCGCGGACTGCGGGCCGATGGAGTCGGCGTACTTCAGGTAGCCGTCGACCTTGTCGGCGGGCAGATAGCGGGCGGCCATTTCGTGGTGCTGCTCATCGGTCATCGGGGTGACCCTGGTGATAGGACCCTCGACAGTCACGTAGCGGACGGTCGGTTCGAGGACTTCGACCATGAGGCTGAAGCGCCCGGATTCCTTCAGCAGCCGCATCTTCTGCGACTCGGGTCCCGTCAGCACCCACAGCTCACCGCCGGGCGAGTACTGGTACCAGATGGGCACGGTCAGGGGTGCGCGTCCCGGCCGGTTGTTCACGGCCAGCGCCCCGATATGTGGTTGTGCGAGGAAACTCTGTCGTTCTTCCAACGTCAGTGCCATACCTCCCACGGTACCGAGGGGGTACGACGTTCCTGTTTCTCCAACACGCAGAACCCTGCTTCTCCAACACGCAGAGCGCAATACTGCGTTCGGCGTTTCGCGAGGAAGAGCGGATTCCGTACCGCGCGTTCTTGTATGGGATCGGTGACCTCGCTACTCTCGGCGACGTGCCCGCTACCGGGCGCGGATCTGCGGGCGCGATCGGTGAGTGGATGCTCGACAATGTGGTTCGGATTGCGATCGTCGGAATGGGACCTCGCGGTCTGAATGTCTGTGAACGAATTTGTGCCAATGCTCGGCAGCTCGGTAATTCGGCGGGCGTCGAGCTGATTCTGCTGGACTCGAAACAGGTTGGCACCGGGGCGGTCTGGCGTACCGACCAGCCTGCCCAACTGCTGATGAATACGGTGTCCGAGCAGGTCACGGTGTTCACCGATGACACCGTCGAGATGGCCGGTCCGGTCGATCGCGGTCCGAGTCTGCATGAATGGGCCAATTTCATCGCCAAGATCGGCAATTTCGCCGGACTGCCCGCGCGGGCTTATCGAGAAGCCCTCCGGATCCGCGCGGAAAGCTATCCGCCGCGCTACTTCTACGGCCATTATCTGCGCTGGGCATTCGAACGAACGCGCGACCGCTATGCCGAATGGGTGCATGTGCGCGAAATTGTGGCTACCGCAGTGGATTTGCGAGACGGCCCCGGCGGATTGCAGGAACTGGAGTTGAGCACCGGGGAGCGGGTGCGCGGCCTGCACGCCGTGGTGCTCACCCAGGGCCACCTGGGGGAGGAGCAGCCGGAAGTGCCCGGCTCCCTGCCGGATTCGGCGCACCGCCTCGGACTCGGCTACGTGCCGCCGGCCAATGCCGCCGATATCGACGTGGACCGGATTCCGGAGGGCGATCCCGTGCTCATCCGGGGTCTGGGGCTCACCTTCTTCGACTATCTGGTGCTGCTGACCGCCGGCCGCGGCGGTGTCTTCAAGGAGGCCGATACCGGACTGGAGTACGTGGCGTCCGGCCGCGAACCGGTCATTATCGCGGGCTGTCGCCGGGGCATCCCGCATCATGCCCGCGGCGAGAACCAGAAGGGCGTGGACGGCCGGTACGCGCCGCTGCTGTTGAATCCCGCGCGCATCGACCGATTGCGCAGCCGCTCACGGAAATTGGGCGATGTCTCCTTCCGCCGGGATGTGTGGCCGCTGATCGCCCGCGAGGTCGAATCGGTGTACTACGCGGCGCTGCTGTCCGAGCAGTTGAGCCCGCAGCGACTGGAGTCCTTCCGGGATCGGTATCTCACCGTGCCCACCGATCAGGACGCCGCGGAGTTGTTGCAGCGCTTCCATATTCGGCAGCAGGACCGGTGGAACTGGGAGAGCTTGGTGGATCCGACGGGCGGCCGCCGCTTCGATCGCCCCGGCGATTTTCACGACTGGCTGCTGGCCTACCTGGATGCCGATGTGCGCGAGGCCCGCCTGGGCAATGTCCGGGGTCCGGTGAAGGCGGCGCTGGACGTGCTGCGGGATCTGCGCAATGAGGTTCGGCTCGTGGTCGACTACGGCGGTATCGCAGGGTCGTCGTATCGGGACGATCTGGATCGCTGGTACACGCCGATGAACGCCTTCCTCTCGATCGGCCCGCCCGCCAGCCGCATTGCCGAATTGGCGGCGCTGATCCGGGCGGGTGTCGTGCGGGTGGTCGGCCCCGGTATGCGGGTGGATATCGATGCCGAGCGCGGGCTCTTCGTCGCCGGTTCACCGCAGGTGCGCGGATCGCAGGTGCAGGGCCGGTATCTCATCGACGCCTGGCTGCCGGCGCCCGATCTGCGCCGCACGGCGGACCCGCTGCTGCGAAACTTGCTGGGCCGCAATGATGTGCGCGGTTATGTGATCGGCTCACCGGACGGCAGCAGCTATCGGACCGGCGGTCTCACCATCGCGCCGAACACCCATCACCTGGTGGACGGCGAGGGCCGAATCCACCCGCGCCGCTACGCCTTCGGTGTTCCCACCGAGTCCGTCCGCTGGGTGACCGCGGCGGGCCCGCGCCCCGGCGTCAATTCGGTCACCCTGGCCGACGGCGACGGCATCGCCCGCGAAATCCTCACCACCCACCGCTACGACGAGCATGCGAATACTCCTGAAAGGCACGACGATATGGCGATCGAATGCGGGCTGCTGTCTCCGGTGAGCGTCGGCGTCCCGGTGGAATCCCTGCTGGGCGATGACGCGTGGATCGAGGCCATGCTGGAGGTGGAGCTCGCGCTGACCCGCGCCGAGGCCCGGCTCGGCATGGTTCCGGACAGTGTCGCCGAGCATATGGCGATCGCGGTGCGCGAGCACGAGTTCAGCGCCCGGGATATCGCCGAAGCCGCACGGGGAGCGGCCAATCCGGTGGTCACCTTCGTGGAGCGACTGCACCGCGCGGTTGCCGATATCGACCCGGTGAGCGCGAATTACGTGCACTACGGTTCGACCAGTCAGGACATTCTGGATACGGCGACCATGGTGATCGCCGCACGGGTGCTGTCGATCATCATCACCGATCTCAACACCATGCTCGGCTCCCTCGCGGAATTGGCGCGGCGCCAACGTGATACGCCGATTGCCGGGCGGACGCTGGCCATGCAGGCCGTGCCGACCACTTTCGGCGCCAAGGTGGCGGTGTGGATGCAGGGCCTGCTCGACGCCCGCGACCGGCTGTGCCAGGTGCGGACCGGCCTGCCGGTGCAATTGGGCGGTGCGGCAGGCACTTTGGCGTCGTACATCGAATGCGCCCGCGGTGCGGATTCGCCGCTGTCGCAGGCGCCCGCCGGTGAGATCGTGGAGCGCCTCACCGAGGAGTTCGCGGCCGAACTGTCCCTCACCGTCACCGCGACCCCCTGGCATACCGTGCGCACCCCGATCGCCGATCTGGCCGGTGCGCTGGCGCTCACCTCGGGTGTGCTCGGCAAGCTCGCGGTGGATGTGATCTCTCAGTCCCGCACCGAGATCGCCGAACTGTGCGAACCCGCGGCGGCCGGTCGCGGCGAATCGTCCGCCATGCCGCAGAAGCGAAATCCGGTATTGAGCACCATGATTCGCGGCGCGGCCCTCCAGGTACCGGGCCTGGCCTCGACACTCTTCGGTGCACTGCTTGCCGAGGACGAGCGTCCGGCGGGCTCCTGGCATGCCGAATGGCAGCCGCTGCGCGAGTGCCTGCTGCTGGTGGGCGGCGCGGCGCATACGGCGGTGGAGCTGGCCGCCGGTCTGACCGCGGACGCCGATCGGATGACCACGAATCTCACCCTCACCGACGGCCAGATCGTCTCCGAGCGTCTCTCGATCCGCCTGGCCCCGCTGCTCGGCAAGCCGGTCGCGAAGAAGACGCTGCAGGCGGCCGCCTACGAATCGCAGTCCACGGCGCGCCCGCTGGCCGACATCCTGGCCGAATGCCCGGATATCGCCATGCATCTCGGTCAGCCGGAGCTGGCCGAGCTGTTGCGCCCCGAAAACTATCTCGGCGCAGCCCCGGATCTGGTCGATCGGGTGCTGCGCCGGATGTGAGTGTGTGCCGGTACTACCAGTTCTTGGCCGGGCGGTTGGTGGCCGCGCGCCGTTCGGCGTCCTTGGCCTTGACGCGCTCGGCCTCCTTGCGCACCTCGGCGAAGTTCTCCCGCTCCTTCACCAGCCATTCCGGCGGTGCGGCGATCAGGGCGTCGATCTCGGCGCTGGTCAGCGCGTCCTCGACCCCGGCGCGGCCCAGCCCGGAGTTCGAGATGCCGAGCTTGCGGGCGACCACATCGCGCGGGAAAGGCCCGTCGGCGCGCAGGTCGAGCAGCCACTGCGGCGGATTGGTGCGCAGCTCTTCGAGCTGTGCGCGGGTGACGGGTGAGTTCCGGAACTCCTCGGGGGTTGCGGGGAGGTAGATGCCGAGTTTGGCCGCCGCGGTCAGCGGCTTCATGTTCTGGGGTTTCTTGTCCGGGCTCACATGATGAGGGTATCGGTCGGGGAGAGGTGAACCGGCCGCGCGGTGCAATAACCTCGCTCGCCGTGCAATAACCTGGGTGGAATGAGCCGGTTCGAGTCGATCGATATCCCGCGTCTGCGCTGGTTCGCCGCGGTTGCGGAACAGTTGCACTTCGCGCGCGCGGCGCAGAGCCTCGGCATTGCCCGGCAGCGCCTGAGCCGGACGATCATCGAGTTGGAGGAGGAGCTCGGCACCAAATTGTTCGTGCCGGGTGCGCAGCCGACCCAGCTCACCACCGACGGCGAGGAACTGCTGGTGGCCGCCCGCGAGCTGATCGCGAATGCCCCGGAACCCGAACCGGTGGCGCCCGGCGAGGGTGAGCGGCTGCGGGTCGGATTTGTGCCCGGGGTGACCGTCACCAAATGGGACCGGATCTGGCGCGAGCGTTTTCCCGAGATTCCGGTCGAGATGATCCCGGTGCCGATGCGCGAGCAGGACGCGGCGCTGCGGGACGGCCGCGTCGATATGTGCTTCGTCCGCCTGCCGATCGACCGGGACGGGATCAGCGCCATCCCGCTCTACCGCGAATTGCCGGTGGTGGTGGTGCCCAAGGATCATCCGCTGTCGGTCTTCGATCAGGTGAGCATGGCCGAGCTGACCGAGGAGCGCATGCAGGACGCCGCCGATCTCGACGAGGCGGCCATGACCATGGAGCTGGTGGCGGCGGTCAGCGGTGCGGCCATCGTGCCGCATTCCATTGCGCGCCTGCACAGTCGCAAGGATCTGGTCTACCGGACCATGACCGGGGTGCCGGAGACCGAGATCGTGCTGGCCTGGCCGGATGAGCAGACCACCGAATTGGTGGAGGAGTTCGTCGGTGTGGTGCGCGGGCGTTCGGCGCGCAGTTCGCGGTCGCCGTCGGGGCAGGAGGCGGCCAAGCCGCGCCGCGCCGCGGGTCCGGGTAAGAAGCCGGCCGCCGGTGCGAAGAAGTCCGCCGGGGGTGCGAAGAAGCCGGCCGGGGCCAAGGCGAAATCGGCTGGGGCCGTGAAGAAGCCGGGCAAGCGCCGCGGAAAGTAGTAGCGGCCGAAGCTGATCCGAGGGCCCGTCTCCCGAGTGGGAGGCGGGCCCTTCGTCATGTCCGGGGTGAAGTCGGGGGATTTCTCAGGGTGAAGTCAGGGTTGCGCTATACGTATACGTCTACTTATAGTGATTTCAAGTGGTGGGTAGCTCGGCCGCTGCGGAACCGGTATCCGGGAACCGTTGACGCACAGTGGATTTCGAACACGCTGTGAGTGGACGGAGAAACATGCCCGTATGCGCATCCGCTAATGAAAAATTCGTCAACCATAGGTTGACTGAAACTAGATAGTCAACCTATGGTTGACGGATGACCGGAACTGGAGCAGATCATGGACATCGATATGCAGAAGCCTGCCGACGACGCCGCCCCCGGCACCGTGGTGACGCAGCCCCTGCCTGACGGCATGACGGAGATCGAAGTGCGCGTCGGCCCCGGCGGCGCTCGCACCCAGAGCTTCGTCGGCCGCCGGCTGGCGAAATCGCAGCAGGTCACCGCGGCCGGCGCCGAGAATATTCGGATCTACCAGAGTCGCAAGGGCAAGCTGGTGGTGCACCGCCACTACCTGGACTGGTCCGATTTCTCGACGGCGACCAAGCACGTCTACGCGGAGACGAAGGACCACTTCAATGCCCGGCGGGAAGAGTTCGTCGCGGCCCGCCGCAATCCCGACGGCTCCCACGTTCCGCTGATTGCCAACTGGGCCACCGAATTCAAGGGCTGGCGCGAACTGGTCGGTGTCGGTCAGGATGGCTATGGCGACTACACACTCGAAATCGTGGATTCGCTGGGGGAGTTGCGTGACCGAGTGCCTGCCAAGGCGTACCGGACAGTTGCCGATGCGGTGGAAAACCCGTCTGCGCAGTTTCTCGACATCTGACAGCTCTGCCGGAACAGATTCTGCACGCGGTCGAAACCCTGAAAGGACTTCCCCCGCATGTTCTCCCGACTGGGACGCTTCGTCGTCAAACAGCCGTGGCTGGTCATCGGCGTCTGGCTGATCGCCATCATCGCGGTGGTGGCCACGGCGCCCAAGCTCACCGCCACCACCGACCAATCCGACTTCCTGCCTTCGCATTACGAGTCCATCCAGGCGATGGAGTTGCAGCAGAAGGCATTTCCCAACAGCAACACCCCGGCCGCGCTCATTGTTTTCGAGCGCACCGACGGTGCTCCGCTGACCGATGGCGATGTAGCCACGGTGCAGGCCGCCGCGGGCAAGCTGGACGACCAGCACCTCAAGGACGTCCTCAAGGTGCAGGCGGCGCCCGCGGCCGACAATCGCTCCATCCAAATCGCCGCTGTCGCAATGACCAAGGTCACCAGTGCGGGTGACACCGCGCAGACCGATGCCGTCAAGGCCTTGCGTACGGCACTGAAGGACCAGGTCAACGGCACCGATCTGAAGGCGGGCATCACCGGCGCCGCGGCCCAGCAGCTGGATCAGCAGGAGTCCGGCAATAACGCGCTGGCCATTATCGGCATCGCCACCATCGCGCTGATTCTGATTCTGCTGCTGGTGATCTTCCGCAGTCCGGTGATCGCGTTCCTGCCGATCATTGTGATCGGTGTGGTCTCGCTCGGCGTCAATGGCCTGATTGCCATGGTGAGCAAGGCTTTCGACCTCAAGGTCGACTCTTCCGTGCAGTCACTGCTGATCGTGGTGTTGTTCGGCGTCGGCACCGACTACATCCTCTTCCTCATGTTCCGCTACCGCGAGCGCCTGCGTGCCGGTGAGGATCCCAAGACCGCCATGGTCAGCGCGGTCACCCGGGTCGGCGAGGCGATCAGTTCGGCCGCGGCCGCGGTGATCATCGCCTTCGGTGCGCTCATGCTGTCGACGCTGGGCATGTTCCGTTCGCTCGGCCCGGCGCTGGCGATCGCCGTCGCGGTGGCGCTGCTGGCGGGTCTGACGCTGGTTCCGGCCATTGTTTCGCTGTTGGGCACCAAGGTGTTCTGGCCGTCGAAGGCCTGGAAGCAGGAGCCGACGGGTGCGCGGTTCGCTTCGGTCGGTGCGGCACTGGGCAAGCGGCCCGGTGTGTTCGCGGTGGCCTCCGGCGGTGTGCTGCTCGCGCTCGGCATTGTGGCGTTCGGTTTCAATCCGACCTTCGATCTGAGCTCGAGTTCGACTTCGGATACCTCCGAATCCACGGTCTACAGCAAGGAATTGCTGAAGGGCGAGCCCGCGGGCACCACCCAGCCGTCGCAGGTCTACCTGCGTACTGATGGCGCCGAGCTGACCGCCGAGCAGCTGACCGCCTACCGTCAGGCGCTGACCGGCGTCTCCGGTGTGGGCCAGGTGTCGGAGCCGAAACTCTCGACCGACAAGTCGGTGGCCGAGTACCAGGTGACGCTCAATGACACTCCGGAATCGGATGCCGCACTGGCGACGATCAAGGGCCCGCTGCGCGATACCGCGCATTCGGTCGCGCCGCCGGGATCCACGGCCGTGGTGGGCGGTATGACCTCGGTGTTCGTCGACTTCAAGGCCGCCATGAACCGGGATTACTCGGTGGTGTTCCCGGTGGCCGCGGTGCTCATCATGCTGGTGCTGGGTTTGCTGCTGCGCAGTCTGGTGGCGCCCTGGTATCTGATCGCGTCGGTCTTCCTCGGCTTCGCGGCCACGCTCGGTGCGGCGGTGCTGGTCTTCCAGCACATCCAGGGGAATTCGGGCTTGATCTTCACCTTGCCGCTGATCATGTATCTGTTCGTGGTCGCCCTCGGGACCGACTACAACATCCTCATGGTGGCCCGATTGCGGGAGGAGGCCCGCGAGGGCCACGATCCGCACAAGGCCGCGGCCGAGGCGGTCAGGCACACGGGTCCGACGATCGCCGCTGCCGGTCTCATCCTGGCGGGCACCTTCGCCTCGATGATGCTGGCGGGCAATACCGCGCTCTCCCAGATGGGTTTCGCCATCTCGGTGGGCATCGGTATCGCGGCCTTCGTCATGGCGATGTTCTTCACGCCGTCGGTGACCGCGCTGATCGGCCGCCGGGCCTGGTGGCCGGGTCACGGCGGGGACGCCGATCCGGCGATCTCGCTGGAGAAGCAGGAGTGGGACGACCCGCGGTGGTCGCAGCCTGATTCGGCGCGGCGGTAGTCGCGAATCTGTTCCGTAGTTCGTCCGGGCCCGTCTCCTTTTCAGGGGGCGGGCCTGGTCTTTTGCCGTCGCCGACAGGGTCTGACAGAAACACGTTTCAGTTTTTTCCCGAAAGTGCCACCGCCCGAACTGGACAACCGATATGGTTCGCCGGACCGTACAGCAAGGGAGTTTCGAATGACCATGACCGTGAACAAGCACATCGCCCGGCGGGCCGGCGTCGGCGTCACCGCCCTGGCCGCGATGGCCTGTTCGGCGGCCCTGACGGCGCCCTACGCGTCGGCGGCTCCCACCGGCCTGTCGGTCAATGCCAGCAATGTCTACGCCGCCTGCACCTACCAGGTGACCGCGACCTACGACAGCTGGATCCAGGTCTGGTTCTACGACAACGGCCTGGTCATCGGCGGTAGCCCGATCAACCCGTCGAACGGCACCGCCACCATCCAGTGGACCCCGAAGGGCGCCGGCACCCACACCCTGTCCACCCTGCAGGGTTCGGCCTGGGAGCTCAAGGTCAATGTCCTGCAGCCCACCCTGACCGGCAGCGCCACCTGCGGTGCGGGCCCGCTGGGCTTTATGGGCTCCTGATACTCGATTCGGTCGCGGCCCGACCGCACCGAATCGTCCCCGGGCCGGCTGATGCCAATCCTCTGTTCCCTAGTCAGCCGGTCCGGCCCCTCCGAAGTGCTTGCGGCGCTGTGAATCAGCGCATGGTCGTATGCCAGACCACGGCGGCGGCGAGTGCGCCCGCGCCGTTCAGCGACCAGTGCAGTGCAATGGGTGCGAGCAGACTGCCGCTGCGGCGGCGCAGCCAGGTGAAGACGACTCCGGCTGCGGCCGTTGCCAATACGGCGAGTGCGATACCGGCGATCTGCCCGGCGACACCACCCCCGAGGAAACTGCTCAGTCCCTTGTTGCCACTGGTGAGACCCAGTGACGAGGCCACATGCCAGAGGCCGAAAAGCAGTGATCCGGTGGCGAATACGCCGCGCGCCCCGTAGGCGCGATCGAGCGTGCCGTGCAGTACGCCGCGGAAGGCGAGCTCTTCCGGAATGGCCGTCTGCAGTGGAATGACGATCATGGACGCGATGAGCGCACCGGAGATGGTGGCGTACCGGTCGGCCAGGAAGAACGGCCGGGTGATCGGCAGGATCGCGCCGATGGCGACCGCGCCGAGCACGATGCCCACCGCGGCCAGCGCCCAGATGGTGCCGCGCCGCCACTGTCGCGGATCGAGTCCGAGCTCGCCCCAGCCGAGTCCGCGGCGGCGGACCAGGGCCAGCAGCACCAGTGCGGCTACCGGCACCGTGACAATGCTGGCCCAGCTGGTGGTGAAGTGCGCAATGAGATTTGTGCAGATCAAGACCACGACAACGACCGCTACGTCGATATAGGCGTGCAGGCGAAGGCGCAGTGGCGCGGGTGCGTCGGGAAGCACAGCGACCGCACCGTTATCTGATCGAGACATCCCGGCCAGCGTACGCCGGGATTCTGAGAACGGGCCTCGAATGTGGTCGAGGCCGCTGGAGCTCAGCCTCCGATTCCGCGCGCCCAGCCCTCGGGGTCGTTCCAGGCCTGCAGCGTGCGGCGGGTTTCGAAGCGGCGCGGGAGCTTGGTGATCGGATCGGTGAATTCGAGCGCACCGGCCAGCAATTGCAGCGGCCGGCTGAAATCGCCGACCGGTTTGTCGGTGAGTTCCGGATAGAAGTCGTCACCGAGGATCGGTATGCCGAGCCCGTTCATATGCAGTCGCAGCTGATGGGTGCGACCGGTCCTGGGCCGCAGCCGATACCGCGCGAGCCCGTCGCGCTCTTCGATCAGTTCGATATGGGTTTCGGCATTGGGTTCGCCGGGCTCCTCGAAGGCGCGCAGCACCTGCCGCTCCTTGACGATCCGGCTGATGATCGTGCGCGGCAGTTCGAGTTCCGGATCGAAGCGGGCGATGGCTTCGTATTCCTTGTGCACCACGCGTTTGTGGAACATGGTCTGGTACGCGCCGCGGCGTGCGGGATTGACGATGAACAGCACCAGTCCGGCGGTGACCCGGTCCAGCCGGTGCGCGGGCACCAGATCCGGGAGGTCGAGTTCGCGGCGCAGGCGGACCAGCGCGGTCTGCAGAATGTGCTGTCCGCGCGGAATCGTGGACAGGAAGTGCGGTTTGTCGATGACGAGCAGATCGTCGTCGCGGTGCACGATGCCGATCTCGAACGGGACATCGGTCTCCACCGGCAGATCCCGGTGGAACCAGATCGCGCCCCCGGGCACATAGGCCGCGTCGGGGGCGATGGGTCCGGCCAGATCCACGATGCCGCCTTCGCGCAGCAGTTCGTCGATGCGCGCGGCGGGCACCCGGGGCAGTCGCTCGACGAGGTGGTCGCGAATGGTCGCCCACTCGCCGTCTTCGGGCAGCCGCAATCGTGCCGGGTCCAACCCGTGCCGCTTGGGTAGCGGCGGCTGCTGCCTGCGTCTCACCTGGAAGACCCTAGTCGTGCCACCGCGACCCGCCTTCCCCGGATGGCAAAGTTAGCCTAACCTACCTTGCGGGGCCTCGGTGTGACGACGAGGCCATTCCGACAATGGTGGAGGAGCAGAACTGATGACGGTCGAGGTCGTACCGCCGCAGGCGGCCGAACCCGATCCGCGGCCCACCGCGGAGACCGAGGGGGGCGCGCAGCCCGATAAAGCCGAGGTGAAAGCCCGGCGCCGGCGAGAAGCCGCCGCCCGCAAGGAGATTCTCGCTCCGGTCGCGGGCACGCTCACGATCGCGAGCCTGATCATGGCGATCGCCTCGGTATGTGCGGTGGTCCCGTTCATTCTGATCGTCGAAGCGTGCCGGGAGCTGCTGGCCACCACGATCGACACCGACCGCGTGTGGCGGCTGCTGCTCATCGCCGTGCTGGTGCTCGTGGTCCGCGCGCTGCTGCAGGCGGCGGCGCTGACCTGGTCGCATCTGACCGATGCCCGCTACCAGCTGACCCTGCGCCGGTTGCTCGCCGACAAACTGACCCGGGTTCCCCTGGGCTGGTTCGGTGTTCGCACCTCCGCCGAGGTCAAGAAGTACCTCCAGGACGATGTGGAGGCGCTGCACTATCTGGTCGCGCACGCGCGGCTGGATTTCATCGGCTCGGTGACCGTGCCGCTGGTGACGCTGGTCTACCTCTGCACCGTCGACTGGCGTCTCACCCTGGTGCTGCTGGTGCCGCTGGTGATCTACGTGCTGTGCATGAAGAAGATGCTGGACGAGCCCGGCCGTGAGCGCATGCTGGTCTACAACGCCGCCGAACAGCGCACCCGTGAGGCGACCGTCGAATTCGTGGACGGGATCCAGGTGGTGCGGGCCTTCGGCCGGGCGGGCAAGGCGCACAGCGTCTTCCAGGATGCGGTGGATCATCAGACCGACAGTCTGCGCCGGCTGAAGCTGCCGATCCTGTCGGTGCAGTCGCTGTCGGAGGCGGTGGTCGCGCCGGTGTTCGTCATGCTGCTGGTGGTGCTCGCGGGCCTGGCCGGTGTGGGCGCGGGCTGGGTGGACCCGGTCGATGTGCTGCCGTTCCTGCTGGTCGGGCTGGGTCTGGGCAGTTCGCTGCTGGGCCTCGGTTACGGTGCGCAGGCGCTGCGGGCCGCCGGTGACGCCGCGCTGCGGCTGCACGAGCTCATGGCGACGCCCGAACTGGCCTCCAGCGCACCGGAATCTGAGACGGCGCCGGCCGCGGCTCCGGCCGGACTGGTGCGTTTCGAGGGCGTGAGCTTCGGCTATCGTGCCGATCATCAGGTGCTGCGCGGGCTCGATCTGGAGCTGGCGCCGGGCACGCTGACCGCGCTGGTCGGCCCGAGCGGTTCGGGCAAGTCCACGCTCGCCAAGCTGCTGCCGCGCTTCTACGACATCGACGCGGGCCGAATCTCCATCGGTGGCCGCGATATTCGCGATTTCACCACCGAAGAGCTGTACCGCACCGTCGGATTCGTCTTCCAGGACGTGCGCCTGATTCGTGGCAGCGTCCGCGAGAATCTCCTGCTCGCCGATCCCGGTGCCGATGATGCCGCGCTGGAGCGGGCGGCCCGCGCCGCGCAGATCCACGAGCGGATTCTCACCCTGCCGCGCGGTTACGACTCCGAGATCGGTGTCGATGCCACCCTGTCCGGCGGTGAGGCGCAACGGCTTTCCATCGCCCGCGCACTGCTGGCCGATACCCCGGTGCTGGTGCTGGACGAGGCCACCGCCTTCGCCGATCCGGAATCGGAAGCGGCGGTGCAGGATGCGCTGGCCGCACTGGTGGCCGGTCGCACCGTGCTGGTGATCGCGCACCGGCTGCACACCATCACGGGTGTGGACCGAATCCTGGTGCTGGAGAACGGAACCCTGGTCGAACAGGGTGATCACACGAGTCTGCGCGAGGCCGGCGGTCTCTATCAGCAGCTGTGGGAGATCAATGAGGCGGCGCTGGACGTGGTCATGGAGGGAACACGATGATTCGCAAGGTCTTCGCACTGGTGCCGCGCGAGTTCGCCGCGCTGACCCCGAAACTGCTGGCGGCGATCACTGTGCAGGCGCTGCTGCAGGCCGCGGCGTATGTGCTGCTGGTGCCGGTGCTGCAGGCGCTGTTCGACGGCGATACCGCGAGCGCCTGGCGCTGGACGATCGCGCTGGCCGCCGCGGTGGCGGGTCAGGTCGGCTTCAGCTTCCTGCAGTCGGTGCTGGGCCTGCGCATCGGTGTGGGCATGTCGCACGGGTTGCAGACCCGGCTCGGCGATCATCTGAATGCCTTGCCGCTGGGCTGGTTCGAGACGCAGAATGCCGGTGCGCTGTCGCGGCTGGTCGTCGAGAATGTGCGTGAGGTGCAGGGCCTGATCGCGTACCTGCTGGCCAAAATGCTGACCGGCGCCATCGTCCCGCTGGGCGTCGCGATCGGAATGCTGTTCGTGGACTGGCGGATATCGCTCGCCATGCTGCTGGCCGCGCCGGTGCTGTATCTGGTGAACCTGTGGGCCAATCGGTCCTATACCGCCTCCGATGCGCAATTGCACGAGGCGTCGGGCGAGGCCAATGCCCGGGTGCTGGAATTCGCGCAGGCGCAGCCGGTGCTGCGGTCCTTCGGCGCCGTGGGCTCCGGGAACAAGGCTTTGGATACGGCGCTCGCCCGGCAGCGCAAGGCCGCCACCGGTCTGCTGTTCGCGAGTGTGCCGGGCCTGATCGTCTTCTCGCTGTGCGTACAGGCGGTCTTCCTGGTGCTGGTGTACCTGGTGGTCGGCCAGGTGACCGGCGGCGGCATCTCGGCGGCGGCTGCCATCGCGCTGATCGCGGTGAGCAGCCGTTTCATCGAACCGCTGAATCAGGCGGCACAGCTGGGCACGGCGTTGCGTTCGGCGGCGGCCGCGGCCGACCGGGTGACCACCCTGCTGGCCGTACCCGCACTGCCGCAGCCGGATTCCGAGGTGACCCCGGGCACCCCGAGCGTGGTGTTCGAGAATGTCGGCTTCGCCTACCGGACCGGCGCGCAGGTGCTGTCGGAGGTGTCGTTCACCGTCCCGGCCGGTACCACCACCGCGATTGTCGGGCCGAGCGGTGCGGGCAAGTCCACGGTGCTGCGGCTGGCCGCCCGCTTCCACGACGCCGATTCCGGCCGAGTCCTGGTGAGCGGCCACGATGTTCGTGATCAGCCGTCGCACACCCTGCTGGGGCAGCTGTCGCTGGTGTTCCAGAACGTGTATCTCTTCAATCGCTCGGTGCTGGAGAACATTCGGGCCGGACGCCTGGACGCCACCGATGCGCAGGTGCGCGCCGCGGCCGCGGCGGCCCGGGTGGACGAGATCGCCGAACGCCTGCCGGAGGGCTGGGACACCACCGTCGGCGAGGGCGGCGCGGCACTGTCCGGCGGTGAGCGTCAGCGGGTTTCGATCGCGCGCGCTCTGCTCAAGGACGCACCGGTGGTACTGCTGGACGAGGCCACCAGCGCGCTCGATCCGCAGAACGAGGCGGTGGTGGTGCGCGGTGTGCATCAGCTGACCCGTGACCGCACGGTCATCGTGGTGGCGCATCGCCTGGCCACCATCGCGCACGCGGATCAGATCCTGTTCATGGAGGCGGGCCGCATTGCCGAGCGCGGTACGCACGAGGAGCTACTCGCGCTGGACGGCCGCTATGCCGCCTTCTGGAACGAGCGCAGTCGCGCGGCGGGCTGGCGACTGGAATCGGTGCACGCGTAACAGCTTTCGCAAGAACGGCCGTGAAACAAGCACAAGCCCCGGGCATTCCGCGGAATGCCCGGGACTTGTGTAGCGGTGGAACGAATTACAGGTTGCAGGACAGTCCCGCGTAGTACGCCACCGAGCACTCGGATTCGCGAGTCAGCTTCCAGGTGCCGTCGATCTCACGCCAGCCCATTTCGATATTCGGGAAGGTGCCGTAGCCGTCGACGCTCACCTGCAGATTGGCGGTGGTGGTGTCGCCATTGCTGTTCACCGGTCCGGCGAGCTGCCAGCGCAGGCTCGGGACGGTGTTGATGACCCCGCCTACCTGATCGAGCAGCGGCAGACCGGCCTCGCCCGCCTCCAGTTCATTGGCGCGCGCGCCGCGGTCGGCGCCGGTGTTCAACGCCAGCCGCAGCTTGGACTGCAGATCGCCCAGGCCGGGCTGCGCGGTGCGCAGCGGCGCGACCAGCGGGGCGGCCTGGGCCGGTGCGACGGCTGCCACGTTGAACCCGCCGATGAGGGCAGCGGCAGCGAAAACCGCTGCTCCCAGCTTGTTTCGGGTGGTGTTGATCATGTGTTCATCCAATCGTTCACATCGGTGAGCCGCCTGCGGCGCTCTGGCGGTTGGTAAGCAATATAAGGTAAGCCTATGCAAACATGGGAGGGGACCTGGCGGCTGTGACGCGATCGCCAGTCGTTCGTCGAGGAAAGTGAGTGAACCGGTGCAGACTCTTCTGGTTGTCGGCGCGGGGCCGAAAGCCCTTGCGGTAGCCGCCAAAGCGCACGTCCTGCGGAAACTGGGCCTGCCCGCACCCCGGGTCGTGGTCGTCGAACCGCATGCGGTGGGCGGAAACTGGCTGCCCAGCGGCGGCTGGACCGACGGCAGGCACCGGCTCGGCACCAGCCCCGAGAAGGATGTGGGCTTCCCGTACCACTCGACCTGGGCGCGGGGCCGCAATCGCGAGATCAACGAGGCCATGCACGCGTTCAGCTGGACCGCCTTCCTGGTGGATCAGGGCGGCTACGCGGAGTGGATCGATCGCGGCCGGCCCAGCCCGCACCATCACGTCTGGGCCAAGTATCTGCAGTGGGTCGGGCATCGGATCGAGCTGGAAGTGGTGTCCGGAAGGGTGGATTCGATCGCACCCGCGGCCGACGGCTGGCTGGTGTCGGTGCTCGGCGAGGACGGGGTGCGCACGCAGCTGGACGCCGATGAGCTCATGATCACCGGCCCGGGCCGCAGTACCCGCGCCCTCGCCGATCATCCGAAAGTGCTGAGCATCTCCGAGTTCTGGGAGCTCGCGGGCAAGCGCGCGCTGCCGGTGTCCTCGCGGGTGGCGGTGATCGGCGGTGGTGAGACCGCGGGTTCGGCGCTGGACGAACTGGTCTGCCACGACATGCTGACCGTCTCGGTGATCTCGCCGATGGCCACGCTCTACACCCGTGGTGAGAGCTATTTCGAGAATTCGCTCTACAGCGATCCGGGCAAGTGGGCCGGGCTGACTCTGGAGCAGCGCCGGGATGTCATCCGCCGCACCGATCGTGGCGTGTTCTCGGTGCGGGTGCAGGAGAGCCTGCTGGGCGACAATCGCGTCCATCACCTGCAGGGCCGGGTGATGCGGGTGACCGATCGGAACGAGGGTGTCGAACTGACGCTGCGCAACCCCTTGCGCGCGGATCAGGTGCATGCCTTCGATCTGGTGGTGGATGCGACCGGCGGGCAGCCGCTGTGGTTCCTGGAGCTGTTCGATGCCGATGCCGCGGATCTGCTGGAGCTGTCGGTGGGCGGTCCGCTCACGCAGGCCCGGATCGAGGCGGCGATCGGCTATGACCTGGCGGTATCGAATCTGGAGTCCAAGCTCTACCTGCCGAATCTGGCCGCGCTGACGCAGGGTCCGGGGTTTCCGAATCTCAGCTGCCTGGGCGAACTTTCGGATCGGGTGCTGCGGCCGGTGGCGGGTGGCTCGCAGGTTGCCGCGCGTGCGGCGGTGTCCGGGGTGGAACCCCTTCGGCTCGGTAAGTAGGCTAGGCTAGCCTTACTTAACGGAGATGAGGTTCGGTTCATGCGTATCGTGTCGTTCGGCTTCCAGACGTGGGGCCGCAAAACCCTTCAGGCCCTGATCGATTCGGAGCACGAGGTGGTGCTCGCGGTCACCCATCCGGCGAGCGAATCGTCTTATAAGGCGATCTGGAACGATTCGGTCGAGGAGCTGGCCCGCGAGCACGGCATTCCGGTGCATCTCACCGAGCGCGCCGATGCCGCGACCATCGATCTGGTCAAGCGCGCCGAACCCGATGTGATCGTGGTGAACAGCTGGTACACCTGGATGCCCGCCGAGCTGTACAGCCTGCCGCCCTACGGCACGCTGAACCTGCACGATTCGCTGCTGCCGAAGTTCACCGGATTCTCGCCGGTGCTGTGGGCCCTGATCAGCGGCGTCGAGGAATTCGGGCTCACCGTGCACCGCATGGACGAGCAGCTCGACACCGGCGACATCCTGGTGCAGCACAGGCTGCCGATCCCCGCGGGCGCGACCGGCACCGAACTGGTGCTGGCCGGAATGGAATTGATTCCGGGCGCGGTGAACGAGGCGCTGGCCGCGCTGGTCTCGGGCAATCCGCGGTGGACGCCGCAGAACAAGGCCGAGCGCACCTACTTTCACAAGCGCTCCGATCGGGACAGCCGCATCGACTGGTCGTCGGACGCGGTAGATCTGGAGCGTTTCGTGCGGGCGCTGTCGGCGCCGTATCCGCGGGCCTTCTCGCACTACCGGGGTGAGCGCGTCGAGGTGCTCGCCGCGTCGATCTCCGAGGCGAGCTATGGCGGCACCACCGGCCGGGTGGTCGTGCAGGAGGGCGGCGGCGTGGTGGTGTGCGGACCGAATGCGTTGCGCGGCAACAATCGTGGCCTGGTGATCACCCGGGTGCGCACCGCCGACGGCGTCGAGCGCGACGGCGCCGAATTCTTCGTGCGCGGCGGCTATCTCACCGACGCTCCCGAATGAGACCCGGCGTCATGTCGACCAGGGCCGATGACACCGCGGCGCAGCTGCGCCGCGCCTTGGCTCCGGGCCAGCGCCGCGCCTGGTACCTGCAGCATCGCGCACCGGCGGACGCCAGCCTCAATGTCGGTATCACCTATCGGCTGACCGGAGCCCTGGACGCCGCGCTGCTGCGGGCCGCGGTCGGCGAGGTGCTCGCCCGCCACGAGATCCTGCGCACCGTCTACGGCGCCGGCGCCGACGGCGAGCCCTTCCAAGCCGTGCTCGCCGACCCCGAAATCGCCTGGCAGGAAGACGATCTCTCGGACCTGCCGTCCCCGAGCCGCGCCCGCCGCGCCGAGGTCCTGATCCGCCGCATACTCGGCGAACCCTTCGACCCCTCCGCCGCACCCCCCATCCGCTTCGCACTGATCCGCACGGGCGCAGACGAATTCGCCTTCGTCCTGGTGGCGCACGCACTCTGCTGGGACGACGAATCCTGGGAGATCTTCTCCCGCGAACTGACCCACGCCTACAACGGCATACTCCCCACCGGCCCCGCGACCCAGTACGCAGATCTGACTGTCGGCCACATCGATTCGCGCCCACCACACCCGGCCACCACCCTGCCGAGTGCAGCGGACGTAAGTTCGGCTGAACCAACTGCTGCGAACACTGCCTCATCGAGTGCCGCAGGCGCGAGCGCCGTCTCATCGAATGCCGTAGGCGTGAGCCCGGCCTCATCGAGTGCCGCGGGTGTGAGCGCTGTACTGCCGAGTGCTGGGGTCGTGAGCGCTGCGGGCACGAGCGGCTCTGGGCAGGATGCCGGATACCTCGGCGTAGTGGACTCCGGGTCCGAGGGCTCGGACGCCGCGGGGATCGATTACTGGCGGGCGGAGCTTTCGCCGCTGCCGGAGCCGCTGGATCTGCCGAGCGGTAGTGCACCGGCGCCCCGATCCGCGGCTGCGCGGCGGTCGGTGCGGGAACTGCCTGGTGAATTGCTTTCCAGTGTTGATGATTTCGCACGGCAGTCCGGCACGACGGCGTTGCCCGTGCTGCTGGCCGCGTTCGATGTGCTGGTGCGCCGCTATACCGGTGCGGTGGATTTCCTGGTGTCGGTGCCGGTCACCACCCGTGACGAGCACTCGGCGGCGGACAGTCCGACCGCGCCCATCGGCTACTTCGGCAATACCGTGCTCTTGCGCGCCGACCTCGACGATCATCTGTCATTCGCGGATCTTGTTGCCGCCGTGCGGGGTTCGTGGGAGCGGGCGCATCGGCATCGTGCGGTCGGCATCGACGAGGTGGTGCGGGCGGTCAATCCCGATCGCACGGCGGACCGGGACGGACTGGATCAGCTGGTGCGGCTGGGTTTCGGGGTGCGCACCGCTGCCCCCGGGCCCGCGCTGGACGGCGTCGTCGCGGCGCGATTGGATCTGGGCAGCCCGGTGCCACGAGTGCCCCTGCGGCTCACCGTGGTTCGGGACGGTGCGGGTGCGTACCTGGAGGCCGAGTATCCGTCCGGCCGTTTCACGCCCGAGCTCATCGAGCAGCTGCTCACCCACTATCTGCGACTGCTCGCCGAGGCGTCGGCCGCTCCCGGGCGATTGATCGGCGAGCTCGATCTGCTGGGCCCGGCCGAACAGGCTCGGCTGCTGGAACTTTCCCGTGGTGAGCAGACTCCGGTCGTGCCGACCACTGTCGTCGCACTGTTCGAGGAGCGCGCGCAGCTGCACGCGACCGCACTCGCGCTGGTCGCTCCCGGTGACACCGAGACCGTGCAGCTCACCTACCGCGAGCTGAACCGGCGCGCGAATCGCCTGGCGCACTGGCTGATCGGCCAGGGTGTGGGCGCCGAGGATCTGGCGGCGCTGCGACTGTCGAATTCGGTGGAGTTCGTGGTGGCGGTGCTGGCGGTGCTCAAGTCCGGCGCGGCCTATCTGCCGATCGATCCGGCGTATCCGGACGAGCGCATCGACTATCTGATCGCCGACGCCCTCCCGAGCATGATCCTGGGCCGGGTCGAACTGGATGCCGCCGAAGCGGCCGCCACCGGTGCCCCCGAACATGATCCGTCCGACGCCGATCGGGTGCGGCCGCTGCGCCCCGGCAATCTGGCCTATGTCATCTACACCTCCGGTTCGACCGGTCAGCCCAAGGGTGTTCCGGTCGCGCACGAGGCGATCGCCGATCATCTGGTCGGCTTCCGCGCCCAGTGGGGGATGACCGCCGAGGATCGCCTGCTGCAATCGTCGTCGGTGAGCTTCGACGCCTCGCTGCTGGATGTCTTCGTGACCCTGACTCTCGGTGCGCGCCTGATCATTCCGCGTCCGGGTGGCTTCTCCGATCTCGCCTATATCGCGGATCTGGTGACCCGTTACGAGGTCACCGTGCTGCACATGGTGCCGTCCCTGCTGCGCACCTTCCTGTCGCTGCCGCAGGTGAGTGATTGGCGCTCACTGCGTTTCGTCCCGGTGGGCGGTGAGGCGCTGCCCGGTGAGATCGCCGATCGACTCACCGGCGTCCTGGACGCCGAATTGCGCAATCACTACGGCCCCACCGAGGCCGTGGTCAGTGCCACGCATATGCCGGTGGAGGGCCCGCAGGGCAATCGGATCGTGCCGATCGGCCGCCCGAACCGCAATGTCGATCTCTACCTGCTGGACGAGCGGCTGCGCCTGGTGCCGCCCGGTGTGGTCGGCGAAATCTATCTCGGCGGTGGGCAATTGGCGCGCGGCTATCTGGATCGCGGCGCGGCCACCGCGGAGCGGTTCCTGGCCGATCCGTTCACCGCGGGTGCGCGGCTCTACCGCACCGGCGATCTGGCCCGCCGCACTCTCGACGGTGCGGTCGAATTCATCGGCCGCGCCGACGAACAGGTGAAGGTGCGCGGCTACCGGATCGAATTGGGCGAGGTGCAGGCCGCGCTCACCGGTGATCCCGAGATCCGCGACTGTGTGGTGGCGGTGATCGGCGATGCCGCATCCGGGCCCGTGCTCGCGGCCTACCTGGTGCCGGAATCCGCTGCGCCGGATGTGGTTCGGGTGCGGGCGCGCGCCGCCACGGTGCTGCCGGAGTACATGGTGCCCACGGCCTACGCGGTGATCGACGCGATCCCGCTGACCGAGCACGGCAAGCTGGACCGCCGCGCCCTGCCCGCACCGGTGTGCGTGACCGCGCGCCCGTATCGGGAGCCGGTGACCGCCGCCGAGATCCGGCTGGCGGCCCTGTTCGGGCAGCTGTTCGACCGCGACCGGATCGGTGCGGATGATTCGTTCTTCGAACTCGGCGGGCATTCGCTGCTGGCCAATCAGCTGGTGGCGCGCGTTCGCGCCGAGTTCGGTGTCGAGATCGACGTGCGGGCGGTGTTCGACACCCCGGCGGTGAGCGGGCTGGCCGCGGTGCTGGAGGCGACCGCCCGAGATGAGGAGTACGAGAGATGAATACCCGAGGATGGCTGCGCCGCAGCGGTTTCGCCCTGCTGGCGGTGGGACTGGTGGCCGGTACGGCCGCATGCGGTTCCAGCGACTCCGGCAGTGATTCCGGTGCGCTGACGATCAAACACGTCATGGGGGAGACCAAGATCGACGGCACCCCGTCGCGCGTGGTGGTGTTCGGCCCGCAGTGGCTGGACGCGACGATCGCGCTCGGCGTGACGCCCGTGGGCTATCTGGTGCCGGGGATGACGGCGACCACGAAGGTGCCGTGGGAGCCGCCGATTCCGGATTCGGCCAAGCGACTCGATATGACCGGTGACTATCTCGAGCAGATCGCCGCGCTGAATCCGGATCTGATTCTGGCGCCCGCCTTCATGGCCGATCGGACCATGTACGACAAGCTCTCGAAGCTGGCCCCGACCATCGATTCGCTCTCCTCCGCGCAGATCGATCCGTGGCAGGACCAGGTGACCGCGCTGGGCAAGGTGCTGCGCAAGGAGCCCGAGGCCGCCAAGGTGATCGCCGATGTGGACGGCAAGATCGACGCGGTGGCCGCGAAGCATCCGGCCTTGAAGGGCAAGACCTTCCTGACCTGCATGCTCACCGGACCGTCGCAGCTCATGGTGCTGGCCGATCCCAAGGACGGCTCCGCCGAGCTCTTCACCCGCCTCGGCATGACCATGCCGGAGAAGCTCGTCAAGGAGGCCCCCACCGGCGGCCGCTTGTCGCTGTCGCCGGAACGCCTGAGCGACCTGACCTCCGATCTGCTGGTC
Organism: Nocardia sp. NPDC006630; assembly: GCF_040611495.1. NCBI lineage: Bacteria > Bacillati > Actinomycetota > Actinomycetes > Mycobacteriales > Nocardiaceae > Nocardia > Nocardia sp. NPDC006630. The sequence continues at coordinate 393,599 of NZ_JBEXOK010000005.1, forward strand.
TGCGGCGCCATGCCCAGCCTGGAGTCGAAGTTCAAGCAGCTGCCGGGTTACCCCGATCTTCCGGCGGTGCGCAGCGGCGGTATCTCCTTCGTCGATGTGGTCGCCATCAATGCCATCAATCAGCCGACCGCGCTGTCGGTGCCGTACGTGCTGCAGACGCTGGAGCCGGCGTTCGCGAATATCGCCGGTAGCTAGACCACCGGTAGCCAGGAAGGACCTCACGTCATGACGCTCGATACCCACGCCGTACCCGCCGCCCCGGCGCGCTCCGCCGCGCGCGGGCTGCCGCTGTCCCCGGCCCAGCAGGCGGCCTTGCTGCCGGAACGGCTGGCCCGGACCGCTGCCGCCAATGTGTATGTGGCTCTGGAGATTCCGGCCGGGCTCGCCGACGGTGTGGCGGCGCGGGCCGCCGAGGTGACGGCCGCGCACGACCTCCTGCGCGCGGTCTACCCGGATGACCGCCGAGTGCCGTATCAGCGTGTGGAATCCGTCCCGGCGACGGTGGCCGAGATCGTCGAGATCGCCGACGCCGCACTCCCGGCTGCTCTCCTGGCCGACGCCGGTCACGCCTTCGATCTGGTGCGCGAGTTCCCGATTCGAATCCGGCTGTACCGGCTCGCCGATCACGCGGTGCTCTCCCTCGCGGCCCATCCCGTCGCCGCCGACGACCGCACCATGGAACTCCTGGTCACCGCCCTCTGCTCGAACGAGCCGGTGCGCGCCACCGCGCAGTACCGAGATTTCGCCGCCGAGCAGATGAAATCCCTGGCCGCCGAGAACGATTCGCTGACCTTCTGGAAACAGCGACTGGCGGACCTGCCCGAACAACTGCTGCTCGTGGGCGAACGCCCCGCCCTCCCACGCAGCACCCGCGCCGTCGTCCAGATCCCCACCCCCGTCATCCCCACCTCGGTCATCCCCACCTCGGTCATCCCCACCTCGGTCATCCCCACCTGGGTCATCCCAACCTCGGACATCCCAACCCCCGTCATCCCGGCGCGGGTTTGGCCGGGATCCACGCCGGATGCGCTCGAACAGGTTTCGGTGGATCCCGGCCAAGAGCATGCCGGGATGACGGGGGGACGTGGCGACTCCGAGGCGGATCCTGCCGCCGCGTCCGCCGAGCCTCTCTCGATATTGGCGGCGCTGGTGGCCGCCGCGCTGCGGGAGCTCGGGGCAGAGGCTGATATTCCGATCGGCGTCGCTACCGAAGCGCGGTCCGAGATCGCCGCCGATGTCCTCGGCAATTTCGCCAATTACCTGGTGCTGCGGGTTGATTCGCCGCGTAACGGGGCGCCGTCACAGCTGGTCGCCGATGCCGCACGGATTCTCGATGAGGCCCGTGCGCATGCCGGTACCCGCATCGAACGGCTCACCCATCAGCTGCGCGGCCCGGGCGGCGCGGCCAAGGGCGGCCTGTTCCAGGTGCAGCTCGCGGTGCGTCCGGGTGTGCTCGAATTCGATGCTGCCGCTGGCAGGGTTCGGGAGATCGCTCGTGCGGCGGCCCGTCCGCACGGGGTGGACCTGATCGTCGATGTGGTCGCGACCGCGGATGGCTGGACCGTGACCGTCGATCTGGCGGAGGCCCTGTCCCGGCGCTATGCGGCGGGGGAGTTCGCGCAGCTGCTGCGCGCGACGGCCGAATCCTGGTCGGCCGCACCGGGTACCGCGCTCGATTCGGCCGAAACGCCGGAGCCGTGCGACTGGTTCGTACCCGATGCCGAGGCCGGGGAGCTGGATCCGTACGCGATCTCCGGACTCGGTGGCCCGCCGCGGACCGATGCGGAGCGGGCGGTCGCCGCCGTGCTGCGCGAGGTGCTGGAGCTGGACGAGGAGGACGAGGTCGGTCGCGAGGACAATTTCTTCGCGCTCGGCGGCGACAGCGTGGCCGCACTGCGCTTTGTCACCCTGCTCGCCGAGCAGGGCCGTATCGTCGATGTGCAGAAGGTGTTCGAATTTCCGGCCGTGCACGAGATCGCCGCGAGCCTGACCGCTGAGAATGCCACTGCCGCAGCACCTGCCGAGCCCGCCGCCGTCGCCCCGATGGCGGCCTCCGGCCTCGACGCGGCCGCCCTGCAGGCCCTGGCCGGAAAGCTTGCCGGCCGGTGAGCGTGGAGATTCTCGATATCGTCGCGCTGTCGCCGCTGCAGCGCGGCCTGTACTCGGTCAGTGTCGCCTCGGGCGCGGTCGATCCGTATCTGGTCACCTTCGCGGTGCGCGTCGAGGGCCTGGCCGAATTGGCCACGCTGCATACGGCTTTCGATCAGCTGCTGGAGCGCTACCCGCATCTGGGCGGCGCGGTGCTGACCGACGGCCTGCCGCATCCGGTACTGGTCACCACCTCCGGCGGCCGCATCGGCTGGCGCGAGTTGGATCTGCGCTCGGCCGCCGACCCGGAAGCCGCGGCCCGGCAACTGTATTGGGACGAGGGCCGCCGCCGCATCGATCTGGATCGCGGCCCGCTGTTCCGGGTTGTCGCCGCGCGGGTGGGTGCGGATGCCTACGAACTCGTCTGCACCGCACACCACATCATCATCGACGGCTGGTCCATCCCACTGCTGTTCGCGGATCTCATTGCGCTGCACAGCGGTACGGGTGCGGCGCTCCCGCCCGCCCCGCCGTTGCGCGAGCACGCCGCCTGGCTCGCGACCCGCGATACCGCCGCCTCGCTCGAGGCGTGGCGCCGGGCCCTCGCCGGTCTCGCACCCATGTCCATGCTCGCCGCTCCCGCCCCCGCCGATATCCCGACACTGGGTGAGGCCCGCTTCGACCGCGCCGACACCGATCGCGTGACGGCATGGGCGCGCAGCCACGGCCTGACGCTCAATACGGTCCTCCAAATGGCCTGGGCCCGAATACTTTCCGGGCTCACCGGCCGCGACGACGTGGTCTTCGGCCAGACCACCTCCGGCCGCGACGCCTCGCTCCCCAATGCCGAACGCCTGGTGGGCGCACTGGTCACCACCATCCCGGTCCGAGTACGCATGGACGATCGCACCCCCGCGGAAATCGGCGCCGCCCTGCAACGCGAAGTAGCGCAACTGCGCGCCCACGAATACCTGGGCATTGCCGAAATCACCCGCCACACCGGCGGCAGTCAACTCTTCGACACCCTCCTGGTCTTCGAGAACACACCCATGGGCGCGGTCACCGCCGATATGCCCCTGGGCGGCGGCGCCCGCCTCATGCCCCGCCGAGTCGATTCCCCCAGCCACTACCCCCTCGCCATAGTCCCAGTCGTAGAACAGGGCGAACTCATCACCCGGGTGGAAATCCGCCCGGACCTCGTCTCCCGCTTCGACCCCGACCGCCTGGCCCGCCGCATGCTCGCCGTCGTCCGCCGCCTGGTCGACGCCGACACCGCCTGCAATATCGACCTCCTCCTCGACGACGAACCCGCCGCCCTGACCACCGAGCCCCCGCAGCTATCCGCGCAGACCGACCCGTCCGCAAAGCCCGGCGACTCGGGTCAGACACCCCCCGGCTCGGGTCAGACACCCCCCGACTTGGGGCAGGCACCCCCCGGCTCGGGTCAGACACCCCCCGGCTCGGGGCAGGCACCCCCCGACACGGGTCAGACACCCCCCGTCATCCCGGCACGCTTTTGGCCGGGATCCACATCTGAAGTACTCCAAGACAGTTCGGGGGATTCCGGCCAAGAGCATGCCGGAATGACGGGGTCGGGATCCACATTTGCACTACTCCACGACGATTCGGGGGATTCGGGCCAAAGGCATGCCGGGATGACGGGGTCGGGCTCCGCCGAGCTGGTATCCGGCAAATCGGTGTCGACAGGCCTGGTGTCGGACGTACTGCTCGCAGCAGCGGCGCGTTCCGCGGATTCGATCGCCGTCATCGATGCCGAAGGTGAGCACTCCTTCGCCGACTTCGGCGCCGCTGTACGCACTCTGGCCGCTGATCTTCGCGCGAACGGCGTGCGGCCGGGCGACTCGGTGGCCGTGGTGCTCCCGCGTGATCGCCGAGTCCTGCACGCCCCCTTCGCCATTGCGCACGCGGGCGGTGTCTGTGTGCACGTCGATCCGGCGACCCCACCCGACCGCCTGGCCTACCTCCTGGAAACCTCCGGCGCGACACTGGTGCTGGCCGACGAGGCGCTGGTGGATGTCCTGGCGCAGGTGCGCGCCCAGGGCATCGACTGTGTGCACGGCATTCCCACCGCCGCAGGCGAATTGCGTTTCGTCGGCCCCGCACCCGAGCCCTCTGCTCTGGCCTCGCGCCAGGTCAGCACGGCGGATTCCCCGTTCTATGTCATCTTCACCTCGGGCACCACAGGTCGCCCGAAGGGTGTTGTGGTCCCGCATCGTGCCCTCCTCAACCACTGGGCCAATCACGAACGCCGCATCTTCGCCCCGGCAGCGGTTCAGCTGGGCAGGCAGCTGCGGATCGGCCACGGCTGGTCCACCGGTTTCGACGCCGCCTGGCAGCCGACGGTAGCCCTGCTCAGCGGCCATACCGTCGTCATGCTGGGCGAGCACGTCCGCACCGACGCCGAGCAGATCGCCGCCGCCATCGCCCGGCACGGCATCGATATCTTCGACACCTCCCCGTCGATGTTGCCGCGCCTCATCGCCTTCGGGCTCTTCACCGAACGCGATGGTGTCGAGCACTGCCCGCTGGCGGTGCTAGCCCTGGGCGGCGAGGCCATCAATCCGGATACCTGGAAGCGCCTGCAGGGCCTGCCGGACACCCGCGTCATCAACTTCTACGGTCCCACCGAAACCACGGTGGAAGCGCTGATGGCCGATGTGCACGACCATATTTCGCCGACCATCGGCCGAACCTTCGACGGTATGACCGCCGAGGTGCTCGATCACCGCCTGCGGCCGGTGCCGCCGGGCGGACAGGGTGAGCTCTATCTGTCGGGCCCGCAACTCGCCCTGGGCTACCTCGGCCGTCCGGCCACGACCGCCGCGACCTTCGTCGCCGGTCCGTCCGGAAGGCGTTATCGCACCGGCGATCTGGTGTGCCGCGCCACCGACGGCACCCTCGTCTACGAGGGCCGCATCGACAGCCAGGTCAAGATCAACGGCTATCGGGTGGAGCCCGATGAGGCCGCCGTGGTGCTGCGCGAACTCGACGGCGTCGAGCACGCCGCGGTCCTGGCCTACACCGACAACGGCCGGACCCGCCTGGGCGCGCTCGTGGTCAGTGACGTGCCGGTCCCGCAGCTGCGCGCCGCTCTGTCGCAGCGCCTGCCGCGCTTCCTGGTGCCGACCCGCATCGTCCCGGTGCCCGAGATCCCGTTGAACCGCAATGACAAATTGGATGTGCACGCGGCCACCGCCCTGCTCACCGCACCGGTGACCGGATCCGGCGGCAGCGATCCAGCGACCGAGACCGAGCGCACGCTGCTCGGCGTGATCTCTGCACTCGGCGCGGCGGGCACCGGCCCCGGCATCACCGACAGCCTGGTCGATCTCGGCATCGACAGCATCGGCGTCATCGATCTCGTATCCCGTTTGCGTGGTGCGGGTTTCCGCGTGGCGGCCCGGGACATCCTGGCCGCCGGAGATCTTCGCGAGCTCGCCGCCCGGCTGGACGAACTCGCTGTCGCGGGGGAGGACCGCCCGGAGGCGGCGGTCACGCCCGCCGGTACCGTGCTGCCGCTGACGGCACTGGCCCGCGAGATCATCACCAATGGCGACTATCGCTATCTGGCTCAGTCCCAGGTGATTTCGCTGCCGGACGATGCCTCGCCCGACGAGGTGGTGGCCCGGCTGACCGCCCTCGCCACCGCCCATCCGACCCTGCGCTCCCGCCTGGTCCTCGGCTCCGGTGAGATCCCCGTCCTGGTCGTCGACGAGCTGCCACCGTCCTCGGTATGGCTCGACACGGTCGACGGAACCGGCTCGCCCGCAACCTATCTGGCAGACACGGTCGCCCGCCTGGATCCGGCGGCGGGCCGCATGCTGGCGGCCACGGTACTGGCCGGACCGCAGCGCCGACTGCTGCTGTCCATCCACCACCTCGCCGTGGACGTGGTGTCCTGGCTGATCCTGGTCGACGATCTGCGCCGCCTGGAACAGGGCGACGCACCCCTGAACGAGGAGCCGGGCGAGCAAACAATCACGGCCGCAGTCACTTCCGGAACCGAGATCCTGGGCACTCCATTGGCGGGACGCTTCACCGACCCGTCCACGGACCGCGCGGGCAAGGTCGCACAGCGCATTGTGGAGCTGGGCCCGGACCTGACCGAACAACTGTTGTCGGAATGCGCGGAGTCGGGTGTCCCGCTCGAGGATGCGCTGATTCTGACCTGCGCCCGCACCTTCCCCGATATCGCCGATGCCGACGGCCGCATCGCGATCACCAGGGAGTCGCACGGTCGCCCCGACGAGGATGATTCCCGCCGTGTCGGCTGGTTCACCGTGGAGGAAACGGTGCTGGTCCCGGCCGGCGACCGAGCGGGCCGTCTCGATCTCTCGGAACGCACCTTCGCCGCCCGCGGCCAATTGCGCATCAACCACCTGGGCCGCTTCGATGTGCTCCAGTTCGGCAGCGGCCCTTGGTCACCCGCACCGCTGTCGGAGTTCACCGGCGAGTTCGGCGTGGCCGCCCATCCGGATCTGCCCCTGCGCTTCAGCGTGGACATCACCACGGCGGTGGTCCCGCGCGCCGGCAGACCGTCCCTGGTCGCCCAGTTCGACGTGAATTCAGCAGTACTCGACGAGCCATCGGCAGACGCTCGCGCAGCTCACTGGGCAGCGCGGCTCTCGGAGCTCGTCCCGTCCCACGCCCTCTGATAGACCGCACAGCCCGTGACTGATCCACACAGCCCCCGCAAGGGCGGTGGGGGTTGGACACGGGCTGTTTCGTCGTTGGAACAGCCCATCCCGGGTGGGCTCCATCGGTGTATTCGCTTGTCAGAGCGGTGCAACTGATCATTTAGGTTAGCCAAACCACACCACTATTCCGCGCCCGGTGGTATGAGCTACCATCCTCGTAAGGTTAGGCAAGCCTACCTTTGGTGTCTCGACCGAGGCCGACCGTTCGCTGGATGAGGAGTTCGATGCTCGACAAGGCTGAGATTCGCGTGCTCGTGGCGGCGGCGCTGGACATCGCGCCCGAATCGATCGGCGACGACGCCGATCTCGTGAGCCTGGGGATGCATTCGATGCTGCTCATGCACCTCTCCGCCAAGTGGCGTAAGCAGGGCTACGAGGTTCGCAGCTCGGCCCTGGCCCTGGAGCCGACCATCGACGCCTGGACCGCTCTGTTGAACGCCGGTCGTCTCGAGACCGCCCCCGCGCCCGCCCCGGCCGTCGAATCCGCCACGCCGGGCGATGAATTCGCCCTGGCCACCATGCAGCACGCCTACTGGATGGGCCGCCGTCAGGATCAGGCCCTCGGCGGCGTCGCCGCGCACCTGTACGTCGAATTCGACGGCGACGGCCTTGATCCGGAGCGACTGCGCCGCGCGGTGACCCGCCTGGTGCACCGCCACGAGCAGCTGCGCGCCCGCTTCACCGACAGCGGCACCCAGCAGACCCTGCCCGAACCGCTGCGCCCGGTCTTCGAGGCCGTCACCCTGAGCGCGGACGCCGAAACCGTCGAACTGGAACGCATTCGCCAGCTCAAGAGCCATCAGCGCATGGATGTCGAGGCCGCGCAGGTCATCGATATCGCACTGTCACTGCTCTCCGGCGGTGGCCACCGCCTGCACGTGGACGTCGATATGCTCGCCGCCGACGCCCAGAGCTACCGCCGCATTCTCGAGGACCTCGCCACCCTGTACGAGACGGACGCGGACCTCACCACCTCGCTCGACTACACCTTCCGCGCTTACCTGACCGCGAAAGACGCTGCCGCCCCGGACAATTCGTCCGACCGCGCCTGGTGGTCCGAGCGCCTCGGCGACCTGCCCGATATCCCGGCCCTGCCGGTGCTCCCCGAGGAGCAGCGCCGCGACCCGAGTCGCAGTGTGCGCCTGCACCATGGGTTCGATCCGCAGGCCAAGCAGCGCCTGCACCAGGCCGCGCACAGCCACGGCGTGACCCCCGCGATCGCGCTGGCCACGGTGTTCTCCGAGGCCATCGCCCGCTGGTCGGCCCGCCAGCGCTTCCTGCTCAATGTGCCGCTGTTCAACCGGGAACCGCTGCACGACAGTATCGATCAGGTGGTCGGTGACTTCACCAACTCCGTGCTGGTCGACGTCGACGCCGAACGCCGGGAGTCCATGGTCGAGCGCGCCAAGCGCCTGCAGCGCGAATTGCACACCTGCGCCGCGAACTCCCGGTACGAGGGCCTGGATGTACTACGCGATCTGGGCCGCCTGCGCGGCGCGCCGGTGACCCCGTCGGTGGTGTTCACCTCCGGTCTCGATCTCGGTGAACTGTTCTCGGAGCGGGTTCTGCGGGTCTTCGGTGCACCGGTGTGGATTATTTCGCAGGGCCCGCAGGTGGACTTGGACGCCCAGGTCGTCGAGCTCGATGGCGGCCTGCTGGTGAACTGGGATATCCGCCGGGACGCCCTGCCCGCCGGAGTCGCCGAGGCCATGTTCACCGAATTCCGTTCGCTGCTGGACGCTTTGGTGGAACCCGAGGCCGACTGGCACGCCGATCTGGCCATCGCCCTGCCGCCTGCCCAGCGGGCCGTGCGCGCGGCGGTCAATGCCACCGATACCGATCTGGGTGGTGCGCGCACCCTGCACGAGGCGTTCTTCGCACTCGCGCAGCAGTATCCGAAGCGCCCGGCCCTGCGCTGGCGCGGCGGCGGTGTCAGCACCTACGGCGAACTGGCCGAGCAGGCGCTTGCCGTCGGCCAGGCGCTGACCACCGCCGGCGTGCGCCCCGGCGATACGGTCGCGGTCATTGTGCCCAAGGGACATCGGCAGATTCCCGCCGTCCTCGGTGTACTGGCCGCGGGCGCGACGTATCTGCCGATCAGCACCGAGCAGCCCCGGGCTCGCCGCGATCGCATTCTGGAGCGCGGTGGCGTCCGGGTGGCCCTCGTCGGTACCGAGGCCGAGCTGCCCGCGCAGGTCACCGCGGTATCCCTGGCCGAGGCGAGCGCCGGGCCGCGCCTGCACGCGGCGCACATTCCGTCCGCCGATGCCGTGGCCTACGTCCTGTTCACCTCCGGCTCCACCGGCGAACCGAAGGGCGTCGAGGTGAGCCACCGCGCCGCCGCCAATACGCTCGACGCCCTCACCGCGTACTTCGGCCTGGGCGCGGATGATCACACCATCGGACTGTCCGCCCTGGAATTCGATCTGTCGGTCTTCGACATCTTCGCCCCGCTGGCACTGGGTGGCGCGGTGGTCGCGGTCGAGGCCGATATCGAACGCGATGCGGCGGCCTGGTCCGGGCTGATCGCGGAAACCGGTGTGACCGTGGTGAACTGCGCTCCCGGCCTGATCACCATGCTGCTCGATACCGCCGCCGCCGAGCAGCTGCGCTCGGTGCGCGTGGTCATCACCGGTGGCGACCGCGTGAAATCCCAGCAGGGACACCGCTTCCGGGAACTGGTTCCGGGCGTGCGCTTCGCCGGTCTGGGCGGCACCACCGAAACCGCCATCCACTCCACTGTTTACGAGGTCACTGACGACTACCCGGCCGACTGGGCCAATGTCCCCTACGGCACGCCGATGGCGAATGTGCGCTGCCGCGTGGTGAACAGCCGCGGTGAGGACTGCCCGGACTGGGTGGCGGGGGAGCTGTGGATCGGCGGCCGCAGCGTGGCCGACGGCTACCGCGGCGATCCGGAGCGCACCGCCGATCGCTTTGTCACCGTCGACGGCATTCGCTGGTACCGCACCGGCGATCTGGCGCGCTACCTGCCCGACGGCACCCTGGACTTCCTGGGCCGCGCCGATCACCAGGTGAAGATTCGCGGCTTCCGGGTCGAGCTCGGCGAGGTGGAATCCGCCCTCGCCGCACAGCCGGGCATCGGTGAAGCCGTTGCGCTCGTGACGACTTCGGGCCGGTTGGCCGCCGTGGCCGCGGCGAGCGACGGGGTCACCGCCGAGCGCATTACCGCCGGACTGCGGGAACTGCTGCCCGCGCATATGATTCCGGACATCCTGGAGCTGGTTCCCGCGATTCCCTTGACCAGCAACGGAAAACTGGATCGTGCCGCCATTCGCCGCATGGTGGCCGCCGGTGACGACAGCGAGCGCTATGCCTATGTCGCACCGGAGAATCCGCTGGAGGCGGCGGTCGAGTACATCGCCGCTCAGGTACTCGGACTCGAGAAGCTCGGCGCGACAACGGATTTCTTCGATGCGGGCGGCAATTCGATTCTCGCCACCACCCTGACCGCGAAACTGCGCGGATTGCTCGCCGTCGACAGGGCCGGTGTCACCGCGGTACTGGAGGGCCGCACGGTACGCGGCATCTGCGCCGCCCTGCTCGCCGCGGAGCCCGCGCCCGATCGACTCGATCAGGTCGCCCGGATTCTGCTCGAGCTCGCCGAGATTCCGCTCCCGGAGCCGGTGGGCGCGCGCTGACCGTCCCGGCCACCGGAATCTGCAGGCTCGAAGTACAAGGATTGGTTCTCACCTGATGAAGTCGCTGGAAGACCTACAGGCAGCAATGGCGACCCGGCTCGCGCAGGCCGGCCTGGCGGCCGCCCCCGCAGTGCCGGTGCGCCGTGATCCGGCGCGCGCCGCCCTGTCCTTCGGACAGCGCTACGTCTGGGCGCATCAGCAGATAGCACCCGACAGCGCCGCCTACAATCTCTGCCTGGCACTGACTTTCGACGGTGACGTCGACGGCCCGGCGCTGCGCCGGGCGTTCCTGGCGCTGGTGGCCAAGCACGAGGTGCTGCGCACCACGTACCACAATGATGAGCAGGGCGACCCCTACCAGCGCATTCACCCCGAGCTGCCGCCCCGCCTCACCGATGTCGATCTCACCGGGTTCGATCCGGCGGCGGCTGATGCCCGGCTCGCGGAGCTCACCCGCGCCGCCGCGCACGAGACCTTCGATCTGTCCGGCGAGTCCTCGCTGCGGATCACCTTCGCCCGCACCCGCCCCAATCGGCTGGTAGCGGTCGTGGTCATCCAGCACATCGCCTGGGACGGTATGACGCTGCCGGCGCTCTCCCGTGACGTGGAGGACTTCTACCGGCAGGCGCGCGCCGGCGAGATCTGGATCGAACCGCTGCGCCTGCAGGTCGCCGACTTCGCCGAATGGGAGCAGGACCGCTACCGCGCGGACGACCACAGCGCCGATATCGGTTTCTGGGAGAGCCAGTTCGACGGTGAGGTGCCCGAACTCCAGCTGCCCTACGACCGCCGCCCGATCACGGTCACCGAGCGCGGTGATCGCTTCGACCGCCTGCTCGGCGAGCGCGCGGACGCGAACCTGCGGCGGCTGAGCACGCAGTTGCGCAGCACCCCGTTCGCGATCTTCCTGGCCGCCTACTACCTCGCGCTGCGCCGGACCACCGGACGCCGCGACGTCGTGGTCGGCACCACGGTCGCCAATCGCGAGGAATCCGGTCAGGAGCTGCTGATCGGAAACCTGAGCAATATGATCCCGCTGCACTTCACCGGCGCGGGCGCCGACACCTTCGCGCAGCTGGTCGATCAGGTACGCGGCGTCACCACGGAAGCGTTCCGGCACAAGCACTTTCCGCAGGAGGGCATCGTCCGCGCGGCCAACAGCGCCACCGGACATGTCGGCTCCAAACTCTTCGACACCATGGTCCTGTTCCTGCACCAGAAGATCGACGGCCCGCAGCTGCCCGGCGCGGTCACCAGCTGGGAACTGATCGACAATGGCGGCGCCCTGCTGCCGCTGGTGGTCGAAACCTTCATGCACGCCGACCGCACCGACGTCCAGATCACCTATCGCACCGACCTTTTCGATCTCGGCACCATCGAGCGGCTGCACGAGTACATCGATCAGATCCTGGCCGCCGCCACCCCCGGCGCCGCGCTCGCCACACTGGAAACGCTGTCCGCTTCCGACCGCGCCCGCCTGGAATCGTGGTCGTACGGCGACAGTGTGGACATCGCCGCCGAGACCGTCGACGCCATGATCCGAACCTCGGCACAGGAGCATCCCACCCGGGTGGCGGTGATATTCGAGGACATCGAGTTCACCTACGCCGAATTCGATTCCCGTGTCAACGGACTCACCCGCCTGCTGCTGAAACGCGGTGTCCGCAACGGTGACCGGGTCGGCGTCTACGCCGAGCGCAGCGAATGGCTCCCCGTAGTCTTCGCCGCCGTCCTGCGCGCGGGCGCGGTCTACGTCCCCGCCGACCCGAGCTACCCCGTCGACCGCATCGAGTACATGCTCGGCGACTCCGCGCTCACACTGATGATCACCACGATCTCAGCAGAATCCCCCCGTCATGCCGGGATGACGGGGGTCTCGCTCGTGGATCTCGCTGACCCCGCCGTCCAGGCCGAACTGGCTGCCGCCGACAGCACGCCGGTGCGCGCCGACGAGCTGGCGCGGCCCATTCACCCGCTCGATGCCGCCTACCTGCTCTACACCTCCGGCACCACCGGCCGCCCCAAGGGTGTGGTGATCAATCACCGCGCCGTCGCCAATCACGTGCAGTGGATGCGCGATTACCTGGGCTTCGGCGAGGAACGCATTCTCCAGAAGGCCCCCATCGGCTTCGACGTCTCGGTCTTCGAACTGGTCAACGCCCTGTGCACCGGTTCTGCCACGGTGCTCCCGCATCCGGAGTGGTGGCAGGCCGATGTGGAGGCGCTGGCCGGAATCATCCACCGGCACAAAGTGACTCAGCTGTCGCTGGTACCGAGCGTCACCCGCGCCTTCCTGGACGCCAATCCGGATCCGGCCCGGCTGCAGTCGATGCGCTATGTCTACCTGGGCGGCGAATCCGTGCCGCCCGCCCTCGTCGAGGAGGCGAGCCGGGTCTTCGGCGGCACCGTGCTCGGCCTGTACGGTCCGACCGAGGCCGCCATGGACCTGACCCACGAGGACTTCGCGGGCACCCGGGGCGGCGACGAGATCCGCTCCGCGCTCATCGGTGTCCCCGAGGCGAATTCGTCGGTCTTCGTGCTGGACGAACAGCTGCGGCAGGTCCCGCCCGGCGTCACCGGTGAGCTGTACCTGGCCGGTGTCCAGCTGGCGCAGGGCTATCACAATCGGCCCGGCCTCAGTGCCGCGACCTTCGTGGCCAGCCCGTTCAGCATCGAACCCGCCGCCCGTATGTACCGCACCGGCGATATCGTGCGCTGGAATTCGCGCGGCCGGCTGGAATACCTGGGCCGCGTGGACGATCAGGTGAAGATCCGCGGCCACCGCATCGAACTCGGTGAGGTCGGCACCACCCTGCGCCGCATGCCCGGCATCGGCTCGGCCGCGGCCGTCACCCTGACCCGCGGCAATGACGCGGTCCTGGTGGCCTACTACGTGGCCGAGCCGGATTCGGTGTGCGCCACCGATTCCGAGACCGCCACGGCCGGCCGCATTCGCGCCTACCTGGCCGAACGACTACCGGACTACATGATCCCCGCCGCGCTGGTACGCCTGGCCGCCCTGCCGCTCACCGCCAACGGCAAGCTGGACCGCCGCGCCCTGCCGGAGCCGGATCTCGGCGGCAGCACCGGACGAGGACGCGCGCTGGGCCAGGGCCCGGAGGAACTGGTGGCCGAGGTGGTCCGCCAGGTGCTCGGCCTGAACGAGGATCTCGGCCTCGCCGCCGATGACGACTTCCTCGCCCTGGGCGGCGATTCCATCACCGCCATCCGCATGGCCTCCGCCCTCAAGAAGCGCGGCCTCGCCATCACCACCAGCGCCCTGTTCGACGCCCGCACCATTGCCGCCATCGCCGCGGCCACCGAGCCCATCACCGATGCCGCCGCCCCCGCCCTGATCGACGCGGGCGCGGCCACGGGCTGGATCCCGCTGCAGCCGATCGCCGCCATGCTGGTCGAAAGGGTCGGCGAATACACCGGATACAGCCAGGCCACCGCCGTGGTAACCCCGCCCGGCGCCACCGCCGGACAACTCACGACCGCCCTGCGCGCCCTGCTCGACCGGCACCCGCTACTCCGTGCCCGCCTGGCCCCGATGCCCCCGCGTCATCCCGGCACGCTTTTGGCCGGGATCCCCACGGCCATCGGAGATCCCGGCCAAGCGCAGGCCCCGATGCCAGGGGACGCTACGAGGGAGGAGCTCGGCTACTACGTTCCCGAGGATGGTGAATCCCAGCTGCCCCTCCAGCTCGCCGAGGTCGAAATCGCCTCGGAAAACTGGGATTTCGCCGCCGCGGACCTGCTGCAGGAGCAGTTGCATGCGGTGGGTGCCGGGCTCGATCCGGCCGTCGGCCGCATGGTCGGTGCGGTCTGGGTCCGCACCCCGGATCGTGCCACCGGCCGCCTGCTGCTGGTCGCGCACCACCTGGTGGTGGACGGCGTCTCCTGGCGCATCCTGCACGACGATCTGCGCCAGCTCTGGCAGGACGGTGTGCTCGCACCCGAGACCGGCACCTCGGTGAAGACCTGGAATACCAACCTGATTCGCTACGCACAGGGCGAGACCCTGGCCGCCGAACTGCCCCGCTGGCGGGAGATCGCCGAGAGCGCGGATCCGCTGCTCGGCCATCGCGCCTTCGATCCGGCGCTGGACACCGTCGCGACCCTGCACGAGGTCACCGCCGAACTCGATGCCGAGGACACCCGCTTCCTCACCACCACCGCCGCGCAGACTTTCGGCTGCGATTTCCTCGATATCCAGGTGGCCGCGCTCGCCGTCGCCGTGCACCGCTTCCGGCGCTCCCACGACCGGGACGCCGAGTCCGTCTCGCTCACCATGGAGCGGCACGGGCGCGCCGAAACCCTTTTCTCCGGAGCCGATCTCGCCAATACCGTGGGCTGGTTCACCAGCGCCTACCCGGTGGCGCTGCGGGTGCTGCACGGCGGTGAGGCCGAGGTGGTGGCCGCGGTGAAGGCCGTCAAGGAGCAGCTGCTCGCGGTGCCGGAATCCGGGATCGGCTGGGGTCTGCTGCGCTGGCTCGAGCCCGAGGCGCGGGCGCAGCTGGAAGTGCCTGCCGCACCGCAGATCAGCTTCAACTACATGGGCCGCTTCGCCGTAGCCCAGGGCGCAGCCGAAGCATGGTATGCCGCACCGGAATTCGGCTACCTCGGCGGTCATGCCGACCCGGCCATGCCGGTCGCCGCGGTACTCGATGTGAACACCGTGACCATCACCGACGGCGATCAGGCGACATTGCGCGCCTCCTTCCGATTCCCGGCCGGAGTGCTCGCCGACGGCGAGGTGCACGAACTGGCAGACCTGTGGACCGGTGCACTGCACGATCTGGCGAAGACGGTGCGCGACAATCCCGTTCGTCAGTTCACCCCCAGCGATGTGCTGGCCCGCGAGGTCAGCCAGCTCGATTTGGACCGCTGGCAGGGCCTGTGCGGCGCCTTCGCCGACGTGCATCCGCTCGCGCCCATGCAGGCGGGGTTGTACTTCACCGCGCTGGGCTCGGGCGGTAAGGATTTCTACAATGTGCAGACCATGATCGCCGTGCGCGGCGATCTGGAGGTACCGCGCTTGACGACCGCGCTGGACACCGTGCTCAATCGCTATCCCAATCTGCGCGTGGCGATTTCGGTCTCGCACGCCGGACAGCCGTACGCGATCGTCAACGAGCGCATGACCTTCCAGGTCCGCGAGGTCGACTTCGCGCAGCTGCCGGATGCGCAGCAGCGCTTGCGAGATTTCCTGCTCGCGGATCAGGGCGAGCAGTTCGATCTCTCGCGCGGACCGCTCAGCCGGGCCACGGTCGTGCATCTGCCCGAATCAGTGCACATGCTGGTGCTCACCTCACACCACCTGCTCACCGACGGCTGGTCCGGACAGCTGCTGCCGCAGGAGATCTTCGCCGCGTACACGACCGCAGGAGCTGCCGCACCGCTCGGCGATCCGGGCACCTTCGCGGCCTTCCTGCGCCTGACCCAGGATCGCGAGGCCGCCACCGAGGCCGCCTGGTCGGGCTATCTGGACGGCGTCCAGCCCTGCCTGGTCGCACCCAACCGGGTGCCCGAGGGCGGCGGCGTCCCCACCGGCCGCTCGGCCGCCATCGACCCCTCGGTGGTCGAACGCCTCACCGAACTGGCCGCCGAGCTGGGCACCACCTTCAGCGTCATCTGCCAGCTGGCCTGGGCCAATGTGCTGCGCTACGTCACCGGTGCGGACACAGCGGTTTTCGGTGAGGTGGTCTCGGGCCGCCCCGCCGACCTCGACGAGGTCGACAATGCCATCGGCTGCTTCGCCAATACCATTCCGGTCGCGGTCGGCCTGCGCGGCGAAGCGACCTGGCGCGAGCATCTGGCCGAAATCCAGCACCGCCGGGTGGAACTCATGGAGTTCCACCAGTACCGCCTCACCTCGGCCATTCGCGCGACGGGCATGCGCAAGATCTTCGACAGCATGTTCGTCTTCCAGTCCTATCCGCCCGGCCGGGAGGAACTGGAAAGCCTGCTGGCACAGGAGAATCTGGAGCTGGTGACCTTCGAGGGCGGCGGCGCGACAGATAACGCCCTGCTGGTCATGATCTTCCCCGCCAATTCGCTGCTGCCCGCCGACGGAGTACAGGCGGTGGTCTTCTACGCCGAGGACTCCTTCGACGCGACCGAGGCCGAAATCATCGAAGCCGCCTTCCACGACACCCTGCGCGCCATTGCCGAGGCCCCGGACGATCGGGTCGACGCCGCCGCGGTGCTCGGCGATGAGGACCACGGCCTGCTGGTCATGCGCCGGATGTGGTTATGAGAAACAGGAGTAGAGACCTATGAGCAACACCCTCGGATGGATTCGGAAGTTCCATCGCCCGAGCGCGGCCGGCAATCCACCGCTGGTGATCTGCCCGCACGCCGGCGGCGGGGCCTCCACCTACCGCCCGTTCTCCAAGCCGCTGAGTGAGAACTTCGATGTCGCGGTCTTCCAGTACCCGGGCCGTCAGGACCGCGCTCGCGAAGCCGCGCTGGGTTCGGTGCCGGAGATCGCGCTCGGCGCGTTCGACGAATTCGCCCGCTCACCGATGAATCGGGGCGAGGCCGTCACGGTGTACGGCCACAGCATGGGCTCGGTGGTGGCCTTCGAATTCGCGCGCCTGGCCGAATCCGCCGGAATCCCGGTGCGGCTGCTCGCGGTATCCGGTGCGGTCGCACCGTGGCGCGTGGTCGATATGCCCTCGCATCCGACCGAGGACGAACAACTGCTCGACCACGTCGGCGGACTGCAGGGCACCGGGGCCGACGTGCTGGCCAATCGCGAGCTCATGCGCATGGCGCTGCCCGCGCTCAAGGCCGACTACGCCGCCTTCGACGCCTACACCTGCGCGAAGGACGTCACGCTGCAGGCCCCGCTGCACGCCATGGGTGGCAGTGACGACGAATTCGTCTCCATCGGCGACCTGTACGGCTGGCAGCGGCACACACCGCACGAACTGCAGGTCACCATGTTCGACGGCGGGCACTTCTTTCTGCACGACCATGTCGCCGCCATCGCGGAAACCCTGTCCGCCGAACCGATCCGGGAGCCGGTGGCGCGATGAGCACGATCGACAACGACCCCATCGTCATCACCGGTATGGCCGTCGAGGCGCCCGGTGGCATCGAAACTCTCGGGCAGTACTGGACGGCGCTGGCCGAATCCCGGGATCTGCTCGGGCCTTTCCCGCGCGATCGCGGCTGGCCGCTGGAGCGCCTGCTGAATCTGGCGGCCACCGAGGGCTGGGGCGAGGTGCGGGACGCGGGTGGATTCCTCGACGGCGCAGCCGATTTCGATCCGCTGTTCTTCGGCATCACCCCGCGCGAAGCGGTCGCCATGGATCCGCAGCAGCGGGTGGCACTGCGGGTGGCCTGGCGCGCGCTGGAGAACGCGGGCATCAATCCCGCCGCACTCGGTGACGGCGACGATATCGGCTGCTACATGGGCGCTTCGGCCACCGAATACGGTCCGCACGGCGCGGAGGTCAACGAGCACAGCGGTTATCGCGCCGCAGGTTCGGCGCTGGGTGCGGTCGCCGGGCGAATTTCCAACTGCCTGGGGCTGGGCGGACCGTCGGTGGTGGTGGATGTGGCCTGCGCATCCTCGCTGGCCGCAGTGCATTTGGCCGCCTCGGGCATTCGCAACGGCGACTGTGAGTGGGCGCTGGCGGGCGCGGCCTGCGTCATGGGCTCGCCCGGAGCGTTCTTCGAATTCTCCAAGAACAATGCCCTTGCCGCCGATGGCCAGTGCAAGCCCTACTCCGACAACGCACTCGGCACCCTGTGGGGCGAGGGCGTCGGAGTTGTTGTGCTGGAGCGGGAATCACGCGCCCGCGCGCACGGACACCGGATCTACGCCCGCCTGCTCGGCTCCCGCGTCAATCACAATGGCAAGGGTGCGCCCATCGCGGTGCCCAGTGCCGCCGCACAGGAACGCCTGGTTCGCGCGACCGTGGCCGCCGCGGGCATCGAGCCGGATCTGGTCGATATGATCGAGGGCCACGGCACCGGTACCGCCGTCGGCGATCCGCTGGAATTGACCGCGCTGCAGGAGGTTTACGGTGCTGCCCGCGCGGACGGCACCGGCCCGCTGCTCGGCTCGGTCAAATCCAATCTGGGCCACGCCCAGGCCGCCGCCGGCATGCTCGGCCTGATCAAGGTCCTGCTCAGCGGTCTGCACGGGCAGATCGCCCCCACCCGCCACGCGGACAACCCCACCACCCGCGTCGACTGGAACGCCGGGAGCCTGCGCCTGGCCGCGAAGCTGACCGACTGGGAGCCGCGCGACGGGGTTCGCTACGGCGCGGTGTCCTCCTTCGGCGTCAGCGGTACCAATGCGCATGCCGTACTGGCCATGCCCGTGGAAGGAACCCATGCCTGACTATCGACTTCCCGACGGCAGCACCCCGGTCCTGCTGTCCTCCGACGCCGCCGATTCGCTGCGCCGCGAGGCCGCCGCCCTGGTCGCGTATCTGGAGGAGCGGCCGGACGTCACCCCGGATGCCGTGGCGGACATGCTGTTCCGCACCCGCGCCCCGCGCCGGCAGCGTGCGCTGATCATGGTGACCGGCCGGGATCAGCTGATCGACGCGCTGCACGCCGTCGCCGGTGGCCGGCCGCATCAGGCCGTGGTCGCCGGTGACCGCGCCGCCACCGCCCGCCGCATCGGCTACGTCTTCCCGGGGCAGGGCAGTCAGCGCCCCGGCATGGGTCTGCTCTACTACCGTCATTCGCCGGTATTCCGCACCGCCGTCGACGACTGCGATGCGACATTCCAGGAGCTGCACGGTATTTCGCCGCTGGCCTATCTGCTGGACGAGACCGGGCAGTTCGGCGACGAGGTGGAGGTCGTGCAGCCCGCGCTGTTCATGCAGATGCTCGGACTCGCGGCCATGTGGCGCGCGGCGGGCGTGGAACCCGCCGTGACCGTCGGGCACAGCCAGGGCGAGATCGCCGCCGCCGTGGTCTCCGGCATCATCTCGCTCGCCGACGGCATTCGTGTTGTCACGCTGCGCGCGAATCTCGTCGGATCGCTAGAACGCGACAATGATTGGGCCGGGCAGTGGGCCATGGCCGTCCTGGGCGTGGACCGCGACGAATGCGAGGCGCTGCTGGCCCGCAATTCCGGCTGGGCCGAACTGGCCGTGGTCAATTCGGCACACGTGCTGGCCATCTCCGGTGAGCGCGGGGCGGTATCCGAACTGGTCGCAGCGCTGACCGCACAGGGCAAATTCGCCAAGGAGATTCGCGTCGCCTACCCGGCGCATACCTCCTTCGTCAGCAAATTCCGGGGGGACCTCGAAGGCACGCTGCAGGACACTCTCGACTCGCCCGTTTTCGCACCCACCGAGATCGACTGCCTCGGTGCGACTCTCGGCACCGCCGTCACTCCGGACCTGCCGGTCAGCGAGTACTGGTACTGGAATCTGCGCAATCGGGTGCGCTTCGATCTCGCCGTCGCCGAGGCGGCGGCGCGCGATATCGACATCTTCCTCGAGATCGCCGACCATCCCGCCCTCATGCTCGCCATGCAGGAGACGCTGTCGGGCGTCGGTGCGCAGCAGGACTTCCGGACCATCGGCACCTCCCGGCGCACCGCCGTCGACCTGGGTGAATTCACCAAGAACCTGGCTCAGGTCGCGGTGCTGGACACCGGGTTCCCCTGGGAATCGCTGCGGGATAGCAGCAGTGACATCGTGCGGCTGCCCCTGCTGGACTTCCCCAATACCCAGACCAACCCCAAGCAGCTGTGGGCCCCGTTCCGCTACCGGGCAGACCTTCCCGTGGCAGTGGAAAGCGCCACAGCCGCAGCACAATCCGACGTCTCGGAGGGAACCGTGCCGCCGCAGCGACTGGCCGAACGCTGGGTGCGGCTGGAGCGGCGCAAGCTGGTACCGCCGCGCACCTTGGCCGTCATCGACCACACCGGTCGCTGCGGTGAGCTCGCCGATGCCATCGAAACCTCCGCCGCACGGCACGGCGCGGCTGTCGTCGGCGCCGAGAGCGGTGCGTCCTACGAAACGGCGGTCATCCTGCTGCCCCGCCCCGCTGACGGCGAAATCTCGACTGCGGTCAGGGAATCGGCTGATTTTGTCGGCGATCGCCGGTGGCTGCCCGAACTCGACGGCGTCCGGGACGTCTGGCTGGTGACCATCGGTGGTGAGCGGGTGCTCGACACCGAGGCCCCGGATATCGCACACGCCGCCGCGCAGGCCGGATTCCGCTGCCTCGCCCCGGAATACCCGGGCGTGGGCTTCCGGCATCTGGATCTGGAAGTGGGACAGTCGCTTCCGGAGGCCGCCAAGGCGGTGCTGGGCGCGATCCATACCTCCGGTGAGCCCGAACTGGCCGCCCGCGCGGGCGGCTGGTACGCCAAGCGGCTGGTCCTCGACGAGACCCCCGAGGACTGCGCGCTCACCGCCGCGGAGCTGACCGAGGTCGTGATCATCGGCGGCACCGGCAAACTCGGCCTGGACTGCGCCGCCGATTTCGCCCGGTCCGGAGCCCGGCGCATTACCCTGATCAGCCGCTCCGGCGGTTCCCCGGCCGCCGTGCAGCGGGTGCGCGAACTGTCCGGACTCGGTGCGGCCATCGATATCCGTCAGTGCGACGTGACCGACGACAATGCGGTCCGCGCGCTCGGCGAGGCCTTCCGCGATACGCCCGTGAGCCTGGTCGTGCACGCCGCTGTCGATTACGACGCCGCGGCCGCCGAACCCACGCCCGAAACAGTGCACGCCGCAGCCGAATCCAAGGTGATCGCCCTGGACCGCCTGATCCGCGAACTCCCGCTCACCCCGGATGCCCGGGTGGTGCTGTGCTCCTCGCTCTCGGCCACCATCGGCGGGCGCGGGCACGCGGTCTACGCCGCGGTCAATCGCATGCTCGACGCCGCCGCCACCGGATACCGCCGCGACGGCATCGGCGTCACCTCCGTGCAGTGGGGTCTGTGGCGCGCGGTCGGCGCCGATCACACCGAGGCGCTGGCGCGGATCAGCGGCACCGGTCTGCTGCCCATGGAACCCGGCGCGGCCATCGCGGCCGGATTCTCCGCACCGGGCAACAGCATTGTGGTGGCCGCCGAATGGTCCACGCTGCGCGCGATTTTCGCGCTCTTCGGCCAGGATCCGCTCTTCGCCGAACTGCCGGACGAGCCGGTGCACGCGGTGGTCGCGCCCGCGCCCGAGACGCCGGAACCCGCGGCGGCGCCGGTGGCAGCGCCTGTGGCCCAGGACATTTCCGGGCACGTCCGCGATGCCCTGCGCTTTGTCATGGGCCTGGACGCCACCGAACCCATCGACGGCTCCATGCCGCTGGTGGCGCTCGGCCTGGATTCGCTGCAGGCACTGGATCTGCGCAAGCGCATCGAATCCGATCTGCAGCGCGATCTGCCCGTCACGGCCATTCTCGGCGGCGCGTCACTGGACGAAGTGGTATCGCTGCTCGGCTAGACCGCACCATCCGCAAAACCAAGGGAGCAGGGGGAATTCGAAGAATATGAGGACGGAGAACACGGTGCCGGAACCGGATGACGCAATCGTCGTCGAGTCCGTGGAAAAGTCGTTCGGGACGGTGAAAGCCCTGCGGGGCATCAGCTTCACCGTGCCCGCGGGCACGGTGCTGGGGGTGCTCGGGCCCAATGGCGCGGGCAAGACCACCACGGTCTCGGTGCTGTCCACCCTGGTGCGACCGGATGCGGGGCGGGCGCTGGTGGCCGGATACGACGTGGTCCGTCAGCCCACCGAGGTCCGCGCCTCCATCATGCTGACCGGTCAGTACGCCGCCCTCGACGAGGTGCTGACCGGCCGCGAGAATCTGGTGCTGTTCGGCCGGCTGCTCGGCCTGCACCGCAAACAGGCGAAGGTGCGCGCCGACGAACTGCTCGAACAGTTCGCGCTCACCGAGGCCGCCGATCGCCGGGTCGGCCAGTACTCCGGCGGTATGCGGCGGCGCATCGATATCGCCTGCGGTCTGGTGCGCCCGCCGCGCGTGGTCTTCCTCGACGAGCCGACCACCGGGCTGGACCCGGTCAGCAGGCAGAGCCTGTGGGCGCTGGTGCGTGAACTCAAGCAGCAGGGCGTCACGGTGCTGCTCACCACGCAGTACCTGGAGGAGGCGGATGCGCTGAGCGACAACATCATTGTGGTCGACCAGGGCACCGTCATCGCCGAGGGCACCGCCGATCAGCTCAAGGCCCGCTCCGGTTCCAGCTACTGCGAGGTGGTCCCGGTCGACGCCGCCGATGTGCCGCGACTGGTCACCGCACTGGCCGGACTGGGTGAGGTCACCGTCCCCGATTCCGCGGACCGGGTGGCACTGCCCGCTCCTGGCGGCGCCGCCACCCTGACCGAGGCGCTGCACCGAATCACCGGCAGCGGTATCGAATTGATCGATATCGCGCTGCGCCGCCCCTCGCTCGACGAGGTCTTCATCGAACTGACCAAGCCCGCCGCGGTGGAGTCTCCGGCATGAATCAGGCTCCGATCATGCGTATTCCAGCCGGACTGCAGTGGAGCGCCCTGAGCGAGCGCGGTATTCGCGCCGCTTTCCGCGAGGGCGATGTGGTGCTGGCGCTGGCCGCGCCGGTGGTCATCTACATCTGCTTCTATATTCCGCTGCGAAAGTCCATGCTGGCGGCCGGAATCGACTTCGCCCAGTATCTGCTGCCGCTGACCGCCGTGTACGCCATGTTCTTCACCGCCATGTTCGCCGGTGACCGTGCCGGACGGGAGCAGACGGGCGGTATGGCCACTCGGCTGCGCTCGCTGCCGGTGCACCCGTGGGTGCCGGTGGCCGCCCGCATGTCCGCGAATCTGGTGCGCGGCTGTGCCGCGTTGATCAGCGCTCTCGTCGTGGGCATCGCCTTCGGCTTCCGATTCCACGACATCACAGCGGCATCGGTGTTCGTACTGGTGGCGCTGGCGTTCGGGACCGCGGTGGTGATCGGCGCGGACGCGCTCGGTACCGCCACCCGCAATCCGGAACTCGGCGCCACGGTGCTGTTCGTCCCGCAATTGCTGCTGGTCATGACCTCCACGGGATTCGTTCCCGCCGAAGGCTTCCCGGGCTGGATTCAGGGCTGGGTGCGCAATCAACCGGTCTCCCAGGTGACCGCCGCACTGCGCGGCCTGTCCGACGGCCGGTACCCGCCGGAACTCTGGGTGGCCGCACTGTGGATCGGCGGACTGCTGATCGTGGGTGCGGTACTGGCGATTCGAGCCGAAGGACGGCGGGCATGAGCGCGG
Source organism: Nocardia sp. NPDC006630 (assembly GCF_040611495.1). Classification (NCBI taxonomy): domain Bacteria; kingdom Bacillati; phylum Actinomycetota; class Actinomycetes; order Mycobacteriales; family Nocardiaceae; genus Nocardia; species Nocardia sp. NPDC006630. The sequence continues at coordinate 417,293 of NZ_JBEXOK010000005.1, forward strand.
AAACCACAGCGACAGCACAGCTTCCGGCCGATGCCGGATCTCTGCTGAGCCAATCGCTCATCGAAACCGGCCGGCTGCTGCGCCGCTGGACCCGGCAGCAGGAGGTGATGACCAGCACCCTGATGCTGCCGGTTCTGTTGCTGCTCATGTTCGATCTGGTGCTGAAGCGCTCCCTGGGCGCCGCCGCCGGCGTCGATCCGATCTACGGATTCGTGCCCATGATCGCCATCGCCGGCGCTATGTACGGCGCGATGGGCACCGGCCTGTCGCTCTACGGCGAACGGCAGAGCGGCCTGCTGCGCCGTTTCTGGGTGCTGCCCATTCACCGTTCCGCGAGCATGCTCGGCCGCCTGCTCGCCGAATGTGTGCGCGCCGCCGTGGTCACCCTCGTCGTCGTGGCCATCGGCATGCTGCTCGGCCTGCGCTTCCAGCAGGGCTGGCCCGGTTTCTTCGGCGTGCTGGCGGTTCCGGTCATCGTCATCGCGGGTTTCACCCCGGCGGTGATCCTGGTCGGCGTCAGCCGAATCGGTGACAAGGTGGTGCAGCTGGCCGCCATCGTGGTGCTCATCGCCATGTTCTTCAATTCGGGCTTCGTCCCGCTGGACAACTACCCGGACGTCATTCAGCCGATAGTCCGCGCCCAGCCCATGAGCTGTGCCATCGAGGCCATGCGCGGTTTCGTCCTGGGCGGCCCGATCGCGACCCCGCTGCTGCAGACCGCCGCCTGGTCGGCCGGTCTGGCCGCCGTGTTCGGCGTGCTCGCCGTCCGCGGCTACCGCGCGGCCGCCGAGAGCTGATACGACAGCACCGGCCGACTCTGCCGGGGTCGGCCGGTGCTGCCTCGATACCGCTGTGTCAGTGCGTGATCAGCTGCCAATCGTCGGGCAGATTCGAGGTCGTGACCCGATCACCCTCCACCACCAGATCGATCATCGCGCCGCCCAGCCGCAGATCGGTGAGTTCGACCCGGCCCCACCGCTCGGGCAGGTGCGGCAGCACCGTGAGCGAGCGGCGCGGCACATCCGGATCCAGTCCGAGGAACGACCGGACCAGCAGCAGCGGTGCCGCGCTGGCCCAGGCCTGCGGTGAGCAGGAGGTCGGGTAGGGGACCGGTGCGGCGAACTTGGAACGCGGGAAACCACAGAACAATTCGGGCAGTCGGCCGCCGAAGGCCCCGGCCGCATCGAGCAGCCCCTCGGCAAGGCGGGTGGCCAGGTCGACAGCGCCGGGAATATGGCGGTAGCGCAGCAGCCCGGCCACCGCGATGGCGGTGTCGTGCGGCCACACCGAACCATTGTGGTAACTCATTGGATTGAACGCACCCATGCTGGAAGACAAAGTGCGCAAACCGAATCCGGTATCCATATCGTCCGAGGCGAGATGCCGGATCACCTCGGTCGCATGCTCGTCGGAGACGATGCCCGACCACAGGCAGTGCCCGATATTGCTGGTGAGCGAATCCAGCCGCCGCTTATTGCCGTCCACAGCCACTGCGAACCAGCCCTTTTCGGGCAACCAGAAGGCTTCCGCGAACTTGGTCCGCAATTCGGCGGCACGGTCGCGCAGATGCTCGGCGGTGGTGCCGTCGCCGAACTCCTCGGCCAGCTCGGCGCGCGCCTGCAGCGCGGCATATACGTAACCCTGTACCTCGCACAATGCGATCGGCGGTTCCGGCAGATGTCCGGCGGCATCGTTGATGCCGTCGAAACTGTCCTTCCAGCCCTGATTGATCAGGCCGCGATCGGTGGCGCGCCGGTACTCCACAAAGCCGTCGCCGTCACGATCCCCGTAATCGGCGATCCACTCGAGCGCGGCATCGGCGGCGGGCAGCAGCGCCTGCACCGCCTCGGCATCGGCGCCCCAGCGCCGCGCCTGCGCCAGCAGCATGACAAAAAGCGGTGTCGCATCGATGGTTCCGTAATAGGTCTCACCGCCGAGCACCTGCCCGCTGGCCGGACCGCGCCGCATTTCGTGCATGATGCGGCCCGGCTCCTCCTCGGTCAGGGGATCCTCGCGCTGCCCCTGCATCTCCGCCAGCTGCTGCATGGTGCCGAGCGCCAGGCCGACATCCAGCGGCAGCGCCATCCACGCCGTGAGCAGTGAATCGCGGCCGAACAGGGTCATGAACCACGGCGCACCGGCGGCCACGAAGGGCCGGCCGCCCCGCGCGGCATCGTGAATCTGCAGGGCGCCCAGATCGCTTTCGGTGCGCTGCAGCACCAGGGCGAGCTGCGGATCGGCCGCGGTGATATTGGCGGCGGTATCGCGCCAGGCGCGCATATTGCGGCTCGGCTCGCTGAATTCGAACTCCTCACCGGCCCGCAGTGGCGAGTGCGCGGGCTGACTACCGAGCGTCGGCTGCGCCACGATCTCGGTTTTCCAGCTGCCCCCGGCGGGCACCACCGCCCGCCAGGACAGCGAACCCGGCAGCACCACAGGCTCTTCCGAGGAGGAGACCGACAAGCCGCGCGATCGATCCGACCGGTCAGTTAGTAGCAACTCCGTATCCGCGACCAGGATCTCGGCGCGGGCGCTGGCCGTGCGGCCCTCCTTCACCGCGAACAGATCCACAAAATCCGCGTCGATATGCAATTGCAGATCGACAGCGGTGGTTTCGCGCCCCATGTTCTCCACCGTGATGGTTTCGCGGAGCCCGTCCGCGACCAGCCGCTCCCGCACGATGAGCACGGTGCTGTCCGCTGCGCCGGCCCGTGGGGGCCGGCGCAGTATGAACCGGGCGGTGAAGGCCTCCGGGCTCAATACCGACAGCGGCTCCGGCCGCTGCCCGTCCAGCCGCAGTTCCCATCGGGATATGACGCGCGCATCCCGATGGAACAAGCCGTACGGGGTGCCCGGCTCCACATCCCCGAGCCGATCCGACAGGCAGAAGGTGCTGCCCGCCACCAGCGTCACCGCACCACCGGAGCCACCCAGGGCGGATGGCTCACCGGCGTTCAGTGCGGCCGGAACCTCTTCGTTCAATGCAGACCCTTCCTCATATGGGCTTTCAGGTAATGGCGGTGCGGCTCACCTTGTTCGGCGCCGCGCGTCCCGGGCCGGTGCCGGCGCCGCGTGCGGGAGCCGGCAGCGATTGATGTGCGGCATTGGCGGACCAGCCGTGCGGCGTCGCGGCGCGTCCGCTGCGCTGCGGTTTGTGTGCCCCGACGACCCGGCGGTAGATGTCCTCGTAGCCGCGGCCGAGCGTGTCCGCACCGAAGTTGGCGATCACGTGATCACGCATGGCCAGCGGATCGTAGGTCTGGACTTCCTTGATGGCCGTGGCCAATTCGGACGGATCGTCGCAGATGCGGCCGGTGACACCGTCGACGATCACCTCGGCGACAGCGCCGCCGCGCAGCGCCACCACGGGGGTGCCGCAGACCATCGCTTCGATCATCACCATGCCGAACGGTTCCTCCCAGAGCACCGGGAACAGCAGAGCGCGCGCCCCCGCGAGCAGTCTGCGTTTGGCGGCGGCATCGGCCATACCGAACATGTGATCGCGCTCGGTCAGCAATGGCTTCACCGCACTGTCGAAATAGCGCAGTTCGGGCGGTTCCGCACACTTTCCGGCGAGTACCAGCGGAATATCGGCGGCATGCGCCGCCTCCAACGCCAGATGCGGCGCCTTTTCCTCGGTGAACCGACCCAGGAAGAGAGCGTAGTCCTCTTTCTCCGGCTGATAGGGCCAATCTTCCACACGCACCGCATTGTGTACGCGGCCAACCCAATTCAGGTCCGGAGCGAGCGAGCGCTGCCGATCACTGATGGCCACCAGATGCGCATCACCGCCCAGTTCGCTGTAGTAGGTGTACGGATCGCCGTTCACCGGACCGTGCACGGTGACCACCATCGGCAGTCCGAGGTCCCGGTACACCGGCATATTGAGCGGTCCGGCGAAGGTGTGGTCGTGCACCAGATCCAGGCCGTCGGTCACCGCCAATCGTTCCAGCGCGCGCCGAACCTTCAAGGCGTGCAGGACTTCCGGAAACGGATCACCCAACCGGTCGGCTTGTATCCGATCCCACAGCGGCAGCAGCCGACCCTTGGTCCCGTTCTCGCCCGCGCCGAGCAGCGTGACATGGTGACCGCGCTCGACGAGGGCGTCCACCAGATCCGCGACCACGGACTCCACGCCGCCGTACGCCTTGGGCGGAATATCGAAATACGGGGGGACCACCATCGCGATGCGAAGTCGTTCACGCGGGTTCGGTGCTGATTCGAATGTGGCGCTCATAGCCACTCCTTCCGGAACACAACCATCGGCGCCCGGGGTTATTCGGGCGTCGACCTGGCGACCATGGCCGGGGGAATACCGTCCGGTGCGCTCGACTCGGCAGCACCGCATGCGGATTCGGCGTGGACGACTCCAACACCGTTGAGGGGGACGTCACCGTCGGGAACGGTGAGAACCAAGTTCGATGGCACCCGGGCGCTTCCTCGCACCCGGTGGCCACTGGGTGAGTTCCACGATATCGCCGGAGATCACCCGTTCAGGCCAGATCGCGATGTTCCGTTGTTTATTCGCGCAAAGTTCAGGCCGCGTAGTCGACTTCGTCGTCCGTGACCGGAATTATCCGATCTGTCACGGTGGAAGCGACTGTCATATCGAGAGATTCGGCCGCGTCGAGGACCAGCCAGCCGTCGGCCGTCCAGCGGCCGCGGGCATCGGTGCGGGTCAGGCGACCGCCGGGGACAAACGGGTCAGCGACGAATCCCGTTGCGGATTCGGCCGCCAGCGCCGCGCCGCCGAGATAGATCGCACCCGGCGTCCCCGGCGCGACCGGTCGCAGCGCCGAGTCCAGCACCAGCACGCGAGCGCCCGGAATCGGCCGGACCCGGCCCGAGCCGTCGAGCGGCCCACGTGCGGCGACACCGGCGTATTCGGGTGCGGTATAGGCGAATCCGGCCACCGAACCCGCGGCGACGGCGCGCAGCAGACCGGAAAGTATTACCGGGCAGTCGGTTCCGGTGACATCCCAGCGCCGCACCGTCGGCAGCGCGGGCGCGGGCAGATCCGCCAGCCCGGTCAGGGTGCGCGCATCGGCGACCACATGGGTCGCCGCGCAGGTGGCGATGAGTTCGGCCAGCGCCGCCGGGGCCCGGCGCTGCGCCTCGGTGGCCAGCACCAGGGTCGCACCGTCGGCGAGCGCGGCGAGCAGTTCCACCGCGGCGTCGGCGCAGTCCCAGCGGGTGGCGAACAGGCGGACGTCGGCGGAACCGAAGGCGCGATCGACGCGGCATTCGCGGTGCGCGGCGACCACGGCGCGGCGATCGTCCGCGGCGGCGGCCAGCGCCTCGGCCGTCAGGCCGATGCCCGAATCACCGAGCATGAGGGTGGAGTCATTGTTCGCGGCGGCGGCGATTTCGCAGAGCAGCCGGGCCAGGCCGTCCAGCGAGGGTCCGGCAGAGCCGATGACGCCGCCGTCCAGGCGATCGAAGAGTTCGGCATAGGTGAGGATGTGCCCGCCGTAGCGCACGGCCGTCCGCAATACCGGCACTCGACGCCCGTATTCGATCAGGCTCTCCACGGACGGCACGTCGTACAGGTCGACTCCGTTGGCCCATTCGTCCACCAGCCGAAGACGCTCGACGGTGGACATACTCTCCGGCACCAAACGCTCCATTGCTCAATCTCCCGAACGCGTACTTATGCAACCCTAACCTAATCGACCAGGATTGCGATAGACCGACCCTTCCGGGATCGAAGCGGCAACAGCTTCCGGCGCCCGCCCGTGGCCGGTCTGTCGTACTCGGCTGGGAAGATCGCGGGCATGACGGTGAGTGCGGATGAGGTTCGGGCGGCGGTGCTCGCACTGCCACAGGTGCGGGAGCTGTTCGAGTGGGGGATGCCCACGTTCCGGGTGGCCGGGAAACTGTTCCTGACCCTGCCCGAGGCGGAGACGTCGATGGCGGTGCGGTGCCCGATGGCCGATCGGGACGAGCTGGTACTGGCCGAACCGGACAAATTCTGGGTGGCCGGGCACGAGGCGTACAGCGCGTGGGTGCGGGTGCGGCTGCACGCCCTCGACGACCTCGCGGAACTGGAGGCCATCGTGACGGATTCCTGGCGGCTGGCCGCGCCGGCGCAGCTGGTGGACCAGCATTTCGCCGACCCGGCCTGAACCGCAATCGTTTTCGGTCCCCGCCGTCAGAAGCTGACGCGCTGATCCTCCGGCAGGAAGAGCTTGTCGCCCTCTTTCACGCCGAAGGTTTCGTAGTACTCCGCCTGATTGCGCACCACCTGATTGGCCCGGCACTCACCGGGGGAGTGCACGTCCTCCAGGCGGTTCTCGGCGGCCTCTTTGGTGGACTTCTCCCGCCAATTACGACCCCACGCCTCGAACATGGGCGTGTAATCCACCTTGTCGATCTTGTTGCGCTGCTGGGAAATACGGTAGGCCGCCAGGGCCATCTGCAGTCCGCGGTTGTCGGCCACATTCTCACCGAGGGTGAGTTCGCCGTTCACATGCTGATCGGGTGTCAGCCCGGCCGGCACCAGCGCGTTGTACTGATCGACCAGCTTCCGGGTGCGCGCCTCGAAGGCCGCCCGGTCCGCCGGCGGCCACCAATCCTTCAGATTGCCGTCGGCGTCGTACTTGGAACCCTGATCGTCGAAGCCGTGCCCGATCTCGTGCCCGATGACCGCGCCGCCCGCACCGTAGTTCACGGCGGCCTCGGCCGCGAGGTCGAAGAACGGCGGTTGCAGGAAAGCGGCGGGGAACGAGATCTCATTGTTGACAGGGGTATACGAGGCATTGACCGTCTGCGGGGTCATGCCCCACTCGGATTTGTCGACCGGTGTGCCCAGCCGATCGAAGGCCCGCTTGTTATCGAAAGCGCTGACGGCGCGCAAGGATTCGATGAGTTTGCCGCGCGTGATCTGCAGTCCGGAGTAGTCGTCCCACTTGTCGGGGTAGCCGATCTTGACGCCCATCTTCGCGAGCTTGGCCACGGCGAGATCGCGGGTCGGGGGCGACATCCACGTCGAGTTCATGAAATTGTCCTTGTACGCGGCCCGCAGATCGTCCACCATGGCCAGCGCCTGCTTCTTGGCCTCGGGCGGAAAATGCTTGTCCACGTACAGTTTTCCGAGCTGTTCGCCGAGGTTGCCGTCCACGATGGCGACGCCGTACTCCCACAGCTGCCGCCGCTGCGACTGCCCCTGCATCACCCGGCCGAAGAAGTCGAAGTTGATATCGACAATGGCCTGCGGCAGATACAGCGCGAAGGTGCGAACCAGATACAGCTTCAGATACTCGCGCCAGATGCCGAGGTCCACATCGTGCCAGAGCCCTCCGGCATGCGTCAGATACGACGGCTGGGCGACGATCACGGTGTCGAACAGCGACTTCGACCGGCCGGTGGAGCCCGCCAGCCACGGATCCCAATCGAATTGCGGTGCGAGCGCGACCATCTCGCTCCACGCCATCTTGTTGTAGGTGGCATCGGAATTGCGCATCTTCACGCTGTCCCAGAAACCCGCGGCGATCTTGGTCTCCAGATCCATTACCCGCCCGGCCATCCCGCCCGGATCGGTGAAACCCGCGGCGGCGGCGACCTTCTCCAGATACGTGCGGTATCCGGCGACCTTCGTCGCGAACTCCGGTTTGCGGAAGTACTGCTCCGGCAGCCCGATCCCGGACTGGCTGACCGATGCCACATACGCGGTCGAATTCTTGCGGTCGATGGTGACGCCGATCCCGATGAGCCCGCCGATCGGCAGCGCGCCCATCACCTTGGCCAATTCCGGTTTGCCCGCCGCCTTGTCGATCTGGTCGAAGAGATCGGCCAGCGGCGTCATGCCGAGCTTCTCGATCTGATCCAGATCCACTCGCGCGTCGTACAGATCGCGGATCTGCTCGGCCTCGGAACCGGCCTTCGGATCCTTGATGCCGTCGATGATCTCGCGCAACTGCTGCGCCACCCGATCGTTCACCTCATTGAAGGTGCCGAACGAAACCTTGTCCGGCGGCAGTTGATAGTCCTGCAGCCACTTGCCGTTGACGAACCGGTAGAGATCGTCCTGCGGCCGCACCGCCGCATCCGAGCCGGACATATCGGGGCCGGTGAGCGGCGCGCTCGGAGTCTTGTTCGCCGTATCGCTGCTGCACGACACGAGCGCTACCGCCGCGGGCGCCAGCCCCAGCGCGACCAGGAATGCTCGTCGATCGAACCGGACCGGACCCGACGTCACGTGTTCCCTCTATCTTTCGGTGGGTTGTTCTCGACTAGAGACTTACACGCTGATCCGGCGGCAGGAACGCCTTATCGCTCTCCTGCACCCCGTACGTGGTGTAGAAATCGGCGAGATTGCGCACCACCTGATTGCACCGGAACTCCGCGGGGGAGTGCGGATCACCGGCGATCTGCGTCTCGGTCGATTCATCGGTCTGCTTGGTGCGCCAGGTCCGTCCCCACGATTCGAACATCGGCTTGAAGTCGGGAGTATCCGTGCCGCCCCGCTTTTCGAGCAGACGGTACGCGGACAGCGAGATCTCCAGCCCGCGCAGATCCGCCAGATTCTCACCGACGGTCAGCTCGCCGTTCACATGCTTGTCCGCGGGCAGCCCCTCCGGCACCAGCGCGTTGTACTGCGCGATGAGCGCCTTGGTCTTGGCCTCGAAGGCCGCCTTGTCCTCCGGCGTCCACCAGTCGTGCAGATTCCCGTCGCCGTCGTACTTGGCGCCCTGATCGTCGAAGCCGTGGCCGATCTCGTGGCCGATAACCGCCCCGCCCGCACCGTAATTCACGGCCGGCTGCGCATCCTTGTCGAAGAACGGCGGCTGCAGGAAGGCGGCCGGGAAGACGATCTCATTGCCGCTGGCGTTGTAGTAGGCGTTCACCGTCTGCGGCGACATGCCCCATTCGGATTTGTCCACAGGCGTCCCCAGCCGCCCGAACATGCGCTTCGACCCGTATTCGTCCACGGCGCGCAGGGATTGGATCAGCCTGCCCCGGGTGATCGTGACCGAGGAGTAGTCCTCCCACTTGTCCGGATAACCGATCTTCGCGGTGATCTTCTCCAGTTTGGCGATGGCCGCGGCCCGGGTCGGGGGCGACATCCAGCTGGAGTTCGTGAAGTTGTCCTTGTACGCGGCCCGCAGATCGTCCACCATGGCCAGCGCGCGCTGCTTGGCCTCCGGCGGAAAGTGCTTGTCCACGTACAGCTTTCCGAGCGGATCGCCCAGACTGCCGCTCACCGTCGACACCGCGGACTTCCACCGGTCCGGCCGCTGCTGCATACCGCTCATCACCTTGCCGAAGAAATCGAAATTCGGATCGGCAACGGCCTTGGGCAGATTCGCCGCGAACGCGCGCACCAGCCCCAGCTTCAGATATTCGCGCCAGCCGGCAATATCGACCTGCTGCCACAGCTGCCCGGCGGCGGTGATGAACGACGGCTGCCCGACATTGAGGTTCGCGAACAGGTCGCGGGGCCGGTCGGTACAGCCCGCCAACCACGGTTCCCAGTCGAATTCCGGTGCCAGCGCGGTCATTTCGGCCCAGCTGCGCAGATTGTAGGTGGCGTCGGTATCGCGCAGCTTCACATTGTCCCACTGCCCCGCCGCGATCCGGCCCTCCAGCGCCACTACCCGATCGGCCAGCGCCGCCGGATCCGCGAAGCCCGCGCCGGCCGCAATCTGCTCCATGAATTTCCGGTAGGCGCCGAGCTTTTCGGCATTCTCGGGCTTCAGGTAGTACTGCTGATCCAGCCCGGTACCGGCCTGATCCACCTCGGGCAGATAGGCATTGGAGTTCTTGGGATCCACGCTCACGCCGAGCCCGATGAGCCCGACCCCGGGTAGCGAACCCATGACGTGCGCCAGATCGGCCTTGGTCGCCGCCGCATCGATCTTCGCGAACAGATCGTCGAGTGGGGTCATACCGAGCCGCTCGATATCGGTGTCATCCAGTCGCGCGTCGTAGAGATCGCGGATCTTCTGCGCATCGGTCCCGGACTGCGGATTGTGAATGCCCTCGATGATCTCCCGCAGCTGCCCTTCGATCCGGTCCGCGACCTCGTCGAAGGTTCCGAACTGCGTCTTGTCCGGCGGCAGTTGATATTCGCGCAGCCACGTGCCGTTCATGAATCGGTACAGATCGTCCTGTGGCCGGATGGCCGGATCCGAACCCGCCATATCCGGTCCGGTCAGCGGCGCGGACGTGCCCGAATTCGCGGCTTCCGAATCGGAGCAGGCGGGTAGCAGCGCGGTGGCGGGCAACACCCCCAGCGCGATCAGGAACTTACGGCGATCGAGAGCGAAGGGGCGCTCGGACGTCAACGCGAATCTCCTCTACCTGAAGTGCGGGCATGGCAGTATCGGGTGCAGCTCGGACGTTGCTCGGGCCCGACGCTAATAGAGCTGTCTGAGTAAGGCCTGAATCCGCGACCGGTGGCGCGCCCCGGTGCCGAATCGGCCCCCGGCACCCCCCGGTTTGGGCCCCACCTGGGGTTTGGCTACACTTGACCGGTTGCCCGCGGGAGCTATGCCCGCAATCCGGCCGCGAACCCCCTGTGGTTGCCCGATCTCGATCGAGCAAAACCGCAGGCAGGCGCGCGTTTCGGTGGCTAACTGACCATGCGCGTCCGGGTCGGCAATCCGGCGTGTATTTCGTCCAGGTCTAGGAGGAGCTGAAGTGATTCAGCAAGAGTCGCGACTGCGCGTCGCCGACAACACGGGTGCCAAGGAAATCCTTTGCATCCGCGTGCTCGGTGGTTCGTCGCGTCGCTATGCCGGTATCGGCGACATCATCGTCGCTACCGTGAAGGACGCCATCCCCGGTGGCAACGTCAAGAAGGGCGAGGTCGTCAAGGCCGTCGTTGTTCGCACCACCAAGGAGCGTCGTCGCCCGGATGGTTCGTACATCCGTTTCGACGAGAACGCCGCGGTGCTGATCAAGCCGGATCACGATCCGCGCGGCACCCGCATCTTCGGCCCGGTCGGCCGTGAGCTGCGCGAGAAGAAGTTCATGAAGATCGTTTCGCTGGCCCCGGAGGTGCTCTAGCCATGAAGGTGCACAAGGGCGACACCGTGATCGTCGTTTCGGGCAAGGACAAGGGCGCCAAGGGCAAGGTCATTCAGGCCTACCCCGCGACCGGCAAGGTCCTCGTCGAAGGCGTGAACCGGATCAAGAAGCACGTCGCGAACTCCGCGAACCAGCGTGGCGCCAGCTCCGGCGGCATCGTGACCCAGGAAGCGCCGATCCAGGCCTCCAACGTGATGGTTGTGGACTCGGACGGCAAGCCGACCCGCGTCGGCTTCCGCACCGATGACAACGGCAAGCGGGTTCGTATCTCCCGTCGCAACGGGAAGGACATCTGAGATGACTTCTACTGAGAACAAGGTGCAGCCGCGCCTCAAGGCGCGCTACCGTGCCGAGATCAAGGACGCGCTGAACAGCGAGTTCAACTACGCCAACGTGATGCAGATCCCGGGCGTCGTCAAGGTCGTCGTGAACATGGGTGTCGGCGACGCCGCCCGTGACGCGAAGCTGATCAACGGCGCCGTCGCGGACCTGACCCTGATCACGGGCCAGAAGCCGGAAATCCGGAAGGCCACGAAGTCCATCGCGCAGTTCAAGCTGCGTGAGGGCATGCCGATCGGCGCGAAGGTCACCCTTCGTGGCGACCGCATGTGGGAGTTCCTGGATCGCCTGATCTCCATCGCGCTGCCCCGTATCCGCGACTTCCGCGGCCTTTCGCCGAAGCAGTTCGACGGCAACGGCAACTACACGTTCGGCCTGAGCGAGCAGTCGATGTTCCACGAGATCGACGTGGACCGCATCGACCGTCCGCGTGGTATGGACATCACCGTGGTGACGACCGCGACCAATAACGAAGAAGGCCGCGCCCTGCTCAAGCACCTCGGCTTCCCGTTCAAGGAGAACTGAGAATGGCCAAGAAAGCCCTCGTCAACAAGGCCAACGCCAAGCCGAAGTTCGCGGTGCGCGCCTACACCCGCTGCCAGCGCTGCGGCCGCCCGCACGCCGTCTACCGCAAGTTCGGCCTCTGCCGCATCTGCCTCCGTGAGATGGCCCACCGCGGCGAACTCCCGGGCGTGCACAAGTCCTCCTGGTGAGCTGAGCTCCCCTAGAGACTGACCGTTCTAAACCGCAGGCCCCCTCCCGAAGCAATTCGGAAGGGGGCCTGCGGTTTTCGCTATCCGCGCGGGGCTCAGCGGAAGTCGGCTGCGTGGTCGTGGGCCCATTGTGCGAAAGTGTGCGCGGGTCGTCGGGTGATCGCCTCGACGCTCGTCGGAACCGGTGAGGTGCCGGCACCGGCCTTCCATGCGGCCAGGATGCCGTCGGCGGCGATGGGCGGCAAGATTTTCAGTAGTTCCGTGCGGGCCTGGTTGGCGCCGACCTCTTCGATGACGATGTCGCGGCCTATGGCCTCGCCGATGTGACGCACCTGCTGCCGCAGGGGGAGTGCCTCGGGGCCGGACACCAGGTAGGAGCGACCCTCGTGGCCCGGGTCGGTCAGTGCGGTCACGGCGAGTGCCGCCAGGTCCTTCTCGTGGACGGGTGTCGTTCGCGCGTCCGGGTAGGGCAGGCGGACGATGCCATTCTCGCGAATGGTGCGCTGCCACAGCCACAGCGAGTTGGTGGCGAACATGCCGGGCCGGATGAATGTCCAGTCGAGACCGGACTTCTCGATGGCGGCTTCGACGATGGCGTGTACCTGTGCGATCGGGTCGAGCGTGGGGTCGCTCGTCACCACTGCCGCCGACGAGAGCAGTACCACGTGCCGCACCCCGGCGGATTCGGCAGCGGCGACGAATCCGTCGATCCCGTCCGGTTTGGCGTAGAGGAACACTCGTTGCGCGCCTTCGAGTGCGGCCGAAAGGGTTTCGGGGCGTTCGATATCCGCGGCGACCGCGTCCGCGCTCGGCGGGAAGCCTGCCGTGCTGAGGTCGCGGCTCGTCAAACGAACCGGCACACCCAGCGAATCAAGCCCTGCCGCAACATATTTGCCAACATTTCCACTGGCTCCGAAAACTACTGTCGTCATGGTCGGAGAGTAGGCGCCACGCACTTACCATTGGTACGGACATACCTCTGGGTAAGCTACTGAGGTGACGGCAAGCCCGCAGGTCCCGTATCGCGTATGGCAGGACACGAGTGATGCATTCAACAGCGACTGCCCCGTCCGGGAGGTGCTCGACCACATCACGAGCCGCTGGGGCGTCCTGATTCTGGCCGCCCTCACCCGCGGATCGATGCGATTCGCCGAACTGCACAAAATGATCGACGGAATCAGCGAGAAGATGCTGTCGCAGACATTGCGCATGCTCGTCCGGGACGGACTGGTGACACGCACCGTCGAACCGGTCACCCCGCCCCGGGTCCGCTACGAACTCACCGAACTCGGCGAGGGGCTCACCGTATCGCTGCAACCGTTCTTGGATTGGCTCTACCGGCACACGGCCGACATCGTGATGGCACAAAACCGGCACGACCGCGACGTCACGTAGCTCGAGAATGGAATTCCCGATCGCCCGCAATGGCTTTCAGCAATACTGTGATCCTGCGTGAGGATGTCGCCGAGGATCTGACCATCGAACTGAACGCTCCCGTGCGCCGAATAGAGCTGGACGACAACGGAGTCCGCGTCATGACTGCCGACACCGCCTTCGAGGCCGACAAGGTACTGGTCACCGTCCCGCTCGGGGTGCTCAAATCCGGTGACGTGGAATTCGACCCGCCTCTGCCGCAGGCCAAACAACAGGCTATGGACCGGCTCGGCTTCGGCACCCTCAACAAGATCGCCCTGCACTATCCCGAAAGGTTCTGGCCCGCAGAGCAATACGTCTTCGGCTACCTGTGCCGCGAGACCGATGGACACCCCACCGTGGTCATCAGCATGTGGAAGTCGCACGACAAGCCGATCCTGGTCCTCCTGCTGGGAGCGTCCCTGGGCCGCGCCCTGGAATCCTGGTCCGACCAGCAGGTGCACGATTACTCGACAACCGTGGTGCGCGATATCTTCGGCCCCGATGCCCCAGCACCCCAGCGTATTTCGCGCACAGCATGGTCATCGGATCCCTACGCCCGCGGTTCATATGCCGGCGTAGGCGTGGTCGCCTCTCCGTATGATTTCGACGCCGACGCCGAACCGGCTGGGGATCGGCGAGCCTGCCGGTCCGTCTATCCCCGTCGGGGCAGCCGGCTCTGCAGGTCGGAGAAGGTGATCGCCAAGGTTACGGGTTCGGTGAGAACCAGTGCGTTGTAATGTGTTTGACGTGTGACATAGCGGCACCCGGACCAATCGAGCCGGCATTCTTCGATCTCGGTGATCTGCTGCCAGTCCTTGGCGAAATGCACGATCAGGTAGACCGGGATTCCCTCTCGCGCATACAGTTCCCGCTTGATGCCGATATCCGTATCGACAGTGTCCGCTGAGGTAACCTCGACGACGAGAAGTGTTTGCTGGGCGACCTTTTGGACGTCGTACGGCCCATCGGCGCAGTCGCGCAGGATCAGATCCGGATATCGCACTCGAAGGCGGCGAGACTGATCAATCGGTTCCGCATCGGCGAGGCGCATCGGCGTATCGCTGTGCACCTCACGGCACGGTCCCTGTGGGTCGATCGCGTATTCGACAGCCGCTGCAAGTCGCCTGATGACGAGGTCGTGCTCCGGCGACTGTGCCATGGCAGTAATCAGCGTGCCGTCGTGGATCTCGGTGAAGGAGTCTGGCTGGCCTTCCAGGAACTCCTCCACGGAAACGAGGCGCACCGGCTCATCCTGCGGCGTCGACATGCTGATCACCCTACCGAGCCGATGCTTTTCACCGTTTCTGAACGCGGCCCGCTCCTCGCCACTTCGAAGCTGGTGCAGTGGGATCGGTTACCCCGATTTGGTCGCTGATCTGCCCTTGTCTACACTTGTGCGGTTGCCTGGGCACTTCTATGTCCGCATGCGTCTGCGTGTGGCTTGCTTCCAGGCACAAGCGAATGATCCGGTCGAGCGATCTCGACCGGACCGCCCCGAATTGTCGTAGGCCCACGACCGCCGATCTCTGACGGTGCTGAATGGGAACCGCGGCGAGAAAGGTACCGGTCAAACACATGACCATGACTGACCCAATCGCAGACTTCTTGACCCGTCTGCGCAACGCCAATTCGGCGTACCACGACCAGGTGAAGGCTCCGCACTCGAAGATCAAGGTGAACATCGCCGAGATCCTCAAGCGTGAGGGCTACATCGCCGACTACCGCATCGAAGATGCGACCGTCGGCAAGGCGCTTGTCGTCGACCTCAAGTACGGCCCGAGCCGTGAGCGCAGCCTTCAGGGTGTGCGTCGCGTTTCCAAGCCGGGTCTGCGCGTGTACGCGAAGTCCACCAACCTGCCCAAGGTGCTCGGCGGCCTCGGCGTGGCGATCATCTCCACGTCCGCTGGTCTGCTCACGGACCGTCAGGCCAAGCAGCAGAGTGTAGGCGGGGAAGTCCTCGCCTACGTCTGGTAAGGGAGGTAGGAACCAATGTCGCGTATCGGTAAGAAGCCGATTCCCGTTCCCGCCGGCGTCGAGATCACCATCGACGGCCAGAACGTCGCGGTCAAGGGCCCGAAGGGCACCCTGACGCACGTGGTCGCCGAGCCGATCGTCGTCACCAAGGCGGAGTCCGGTGAGCTCGAGGTCGTTCGTCCGAACGACGAGCGTCAGAACCGCTCGCTGCACGGCCTGACCCGCACCCTGATCGCCAACATGATCGTCGGTGTGACCACAGGCTACGAAAAGAAGATGGAAATCTTCGGCGTCGGTTACCGCGTGCAGGCCAAGGGC
The DNA here is from genome assembly GCF_040611495.1 of Nocardia sp. NPDC006630. Classification (NCBI taxonomy): domain Bacteria; kingdom Bacillati; phylum Actinomycetota; class Actinomycetes; order Mycobacteriales; family Nocardiaceae; genus Nocardia; species Nocardia sp. NPDC006630. The sequence goes on from NZ_JBEXOK010000005.1 coordinate 433,084, forward strand.
TCGAACCTCGAGTTCGCCCTGGGCTACAGCCACGCTGTCCCGATCGAGGCTCCTGAGGGCATCACCTTCGCGGTCGAGGCTCCCACCAAGTTCTCGGTGTCGGGCATCGACAAGCAGAAGGTCGGCCAGATCGCAGCGGTTATTCACGGCCTGCGCAAGCCCGACCCGTACAAGGGCAAGGGCATCCGCTACGCCGGCGAGGTCGTTCGCCGCAAGGTCGGAAAGACGGGTAAGTAAGCAATGGCACAAACAGCAAACCAGAAGGCTCGGCGTAAGCCGGTCGGTACGGATGCCTCGACCGCGCGTCGTCTCTCCAAGACGCGCCGCCACTTCCGTCTCCGTAAGAAGATCGAAGGAACCACCGTGCGCCCGCGCCTGGTGGTCAACCGCTCTGCGCGCCACATCCACGCTCAGCTGATCGACGACTCGGTGGGTAAGACCATCGCGTTCGCCTCGACCACCGAAGCCGATGTGCGTGCCGCCGAGGGTGACAAGTCCGCCAAGGGCGCCAAGGTCGGCGAGCTCATCGCCGCCCGCGCCAAGGCTGCCGGCATCGAAGCCGTCGTGTTCGACCGTGGTGGTCACGACTACCACGGCCGTATCGCGGCGCTCGCGGATGCCGCCCGTGAAGGTGGGCTGAAGTTCTGATGATCAACTCTGCGAACGGAAGGAACGTCTGATGCCGGGACGTCAACGGCGTGACGGCGGAAACAACGGTCCCGCCGGAAACAACAATGCTGGTCCCAACGCCGGCGGCAATGACCGCGACAACCGTGGCCGTGGCCGCGGTGGCCGCGATCAGGCCCCTGCCGAGAAGACCAACCAGCTCGAGCGCGTAGTCGCGATCAACCGCGTCTCCAAGGTCGTGAAGGGTGGTCGTCGCTTCAGCTTCACCGCCCTCGTGATCGTCGGTGACGGCAACGGTCTGGTCGGCGTCGGCTACGGCAAGGCCAAGGAAGTTCCCGCGGCCATCCAGAAGGGTGTCGAGGAGGCTCGTAAGAGCTTCTTCCGCGTTCCGATGATCGGCTCCACCATCGTCCACCCGGTTCAGGGTGAGGCGGCGGCCGGTGTGGTCATGCTGCGTCCGGCTTCGCCCGGTACCGGTGTGATCGCCGGTGGCGCGGCGCGTGCCGTGCTGGAGTGCGCTGGCATCCACGACATTCTGGCGAAGTCGCTCGGTAGCGATAACGCCATCAACGTTGTGCACGCCACCGTTGCTGCCCTCAAGATGCTGCAGCGCCCGGAGGAGGTGGCCGCTCGTCGTGGTCTGCCCCTCGAGGATGTGGCACCTGCGGGCATGCTGCGTGCGCGTGCGGGACAGGGAGTCTGACATGGCAGATCTCAAGGTGACCCAAACTAAGAGCTCCATTGGCGCCCTGCGGAACCAGCGCGAGTCGCTGCGGACCCTCGGCCTGCGTGGCATTCGCCAGGAAGTTGTCCGTGAGGACAATGCGCAGAACCGTGGTCTGATCAACGTCGTGCGCCACCTCGTTCAGGTTGAGGAGGTTTAACGCATGACCATCAAGTTGCACCACCTGCGTCCTGCCCCCGGTTCCAAGACCGAGAAGACCCGTCTGGGTCGCGGTGAAGGTTCCAAGGGTAAGACCGCGGGCCGCGGTACCAAGGGTACGAAGGCTCGCAAGAATGTTCCGGTCCGCTTCGAGGGTGGACAGATGCCGCTGCATATGCGTCTGCCCAAGCTCAAGGGCTTCAAGAACCCGTTCCGCACCGAGTACCAGGTCGTGAACGTGTCCGATATCGCCCGCGTGTTCCCCGAGGGCGGCACCATCGGCAAGGCCGAGCTCGTCGCCTCGGGTCTCGTTCGCAAGAACGAGCTCGTGAAGGTGCTCGGCGAGGGCGAAATCGGTGTGGCCGTTCAGGTCTCCGCCGATAAGTTCTCCGGTTCCGCCACGGCGAAGATCGCCGCGGCCGGTGGCACTGCCACCGCACTGGCCTGACGGTAACCTGAAACAGCAGAGACACCGGACGAGTCGCGAGCTCGTCCGGTGTCACTGTTAGAGTTCAGTTGTTGTCTGCCAACACCGTCATGGGGATTCGGCGTTTCCGTCGTTGTAGCCATGGCCTGACCTATGTCGTTCGCCAGGAGGATCTGTGCTTTCCGCCTTCGTGTCGGCTTTCCGGACCCCGGACTTACGGCGGAAGATTCTCTTCACGCTGGGGCTGATCGCCCTCTACCGGCTGGGTGCGTCTCTGCCCTCCCCGGGCGTCAGTTACAAAAATGTCCAAGACTGTGTGGCGCTGGTCAACGGCGGGGATTCCGCCGGCATCTATCAGCTCATCAATCTCTTCTCCGGCGGCGCGCTACTGCAGCTTTCCGTGTTCGCGATCGGCATCATGCCGTACATCACCGCGAGCATCATTATCCAGCTGCTGACCGTTGTGATCCCGCGGTTCGAGGAACTGCGAAAAGAAGGCCAATCGGGTCAGAACAAGATGACCCAGTACACCCGCTATCTGGCGGTCGCGCTGGCGATCCTGCAGTCGACCGGTCTGGTCGCGCTGGCTTCCCGCGGTCAGCTGCTGCGCGGGTGCCCCAAAGACATTCTCGACGACACCTCCGTCTTCGGCATGATCATCATCGTGCTGGTCATGACCGCTGGTGCGTCCCTGGTCATGTGGTTCGGCGAGCAGATCACCGAGCGCGGTGTCGGTAACGGCATGTCGCTCTTGATCTTCGCCGGTATCGCCGCTCGTATCCCGTCCGAGGGCAAGACGATCTACGACGGCCGCGGCTGGGGAGTCACCGCCATGGTGGCCGCCGCCGCACTCGTGGTGATCGTCGGCGTCATCTTCGTGGAGCAGGGCCAGCGCCGAATTCCGGTGCAATACGCCAAGCGCGTGGTGGGCCGGAAGATGTACGGCGGTTCGTCGACCTATCTGCCGCTGAAGGTCAATCAGGCCGGTGTCATCCCGGTGATCTTCGCGTCCTCTCTGCTCTATCTGCCGAACCTGTTGGCGCAGTTGACCCAGAAGAATTCGGGCAATCCCGCCGAGTGGCAGCAGCTCATCCAGAAGTATCTGGTCAATCCGAGCAACCCGGTGTACGTCGCGATCTACTTCGCGCTCATCGTGTTCTTCACCTACTTCTATGTCGCGATCACCTTCAACCCGGAGGAACGCGCGGACGAAATGAAGAAGTTCGGTGGCTTCATCCCCGGCTATCGCCCGGGTAAGCCCACCGCGGACTACCTCAACTACGTCCTCAGCCGGATCACCCTGCCCGGTTCGATCTACCTCGGTGCTGTCGCCGTACTGCCGAACCTGCTGCTGGGTCTCGGCACCAACACCGGCGTACAGAGCCTGCCGTTCGGTGGCACCGCGGTGTTGATCATTGTGAGCGTCGGCCTCGATACGGTGAAACAGATCGAGAGCCAGTTGATGAATCGAAATTACGAAGGGTTCCTCAAGTGAGAGTTGTTCTGCTCGGGCCGCCCGGTGCCGGCAAAGGCACCCAGGCCGTTCTACTGTCGGAAAAGCTGGGTGTACCGCACATCTCCACCGGGGATCTGTTCCGCGCGAACATCAGCCAGCAGACTCCGCTGGGCCGCGAAGCCCAGAAGTACATGGACGCAGGCGATCTGGTTCCCAGCGATGTGACCAACCGTATGGTCGAGGCCCGCATCGCCGAGCCGGACGCCACCAACGGCTTTGTGCTGGACGGCTATCCGCGCACCGTGGATCAGGCCGATGCCCTGGAGCGCATGCTCAAGGAGTCGAACCTGGCGATCGACGCCGTGATCTGCTTCGTGGTTCCCGAGGACGTCGTGGTCGAGCGCATGCTGGCCCGCGGCCGTGGCGACGACACCGAGGAGACCATCCGCAACCGCATGCGTGTGTACCGCGAGGAGACCGAACCGCTGCTCGATCACTATGACGGCCTGGTCGTCACGGTGGAGGGCGTCGGCGAGATCGAAGACGTGAACACGCGCGCACTCGCGGCGCTGGGTCGCTGAATGGTCTTCGGCCGTAAGAACAAGAAGGTGGTGCCGTTCCGCACCGCCGGTGAACTGGACGCCATGGCGGCGGCCGGCGCTATCGTCGGCCGTGCCCTGGTGGCAGTGCGTGCCGCCGCCAAGCCTGGGGTTTCCACCCTGGAATTGGACGAGGTCGCCGAACAGCTCATCCGCGAATCCGGAGCCGTCCCCTCGTTCAAGGGCTATCACGGGTTCCCGGGGTCGATCTGCTCCTCGGTGAACGATCGCGTCGTGCACGGCATCCCGTCCAAGGACGATGTGCTGGCCGAGGGCGATCTGGTCTCCATCGACTGCGGCGCGATTCTCGAAGGCTGGCACGGCGATTCGGCGTGGACCTTCGGTGTGGGAAACATTATCGAGGCCGATCGCCTGCTCAGTGAGGCGACCAAGCTCTCGATGGAAGCGGGCATCGCGGTCATGCTTCCCGGCAATCGATTGACGGATGTGTCACACGCCATCGAGCTAGGCACCTATGCCGCGGCGGCCGATCACGGTCGCTCCTACGGCATTGTCGACGGCTACGGCGGTCACGCCATCGGCCGCGAAATGCATATGGATCCGTTCCTGCCCAATGAGGGCGCGCCCGGTAAGGGCCCGCAGCTCGTGGTCGGTTCGGTCCTGGCCATCGAGCCCATGCTCACCCTCGGCACCACGGAAACCAAGACCCTGGACGACGATTGGACCGTCGTCACCACCGACGGCACCCGCGCCGCCCACTGGGAGCACACGGTTGCCGTCACCGAGGACGGCCCGCGCATCCTGACCCTCCGCCCGGAGTAGTCACCCGCGCAACCACTTCCGCACCCGCCCCGGCTCAGCCGAGGCGGGTGCGTTCGTCTGTGCCCCTGCTGATTTCGTCGGCACGGACCCGAACCAGTTTCAGTCGCGCGTGGTGAAACAGTGCTGTTCCTTTTGCGGAGGCTACGCGGGCCGGATAGTTTGGGCCCGAATGTGATCGACCGAGGAGGGGCATGTCCGGCGATGCCAGCGGCGCGAACCGTGATCCGGAACGGTTGCGGCGCATTGCCGAGACGGCCCAGGTCCATGGTCTCGGCAGGCACCGCAGGGGTTATCCCGCGGCGAAAGGTGATGCGCGGCTTGATCTGTACGAGAACGGCTGCACCGTCATCGTCGGCAGGGATGTGCGGGTAGCGCGCTACGACTCGACCGAGGTGCGGCAGAAGATCGTTCGCATGCACCGCAACGGTGTCCACACGCACACCTCGTACGAGTATCGGATCATCGATACCCGTGGTGCGGAGCTGAAGGTGACCGAGGCGATCACGGGTCCGGGGGAGTGGGGCCCGCAATTGGTGGAGGCCGTCGCCGTGCGGCAGGCCGGCGGTGCGAGCGATGCCGTGCGGGCTGGTCATCGGGTGCAGTTCGGGCCGTGGTGGATCTCCGCGTACGAGGTCGGGGCCGGCCGGAAAACCCTTGCCCTGCAGGAGCTTCGCGCCTTCCGCGTGCACCAGGGCCAGGCGGTCATCGAAGCCGGTGCGCAGACCCGCGTCACCCAGGGCATCGATGAGATTCCCAATTTCCCGGTGTTCCGGCACCTGCTCCGGCAGGTTCGCCCGGACCTGCCGGAGTCGGCGGGCAGGGTTTTCGGCCGTCGGCGCATGGTGCGCCAAATGAATCAGCTGATCGCCGTCGCCGCGGTGGCCGCCTTCGGTCTGGCCTGCATGGTCGGCTGGCCGGTGCAGCAGGCGGAGTTGTGCGGAAAGCTGTCCAGACTACAGGCGGCGCGGTCCGAATTGACCGGTCAGCTCAAGGATTTGCGCAATGCGGCGGCGAACTATCGCGGCGCCGACCAGGATGGCGTCCGCGCCGACAGCGATAAGCTGGGCAAATTCACCTCCTCCGGATTCCACTGGCTGAAAGCGCAGGATCTGGACGGGGCGACCACCTCGATTCGCACTGTCTGCCAGGCGAATTCGTTCTCGAAGTAGGCCGCACAGATGAACCGTGATTGCCAGAGCCTGCTGCTGGGCGCCGGCACCCTGATTCTCGGCATTCTGGCCATGGTCCTGACCACCAGCTGGATATGGCCGATCGTCATTCTCGTGCTCGGCATCATCGGCCTGGTCCTCGCCCTGATCACCCCGGCCCGAGATTGAGCACTGATGAACTGAGCACCGAGGAACTCAGCCGAACCGAATGTGCTTGACCCCGACCAGCGCCCGCCGCAGCCGCGTGCGCACCGGGCCATCGGCATCGGGCAGCAGACTCAATCCGCTGGAGGCGGCAATACGGTCGGCCACATCGGCGATATCGATGGAGTCGGTGTGAATATGCTCGGCGAATTCCGGTTCTCGCAGGTTGTTCAGACATCGATCCACCTGCCCCACCGCGAAGCTCTCGTGCCGCAGCCCGAACAGCGACCGTTCGCGCAGTCTCCGCAGTACGGTCTCTCGTTCGGCGAGCAGGGTGAAATGCCGTACGTCGTGGCCCTTTTCGCGTAGCCGCCCCACGGTTTCGGCGAAGTAGGCCGGTTCCACCACGGTCATGGGCGCGATCACCGGCCCGATGTGTTTGCGGAGCACGATGTCCAGCACCTCGAATACGCCCTGCCGCCAGGCCGGCAGATTCTGGAAGTCCTCCCGCAATTGTTTGGGCATGGTCCGATGCAGTCCGAACCCCACCATCTCCGGATCGCAGATCACACTCCCCGGCAGTCGCCGCAGCAATTCGTGCGCGGTCTGTGTCTTACCGCCTCCGAACGGCCCATTGATCCACAGCAGCATGCCCGCCACCCTAGCGACGCCCGGGCGCGGCCGCCGTTCGCGCAGTTCAGCCTTCGAGTAGCAGTGTCACGGGCCCATCATTGATCAGCTCCACATGCATATGCGCCCCGAAGCGCCCGGTCGCCACCGTGGCTCCCAGTTCGCGCAGGGTGGCCGCGAACACCTCGACCAGTGGTTCGGCGACCGCACCGGGCGCCGCCGCATTCCATGAGGGCCGCCGCCCCTTGGCGGTGTCGGCGTAGAGCGTGAACTGGCTGATCACCAGAATCGGCGCACCCAGATCAGCGGCCGACCGTTCCCCGTCTAGTATGCGCAGCCGGAACAGTTTGTCGGCCAATGCCTTCGCAGTGGCGTCGCTGTCACCGTGCGTCACTCCGACCAGCGCGACCAGCCCGTGCGGCGCGCCGTGTGCGGCCGGATCGATCCGCCCCACGACCTCATCGCCGACCGTCACCTGCGCCGAACTCACCCGCTGCACCAGTACTCGCACGACTGCAGATCTTCGCAGATGATGTTTCTCAGACGTTGAATTTCCTTGCGCGCCATCGGTAGTTTACGAACGTACGGTGTGCTGGCAGGCACAGCTGAAACGGGCGGAGCGGCAGTAATTACCGATGGCACCTGACATTAAAGACCTCACGGCATGGGCGGGCCTGCGAACGTCGGCGGGGGCGTCCGCGGACCCCCTGCTCTTCGATCCCAAGGCGGCCACACAGGCGATTCAGGCGTGCGCCGACATGGTGGGCGCCATGCGCAAGTTCCGCAAGATGGCCACCGACGGCAAGCTCAACAGTATGGATCCGATCGGCGATCTGACCTCCGGCTCGCTGCTCGCCGCGGCGTACAGCAATCACGGCACCGAGTTGCTGGATTCGATCGACGCCCACATCACGATCCTGACGGATATGGCGGAGACGTTCCGGGCGGCGTCCAAGTCGTACCTGGCGGCGGACAATGCCTCGAAGGAGGCGTTCCAGGCCGCGGACCTGGACAAGATCCAGATGCCCACGACTCCGGCGGCGCTGGACTACAAGGCGCCGCAGAAGTCGGCGCCGGGCGCCTACGAGGAGCAGAGCCTGCCCAAGGGACTCCAGAACTATTCGGGCGCCAAGGAATCCGTGCCTATTCACCTGGAGAACAAGGATTCGATGAGCTGGGAACAGCTCTACGACCTGGGGCAGTCACTGGCTCCCGATACGTATTCCAATGCGGGCGAGCTGTGGAAGTCGATGTCCGGCTGGGTGGATGACAAACTCGGCACGTTCGGGAACCAGATGCAGTCGCTCAACAAGGACTGGTCGGGCGGGGGCTTCGACAAGGCGCAGGCGGCGATCACGGCCTATGCCGGACAGGTCGAGCCGCTCCGGAACACCATGGAACTGCTGGGCGAGAGCATGCATTACACCTCGGCCTGGATGTCCTCCACGAAGTTCTCCATGCCGACACAGCGCAAGCAGCCGTGGAATTGCGATAAGAGTGGGGCACTGCACGATGAGCAGCACTACTTCGATCGCGACTACCTGCAGCCGCTGAAGGCGACGGCGGCGGTGATTCCGGTGGTGTCGAATCCGATTCCGGTAGCCAAGCCCGCGATGATTCCAGCGAACGATCCGGGCAAGGATCCAGGGAAAGATCCAGGGAAAGATCCGGGCAAGGATCCGGGGAAAGATCCGGGGAAAGATCCAGGCACGGACCCGGGGAAAGATCCCGGAACGAACCCCGGGAAGGATCCGGGCACAAATCCCGGTGCCAATCCTGGTGCGGGCCCGGGAACTTCACCCGGCTCCTCGCCGAAGTCGAACGTAGCCGCGCCGAAGCTCCCGGCCAGCCTCGCGTCCGACCCGAATGCCAATCCGGCCGCGACGACCGACCCGAACGCCGCGCAGCCGCAGGCCTCCGTTCCCGCCTACACGAATCCGGCGGCGACCACACCGGCGGCGACGGCGACCCCGGTGTCCGCCGGTACCTCGACCTCGGACAGCGGCCAGGGCCTCTCGACGCTCACCAGTCTGCTGGGCACACTGGCGAGCGCGGGATCGACCGTGATGCAGCAGCTTCCGACGCTGCTCACACAGCTCGACTCCGCGCTGCAGACGGGCAATACCTCCGAGCTCTCGCAATTGCTCGGGGTGTCCCAGGACAAGGTGACGGCGGCGCTCGCGCAGATTCAACAGTCGCCCGACAAGCTGGCCGAGTTGTCGCAGCTGATGGGCCTGACGTCCGCGCCGGATGCCGCGGTGCCCGCCGCGGGACTGCCCGCCGACGTCACGTCCTCCGGTGCCGCGCTGGCGACGCCCGACGCGGCACAGGTGACGGGCACACCCTCGCTGACCAATCTCTTCCCGCGCGCGGGCATTGACGGCAGCCTGGTGCAGCCGGTTTTCGGTGTGACAGCGGGGCTTTCGGACGGCGTCCTGTCCGATTCCGTGACATCGGGTGCGGATGCGGAAGTACAGCCGGTCGATTTCCTCAGTGCCCTGACCCATATCGGTGAGGCGCCGGCTCCTCTCGGTGAGGCGTCGGCTCCTCTCGGTGAGGCGCCGGCCGACATCCCGGCGGTCGAGGCATGAGGTGGGAGTTCACCGACGTCGAATTCAAGGTGCTGTGCAATCGGTACCGGTCCGGGGCGATGCCCTCGCCTTTCCTGTACCTCAGTCGCACACCGCTGCTCGACGACTATCTGCGTGAGCTCGCGGAGATCGGAGACGGTCTCGACGAGCGGCTGGAGCCGGGTTTCGCCGCCGTATTCGAGACGGTCGCGCGCCCGGAAGTCTTTGTCGGCATGCACGGCTGGCGGGACAGCGATATCGACAATCCGAAAACGCACCTGCGGGTGCACGGGGTGCGGAGTGGCAGGCGGGCCTGCGTCCTCACGCAGCAGCCGGGTGAAACGGTGGATCACGGTGGGGCGGTGACGATGATCGAATGCGAGCCGGAGGAGCTTCCCGGCCTCCTGGTCGCCCAGCTGCCCGAGGTCGAGGCCGGGCGTTTGCCCGAGATCTCGATCGTGACCGAACCGCCCGAACCCGATCCGTACGCGAATTCCCGCTCGGCGGCGTTCGACAGTTTCGACGACACCACCGAAAGCCGCAGTCTCACTTTCCTGTCCACGCCCGCCGAACTGACCGGCGCCCTGCAGATCCTGCAGGGCCGCTCCAAGTACGGTCCGCGCGGCATCGCGGAATCGACCGTGGTGTGGCGTGATCTGCCGGGCGACGGCCGCTATCTCATCGACCTGGACAGCCCGGCGCGCTCGGCGGTCGGGGTGACCACCCGCCGGTTCGCCGATCACATCGAGCGGACCATCGACCGGATTCTGTGGCATATGGAAGCCCGGGGCGAAGAAGAAGAGCACTGAGGGGCGGTCGGCGCCGCCCCGGCTCTATGTGCCGAAAGAGGTTCTGCCTCCGGATCGAATCGGCACTCTCCGTTCATATTCCGGCAACTGTCAGGTTGCCGAGGCCTGAAAAGGTCGGCATGCCCGCAGTACCTGTCCGAGTTCTGGAGGTTCTCATGGCTGACCGGCTGACGGCCTACACGGACCTGCTGCGCACCGCGGCGGGGAAGACGGCTGCGGTGCAGGACGGTATCCAGCAGGTGGTGAACACCCTGGTGAGCTCCAGTGATTCGCGCGGGGAGCCGTGGGGCGACGATTCGCTGGGGAACCAGTTCGCCAACGGCGCCAACGGTTACCTCACGAGCAAGACGAACATTCTCGAGGGTGCGAACAATATGTCCGGTACCTTCGGCAATTTCTCACAGGGCCAGTTGGACGCGGTGACCGAGCTGACCAATATGGACCACGGCAACGCCGCCGGGCTCGAGTGAGTCTGCCGCGGTGACAAACGAATTCGCCCAGGCGGATCTGAACTCGATCCTCGAGGATTTCGCGGATCAGATGCGCACCATCACCCGCCTGCAGCAGCAGCGTGCCGCGCTGACCGCCTCCGCCACCGTGCGCGGCAAGCGGGTCACGGTGACGGTGAACGCGGAAGGCACCGTGATCGAGACCCGTTTCCGTTCCGGCATCGAGGATCTCGACTATCCGGAAATCGCGAAGGCGGTCACCGAGGCCGCCCAGCAGGCCGCCGCCGAGGTGGCACGCCTGAGCGCGGAACTCATGGCGCCGGTGTCGCAGAACCGCAAACGCCTGCCCAAGCTGACCGATCTGATTCCGGGGATGCCGGATCTGAGCAGTGAGCTGGTGGCGCCGCCGCCCCCGGTGATCTCCACCGCTCCGCCGGGTTCGGCTGAACGTGTTGCGGGGCAACAGAATTCCGGCGAATCAGGAGTGAGCCCGCGCGGCGGGGCGATCGACTCCGGATGGTGACCGGCCTGCCATGATGGAATTTCCCTCCGGGCTCGAGTGGCTGGGCTACCTGGTCGGCATGGAGTGGCCCCAGGGCAATGAGGACCAGATGTGGGCCCTGGCCCAGGACTGGCACACCGGCGGTGACGGATTGCGCAATCTGCTCGACGCCATCGCCGAGGCCAAGTCCAGCACGCTCGCCGCCTATCCGGACGGCGATGGCGTCCAGGCGATGTCGAATGCGTTCGACCTGCTGAGCGGTCAGGCCAGCGCCGACGGGAACACCTCGATCGTCGATCTGGCGGGGTTTTTCGATCAGGTCGGTGATTCGACCTACGACAGCGGCACCCAGATCCAATACACGAAGATCATGTTCTATTCGACGCTGGCCTGGCTGGCGGCGGAAATGATTGCGGTGTGGGCGTTTCCGCCGACCGCTCCCGAGGAGGAGGCCATAGCCGTGGCGTCCGGGCGGGTGGCGGTACGCGTCATCGCCCGGGATGCCACGGAGGCGATCGAGCGCGCCCTGACCAAGCTGGTCGGTCCGGCGCTGGCGAAGTTCCTGCTCAGGCACGTCGCGCTCAATATGGCGATCGGCACTATTCAGGATCTCGGCGCCCAGGAGATCCAGGTGCTGCAGGGGCACCGCAGCGGGATCAACTGGGAGCAGACGGCGGTCACCGCGGTCGGCGCGGGCGCGGGCGGTGCGGTCGCGGGTCCGTTCGGCAAATGGCTGGGCGGCAAACTGGCCTCCAGGGGTATGACCGGCCTGCTGAGCCAGTTGGTGACGCACGCCGGTTCCGGGCTGGTCGGCGCCGGTGCGGGATTCGTCGGCGGGACGGCTACACAGTTCGGCTTCGACGTCGCCCAGCACGGCCTGAGCGATGCCGTCAAGAACCTGGAGAACACCCACCTCGATCCGCGCATGCTGACGGCGGGTTTCGGCGCCGGCGCCATCTCCTCGCTGAATCACGCGGGCGCACACAGCTTCGGCGGCCACGGTCCGGCCACGGCGCCCCACATCGGGGATCTGTCACTGGGCGACGGCACGCACCCCAGGGTGAGCGACCCCGCAGCCCTCGATACCACTGGAACCCATTCCGGCACTCCGGACGAGACGCATGCGGGCGATCTGAACGGTTCCGGCGGCGTCCACTCCGGGGACCCGGGCGCTTCGAGCGGCGGTCACCAACCCGGCGATCCCCAGACCGCCCCCGGCGCCGACTCGAACCACAGGTCCGGCGACGCCGGCAATTCCGATGGCGGCAACCCATCCAAGCCGGGCGACCCGCAGACCGTCACCGCCGGCGATGACACCACACATCGCAGCGGAGCCCCCGATCCCGGAAATGCCAACGGGGACAAGACACACCAACCCGCCGATTCCCAACCCGGTGCGAACGCGGGTGCTGGTCATCAGCCTGCCGATTCCCAACCCGGTGCCAACGCGGGTGCCGCGCATCCGCCTGCGGATTCCCAGCCCGGTGCCAACGCGGGTCCTGGCCATCAGCCCGCGGACTCTCAACCTGCCAACGCGGGCAATGGTCATCAGCCCGAACCTTCGCGGAACGGTGCCGACTCGCCGCAGCCGGTGGTGTCGCAGAATGCCGGCGATGGCAACTCGGGCGGTGCGAGCACTTCCGGTATGAATTCCGGTGTTTCGGCGCCCGCCGGTTCGCCGGGCCCTGCCACCGATCCGGCAGGCGCCGGCCCGACGCTGTCCCCCGCGAGCGCGTCCGCCCCGCCGGAAGCCGCCCCCCAGGCGCAGCCGGCCCCGGATGCGCCCGCTGAGAACTCGAACAGCGCGCCCGCCGCCCAGCCCGCCCCCGAGATCGCGCCGGTCGCTGATTCCAACGCCCCCCGCGACGCGGCCAACCCGGAGCCCGCGACCTCCGGATCCGCAGACGGGAGCGGCTCGCACGCCGCCGCTCCGCACTCATCCGCCCCCGCAGTCGATTCCCCAGCACCTGTCGCCGCCGTGCCGGAATCCCGTGCGGGAGTCCCCCTCCTGGCCGAAGCGCCGGTGGTCGCGCCGAGCGGCCCCGATCACGCCGCGGCTCCAGCGGATCAGCGCACCCCCGCCTCCGAATCCCGAGCCCCCGCCGCCAACCCCGATTCCTCCCGTACCTCGCCCCCGCCCCGCGCTCCCGAGCCCCCACGCCCGGACTCGCCCAGGCCCCCCGCCGTATCCGATCCGACCGCACCCCGCGCCGGCAGCGCTTCCCCGCGTCCCGGCATCGGTGAATCCAAGGCCGGAATCGACACGACCACAACAAAATCCGCCCATGCCCCCGCAACCGGCGTGCAATCCGAACCCCGAGCACCCGAATCACCCGTCCGCGCACCCAACTCCGACGGCTCCGCCCCCCACCCCGGAATCCACAGCGACCCAACCGAACCCACCCCGCCCGCCGACCAGCATCCGGAGTCTCAGCCCGCCGAACGGCAGCCCGAGTCCCTGCCCGCTGAACGGCAGCCGGAGTCCCTGCCCGTCGAACGGCAGCCCGAGTCCCTGCCTGCCGAGCGGCAGCCGGAGTCCTCGCTCGCTGAGCGGCAGCTCGAATCCCCGCCCGCTGAACGGCAGCCCGAGCCCCCGCGCGCCGGTATCGCAGACCCATCCGAGCCCGCGACGGATCGTTCCCTCCCGCATGATCCGCCAGCGGACGACACGCCCGAACCGCAGCGCAACCCCGTGGAGTCGCGCGCGCCCGGCCCCGACGAACAGCAACCACCGCGCGCGCCGCACGACGAAGAAGCAGTGGCCGACAACAGCGATCCGGCCGATACGCACCCCGGTGAGCCTCGTCCGGAGGACTCCGCTGCCAGCGGCCGGCACCCAGATCCGTTGGCCCCCCGCGACTCCGGCCCGGCCGAGCCGCACGAACTCACCGACCCGCGCCCCGAAGATCCCGCCGCGACCGACCGCGTCCCGGAAGATTCACATCCCGAGAAACTTCCGGCCCCCACCGAGCCCCGAGCCGACGACTCGCAGCCTGAAGCCCTGCGGCCGGAGGATCACCGGCCCGAGGACCTGCAACCGGAGGACTCGCCTCCCGAGGACTTGAAGCCGCAGGATCAGCGGCCCGAGGACTCGAGGCCCCAGGATCAGCGGCCCGAAGACTTGAAGCCGGGGGATGAGCGGCTCGAGGACTCGCGTCCGGGGGATGAGCGGCCCGAGGACTCGCGTCCGGAGGGTCAGCGGCCCGAAGATTCGCGTCCGGGGGATGGGCGGCTCGAGGATTCGCGTCCGGGGGATGGGCGGCTCGAGGATTCACGTCCGGGGGATGGGCGGCCCGAAGATTCGCGTCCGGAGGGTCAGCGGCCCAAGGACTCTCGTCCCACAGATCCGGCGCAAGCGCCGGAGCACGCCGGCGCGCCCGACCGGGAGCACTCGAGCGGCAAGCACGATGACGAAGGTCCGGAGTACTTCGGCGGGGACGACTGGGGTACGGATCCTTCCGCCGGGTTGGTACCGCTGATGCCGCTGGATCCCGTGGTGGAGCATCCGGCCACGCGCCCGTCCGACACCGCGCCGTCACCGGCCGGGCACGACGGCCCGCCGAGTAGCCATGACGCACCGCGTGATTGGTCGCCGCGCCCGGACGATCACTGGTCGGGCCTGGATCCTCGCGAGGTGAAGGAGGAGCTCGAACGTCGCTGGAACTTGGACGTGCGAGGCTTCGAACTCCCCGGTGTCGACCCGGAGGCGGTTCGCGAGTTCGCCCGCGCCATCGACGAGATGATGGGCCGCTACCCGGACGGCAGGAACCTCGAGATCGTCTCGATCGAGGCGATACCCGACCGGGATACGTTCGCCTACCACCGGCCGCGCCGTGAATATGTCGGCGCGGAACGCTATCGCCGCTTCGGCGCGGGCAAGATCACGCTGAGCCTGCACTACGCGTCCCATCCCGAGGCTCTGGCCCGCACGATCGCCGAGGCAGAGGCCGACGGTCACCTGGTTCCGGGTTCGGCTGCGCGCCCGGTGCATTCGACAATCGTGCACGAGTTCGCGCACGCACTCGACGCCGAGGCGCAGGAGGTGTGGCAGACCGCCGAGCGGGCCCTGCGCGAGCACTTCGAGAGCACTCGCCCCACCATGGACGCGCAGGAGTTCCGGGACGAATACCGGGAGTGGCTGAATCAACTCAGCGGCTACAGCTTCGACGCGAACGGCCGATTCGATGAGGCCGAGGCGCTGGCCGAAGCCTTCACCGATGTCGAGTACAACGGCGAAGCCGCGACCGAGCCCGCCAAGGTCCTCTACTGGCACCTCATGGACGAGATCACCAGATTCGGCCCCGACCCCGAATCCGCCGACCACGTCCCCGCCGACACAATCTCCCGCCTCCCGTCCCCGGACCCAGTCGCCGAGCCCCACCCCGCCCCGGACGCCGCCGAGCCCCACCCCGCCCCGGACGCCGCCGGGACCCGCCCCGCCCCGGACGCCGCCGGGACCCGCCCCGATCACCTCCCATCGGAGGACACCACCTCCACCGAACCGAAGCCCGACCACCCCACATCGGACATTTCGGGCGAGCACCCGCACCCTGACGAACCTCACCCCGAGGACCCGTCGGCGACTGAGCGCGATCCCGACGCTGACCATCCAAATGATCAGCGACCGAACGACTCTGATCCGGCCGAGGCCCCGCCACGCGACGAATCCCTGCCGCAGGATGAGGCTGTGCCTCGCGACGGGGCTGTGTCCCGCGGCGAGGCTGTGCCGCGTGACGAGACGCAGACGCGCGATGAAGTCCTACCGCGTGATGAAGTTGCGTCCCGCGATGAGGCCCTGCCGCGTGACGAGACGCTGCCGCGTGACGAGGCTGTGCCCCGCGACGAGACGCAGACGCACGATGAAGTCCTACCGAGTGACGAAGTTGCGCCGCGTGACGAAGCTGCGCCGCGTGACGAAGCTGCGCCGCGCGATGAGGCCCTGCCGCGTGACGAGGCTGCGCCGCGCGATGAGGCTGCGCCACAGGATGATTCCCCGCTGCGAGGCGACACCCCCGTTGCCGAGCGGAGGTTGCCGGACGCTGAGCCGAAGCCCGCCGACCGGTCGCCGCAGCCCGAGACATCGCGCCCGGGGGAGCGCCCTGCGAGTGATACCCGTCCCGGCAGCGCGCGGACACCCGACGAGGCGCGCCCGGAACCGCAGCAGGCGCGCGATGTTCGCCCGGCGGCCGAACCTCCGGTCGAGCAGACCCATCCCGCCGGCGCCCGGAGGGATGACGCCGCGCCCGGCGAGTCGCGCCGATCCGAGGGCGATCGCCCCTCGCTCGAGCCGGTCTTCTCCGATGGATCCGAGCACCTGCCGTCGGCAGCTCACGACGGCGCGCCCCCGCCCGGCGAGCGGACCGCAGGCGATGGCGCCCCGGAATCCCCGTCCCCCAAGCCTGATTGGACGTCCAGCCACGACGACGAATGGTCGGCGCGGAATGCGGACGAGATCGTCAAGACGCTCAAGGATCGCTGGGGTATCCAGGCCTACGGCTTCGACCCAGCGATCCATCCCGAGGTGCTCCGCGAGTTCGCCCGAGCCATCGACGACATGATGAAGAAGTACCCCGCTACCCGCCTGATGTCGATCCGCATCGACAATCTGGGGGACAAGACCTTCGCGGAGGCGAACGCCATCCGCGATGCCTCGGGGAACAAGCGCGCCCGGAACATCATCCTGAACAGGAAGTTCGCCCTCGATCCGGAACATCTCGCCACCCGGATCACCGAGAACGAGCAGGACGGTGAGCTGGTGCCCGGCTCGGGCGACCGTCCGGTCTACTCGACGATCGTGCACGAGTTCGCGCACGCCATCGACTTCACCACCGAGGGCAAGGCCCGCGAGGAAGCCCTCTCCGTCCTGCTCGACCACCACATGGCCGACAAGAGCTTGAAAGGCGGCTTCACCCGCTGGATGCGCCGGGAGCTCAGTGGATACAGCTTCGACGAGCACGGCATGCTCGACCGCCCCGAAGCCCTCGCCGAGGCCTTCACCGACGTAGAACTCAACGGCGCCAACGCAAGTGACGGCTCCAAGCTGCTGCACAAACTGCTCGTGGACACCCTCGCCGACCACGCTGCGTCGAGCCGCCCCCGAACCGACCCCTCCGCTCCCGGAGCCCCTCTCCACATTCGTGACACAGCGGAAGGCCCCGGCCAGGCGGTCGCCCGTGATCCCGCCGACGCCCACGAGCCCCCCGGTGCCCGCCCCCCGGAGGCCGCACCCCGGCCCGAGGCTCCCCATGACGCCGCGAACCTGGATCCGGCTACCTCCCTGGACCATTCGGGCGAGCACACCGAACCGTCTCCCGGCCATGACCCATCGGACGAGTCGCGATCGGAGACGGACGGCGCCGGGAATCCGGAGCTCGGGGTCGAGCCGGAGGACCAGACGAGCGAGCCACTCATGCGCCGCGCGTCGGACCCGAATGATCCGGACACCTGGATCGATCGCATGAATGCCGAGCACGCCGACATCTCGGCTCGGGCGGACGCGAACGATGCCCGCTACCTCCACGATCTGGCCGACCGCGAGGTGCCGGGCACACCGGAGGCCTACGAGGCCCGCCTCCGAGCCGAGCAGGCGGACCTACTTGCCCGCATCTCCGCCGAGCGCGCGGACTACCTCTGGGAGATGGCCGGCGGCCGCCCGGAAGACGCATCCGAAAGCCTCACCGCCGGTGCGGAACCGGTGCAGGGCGGCGAGTCGAACCCATCCGCTCCGAAGGGTGAACTCCCACCAGCCGCCGACGGCGCCGGAGACGGCGGAAAGAAGCCCCCCGCCCCGCCCCGGGGCAGCGCGCCCGAGCCCGAGCCCGGCGACGAAAAGTCAACGCCCGCAGGCGAGAACGAGGAACCCGCACCGGACGGCCGGAACACTCCGCCCCCGGGCGAGGGTGAGAAGCCGGCGGCGGACCCGGGCGCGACGGCCGGGCCCGAGGGTGAGAAGCCGGCGGCCGAGCAGGGCGTGAACGCCGGGCCCGAAGGTGAGAAGTCCACGCCGCCAGGGCAGCCGAAGCCCGCAGGCGAGCACGAGGCTCCTGCGGCCGAGCAGACGCCGGACCCGGACCACGCCGCGAACGCCGAGGAGAAGGCGCCCCCGGGCGGGGAGGTGGTGCCCACGTCGGAGGCGCCGACCGCGGAGATTGCTCCTGCGGGGGAGGGCGCGCCGGACGAGTCGGGCCCGCGTTCGGTGGATCCGGCCAAGGTATCGCCCACGCTGCGGGCGGTGCTGGACTTCCTGGCGAAAGCGCCGCTCGAGCACAATGCCCATCAGCGCACGCCGGAGGAGCTGCAGTACCTGGCCCGCCTGGCGGACGCCTTGGGTCTGTCCGATGCGCTGAACCGGCGTCCGGATGCCCTGGCGTCGCTGCAGGAACTGGCCGAAATAGCCAGGGCGCGTGTCTTCTTCGGTGACCCCGACACCGGTCGTCCACCGGCGTCGATGCGGAATCCGGAGGAATTCGACCCGCTCTCCCTCGATGAGCGGTACGGCGGTGAGGAGTACTGGCGGAACGAGGTCGATCCCGGCGAATTGCGTGCGACCGAGGCCGAGCTCCGTGACCTGGGTATCGCCGACCGCTTGAACGACGCCGCCGCAGCAGAGGCCGCGGCGGGCCGACCGGCGCTGGAGCGCAATGCTTCTCGCCCCCCGGACGAGCATGCCGGTCTGCCGTTGGAGCCGTGGTCGGATCCGGCCCACAATGCGGATACCGCCCCGCGTGCTCTGACCATGGATGAGCTTCGCGAGGACATCGCGCGCCGTCTGGGCTTGTCCGATGAGCAGATCTCGCCCGAACGCCTACCGGAGACAGCGGGCGAGCTGCAGTACCGGAATATGTTGCGCGCCGGTGCGATCGAGGCCCTGGACGAGGCCTCCGCCCGCCATGACGCGGCGACCGATCCCGGACAGCGCGCGCAACTGGCGCAGATCCGCGACGAGTGGGCACGCCTGCTGCGCGTCGATCCGGATCAGCTGGCTCGCGGAGTGCGCGAGCAGACGCTGGCCGATCTGCGCAATGAAACCCTGCGCCGCACAGCGGATGTCGCGGATCTCATGGCCGCCACGTTCCACGCCCCCGACCCTTCCGGCCCGCAGCATCTGGTGCTGGAGGCCGACGGCGAGCGCGTCCACGTCACGGTGCGCACCGACGAGAACGGCGTCAAGCATCTCGAGCCCGCCACCCGCCCGTCCCTACCCGGCGATCGGGTTCCGGCGAAAACCGAGCCGGTGCGCCCGCCGTTCCTGCAGCGACTCTGGAAATTCATCCGGGGTGGATTCCACGATCAGTACCCGAAATACGCCTCAGGCTCGGGTCTCGACGGCACAGGCCAGAAGCAGATCATCCACGAGATCGGCGGCTGGCTGCACAACGACTTCCTGCACGAACTCGATATCAACCCGTCCCGCCTGGCCAAGGAATTCGCGACCTTCTGGAAGGCGCGCGAGGATCTTCCCCTGGTCAATCGGCTCACCGCCAAGATCGCGAACGTGACGTCGGAGGTTGTTCCGATGCGCACCAGAGACGGTGGCGAGTACGAGCCGTGGTTCAGCGAGGTGGACCCGGCCACCCGTGCGCGGGCGGCGGCGGACCTGCTCGCAGCGGGTATCTCGAACGAGGATCCGCCCTCCGCTCGACCGGTCGAGAAACCGCCCGCACTCGCCCCCGCCGAGGATCCGGCGGCGGTCGCACAGCGTCCGCCCTTGCCCGAGTTGACAACTGGTGAGCATCCCGCCGAACTGCCTGGCGGACAGCATGATCCAGAGCCCCAGCCGCATCCGGATGATTCGGCCGGCACCCGCGAGGAATTGCCGAAGGCGCTCGCCGATCAGCTCGACCTCCGCGACGACGCCCTGCGGGAGGTGCTGAAACAGGCTGCGCGACAGGGCATCGACCTGACTACGGCCGACCCGGAAACACTGCGCAAATTCGTCGACAGAGCGAACTACGTGATGATGCGCCGCGCGGGCGCGGTGGAAGCACTGGCCGATGCCGCGCGCAGCTACAACCTCCAGGACGGTCGTGTTCCCTACAGCAGGGAGATGAACTTCTTCGACAAGGATCCGCTGGGTCGTTACCTGCGTGAGCTGGTGCACAGCGATCCGACTCGAAAAGAATGGGCGATCAGCAAACTGGCCCGCAAAATCGGATTGATCGGCAAGGACGATCCGCTGGTCACCGCGCTCGAGTGGGAGAGCAAGCCGAACGGTGGCGATCCGGCACGCCACTTCGACAGCCTGTCTCCCGAGGAGATGTCGACCCGCAAGGAGGGCATCCTCTTCGACCGCGCCCTCATGCGCGACCAGATTCGCGAGGAACGGTCGAATTGGGCGCAGATGCTCGGTGTCGGCCTGGACGAACTGACTCCCGAACGACTGCCGCACACCCTCGCCGAATTGCGCATGGCGGTGCGTGAGCACGCCGATCAGGTGGTCGATTTCCGGCACGCGGTCGACGACTATGTGACCGCCGACGACCAGGTGCGCGCGACGGCCAACGGCATCGCCGATGATGTCGCCAGATCCTGGGTCGACGAGCACGGCGGCGTGACCCTGGACGACAGCGTGAGCATTCTCGCCGGTGATCCGCCCCGCCTGACGGTGATTCGGGGCGGTACCGACCACGCGGAGGTACTGGCCACCTTCCTCGCCGAGCATCCGGAGATCGGTCACCAGCTCAACGACGGCCGCCTCGCACTGGATTTCCGCGCGGTCAAGCTCGACGAGCTCGGCAACCTGCACGTTGTCGGCGAGCCGACCCCCGAGGTGCGCTTCCACGAGCTCGACCTGAATGGTGAGCGGGTCCCGGCCACCATGCTGCGCGACGATCCGGCCGCACCCTGGCGCATGCCCGAGCCCTCGACGCCCGACCCGGTGCCGGCTGCGGAGCCGCACACCTCCCCGCGCTCAGCCGACGAATTGCTCGCCGAGCGCAATGCGCTGGCGAAGAAGCTGCTCGTCTACCGCGACGATCTGTCCCCGGATGAGCTGGCCGCGACCATCAAGGCCATGCAGCACGAGAACGCCCTGCGTGCCGCCCAGATCGAGGGCATGGCCGACTTCATCCAGAGCAGTGACAAGATCGAGGGGTTCCACGGCCTCAATGAGGCGCTGCAGGAACTGGCCCACCGGCTGGGGCTCGATCCCGCCGAGCTCACGCCCGAGCGGATGGCCGAGGCCATGGCCGATCCGGGTGTGCGCAATGTGCGCCGCCTGCAGGCGGTGGAGGATCTGCTCGCGTACGCGAAGGCGCTGGGCAAACCCAATCTCGATGCCGCCCTTGCGGCGCGGGCGAAGCTGGCCGAGCGTCTCGGTGTCGCGCCCGAGGATCTGTACGGCGAGAAGTACAACAAGAAGGCGGATCTGTTCGAAGCGGATCCCGAGTCCGCCGATCCCAAGGCGACAGTGCGGGCGATCAACGATCTGCTGCATCGGTCCCTGGATCGGCCGGAATTGCTTGCGGCGCTGACCGAATACGCGCGCAGCCTGGGCAATCTGGATCCGTTCCACAACGATTTCCAATTCGACCCGAAGACGGATCCGCGGATTGCCGAGGGCGAGCTGCCCATTCACGATCCGGACGCGCCCAATCACCTGCGCGGCTTCGCTCCCGACCTGATGGGCGAGGCGCCGCGGGTGGACGAACCGCCCCAGGACGGGCCGGTGTGGGCGCGGCTGCAGGGTTTGGAGCTCGGTGACGATCCGGTACGGAAGACCAAGGCCTACGAGGCTTATCTCGACGGCAAGATCGAGAAGTTCGAACGCCCGACGGATGAGGACACCAAGCAGACGATCGAGGACCTGCGCGCCGAAGTCAGTGCGCGCGCTGCCGATATCGAGGCGCTGAAGCAGGTTTCCGAGCAGTACAACCAGGCCGTCGCGCCACTCGAGGCGGAGCTTCCGCCCGCCCGTCCGAGCCTTGCCGCCGCCCAACTCGACAGCGCGCGAACCGGTTTCGAGCACGCGGGCAACAGCCTTGACGCGGCACTGAACCGGGTCACCCAACCCGATGCGCACGCACCGCATCTGGAGGCGGCTCCGGGCCGTCCGATTCGCCCCGAGGATCTGACGCCGCAGCGGCTGGCGTCCACGCTCGAACATCTCGGGCAGCTGCCCGTCCCGGAGGCGTTGCGCTCCAGCCATGAGGCGCGGATAGCCGAATTGCGCGCTGCCGCACAGGATTACCACGCTGCCGAGGAACGCGTACGGGTAGCCGAGCGGGAGCTGGATCGCTCCCTCGCGGCCGGTGCGCGGCCGGGCGAGGCTCCGATAGACACGCTGCGTCGTGAGCACGACCAGGCGGTGCGCGACCGCAAACAGGCGATGAGCGGTGTCCGCGTCAATGAATCCGACCTGACCCCCGAACACTTCCGCGATGCCCTGGACGAGGCCGCCCAGCACGCCCGAACTCCCGATGAGCAGGCTGCGGCCACCCCGCGAATCAATCGGCTGCACGACGTGACCGTGCGGGTGCATCAGATCGAGGAATTGATCGCCCGCCACGAGGCCGAGGCCCAGTCGCAGGCCCGCGCCGCGGAGTCCCCACTCGATACGGCCCGCCGCGAATCCGCTTCGGCCCAGCGGGAACTCGATGCCGCGAAGGCCGCCCGCGACGCTGTCCTGAACGAGCCGAAACCCTCCGGCGCCGCCGAATTCGAGGCGCACACCGACGCCCTCCGAGAAGCCGTGCACCGCGTCGACGAGGCGCAGACCGCCGCCGACCGCTGGTCAACCGAGGCAGATCGGCTGCAGTCCGCCGCCGATCGCGCCGCCGTCTCACCCCACGAGGCCGCAGCCCTCGCCCGCGACGCCGCCCACGCCGCCCTGAAGCAGGCGATCACCGACTTCCGCGCCGCCACCGGCCTGAACCGCGTCGCCGAATCCGACCTCACCCCAGAACATCTCGACGCCACCCTCGACACCCTCCGCGGTGAAACCGTCCTATCCAACGCCCCAGGCAGCCGCACCGCCTTCGAAGACCTCCGCACCGCCGCCGAAAACCTCCACCGCGCCGAAGACCTCGCCACCTGGGTCGACGAAAACATCCCCCGCCCCACCGACCCCACGTCGCCGCCCCCCGACGGCCCTGGCCCCGACGGAGATGGCTCTGGCCCGGACGGTAGTGGTCCTCATCCCGCGGGGGATGGCCCGACCGGCGGCGCACCGGAAACACCTGTGGGCGCTAACGAACCGGGCGCTCACCTCGGCAATCCGAATGGTGAATCTCCGCAGCCGCCTATCGATCGGGCTGGGGGTGCTGGTGCCGAGGATGCAGGCCTCGGCGCTCCAGAACAGGCTGGCGCAGATCCTGTTGCGGCTCAGCATGATCCGAACGAGTCGGCGGGTGGTCCGCTGGAGTCCGAGTCCGAGGCCGCGGCGGCTCCGGAGTCCGGCGGCTGGCGTGCGGCGGGGCCCGCCCACACGCACGAGCCGACCACCCCGGATATTGCGGCCCGGCTGACGGAGCAGGGGCAGGTGGAGGAGCAGCGCGCGCAGGCTGCGCTGGCCGCAGCCGGTGACCTGGCCCGCACCCTGGACCCGGCCCTCGACCCGCGCGGCATGAGCGCGCACGACCTCGAGGCCGCGATCAACACCAGGCTCGCCGCCGAGGCGACCCGCATCGACGAGATCATGAACCGCGCCCACGTTCCCAAGGAACAGATGGTGCGGTACTTCGAGGAGCGCGACGAGGCCCAGCAGCGCATGGCGGAACTGACCAGACTCCGTGCGCGACTGGCCCAGCACTTCGGCGACTACCACCAGTCGCACCGCGATTCCGTCGACGCGATGACCCGCGCGCAAATGCTGGCAGCCGAGGACGTACTCACCCGCGCCGGCGCCGCCAACCTCGCCCCCGGCGTCGGACTCCTCGCCGCCGACCGCGAGGTCCTGGTAGTCAGCCCACTCTCCGACCCAAGCGCCGTACTCGACGAAAACCTCCGCACCACCCTCGCCGCCCAAGGCATCTCGGTCCACTACCAGCAAATCCATCTCGCCCCCGACGGCACCGTCACCGTAGTCGACCTCCTACCCCCAGAACCCCCTTCCTCGGGCCCCACCTCCGAACCGCCACCCCCCGGCCCCGACGGTTCCGGCCCGCTACACCCGAATCCGCTTCCGCCCCAAGGCCCCTCGCCCACCCCGAGTTCCGGCGCGGAGCCGTTGCCTGCCGCCACCAGTTCGGCTGCGGAGCCGTTGCCCGCTGCCCCCGGCACCTCCGCAACCGCAGAGCCCCATGGTTCGCAGTCGGAGTCCCCGGCTGCCGATCCTGGCGCATCTGATGGGAAGTCTCAGGATCCGGATGCGCCGGTTGCTCCGGTTGCTCATGGATCTGAGTCGGAGTCTTCGTCGGGTGACCGGGATGGGTCTGGTGCGGAGGAGCAGGATCCGGGTGCGCCTCGCAATCCCGTTCCCGTTCATGGTGAGTCGCCGTCGAATGGCGAGTCGCCGTCGAGTGGTGGTGAGTCGTCGGGGAGTGGCGGCGATGAGGGTGGGGGTGCTGATTCGGGTGGGCGTAGTCGCGGCCGGGCCGACGATTCCGGCCCGGTTGGCGCCGCGCGGGCCGACGATTCCGGCCCGGTTGGCGCCGCGCGGGCCGAGGACGCCGGGGCGGGTGATGATCCGCGGTGGTTGCGGGATTTCGCCCGAGAGCGCTCACATATGCCGATCGTGCCGCACAACCTGCGGACGAACTTCCCGAACTACACTCCGCAGCCGTCACAACAGCCGTATCCGTGGACGCCGCCTGCGGATTTGGTGCCCGGCCCGCAGCAGCCGCAGCCCCCGGTCCCGCCCCCACCCCCGACAACCCCGCCGCCCCCGAGTGCGCCGCCCAACCCGGCGCCCCCGCACACCCCGACCCCGGCACCGCCGAGCATTCCGGCGCCGCCGGCGCCTCCCATGCCGAAACCGCCTGCGCCTCCGACGGTTCCGCCCGCACCCCCGACGGTTCCACCTGTACCCCCGACGGTTCCGCCAGCGCCTCCGACGGTTCCACCTGTACCGCCGACGGTTCCCCCGCCGCCTGTGCCGCCGTCCCCGCCGAGTGAGCCGTGCCCGCCCGGCTCCCCGTACCCTCCTCCGGGTTGGCCACCCGGCCAACCGGTTCCACCACCGGGCACCTGGCCGCCAGGTCAACCTGCGCCGCCCTCAGGAACTTGGCCGCCTGCCCAACCGGTGCCGCCTGGTACATGGCCACCCGGCCAACCGGGTTCGCCCCCTGGCACTTGGCCACCCGGTGGTTCCCAGCCCCCGTCCGGGGGAGCCCCCGGCGGTGGTGCGCCGTGGAATGACGGCGGCCATCCGCCGACCTCACCCTGGCCGAATGATGGTGTGCCACAACCGCCACACGGTTCGCCGGATGGCCCCGGCAGCGGCCCGCACGGTGGCGCGCCGCACGGACCGGGTAGCCCCTATGCCTCCGGGCCGGACGGGGCAGGGACGCCGCACGGATTCGCGCCGGACAGGTCGGGCGGACTCGCCTCGGATGGTGGTCCAGCCTCCGCAGCCGGCGGCCCGGGCAACCAGCCCACGGCGGCCCCGCCGATGGGTGCGCCGCCGATGGGCGGCGCACCCGGCCATGGCAACGGTGACGGAGCCAAGCCTCGGCAGCGGTTCCCGCGCGCCTCCGGTCCGGTCAACAGCGGCGGGGAGCTGTATCTGCGTTCGCATTCCGGGTTCGGCGAGTGCGCGCTCTTCGATCCGGCGACGGGCGCGATGCGCTCGGCCCCGCCGGGCGGTGGCTCGATGTCCGGCGTGTACGGAGATATGGACGGCGTGCCCGTGATCCTCTACCGCGACGCCCAGCAGGGATTGGTGCTGCGCGTCGCGGACCAGGTGTTCCCGGTGGATCGTCTGGGCGCGGACGCGATCTGGGAGCACACCAGGGATTTCCATCGATTCGCGGTGCGGGTGGAGGGCCGCCCGCACTGCGAGGTGCGGTACCGCCCGGTGTCGTCCGACGCGGATCTGGGCATGCTCATTCGAGACGTGCTCGCCGACCCGGCCCGCAGGTCGGGCATCTTCGGGTGATCGAGGTGAGTTGGCCAATTCTTACGACTTCGGTCACCCCACGGTCATCCGGCATATGTGATGCTGACAAGCAACGAGGGAGGATACGGACGTGCGCGACGGCTATCCCAGCCACGACGAGTTGCGGGAGAACTTCGACCAGGTGCTGGCGGACGTGCTGGCAGGGCAGGGCCCCCGCAGCGCCACCGGCCTCGACGACGACACCCAGACCGCCCTGTGGGCGATCTTCAAGGCCTATCCTGACGTCACCCCCGAGATGGTCGAGGCCGCGCGGCAGGCCCTCGCCGGCCAGCTCGACGGCAGCAATGCCGCGCGCTGGGAGCAGGACATGGAGAAGTGGTTCGAGGAGCGTGAACAGCGCAAAAACGCCCGCGAGCAGCAGGAGCACCCGGACTAGCGGGCTACCGATCGTAGCGGGACGATTCGCATCGGAGGTGAAGTCGGAGAACACTTTCCGCGCGGCCCGGCGCGGCATCGTCGCGTCGTGAATTCGCCGATATTTCCGGATTCAGCAACCACACGGTCGGCCGGGATATGTGATGCTGGCAGTCGGTTAGTCGACAGCCGAGGAGGATGGACGTGCGCACTGGCTGCCCGATGCCGCGCATCGGGGCATGGAGACGACGACCCCCGAGAGGAGCCGATCGCCCATGACCACGTCGCACGATGCCAGCGAAACCCGTACCGGTGAACAGGATCCCAGCACCGCCGCTCCGGGCGCGGTCGGCCCGGACCTCGAATCCGTCCCGGATGTCGGCTTCAATATCTCCTCGGACGGCGTCGTCACCGATGTCATCGATCCCGCCGAGCAGTCCCGGCAACTGGCGCATCGTATTGCGCGCGAACTGATGTCGATCGCCCCCGAGGGCTGGCACCACGTGGATGCCGCATTCTCGCTGACGGTCACCGGCAGCCTGGCCCACGTGGTCTTCCACGACGACCAGCAGCGGCAGGCCCGGATTTCTCCGTCGCAGGAAGTACTTTCGCTGGTCGCGGAGCATCGTGAGGTCGCGGCCCAGCTGGGCGACGGTCCGTGGTGGCGCCTACTGCTGTCGGTCACCACGACCGGCGAGCTGACCGTCGACCACGATTACGGCGACGAGCCCTTCCCCGACGATCAGCTCTTCGCCCCGCAGGACTACCTCGCGGATCTCGGCGCCTACCCGCGCGCCGTCCTGCCCACCTGGCTGGGCGCCTATGTGCGCCATGACAATCGGCAGTCGCGCACTCCGAAGCAGGCGGCCGTCGCCGCCCGCGCCGATCGCGAATCCGGTGTGCTGCCGGCACTCTCGCAGGATGATTTCCCGGACCTCCCGCTGCTCTGGGCGCGCTGGTCGGCCATCGCGGCGGCCTTCGTCGCGGTCGGTTCGGACTGGGGTCCGCGTGCGCTGCCGTCCTTCGGCTGGTTCGAAGGCTCCCGCCGCTCCGGCTCTTCGCTGTACGTCCTCCCGGGTGGCCGCGCGGTGCTTTCAGGAGGTGTGTGGGACGCCCCGGAGTTATCCGCCGCCTACAACGGCAGAGCGCCGCTGCCGCAGCTGTACTCGGGTGCGCCCGAGTGGGTCGCGAATTCGGTGGTCAACGCCCGCGCCGCAGGCGGTCTGCTGAGTTTCTGCTACTGGTGGGAGCGCGGTCGCTGGTATCGCGGCGAGTCTCCGGCAGCGGCCGATCTCGCCGCCGCGGTGCCCGGTATCTGGACCCCGACCACGGTCGCCGATGTGATCGCCGGCCTGGTGGCCGAGGACCCCACTCCCGAACAGCGCACTGCGATAGCCGAATTCGTCGCCGCCGCCGAGCGCGGCGATATCACCCGCGCCCTGCTGGCCGAAACATTCGGTCCCGCAGCATATCTGGATGAGGCGCACTACCAGCTGACCTTGGCGGGCCTGATCCGCACCGACCCGGACCCGCTGCCGGAGTCGGAAGTGCATTCGACGAGTTGGACGAGTTAGGAGCGGGACATGGGTACCGAATCCGTCAACCCCTGGCTTGGCACCGCGCAGGCGGCGCACGATGGCACGCTGACACTCGACAAGGGTGCGGCGACAAAGGCCGCCGGCTACGCGGCGGACCTGTCGCACTCACTGACCATGACCAAGCAGTGGGTGTTCGTGGTCAAGGAGCACAAGGGTTTCAGCGATAACGGCTATCTGCCGAAGGCGGTGGCGCTCGCGGGCCGTTTCGATACCGAGGGCGGCCGCCTCGCCACGATCATCGACCACTACATCACCCTGGTGGACGCGCTGGGTGACACCCTGGTGACGGCGGGCAAGCTGTACGACGCCACGGAGGAGGATTCGACCACCGCCTTCAACGACTTCAAACGGACCTCCGACGGCAACTACCCGGTCCTGAACCTGACGCCGAACGGCAAGGCCGCCATCCCGACCTGGAGTCAGCCGACGGCGGATGCCGCTTTCGACAAGAACAGCGGATACGGCGGTCTGAAGGGCATCGGCAAGACCGATCTCGCGCACTACACCGACGCGATCGGCGCCGAGGATCCGACAGGCCATGGCGGCCAGTGGTTCTACGAGGTCGGAGTCGGCATCAATCCGCAGACGGTGGCCGATCGCAGCGATGACTGGAAGACCATGGCCGGTTGGATCTCCAGGGATTTCAACACTCTCGATACCCTCATGGCGGGGTTCGAGAAGGACAAGTCGTGGACCGGCGCCGGCGCCAAGGGCGCGATCGCGGCGGTCAAGCAGTTCAAGACCCAGGCCGATGACCTCGTCACCGAGATGGGCCTGATGTCATCGAATCTGGACTTCACCGCCGGCTTCCTGCGCAATACCAAGGCCGCGCTGCCCGAGGGCTGGGACGGCGACAAACTGAACGGCACTCCCACCGAAGACGCCGTGGTCAAGGTGGCGATAGCCGGTTTCAAGGCCTGGTACATCCCCGGAATGCCGCACGCCAGCACCGCGATTCCGAAACTGTCCGATCCCACCGCACCGCCGCCCAGCCTGCAGACGCCGCCGACCCATCAGCCCAGGACCGGGCCGGGCAGTCAGCCGTCGACCGGGCCGGGTTCCTCGCCCGGAGCCGGTCCGTCGGCGATGCCGTCGCTGGGCGGCCAGTTGCAGAGCCTTTCGAACGCGGCTTTGACCCCCAAAGAGGCGAAGCTCCAAACGGATCCGAGCAAAACCGATCCGAGCAAGACAGATCCCAGCAAGACCGATCCGGGCAAGTCAGATCCGGGTACGTCCGGCCAGCCGGATCCAAATCAGTCGGACCCTGGTCAGAACACCAATCCCGCGGCGACGAGCCAGGATTCGAGCTCACAGGCGTCCCAGCTGCAAAGCGCCCTGCAGCAGGCCGCCCAGAGTATGCAGTCGGCGCAGACGACCACCGCGCAGCAGCAACAGCAGCAGACGCAGGATCAGCTGAAGGATATGACCCTGGCAGGAATGCCCAATCTGCTCAATCAGCTGTCCAAGGATCTGCCGGGCGGCGGCGGGCCCGGGGGCGGTGGTCCCGGCGGCCTCGGAGTGGCCCCTCTCAAAGAGCTCAACTCACGCCTGTTCCCGCGTGCGGCCGTCGCCATCGAATCCGCCGACGCCGCCATCGCCCGGGCCGGAATCGCCGCCGGTTCCGCGACCGCGGCGCCGATGGGCGGTATGGGCGGCGGTATGGGCGGTATGGGTCACGGCGCCGGTGGCCATGGCGGTCAGGGCAAGGAGCACAAGCGCGCCGAATTCCTCGATTCGACCGAGGCGCTCGAGACCGCCATGGGCGAGGCGCCGATCGTGGCGAAGCCCGTGGTGGAGGGCTGACCTCGGTGCAACGATCCTGGACCCTCACCGATCTGGAATTCCTGGTCCTGTGGGAGGAGCTCGGCGAGGAATTCCTGCCGATCCCGCTCATGTACGCCAGCCGCACCGAGTGGTGGGACGACCACCTGGCGAATGTGGCGCGCACCAAAGAGGCGCTGCGCGACCGCGATCCGGCGCTGGCCGAGGTGCTGCCCGTACTGCGCACGCCCGACGTCCGGGTGGAGGTGCGCGGCTGGGACGGCCGCGACCGCACCAGCCCCGAGGCCAGCATTCGCATGCTCGGCATCCGATCCGGCGATTTCGGCTATCTGGTGGTGCAGCACCCCGGCGAAACCGTGCGGCACAGTGCGGGATTCACCATGACCGAATTCGACGCCCGCGAACTGGCGGCACAGATCGTCGCCGCACTGCCGGATACCGCCGCGGGTCGCGGCCGCGAGATCGTACTGGCCGAATCCGAGCACACCGACGAATTCGACTACGGCTACGGCCTGTCCCCGGCGCATGAAACCATGGAGGGCACGGTGATCGACCGCGCCTCCGACTTCCTGGCGGCCCCCGCGCCGAGCATGGGCACCATCGATGTGGTGCAGGGCCGTTCGCGATTCGGCCCGCGCGGCATCATCCGTTTCCAGCTGGAGTGGCGCGATCTGATCGATGACGGCCGCTATGTCGTCACCGCGGATTTCCCGCCCGTCGCCGCGCCCGCCGATCGCAAGCGTATGACCACGGCCGTGGACACCCGCATCACCGAGGTGCTCATGGCCATCGAGGACGAATGAGTGTGAAAGGCAGGTATCTCAGTGCAATCCGATAGTGCGCCGTTCCCGACCGAGTTCACCGTCGCCTCCCGGACGGGAGCGGTGGTGGTGTGCACCACCGAACAGGGCCTGCCGCTGGCCGTCAGCGTAGAGCGGGACCAGCTTCGCAATGATCCACAGGCACTGGCCGGTGAGATTCTGCGCCTGTGCAAACAGTCTGCCAATCGAGCCGGTCTGCAGCGCCGCGAGCAGCTGCGCGCCGCGGGCCTGGCGCCCGAGCTGCTGGCCCTGACCGGCCTGCCGACGGTCGCCGAGGTGACCCGCCAGGAGTACGTCGAGGAGCAGGATTACGAGACCGAACCGGACAGTTGGTTGCGGCCCATCTAAACTGGACGAAAGCCGCAGTGCGGCAGGCTGATACCGATTTCCGGGCATAACCTGGGGAACACCGGTTGTTCACCGAACAGGTCCGGAGTTGGTGAACACTTTCCTATGTCCGCCGAATATTCGCTCTGTATAGTTCATTTCGAGTTGATCTTCCCGATGGGGGTCTCATGAGCAACCTCGTTGCAACGCCCGACGCGATCCGCCACTACGGTGACGCCTCGGCCGCGATGGCATCGACGATCGCCGGCGCCGCCGGAGCCGATCAGGTCGCCACCGTCGCAGCCCTGGTTCCGGTTTTCGGCCTGATCGGCCAGGACTTCCTGCTGAGTTTCGCGGGCGCGCAGGGCAATCACTTCGCCTCGAGCGCCGAACTGGCGGCCGTGCACGCCGCCACCGCGGTCACCGCGCACGAAGCCGCCGCCACCTACGACGGTGTCGAGGAGCAGTCCAGCGTCGACTTCATCGCACTGTCGAAGGAGTCATGAGCACGCCGGAGGTGCCGGGCTT
Source organism: Nocardia sp. NPDC006630 (assembly GCF_040611495.1). NCBI lineage: Bacteria > Bacillati > Actinomycetota > Actinomycetes > Mycobacteriales > Nocardiaceae > Nocardia > Nocardia sp. NPDC006630. The sequence continues at coordinate 464,597 of NZ_JBEXOK010000005.1, forward strand.
ACCCGATACCACCGTGGCGGATGTGCTGCGCGGCACCGCACTCGGTCCCATGCTGGACCGTCCGATCAATGACATCCTGCGCGATATGGGCCTGTCGGCGCTGCCCCAGCTGCCGCCCGCACCGCCGCTGCCGGGTCTGCCGCCGCTGCCGGTGATCGACCTGTCCGCGCTCACCCGCCCGCTCACCGATCTGGCGCAGTCCTTCGGCACCGGCCAGATCAGCGGTGCGAGCGTGGATCCCATGCAGGTGCTCTCGGGTGTGTCGAGCGCGCTGCAGCAGGTCGTCTCGATGGCCTCCTCGCTCATGTCCGTGGCCTCCAGCCTCTGGCAGGGTCAGGGCGCCACCGGCGCGGTCGACAAAGGCGCTGCGGCACAGTCGGATGCGCTGGAGTTGCAGACACAGAACGTGCAGCAGAAGACCGTACTGGGCGGCGCGGCGACCACGGTCGGCATAGGCGCGGCCCAGATGGCGGCGATCATCACCAAGTTCGTCACCGCTGTCACCGTTTCCGCACCCTTCCTGGTGACGCCACCCGGCCAGGCTTTCCTGCTGTCGATGGCGAGCGAGACCGCCGCCGAGGCGACGGCCGTGGTCGCGCACACCCGCGCCCAATTGACCGTGCACAGCGCCAATATGGCCGTGGCGGGTCAGAAGGTGGCGGTCACCAACGCGCCCTCGGGCGTCGATTCGCTCTCCCAGGTCACCCAGTTGCTGAGTGGTCTCGGGACGCTGGTGAGCTCGGCGGGCTCCGGTGCGCAACAGCTGCAATCGATTGCGCAGACGCTCACCGCTGATCCCGTGGACGACACCACCGCGCCCATTGATCAGTCGATCACCACGCCCGGCGGCATCGCGCCCGGCGGCGCCGTTCCGATCAGCGGCGGTCTGGGCGCGGCGGCCCCCGCCCAGCTCGGCCAGTGGACCGGCACCCGCTCGACTGCGGCCCCCGGCGGATCCCCGGCTCCGGCCGCCGAACCGGTGGCCGCCTCGCGTGCCGCCACCGCCGGCCCCGGCATGGCGCCCCCGATCGGTGCCGGAGGTGCCGGTTTGGCGCCCCGCGACGGGGAAGCCGACGGCGACAGCGATATCCGCACCAACCTGGTGACAGGTGAACACGGCGACGACGTGGTCGGTGAGCTCGGCAATACCGGTGTTCCGGTGGTCGGCGCGACCGGATCCGCCACCCCGCGCGTCCCCACCACCAACCTCTGACGACCCCGTCCGCAGGCGAATTCGATTCGCCTGCGGGCGGATTCAGTAGCGGATGATCTCGCCCCGATTGATGAGTTGTTCGCGGTGGTCGCCCTCGATATCGACATACGGGCACTCGGCCGTGCCCTCGTGCAACGCGGCATCGGTATCGCCGGGCGCGATCCAGAGCAGCCGTCCGGCCTCCAGCCAGGGGCGCAGATCGAAGTCGTGGTCGCTGGGTTTCGGCACGTGCTCGCTCGAATCCCGTTCCAGCCCACGCGGATCGTGGATCTCATTGGTCCGGCTGCCCCAGACATTCTCCAGCGCAATGTCCTCGGGACGCTTGTTGCCGAAATAGGTGATCGCCCAACCGGTATGGCGGCCGATCGGCGACTCCGACAGCACCGCGCGCACCTCGGGATCCTCCAGCAGGCGCGGGACGACATAGGGCGCGGCCGGTCCCGGCATGGCGTGGAAAGGCGCGGCGGTCACCGGCTCGGCGAGGCGTACCGCGCCCTCCATGGTCAGCCAGCTGAACGGCAATCCAGCCACGTGCCGGCGAATGGGCTGGTCCCAATCCCAGTACCAGCCATCGAGATCGACATTGTCCAGCGGCCAGCGCACCACCGCGTCGGTGAACGGGCAGCGCGCGACAATGACCTCGGGTAGTTGCCGGCGGTATTCGTCCTGGAGGTCGAACACCCGATAGATGGCGTCCTTCCCCTCCGAGGTGTATCCGACCTCCCGATACAGCGTGTGCAGCCGATTGCCCTCGTCGAGCAGGGCCAGTCTTTCCCGCATGCTCCAGCCTCCGGTGATGCTCAGCCACCAGTAATGATCTGGACCGCCAATTCCTTGGCCGCCTCGTCCACCGCGCCGAGCTCGCAACCGCGCCCCATAATGTGCCGCACCAGCTCACCCTCCGGCGGCAGCCCGTGTTTGCGCAGATAGTGCGGCACCGCGCCCGACCAGATCCACACCCCGTCGGTGCGAAAGTTCAGCGGCACATCCCGCTCCTGCGGCGCGAACTCATCCACCTCGAAACTGCGCGCCGCCAGCACCACCGGCGCCGCCTCCAGATAGGCCAGCACATCGTCCTGGAACCACGGCACGATGGCCGCCCGATCGCCGGCCAGCGGCCGCCCGTCCGCGTCCCGCCCCTCGTACACCCGCGCCAGTCGCAGCGCTTCCCCGGATCGCTCAACCATGGGTCGCAGCATATTCGATGTCGCTGTTCGCTATTCGGGTTCGATATCGGCGGCCCAGAGATCGACTGTGCCGCACGGCCACCGGCCGGATCGATGTGAATCGTGCATGAAAGCCGCTGGCGCACGCCATCTCTCCGTCGGCCACCGATCGCCGAGGGTTCACCCGATTGCCGTTCAGAGGGGCTGGCAACTCCTCCCATACCGTGGTGGTCCATAGTCCGACCAGGCATTCGGCAGGTGATAGTGTCCCGCCAGAAGGGAGTTCGCATGGGTGAGATACCGGGCGCGCGGGCGGAACTGGACCGCCTGGGCCGAGTGCTGCGTACCCAGGTGGTCGCGCTCATCGAACAGCTCACTCCGGGTGCGGACCTCATGCTGCTCTTCCTCAGCGAACCGACCGTCTCCGAGTGGTCCGAACCGGCGAAATACCGCTATTCGACCACCTTCCGGGGACAGCGACCCGAATCGGTCGGCGCCGCCGACACCGTGCGCCGCGGAGCCGCCATGCTGGCCGACGCGGGCTGGGAGGTATCCGAGTCACGGGAGGTGAACCGCACCCTCGTCACCGGTTACCGAGACGGCAGCACCATCGAACTCCGCGTGCCGGACCACACGCCCACAGTGCTGTACAGCGCGAGCTCACCGGCACTGGCCCTGTCCACACCGCAGGCGGACGAGCAGCCGGACCCGTCCCGCACCTCGGACACCGTCACCGCGGGCTACGTGCTCTGCTACGAATGCGACGGCCTGGGCGTCTGCCCCGAATGCGGTGGGCGCGGCTGGCTGCCCGATGCGGCCGCCGGACAACGCAAATGCCCCGAATGCGCGGGGGAGCGGGTCTGCCCGATCTGCCGTGGGGCCGGACAGCTGGCTGTCTCGCAATTGCAGCCGTTCCAGCGCGGCTACTACCCCGAGCTGCGGTCCGAGTAGCTCGAGCAGTTCACCAACCCCGGCTCGTGGGCCCGCCGCCGTCCTGCGCCGACTGCCAGTCCTCATAGTCCACAGCGTCACTGAATTCCGGCGCCGGTTCGACCCGCTGCGCCAGCCGCTCCCGCGCGTTCGGCGGTGCCAGCGATACCGGCGGCGGTGTCGGCGCCTCGGCCTGGAGATCGGGCATATCGTCGAAGAGCTCCGACAGCCTGGGCATCTTCGCCCGATGATCATTGATCGGACGCAGCAACTCCTCGGTCTTGCGCCGCACATCCGCCGCGGCGTTCTGAGCCGCGCTCGTGACCGCCTTGCCGATTTCCTCGAGGGACAGCTCGCCGGCATCGGAGGCGAAACGCGTAGCGATCACCACGCAATCGGCATTCACGGTGACGGTAACCCGCCCACCAGCCGCACTGGCGCTGCCTGTCAGCTGCACGCGCTGCCGGGAAACCTCGGCGATAGCGCGCATCTGCCGGGAGAACCCCTCCAGAATCGAGGCCGACTCGGCTTCCCCACGGTCCCTAGACATTTCGGCTGATCGATCGCGCCTGCGCCTGCAGTCTTCCAGTCATCGCGAGCCCTCCGAAGCCACCGGTGTCTCCGCCGCTATTAGCACAGCGAGATCGACTCTGCCACAGCAACATAGTGAGCACAATATGAACAGCAGGCTGCCGCAGCGCAGCATCTCCCGCCGCCGTCCCCGCGGTTGTCTAAGCTCGACTACGCAATACGGCCTGACAGGTAGCAAAGGAGTCGCAGTGCCAGACCTTCCACCCCTGGCCCGAACCAACGCCGAAGCCCGCCTCTACCTGACCCTGCAACCCTGCCCCACCTGCCGCAGCACCCGCTGCACCTTCCGCAGCTCGGTCATCACCATCGACGGTGTCCTGGCCAGCCGGTACACCGGCGAATGCCTGCAGTGTCATGCGCAGCGAGCCTATGAATTCCTGCTCCCCGAGGAAGTCCTCCCACCTCCCAGTGGCACAGTGCAATTCGGTGCGGACAACCCCTCCGAACTCCTGGACCCCGGTGTCTGGCTCTGGTACGCGGACATCTGCATCCGCCAAGTGCCCTCCGACACAGCCGATCTCGATGACCGATCGCTCCGCGCGGCCCGCCACGCCCTGGCCACCGCGCTCGCCGCGACCGAGGAAGCCCTGAAGTTCATCCCCCCGCACGCTGACCGAGTCCCCCTCTCCGCCTTCACCTCCGCCGACGGCCTGGCAATGCACGAACGCGAGCCCGGCCGCTTCACCCGTCCCCGCCTGGAAGCAGTCCGCGACACGTACGCCACCTCCCTCGCCCACTGGTAGCCCGCCCCCCCGATCGCCCACATCGGGCCGGTCACGGTGCTCGTTTATGCTGTCCGGGCAGTGCATAGATCGACATGCAAGGGGGACCGTCGTGCAGCTGGGCGTGGGCCAGTCGTTCGCGGGGTACACGCTCGACGGCCTTCTCGGGCAAGGGGGAATGGGCCGCGTCTATCTGGCACGGCACCCGCGATTGCCCCGTCAGGTCGCACTCAAGCTGCTGGCGTCGGAGGTCTCAGCCGACCAGGATGTACGCCGTCGTTTCGAGCAGGAGGCGAATGCGATTGCCCGCCTGGATCATCCGAGCATCGTCGGGGTGCACGATCGCGGCATGATCGACGGTCAGCTGTGGATCGCCATGCAGTACGTCGCCGGCACCGACGCTTCGCGGCTGAATCCCCGTGAGGTATCCGTACCGCGTGCACTGCGCATCATTGCCGAAACCGCATCGGCACTGGACTTCGCACACAGTCGCGGCGTCCTGCACCGCGACGTGAAACCCGCGAACATTCTGCTCTCCGCCGCGGACACCGGCCGCGAGGAGCGCGCAATCCTCACCGATTTCGGCATCGCCCGGCTCCTGGATTCGAACACCCAGCTGACCGCGACCGGAACCTTCGCCGCCACACTCGCTTTCGCGGCCCCGGAACTATTGTCCGGTGAGGCCGTGGACCACCGAGCCGACCAATACTCGCTAGGCTGCACGCTTTTCACGATTCTGGCCGGACATCCGCCGTTCGCCAGCGCGAACCCGGGCCAGGTCGTCGCGGGACATCTCAGCAAGCCACTGCCGAGGCTGGGCCACATTCGAGGTGACGTCCCACCACTTGTGGACGATGTAATCGCCCGCGCCACAGCCAAGCGCCGCGAGGACCGATTCGCCAGCTGCACCGAATTCGCCGTTGCGGCGTTCCGGGCGCTATCCGGCCACGCATCGCCGGTAGCGCCCAGCGCTCCGACGGTGGTCTGGCCACAGTCGACCGGTCCATATCAACCAGGCGTCATAGGCAATTCGGAACTGCCGGTTCCCGTGGCCGGCCCTCGAACAGGGTTGCGGCCGGCGGCAATTGCCGCCGCGGTATTCGCGGCACTTTCCGCACTGATCGCGACAGCGGGCGCAATCCGCCTGTATACCCTCTACGCCGACCAGAAAGCCCGTGTCAGCCGAGCCTCGGCGATCGGCGGCGGTTACAACAGTGATCTCTACCCGCTCACCTATCTCGGAGTCGGCACGCTGGTAGCGGCAGTTGTCGCACTCCTGCTGTTCGCTGGATCCGGCCAACTGCTTGCCCGCAATGTGTCCGGTCGGCCGCTGGTCGTGGCCGGCGCGGTGCTCTACACGCTGGCAGCGCTCCTCGGCCGCACCACAGACAACCGCCCCTTCGAGATCTACGGTCTGGCCATCGAAACCGCCGTGTGCGTCCTGGGCGCAATTCTCTCCATCATCGGCGCGGGATACGCTCTCGCGCCGTCGGCGGCGCCAGCCGCCGATCCGGCCGAAATACCCAGTGTCCCTAGAAGATCGAAATTCCTTCTCATCGCAACGGGTTGCGCCGCCGTCGTCTGCGCGATACTCGCGGCGTTCGTCACCTACGGCTTCTCCAACCAGATCACCTACTCACCCAAACCGATAACCTGCCGAGTGTTGATGGTCGCCGCAGCGGTAATGACCCTGCTGCTCTTCGCCGGCGGTATCGCGCTGCTGGCCCGAATCCCCGCCGGCCGATTCATGGTCGCCGCGGGCGGCACCGGATTGCTCGGCACAGCCGCCACCGAACTCATCACCCGCCACGTATCGAACCTCCCACTGGAGGTGATGGGCGCGGAAATCCTCCCGTACTTCCAAGAACCACTGGCAACGGTGATTTACGGTGCCGTGGCGGCCTTTTCGCTACTTGTCATCGTGTCCGCCCTGTCCAAGGTGACCGGAAAAGCACTTCGCTGAGGTGCGATCCGCGCGGTCAGCAACGTTCGTCATCGATCCGCTGAATGACCGTCGCGATGTAATCGTCGAGCACGGAGACGAATCGTGGTTCATCCACTGCGAGAGCCTGTTCCGGGTTCGAGGTGAGGGCGTACCGGCCGTCGTCGACGAGGTCTCGGAAGCGAACCTCGAAGTGCGCGATACCGCGAGGTCCGAAGGCCGAGCTGCCTTGCGCGATGTGGACGATGCCCGCCGTCGTGAACGGAGTTTCGAGGAATTCGGCGCTTCGCGATATCACGGTATCCGATCGCGCGGCGATGCCGGAATGCCCGAAGTCGTAGTCCAGGTTCTCATCCCGGGAAACGAGGGCTACATCTCCCCGGCGGCCGCGCGGAGCGGACGGCAGGGCCGCGGCAACGGCATCGGAGAGCTGGAGCGGGTCGCACTCGACAACGGTGTACCCCCCGCGACGCCAATACGTCGCACCCGGAAGCTGGCTGATCACATAACCTTTCGGGCCCTTTCTGACTGCGCGCAGGCGAATCTGGGAGCCCGCGCCCCACGGTTCCTGCTCGCTCCACCCGTAGGCGGTCAGGTACAGGTCGGGCTGGGAGAGTGTGTCGAAGACGCGGTGAAAGTCGCTGTCCAGCTTGTGGTTCAAGCGCGCACGCGCCTCCCGCAGTTCGCGGTGGAACTCTTCCGCGGTCCTGGTCGCCGACGTGAAGACAAACGGTTCGGGCGGCTCTTCTCCCGCCTGATCCATCCACAGGACGTAGAACTCGGCTTCGGTGAACTGCCAGGACGTTGTCATTGCTCGGCAACCGGTGTGATGTCGTCGGAGAGCTCTCCGAGCACCTCACCGAGATGCTGACCGGCCGTGAGGAATTCGGCAGGCTGCTCCGTCGGGCCGTCGGACCCGGTAGTCGCCGCCAACCCGGCGCGAGGAGTGCTGTCGACCGTCGGATCGTCCGTCGCCACCGGAGCGGCGGCGCGGGGGAACAGTTGAGAATTCGGAGGTGTACCAACCAGATTGCTGAGGGCCGCAGGGCCGCCGCTGCCGGACGACCCTCCGGACGGATTGCCACCACCCGGGACCAGCCCCAGTTGCTGCAGTTGCTGGTCGACCAAATTCTGAGCCGTGTCGGCGCCGGTTTTCAGACCGTCTTGAATGTCCGTCGTGGCCTTCTGCACAGCCGATTCCGCGGCCTGGACGCCCGCCTGTATCACCGTGCCGGCCTGAGTGACCAGAGATTGGAGGGTCGGGTCGGTGGTTGTGCTGTCCGTTTTCGTGTCCGTTGTCGTATCGGGACTGGTCGGGTTCGAGTCCGTGGCATCGTTCGAAGTGTCGCCACCCTGCGAGGGATTCTCCTGTTGCGCCGGAGCGGTATCGACCTTCGCCGTCGCCGCCGGCACCGCGATCGAAGCACTCGGGTCGGGCAGGATGGGAATGTTGGCGCTGGAATCCTTCACGCCCGCGACATAGTAGGTCTCCCACGCCTGCCGCATGGCCTTCATCGCCTGTTCGACTTCTGACTTGTGCGAGGTATCCGGGTAGGTGTCCGCAATGCTCTTGTGCGGCAGGAAATTCTGCAGATTGGTGAGCCAGCTCTGAGCGGAGGTGAGAGTGGTGCTCATGTACTCCATCGAGCCGGTCAGAGCGCCCAGATTCTCGAGATACTTCTGGACCGCGGCTTTGGCTATCTTCGCGGCCGGTGACGCCCAAACCCCTTCCTCGGTCGCGGCCGATCCCTGATAGTCCTGGAGGTACTTCTGCGTGGCACTCCGGAAGTTGTTCGACTGAGACCCCAAATAGGTCTGCGCCGTGAGCCAGTCCTGCGCGAGATTCGTGAGCTGATCGCCGATCCGCTGCCCATTGACGTAATCCCAGTGATTATGAAAGTCGTCCCACTCGTACTGCGCGCTGTACTCCGGCTCGACCCCCGCCGAGTCGAGCGCAACCTGGTCCTTGGCTCCGGCGAGTACCGCCGACTGGTTCGCGCCGGGCTGCGAACCCGGCTGCGCTGCCAGTCCGGGTTGTCCGCCGGGTTGCACAGCTAATCCGGGTTGTCCGGCAGGCTGCACCGCCAGTCCAGGTTGCCCGGTCGCGGATACCGCCGAACTCGGCTGCTCACCTGCCTGTACCGCCAACCCAGGTTGGCCACTGACGGAACGGTACTTCTGAAAGGCAAGCGTCGCTTGCTGATCGGTGAACGTCCCGGTCTTGAACACGTCGGCCGACGCCTGATCCACGCCGGTGAATACCTGCCCGGCCGCCCCGAACGACTCACCCATCGTGGTGAGAACCTGCTTGTGATTCTTCAACACCGTATCGATCAGATTCCTGGCGACAGCGTTGAACTTGTCCGCCAACTTGGCCCCCGACCCCCGCTGATTCAACGGCTGCACATCCTTCGCCCGCTGAAACACCCCGATAGCCGACTCCACCGCGGAAAGCATCCCCGCACACTGCTGAGCCATCGTGCTCGCCGCGGTCGCATCAAAGAAAATCCCCGCATGCGCATCGTTCCGCAGCCCGGTCAGGGCGTTGTCCCCAGCCATCCCTCTCCCTCCTTAGGATCTGTTCGCAGCCAGATCACTAATGGCGCAAGGCCCGCGATGGCACCACACCGGGCACGGAGTACTGACCTGCTCGGTGCGACTGAGCGGATAGTGCACTCCCGGAGCGATTCTCAGCCCGCCACTGACGATATCGGCCCCGGCCGCCATCCGCACAGAGTGTGGGCCCCTTCTCTCGGCTCACATCGTGACAGCGCTGCGTAGGATCGACGATGAGTACCTGAGGAGGTGACTGGACATGCGGCGTAGCCGTCCCAGTAAGGAGCAGCTGCAGGACAGCTTCGAGTACATTTTGTCGCGGATCCTGTCGGGCCGTGGTTTCCTCACCGGGTCCGGGTTGGACATCGAGACGATGAATGCCTTGAAGGCGGTCGCCCGTGTTCGTCCGAATGTCACCGACGAACTCTTGGAGGCCGCACGCCTCGCCTTCGCCGGACAGTTGGATGGCAGTAACGCTGCCCGCAGACAGGAAGAGCTGGATCGTGTACTCGCAGCGCAGGAAGAGCATTCGAAGCGCTCAGAGTAAGGCTCTACCGCAAGCGAGTTGCCATCCGAGGAGTGGGTCCGACTGGTTCCTTCTCCTGGACGGGTGGTCCTCCCATGAGGACGTCTCGATTCACTCGGCTCAATCATGGTGACGAAGTCCCGGAGCGAGCACTCGTACGTTCAGCGGTACCGTCGCAGCTCGCCGCGAAAGATTCCGGCTTTACATTGCTCTCCCTCGAGGCCGATATACGGGCACCCGTCTACTCCGGCATGCAACTGAACCTCTGGATCCCCAGGTGCGATCCAGAGCAGTTTTTCGGACTCCAGCCACGGCGCCAGGTCGAAATCGTATTCCTCGATGTCGGATTCGTAATCGCCCCAGCCGAGCCATGCACCATCGTCGCTGTAGATGTCGTAGACATTCGATCCCCAGGTGTTCTCCAGCTTGATACTTTCGGGTCGCGGCCCGAAGTAGCTGATGGTCCACCCGATGTGCGGTCCAATGGGAACTTGATTCAGCACCGCACGCACTCCCTCGTGCGCCAGAATCCGCGGGATCACGTACGGAAGGCCAGGCCCCGGTCGGCACCTGAAAGGCGCGAAGGCAACCGGCTCGCGCAGGGTGGCCGCGCCGCACATAGTCAGCCAATTTCTCGGCACCGTCGGCAGCCGCCGCCACGGATTCCCGGAATCCCAGTACCAGCCGTCGAAGTCGACGACGTCGATCGGATACTCCACGACCGCACCGGTTTCCGGGCAGCGGGCCACCGCTATGTCGGGCAGCGTCTCGGTGTATGCCTTCTTTACCTCAGAGGCGCGCCGCCGGAGCGCCCGCGCTGCCTCGATGTCGCGTACCCCCTCCAACTCGACAGCTTCCTCGATCAGCTGCCGGCTCTCCCGCAACAACTCGGCGCGCAACGCGATCGACGCACTATCCAACGCAGTCATCGCCCGAAACCCTCCCTGTTCCCCCAACTCTCTGCCACCACGATCCTAACCAAGCCTCCATAATTCGCGTCGGCGCGGTTCTCTGTGAACATGTCCCCGGCAAGTGCTTACTGTTCCTGCTCTCCCGTGAGTCTGTGGTGCTTCTCTGCCCGCCACCGTGCGGTGCTGCTCCCGTCCAACTGCCCCGCGAAGGCGCGACGCGCGGCCTCTACCAGTTCGTCGGTGGCATTCGGATAGGCACGAGCAACCGCCAGCAGCGTGTTCTGAGTTTCGTCGTCCAACCCGGTTCCGCTGGCGATACCGCCCTCCGCGATGCTCCGCAGCAGCGCACGGTCGAAGCTTTGCTCCAACTGCGCCTTGGTGGGACGACCACGCCGCACTTCTGGTCACCTCCTCCGTCAGACAGAACTTCAGAATCGCACGTTGTTCAGGCCTCAACCATCGGATTGCGGGGACGAATCATAATGGGCGCGAACCTCGCCCGGTGCGATGCTGTTTTCCGGCGTTACCGGTCCGAACCCCTTGTTGTACTTCGGATTGTCATCGACGATGCGTTCAGAGTCGGGCAATGCCTCTCGGGCGCGCATGTCTGCTGCGGTCTGCCTGTCGATCTCGTGCAATCGCTCGACTGTTATCCCCATTCGCGCTGCGGTCTGTTCGTCGATCTCTCGCTGCTTGTCCGGATCAGTGGGAGTCATCCAGGGCGGCAAGGGCAGTGGCTGCATGAACGGCTCCTTGCTCAGAAATATGCCGCGATCGCGGCATCGAATTTCGCGTCGGATACATCGACATCGCTGCTGGGCAGGTAGTTCCGGCCCCGCACACGATCAAGGAACTCGGCGGGGATGTCCAGCGCGTAGTTCTCCAGATAGTGGATCGAATCGACCCGCCAGATCCACTCCCCATCCGAGAGCAGTGAGGGTCCACTGCGGATCGATTTGGCAGTGTCGAGCAAATCGGTAACATCCCCCGGAACGTCGAACACCGGCGTTGCCGCCTTCATATACGCCGCCACCAGGGTTCGATCCTTGACCGGGTGACTGGTACGGGAGTTCTGCAGCGATGGGAGCTCCTCGCGTGCCTGCCGAAACATCTCGCGGTAAATCCCGATTGGCTTCAACCTGACCGCTGACGTTTCGGTCACTGTACTAACCCCCGTATGGCACGACTGTGGACTGCGGCCAGCCTACTGCGTTGGATCGGCACCCGGGCTCTGAGATCGGAACCGTAGAGTCCGTCAGTCCATCGAAGTCGATGACGCATGCGCCGAGAAGCGATGAACCTGGTCGATCACCAGGAAACCGGCCGGCCCGTGCGGCTGAGACGATGCTCACCGACCGGACTCTTTCCGCAGCGCGACTGCTTTGGGGAGATAGTCGGCCAATCCCTGGAGCCACTGTGTAAACGACATCCCGCTGTCTCGAACCGGCTTGTCGCCCATATAGATCCAGAAGTTCGGATCGGTTTCCGCAAGGTCTTCTGCCCGGAAGTAGTAGAACATGTAACCCTGATGTGTGAGGAAGACGAACGCGTCCGCGAAGGGCGTGAAGTCCCGCTCGTAGTCCTCGACGACGATCTCCCGTGCCAGCTCCTTGCCCTCCAGTAGCCAGTCGTAGTCCCATTCGTCATTGCGACTGAGCCAATAGGGATCCTTGCCGCCATAAGCCAGAAACTCCCGGTACGCGTCGGGCAAGGCTTGTACCCCCTGGGCGCGCATCAGTGCAACGATTTCCTGCTCGTCGCACCCACGTACACCTTCTGACGTCACCAGCCCTAGACGCACCAAGGGCTCGGTGAGGTCGTTCATGAAGGTCATCGGCGGTACTCCTTTTCGTTCACGGCTCTTCGTGTAGTGGTCTCAAGGTTGGGCGATCCCTGAGAACTGGTGGATACGGAGCGACGTACGCGACCTCGATCTCGATCCCCGGATACATCCGTCCGAACCGTTTGATCACCGAATCACAAGAGTCACAGGGCGATTGTTCAGAGAACAATAGGATACGGCCGGATGCGCTGCTGACCCCCTTCGAGTCGAGGGGGTAATCCTGCAGAACAGTTCGTATGAGGTGCTCCAGCATGTTGTTCTCGGCGTCGTTCGGGCGGAATCTTTCCGAGGGCAGATCACCCGGCACGATTTGGTTGTCTTGCACCGGAGTTGCTATCGGCGGCACATCGGCGTCAGATGGAGCGTTGCCGGCGACGTCCCGTTGGCCGCTGAAGCCCGCAAACGCGCCGGACTCGCCAGCGATGTTGTATTCGAGTGCACCACCCATTGTCTTCCATCCGACGCGGGTGGCTTGGCGCGCCCGGCTGTGCATTTCGACCAGGTGACGAATTTCCGGATCGTCGACTGCTACTTGGCGAATGCTCGGTTCGGGAGTCGTGTTCTCACCGTCATGCGGGGTGGGGTCCGTTGTCTCCTCGGTGTGACGTTCGTGCGCGTCCTTGGGGTTGATGTCGTGCTTGTGTTCGTCTCGGGTGCCTGGAGCGAATCCGTCCTCGGTGGCTGTGGATTTGGTGCCGTTGGGGTGGTGCGTCTCCCATTGGCCGTCGGGTGGGATGCGGGGACGGCGGGTGCCGTCAGGATTGCGTTCGGCGGTACTCGTGTAGAGGCGGCCGTGGGTATCGGACCAGGCTGGTTTGGTAGGGGCGAGAACATCGGTGTCGAGGTGGGCTGCGAGGCGACCAGCGAAGCCGTTAGTGGCGGCATCGCATCCGATGAGGCGGACGGGAGTTTTGCCGTCCCAGCCGTTACGGCGCAGGAGGTCGCCGAATTCCTCCGGGGTGTAGGTGCGGTCACCGATTCTGGCGTTGCCGTTTTCGTCGATGTGGACGTCTGCGGTGAAGTGGTTGGGGTCCTTGGGGACTTGATCAGCGAGGTTCGAGAGGACTTCGTCTTCGGGGTGGAACGAGACACCGGCCTCGGTTTCCTTGCCGGGATCGGAGTGCTCGACCTCTGTCGCCGAATGGGTGGTGCTGTCGACTGTCGGCGCTTCATCGGTGTGGGGTTGGATCGGCTCCTGATGCTGCTCGGTCGCGGGCTTCGGTGCTTGCTCGGCGTCGGGCGACAGCGGACGTTCGGCTGGTGCCTCCGTTTGCGGGTGAGCAGGGCTGTCCGCGATATACGGGACCGGGGTCGAGGAGTCGACCAGTATCGGCCCGGCGTCCGGGCTGAATCGAATGAGCGGTTCGCCTCCGGGCCCATGGCCGTCGACGATCTTTTGGTAAATGCCCTGATCGACGGGTGGATCCATCTCCGGCCAATAGCGGTGCGGACCGTGCATGACGCCCATGTTCTCGTCGATCATGCGGTTGGTGACCGCAGTGACCTCTTCGAGTGACAGCCTGTCTCCATTGGGCTTTCGGATGTCGAAGAGGTCGTGATCGCCGGTCAGCGGCCTGGGTTTGCCGGTGTCCTTGTCGTAGCCGTACACCACCTTGTCCTCGACATAGAACTCCTTCCGTTCGAGGAACCTCTCCATCTTTTCGCGGTCGCGGTTCCATTCGTTGAGGCGCTCGTCATACCGCGAACTGACCTTTTCCCACAGCTCGGGGGGTACATCTGTCCGCACGGGCTTTTCTGGTTCGAAGGAGCCGACCAGGCCGATCTTGTCCTCGGGTGCTCCGAGGTAGACGTCGAACTCGTTGATGGACTTGGCTTTGATGGGTTTGGGTTTGGGCATCGCACCCTCTTCGAGCCAGCGCACAGCACTGGGCGTCGTGGGGCGCACATCCATGACGTAGTTGAACTCTTCGCAGAGCCGTTGGAAGGCACGCTGATTGGCCAATGGCATGCCGCGCTGGTTGAGGAGTTCGTCCTCGGTTACTGGCCGGGGGATTACCTCGTCGTCATGCTTGGTGCGGGTGTCCTCGGCAGTCTGGTGGTGCGCGGCAGCAGGATCCGAATTCGCATCGTCGACATGTTTGGGCAGCTCGTCTCGCGGGGCTGCGGGTGCGGTCTCAGGGTCCTGCGTGTCCGAACCGGGTTTGTTCGGGGTCTCGGGCCTGGTGTCGTTCGGTGGCTGTTCCCGCTCCGGTGCGCGTGCGTTCTCGTGATCCCCGGTCGCCCGAGGTTGTTCTTTTCGGATTGGAGCCTCAGCGGTGCTCGGCTGCTGCTCGGTATCTCGTGCGGGTTGCCGGTCGGCCGGAAGATCCCGGTGAGGGCCTTGGTCAGGCTGGGATTCATCGGTCTTGTCGCGCGGTCGTGCTGTCCGATCTTCGGATGGCGCCGAACGGTCGGATACGGACTCTTCCTCCGGCACCCGGGGTTTCGGCACTTCAGAGGTGGCTGGCGTATCTGGTGCCGGCTCGGTCGGTTCACCCGCAGGCCTGTCCTCAGCAGTCCGATCAGCCGGGGGCGCTGTTTCGTCGCCGGCTTTCTCGTTACTGAGGATGTCCCAGTTCTCGCGAGGATCCTCTTCGTACTTCGGGAGGCGCCCATCAGTCTGGTCGATCGGTTTGTGGACGACGGGTTGTGGTGTGGCACCGTCGGCCTCGGCCGGCTGGGAGGTCCGCCATTCGGCAGCGTTGTGGAGGGTCGCGGGTGAGTCTGGCAGTGCGCGGACGCCGACCAGATCTGACGGCGCTCGCACGGGGACACCGAGCTCATTGGCGATGTGCTGTGCCCAGCCGATGTCATTGCCGCTGTGGCACGAGAGCAAGCGGACGGGCGTGCCTTCGACGTAGTTGGGATTGTTTCGAATGGCGTCGACGACCTGTTGGGGATCGATCTCGAAATTGCCGTCGGTGGTGGGTTTTCCGAAACGGTCGCCGTGTACGACAACGTCGTGTTCGCCCTCGTTGCGGACGTTGTCGTATACACGCTGGACTTCTGGAGAGTCGCCGAGAGCGGTGCGGTCAGGACCGTGACGTACCGGCAACTCCTCGGACGGATGATTGTCGTCAACGTGATTAGTCGAGTGATCGCTCTGCAGTGCCTCGTGCCCAGCGTGATCGGAAGGAATTTCGTGGATCGGGGTGTGCTCGGAAGACTCGTACAGGTAGACGCGAGTGACACCGAACAGGCCTGCCCTCGGGTCCTCGACGACACCGCGGACCTCGAAAGTGGTGCCTGGCTTGAACAGCACCTCCTTCTCTCCCGGCCGCGCGGAGATGGCGCTGATATCGCGACCGGTTTCCGAGTGCACGATGAATTCGACGTTGCTGGAGAAGATTCGGCGCGGATCACGCGAAGTGCTGGTGAACGAAGACTCGGGTACCTTCGCTCCGGGGACGTAACGGGCGATTTGCTCCGGCGTGAGATGCGTTCCACGCCAAACAGTTCCGTCATAGGCTGGCAGTTTCTCAAGCCCTGCAGCCATATCGGCGGCCAGTTTCTGCTGCTCGGGATCGAGGTCACGCTCGTTGCGCAGGCGGTCGTTCAGATCGCTGAAGACGTTCGCGTCCGGATCGGTGTAGCGGTGCAGGGCATCCTGCTCGTCGGGGGTGAGCTCCGCTATAGCTTCGAGCTCCGGAATGTTGTTGTGCGACTGCTGATCTGGACTATCGGCATGCGGCTCGTCTGTCGGATGTTCGTTCTGCGAATGTTCGATCAGATCGTGGTCGGACGGCTCCGTGTGAGGCTCGAAATGAGCTTCGGCAATATCTCCGGGCTGTGGTAGCAGATGCTCGCGATTTTGGGCGAAATACTGCGCGAGCGTGGCATCGTGGTCGTTGAACAACTGCTCTGCGATGGTCCCAGCCTCTGGGTCATGCAGTCCTACCCTGTCGACAAGATCACCGAATTCCGCACGCAGTCCAGGTAATTCGGGGGCGCGCGCAGGATCGTGGTAGGCCGAGAAAATGTTGTTGATGCGCTCCCGGATCTGTTCGAAACGATCCTTCAGATGCGGAGTCAGCGTCGAGGGCCGATCCGGATTGGCGGGGGACTCAAACTTGTCGTGAGATGTTGCGGAGCTCTCGGGACCTGCCTCGTCCGGCCGCGGTGTCTCGGTTTCGGCCGGGGCGTGGATTTCCACGTGGGCGGATGATTCCTCGGGGGGAGGGAGCAACTCGTTGGCGTGGTCAGCGAAGTATTGGGCCAGTGCTGGATCGTGTTCGAAGAACAGTTTCCAGCTATCGGCTTCGGGGCTGCGAAGGCTGAGCTCGTCGAACTGTCTGGCGTACTCATGCTGCAGGTTTGCGAGGTCCGCGGCTCGCGCTGGATCACCTTGAGCGTGAACAATTTCGGTTGCCTGTTGGCGAAGACCTTCGAAGCCCTCGCGCAATTCCGGCGTCAGCTGTGCGGGGCGAGGAGCGGCGTCCGGATTCAGCTGGGAGGGCTGCTGTTCTGACTCGGGTGTATGTGGGCCATTCGGCCGTGCGATGGTGTTTTCGGGAACGTGGGTGAACCCATTCGGTGCAACGCTGTGTTCGCCAGCACTGTCGAGAAGGTGCCAGTACAACACCTTGGCTGGCTCGGAGGCGGCTTCGCCGTTGATCTCCACATCGGCGAACGCTTCGGCCAATGCCTCGTCGGGATGGAGTTGGCCGTCTTCGTAGAAGCTGTAGTCGCTGAGCTGATCGAGCCATTTCCCATATGCTGGTCGGTCCATTCCGTCACGGGTGGACCGGTAATAGCGTTCGAGTGCTTCCGAGGCAGTCTCACTCGCGTGTCCCTGCCCCTCGATAGCGATGGTATGGCCGAACTCGTGGACGAGTGCCGAATGGATCGGGCGGTCGCCCGATCCGGGCACAAAGTGACCGTTTGCCTCGAGTTCGGCGCTGTCCCGGGCCATCTCTTCAGGGTTGAGAGCCGGGGTCTCGTTCAGAATCACCGCTTCGGTGTACATCTGGCCGCCTGGGGAAACGTCCCAGTGAGTTGCAGCGTTATAGTCGTCTGAAAGCTTGTCGATCGTGATCTTG
Organism: Nocardia sp. NPDC006630; assembly: GCF_040611495.1. NCBI lineage: Bacteria > Bacillati > Actinomycetota > Actinomycetes > Mycobacteriales > Nocardiaceae > Nocardia > Nocardia sp. NPDC006630. The sequence continues at coordinate 482,036 of NZ_JBEXOK010000005.1, forward strand.
GGCAGCTTCACGTCCGGGTACCGGGACAGCATGTCATCGACAGCACGGGCGAATTCGCGCGCTACCTCGGGATGGAGCTTCGGGTTATCGAACCCCTCTGTCTGGATTCCCCAGCGTCGGGCCAGCTCGTCGGAAATCTCATGGGCATTCATCCGCGACCAGTGATCGTCGAGGCGCGGCGACCAATCGCCTTCGACGGGATGGGCTTCGACGGGATGGATCTCGGACTGGGGTGAATGCGAGTCGGACTTCTGCGGATATTCCGAAGAGCGATCGTCTGGACGTTTGGCGGCGAGGTCGCGTCGGATCCTCGGGTTCTCGGTGTTCCGGGTCGGTGTGTCTCGGGGACCTTCGGTGGGTTCTACATAAGGGAGCGGGGCCACAGGCTGATCCGATGCCGGATCGCCGTCACGCCGACTATCGTCCGTTGCCGAGTCTTTCGAAACCTTTTCCGGGGCACGGGTATTCGCCTCGGGCTTCGTTGTCGTAGTGCCCGGTCGATTTGCTTCTTGGTCTGGAGATACGTCGGTTCGCAGCGCATTGTCACCGGGTGCCGGTCCCTGGGACATGGCACCGTCGGTCCGCTGATCGGGACGCACGGCCTCGGGTGCCGGAGATGCATCCGACAGACCCGGCGCGACGTCGTTGGTTCGTGTGGCGGGCGGCTGGGCGGCGGTTTCGGGGCGGGTCTGGAGGGTCTCCGGTCTCGGCGCAGCGGTCTGAACCTCCGGTGCTCGAACCTCCGGGGCCCGGGCGATGGGCGCCTGCGCGGGTTTGTCCTGCGCGCTCGCAACGAAATTCGCCTTCTGATCGGCAGGCGCAACGTTGGCCACACGCGCTGAACTGTCCGCTGCCGGACGTGCTGCCCCGCCGTCCTTCGGAGTTGGCGCCTCGCCCGGCCGGTCGTTCACAGCTGCTGGGCGTGCCCCATTGTCGGATGGTTTGGCAGCGGCATCGGCAGGTTTCGCGGTCTCCGCATTTGGTCGATTCGTGTCGCCGGCGCCGTTGCGTGTATCTGAATTCGTTTGACTGCCTCGGTGTTCCGGTGCGTTCGCCGGGCTGTTGTTCGAAAAATTCTCCTGCCCATGGGAATTCGATCGAGGCCCACCACTCTCCGGTGCGGCGTCACCGGCCTGCGTATGGGCAAGGTGCTCACCGAAGGGCTTCTGTTGCACGTCCAGCGCCTGCGGACCATCGGCCTTGGTTATGGCGGACGCCTCGACGGGCGCCTGTTTCGTGCCCGACTCGATGTTGGCGGGCGAGTCGATGCGGGCCTGCTCAGCCAGCCCGCCGTGACCTCCACCCATGGTGCCCATCGCCAGCCCGCCGATGAGCAACTGCGGGCTGAAACTTGTCTTGACTTTGCTCCAGTCACCCTTGTTGTCATAAAGCTGGGTGCCGAGCCCCGCGCCATACATACCGGCGGCACCGGCGGCGCCACTGGCTCCTCCTGCTATCGTCCCGCCCAACCATTTCGGCAGCTCTTTGGAAGGATTCTGCAGCGCACGGTTCGCCAAGCTGCGGCCCGCAAACTCGCCGGTGGGCCCACCGAGCACGCCACCTGCGCCCCACTGAAGACTTGTTTGGAAGGTCTGCTTCAGGTTGAAGCCGTCGTCACGGTGACCTTCCATGATCTGAACGACCTGGGTCCCCGCGTCCATGCCGGCGCCCATCAAGCCGCCATGCAGGCCGCCCTTCAGCGCTGCGACAGGATAGCGGACGATCGGTCCGCTCTTGGCGATGGTTTGGTTCAGCGCTGTCCACTTGTCGCCTGCGGCTGTCAGCTTTTCACCGGCGGTCGTGAGCTTCTCGGCCAGGGGCGCGATTCGTTCACCGAGCGGAACGATGACTTCGCGAACCAGTGGCGCCGCCAGGGTTTTCAGGCCTGACTCCGCCATGATCGCGCCGATTCGATCAGCGACCTCAGCGGCGAATTTGGCCAGGACCGCGCGTGCTGCCAGAAGATAGGCGGGGACGGCGGCCGACCCGACCAAGGATGACATCAGTGACACGACCGTCCACAGCGTCATGACCGCGAAGATCTCCGACTGAATCTTCGCGAACTCGATTTCCGTTGCGGTGGAACGCGCGTCATGACCCAGGCCTTGCAGGCCTTCGATCAGGTTCGGGATCGAGTGGTCGCCGGCGAAGAGTGTTGCGAATGCGGCGGTCGCGGCGGTGGCGCCGTCGCCGACGTAGTACTGCGGAACCTGGTCTGTGACACCCCTCAGCGTCGGTTCGAGTTTTTCGAGCTCGGCTGCCGCGTGCTTCCAAGCATCACCGAGCGCGAACAGTTCGTCCTGGTCGCCCTTCGGGTACGCCATCCCGAAGTTGAGTCCCGTCATCAGCCAGCTGGGGAAGAAGTCCCCGACCGCCGTAGTCCAGCCCATGCGTCTGCCCGCGCGCCGCTAGCTCACCACTCCGGGGCGGCGATTGTAGATCGGGTGGAATTGTCGTGATCCCATTCTTCGACATCGGTAAAGTGCACGGCCTCTTCGGTTTCCGGTGCGATGCGCTCGGGTGAACCTGGCGGCGCAGTCGAAACCTTTGGTGGCGTGGGCATCATCGCCTGAATGTCTGGCATGGCTGGGAAGAATTCCGACAGTGCCGGGATGCGCGATTGTTCTTCCAGCGCGGCTTCCTGGATCGTCTGCGCCTTCTTCTGCACCTGTGTGGCGGCGTCCTGTGTGGCGGTGGTCACCGCAGCGGCGATCTCGGAGTAGGTGAGATCGTCTATGTCATCGGAGAATTCGGTCTTGATCACGATGCAATCGGCATTCACTGTGATGGAGACTCGGCGGCCCGCGGCATGAGCGGTCGCTGTCAGCCGGGCGCGATCTTCCTGCGCACGAGCGATGGATGCGATGCCGCCCTGAACCAGGTCTACCAGCTCGGCCAGACGCCCCTTCGCGGCCTCGTTCGCCATGTTCTTCTCCTCCCCAGCCCAGCCCAGCAGGCGACCGCGACTCGTGTCGCGCGTTGGTCCTTACGTCCGGTTAGCGGAAGCTGTCGGTGTTGTTCTGTTCAGCCCGCTCAAGGGTGTTCGCAGTGTCGCTCAGACCGCCCGAGTACTGCCGCAGCTGGGCCACCATCGCGGTGAGTGTGTCCTCCAGGGCGGGGCGACGGTTTGCGTAGCCGCCATCACCCTTCACGAACTGGTCACCGTAATCGTCGTTGCCCCAGCAGCCTTCGTGGGCTTTTGCGGCTGCGTCCAGAGCGGTCCTGATGGCCTCGAGCGAGCTTGCACCGCTGTCGAGACCGGTTGCTGTCGAACGTATCCCCGCGATCTCGGCTTTGACGACTTCGGCCATAGTCAACCCCCCGGTAACGATGATTGGAGCAAATCCCCGACGATCATATACAACGTGCGGTGTAGATGGCGACGCCAATGCACCCAATGGCTTTGCGGCTATTCGGATGTCACGACCCCAGCCAGCATGAGCTGGTAGTAGGCATTGTGAGTGTCGGCAGTATCGCCGCTGAGAATCGGCTCGGCAAACGACCGCGTCAAAGTGCCTGCTTCGGCTGCGGCCACCAGGTCCACTGCTGCGGCCTCCGGAACTCCGGCATTCAGCTGAGTGATCACATCAGCGGCGCTCTGACTACTCCAAATACCCGGGAGCGCGGGACTCAATGCGGCAGCGGCCGGCGACTCACCGCAATTCCACGCTGCACCGTCCCACCAGTAGCAAAATGACAGCAATCCGTTCGCCGCACGGGGATTCAGGACCGGATCGGCCACCCAGTCGGGTGCCCCTCGATACAGCTGCGGCAAGGCGGCGCCCTTGTTGTAGGCGGCGTCGAGCCTTGGGTCGTTCCACAGTCCACCCGAGAGGACCGCGCGTCCTCTTGGGAGTAGATGCAGGGTGGATCCGCTCCGCGAGATTCCTTCGAACCAGCCGAGCGCTGTTGTGATCCGGGGTCCCAGCGGTGAGTTCGCCGCCACGGAAGCGGCAGCGGTGGCTGCCCAGCGTGCCCATATCAAAGGCAGAGGGGGAAGGCCATTTTCGACCCGTGGCGTGGATGCGCCATCACCTGATCCGGCGTGTGCGGCAGCGCTGGGCGTCCGGATCTGGCGGTCTGCATGTCCGACGTAGGCGGCCAGCCACACGGGAAGCCTTGCACGCGGGTATGTCTGGAGATCCGCGAGATACGCCTGTGGCGGAAACAGCTGCTGATCGGGGAAAGGCTCTTCGCCATAGTCGTATTCGATCTGCGCCGGACCGGTCCGGGTGACCGAAGCCAGAAACCGCCACCAGGGACCGCTGGCCGACTCGGCCGACTCATGTCGAAGCTCCCGCAGTAGCTCCACCATTCGCGCCGACAGCGGCACCGGCGCCGCATGCTGCCCGTCCGACACGATTACTTGGGCGGTCTCGTCACTGACGGTCATAGCGACCGCCGCATCCAACCGATCCCACCCCTCCGGCAGCAACACACGAAGCTCGCTGGCGATACGCTCAGTCAAACTGACCGGCTTTGCCGATAGATCGGATCGGATACCTGCCTTGGGGTCGAAACCGATCCCGGGTTCGGTCACTGCACCCTGCCGTGCCATCCGGAACCCCACGTCCGGCGATTCAGCAGTCGAATTATCCTGACTCACACTGTCCTCGGTCTCCGAACTCATCGAGCTTCCAGCCCATCCGAATCTAGCCGACTTCGGTACCACAGCAGTCCCCGCTCGCCTGCCCTGGTGCCGGTGGGTAGGGTTCCAAACGGTATCGCTCGGTCGATGGGGGACTATGAACCAGCCGCCACAATCTTCGTGGACACCGAATGCGCAAGCATCGGTGCCCCCAGTCGAGATCACAGCCATATCTGGCGCCGACACCACTGCGCAGCTCAGTCGTGCTCTTGCAATCGCTCGCTGGCGCTCCCCATCGACCTGGGCAATCCTGTTCGCGATCCCATTGATAGTGCTGTCCCGCAGCTTCATCCAGGTCTTCATCGCGACCAGCTCGTCTACCCGAAACTTCGCCGGGCTGCTTATCTCCTACGTTGTCATCCTGGCGATTGCAGCAGGTCTCGGCCTGCTGTTTACCGTCATTCAGGTACTCAAGCGCAACAAGGAGACCGCAGCCTATACGCTGCCAGGCACTTCCATATCGGTCCGCTATCAGCAGGATTCGCTGGAACTGATTCTGGCGACGGGCACTGTTGTAGTGCCATACGATCAGATCAGGGATCTCTTCGCGATCGGTGAGAGTGTATTTCTCCGGATAAAAGGAGAGCGAGGGCGGGCGTTTCCGGGTGTCTTGTTCCCGGTTTCGGTGCTTGAGTTAGTGAGCCGCAAGTCCGGCCGTCGGTTTGGCGATTCAGGAGATGCGCGAAAATGGAAGCACCGCAAAGGAATTGCCGTGGTATCCATCGCTGTGCTCATCGTCATCGCCGCAGTGGCGACGACCGCGATAGTCGTTGGGCAGCGAAAGACTGAAAGGACAGCCTCCTCGCTGCCAGCACTTCGAGCCAGCCTTCCAGTCCCCGGTGCGGAACGAATAGCGCTGAACTCGGGCACTGCATATGTGGCGAGCTCGGACGGGACAGTCAGCGTCATCGATGTCTCCGCTATGACAGTCAAATCGGTCATCCACGTCGGTGCCGACCCCCGGGCCGTCGTCCTCGACCCGCGGACACAGAATTTGTACGTCGCTAGCTCTGAGATGCAGGGCAACAGCTGGATCAGTGTCATAGACACGAAGACGAACGCTGTCAAGGTCACGATCCAACTGCCCTCGGCATTCATCGCGGATCTCGCGATCGACCCAGCCGTCGGCAATGTCTACGCGACTGTTGCTCGGCACGACCACACGACTGTTTTGAGCACCGTCCGAACGGACTCCAACACCGTGGGTGCTGATGTACCTATCGCGTCGGCGTCATATCAAGTGGCCGTGAATACCGCGACACACATCGTCTACGTAGCAAGCGATTCACCTGCCAGTCTGACTGCGTTTGACGGTGTGAGCGGGCAGGCGAAGGCAACAATTCCTGTAGGAGGCTATGTTCGCGGCTTGGCCGTGGACTCGGAAACCAACACCGTATACACAGTCGGTGATCCGAGCGGCGGACCCGGGGATCCCAGAGTATTGAAGATCATCGACACTGCCGCCAACGTGATTCGGCAGACGCTGCCTCTGTCGGTGGTCGCCGAGGCCGTAGCGATCGATCCAGCCAGTCGAAGCCTGTTCGTGCTGGAACAGGATACTGGCGCAGTGGACTGGAAAGAGCAGGTGCGAGTGTTGAGCACCGAGACAGATGCGGTAATTGCTTTGGTCACAATCGGTTCGGGGACCATCAGGACAATCGCAGTCGACCCGTCTGTGCACAGCGCGTTTGCCGTCGACTCCAGCAGGGTCAGCATCATCACACGCTGAACACCGGACGCGTTCGGGTATGGCCGTTTTGGCCAAGCCGTGCAGCACTGACACCGTAGTGGCGCGTACCAAGTAGCGCTGGATCCTCGCCTTGTTGCAAGATGAAGCCAGCCGGCGTCCGTGAGCGCTCGCACTCTGCGGGTCCGGGCGAAGCGGTATCAGTGCCGTGAGTGGGGAGGGCCGCGAAGTGGTCGACGATACATGGAAGAACGCACAGGGAGCTGTCGCTGACCACCAACTGGTCTTCAATCGCGCGGTTGCTGTCAAGGCGTTGAATTCATGCAGTGATCTTATAGGTCATATACTTACCGTTCAGCAGTTTATGGATAACACTGCCAACGATTTTGCCGATTTCGGCGGGCCGGAGCCCGGGTGGAGTTCAGGGCATTCTTGGGCGGAAGGATTTCGGCAGGACGGCCGGGCGGTGAGCGCTTTCCTCGGAGTAAATATCGGCACGCTGCATGCTATGGCAGATACCTTGAAAATGGCAGCGAAGATGTTCGGTGACGCCGAGGATTCTTCGGTTTCGGAATTCGAAAAAATTTCAATGACAACAACCCCGAGTGGGTTCACCGTGCAGCCGCCGAATCCTTCGGAAATTGATCACGTCGTTAATTCCCAGATTATTCTAGGTGACTTGTATAAGGCTGACTATACGCCGCCGAAAGACGATCGTGCCGTGGCTCCTGAGAACCCATACTCCAAAAAGTGGCATGAATTATGGGAGCTCAAGCAGAGTTTGAATCTCGGGGTCAGTGGAATCGGGTCCGACTGGGAGTGGATGGCGAATGAGCTGATCAGTGCGGTGAATACTTTCGAAAATGAGACGGTCAAGAGTTCAGAGTTTGAAAACGGATGGCAAGGCGGGTCGGCGCAGGCGGCCAGAGATGCTGTTGCAGATTTTGTCGCAAAATCTAGAGAGTTGACAGATCGAATGGGGGATGTCAAAAACAATTTACTTAAGGCTGCGCGCTGGCTGAATGCCGCGTACAAAGCGCTTCCTGATACCCCTGAGGCTCCCACTCCAACCGCGTCCAAGAATTACAATACAACTTCATATTATATGAACTATAATGGAGCTCAGACTTGGGGAACAACTGAAAAAGATTGCGTTGATCAAGTTCTGAACAAGTATCAAATTAGCTGCGATTTGTACTACATCGATGGTGTAATAGAATATAACAAATCATTGGTGACATTGCCGACGGCCGTTCCGTCGACGGCTTACGTGCCGGTCCAACCACAGACGGACCCCGGGGCCGGAGCACCCAAGGTGACCAGTGCAGCTCCCCAACTGGCCGATTCTCCCACTGCACCTTCGGATAACGCTAACAACCTGCAGCAGAACGATCAAGACCCCAAGGTGACCGAGCCGAAGGATCAGCAACCCAAGGACCAAGATCCGGCAAAGACAACAACCCAGGATCAAACTCTCTCGACGGTTGCATCAACAATTTCCTCGGCGGTGCAGTCCCTCGCGCAGCAAGGAACCTCTTTGGTGGAATCCCTCGCTTCCAGCGCTTCGACTCTGGTTCAAGACTTGCAAAAGAATACTCAAACAACGACTCAGACCACCCAAACTGCACAGGATACCGCGCAACAGCTGGAACAGCAGCTCGCAGCATTGACGAATTTGCAGAACATTCCAGTAGATGCGGGTTCACCCGGTGGTTCGCCGGGTGGTTCGCCGGGCGGCAGTCCCATAACGACTCAGGCGCGCGATACCAATCCCCAAGCGCGCCTCTTTCCTCGCGCGGGCATTGTCACCGCCGGGAGTAATGAAGACACCCTGTCCACGGCACGCGCTGGGCTGGCGACAAGTGGGAGTACGACCTCCGGGGCGGGTACAACGGGGTCATCCGGGATGCCCATGGGATCTGGTGCACAGGGTGCGAGTCAGGGCGGCGCCGGCAAGGAGCACAAGCGAGCTGAATTCCTTAAGTCTGCCGGTAATCTTGATGACGTATTCGAGGATGTTCCTGAAGCAGTGCGACCGGTCGCTGAGAAATGAGCGCGAAGTTGCAATTCGATGACCTCGAGTTTGTCGTGCTGTGGGAAAAGTCTACTGGCGAACGCTTGCCGGGCCCGTTCGGCTTCAAGAGCCGAACACCGATGTACTACGATTATCTAAGTGAGAAAAATGCGGTAGCCGAGAAGCTGAAATCGAAATGGAATAGATCACTGGACGTTTTGGCAGAGATGTTGGTCGAGCCAGATATACGCATCACTGTGAGTGGGTATGATGGCCGTGACCCGCAAAATGCTGGTGGTCGAGTCCGGTTAATGGCGCTGCGAAAACGTGAGAGGGGATATATTATTGTGCAGTCCCCGGGGGAAACCTATATGAACGGCGCCGGTTTCACGGCGACAGAATGCGATCCAGTGCTTCTGGCAGAGGCGGTGGTTGCCGCACTGCCCGAGGCTGAGGCCGGTAGCCAGCCGGATACTGCTTTGGCGGTCTTGGATGAAGCCAGTTCCCCGGACGAAGAATTCGTGCGAACGACCATTTCTGATATTTTCGACAATTCGGACAGTCTCCGAGCGAAGAAATTTCTGGCCGCACCCATTCAGTGCTTTGGAGCGATCGACGTGGTCCAGGGTCGGTCCAAGTTCGGGCCCCGCGGCGTCGCGGCTCGTCGGCTGGAATGGCGAGACCTGGAAGGCGATGGTCGGTATGTCATCGGTGGGGAACCACCTCATGTCGCGACTGCGGCCGATCCGAAGCGATTGATCGCGGCTATCAATATCCGAGTTGCCGCCATCGTCCGGGCCATCAAGGACGAGCGTGGTGATTGAACTCTGTAGGCGAATGATGCTGTTCAGGTGTGTGATTCGTTCGGATGTCGGTGGTGTCGGCCCCTTGTCGTATGGTATTTCTATGCGAGGATGACTGCGGAGGGGGCTCTATGACTGACGTGGGGACGGTAGATTCAGACTCTGCCGAGCAGGGGTGGGCCTCAGTTACGGCGGCGACGCCCTCTGGGGCGATTCGAGTCAGGACAACAGAGCAAGGTCTGCCGCTGGCTGTGAAGGTTGATCCGGCTGAGCTGCACCGGGATCCATCACAGTTGGCCGGAGAGTTGCTGCGGCTGTGTCAGCGGGCTGCTGCTCGCGCCGGCCTCGCTCGGCGGAAGCAGATGGAAGCTGCCGGAATGAGCGCTGCCGCTCTGGCAGCCACCGGTTTGCCCACCGAAGCTGAAGTCGCTCGGCAAGAGATTGTCGAGGAGCAGGACTACGATACGGAGCCGCAGAGCTGGCTTCGGACTGTGTGAGAGGGGGACACGTGGTCGGGTCTATGGATGAGCTCGAGGAACGGGTCAAGCGGCAGCTGTACAGGTTTCAGGATCTTGCGGAGCAGATGGCTGCGGTCCGGGGGCGGGAGACGTCCGAGGACGGTGCCGTGATGGCCGAGGTGGACGGGAACGGGGCGCTGCAGGATTTGCAGTTCAGCCATGCTGTTTCGCGGATGTCTCCGGAGGAATTCGAACGGGTCGTGGTGGCGACGGCGGCTGCGGCCGCGCGGGAAGCGTTCACGCGGCGGGCCGAAGTGGTTGATCGGTTCAATGAGGAGATGTCCGGTTAAGCCGGTCTGTTAACGCAATCTTGAACCAGAGTTTGCGTCATGTGCTCTGGCACAACCAATTTCGTGCTTGTAATATCTGTCAAGATCGATGCACCTGGGAGGGACCAGCGATGGCTGATTACGTGAAGGCGGACTTCGGACCCATCTTGGAGTACGGCACCACGCACGCGGGGATTGCGGCGCAGGTCGCAGGGGCTGCCGCGGCGGATTCGGTCGGTGCCATGGCTTCCGCAATCCCGATGTTCGGGCTGATCGCGCAGGATTTCCTGCTGGCGTTCGCCGGTGCACAGGGTTCCTATCTGACATCGGCGGCGGAAATCGCTGCGGTGCACGGGGAAACCGCGGTCAGCGCGCTCTCTGCGGTTGGCGCCTACTCCACCACTGAACTGGCATCAGCGACAAGCTTCCTCAGCGCCCTGTGAGTGAATCTGTCGGTTCCGTAACCGCGACACCGAACCCCACCGTTCTGGACGTACTACGTACCAGTCCGGTTGGGGCGCTGGTGGATACGCCGGTATCGGATGTGATCAGCGGACTGGGACTGCCGCAATTGCCGCAGCTGCCCGCGATCAGCCTGCCGGATCTGTCGGGGCTGCAAATGCCGACGCTGCCGACGATCGATCTGTCGACGTTGATCCAGCCGGTGATCAGTCTGCTGTCGGCATTCGGCACCGGCGCCTCGAGCATGGGCACCGAACTCATCTCGATCTTCTCCTCGGTCGCGAAGGCGCTCACCTCGGCGGTGGACACCAGTAAGCAAGCGACGAGCGCGGTTTCGAGCAGCTGGCAGGGTGATGCGGCGAACGCGGCGCAGAACAAGAGCAACGCGGTCGAGGCCGACGCTCCGAAGGTCGTTGCGCAGGGCGACCAGCTGAAGATGATCCTGCTCGAGGCCGAACGGGTGGTCGCGGAAGGTTATGCCGAAATCAGCGGGGTCATTTCGGGATTCATCAGCTCGGTGATCGCCGGCGGTGTCTTTCTGTTCTCCCCGCCGGGCATCCCGTTCCTGATCACTCTGGCAACGAATGCGATCACCGACGCCGGCGTCATCGCTGCCCGAACCCGGGGCGAGCTGACGGTGAATACCGCCCAGGTGGTCTCGGCCGGAATGAAGATCCCGATCACCGGCGCGCCCAATGTCGGGGATCTCGCCAATCTGGCGAACCAGGTCACCCAGGCGGTCCAGCCGTTCCTGAGCGTCGGTTCGACGGCTGTCGAGAAGGTTGCCGAAAAGGGCAGCGAGGTGGTGTCTTCCAGCTCGTCGGCACTCAGCAGCGTCGGCACGGCCGGTCAGCAGCTCGTCAGCGCCCTGACCACATCGAACACCAATACCGATACGTCCACGACAGCCAACAAGACCACCACCACAACCAACACCGATAAGACGACCGACGGAAAACCGCTCGACACCACCACCGTGAAGACGGATGATTCGACCGGCGGGGGCGGCGGGGGGATTCCGAACGGCATGCCGATGGGGGCGGGGCTGGGATCGAATCCGCTGAATCCTTCGTCCGGAGCAAAGCTTCCGACTGCCGAGGGGCTCGGTTCCGGTTCACCGATCTCGCGCGCAGGAGCTCAAACCGAACCCGTTCAGTCTCGCTCCACCACGAGCATGCCCGGCATGTCCTCGGGAGCGGGTCTGGCGAACAAGAACGGCGACGAAGAATCGAGCGGCGAGCGTACCGCTCTGGTCACCGGCGCACACGGCGACGAAGTGGTCGGCGTTATCGAAGGCGTTTCCATCCCGGTGGTCGGTGCGGTCGAGGCCGTCGACGAGCCACCGGACAAAGCGCTCACGCTCTGACTGTGAATATGCAGTGAATGCAGGGGATAGAGGAGGATTGGCATGAGCACCAACGAATTCGAGGGCGTCCGTTTCGACGCGACGACCGCATTGCAGGCCGCCACCCAGCTCGATGCGCTGGCCGACCGGATCTCCGGTGGGATGACGGTCGAGCAGGCGAAGCTCGATATCGCACCCGCGGGTGCGGACGAGGTCTCCGTGCGGGCGGCGCAGACGCTGAACTCGGTCGCCGCCTCATTCCAGACGTCCGGTGGCGCCGGCGTGGACGAGGTCCGCAAGCTGGCCTCCGCGCTGCGCGCACAGGCCGGTCAATTCGGGCAGGTCGAGGAGCAGAGCGCCCTCGGCTTCGCATCACCGACGGTCTGACCGGACCGTATTCGATGCTGGAAACGACGAAACCCGGCTTCACCGGGACGGTCTGGGAAGCCAGACCGCCCGAGCAGCTGGCCCGAGACCTGGTGACGGGGGCGGGCGCAGTGCCCGCCGCCGAGGCCGGTCTGGCTTGGGCACGCCTCAGCGCGGGTTTCGGCGCGGCCGCACTCGAATACGAACATATCCTCGAAATCCTCGACAGCGCTTGGGAATCGAAGAACAGCAAGCCGTTCATCGAACGCATCCGGGCGCTGCGCGACTGGCTGGCTTCTTCGGCCGCCGATGCGGCCTCGAATGCAGCACAGGCCGAAGCGCACGCTGCCGCATACGAAATCGCGAAGTTGGCGATGCCGGATGCGAATGACGTCGAGCAGATCAAGCAACTCAAGGAGATGCTCGAGCAGCTCGGGACGGCGGTCGGGGCGCCCATGCTGGCTCAGGTTGCCCGGACCGATACCGCCGCCGATGAGGCGAAAGCCATTGCGGCGCGGGTGATGCGCACCTACGAGGCGGCGACGGAATCACTCGCGACGCCGTGGGAGCATCAGGCTCCACCCGAGATCACCGCGGGGATGGATACCGGAGGCAACCAGGCGCCGGCGGTGGACCCGGATGCGGCCGCCACCACTCCCGAGATGCCGGCCATGCCGGGCTTCCCGATCGGGCCGATCGACATCGCTCCGATCAAGACGGAATTCCGGATGCGTGGCAATGCGCAGGTGGATGAGACCATCTCGGAAAGGGTTGTGACACAACCGGTCACGGTGCAAACCGGCGCTTCGATGCCGATGGCTCCGGCCGCCGCAGCCGCCGGTGGCGGGGACGGCGAAGACGAACATGTCACCCGCTCCGGACTTGCCGGCGCTCCCAGTGACGCCGAACTGGGGCTCACCTCGGGTATGCAGGTCGCACCCGCGGTGCTCGGCGGAGTCGATCCGAACGCGCAGCGCGTGCCGGTGGATATCGCGTTCAACGCTGCGAGCACCGGAGTCGAGACCGCGAAAGCCGCCGTGCCTGCGACAGGTGAGGGAGCTTCAGCATGACAACTCTCACCAATGACAGCGTGGTAACACTCGCCGCGCAGCTCGGCGTGCAGACTCTCCCGCTGGTGTTATCGATAGGGCCGCAACAGGATTCCTACGACGAACTCGCGCTTGCGCACGAGCAAGCGCGCGCCGAGCTGCTCGCCGGTCGCGTACTGGATCCTCGCGGTGATGTCGAACCGGGCGTAGCCACAGCGCTGTTCGTACTTGCGCAGCCGGATCGTGAACTGGCAGTGCGTATTTTCACCGGCGACGGTCAGGTGCGAGTTTGCCTGGCACGGCGCGGTGAAGAGCATGTGCTGGCAGTCCGCCGAGGGGACAGCATCGAGATCCGATCCCTGTGGTCGGACGGATCGGGTGAATCACTCGCCCGCCCGATACTCGATGCCCTCGGCCCCTGCCCACCCGCGGATGTCGCCAGCTTCAGCGCCCTGTCCTCGGACCTGGCCGAACGCTTCGACACCGCAATAACTTCGGAGGATTACGCGAGCTCCGTCTACAGCCTCGGCGTCGCAGACACCGATGCCACGATCTACGGCCTCGCGCTCTCCTCCTGCCATTCCTACGCCGAAGCGGTGGCCTACGCCTACGCCGACGGCGTCACAGACCGATCACCGGGAGCCGTCGTGGTGTACGACACCGCACGAGGCCGCATCGTGGCCGCCCCGGGGGTCGCACCGGATCAGCAAGTCTGGTCCACGTTGACACCGGGCAGTGATCACCGTGTCGCGCAAGCGATTGCGGGACTGATCGACTCGCTGCCTGGGGGGAGGTGGCTGCCGTGATCCGCGTATGACCAGGGCAGTCGGTCCATTCCACAATCGGTGATGCTCAGTCGCATCACCTGCTGATCCCACGAATAGGCAGAGGTACAGACGATGGTTGCATCCGAACACGAAGTTGCCCAAAAGGCGCAGACCCACATGGCTGACGTGGTTTCCACGATCAAGGCCATCCTTGAGAAGGTTACCCAGTCCGTGGATGCCGCCCGGAAGGGCTGGCAGGGCGATGCGAATGCGTCGTTCGTCACCGCTACCTCGAACTGGGATGGCGAAGCTGCGCGGCTGAACGGAATCCTCAACGACATGCAGGACAAGGTCGGCCAGGGCACCATCCACTTCCGGAATATGGACTCCGAGAACGAATCCGGTTTCAAGACCCTGACCAATCTCGTCTGATCTGACTCAGCCGACCGCACCGCTTCGATACTCGAGAAGGAACTGACGTGCTTTACGACGCAAATACCATGAACGAATTGGCCAGCACGCTGAAGGACTACTACGGCCAGCTGCAGATGTCGAGCAGCGACCTGCAGGATGCCTCCAAGCAGCTGCAGGCCGCGTGGACGAACGAGAACACCGGCCAGTCGAACTCGGCGTGGACCGCCTTTGCGGCAGTCAAGGGCAAGTGGGACAACGAGTTCGGCGACACCATGACGACGCTGAATCGTGTGGCCGCGGAGGTCGAGAACGCTCTGGGCCGCGCGCTCGGCGCCGACCAGAAGATCGGCGACGGTTTCACCTCCTGAGGAGAACGAACCGTTCGACGCAGCGCACTCCTCCACCAGGAGGAGTGCGCTGCTGTCGGATGTCGCCCCCGTATTCTCATGCGTGAAGTTCTTGCTCCCACGGAGGATTAGTTGCCAGCCCAATTGACCACTCGTGCCCAGGTCAATGGGTACCGTTTCCTGCTGCGACGTCTCGACCACGCACTGATCCGCCGCGATGTGCGCATGCTGCATGATCCGATGCGATCGCAATTTCGGTCGCTGATCATCGGCGCGATACTGGCGCTGCTGGTGGTGGCCGGCGCGACGATCCTGGCTTTCATCAAGCCGCAGGGGTCTATCGGCGATGCAAATATCGTGATGGGCAAGGACAGCGGCGCACTCTATGTCGTGGTGCGGGATAAAGACGACAAAACCAAGATGACAATGCACCCGGTGCTGAATCTGGCCTCCGCACGTCTGATTTCGGGAACCAGCGAGAGTCCGACATCGGTCAAGGACAGCAAACTCAACTCGGTGCCGCGCGGCCCGATACTGGGCATTCCAGGAGCTCCGGCGGCTCTCCCCGGTTCCAGCCAAGGCGATCGATCACAGTGGACGCTGTGCGATGCCGTGCAGCTGTCGGCCACCGGCGGTTCGGCTTCCTCGACAGGTTCGATAACCACCGCCATCGCGGGCAGACTCGAACTCAGTGCGCGGATCAAGCCTGCCGACGCCGGCACGGCGCTCTTTGTTCGCAAGGGCGATAAGACGTATCTGATCTACGACGGCAAGCGCGCTGAGGTCGACTCGCAGAACACCGTCATGACTCGCTCCCTGAACCTGACGGGACAGCGCCCGCGACCGGCGACAACCGGACTGCTGGGTGCCGCTGTCGAAGTGCCGCCGCTGGTTTCGCCGACGGTTCCGAACGCGGGCGCGTCCGGCCCCGGTCGCCTCAACGGCATGCCGGTAGGCGGTGTAATCAGTGTCGCGGGGCTCGGCAGTGCGGATAAATCGGAGCTGTACGTTGTGCTTTCCGGTGGCGTACAACGCATTTCGGCATTCACCGCCCAGGTGATCCGAAACTCCAACTCGCAGGGCATGGACGAGATCAAGTCGGTGCCGCCGGATCTGCTCGACGGCATCCCGGTGGTGCACGCGCTGCCGGTCGACGACTTCCCGGCCGCGGCACCGAAGATCATTTCCGCAGAAGACAATCCAATCGCGTGTATCTCCTGGTCAAAGACCAAGGCGACCGGACTGACGGAATCCGACGCGGCCGAGGGCCCTACCGACCGCTCTGCGATATCGGTGCTCGTCGGCACCCGGCTGCCATTGTCTGAATCCGCAATACCGGTCACGCTGGCTACTGCAGATGGGACGGGCGACCACATCGACAATGTCTACGTCCCGCCCAGTAGCGGTGAATTCGTCCGCTCCACGGGCCTGGAGCCGGGCAGCCTGCGCCGGGACAGTCTGTTCTATGTGGCAGACAATGGAATCCGCTACGGCATACCGGATCTGCAGACCGCTCAGATTCTCGGTCTGGGCACCACGCCCCGGCTCGCTCCGTGGTCGGTTATCGGGCAGCTTGTTACCGGGCCCACCCTGAGCAAGGCGGATGCGCTGGTCAGTCGCGATGCGCTGCCGACCGGCCAATGACAGTGGCCGGCAGCCGGGTTCGAACTATTTGACATTCGCGCGCAGGATCGGAAGCAACTTTTCGAGCAGGACCTTTTCTGAGCCCGTCGACCACTCGGTCAAGGCGGCAACGGCCTGCGGATCATCAAGAACGATGACAGTGGCAGTGCTGGAGGTGACGGCGGCCGGAAGGTTCACAAGGCTGCCGCCGCCCGCCTCGGCATCACTACGCACGGCGAGCACATACCCTGTGTCAACTCCGGACATCGCCTCATACTGAGGAAGCGTCCCGGAGTTGGCAGGCCGGGGATTGGGCTCATTACCCTGACTGTTGAACTTCGGGTTGTAGGTGAATCCCAGGTCCTCGAAGAACTTTGCCTGCGGGCCTGGTTTCAAGTCGACGCTCATCAAAGGGTCCTGGCCGTGCTGGCCCCAGACATTCACAGCTCCAATGAATTTCCCGGCAAAGGCGGGATTCTGTGCACGAGCCTCGGATACCGACGTAGGGGCGACCACACCCGATGCGGTGGAAGCCGCAGAATTGTGCTGTGTGGCCCACACTCCCACGCCCGTGGCCAGCGCGATCGCTGTCGCGGCAACCGTCCCTATGAGTACTCCACGCCGGGGGCGGCTCGGCTTCGAATCGACCGAGGCGCCCGATTCAGCGAAATCATCGCTTGCTGAGTCGTTCCCAGTCCTCGCTCGGAGTGCCGATGGTTCACTCACACCGATTGCGGCGGGTCGATGCTGTGGCACGGTGTCCATCGAGAGGTCGGAAACCCCGTATTCGAGAACAGATTTCAAGGCAGCGGTGAAGTCGTGGCAGGTGTCGAACCGGTCCGCGGGGTTCTTCGCCATGGCCACGGCGAGCACTTTGTCGATATCGGCGGGCAGTGTGGGGTCGACGGCTGTGAGCCGGGGCGGAGGTTCGTGCAGGTGTCCGATCATCACCATGGCGGGTTGGTTTCCCGGATAAGGGTTTTGGCCGGTGGCGAGTCGGAAGAATGAACAGGCGAGGCTGTATATATCGGCGCGATGGTTGAGCCGCTCCCCGCTCAGTTGTTCGGGTGAAGCGTAGGCGATAGTAGCGACGAAGGCGCCGGCCTGAGTGAGCTCATTCGTGTCGTCGGTGGATTTGGCTACACCGAAATCGGTGAGCAGTACCCGCTCTTCGCCGTGGTCACCGGTCGAGAGCAGGAAGTTCGCCGGCTTGACATCACGGTGCAGCAGACCGCGGCGATGTGCGTGATCGAGACCCCGGCCGACTTCGGTCGTGATGTGCAGCGCGCGCCACGGAGTCATCGAGGTCGACTTCTGCGCGGCGGCGTCCGCCGCGTCGATACCGTTGACGTACTGCATGGCGATCCACAACTGGCCGTGGTCCTCGCCACGGTTGTAGATCGAGACGATGTTCGGATGATCCAGTGCGGAAGCCAGATTCGCTTCACGCTCGAAGCGCGCCCGGTACTCGTCGTTGGTGCTGAACTGCGGGCTGAGCACTTTGAGCGCATCCCAGCGCGGGAGTTCCGGGTGTTTGGCCAGATAGACCGTGCCCATGCCACCCGTGCCCAGCACACGTTCGATGCGATAGCCGCCGACAATGGAGCCTGGCCCGATACTCATGTCGATTCCTTACAGGTACTGGCTATTTGCCAGCAGGGCATACTGCGCGGCAGCACGCTGATGGACATCTGCCAACTGCGCTCCGGCGACGCGTGCGACGTAGCGGTCGTAGCGCACAGTGCAGATGAAACGGTCGGGCTCGTCCCAATAGTTGTCGTAGCTGTCGCGCTTAGGCTTCGGGTTCTCGGCGCAGGCGACGTCGGGGACGTTCGCGGGTCTGTCTGCCGTACCGGTCGTGAGGCCGTTGATTCCAGCCCACAAAGCGGTAGCGGACTTCGTGTCGGGGGTTCGCAGTAGTAGTGCACCTTTCTGAGTAGTGGAAATTCGATCCACTCTGTTGTCGTCGAGCAGTCGCTTCCAGGCGATTTGATCATCGACATAGTGCAGGTAGCCGCGAGGTGTTCGGGTCGCTTCGGTGTCCGCGTTCGGACGGAGGAGTTTATCGGGATGCAGGGTTCGGCGCACCATTCCATACGGGTCATAGTCCAGGAACAACACTTCCCTGGCAGACAGCGGCGGAGTTTGGTCGAGCAGCGGCACTTGCGCGGCATACACTTTCTCGATGAGATTCTTCAGCCCGGCGAGCTCAGGTTTTGGCAGCTGAACGAAGACATTTACGACATACTGGCCGTGGGCGAGGGTGGCAGCCATCGATGGAATGCCCTGCCGCCAATGAGCTTTGGCACTCGGATACTTGTCCAGGCTGATGTGCGTGTTCAGGTCGGCTGCCACGTCGAAGTCGGCTGCCTCCATTTGGGTGGCGGCCGACTCGGCCTCTTGCGCGCTCGGGAATTGCAGCACGGTGATATTGAAGGAGGTGGCATCAGGGTCCGTATGCCCACCACCGAAAGGATGAAAGATGCCGGAGGCGCTTGGGTCACCGGTATCCGGCAATGGACGAGTGCTCGCCGATGCGCTGTAGCCGAACATCACATTATTGCGCTCCGCCACCGGCTCGGTCGCATTCGCAAGCACAGAAGACACCGACCCCAATGTGGTGATGGACCATTGCATGACGCCATGGGCAAAACTGGGATCGACGTCCGGACCAGTTGCGACTGCGTCCGCCAGCCGCGCGACCGCGAGTTGCGTGCCGCTGAGGGCCTCGTGCCGATACGAGCCTCGGAGGTCGGCAGGGATGGTCGGATAGGTACCGACCGCGAACTTCCGCACGTCGACCTCACCCGCGATGGCCGTTCCGTCCGTACTGCTCCCACAGCTGACGAGCGCTGCTGATGTCAGGACGAACGCAAGTGCGTTGAAAGCCACTCCGGCGGTGGGGAGGCGATTGCTGAAGAACTTCACTGCTGCCCCTATTTGCTGTTGGCGAGAATCGCGTACTGCGCCGAAATACGCTGATACAGATCTTGCTGCTGATCGGACCAGATTTCGATGGCATAGCGCTGGTAGGCGACGTAGCAATGAAAGTTGGATGCGAATGGCCTACGTTCGTAGTATCTGCTGCATCGCGCTGTCGGCAGTCCGGGCGGTGGGTCGATCCGCTGCTGGAATCTGTCGATGGAGATCTCATCGACGTAGGTTTGAGCGGCGGCGGCGTCGCGAGTACGAACCAGCCTTCCAGCACCGTAACTCACGAAATCTACCCCGGATTTTTCGAATCGCGCCGGGGCTTTGTCAGGATCGTCGACCTTGTGCAGGGCCCCGTGCCGGTCGAGTGTTCCATCGAAGGGGTAAGCGGTGTCGTCCCCCGTCGGCACTGGCAACGTCAGCCGGAGCATGCCTTGCGGGTCGGTCGGAAGGGATGCCAGTTTATCCGGGAGGGTCGGCTGGAAGGACTTGAGCCGGTCGGCGGTAACGGTAATCGCCTTGTCGGAGAGCGCCCGCAGACTGGCTTGGTCGGATACTTTCAGAGCGTTGTTCGCCTGATCGCCGACTAGAGTAATAATGACGAATTGTCCTGTCGCATACCAGGACGCGAGTTCTTGATTCTTGGGGATCCAGGAGAGGTGCGCGGTCGGGTACTGAGTGGATTGTGCTGGTTCAGCGCTGTCGTTGCTGCCGAAACGATTGTCGAACCCGCTTCGAGCGAGAGCTGTTGCGGCTGAGCCGGCGGCGTCTGCGGTATCGAAGATCATGACGGCATCTGTGAGTTCGGTCGCGATGGCGCTATCGGCGTTCGACTGTCCCGAAGTAGAGAAGCCCGCGACCAATCCTGGCGTGTTGGCCGTGAAATCAGTGATGTTGAAATAGCCGAATACCGGATCACCGGCGAAGGATTCGACATCCACGAAGGGGTGAGTAAAGGAGGAGTGGTACCGCAGTGATGGGTCGACCTCCTGTGGCAGCGGCATGATGTTGCCCAGTCGTAGAGCCTCCATAGTCCGAGCTGTGCGTGCCGGATCTTTGAACACCCGGTCCTGCGGCCTCGACGAGTAGCTGCCCACATTGAGCTTGCTCAGATCGACCGGATTCGCCTTAGCCGCAACCGATTCGGAGCCACACCCCGAACTCGTCAGCACGGCGATCGTGAAAACCGCACCAATCGTGGTGCGTAGTCGTAAACCGGCTGACCCCCGCCGGTTCCCAAAGCCGTACCGCATGTACTTCCCGCCCCCGATGAAACCGCTAGCTGATCGTCCCTCGTTCTGGTGTGCAAAAGTGTACTGGTCATACGGTTCGGACGTGCATCCCCTCGGGGCCGTCCGGAGGGAGCTTGGATGGCGGAAACGGCACTGATCGCGATAGATTCGCCCCGTCGGCTCGTGACACGGTGGAGTCCATCTCGCTGAGTTTGCGGCGCTGTGCAACTTGGGGCGAGGCTGTCGGGGCGGCGCCACTGGACCGGTTCTTGCCGGTTCGGTACTGGTACGTCGAGTAGCTGGAGGCAGTTCGTGGGGGCGTTACGGGGGAGTCTGACGGCTCTGTTGCTGGCAATCGCGCTGGCTGCAACCACGTCGTGCGGGTCCGATTCCGGTGCCGCAGTGGCGGAACCGCCGGTGGATCTCAGCAAGCTCGACGTAGGCAGCTATCGATCTGTGCCTGCGGACTTCGCGCCACCTAAACCGGTCTTCGTGGCACGGGTTTTCGAGGCGGAGCGGTTGGGTGATCTGATGCCGCTGCCCTCGGAGATCGATGCGGGATTGAAGCTCAACGATTCGATTGCTCCGCATGCCTTCCTGGCGCCGAGTGATGGCGGGCACAACAGTCCGATGTTCGATTGGGTGAAGACGGACGGGTTCGATGACCTGGCAAAGGGTTTCATCGCGGGTTTCGCCACCACCGGCGAGACCGAAGAGATCGGTTATCGCCTATCCGTCTCTGCACTGATCTTCGAGACCGAGGTGCAGGCCCGTGCGGCGCAAGCTGGCCTGGCACAGCGTGGCCCCGATGTCGGGGCCAGTTCGGTTGCGCAGGCGCAGTCACACGGCCATCCGGATGCGAATGTCTACTGGATTCCCGACCGGCAAGCGCTCGTTTCCTTCTACGCAACAGGAAAACTGGTGCTCGTCACTACGGTGCAGGACCCGGAAAACCTCGCGCTGAAGGTTTCGGATCAGGGTTTGCTGGAGTCGCTCGCGGACAAGGCGATGACCGTCACCTCCGAGAAGGTGAAATCGTTCGAGCCGATACCGACCGCACAACTTGCCGGCCGGCCGTTGGATCCCGATGGGCTGCTGCGGATTTCGTTGAGCCGGCCGAAAGGCGATTCGTTCAACAATATGCCGGGGGTATACGGCGCGCACGCCTTCTTGCAGCTGGTCGACGATCCGGAGCAGTCCGGCCGAGTCTTCCAGCGGTACGGAATCGATCGAGCGGTTTCCGATGCGGGGACAATACTACGAACCCGAGATGCCAAGTCTGCCAAGGATTATTTCGATAACGAGGTGTCCAGCAAACACCTGGTCACGGCTGACCCGCCCCCTGGCCTACCCAACGCGCGGTGCCAGAAGTATCACGGACCCGAATACGGTGCGATCCCGTACTACTGCACTGTGACGTTCGGTCGATATGTTGCGCAGATGTGGGGCGAGCAGCTACCCGAGGTGCACCAGCGCATTTCCGCCCAGTACGCCATTCTCGCCCGGAACAAGTAGGCGGTACCTGATGAAAACGCATGCTCGTCGATTCTGGTTACTCGCGCTCGTAGCCCTGTCCACTGCCCTACTCACCGGCTGCGGCAGTGTTTCAGGGACGCCGGTGGCCGGTGAGATCGATATCAGGAAACTGGATATCGGCACCTACCCGATCGATCCGTTCGACTATCGCACGAACTACAACCCGACGCCGGATAACAACCAGGCCCTCGCCATTATGCGACTGGCCGATCATGTCGCAGACGGGCTGGAGATCGATCCGAGCCTGAAATTCGGGCGCAGTGGGCGGGCGATCACGCAGATTTCGGATATCGGCTTTCTGATCAGCGAGGCCGAGGTCCCGGCGGTCGAGCGAAACCAGATGACGTTCGGCTTCTCGATGTCCGCGTCTACGGCGGAAGCTGCTCCGGACAACAGTTCGCTGCAGCGCAATGTCAACAAGGACGAGGACGGAACCACGGCAGCGGACGGTACGATCGTGGATCTCAGCGTCCTACAGTTCCCGGATGCCGGATCGGCCGCCAAGGCCGCCCAGGAGATGGATGCGGCGGACTTCGCGGTGGCGGATACCAATGTCGCGGTCAGCCTGGATGGGTATCCAGATGCGAAAGCCCACTGGCGGCCGGGTATTCCGACGTTGGGTGCGACCCTGGCGCACGGCAGCTATGTGATCGCCACCTTCGTGAAGAGTCCCGCGCCCGATCTCGGCCCACTGACGGATATGACCAGGAAGGCGCTGGCCGTCGAGCTGCCGCTACTGGACCAACTGCCGCCGCTTTCGGCCCGCGACATGCTGCATTTCAGGCCGGATGCCGATGCGCAGGCGATGTTCCGCCGGACCCTGCACCCGGAGGACGACCAGTTCCTGGCTATTGGGCATGACAGTGTTTTCATCCCGCGTGGCTTTCTGCACAGGGCCTCGCAGCCGGAGGTGTGGCGGGACCTGATGGATGTCGCCCGAGTCGACAAGGTGTCCGAAACTGCCGAGGGCACACAGCTGATGCGAGTTCCGGACCGTGCCGCAGCGAAGAAGCTCGAAGACGGTTACGGGTTGCTGTTCAAGAACAACACCGATGCGCCGCCCGGTGTACCGGACTCGTTCTGCCACGAATCCTCGGTCGATGCCGGCGGCAACCCGAAGACCCGGTTCTCGTGCGTCGTGCGATACGACCGCTACGTAGGTCGCGTGTTCAGTGCGCAACTGCAAGACGCACATCAGCGCGCTGCGGCGCAGTATGCGCTGCTGACCAATAGTGCGTGGATGTAGAGCGGGAGCAGGATTCATGAATATCGGGCCGGGGGCAATCGTCGGCGGTTATCGCATCGAGCGTGTGCTTGGCGCGGGCGGTATGGGGACGGTGTATCTCGGCAAACACCCGAGTCTGCCGCGGTGGGATGCCTTGAAGGTGCTCAGCGACGAGATGACGCGGGACGCGGAGTTCCGGGCGCGATTCGAGCGGGAGGCCAATCTGGCCTCCGGCCTTGATCATCCGAATATCGTCTCGGTGTACAACCGCGGTGCCGATCACGGACAGCTCTGGATTGCCATGCAGTTCGTGGACGGCACCGATGCGTCGGCAGCCATGAAGCGGCATCCGGCAGGCATGACGCCGGAGCGAGCGCTGCGGATAGTCACAGAGGTGGGACGGGGCCTGGATCACGCGCACCGCCGTGGGCTGCTGCACCGTGACATCAAGCCCGCGAACTTCCTGCTTTCGGCCGTTGACGGTGATGAAGAACGTGTGTTGCTCACCGATTTCGGTGTCGCCAAGTCCATGCAGGACACCAGCGAACTCACTGCGGCCGGAGAGTTCGTCGCCACTATCGCCTATGCCGCGCCTGAGCAATTGTCAGGCGGAGAGTTGAGCAGGCACACCGACATCTACAGCTTGGCGTGCTCGTTCTACAAACTGCTTACCGGACGTAATCCCTATCCGGGAACGCAAGCGGCGCTGGTGATGACGGGGCATCTGTACGAGCCTCCGCCGCGCATCACCATCGTCCTTCCGGAGTTGCCGCCCGCCCTGGACCAGGTGCTCGCTATCGCGATGGCAAAAGATCCGGCCCGGCGCTTCGACACCTGCCGCGAATTCACCCACGCACTCGAACTCGCACTCCGGTACGGAGTATCGCCGGCATCGGCTGCCACACGGCCTGAAAGGATTTCCGCAGGCGGAAACCATTCGAACTTAACGCCATTCGACGCTGAAGCACTGAAGGTTCGGGTGAAACCCGGTGCCCGGAAAAAGCGATTGATCGCACTCGTTGCCGCTGCGGCGGCCCTGGCGCTCGTTGCCGGGATCGGTCTGTGGGCTGTTCGAGGCCATGACTCCGGCCGGCCGGTTTCGACGGCTGCGCCCACAGCCACGACCGCTGCCGCGCCGGGGAACGTGGCGGAGGCGCGGCAGCAGAATCCGGCGTTCCTCGGGAAAATAATTGCAGCAGTAGACATCACGGGTGAAGGAGGCTACGAAGCGACCGTTGCCGTGCACCTGAAGCCCAGCCCGCAGGCTGCGTTTTTCGAAGCTCTCGGTTTCGTCTACAACAATACGTGCGTGCGTAATGGGAATGAGCCGACGCCACGTGTGATGGTGAAAGATCCGGCGGGGGATCCGACTCTGCTCAGTCAACTCGACTCCGGCTACCTGCTCGCGGTACGCAGTGACACCTCCGCCGGTGGCGGTGGACTGGTGAATTTGCCCCTGGAAGTCACTATGCGGCATACCACCGTGCTGGTGCTCGACGACCCCAAAGCAATTGACGCCCTGCGCAATTGGACCGATGCCTCCGAGCAGATCCTGCTCGACAAGCTGCTGCCCGTATTACGCAAGGGCGTCAAGTGATTCAGCGGTAGCTGATGTCTCCGCCGATGTAATGCTGTTCGGTCGGGGTGGTGACGAGCTGTGCCGTGGTTCTCCGCGCCGGGGTGTGCACCGTGACGGTGTGGGGTGCGTCGGGGTGCTGGACGATTGTCACGTCGGCGTCGGGCTGGTAGTTCGGGGGAAGGGTTTCGTGGAGGGTGATGACGGTGGCAGACCCGGGTGGGGCGGTGGAGGGGACGCCGTCGAAGACGATGACGGTGGCGGCGGGGTTGGGGGCGCGGGAGGTCATGACGCTGTTGCGGGAGCTGTGGGTGACCGACGAGGCCAGGGAGAGGGCGTGGGTGGCACCGACATTGGTGACCATGCTCTGCCAGGCCCAGGGGCGGGCGGTGTGGACTACGGCGCCGGCGCCGAGGGCGATGGCGCGGAGGATGACCTGTTGGGCCAGGTGCAGGTCGGAGATGATGTCGATGCGGCGGGAACCGTTGCCGATGAGTGTCACCGCGATTCCTCTGCCGGTGGCGTCGGCGCCTATGAGCTGACCGCAGCCTGCGGTCGGTATCGCGATATCGGCCAGGGCGCTCACCGGGCCGCGGTGGGTGCGGGTCTGCAGTTCCTGGGCACCGAAGGCGAGAGTGTCTGTGAGGGCCCACAATTGGCGCTGGGGGAGTTCGCGGAGGCCGAGGACGGGCGGCTCGTCGAAGGACTGGGGAGTGTCGTAGCGGACTCGGGCGTCGACCTCGATGAATTCGTCCTGGCGGTCGGGCGTGGTGGAGGGGGCGGGGCGCAGGCGCACGGTGACCGTGGTGGCCAGGCTGCGTACCGACCAGACCGAGGCCAAGCCGTCGGCGGTGAAGAGCGCGGGGTCGACCTGGAAGCTGGTGAGGTGAACACCGTTGTGCTCGAGGTACTTCGGGGTTTCCACGAATTCGTTCAGCGGGATGCCGCGGGTCAATTCGCGGGTGGCGGCTGTCATTTCGGAGGTGGTGAGCACCGAGGCCGTAATGCCGCGGGCGGCAAGGCGATTGGCGACTCGGCGGGTGGCGACGATCGCCGCGCGCAGTGCGCCCTCCGGGCCGCCGCCGCGGTTGTGCACGGCCTTGGTATTGGCCAGCGGGTTCAGGCGCAGCACCAGCCACACCGTGCGGTGTGCGATTGCCGGTAGCGGGCCGAGGATTTCGTCGTACAGCCGGCCCAGCGGCGCGATGCTGGCCGCGTAGCCCGACAGCACGGCCTCGGTGCCCGCCGTGCGGGTGCCGGTGCTGATCACATCGGCCGAATCCAGCTCGACATCGTATTGCCTGAGGCAGGAAGCGATTTCGGCCAGCGGCAGCAGCTGATCGGTGCTCAGTGAGCCGCGGCGGAGCAGCGTCAGGGTGTCGGGCGGGGTGTCGATGCGCAGCATGGTGGTGAGCAGCGTTCCGTCCCAGCGCAATCCGTAGCTGCCGCCGTCGGGCAGCGGCACGTCGAACTGGGTCGACTCGTCGACAGTGCGGTTGCCGAACTGCCGCCAGCGGAAGGCCACCCAGCTGCCCAGGCGCAGGCCGATCGCCTTGCCGCGCACCGGCGCCAGGCCGATCAATACGGGCAGTGCTCCCGCCAAAGCTATTGCCCACCAGGGCGTATGGCAGGCGACGGTCACAAGCGAAGCCAGTACCCCCACCAGCGCTACCGGTATGACCAGGCGCAGTGGTAGCACCCGGAACAACCAGAGTTCATCCGAACGCAGTTCGGGATTGGTCACAGCGAGCCCCCCTCAGTCTGTGGCAGATGACAGGCCGAGCGAGGTGAGCAGCGTGGTCAGCGCGGCCTTCATATCGGGGGCTTCGATGCGCATGAGCGCGGCCTCGTCGATCTCGCTCAGGTCGATCGACTCGTCATTGGCGAGCCGGAATTCGCGTTCTTCCTCAGCGGCTTCGATGAGGTTGCGGATGAAACGGCCGTTGCCGGCCATATCCACGCCGCGGCGGGACAGTCCGCTCTGATCGGTGCTCTCCAGGTCGTACAGCTTCTGGCAGGTGTGCACCAGCTGCTGCAGCGCGCCCTCGGACAGCTCCGAATCGCGCGAATTGGCAATGACCTGACCGATTTCGCCGAGTTCGGGCGCGGTGTAGGACGGAAATTGCAGGCGCTTGGAGAAGCGGGACGCCAGACCGTCATTGGCCGCCAGGAAGCGATCGATCTCGCCGTCGTATCCGGCGATGATGACCACCAGGCGCGAGCGGTCGTTCTCCATACGGGCCAGCAGTGTGTCCACGGCCTCGCGGCCGAAGGCGTCACCGCCGGAAAGTCCGGTCTGGATCAGCGTGTACGCCTCATCGATGAAGAGCACACCGTCCATGGCGGTATCGATCAGCTTGTCGGTCTTGATCGCCGTCGAGCCGAGGTGCTGGCCGACGAAGTCGGAGCGCTTGGTCTCGACGACCTTCTCGGTCTTGAGAATGCCCAGGCCGCAATAGATTTTGGCGACCACGCGGGCAATGGTGGTCTTACCGGTTCCGGGCGGGCCGGTGAAAGCCAGGTGCTGACCGCGCGCGGAGCTGGACAGACCCTTCTCGGCGCGGATGCGGGCCAGCTGCGCACTCGATTGCAGCTTGGCCACCTGGGTCTTCACCGCGGTGAGCCCGATCTGCCTATCCAGTTCGGCGCGCGCCTCGGCCAGGATCGTCTTGGCGCGGTCCTCGTTCTCGGCCTGCTTCTTCTCCTCCAGGGATGCGGCGGTGGCCGGATCCCACTTATCGGTGCGGGCGTCGATCACCTCCTTGGAGGTGATGGTGATGCGGTAGGTGCGGTCGCGCATGGCGGCGGTATTGGCATCGAAATCCGGTGCCTGCGAATACACCTTCTCGAACAGCGACTGCGCCTCGTCGGCCTCGCCGTTCTCGCGCAGGCACAGGCCGCGGCAGAACATGGCGGCGGTGCGGGCCGCCGGAATCGGACCGGCCTCGGCCTTTTCCATGCGGCGAATGGCCTCGCCGAAAAGTCCCAATTGCGCGCAGGCTGTGCCGACCATCACATGTGCGCCAGCGGCCAGATAGGGATCTTCCCAGGCGTCCGATCCGGCGAGCACCGTCATGACGTCGGGCCAGCGCTGGGTGTTGTAGTGCAGGATGCCGCGCACGTAAGAGCTGACCCGGCCGTCGATTTCGAAGTCCGGTTCGCCCGCTCGCGCGCGACGGTGCTTGGCCAGCTCGTCGAGCACGATCTCGGCCTCGTCGAACTGCTTGTCGGTAATGAGATGTGCGGCGTAGGCGAGCCAGATTTCGGTGAAACTGGACAGTGGGTAATCGATGTAGAGGCCCGGCAGGAAACGTCCAGCAAGCACCCGCGGCGGCAGCCCCAACCGGCGCTGCTCCCGGGCCAGCGAGGTGGTGCTGGTCTTGTACAGGTTGTACAGAACGTCCTTGGTTACCTCACCGGCGACGGCCCGGCCGAGCCAGGCGTCGCACATGGTGGGGTCCCACTCGGTCGCGCGCTGAAAGGCCAGCTTCGCGTACTCGAGATCCTTGTTGGACTCCTGCCCGTCGATGCTCAACCCCAGAGAGAGCACCCCCGCGTCGAAGGCGCGTTGTGCCTGGCGAGTGTCGATCATCGTAGTCGAACCCCGAATTCGTTGAACCTGGTTAGGCTTTCGTTCACAATCCCCACCCACCCGTGCAGATCGCACAGTAGCGGTCAGTCGGATACATTATGGTTAACCGCCCTGGGGCGGCAACTGTTACTAAGGGTGAGGGAGCAGTTCAACACGTGACCGCACAGTCGATCAGCGGCTTGGGCGCCGCTGAACCCGAATTGTGCCGAGTGTCCGTCATCGGGGGGAATACCCAGCTCGACGTCGGTCTGCCGGCAAACGCACCGATCGCCGCTTTCATCGGCGATCTGGTGCAGCTCATCGAATCTCGCAATCCGGATCCGACCGGAGGCGAGGAGGGGGGAACACCGCTGCAGCCGCAGCATTGGACGCTGGCCAAACTCGGTCGCGACATGATCGCGCCGAGCCAGACGCTCAATGACGCCGAGGTCTACGACGGTGAGCTGCTCGTGCTGCGATCCGTCGCCGCCAAGGAAGCGCCTGCGCTCTTCGACGATGTGATCGATGCCGTATCCCGGCTCACCACAGAGGAATTCCGTGGCTGGTCGGCCGGCGCCGCGCGCTGGACCGGGTTGTCCGCCGCCATCGTGGCGGTCGTGTTCGCGCTGGTGCTCGGTGCGATATCCCGTGGTGCGGGCGACAACTTTGTCGCACCGATCATGCTGCTGGGCGTGGGCATCGGCGCATTGGTCGCGGCCATCATCGCCGAACGCAAATACGACGATGAGCTGACCGCAACAGTGCTCATGCTGTGCTTGCTGCTGCTCACCTTCGGTGGCGCCGCGCTGGCGGTGCCCGGCTCGCTCGGCAGTCCGCATGTGCTGCTGGGCGCTTCGGCCGCGCTGCTGGTCGCCATCATCGGTTATCGGATGGTCCGGGCGGGCGCTGCGATTGTCGCGGCGGTGGTCACCACCGCCGTGTTCCTCGGCGTGGCCGCCGCGGTTCGGATGGTCTGGGACACCGACCTGCCGAAACTCGCTGCGGGCGTGCTGGTTGCCTCGATCGTGCTGCTGTCGATGGTGCCGCGACTGGCTGCCATGCTGGCCAGGCTGCCGGTGCCGCCGGTGCCGTCCGCGGGTGAGGCCATCGATCCCGCCGACCACGAACCGCGGCCGACCATCGAAGGCATCGGCGCCATCGGCGCGACCGTACTGCCGTCGGCGCACGGGCTCGGATTGCGTGCTCGCACCGCCAATCACTTCCAGACCGGCATGGTGGTGGGCAGCGCCATCGGCGCGACCGCGGGTGCGCTCGGGGCCGCTGATCCGCTCGGTGCGGCGCGCTGGCAGGGCATTGCGCTCGCGGTGGTCGTCACCATCATCCTGTGCCTGCGGGGCCGCGCCTTCGCGGATCTCACGCAGGCTTGCGTTCTGATCGCCGGTGGCTGCGCCACTTTCATCGCACTCGTGGTGCTGCTGGCGTTCGACGATTCAGATAATTTGCTCGTCTCGGCCGGACTGCTGCTCGCCTTCGCCATAGGCGCGATCGTGTTCGGCGTGATCGGTCCGCACATCGAGGTGACTCCGGTGACCCGGCGCTTGAACGAGATCTTCGAATACGGCCTGATCGTGTCGATCGTCCCGCTGGTGCTGTGGCTCGCCGATGTCTACTCGATGGCGCGCAACATATGAGATCGCTCTCCGGGAGCTGGGCGCGAATAGTGTGTGCCGCAGCCGTTCTCGGCGTTGCGCTGCTGAGCCCGCAGGGGACGGCGACAGCGCGGCCGCTGGAAACGGTGGCGCCGCCGACCGTGGATCTCGGCGCGCTGGGGCAGGCGCAGGCGCTCAGCAGCAAGCCCGCGCCGCTGGTGACCACCCAGCAGGGGCAGACCTGCGCCGAACCCGCGCTGAACGGCGCTGCGCCGCGTGATGAACCGGTTTCGCAGCGGGTGCTCGATCTGTCCGCGGCATGGCAGTTCAGCCGGGGTGCGGGGCAGAAGGTCGCGGTCATCGACACCGGTGTGAACCGGCATCCGCGGCTGCCCGGTCTGCAGGCCGGTGGTGACTACGTCTCGTCCGATAGCGACGGCACGGTTGACTGCGATGGGCACGGCACCTTTGTCGCGGGCATCATCGCCGCGCAACCCAGCCCGGACGATGCCTTTGTCGGCGTCGCACCGGATGCTCAGATTTTGGCCATCCGGCAGTTCAGTGAGGCCTACAAGGCCAAGGACGCGAACACCGACTCACAGCCCGGGGCCATCAGCACGTCCGGCTACGGCAATATGCTCACCCTCGCGGCGGCCGTGGTGCGTGCCGTCGATATGGGTGCGACGGTCATCAATATTTCCGAAGTCGCCTGTTCCGCAGCGGGAGGCGACAATGCCGACGGTGCGCTCGGTGCCGCTACTCGCTATGCCTACGACCGCAATGTGGTTGTGGTGGTCGCTGCCGGAAATGTGGACAGCAGCACCGGATGTGGCACGCAGAACGACGAAAACGGCTGGGGCAAGGTGAAAACCGTGGCCAGTCCGGCCTGGTTCAACCCGTATGTGCTGACGGTCGGATCGGTCGATCCTGATGGAAGTCCGTCGAAGTTCACGCTGTACGGGCCGTGGGTGGATGTGGCCGCCGTGGGGCGCAATATCACCTCGCTCGACAGCAAGCCCGGTGGTACCGGACTGGTCAATGCTGTTGTGGGCCAGTCGGGTCTGGCGCCGATCAATGGCACCAGTTTCGCCGCGCCCTACGTTGCCGGGCTCGCCGCACTCGTGCGTGCCAAGTTTCCGGATATGACCGCACAGCAGGTCATGGATCGGATAACCCGTACCGCGCACGGTCCCGGCACCGGGCGCGACGATCGCATCGGCTACGGACTCATCGATCCGCTCGCCGCCCTCACCGCACAGCTGCCCGACCAACCGGTGAGCGCCGGAGCCGATAAGGCCCGTGCCTTCCCCGCGCCCGAGAAACCGGCGGGCCCCGCGCGGCTGCCGCGTCTCGTCGCCACCATCGGGTCCCTCGTCTGCCTCGCCGCGCTGGGAATCGGTCTCGCACTGTCGATTCCATTCCGCCGCGCACGCCGCGACGACGAGCTGCCCGACCTCGACTCGTAACGACCGGAGAAACACTCATGGCTACCGAAGGTTTCGTCCGCAGACCCCGCATCGCACCGCCGCGCGCGCCCGGCGGCGAGATGGCGCTCACGCCGCCGCCGGAAATCCCACGGGCGGTGGCGGGTTCGCTGCTGAGCAAGCTCATGCCGGTGGTGATGATCGTCGCCATGATCGGCATGATCGGGATGATGGCCATGATGGGTAAATCCATCCTGTCCAACCCGATGATGATGATGTTCCCGATGATGATGATCATGTCGATGGCGGGCATGTTCATGGGTAAGAGCGGCGGGGCCAAGAGCGCCGGTGAGCTCAATGAGGAGCGCAAGGACTACTTTCGCTATCTCGACCAGACCCGGCGGGAAGTGCGGCGGACCGCGCTCAAGCAGTTGGAGACGCTGGTCTGGAGTCATCCGGAGCCCGCTGACCTGCTGTCGGTAGTCGGCACGCGGCGCATGTGGGAGCGGCGGCCCAATGATCCGGACTTCGGGCATGTGCGGGTCGGGATCGGAACGCACCGGCTCGCAGCGAAACTCGCGCGGCCGGAGACCGGGCCGCTGGAGGATCTGGAGCCGGTGTCCACCGTGGCGCTGCGCCGGTTCGTGCGTACACACTCCGTTGTGCATCATCTGCCGACCGCGGTGTCGCTGCGGGCGTTCCCCGCGATCAATGTCGAGGGACCGGCGGCGGATACGCGAAGCATGGTGTGGGCCATGCTGATCGAGCTCACCGCTTTCCACGGGCCGGATCACGTCGCCGTCGCCATCGTGTGCGCCGATCCCGATTCGGCGAACTGGTCCTGGGCGAAATGGCTTCCGCACCTGCAACATACGTCGCAGCGTGACGGTATGGGCGCGGCGCGCATGATCTACCGTTCGCTCGGCGAGCTGGAGACGGCGCTCGCCGACGATCTGCTCGAGCGCGGGCGGTTCATGCGTAATCCGCAGCCGACCGCGGGGCGCTTACATCTGGTCGTGGTGATCGACGACGGATATGTGAGCGGTACCGAGCGGCTGATCAGCGAATCCGGGCTGGATGCGGTGACGGTGATCGACCTCAGCTCGTCCGAGAACAGTCTTGCGGCGCGCCGTGGGTTGCAGTTGGTCGCCTCCGGCGGGGATGTCTTCGCTAAGAGCGCCGCCGGTACCGAGAAGTTCGCCACTGCTGACCAGGTGAGTCTGGCGGAGGCGGAGGCCTTCTCGCGCAGCCTCGCTCGCTTCCGCATTGCGACCGCCGCGCAGATCGTCAGCCTCGGCGACAACACCAGTACCAGCGATCCGGGTCTCATGTCGCTGCTGAAGATTCCGGATGCCGCGCAGATTGATCCGGCCAAGGTGTGGCGGCCGCGTCAGGGGCGTGAGCGACTGCGGGTGCCGATCGGCATCACACCCGACGGCACGCCCGTCGAGATCGATATCAAGGAATCGGCCGAGAACGGTATGGGGCCGCACGGCCTGTGCATCGGCGCCACCGGTTCGGGTAAGTCGGAATTCCTTCGCACGCTGCTGCTTTCGATGGTCGCCACGCACTCTCCGGATCAGCTGAACCTGGTGCTGGTCGACTTCAAGGGTGGCGCGACGTTCCTCGGTATGGATCCGCTGCCGCATGTCGCGGCCGTCATCACCAACCTCGAGGAAGAGCTCTCCCTCGTCGACCGTATGCGTGACGCGCTCGCCGGCGAGATGAACCGCCGCCAGGAACTCCTGCGCACCGCGGGCAATTTCGCGAATGTCACCGAATACGAGAAGGCGCGCTCCGCTGGTGTGCCGCTCGACCCGCTACCCGCACTGTTCGTCGTTATCGACGAGTTCTCCGAACTGCTCTCGCAGAAGCCGGATTTCGCCGACCTGTTCGTCATGATCGGCCGCCTCGGCCGATCCCTGCACGTGCACCTCCTGCTCGCCTCACAGCGGCTGGAAGAGAACAAGATGCGCGGCCTCGACTCGCACCTGTCCTACCGAATCGGCCTGCGCACGTTCTCCGCCAATGAATCCCGCGCCGTACTGGGCATCACCGATGCCTACCACCTGCCGGGTATCCCGGGCTCCGGCTACCTGAAGAGCGACTCTTCGGATCCGCTGCGGTTCAACGCAACCTACGTGTCCGGGCCCTATGTCGCACCACGCACCGCCCGCCAGGCGGACGGCCGTGAGGTCGCCGAGGCTCCGCCGCGCGAATTCACCGCCGGACCGGTCGAGATGCTGGCGCTGCCGGAATCCCCGTTCGATCCGCTGGACCTGCTGCCGCCCCCGCCGCCTGCCGCCGATGAGGGCATCCCCGACAGCCTGCTGCAGGTTGTGGTCAAACGCCTGACCGGGCATGGCCGTCCCGCCCACGAGGTGTGGCTCCCGCCGCTGGATGAATCGCCCACGGTCGACATGCTGCTGCCGGACCCGGACTGGCGTTCGCCGGTCAACCGGCACGGCCAGCTGTGGATGCCGATCGGCATCATCGACAAGCCGTACGAGCAGCGTCGTGATGTGCTCAATATCAATCTCGCCGGCGCGCAGGGAAATATCGCGGTTGTCGGCGGCAAGCTGGCGGGTAAGTCGACGACGCTGCGCACCATCATCATGGCCGCCGCGGCTACCCACACGCCCGAGCAGGTGCAGTTCTACTGCATCGACTTCGGTGGCGGCAGCATGGCGGGCCTTGCGGGACTGCCGCACGTCGGCTCGGTTGCCAGCAAGATCGACCCGGACCGGGTGCGCCGCACCATTGCCGAACTGGTCACGCTGCTACAGCAGCGAGAGGAGCGGTTCGCCCAACTCGGCATCGAGTCGATGGCCGA
Organism: Nocardia sp. NPDC006630; assembly: GCF_040611495.1. Taxonomy (NCBI): domain Bacteria; kingdom Bacillati; phylum Actinomycetota; class Actinomycetes; order Mycobacteriales; family Nocardiaceae; genus Nocardia; species Nocardia sp. NPDC006630. The sequence continues at coordinate 516,286 of NZ_JBEXOK010000005.1, forward strand.
TTTCCGGCGGCGCAAGCATGCCGCCCTGGCCGCGGGCGCGACCGACGACCCGGTGCTGAGGGACAACTTCGGCGACGTATTCCTGGTCATCGACGGCTGGCTCGTTATGCGAGAGGAGTTCGATACCCTGGAAGCGCAGATCAATGGTCTTGCCGCTCAGGGGCTTTCGTACGGCATTCACGTCGTCCTCGGTGCGAACCGGTGGGCGGAGATCCGGCCTGCCATGAAGGATATGATCGGCACTCGTATCGAGCTACGGCTCGGTGACCCTTCCGACTCGGAGATGGGCCGGCGTGTGGCGGTGAATGTCCCGCTCAACAAGCCAGGCCGTGGTATCACGGCCGATCAGCTGCATCTGCTGATCGCGTTGCCGCGCTTGGACTCCGATACCGACCCGACCTCGCTCGCCGAGAGCGTGACTGCCGCCCGAACCCAGATGACGGCCCTCTACGGCGACCGGCGCGCCCCCGAAGTTCGTATGCTGCCGTTGAACATTCCCCGTGATCAGGTTCTGCAACTGGCGCGCGCCCATGGCATCCAGCAGGGGCCCACCAAGATTGTCGTCGGCATCGGCGAGGCCGAATTGCGGCCGTTGGCACTGGATTTCAGCGCCGATCCCCACCTCATGGCCTTCGCCGACGTCGAGAGCGGCAAAACCACGCTGCTGCGCAACATCATCAGTGGCATTTCCGAAAGTTCCACCGCGGACCAGGCCCGCGTCATCCTCATCGACTACCGCCGCACCCTGCTCGGTGCGCTGGAAGGCGATCAGCTGGCCGGATATTCGACATCCTCACAGACCAGCGGCGCAATGATCATGGAGGTCGTGAACTACCTCTCCAAGCGCATTCCGGGTTCCGACATCACGCCGCAGCAGCTGCGCGATCGCAGCTGGTGGAGTGGCCCCGAGATCTACATCATCGTCGACGATTACGACATGGTCGCCACCGGCGGCCTCCAGAATCCCTTGGCCCCCTTGGTCGAATATCTGCCGCAAGCCCGCGACATCGGCATGCACGTAATCGTCACCCGCCGCATGGGTGGCGTCAGCCGCGCCCTCTACGACGGTGTTCTCGGCGCGATGAAGAACATGACGGTCGACGCCCTCCTCATGTCCGGTCCGCGTGATGAGGGCAAGGTCATCGGCGACGTCCGTCCCATGAAGCTGCCTCCGGGCCGCGGCATTCTGGCTTCGCGTGTCCGTGGTCAGGAGATGGTGCAAATCGCCGACCTCCCGGGGCTGTAGACAATGATCATCGGCCCCGGTGCGGTACTCGGCGGGTACCGGCTCGAGCGAGCCCTGGGCAGCGGCGGGATGGGGACGGTCTACCTGGCCGAACATCCCAACTTGCCGCGCTACGACGCGGTGAAGGTCCTATGGCCGCATATGGCCACGGACCCGGAGTTTCGTGCCCGCTTCGAACGGGAAGCGAAACTCGCGGCGACGCTGGATCATCCGAATATCGTGGCGGTCCAGAACCGAGGCGAGGACCAGGGCTGTCTGTGGATCGCGCTGCAGTACGTGAACGGCGCGGACGCCGCCACCGCACTCGAGCGCGAGCCTGCGGGCATGACTCCTGCCCGGGCACTGCGAATCGTTGCGGAGATCGGCAAAGGTCTCGACCATGCGCACCGGGCGGGCATGCTGCACCGCGACGTCAAGCCGGCCAACTTTCTGCTGGCGCCCCAGCAGCACGGTGAAGAGCGGGTACTCCTCGCAGATTTCGGAATCGCCAAGCCTTCCGGGGAGGGCACCGAACTCACCCGCACCGGAACATTTCTCGCCACCGTCGCCTACGCGTCACCCGAACAACTATCCGGCGGCCGCCTCGACTCCCGAAGCGATGTCTACAGCCTGGGCTGCTCCTTCTACCGCCTGTTGACGGGCCAAAACCCCTATCCCGGAACACAACCGCTGACCGTGATGATGGGTCACCTCAACGAGACGCCACCTCGCATCACCGATATTCGACCCGACCTATCGCCCGCGCTGGACGACGTGCTGGCACGAGTGCTGGCCAAGGACCCGGCTGAACGCTTTGCCACCTGTGCCCAGTTCTGCGAGGCAGCGGCGACAGCTCTCGCTACTTCGGTTCCGAGAAGCGCGGTGACAATGCGGAATCCGGCCGGCCCTCCACAATTTGCGCGACCGATGGCCGACCAGGGCGGCGTGGTGACGCCAGCCGAAGCCGAGATCACCGAGGTGCTCGACAACAGGCCACCACCGCTGTTCAACGGGTGGAAAGTCGTCGGAATCGTGGTTTTGGGTGTCGCAATCAGCGCGATGGTCGTATTTGTCATCAGCCGGGCCGGCGACCTCGGCCCAAAGGCCAAGCAACACTCGATGTCCACGTCCGAGGTGCATCGGCCCGTCGCTCTCATCCGTTTGTCGGACCTGCCACCTGGTCCAGGCATGCTGATCACCCGTGCCCCGGAAATGGTTCAGGTCGCGAATCTCCCGGGTCTGTAGTCTGCCGGGGAGGAAGGGGTACACGTGATCATCGGGACCGGAACTATCCTGGGCGGCTACCGGATCGAGCGGACGCTCGGTAGTGGGGGGATGGGGACGGTTTATCTGGCTGAACATCCCACGTTGGGGCGGTATGTCGCGCTGAAGGTGTTGTGGCCGCAGTTGGCGTTCGATCCGGAGTATCGGGCTCGGTTCGAGCGGGAGGCGAAACTGGCTGCGGGGCTGGATCATCCGAATGTGGTGGCGGTGCAGAACAAGGGGGAGGATCGGGGGTATCTGTGGATTGCGCTGCAGTATGTGAACGGGACGGATGCTGCTACCGCGCTGGAGCTTGATCCGGAGGCGATGAGTCCTGGTCGGGCGCTTCGGATTGTGGGGGAGATCGGTAAGGGGCTGGATTATGCCCACCGGAGTGGGCTGCTGCATCGGGACGTCAAACCCGCCAACTTCCTGCTTGCGCCGCAGGAGAGGGGTGAGGAGCGGGTACTGCTGGCCGATTTCGGGATTGCGAAGCCTTCCGATGACGACAGTCAGTTGACTCGTACCGGGACCTTTCTGGCGACCGTGGCTTATGCGTCGCCGGAGCAGCTGTCGGGGGAACCGCTGGACTCTCGCAGCGATGTCTACAGTCTCGGGTGCTCGTTCTACCGGCTCTTGACCGGCGAAAACCCTTATCGCGGAGCGCAACCGCTGGCTGTGATGATGGGGCATATCAATGCGCCGCCGCCGCGGATCACCGACGTGCGGCCGGATCTGCCCACTGAGCTGGATGAGGTGCTGGCTCGGGTGCTGGCCAAGAATCCGGGCGACAGGTATGACGATTGCGCGCAATTCGTCGAAGCTGCGGGGGTCGCGCTAGCTCGGGTGGGAGCCCCGGGTGCCGGGTATGCCGACAATAACGGCTACGGCGACAACAGTTACGGCGACAACAGCGGGCACGCCGACAGCGATTACGGCGACAGCGGTTACGGCGACAACAACGGGTACAGCGAGATCAAGGGACACGGCGAGACCCAGGGGTATGGCGAGACCAAGGTGAGTACCGCGTCGTCGCCGTTCGCCGGTACGTCGCGGATGGACACCGGCGGGAGTGCTACGCGCAGGGAATCGCGCGATGGGTTCGGAGTCACCACCGCGTCCGCCGGTCCGGACTCGCACTCGCACGATTCCGCGCGGAAGGAGTTCAGCGGCAAGCGGTCTCAGCGGGCGCCGTGGAAGGTTGTCAGCGCGGTGTTCACCGGCGGAATCGTCGTCTTGGCAGTCGCGGTGCTCGCGATCAACCATTCCGGGAAGACGGACGGTGGCGTCCGGCATGCGGCGGCGCCCGCCACTGTTGCCGCGCCGCCCCCGACCACATTCGTACCTGTCGTACCTGCGGCGCCGACCACGACGGCGATGGCCGCGGCGCAGCTGCAGGATCCGTGCCAGCTGGTCACGCCGGAGTTGCGGCGGCGGTCGGACCTCGGCGAATCCAGCGATCCGACAACCACATCGGACGATCGCACCTGTAGTTGGGAGACGTCGGGTAAGCCGCACGTCACTGCGAAGGTGTCGATCAGCACGGAATTCATGCAGGCTGATCCGGGCGCGCGGAATGTTCGGGTCGGGAACGGGGTCAGCGGACGCGAGACCTCGCATGAGCGTGACGGTGACGGGCGCGGTGATGATCGGGGGTTCGCGGTCTGCTTCGTGCAGTGGCCGACTTCCTACGGGCACATCCGCGTCACCATGGCAGGCCGCGCGGGCGCGACCGACACCGACGACTTGTGCAGTGCCGCCGAAGATCTGGCCGACGGGATCTTCGACAACGTCAAGCGCTGAGCTGTCGCCGTGACCTCCTGCTAGAGCTCGAGCAGTGCCCGCGAGAGCTCGAGCAGTGATCCCGCGAGAGCTTGAGCAGTGACATCCTGCGCGAGTTCGAGCAGTGACATCCTGCGCGAGTTCGAGCAGTGACATGCCGTGCGAGATCGGGCGCCTGACATCCTGCGCGAGCTCGAGCGAGGTCATCTCGCGCGGTAGGGCGCTCTCAGCCCGCGTGGAGTTGTGGGTGCGCCGCGAGGGGGAGGGGCTCGGGGTGGAGCTTGCGGGTGGAAAGCCAGCTGGCGGTTGGCCGTTCGAAGAGCGCGCCCGACGGACCGGTGGCTTCGGGCCCGGCGAAGCGGGCTTGGCGGAAGCCCGCCCGGATGTAGTAGTCGTGCAGGCCGCCATTGGTGGTCCAGGCATCCAGGCGGACCCAGTCCCGGTTGCTTTGCGCAGCCAGGGTCGCCGCGTGCTCCAGCAGGGCATGACCGATGCGGTGGCCGGCGAAGCGGAGATCCACGATCATGTAGTGCACGATCACGGCCTCGGCGATTTCGCCCGGCGACCAAAGGCCTTCGTCGGCACGGTCGTTCACGGTAATCGTGCCGGCGGGCTCACCGTCGATCTCGGCCATCCACGTCTCGCCATTGCGGACGGCGCGGGCCACGGACCGGACGAAGGTCTCGATGGGCAGACCTCGGCCGGCCCGGGTCCACTGATCGCTACCGCGGGCTGCCAGCCAGCTGGTGCGTTGGAGCCGGAACCGGGTGATGGTTCCTATGTCTGAATGATGAGCCGGGCGTAGATGCGGTGTCATGGTGAGCCGGGTAGCAGGGAACTCTCGAAGGAGTGGGAATTGCCGGGCGGCGGTGGGGCGCCGAGAGTTTTGCGAATGATATCCGTACCTGGGTCGTCGCCCAGCTCGTAAGCCAGACGGTTGCGGGCCGCCGTGGATCGATGGCGGGTGACGCGGGTGATGCGTTCATGGTTTGCGCCGATCCGCAGGTGATCGAGCAGGATGGTGCCGGGCCCGACACCGAGCACGGCCGCCTCCTCAGCAGTGGCTGGGCGCGCGACGACGGTATCCCGATGCGCGGTTTCCGCGAAACCACGCTCGGCGAGTCGGCGTGTCGTGCCCTCCGGAATGTCGTGGGGCACGTCGATTCCGGTGGCCTCCGCCAGATCTCGCGGATAGAAGCTGACCTCCCACGACCACGGCTCGTTATCCAGATACTGCATGACGGTGCGCGAGACCACCCACGCATCACGCTGCACACCCAGCCAGTGCGCGACCTCCGGACTCGCCGGTTCCATGCGCGCGCTGAACTGTTTGGACGGCTCCCGGCCGGCGGCCCGCGCGATTTCCACGAAGATATCGTGGGCAGCACGGGGCCGATCGGGGCGAATGTGGTTGGTGACAACCGATTCCAGCACTTCCTGGCTGCGCACAATGGTGCCGCGGGAAGTCGCTGTGTACACCAGGTTTTCGGCAACCAGGAGCTGAATCGCATTGCGAGCGGTGGTGATCGAGACCTGCATCTGATCGGCCAGCTCATTGTGGCTTGGTAGTCGATCGCCCGGGTTCCACTTGCCGGCGCGGATCTCCTCGCGGAGGAGGTCTGCGATCCGTTGGTATCTCGGACCGTCCGCCATCTCGCTCCTCGGTTGTTGCTTCAAGGCCCCGAAGTCTACTCCGGGTGCCGAATCGCCGTGTAAGGCTTGACAGGCACATTCTGAGGTTTATTGTAATGAACGTCCTGAATGCGGTGTTGTACGTCGATGAACGTGAGGCAGCGTGGCTGGTTCGGAGACATCTAATACGGTCGTTGTGGCATTGCCCGACATGTCCGATCAGTATGCGGACGTCGGTTCACAAGCGCTAACGTCCGGCCTATTGCCGACTTCGGACCTACTTTTGCGCGCGTGCCGCGGTCATCGCGTCGTCGGCGGACCACTGCTGTGGTTCGCCCATGACCTCGCGGTGCTGCACGAGCGACGCGTGGTGGGACGCGGTGGCACCGGGCCGGAAACCGATCCGACCGCCATTATCGAGAACAAGCGGCGGCGCATCGAATTGGTGATGGCCATTGACGATTGGATCGTGCGCTCCGTGCCCCAGCATCGGCTGGGCGCCACGTTGCACACCGAAACGGTCGGATCGGTCATAGATAGATTGGCCGAGGCGTCTATTCGCGCACACCACGCGTTGATGACCCTCGACGCCAATGATGAAATGCTGCACGGCACTTGGCACCATTTGGCTGAATTGTCCGATGCCTACGATGATCTCGTGCGTGATGTGCTCGCCGGAAGGCGTCGACTTCCCGCTTGGTAGGCGGAAATGAAAACGCGGTCCGGACCCGAGGGTGGTCCGGACCGCGTTTTCTATTCTTCGGGCGTGTCGATTCAGGGCAGGCGTGCTGCCACAATGGCGCCGGCGGCTCGGCGGCCCATGCGGATCGCGCCGTCCACGTGCTGGAAGCCGTGGCCCGCGAGGTCCGAACAGGCGAAGTGCAGGGGGCCGACCGGGTCGCGATGGTCGTGGCCGTAGCGGGTCATACCGCCGAGGTCGAAGCTGACGCCGTAGGCGCCGCGCGTCCATTCCTCTGCGCCCCAGTCGGATTCGTAGTAGACGGCGGGGTCGGCGGCCTCGGGGCCCAGGTAGCGGACCAGGCAGTCCAGTGCGGCCTGTTTGCGCTGGGCGGCGTCCATGGCGAAGAACGCGTCGGCCTGCTCGTGGGCAATGAAACCGACCAGCGCGCCGTTGTCCATGCCGTGGTTGGTGTTGTCGTAGATCTCCGAGACCATATCGGTATCACTGAAACCTGTTCCAGATAAACCGTTTTCGCGCCAGAACGGGGTCGGGTAGACCGCGTGCACCTTGACCACGAATCCGAAGGACATGTGCTGGTACATCTGGTGGCGACGGCGCGGCAGCGGCGGGTCGAAGCTGATGCACGAGTACAGGTTCGGCGGTACCGCCAGGATGACCTGACCGGCACGCACCTCGAGATCGCCGTCGGCGAAGACGGTGACGCCGTTGTCGGACCACTGGATACGCCGAGCCGGGGAGTTCAGGTGCAGATCATCGCCGATGACCTCGGCCAGCCGCTGCGAGACCTGCTGCATACCGCCGACGACGCGCTTGTCGAGCATGAAGGTGTCGGTCGCGAGATTGGTGAAAGAGCCCTGGGCGGCGGCCATGTGGAGCGCCTGCAGGGTCGAGAAGGTGTGTGCGGGCTTGGTCAGCATGGCGCCGGCGACATAGAAGGCGACCGTCTCACGGGCGTATTCGTCCGCGGACTGCCCCTCCAGCCAGATGCTGAACGGCACCGAATCCAGTTCTGCCGCTTGCGGATGCGCCCACGGCTCTTCGGCGCCGACCGCCGCGGCCAGCTCGTCCAGCAGTCCCAGCAGCCGGTCGATCTCCTTCGAGGTCGCCTCGGGCGCCGGGAAGACGTCACCGGTGAAGCGGTGCCGGACGCCGTCCGCGGCCAGATATACCGACTCGCCGTCGCGATAGCGGGAGAAGGTCTTCAGGCCGAGCTCCTGCACCAATTCCAGTGCGGCGGTGTGATGCGGGGACAGCCACTGGCCGCCGATCTCGATCATCGCGCCGTCGATATCGCCGGTCCGGGTGCGGCCGCCGACACGCTCGCGCGCCTCGAGCACGGCCACCGACAGCCCGGCCCGGTGCAGTTCCACGGCGGCGGTCAGACCGGACGGTCCGGCGCCGATGACAACAACGTCACGGGTGATGACAGACACGAAAGCTCCTCAGCTATTGCAAGTTGCGGGACTGATCAGCGAACCGGCAGCGGCTCGTTCTGGGTAATGCAGTGGATACCGCCGCCACGGGCGAAGATGGGCCGGGCGTCCACGGTGACGATGGTGCGGCCGGGATAGACCTCGGCCAGTACCGCGGCCGCCTCGGCATCGTTCGGATCGTCGAACCCGCACAGGATCACCGCGCTATCGCACACGTAGTGATTGATATAGCTGTAGTCGACAAAACCCTCCTCGTCTCGCAGGACGCGCGGGGCGGGCAACGGAACGACCTCGAAAGGCTTTCCGGTGGAGGCGGTCTCGGTGGCGAAGAGCTTCATGATCTCGTCGCTGAGAGCGTGATCGGGATGGGCCGGATCGCGCTGATCGTGCACCAGGACCACACCCGGTGACGGCAGCGCGGCGACGATATCGGAGTGCCCGCGGGTGCCGAAACGCTGCGAATCGCGCCACAGGCCACGCGGCAGCCAGATCGCGGTATCGATGCCGAGGGTGCGCCGGAGTTCGGCCTCCACCTGCTCCTTGCTCAGCCCCGGATTGCGGTAGGGGTCCAACTGCACCGTCTCGGTGACGATGACCGTTCCGGCACCGTCCACCTGGATGCCGCCGCCCTCGTTCGCGAGCGGTGAATCGATGACCGGCACTTCGGCCGCCGCGGCGACGACCCTGCCGATCTGCCGGTCATTGTCCCAGCGGGCCCAATCCTGTTGGCCCCAGCCATTGAAGACCCAGTCGACGGCCGCGACGGATCCGTCGGCGGCGTGCACGAAGGTCGGGCCGATATCGCGCATCCAGGCATCGTCCAGCGGAGCTTCGACGATATCGATTGCGCCGGAGAGCATTCGGCGGGCAGCCGCGGTATCGGCGGGGTCCACCACCATCGAGACCGGTTCGAACTCGGCGACGGCGTGCGCTACGGCGGTCCATGCCGTGCGAGCCTCATCGACGGCCTCGGGGGTCGCGGTGATTTCCGAACCCACCGGCGGAAAGGCCATCCAGGTGCGGCGGTGCGGCGCGTGCTCGGCGGGCATGCGCCACTGCGTGATCCCGTCCGAGGTCATCACGCCCGCCCGAACGGGTTCGCGTGATCCACCGGCGCGGTCAGGCGGTCGTAGGTGTCGGGGCGGCGGGTATCCAGGAACGGGAACAGGGCCAGCCAGTCCTTGCGCTGATCGAGGTCCAGATCGGCCACCAGCACCGCGGCTTCGTCGCGCGGCGCCTGCACCAGGATGCGGCCGTACGGATCGGAGATGAAAGACGAACCGTAGAAGGTGATTTCGCCCTCATCGCCGAAGCGGTTGGGCACCACCATGAAGGTGCCGGCGGTAATGCCATTGCCCACGATCACGTGCTGCCACAGCGGCTGGGTGTCGAAGGCGGGGAAGCTGGGCTCGGAGCCGATGGCGGTCGGGTAGACGATGAGGTCCGCCCCGGCCAGCGAGTACATGCGCGCGACCTCCGGGAACCACTCGTCCCAGCAGGTCGGCATGCCGATGCGGGCGTCGCCGAGATCCGGATGGCTGTGCGGGCGGTAGGCCTCGTCGGTGGCCGGGCCGGCGCGGAAGTAGGTGTCCTCGTAGTACCCGTCGCTGATCGGAATGTGCAGCTTGCGGGTGCGGCCGACCAGTTCTCCGGTGGGGGACACCAGGATCGCGGTGTTGTATCCCAGGCCGTCGCCCTGCTCGGCGCGCTCGTACAGCGAGGCGTGCACGAAGATGCCGTGCTCGATCGCCGCCTTGGCTGCGAAGGTGAAGGTGGGGCCGCCGGTCAGCTCCTCGGCGTTCGCACCCGGGTTCTCGCCGCCGCGCACGAACGCCGGGTACTTGCTCAAGGTGATCTCGGGCAGGAAGACCACCTTGGCTCCCGCTGCGGCCGCCTGGGCTATGCCCTCGAGCAGTTCGGCCTGCAGGGCCGCGGCATCGTCCTGCCAACGGTGCTGGATGAGGGCGACCCGCAGCGGCGGGCGTACCGGATCGGCGACTCGCGCATGCGAGACCGGCGGTTCGAAACAGGTGATGACGTTCACGGCTACTCCGGATCTGATCGTCGAAGTGGTTGGGCGGAAGCGGGTTTCGCTACAGCGTGCTCAGGTGCGGTTCGGCAGGCACGGGCATGGGGTCGCCGGAAATCGCCCGGGGGAGGGTCTGCCCGCGGAAGTACTCCGGCTGCCGCCAGCGCATGATCAGCATCAGCACCGCGCCCAGCGCGAGAATCCCGAAGCCGAGATAGAACACCAGGCCGATACCGAAAATCGAAGCGCCACTCCCGACTTCGGGCTTGAGGCTCTCGCGCACGGAGATGGTGAAGACCACCAGCAGCATGGTGCCGCCGAGCAGCGGGAACAGCAGCTTGAACATGAAGTCCCGCGCCGAGGCGAACCACTGCCTGCGGAAGTACCAGACGCAGGCGAAGGCCGTGATGCCGTAGTACCAGCAGATCATGATGCCCAGGGCCGCAATGGTATCCAGCAGCACATGCTGCGAGAGCAGCGCTGTCACCGCGTAGAAACCGCCCGCGACCACCGCGGCGACCGCGGTCCCGAAGCGCGGCACCTGATACGTCGGATGGACGGTGGCGAAGCGGCTCGGCAGCGCCTTGAAGGTGCCCATGGCGAGCATGGCGCGTGCCGCGGGCAGGAAGGTGGCCTGCAGGCTGGCAATGGTGGAGACCAGTACGGCGAGGAACAGCAGCAGCTCGCCCGCACCGCCCATGACCGGCTGGGCCAGTGCGCCGAACACATTGCTGGCCGTGCCCGGATTGCTTAGGCCGACACCGGTATCGCCGACACCGGCGTACCACATGAGCGCGACGGCCAGCAGCAGATAGGTGCCCAGCACGGTCAGAATGGACAGCAGCCCGGCCCGGCCCGGCGTGCGCTTGGGATCCTTGCACTCCTCGCCCAGCGTGAGCGCGGTGTCCCAGCCCCAGTACATGAATACCGAGCCGATCAGGCCGATCGCGAAGGCGCCCAGCGTAAGTCCGGTGAGCGGGTTGAACCAGTCCATGCTGAAGCTCAGTCCGGACGGCGCGTCCCCGGTCATGGCCTTGGCGAGTGCGACACCGGCGAACAGCAGCAGCACCGCGAGCTGGAAGCCGACCAGCACATACTGGGCACGCTCACTGGAACTGATCCCGCGGCTGGCCGCCCAGCCGGCCGCCGCCAGGAATGCCAGCGTGGTCGCGATATTGATGAGCTTGTTATCGCCCAGCGTGGCGATGTATTCCGAATGCACCACCCGCCCGATGAACAGGTACAGGAACTCCGCACCCACCGCGGCGATATTGGCCAGCACGATCACCACCGCGATCACCGAACCCCACCCGGCCATCCAGCCGATATAGGGGCCCAGCGACCGCGCCGACCACGTGAACGAGGCGCCGCAGTCGGGGGTTTCGGCGCTGAACTCGCGATAGGCGTAGGCCGCCAGGAACATCGGAATGAATCCGGCGATGAGCAGCGCGGGCATCTTCAGGCCGACCGCCGCCACGATCAGGCCCATGCTGGCCGTCGTGGTGTAGGCGGGCGCGATGGACGCGATGCTCAGGACGGCGCCGGCGAGAGTGCCGAGCTTGTTGGTTGCCAATCCCTTATCGCTGTGCGGCGGGGCCTCGGGGGCGTTCTGCACGAGCATGCAGGCTCCTGGTACTGAGTGGAGAGAACCGATCACCGGACGATCGGGTGGGCACGTTGTCCGGCGCAGGGGCCGGTGTGCCGGACGTCAGTGCGTGAGCGCGACGTACTTGGTGTCGAGGTATTCGCTGATCCCCTCGGACCCGCCCTCGCTGCCCAGACCGGACTGCTTGATGCCGCCGAACGGAGCCGCCGGATCGGAGATGACGCCGCGATTGACGCCGACCATGCCGGCTTCGAGAGCGCCGGACACGCGCAGCACCCGATCCAGATTCTGCGTGTAAAAGTAAGCGGCCAAACCGAATTCGGTGTCATTGGCGGCCGCGACCACCTCGTCCTCGGTATCGAAGCCGTAGACGGCGGCGACCGGGCCGAAGATCTCCTCGCGGTGCATGCGGGCGGTGCGCGGCACCTCGTCGAGCACGGTGGGCTGGAAGAACCAGCCGGGTCCGTCGATCGGCTTACCGCCGGTGCGGACCACGGCTCCGGCCGCGACCGCATCGTCCACGAGGGCGGTGACGGTGGTGCGCTGCCGCTCGTTGATCAGCGGTCCCAGCTCTACACCCGGCTCGTGGCCGGGGCCGACGCGCAGTGCGCCGATCTTCTCGGCCAACCGGGCGGCGAATTCGGCGCGGATCGAATTGTGTACGTAGATGCGGTTTGCCGCGGTGCACGCCTCACCGCCATTGCGCATCTTCGCCGCCATCGCACCGGCCAGCGCCTGATCCAGATCGGCATCCTCGAACACGATGAACGGGGCATTGCCGCCCAGTTCCATCGAGGTGCGGAGCACGGTGTCGGCGGCCTGGCGCAGCAGCAGCTTGCCGACCCGGGTGGAACCGGTGAAGGTCACCTTGCGCAGGCGCGGGTCCGCGAGCAGGGGTGCGGTGACGCCCGCGGCGTCGCTGCTCGGCAGCACCGACAGCACACCGGCCGGAAGTCCGGCCGCGGCGAAGATATCGGCGAGAGCCAGCATGGTGAGCGGAGTGTCCTCGGCGGGCTTCACGATCACCGTGCAACCGGCGGCCAGCGCCGGCGCGATCTTGCGAGAACCCATGGCCAGCGGGAAGTTCCACGGCGTGATGGCCAGGCACGGGCCGACCGGCTGCTGAGTCACCAGAATGCGGCCATTGCCCGCGGGCGCCTCGGTGTACCGGCCGCCGATGCGGACGGCCTCCTCGCTGAACCAGCGCAGGAACTCACCGCCGTAGGCGACCTCGCCGCGTGCCTCCGGGAGGGTCTTGCCCATCTCCGAGGTCATCAGCAGCGCCAGATCCTCGGTGCGATCCATCAGGATCTCCCAGGCGCGGCGCAGGATCATCGAGCGTTCGCGCGGAGCCGTTGCGGCCCACTCGGATTGGACCCGGCAGGCGGAGTCGAGGGCGCGCAGGGCGTCCGCGCGCCCGGCATCGGCGACCTCGGTGAGCAGATGGCCGGTGGCGGGATCGGTGACCGCGAAGGTCCCGCCGCCGGCGGCGGGAACGGCTGCGCCGTCGATCCACAGGCCGGTGGGGATCTTCGCGCGAATACGGTCGAACTCGGACATCGTCTTCCCTCGATCAGGCGGCGAGATCGCTGATGGCGGTACACAACACCGTCAGCGCCTCGTCGAGTAGGTCGTCGCTGATCACCAGCGGCGGCAGCAGGCGGATCACATTGCCGAACGTGCCGCAGGTGAGGGTGATGACACCCTGCTCCAGGCAGCGGGCCGCGACAGCGGCGGTGAAGGCGGCATCGGGTTCGGTGGTGCCGGGGCGGACGAACTCCAGGGCCAGCATGGCGCCCCGGCCGCGCACGTCGCCGATGGCCGGAACCTGCTGTGCCAGTTCAGCGAAACGCGCCAGCGCCACCTCGCCGATATGGCGGGCGCGGGCGGGCAGATCATGGTCGCGAATGGCCTCGATGGCGGCGAGTGCGGCGGCGCAGGCCACCGGATTGCCGCCGTAGGTGCCGCCCAGACCGCCCGCGTGCACCGCGTCCAGCAGCTCCGCGCGGCCGGTGATGGCCGAGAGCGGCATACCGCCCGCAATACCCTTGGCCATGGTGATGATGTCGGGGACCACGCCCTCGTCATCGCAGGCGAACCAGTCGCCGGTGCGGGCGAAGCCGGTCTGCACCTCATCGGCGATGAACACCACGCCATTGGCGCGCGCCCACTCGGCCAGGGCGGGCAGGAATCCCGGTGCGGGAACGATGAATCCGCCCTCGCCCTGGATCGGTTCGATGATCACGGCGGCGACCGAATCCGCGCCGATCTGCTTCTCGATCCGCGAGATCGCCTCGCGTGCCGCAGCGGCGCCGTCGAGTCCGCCGTCACGGAACGGGTAGGACATCGGCATCCGGTAGACCTCGGGGGCGAACGGGCCGAAATGCGCCTTGTACGGCATGGATTTCGCGGTCAGCGCCATGGTCAGGTTGGTGCGGCCGTGGTACGCGTGATCGAAGGCGACAACGGCGGTGCGGCCGGTGGCCAGGCGCGCCACCTTGATCGCGTTCTCCACCGCTTCGGCGCCGGAGTTGAACAGCACGCTGCGCTTCTCGTGATCGCCCGGGGTCAGCTCCGCGAGCTGTTCGGCGACCTGGATGTAGGCCTCGTACGGGGTCACCATGAAGCAGGTGTGCGCGAACTTCTCCACCTGGTCACGCACCGCCGCAACGACTTTCGGATGCGAGGCGCCGACATTGGTGACCGCGATGCCGGCGGCCAGATCGATGAGCGAATTGCCGTCCACGTCCACGATGACGCCGCCGTCCGCGTCCGCCGCGTACACGGGCACGGTCGAGCCGACGCCGGCCGCGACGGCGGCCTTGCGCCGCAGCGCCAATTCCTGTGAGCGGGGGCCCGGCAGGGCGGTGTGCAGTTCCCGCCGCTGCGGGAGCCGGTAGCTGATCTCGGTCATGAAAGTCTTTCTGCGGAAGAGGGATTGGGGACGACTCGGAAATCAGTCGTGCGCGCTCATGACATGCTTGATGCGGGTGTAGTCCTCGACGCCGTAGGCGGACAGGTCCTTGCCGTAGCCGGAGCGCTTGAATCCGCCGTGCGGCATCTCCGCCACCAGCGGGATATGGCAGTTGACCCACACCGCGCCGAAGTCCAGGGCGGCCGAAACGCGCTGCACCACACCGTGATCACGCGTCCATACGCTGGAGGCGAGGCCGTAGACGACATCATTGGCCAGCCGGATCGCCTCGGCCTCGTCGGCGAAGGTCTGCACGGTGATGACCGGGCCGAAAATCTCCTCCTGCACGATCGGATCGTCCTGGCGCACACCGGTGACCACGGTCGGGGCGAGATAGAAACCGGTATCGCCGATCCGATTGCCGCCGGTGCGCACGGTGGCGTGCGGGGGGAGCGCGGCGAGTTTGCCGGTGACGGACTCGAAATGGCGAATATTGTTCAGCGGGCCGTAGGCGGCGTCCACATCGTCGGGCAGGCCCGGTCGCACCGATTGCGCCTTCTTGGTCAGGGCATCGACAAAATCGTCGTGCACCGACTCGTGCACCAGCACCCGGGTCGCGGCGGTGCAGTCCTGGCCGCCGTTGAAGAACGCGGCATCACCGATGCGGTCGGCGGCCAGCGCCAGATCGGCGTCCCCGAACACCACGACCGGGGCATTGCCGCCGAGTTCGAGATGTGCGCGCTTGACCTGCTCGGCCGCCGCGGTCGCCACCGCGATGCCCGCCCGCACCGAACCGGTGATGGCCACCATGTCCAGGTCCGGATGGCTCACCAGCGCAGCGCCACTGGCGGCATTGCCGAGCACGACATTGAGTACGCCGTCGGGCAGGATGCCCTTCGACAGCTCGGCCAGCAGCAGCGTGCTGCCCGGTGTGGTGTCACTCGGCTTGAGCACCACGGTGTTTCCGGTGGCCAGCGCCGGGCCGATCTTCCAGATCGCCATCATCAGCGGGTAGTTCCACGGGGTCACCTGACCGATCACACCGACCGGTTCGCGGCGCACGTATGAGGTGAATCCGGTCATGTACTCGCCGGCGGACTTGCCCTCCAGCAGGCGCGCGGCCCCCGCGAAGAAGCGCAGGTGATCGGCTCCGGTGGCCACCTCCTCGGAGGCGACCAGATGCTTGGGCTGGCCCGTATCGCGGCACTGCGCCTCGACCAGCGCGTCGGAATGGGACTCCAGGGCGTCCGCCAGTTTCAGCAGTGCGGCCTGTCGCTGGCCGGGCGTGGCGGAGCGCCAGGCCGGAAAGGCGCGCCGGGCGGCGGCCACGGCGGCGTCGATATCGGCGGCATCGGAGATCGGGCTGCGGCCGGTCACCGTCTCGTCGACCGGGCTGATCAATTCGAACGACTCCGACGCGGTGGCGGCGACCAACCGGCCGTCGATGTAGTTGCGAAGCAGCTGCGTCGTCATGTGTGCGAGTTCTCCCTGGGTTCCGGTATTGCTCGATTGCAAGCCAGTGTGCTGTGCGACACACCCCCGCGTCACCTGCCGGATCGGAGTGGCGGCAGAATCTAGTTTCGACGTTTTGTCCAGTTTGCTGTAGGAGCGCTGTGAGTACGGGAATTCCGGTCCGGTGGGTGCTGTCCCAGCCCGAGCTGAATCTGGCGCTCAAAGGCGGCAGTGCCGGGCTCGGGCGCAATATCACGATGGCCCTCACCTCCGAGCTCACCGAACCGCAGCAGTGGCTCTCCGGCGGGGAGTTGGTGCTGACCACCGGTATGGGTTTGCCGCTCAGTGGCGCGGACCGGCTGCGCTATCTGACGGAACTCGATGCGGCGGGGGTCGCGGGCGTCGGATTCGGCGTCGGGCTCTCACACGAAACGGTGCCCGCGGATCTGGTCGAGGCGGCCGATGCGCTCGGGCTGCCGCTGTTCGAGGTGCCGCTGCCGACACCGTTCGGGGCCATCACCAAGAAGGTCATGCAGCGGCTGGCCGAGCAGGAGTACGAGAAGGTGCTGCGGGCCTCTCGTGCCCAGCCGCGCATGACCCGGGCGGCCATCCAGGGCATGGGCGCGGTGATCAGGGAGCTGTCGGCGGCACTGTCGGCCACCGTGGTCGTCGCCGGTGCGGACGGTGCGATATCGGACTCGCATCCGGGTCGGGCCACGGCCGAGGTCGCCGAGCGGATCGGCGAATTCCTCAGCACTCGCGGTGACGGTGTGGGTAGCGGTGTCATTCACACCGCTTCAGGGCAAATCATTGCGTTGCAAGCCATTACGGCTGGGCAGACCGTGCACGGGCATCTGGCGGTGGTGACCGCCACGCCGCTCAGCTCGGTCGATCAGGTACTGCTCGGACATGCCAGTTCGCTGCTGGCCCTGGACTTCGAAAAGCCGGCCCGGCTGCGAATCGCGCAGAACCACTTGAACTCTCAGGCCATCGCCATGCTGCTGGACGAGCCGGGCGATCTCGAAACGCTGTGGCGGCATCTCGCTCCGGCCGCGGATCGCTCCGGGCGGGTCCGTGCCCTGGTGCTGTGGTGCGATTCGCCGGAGGCGGCAGTACGGGTGACCGAAGCCGTTGACGAGCAGCTGCATCCGCACAACCGGCAACTGTTCGCGCGCATTTCGGGTGATCGGGTGGCGGTGCTGCTGCCCGGTTCCGATACCGAGGAGGCGGCCGAGCAGCTGCTGGCGGCCATGCCCGACGAGGTGCGCACGGCCATTCGGGCCGGGCTCAGCGCGCCACATCTGTTGCGGCGCTTCGCCACAGCCATCGAACATGCCGAATTGGCGTCCTCCGCCGCCCTGCCCGGTGGCCGCCCGCTGGAACTCGCCTCGCTCGCCGGGCAGACGCTGCTGACGCTTCCGGAGGCCCAGCGCATGCTGGGCGCGATATCGGAGGCCATGCTGGCGCCGCTCGCCGATTACGACGAGCGGCACGGCACCGATCTCATCGCCTCACTGCGCGCCTATCTGGAGGCGCACGGTCAGTGGGAGACCGCGGCCACCGCGCTGGGTGTGCACCGGCACACCCTGCGCAGCCGGGTCGCGAAGATCGAATCGGTGCTCGGGTGTCAGCTGGATGTGGCGCGGGTGCGGGCCGAACTGCTGCTGGCGATCATCGCCCGCCGCTGATCCCGGCCGCCGCGGCCAATTCCGCGTTCACCACGCACAATCGGGCGATATCGGCGTCCGCGGAGCGGCGCAGTTGACCCACCAGATCCAGCAGTCGCGCCGCGGCCGGTGTGGCCCGCCAGGCTGTCACGAGATCGTGCGCGGAGTCGCTCGGTCTGGCGTTCGCCAGCACCGCGGCCGCCAAAGCGTGCCAGCGGGACTGCAATTCGTCGGCCAGGACGGCGGCGGCCAGCGTCTCCCAGTGGTCGCCGGTCGGCGTCATCGCGAAAGTTCTTGCCAGCCAATCGAGTCCGATGGACTCGCCGAGTTCCCGATACGTCTGTGCGATCAGGGCGACCGGCAGGCCGGTGCGCCGGGCGGTATCGCTCAGCGGCAGTGCCTGTGCCAGCAGTTGCAGATTCGCCAGATCGCGGCCGGGATGGCCGCCGGGGCGGGGGAGTACCGCGATCAGCTCGGCGACCACCGGGGCGTGCAGTTCTATCTCCGCAGACCAGGACGCGGCCGTGCGCTTGGCCAGCAGCCAGGCGGTGGACTGCTCGACGGCGTCCTGAATACCGTTGAGCACACTCATCCGCAGCTGCGGGGTGACGCCCGGCAGCGCGAGCGCATCGCGCCACCAGCGGTCGACATCCAGCACGGTATCGACGACCGTGCAGGCCAGCACGATCTGCGGGGTGCCCGCACCGAACCGCTCGTCCAGGCGGTGGATCATGCCGGGGCCGACCCGATTGATCACCTGATTGGCCGCGGAGACGGCCACGATCTCGCGGGCCACCGGATGCTCGCGCAGCCGCTCACCCAGCAGGGTGCGGAAATTCTCGGGGAAATAGCCCGCCAGCGTTCCCGCGACCACCGGATCCGTGAGCGCATCGGAGGCGAGCAGTTCCTCGCGGACCAGATTCTTGGCCATGGCGAGCAGCACCGCGATCTCCGGACGGACCAGACCGGCTCCGGCGCGACGGCGGGCGCTGAGTTCGGCCGGGGCGGGCAGGAACTCGGCGGAACGATCCAGATCCGTTGCCTGCTCCAGGTTTTCGATCAAACGGCCGTGCCGGTCGATCAGGAACGGGGCATGGGCCTCGGCCAGGCTGATGGCCAGGGCCTGGCGGTCGCAGTCGGCCAGGACCGCGCGGGCCACCTCGTTCGCATTGGCGGCGAGCAGGCGATCGCGCTCCGGCTCGGTCACCAGGCCATCGGTCACCGCGGACGCCAGTGCGATCTTGAGATTGACCTCGCGATCGGAGGTGGCCACCCCTGCGGCATTGTCGATGAAATCGGCGTTCACCCTACCGCCCGCCCGGGCGAATTCGATTCGTGCGCGCTGGGTGAGACCGAGATTGCCGCCCTCGCCGATCACCTTGCAGCGCAGTCGATCCGCGGTCACCCGCACATCGTCATTGGTCGGATCCGCTACCTCGGAGTCGAGTTCGCCGCTCGACCGCACATAGGTGCCGATGCCGCCGTTGAACAGCAGGTCAACCTGCGCGCTCAGAATGGCCTGAATGACCTCGTGCGCAGGGAGTTTCGTGGCCTCGACGCCGAGCAGCCGCCGTGTCTGCGGGGACAGTGGAATCGATTTCGCCGAGCGTGGCCAGACGCCGCCGCCCTCGGAGATGACGGCCCGGTCGTAGTCGGCCCAGCTGCTGCGGTCGAGTCCGGCCAGGCGGCCCCGTTCCCGGTGTGAGAGTTCGGGATCGGGATCGGGGTCGAGGAAGATGTGGCGGTGGTCGAAGGCCGCCACCAGCCGGATCCGGTCGGTCTCGAGCATTCCGTTGCCGAAGACATCACCGGACATATCGCCGATACCGGCCACGGTGAACGGCTGGGTGTCCGGGTCCACGCCGAGTTCGGCGAAATGCTGGCGGATCGAGCACCAGGCGCCGCGGGCGGTAATGCCCAGGGCCTTGTGGTCGTATCCGGTGGAACCGCCGGAGGCGAAGGCGTCGCCGAGCCAGAAGGCGCGGGCCATCGCAATGCTGTTGGCCAGGTCCGAGAAGCGGGCGGTGCCCTTGTCCGCGGCGACCACCAGGTACGGGTCCGGATCGTCGTAGACGACGGTATGTGCGGGCGGGACGATCGTGCCGTCCACAATATTGTCGGTGACATCGAGCAGGCCGCCGGTGAAGGCCGCGTAGGCGTTCGAGACGGCTGCGGGATCGGCGATCGGGCCGCGAACCACGAAGGCGCCCTTGGCTCCCATCGGCACGATCACCGAATTCTTCACCGTCTGGGTCTTCATCAGGCCCAGCACCTCGGTGCGGAAATCGTCGGCGCGATCGGACCAGCGCAGGCCGCCGCGCGCGATGACGCCGCCGCGCACATGGCTGCCCTCCACCTGCCTGGCGTGCACGAAGATCTCGCGATACGGCGTGATCGGGCCCGAGACCGACAGGCGAGACGGGTCGATCTTGAAGGCGGCGACCAGGCGGCTCGGCTGGAACCAATTGGTGCGCAACACGGCTGCGCAGAAGGTGTGCAGGCCGCGCAGCAGCTGATCCTCGGGCAGCGTGGTCGCGGCCTCGAGCCGCCGGCGCGCCTCCGCATCCGCCGCGTCGATATCGCCGCCGCCGGACGGATCGAAGCGGGCGCGGAACAGTTCCACGAACGCGCGTGCGAATTGTGCATGGACGGTGAGGATCTCGGTCATCGTCGGTCCGCCGAGCCGGAGTCCGGCCTGCCGCAGGTACCGGCAGGCCGCCCGGATCAGCAGGGCGTCGCGCCAGGTCAGACCGGCCGCGCCGATCAAACCGATGAAGCCGTCGATCTCCAGCACCCCGGTGGCCGCGGCGACGAACGCCTCGGACAGCAGTTCGGCGGTCGGTTCGGTCAGTTCGAAAGCCGTGGGGCGGAAGGTGAATCGGTGCACGGTGTCCGCGCCGTCGCTGTGCACATCGTGTGCGGTGACGTGCAGGCCCAGGGCGGAGAAGATATCGATCAGCTCGGTCAGCGAGGCGGGCACACCGCGCCACACCAGCCGCGCTCCGGGCCGCCGCGCATCGATCGAATCGAATTCGAGCCGCGGGGCGGCGTCGATTCGATCCTCGTCCAGCGTGCCGATCGCTGCTCCGCGAAACATCTGCTCAACTCCCTGCGCGTCACCGGATGGGTCGGCAGCCAATCTGCCCTATGGAGACGCAGGACACAGTCGACAAATAGGCGCGCGGGGTCGGGTCCGGCACGCCGACTCGTCCATTGCCGGGTGTTCGGCGCAGGTGGGGTCGGCGAACCTTCCGCTATCAGTCGCGATAGCGGCGATGGTCGACGGCGAATTCGTCGGCGACCGTGGCGGCCAGTTCGACGTACGCCCGCTTGGTTTCCTTCTGCAGGCGGGTCAGGTCGATCTCGGCGCCTTCGCCCAGGTGGGAGTCGTACGGGATGATATGCACTGCGCGGCAACGCGACAGGAAGTAGTCGCGCAGCTGGTTGATGCCGACATTCGGGGCGCCCGGGCGCGGCAGGTTGATCACCACGACGGCATTGCGAACCAGATGGTCGTGGCCGTGCAGTGACAGCCAGTCCAGGGTGGCGGCGGCGCTGCGCGCGCCGTCGATGGCCGAGGACGAGATCAGCACCAGCGAGTGCGCCAGATCCAGCACGCCCGCCATTGCCGAATGCATCAGGCCCGTACCGCAATCGGTGAGGATGATGTTGTAGAAGCGCTGCAGGATGCGCGCCACATTGCGGTACTCGTCCTCGCTGAACGCTTCCGAGGCTGCCGGATCACGTTCGCTCGCAAGCACTTCCAGTCGGCTGGAGGCCTGGGAGGTGTGCCGCCGCACATCCGAGTAGCGCTCGATGCTCGGATCCAGCAGCAGATCCCGCACCGTCGACCGCGTCTGCAACGGCACCCGCTGTGACAGCGTGCCGAAGTCCGGATTGGCGTCCACCGCAATGACCCGGTCGCCGCGAATGGAGGAGAAGATCGACCCCAGCCCCATGGTCGTCGTCGTCTTCCCGACACCGCCCTTCAGCGACAGCACCGCAATTCGGTAATCCCCGCGCACCGGCTGCCGAATCCGGGCCACCAACTCCTGCAGCCGCCGCTCCTCAGCCGACAACCCTGGATTGATAGCCCCACCTGACACATGATGCACAGCCCGCCGCCATCCCGACCCGGGGGATTTCTTCGCCCGCCGCATCGGCACATCATCGAGCGAGGGCCCCTGCCCGCCCAGCCCGTACTGCACAGGCCCTGACGGCGGCGTATACGCCCCCGGCTGCCCGGGTCCGTGCGAACCGGGCAGCCCGGAGCCATAGCCACCCGGCTGCCCATACGTCCCCGGTTGCCCGGACCCGTAGGCCCCGGGCTGTCCCTGGCCGTACGGCCCCGGTTGCTCGGGCGCGCCCCAACCAGCCTGCGCCGCTTGGCCATTGCCTGATTGACCCAGCCCAGCGTCGGCGGGATCAGCCTGGTGCCCATCCTGGCCCGGCCCGCCGAACTCCGGCTTGCCCGGTCGACCGTCCGCCGGCGCGCTGCCACCGCCGGGCCGCACCTCGCCGCTCAGCGCGGGAATGCCGCCGCCGATGGTGGGCGCACTGTGAATATTGTCGCCAGGCCCCGGCTGCAGCCACGAATTCGGCTGTGGGACAGCCTGCCCCGGAGCATTGGGCGCCCCGTTCGTTTCCGGCACCGGGGACGCGATGGGCGCCGCGTCGGACTGTGGCCGCATCGAGGAGGCGCTCGACGAATCAGGTGAAGTGGCCGGAGCCTGCTGTGCCGCCGCACCATTCAGGCTCGAGCCGCCCGGCGCGCCGGTGCCCGGCGCGTACCGGCCCTGCGGCGCTTGGCCGGGCGGGACCTGTCCGGGAGCCGCCTGCCATGGGTTCTGTTGTGGCGCACCGGGGGCCGGCTGCTGCGGCAGGACTTGGTTCCAGACAGGTACGGACGGGCCGGAGGGCGGTTGCGCGCCGACGGGGTTGCCGTGCTGGCCGGGGCCGTGCGGGGCTGCCGGGCCGTGTGCGGCGGGGGCTTGGGAGGGTGGTGACATCCATTGCCAGCGGTCGCCGGAGCCCTGTGGAGCAGGCTGTGGCGGAAGGGAATTGGGGCCGGTGGAGCCGTGTGACTGCGCGCCCCGCGGGCCGTACGGGCCGGGTTGCGCGGGATCTGACGCTGCGAACTGTCCCGGACCGGTTGCGGGGGGCTGCACGGGGTTGGGGGTAGCGGGCTGTTCCGGACGGGGGGTTTTGGCGTGGTGATGGGGAGGGAGCGGTGCGTCCAGTGCCCGGTGGCGTCCGCTGTTGGGCGGCTGTCCCGGGCCCGCGGGCGAATCTGCGGGTGCCGGTGAATTCGGCTGGGCGGGTTTGTGATCCGTGGCGGGTGCGCCGGTGTGGGCCTTGTCGGAGGACTTGGCGTCGGCTGTGCCGAGGGCGCTGTCGCTGCGGGGTGTGGGGGGCTGGCCCGGTGTGCGCGAACCGTTTGCTGCTGGGGCGGCGGGGGCGTCGGTGATGGAGCCGACGCTCGGGTCGTGGAGGGGGTTGTGGGTGGCGCCGTGGGGTGGGGCGGAGGCGTGGTTGGGTGCGGGTTCGGCGCCGTGTGTGGATTCCGCTGTGCCCGAGTGGGTTCTGCGGTCGGGGGTGGCGCCGGGGGCGGGTGTCAGTGGGACTCGGACGGTCAGGTTCGCGGGGTCGGCGGCGGCGCTCGGGACGTGCGGAACGGGGCCGGTCGACGGCGCGAGAATGTCGTCAAGGGGGGTGCCGGGGAGCGGGAACGCCGGGGGCACACCGGTACCGGGGAATTGCTGCGTCGGGGGTGCGGTTGAGCCGGGTCCGGCCTGGTCAAGGGGCCGGGGCGGATCGGCTGGGCCGTGCTGCGGTGGCGGCGGGAGGGTGGGGACACCCGGTGGGGGTGTCAGCGGAGCCGACTGCGGTCCCTGGGCGTGCGCGGGCGGCCCGGGGCGGGCGCCCTGTGGCGGCGCATCAGGGATGCGTGGCTTCGGCGGTGCGGACTCGCGCGGTGCGGGTGCCGGCGCGTCGATGCGGACGGTGGCGCCCGCCGGCTGCTGACCGGCCAGCGGAATCCGTTGCGGTGCATCGGGGATGGGTGGTCGCGAGGCGTCCGGCCCGGGGCCGGGGGGCGCCGGTGGCAGCGGCGTCGAGGGTCGCGGCGGCACGAATGGCGACGGCTGCTGCGCACTCTGCGGTGCGTCGGAGGCAGGCGGGTTGGCGAAGCGCGACCCGGAAGACGGCTGTGCGCCTTCGGCTCCCGGCGGCGGTGGCAGATCCGGGCGCTGAGTGGGCGGCGGCGGCAGATCGGGGCGCGGGCCCGGCGACGGCTGCTTGGGCGCAGATCCGGTGGTGGGGGCGAGGTTCGGCGCGGCGGCGGCGGGCGCGGCGGACTGCGGTCCCGCCGGTGGGATCGCGGGCGCGGGGGGAGTGCTGAAGCGTGACCCGGAATCCGTTGCGGGAGAGGGTGGCAGCAGATCCTGGCGGGTCGTGGGCTGGGCGGGCAGCGGTGCAGTCCCCGGCAGCGGAGTGTGGGGTGCAGCGGTGCCGGACAAAGGAGCACCGGGCAAAGGTGTGCCGGACTGCGGACTCTGGCCGGGCTGGGGGCTCTGCTGAGGTGCGCCGGACTGCGGGCCCGGGCCGGGCTGGGGGCTCTGCGGACGTGTGCCGGATTGCGAGTCCTGATGGCCGTTGGCCGGCGCGCTGAACTGCGGGGCGGGGGGCTGCGGTGAGCGGCTCGGGAGGGGGGTTCGGGGGGACGCGTCCGGGGTGGGGGGTTCGTCGGGGGTGGCGTCCTTGCGGGCTTTGCGGTTGCCGAAGAGGCGGCGGGACGACTTCTTCTCGGGAATGAGGTCGTCGTGGGGCAGGTTCTCGACGGGCGCTTCGTAACCGGCTTGGGAGACGTCGCTTTCGGACAGCCATGGTGGAAGCATGGGGAGGCCGTCGTTGTTGCGGCTCACATCAACCCCCGTGTCTGGAGCAGTCTTGCGGGACAGGCCGTAGTTTAGCGATCTCCCCCGGTGGCGCGCTCGGGCCTCGTCTGCCTCGCACCCCCTGATGCCCCGCGGGAGTGTCCTGGCCCACGCGGAGCAGGCCCTATTTGGCCGCTCCTGCGTGAACGGGTAGGCTAGGTCGGCGGTGCACCTACCTGCTGGCTGTGGCATGTCTCTACTCAGAAACATCCGTTGCTGCCAGCGAGTATGTCACCAGGTCGGCTGCAGTGCACCACTAACACGGTGCGCGAACAATTACACAGGCCGAAAAGACGTTAAAGACGTGATGAGCTCGAACCAACCAGGTTCAGCCTAAAACGGGATCGCGGAGGATATGGCGAAGAAGGAAGGGGCCATCGAGGTCGAGGGCCGGGTTATCGAACCGCTGCCCAATGCGATGTTCCGGATTGAGCTGGAGAACGGTCACAAGGTTCTCGCGCACATCAGTGGCAAGATGCGGCAGCACTACATCCGCATTCTGCCCGAGGATCGCGTCGTCGTGGAGCTGTCGCCCTACGACTTGACCCGCGGTCGGATCGTCTACCGCTACAAGTGATTTCCCTCGGGGGACGCTAGATTTCCGGGGCCATGTGCTCCGGGTCTTCCCCGGCCATTTCCGGCCGGGGAAAAACTGTGTTCACGGCCAGTGAGCACACGGAACCAGATTGGATCTGACGTGAAGGTCAACCCCAGCGTCAAGCCGATCTGCGAGAAGTGCAAGGTGATCCGCCGTCACGGTCGGGTCATGGTGATCTGCGAGAACCTGCGCCACAAGCAGCGTCAGGGCTGATCTCGGTCTAGGCCGGATCACCGGAACTCCGCGAGGAGGGCCGGTCGCTCACCGCCAAGCACCGAACGCAGTTCGGATTTGGCAGTCATAAAGAAGTAACTCCCAGCGCCAGTCGCCGTTGTCGAGCCTTTCGGGGCGGACGGCGGCCTTCCCCCGGTACGGAGGCCGGGGCCCCACTACGAGGGGACGGCCAGGGAGCAGACCTCCGCCACCATTAAGGAAACTGCCACATGGCACGTCTGATGGGCGTTGATCTTCCGCGCGAAAAGCGCATGGAGATCGCGCTGACTTACATCTTCGGCATTGGCCGTACCCGTTCCAAGGAGATCTTGGAAGCGACCGGCGTCAGCGTCGATCTGCGCTCGAAGGATCTCACCGATGAGCAGCTCACGGTTCTCCGTGACTACATCGAACGCTCCGCTCTGAAGGTGGAAGGCGACCTGCGCCGCGAGGTTCAGGCCGACATCCGTCGCAAGATCGAGATCGGCTGCTACCAGGGCCTGCGTCACCGTCGTGGCCTGCCCGTTCGTGGCCAGCGGACCAAGACCAATGCCCGCACGCGCAAGGGTCCGAAGAAGACCGTCGCCGGCAAGAAGAAGTAGGGATAGCGCATGCCTCCGAAGACCCGGACTTCAGGTCCGAAGAAGACTCAGAAGTCGCGTCGCCGGGACAAGAAGAACGTCCCGCACGGCCACGCGCACATCAAGAGCACGTTCAACAACACCATCGTGTCGATCACCGACCCGGCCGGCAACGTCATCTCCTGGGCGTCCTCGGGCCACGTCGGTTTCAAGGGCTCGCGCAAGTCGACCCCGTTCGCCGCGCAGCTTGCCGCCGAGAACGCTGCCCGCAAGGCGCAGGAGCACGGCGTCAAGAAGGTCGATGTCTTCGTGAAGGGCCCGGGTTCGGGCCGCGAGACCGCGATCCGTTCCCTCCAGGCCGCCGGCCTCGAGGTCGGCACGATCTCCGATGTCACCCCGCAGCCGCACAACGGCTGCCGTCCGCCCAAGCGGCGTCGCGTCTAAAGCGGGAAGGAAAAGGTAGAGAACAATGGCTCGTTATACAGGCCCCATCACCCGCAAGTCGCGTCGCCTTCGTGTTGACCTCGTTGGAGGCGACCAGGCGTTCGAGCGTCGTCCTTACCCGCCCGGCCAGCACGGCCGCGCGCGGATCAAGGAATCCGAATACCTCATGCAGCTGCAGGAGAAGCAGAAGGCTCGCTTCTCGTACGGCGTCATGGAGAAGCAGTTCCGCAAGTACTACGAAGAGGCGAACCGCCAGAAGGGCAAGACCGGCGACAACCTGCTGCGTCTGCTCGAGACCCGTCTGGACAACGTCGTGTACCGCGCCGGTCTGGCCCGTACCCGTCGTGCGGCTCGTCAGCTGGTCAGCCACGGCCACTTCATCGTGAACGGCCAGAAGGTCGACGTCCCCAGCTTCCAGGTTTCTCAGTACGACATCATCGATGTCAAGGAGAAGTCGCTGTCGACGCTGCCCTTCCAGGTTGCTCGCGAAACCGTCGGCGATCGCAAGGCTCCGGGTTGGCTGCAGGTCGTTCCCGGCCGTCTTCGCATTCTGGTGCACCAGCTCCCCGAGCGTGCGCAGATCGATGTTCCGCTCCAGGAACAGCTGATCGTCGAGTTCTACTCGAAGTAATGAGGTGCGCGTAAGCGCATCGCTGGTTGCGCCCTGAATTATTCAGGGCGGCAACAGTTTCCAGTCGTGAGCGTCAAATAGCGGACGCTCGAAGGAGGAGAAATCCATGCTGATTTCACAGCGACCGACACTGACCGAAGAGGTTGTGTCCGAGAACCGGTCGCGGTTCACCATCGAACCGCTGGAGCCGGGCTTCGGTTACACCCTCGGCAACTCGCTGCGCCGCACGCTGCTTTCCTCGATCCCGGGTGCTGCTGTCACGAGCATCCGCATCGACGGCGTGCTGCACGAGTTCACCACGGTTCCCGGCGTGAAGGAAGATGTCACCGACATCATCCTGAACCTCAAGGGCCTGGTTGTGTCGTCCGAAGAGGACGAGCCGGTCACCATGTACGTCCGCAAGCAGGGCCCGGGCACCGTCACCGGTGGGGACATCGTTCCCCCGGCCGGCGTGACCGTGCACAACCCGGACATGCAGATCGCGACCCTGAACGATAAGGGCAAGCTGGAGATCGAGCTCGTTGTCGAGCGCGGTCGCGGCTATGTTCCTGCCGTCCAGAACAAGGCGTCGGGTGCGGAAATCGGCCGGATTCCGGTGGATTCGATCTACTCGCCGGTTCTGAAGGTGACCTACAAGGTCGAGGCGACTCGTGTCGAGCAGCGCACCGACTTCGACCGGCTCATCCTGGATGTCGAGACCAAGAACTCGATCTCCGCACGGGATGCGCTGGCGTCGGCGGGTAAGACTCTGGTCGAACTGTTCGGTCTCGCTCGCGAGCTGAACATCGAGGCCGAGGGCATCGAGATCGGCCCGAGCCCGGCCGAGGCGGACCACATCGCCTCGTTCGGTCTGCCGATCGAGGACCTGGATCTGACCGTGCGGTCCTACAACTGCCTCAAGCGCGAGGGTGTTCACACCGTCGGCGAGCTGGTTGCCCGCACCGAGTCCGATCTGCTGGATATCCGTAACTTCGGCCAGAAGTCCATCGACGAGGTCAAGGTCAAGCTGCACTCGCTTGGTCTGTCCCTCAAGGACTCCCCGGCCTCCTTCGATCCGTCCTCCGTCGTCGGTTACGACGCGGCGAGCGGCACCTGGAGCGACAGCGGTTCGTTCAGCGACACCGACAGCGGCGAGCAGGACTACGCCGAGACCGAACAGCTTTAGGCCGTATGGGGCGGGCGCCCCGAACGGTCTTAGACACAGGAGATTCCAATGCCCAAGCCCAAGAAGGGTGCTCGCTTCGGCGGGTCGGCGTCGCACCAGAAGGCGATCTTCGCCAATCTGGCGACGGCGCTCTTCGAGCACGGTCGCATCACGACCACCGAGTCCAAGGCCAAGGCGCTGCGCCCCTACGCCGAGAAGCTTGTCACCAAGGCGAAGGCCGGCACTCTTGCCGACCGTCGCGAGGTGATGAAGGTGATCCGCTCCAAGGACGTCGTGCACGAGCTTTTCGCGAACATCGGACCTGCGTTCGAGGGTCGCGAGGGTGGCTACACCCGGATCATCAAGACCATCCCGCGCAAGGGTGACAATGCTCCGATGGCGATCATCGAGCTGGTCCGCGAGAAGACCGTGACCAACGAGGCCGATCGGGCCCGTCGTGTCGCCGCTTCGCAGCAGGCCGTCGCCGCCGAGGCCCCGGCCGAGGTTGTCGAAGACGCTCCGGCCGAGGTCGTTGCCGACGCTCCGGCCGAGGCTGCTGCCGAGGAGAAGAAGGAAGACTAAGTCTTCCATCGGATTCCATGAGGAAGCCCGCCGTCCCCTCCGGGTCGGCGGGCTTCCCTCATGTTAACCAGGAGATCGCTGTGACCGTGGAGGATCAGACGCCGGAACCGGTTTCGGTTCGGGTACGGCTGGACATCAGCTACGACGGCACCGACTTCACCGGCTGGGCCCGCCAGCCCGGCCTGCGCACCGTGCAGGGCGTGCTGGAGGAGGCGCTGAGCAAGGTGCGGCGCGAGCCCATCGTGCTGACCGTGGCCGGGCGCACCGATGCGGGTGTGCACGCCCAGGGCCAGGTCGCGCATTTCGATACACATGGCGACCTGGACTGCCCGCGGCTGCTGCACCGGCTGGCGCGTTTCTTGCCGAAGGATGTGCGGGTCACCGGGATTCGCCCGGCGCCGCCGGACTTCGACGCGCGGTTCTCGGCCATTCGCCGGCACTACGCCTATCGCCTCACCACCGCCCCGTACGGCGCGGAACCACTGCAGACCCGTCACGTGGTGCCCGCGCGCCCCGGCGTCGATCTGGAGGCCATGCGGGCGGCTTCTCGAAAGCTCTTGGGGCTGCACGATTTCGCGGCCTTCTGCCGCCGCCGCGAAGGCGCCACCACCATTCGCGAACTTCAGCGTTTCGACTGGGAGCGGGAGGGCGATCTGCTCACCGCGTATGTCAGCGCGGACGCCTTCTGCTGGTCCATGGTGCGCAGTCTGGTCGGCGCGGTGCTGGCGGTCGGGGAGGGCCGGCGCACGCCGGAGTGGGTCGGCGGGCTGCTGAACGAGCGCGAGCGTGCCAGCGCCGTCGCGGTCGCGCCCGCGCACGGGCTGAGCCTCATCGCCGTGGACTATCCGGCGGATTCGGATCTTGCCGCTCGCAATATGGCGACCCGCGAAATGCGTACTGTGCCCGATCCCACCGGATGCTGCGGCGACTGACGCGAATTCGCTTATCGTGGAGGGTGATTCGTTGACTCGGACACCTTTCCGGTCGCAGTTGTTCTGCGGTCGCAGAAACCGCTCGTCGTGAATCCTCAAGTCCGCCGTGAGGATTCGTGTTGCAGGTTGCGATCACCGAAAGTTGGACGATGTGAAGGGATTTCGACTTCACGCAGCGCCGATAGTGCGACAATCGGCCAATGACCGGCGGCTCTGAGCCCGCAGTGGTGGAGGTGCAGTCCACACCCGAAGTCTCCGAGAAGGAGACCTTCGAGCAGTGGGAGGCTGCGGTGGCACAGGCCTATGTGCCGCTCGTGGTCACCCCGGTGCGGACGGGGGAGTTCAAGGCCCGCATTGTGCAGTCCCGCTTCGACGATATGGACGTTTCCACCCTGACCGCGAGCGGGCAGCACATCACGCATATTCCGCGGCTGATCCACGAACCGGACGAACCGATTCTGTTCGCCACCGTGACCACACACGGGCACGGCTGGCTGGAGCAGGACGGCCGGGTCGGGGTGATGGCGGACCTCGGGCTCATGCTCTATGTGAGTTCGCGTCCGTTCACCGCCCACTTCGAGCAGACCTGGGGTGTGGTCGCGGTGCAGGTGCCGCTGGCGCAGGTGGTGGGCGCCTCCGGGGTGGCCTCGGATCAATTGCCGACGGCGGTGCGCTTTCCGCCGGAGGGCGCGGCCGGCATTGTCGGCCGATTCTTCTGCGGGCTGGCGCAATTGCAGCAGACCTCGCCGGATCAGGCGGCGGTGCTGGCCCGGCACGGCACCGGACTGCTCGCCTCCGTGGTGCAGTTGGCGGTGGGGGACGCGCCGCACGATGAGCCGGGGCAGGCGCTGACCAAACAGGCTGCGCTGGCATACATCCAGCGACACTTCGCCGACCCGGGGCTCACGGTGGACCATGTGGCGAATGCCTGTGCGGTATCGCGGCGCACGCTGTACCGGCTGTTCGAGAACGGGGAGGACGGGGTGGCCGCCATGCTGCGGCGCACGCGGATCGAGCGCGCGCTCGCGCTTATCCGGACAGATCCGACAAGACCGCTGCTCTCGATCTCGCGCGCCGCGGGATTCGTCTCGGAGCGGCAGTTCTATCGCGCCTTCAAGCGTGAGATGGGTATGACACCAGGGGAATTCCGTACCGTGCACGCGTGATGCGCACGCCGCGAAGCACATTGTGCGCGATGGAGTGTCAAACCCACCTGACGTGAATAGTCAGTGATCTGGCACGAGTGGGCAGTCACGTCGTGGCTAACGATGTGAATACTTGGGGGAGTGCACGTCAGCGCTCCACATCCCTGCGCGTGCCCGTCGTCGATGATGCCGACCGGCCGGGTCATGTGATGCGGAGACGCCGTCCGGTCGTCAGTCGAGCCGCCGACGACCGGGTAGGCGGACTGTCCGGAATACTGCCAACTAGTCCGTTTCGCCTGTTTCAAACGGATGCAAATTCGTTTGCTGGGGCCTTCGGGGTGGGATGATGCTGAAGTGGGTAACGCGGCAACCGCCAGCGCCGCCGAAGTCTGCTCCAGTTCGGACACTTCGGCTCGTCAGGCGTTCGAGCAGTGGGAGGCGATCGTCGGCGATGCCGTGCTGCCCTCGACGATCGAGCCGCTGGCCCAGGGATATTGGCACGGCAAGGTCAGTACCACGCAGTTCGATCGCTCCAGCTTCACGCTCATGTCCGCCAGTGCGCAGCGCCTCTTCCGCACCAGACGTCAGATCGAGCAGGCCAGCGCCGAATTCCTGCTGGTGAACATTGTGGTGAAGGGCGAGAACCGAACCGAGCAGAACGGCCGGATCGCCGACAGTCCCGCCGGCTCCATCGCATTCTTCGACAGCGCGCGCCCGATCGAGAGCCTGACCACCGAGAATTCGGTGTCCGCCATCGTGCGCGCGCCCATGCACCTGGTGCTCGAGCACGCGGGTCTGGTGCGCGACGAACTCCCGATAGCCACGCCGATGCCGACCACGGGTGCGCTCGGTGTGGTGGCCGGCTTCTTCCGCGGCCTGGCCGAACTGCCGCCCGATGAGACGAATCAGGCCGCGACGGTACTGGATTCGGAGATCGCGGGCATGCTCTCCTCCGCGGTGCTGCTGGCGACCGGGCGCACCTCGCCCGCCCCCTCGGATTCGCTGTACACGCGTCAGCAGGTGCTGGCGTACCTGCGCCGCCGGTTCACCGATCCGGAGCTCACCGTGGACGAGGTGGCGCATGCCTGCCTGGTCTCGCGCCGCACCCTGTATCGCCTCTGCGAAGGTTTCGGCGGCCCCGCCGCACTGGTTCGCCGCATGCGGGTCGAGCATGCGCGCAGGCTGCTGCGCGCCGATCTCAACCGGCCGCTCGCGGCCGTCGCCGCGGCTTCCGGATTCGCCACGGACCGGCACTTCTATCGTGCGTTCCGGGAGGAAACCGGGCAGACGCCAGGGCAATTCCGCGCCCAATTGGACCCAGGCACACCAGGTCGGTAGCTCGGCACGGGATGTCGCTGCACGCGGCAGTCGTTCGGCGAAGGGTGATGGCACAGATCATCCCCATCGTGTCGAAGGGAGCCGAGGTGCCGACAAAGGTGCGCGTAGCTGCCGTGCAGGCCGAACCGCGCTGGCTGGACCTGCGCGCGGGGGTTCAGCAGGCCATCGAACTCATCGAGACGGCGGCGGCGGGCGGTGCACAGCTGGTGGCCTTCCCGGAGACCTTCCTACCCGGCTACCCGTGGTGGTTGTGGCTGGATTCGGTCAGCTGGGGTCAGGGATTCTTCGCCCGATACCGGACCAATTCGATGACGGTGGGGCGCACCGAATTCCGGCGCATCGCCGATGCCGCCCGCCGGAATCGGATACACGTGCTGCTGGGCTTCAGTGAGCGCTGTGGCAGCGCGCTGTACATGTCGCAGTGCCTCATCGACGATCGCGGGGTGCTGGCGGGTGTGCGCCGCAAGCCCGAGCTGACGCCGTTGGAGCACCACATCTTTCGCTCCGGCGAGGTGACCGAGCCGTATGTGTTCCGCACCGATATCGGCCGCATCGGCGTGCAGGGCGGTTCGGAGCAACTGCATCTGCCCGCGCGCCAGGAACTGGAACGCACGGGCGCGCAGGTGCATATCGTCTCGTGGCCGGGTTTCATCATCGCGCGGGATGTGGACTGGGGCGTGCGGGTGAACAATGCGGCCACCCTCTGGTACGCGGTGGTGGGCAATCTCAATGTGATCGCCGCCTGCTCGGTGATGGATGTGGCGGGCAGCGAAAGTCGCCGTGGCGGTGCGGAACCCGCCAAACAGCTGGTGCGGGGCCCCGGTGGGCACTCGCGCATTTACGCGCCCGGGGGAGAGGAGCTGGCGGCTCCACTGAGTGGGCACGAGGAGGGCATCCTGTACGCGGATCTCGAACTCGAGCTCAGTTGCGAGTCCGCCGCATAGCGGTGTGCCGATGTGGCGCCGTGGTGGTTCGGCAATACGGGCGATAGTGATTCGCGGCTATTGGCCCGGTGTTCGGGAATCTGACACACTGCCCGGTATTCGGCCGGTCAGCGGCCGCAGATGGTTGTCGAGGGATGGGGAGTGGATAGGTCTGCGGAGGTCAATCGGATCGAGGTGCGATCCGGAGTGGAAGCGTCGGCGGTGGAGGCTTTCGAGCGCTGGGAAGCGCATGTGAGTGCGGCCTATGTGCCACTTGCGGTTTCGCCGACTCCGACCGGACTCTTTCGTGGCCATATCGAGCATGCGCGATATGGCGATCTCGATCTGACGGTGGTCGGATCGACCCCGCAGGTGATACATCGGACGGGTTCGCTGATAGCGCGGACCGAGGACGAGTTCTTGCTCGCGAGTATTCCGCTCGCCGGCACCGCGCGGTTGCATCAGGATGAACGGGTCGCCGAAGTCGGCCCCGGCGGTATCGTGTTCTACGACACTTCCCGGCCCTATCACTGGGAATTCGACCAGGAGTGGGAACAGGTCGTGCTACAGGTTCCGCTGAGCAAGCTCCGCGAGCGATACGGAGTGATCGGTACCGAAGTGCCGACGGCCACCAGCTTTTCCGGCGAAAGTTCGGCCGGAATCGTGGCGCAATTCTTCCGCGGTGTCGCGCGATTGCAGCACACCGATCCGGGCGGCGCGGCGCTGCTCGCCGAGCCCGGGGTGGACCTGCTGGCCGCGGCCGTGGTCGCGGCCTCCGGCGGCGTGGCCAGGGATCAGTCGGCCGATGCCCTGAATCGTCAGCGGGTGCTCGCGTTCATGCGCGACAACTGCGCCGATCCGGATCTCGGAGTTGATCGAATCGCCGAAGGTTGCCGAATGTCGAGGCGTACCTTGTATCGCGTGTTCGGTGAGTTCGAAGGTGGTCCGGGAGCGGTGCTGCGCCGCATGCGAATCGAACGTGCCTGCGAGTTGTTGCGCACCGCACCGCAGTTGCCGCTGTCGGCGGTGGCACGGGATTCGGGTTTCCTCACCGAGCGTAGTTTCTACCGATCCTTCCGCACGGAAATGGGGACAACGCCCGGCGCATTCCGTACATTGGTTTGAACTGTTTATTGGAATGAACATCGCAGTGGCATGGAAGGTCGGTAATCCGGCACATGTTGCCATGGTGCCGTTGTTGGCCATTCGAAAGCATGACCTTCCATGAGGGAAGTCGGATGAGGAATACGGTGCGAGTCGCTGCGGTCCAAGCCGAGCCGAAATGGCTGCGGTTGTCCGAAGGTGTCGAGCATGTCGTTGAACTGATCGGCGCAGCCGCTGCGGGTGGAGCACGTTTGGTGGCATTCCCGGAGACCTTCCTTCCGGGCTATCCGTGGTGGCGCTGGGTGGAATCCAATCAGTGGAACGTCGAGTACTCGACTCGCTGCCGCGAAAATTCGATGATTCGCGAGGGCGCGGAAATGCGCCGAATCACCGCCGCCGCACGGGACTACGGCATCCAGGTGGTGCTCGGATTCGGGGAACGACAGGATCGCCGAATCTATATGTCACAGGCCGTCATAGACGAAATGGGTCAGCTGATTTCGGTTCGGCGAAAAGCCGGACTCAACAGTGTCGAGCGCAAGGTATTCGCTTCCGGCACACCGAATCTCCCGACCGTGCATCACAGTGTCATCGGCAAGGTGGGTGCGCTGACCGGGCAGGAGAATCAGCGCCCGCTGCTCACCCGCGCGCTGCGCGCCGACGAGGAGCAGATCCACGTGGCGGCCTGGCCGGGCGGTCTGAACGGTGAAGCGCCGGGACCGGATTCGAGTGTCACTGTGAGCCGTATGTACGCGCTGGAGGCGGGTGCGTATGTGGTCGCGCCCTGCGTGGTGGTCGCGGATGCGGCCTGGGCGGGCCGGGGCGGCGCCCCGGTCGTCACGCGCAGTGGCCGGGCGCGGATCTACGGGGCCGACGGCACCGATGTCGTCACGCCGCTCGACGAGGGCGCGGAGGGCATTCTGTTCGCGGATCTGGAACTGGACACGACTCGCGCCGGGGATTCGGATCTCACACTGCAGCACCGGGTTCGGAAGGGCGGCCAGCAGGCTCCCCGGGCCGCACGCCCCGGCTCGGCGCGGCGCCTGGGTGCTGAACGCTGGGCCGTGCCGCTCACGCTCGGGCAGTATCCGGGCGATACCGCTGCCTGCTGAGGTCAGGAGCGCACGAGACGCGCGATGGCGTCGGTGGCTTCCTTGATCTTGGCCTCGGCCTCGGGGCCGCCCGCGATGGCCGCGTCGACCACACAGTGGCTGATGTGATCCTCCAGCAGGCCCATGGCGACAGCCTGCAGGGCCTTGGTCATGGCGGAGACCTGGGTCAGGATGTCGATGCAGTACTTTTCCTCTTCGACCATGCGCTGCAGGCCGCGGGACTGGCCCTCGATCCGGCGCAACCGCTTGAGGTAGTCGTCCTTGGCGGTGATGTAGCCGTGCGTCGCGTGGTCGTGTGCCGACGGCTCGGTGTGGTCGAGTGCCGACGGCTCGGCGGTGGTGGTCTCTTCGTTGGTCACCGACGATTTCCTCACTCCCGGCATCAATACCCCCCTAGGGTACAGGTCCGGGCCTGGTAGCACCACTCATACGCCCATGCGCAACAATTGCGGCATGAGTTCGGATCCTCGGGCCACGCTGGCCATTATCGGCGGCAGCGGGTTCTACGACTTCTTCGGTGACGATGCGACCACGGTGGAGGTCGACACCCCCTTCGGCGCGCCGAGCGCGCCCATCACCATCGGCGAGGTGGAGGGGCGTTCGGTGGCCTTCCTGCCGCGACACGGGCGCAAGCACGAGTTCTCGCCGCATACGGTGCCCTACCGGGCCAATATGTGGGCGCTGCGCTCGCTCGGCGTGCGCCGCATCTTCGGGCCCTGTGCGGTCGGCAGCCTGCGCGCCGACTGGGGGCCGGGCACCGTGGCCGTGCCGGATCAGCTGGTCGATCGCACCTCCGGCCGGGATCAGACCTTCTTCGACGCGGGCGGCGTGCACGTCTCCTTTGCCGACCCGTACTGCGCGGAACTGCGCACCGCCGCCATCTCGGCCGCCGGCACCGAACTGCCGCTGAAGGATCACGGCACCATGGTCGTGGTGCAGGGCCCGCGCTTCTCCACGCGCGCCGAGAGCCAGTGGTTCGCCGGGCTGGGCTGGGAGCTGGTCAATATGACCGGGCATCCCGAGGCCGTGCTCGCCCGTGAGCTCGAAATGTGCTACTCCGCAATCGCTCTCGTCACCGATCTGGATGCCGGTGTGGAATCCGGGCACGGGGTCAGCGCCATCGACGTCTTCGCCGAATTCGAGCGGAACCTGGTGCCGTTCAAGGCGCTGGTGCGCCGGGCCGTCGCCGCCGTCGAGGGCGATGACACCTGCGCGGACTGCAGCGTGCACTCCGGCACCGGGGTTCAGCTGCCCTTCGAACTGCCGTAGTTCCGGCCCCTCTGACGTAGGCCCGGTCCGATCTTCCCAGGTCGGACCGGGCCTGCGCATATCTCCCGGGCGCGTATCCGTGCCGGTCGCCTACGCTGGAAGTCATGAGCGAAGGCGGACCGCAGGCCGACCGGATGCGAGTACTGCTGACCGGTGCGGCCGGGTACATCGGCTCCCATGTGCATCGCGCGCTGCTCGCCGCGGGCCATGAGGTCATTGCCGTGGATGCCATGCTCGAAGCCGTGCACGGGCCGAATGTCACTGCGCCCGAGCGGGTTTCCCTCGTAGATATTCGCAATCCGGATGCCTTGGAACCGCTGCTGCGCGGTGTGGACGTGGTCTGCCATCTGGCTGCCGCGGTCCCGGTGCTGGATCTGTCGGTGGCGCGGTCCGGAGCGGGGAGCAGTTCGGCCGGCCGTGCCTCCACGCCGCCCGCCGCTGGGGATAACGAGCCCGCCGGTATCGATTCGGGACCGGTTCGGCCGCTCGGGGGCGACGACGGGCGGCTCGAGTCCGGCCCCGGATCGGAGGGGGCACACGAATTCGGCCACTCCGGTGGGCGCGGGCGGGCGGGTTCCGGGCGGCGCGAGGATGTCGGGCACGGGGCCGGGCCGTGTGTGCGGGCGCCGGTCGGGGAGGCCGGGCACGGGGCCGCGCGGCCGGGGCCGCTGGAGATGCAGCAGGCCGCCCTGTACGCCACGCACAATGACGCGGGGACGGCGATATTGCTCGCGGCCATGGAGCGAGCCGGGGTGCGGCGGCTGGTACTGGCATCGTCGGTGGCCGTGTACGGCGAGGGACGGTATCGGGCGGGCCGGGCCGGGCCGTTCTTCCCCGGATTGCGGCGACGGGCGGATCTGGATCGGGGATTGTTCGATCATCGCGCTCCGCGCACGGGTGATCTGCTGACCTGGGAACCGCTGGGCGAGGATGCGCCGCTGCGGCCCCGGAGCGCTTATGCGGCAAGCAAAGTGGCGCAGGAGCACTATGCGCTGGCGTGGGTCGCGAGCACCGGATCGGCGGCCACGGTGCTGCGGTATCACCATGTGTACGGGGAGTCGGTGGGTGGACGGCGGATACGGTCGGCGGAATCGGCTGTGGCGGCACGGTTTCGAACGGAATTGCTGGCCGGGCGGGCGCCGCAGGTGTTCGAGGACGGCGGGCAGGTAAGGGATTTCGTGCATGTGCGTGATGTCGCCGCCGCCACCGTGGCCGCTGTCGACCGGCGGCTGGCCGGGTTCGTGCCGCTGAATATCGCCTCGGGGCGGCCGCTCACGCTGTGGGAGGTGGCCGCCACCATGTCGAAGGCGCTGAACGGTCCGTCGCCCATCGTGACCGGGCACTATCGGATCACCGATATCCGGCATCTGGTCGCCGACCCCGAACGCGCCCGCCGCGCA
This sequence comes from Nocardia sp. NPDC006630, assembly GCF_040611495.1. NCBI lineage: Bacteria > Bacillati > Actinomycetota > Actinomycetes > Mycobacteriales > Nocardiaceae > Nocardia > Nocardia sp. NPDC006630. Next base: position 554,343 of record NZ_JBEXOK010000005.1, read on the forward strand.
CTGGATTTCACTGCCAGGACCACCCCTGCCGCCGGCCTTGCCGCCTACGCCGCCAACTCCGCCGACAGTCACTGAAGCCAACACCCCACAGCCGAACCGCGCCTCGCGGTCACCGCTGACGGCGCGACCTCACCAGCCGAGGCCGAAGACCGCTGCGGGCACATCGCGCAGCCCGCCTACTCATGGCGCAGCCCCTGCAGGGGCTTTATGCCGAGGACGCGCGCTGTGTGATGCGCATGGGTACGTGCGGGCGCATCGCGCAGCCCGGCCCGGTATCGCGCAGCCTGCTCTCGCGTCGCGCAGTGGTTATCTTTCGCGTCGCGCAGTGGTTATACGGACTGTTTGGCGGGGACGCGCGTTGTTCGGTGTGGTTAGGAAGCGCGCTGTGTGGGGGGAGCGGGGGAGGATGGTGCGGTGAGTACTCCCTTGCGGCTGGAAGTGATCGTGGCGAGTGTGCGGGCGGGGCGGTTCGCGCCGGTGGTCGCGGACTGGTTCGTGCGGGTGGCGCGGGCGGATGAGCGATTCGAGGTGGGGGTCATCGATCTCATCGATACGCCGTTGCCGGTGGATTTGAGCGTGACGGACGAGGTACGGGCTTATCTCGAAAGGATCGATGCGGCAGACGCATTCGTGGTGGTCACCTCGGAGTACAACCACGGGTATCCGGCGGCGTTGAAGACCGCGCTCGATACGGGCAAGCGTGAATGGCGGGGTAAGCCCATCGGTTTTGTCAGCTACGGCGGTTTGTCGGGCGGGCTGCGCGCGGTGGAGCAATTGCGGCAGGTGGTGGCGGAGGTGCATATGGTGTCGATCCGCGAGACCGTCAGCTTCCATGAGGCCAAGCGGAAATTCGATGCGGCGGGGGAGACGCGGGACGGTGCGGCTATCGATGCGGCACAGCGCCTGCTGGGTCAACTCGATTGGTGGGGAAGGACTTTGCGCGCGGCCGCCGAACCTTATCCGGGCTGACCCGCCAGGGCGTGCGCCGCCCGGGGCTGTCCGATGTAGGTGGATTCGCGGGGGATGGAGACCAGGTTCAGTTCCACCCGGGTGGTGCCGGTGCGCAGGGTGATGCGATTCCCCATCGCCTCCGGTTGCACGATGGACAGATCGGGCCGCGCGCCCGGCCAGCCCAGCGGATCGTCCGCCAGGTAGAGGGTGGTGACGCCCGCATGCGGCGCAGGCGCGAGCACGCCGTCCACCAGCACTGCGGTGAATCCCGCATCGGATTCATGGGTTTCGGCGGCGAGGGTCAGGCGTTCGGGATTGCCGATGGTGGTGATCAACTGCTCCCAGGCGTCCGGTCGCTGTGTGCGAATCAGGACGCGTTCGCCCACGGCCAGCGCGCGGAACACCAGCTGTTGCGCGAGATACAGTTCGCCGGAGACATACACGCTCGAAATGCCCTGGCCCACAAGACGTACCGCGACGCCACTACCCTCGTCATCGGAGCCGAGCAGCTGTCCGCAACCGGCGGAGGCCAGCTGTACCGCACCGATTGCCGCGACGTCGCGCACCTCGGTGGGGACGGTGTCGCCCAGGCCGGGCACCGCCAGCGGCAGGTGGGCGAGCAGGCTCTCGCGGTGGCGGCCGTTCATGGAGATCATGTGCGGCTGCAATTGCTCCTGCGGCAGTTCCCGTGCGGTGAGCCGCCAGGCCGCGCCGATGCGCACGGTGTCGGCGGTACGGCCGGGCCGCAGTCGCAGCGCCACCGTGGTGCCCCGGGAGGCGGGCACCCACAGCCGGGCCAGCTGTTCGGAGTCCAATCGCGCCGGGTCCACGGCCGCACCGATATTCACACTGTTGCCGAATTCGGTGTAGCGCCAGTGCTGGGTGAGCTCGCGCGGGTCCAGGCCCGCGGTGATCTGCAGGGCGGCCTTCGTGATCTCGGGCGCGGTCAGCGTGCGGGCCGGGCAGTCGGCATCCTCCAGGGTCCGCAGGATGCGCTGGGTGGCGATGGTGACGGCCCGGCAGGCGCCGTCCAGTCCGCCGCCGCGGCGATCGGCGGCATCGGGGCACAGCAGCGGGTCGAAGGCGATGGCCAGCCATACGGTCCGGTGCGCGGTCGCGGGCAGCGGGCCGAGCAGGGATTCGTAGATGGCGCCCGCGGGCGTGCCGGAGCGACTGCGGTGACCGTGCGAGACGATATCGATGCCGGCGAGCTGAATATCGTGCTGGGTAAGGCTTTTCGCGAGCTCGGGCAGCGGCAGCAGATGTGAGGCCTGCACGGTGGTGCGGTCGAGCCGGGTCAGTCCGCCCTTGGGCGGCAGGACCTCGACCACCGCGACGACCCGGCTGCCGTCCCGGAACAGCCCGAGTGAGCGGCCGTCACCGCTGTGGAAGTCGATGAGGCCGGCGCCCGGGTGCGGACGGCGGGCGCGGAAGCGGATTCGGGTGCCCAGCCAATCGCAAACTGTTCGTTTGCCCAGGGGTAACAACAAGACCAGTCCGCACGCTATGGCGACCCCGAAGGCCACCCGGAACGGCACTCCGCACACCGCCGCGACCACCAGCACGACCGCTGCGGTCAACTGGGCGACCAGCAGGTTTGCCAGGGTGATCCGGCCCGGCAGCGGGCGCGAAATGGTGCCGGATGCGGCCATCGTCGTCTCCCGATAATGCGGTTCGGCCCCGCGGCTTCGTGGCCGAGTGCGAATGAAGATCCCGCCGAACTGTACTGTGTGCGGCGAACGCAATGACTGGTCGGGGGAGTTTCAATGCCTTCAAAACCGACGACCCGATGGCAGGTGAGCGGTTATCGCTTCCTGGTTCGTCGCATGGAACACGCCCTGGTGCGCAGGGACGTGCGGATGCTGCACGACCCCATGCGGTCGCAATCACGGGCCTTCAGTGTCGGATTGATCCTCGCGTGCGTCGCCCTGGCCGGTTGCGGAGTACTTGCTCTGCTACGGCCGCAGGACAAGATCGGCTCCAACAAGATCCTCATAGGCAAGGACACGGGGGCCGTCTACGTGGTCCTCGACAATGTGGTGCACCCGGCGCTGAACCTCACCTCGGCACGCCTGGCGGCGGGGGAGGCCGCCAAACCCGCCACGGTGAAGGAGACCGAACTCGCGAAGAAGCCGCGTGGGCAGCTGATCGGCATTCCCGGCGCACCCGCCTCGCTCGCCTTCGATTCCACGCCGGGCGGTCGCACCTGGACGATCTGCGATGTGCTCGCCAATGACGGCAGTCGCACCCTGACCACCTCGGTGCTGGCCGGTGATCCGTTGCGGGGCAAGGTATCCGGGCTGGACTCGGGTAGAGGCCTGCTCGTACAGGGGCGTGATCACACCTATCTGGTCTACGACAATCAGCGTGCCCAGGTGGATATGAACGATCGAGCCGTGGTGGACGCCCTCGATATTCGCGGCCTGACGCCGCGGCCGATCAGTCCGGGGCTGCTCGACGCCATTCCCGAGGTGCTGCCGATCGTGCCGCCGCTGATCGCGGATGCCGGTGCGGCGCCGGACTATTCGATCGGCGACCACCGCATCGGCGATGTGGTGCAGGTGCGCACCGACAACAAGAACTATGTGGTGCTCGCGGACGGGCTGCAGCCGGTGTCGGCGCTGACCGCCGATATCGTGCGCAATGCCTACCGGTCCACGGCCGCCGACGATCACATCGGCCAGGCCGACCGCACCGGGGCGCCGGTGTCCGCGGCGCTGCCGGTCGCGAACTATCCGGACCAGGCCCCGGCCATTGTGGACGGTAAGGATCAGCCGGTCGACTGCCTGTCCTGGCGGCCGGTCGAATCCGCCGACCAGGCCGATGGCAGCAGGCACGCCGATCTGACGGTGCTCACCGGTCATGCGGTGCCCATACCGGACCGGGCCCGATTGGTGCCGCTGGCCCAGGCCGACGGCAATGGCCCGGCGGTCGACAGCTTCTATATGAAGCCCGGATCGGGCGCGTACGTGCAGACCACCGGTATCGAACCGGATAGTCAGCGGCGTGACAGCCTGTTCTTCATCTCCGATTACGGCGTGCGGTACGGCATCAAGAATCTGGAATCGGCCAAAGCTCTCGGTATGGACCCGGAATCGGTGCGGCCGGAACCCGCGCCGTGGTCGATCGCCGGTTTGATCGCGTCCGGGCCGACCCTGGGCCGCGAGGCGGCGATGGTGGCGCACGATGGTGTCGACCCCGACCCCAATCCGGCGAAAGAGCCTGTCAAAGCACAGAACTGAGCGGCTCAGGCGTCGTCGGAATGCATGCCGAACCTGCGGCGCAGGGGGAATGACGCCAGGAAGCCCAGCACCAGCAGGGCACCGACAATGCCCGTGCCGATGAGCGCCACATTGCGAGCGGTGTTGTCCGGTGCGGGTTTCGGGGCGGGAATGGCCAACTGCTGATCCTTTGCGGCGCCGGGTTGCTTGGGCGGCAGTTCGTTCGGTATCTCCGCGGTGAGTGCGGCCACGGGATCGACTGCCCCGTAACCGACATACGGATTCCAGCCTTCGCCGGGGGCGTGTGCGGTGGCTTCGATGCGCTCGATGATCTCGTGCGCGGGCAGATTCGGGAAGCGCGAACGCAGCAGGGCCGCAATACCGGAGACGTAGGGCGCGGCGAAACTTGTTCCGCTGTAGCGATTCACCTGGCCCTGATTGGTGACCTTGGCGGTGGTGAGGCCGGTATTGCGGGGGTCCAGGGAGATGACGTCCTCACCGGGCGCGGCCACACCCACCCAGGGGCCGGGGACGGTGAACTTCGAGGGCTGGCCGAAGGCATCGATGGAGCCGACGGAGAGCACGTAATCGTCCCACCAGGCCGGGGCCACATACGAATTCACGTGATCCCAGAGATCCTCGTTCGGGTGCAGCGGGTCGAAGCCGGGATTGCTCGCCTTGCAACTGTCGGTATTGCCCGCGGAGGTCACGATGACAACGTCCTTCTCCACGGCCGCGTAGCGCACCGCCGCGCCGAGGGCGCCCATCTCGGCGCTCTCGGGCCTGCTGGTGGGGCAGGCCACCAGGGAGATATTGATGACGCGGGCCCCGGCATCGGCGGCCCGGCGCACGGCCGAGGCCAGTGCGGAGATCTTGCCGTAGCCGTCGGGCATATCGTCGGGGCCTTTGTCGCGGCCCGCACCCTCGGCCTGGTACATGGCGCTGGTCTGGCGAATGGTCATGATCCGGGCGTCCGGGGCCACACCGGAGAAGCCTTGGCCGCCCACCTGACTCGCGGCAATGAGCCCGGCGACAATTGTGCCGTGCGCATCGCAGTCCTCGGTGCCGTCACCGGAATTGGCGACGTAATCGCCGCCGGGAATGAGGCCGGGCAGGCGCGGGTGCGGGGAAACCCCGGTATCGATGACCGCGACCAATTGTCCTGCGCCACGGGAGAACTGCCAGGCGTGCTCCAGATCCAGGGCGCGCTGGGTGGGTGGGATGGTCGGCCCGTCGCCGCCGGCCTGGGTGCTGATGCAGGGGGAGTTGGCCGGGTGCTCTGTTTTGCCGGGCGGGGCGGCGGGACCACCGGGTGGCAGTAGGCCCGGATCGATGGCTGGGGGTCGATCAGTCTGGGCTGCAATGGGATTCGCCTGCGCCGCCTCGGGGGCGATGCCGATGCCGAACGAGAGCGCCGACGCCAGTGCCGCCGTGGCGGCGACCGTTCGCAGTCCGGGGCTGCGCCATGACAGGGCGGAGTCCGTCACCGTTGCGCGGAAGTACTCGGTACTCATCGCAATATCCGCGCGCTCAGAGTCCGCGCACGAGCGAGTACAGGCCCGTCACCCAGAACACCAGTGGCACAACGGCGGCGACGAACGCGTACTCCAGCAGCTCCACCGCCCGCCGCAGCGGCGGGGTGGCCTGCTGTCGCGGCACGATGATGCCGAGTACCAGCGCTGCCACCAGCAGGATCAGTGCCGCGCCGAAGACGGCGAGGGGCTGGTCCACCAGAAAAGCCGCGCCGCCCAACAGGATCAGCAGCATGGCCGCGCCGCCGGCGATGAGGATGACGGCCTGTTCCGCGCCCGCGTAGGTGCGGCTGCGGAACATGAGAACCACGGCGCAGACCACGGCGAGCGCCAGGCCCGGCCAGTAGGTGCTGTCCGCATGCGGGTCGGTGGCGGTCAGTGCGCCCGCCCCGGCCACGAGGGTGGTGGCGGCGACCAGTCCGGCCAGATACCTGCGCGCCCGTTCGGATTTGGTGCGCAGGGCGTCCAGGCTGGGCAGGGCGCGGTGATCGTCCGGATCGTCTTCGGTGGGGTCGATCGGCGTTCCGGGCGCGGGCACCGGCGGCAGCGGCAGCCTGGCCAGCAGCATGGAAAGCCTTGGTGCGAGCGATAATCCGGCCAGTCCCAGCGCTGCGGCGCCGGCGCCGATGGCCTTCGACGGGAGATGGGTGAGCAGGCCGACGAGCGCGGCGGGAACCAGATAGACCGCGAGGGTGGTCGCGCCGATGAACAGGCCCAGTCCGACGCCGCTCACCCGCCACGCGAGAATCGCTGTGGCACCGGCCAATACCGCGCCGAGCAGCAGATTCGCCCAGCCGTAGTGATCGGGGACGAAGAGCATGCCCGCGCTGAAGGCCGCCGGCAGGGCGCAGCCGCCCAGCACGAGTGCGCTCGCGGTATCGCGGTACATGCGGCTGAGCACCATGCTCGACACCACTAGCAGGACGGCTACGAACAGTGCGACGGGGCCGCTCACCCAGCCGGAGACGGCATCGGGTGCGGCCAGCAGCCCGAGGCAGCCGACCAGCATGGTCAGCACCGCCAGCAGTGAGCCGGTCAGCCGGGCGGTGCGGGGTGACCAGCCGCGGAAGTGGTCGGCATCGGCAATGGCGACGTTGTACATAATGTCGTCGAACAGTGGTGTGGGCGCGGTGTGTTCGGCGCTCTCCAGCATGAGCAGCTCGCCGTCGCGCACGCCCTGTTCGGCCAGGCTGAGGGAATTGGACAGCGGCGGCTGCCCGATGCGGGCGAGCACCCACTCGTGCGGTTCGAAGTGTTCGCCGTCATTGTCGAAGTCATTGGTGCGGCTGTGCTGGGCGACCATATCGACCACGCTGGGGATGACCAGGGCGACCGGTACATCGATCGGAATGGCCATATCGACCTGGGTGTGCTTGGCCAGCAGGGTGACGCGCGCGAGATCCGGCGCGCGGACGGTGCCGCGTGCGTCGTCGATATGGTCCATTCGCGCGTTGGTCACGCTGCCCCCACCTCGGTGTGCGTCTTTTGTGCCCTCTGAGTGCGCGCGAAACCACCGTCGCAGCGCCGGGATATGCAGAAATGCTGCCCGCACTGTACGTCATAACGATCGCTGTACGTACACTGAGCCCCGCATTCCAGACATCCGATGGGGGATTCTGCACGCGATGAGCACTGTCCGATTCCAGCGCCGTCCACGCCGGGAGATTCCGCGCTCACCGGGTGGCGAGGTGACGCTACAGCCGCCGCCGGAGATTCCGCGCAATATTCCAGCGAACTTGTTTTCCAAGCTCATGCCCTTGGTCATGGGTGTCGGCATGCTGGGCATGGTCGTGCTCATGTTCACCTCGGGCAGCGGTATCGCCACCAATCCCATGAGTCTGATGTTCCCGATGATGATGGTCTTCTCCATGATCGGCATGTACGCAGGTCAGGGAGGAAAGGGACAAAAGGCCGCGGAGGCCAACGAGGATCGCAAGGACTATCTGCGCTATCTCGACCAGGTCCGGCGGGACGTCGAGGAGACGGCGGGGCAGCAGCGCGCGGCGGTCGAGTGGAGTCATCCCGAACCCGGGGTGGTGTGGATGCTCGCGGGCACCACGCGCATGTGGGAGCGACGTCCTGGCGACAAGGATTTCTGTCATGCCCGCATCGGGCTCGGCAGTCAGCGTCTGGCCACCCGGCTGGTGGCCCCGGAGACCGGTCCGGTGGAGGAGCTGGAGCCGATAGCTGCGGTGTCGCTGCGGCGCTTCGTCCGGACCCATTCGACGGTGCCGGATCTGCCGACGGCCCTTGCGGTGAAGGGCTTCGCGAGCGTTCAGCTGACCGGAGACCGGGCACAGGCCCGCGAGATGACGCGGGCCATGCTACTGCAGCTCGCCATGTTCCAGGGCCCGGATCAGGTACTCGTCGCGGTGGTCTGCGGACCCGATACCGCGCGTGAGTGGGAATGGGCGAAATGGCTGCCGCACACCCAGCATCCGGAGTCGCAGGACGGCGTCGGCAGTGAGCGCATGGTGTACGGATCCATTCGGCAGGCGCATGCGAGCCTGCATTCGCTGCTGCACAACAGGGTTCGCTATTCGCGCAATCAGCCGCCGAATCCCGGCCTGACGCAGCTCGTGCTGGTGGTGGACGGCGGACTGCTCGAGGCCGAGGAAGATCCCCTGCGGGAGAACGGTTTCGAAGGCGTCACCGTGATCGACCTGTGCGGATACGCGCCGCGGCTGGCCGCCTCGCGCGGCATTCAGATGCTGGTGGAGAACGGCGAGTGCGCGGGACGCGGGGCCACCGGCGGCATGGAACGCTTCGCGGTCATCGACCGTATTACCGCTCGCGAGGCCGAGCAGGCGGCGCGGCGACTCGCACCGTATCGGGCCGCCCTGCCGCGCGCGGGTGCCGATACCGGTGCCGAGGGCGAGGTCATTTCGAGCTGGTCGCAGCTGCTGGGCCTCGGTGATCTCGGCGCGTTCAATCCCGAGAGCGCCTGGCAGCCGCGCTACGGGCGGGAACGGCTGCGGGTGCCGTTCGGTGTCGGTGCGGACGGGCTGCCGGTGGTCCTCGATATCAAGGAAGCCGCCGAGGGCGGCATGGGGCCGCATGGTCTGTGCATCGGCGCGACGGGGTCGGGCAAGTCGGAATTCCTTCGGACGCTGGTGCTTTCGCTCATCGCCACGCACTCACCCGATCAGCTCAATTTTGTGCTCGTCGACTTCAAGGGCGGTGCGACCTTTCTCGGGTTGGAGGGGGTGGCGCATGTCGCGGCCATCATCACCAATCTGGAGGAGGAGGCCGACCTCGTCGATCGTATGCGCGACGCGCTCGCCGGTGAGATGAACCGCCGGCAGGAAGTGCTGCGTGCGGCAGGCAATTTCGCCAATGTCTCCGAATACGAGAAGGCGCGCGCGGCCGGTGCGGATCTCGATCCGATGCCCGCGCTGTTCGTGGTGCTGGACGAATTCTCCGAATTGCTGTCGCAGCACCCGGATTTCGCCGAGTTGTTCACCATGATCGGGCGGCTGGGGCGCTCGCTGCATGTGCATCTGCTGCTGGCTTCGCAGCGGCTGGAGGAGGGGCGGCTCAAGGGGCTGGAGAGTCATCTGTCCTATCGGATCGGCTTGAAGACGTTCTCCGCCAATGAATCCCGGCAGGTTCTGGGTGTGCCCGATGCCTACAATCTGCCGGGCAATCCGGGCGGTGGCTATTTGAAGTCCGACTCCGGCGAGATCGTGCGGTTCCAGTCCTCGTATGTTTCCGGGCCCTATGTGGGTGTCGGTTCGCAGCGTGATGTCGCAGTGGACGCGGGGGGCGGCGATATCGACATCACCGCACGCCCGTTCACCGCCATCCACGTGGATTTCCGTCCCGAGGACCATATTCCGCTGCCCGCGCTGGCCGATCTGGTGGAAGCGCACCCGGATGCCGAACAGGTCTCCAACCTGCAGATGCTGGTGTCGCGGGTGCGTGAGCACGGGCGCCCGGCACACGAAATCTGGCTGCCGCCACTGGATGCGGCGCCCACGCTGGATCAACTCGTGCCGCGCTCGGTGCTCACCGGTGATTGGAATCCGGTCGCCGCCCTGCGTGCGCCCATCGGCATTGTCGACCGGCCCTACGATCAGCGCCGTGATCCGCTGGTGGTGGACCTGTCCGGTTCGCGCGGCAATGTGGCGGTGGTCGGCGGCCCGCAGTCGGGTAAGTCGACGGCGCTGCGGTCGCTGGTCATGGGAATGTCCCTGACGCACACCGCCGAACAGGTGCAGTTCTATCTGCTCGACTTCGGTGGCGGCACACTGGTCGGGTTGGAGGGGCTGCCGCATGTCGGCACGGTCGCGAGCCGCATAGAGAGCGATAAGGTGCGGCGCACGGTCGCCGAGATGGTGACCATCGTGCGGCAGCGTGAGGCGCGGTTCCGGCAGCTCGGCATCGAATCCATGGCGGAGTTCCGGCGGCTGCGGGCGCTCGATCCGGCGGCGAGTTCGGCCGCCGCGGGAGCGCACGAGGATCCGTTCGGGGACGCCTTCCTGGTGATCGACGGGTACGGCAGCTTCCGGCAGGAGTTCGAGGCGCTGGAGCAGACCGTCATGAACCTTGCGGTGCAGGGGCTTTCGTACGGGGTGCACGTGGTGATCTCACTGGCGCGCTGGCCGGAGGCGCGGCCCGCGCTCAAGGATCAGATCGGCACGCGCATCGAGCTGCGGCTCGGTGATCCCATGGATTCGGATCTGGGGCGCAAGTTCGCGGCTCTGGTTCCGATGGGCAGGCCCGGTCGCGGTATGACCGCCGATCTGCTGCATATGCTCACGGCGCTGCCGCGTATCGACGGTGATCCGAACCCGCAGACGCTGGGAATCGGGGTGGCGCAGGCTGTTTCGGCTATTTCCGAACGGACGCCCGGCCGTCCCGCACCGCGGGTGCGCATGCTTCCGGAGCGGCTGCCCAGGGAAGAGTTGCTCGCTTCGGCTGGAAACTGGCCTACCGCAGTGGATTCTGCGCAGCCGACACTGCGTTTCCCGATCGGGATCACTGAATCCGAGCTGGCCCCTGCGCAATTGGACTTCACCGTCAGCCCGCACTTGGTGATCATCGGTGATTCGGAGAGCGGTAAGTCCACGCTGCTGCGTTCGATCGTCCAGTCGATCTGCGCGTCCAATACCCCGGATCAGGCGCGCATCATCATGGGTGACTATCGGCGCACCATGCTCGGCACGGTGCCGCAGGGCTATCTCGCCGGATACGGCTCCACCGCACCACAATTCACCCAGCAGATGACCGATCTGGCCGCGTACGTCACCCAGCGCATGCCCGGCCCCGATGTGACGCCGCAGCAGCTCAAGGATCGCTCCTGGTGGAAGGGGCCCGAGCTGTACGTGATCGTGGACGACTACGACCTGGTCGCGACCGCCACCGGCAATCCGCTGCACGCCCTGGTGGATCATCTCGCGCATGCCCGGGATCTGGGCTTCCACCTGATCATCGCCCGCCGCTCCGGCGGCGCCGGCCGCGCCCTCTACGAGGCCACCCTCAATCGCATGAAGGAGCTCAACTCGGCCGCCCTCATCATGAGCTGCAGCCGCGATGAGGGCATTCTCTTCGGCAACGCCCGCCCCGCCCTTATGCCCCCCGGCCGCGGCACCTATGTCACCCGCGCCGGCGAAGACCTCATCCAACTCGGCTGGCTCCCACCGGCATAACCGGCTGAGGTGCTCGTCAGTCGCATCCCCCGTCATCCCGGCGGGCTTGTGGCCGGGATCCACGGGGGATCCCGGCCAGAAACATGCCGGGATGACGGGGGGACTGCCCGAAAGCGTTGATGGTGCGGGCGACGACGACTCCGCGAACCGGCGCGCCCCGTCCTGCGAAGCCGGCGTGCTCCGGTGCAAAAGCTGGCGTGCTCCGTGGCATAAGCCGGCGTGCTCCGGTGCATAAGCCAGCGCGCCCCGGCATGTATTCGCCAGGGCGCGCTATTGGTTTGTGCTGCGGGTCAGAACAGGCCGGCGAGGGCGATGTCCTTGGCCTGGAGTTCGGCATTGCCGGTGCGGACCAGGGTGCCTGCGCCGCTGAGGGTGGCGTTGAGCTGGGCCACGTGGGTGTTCCAGGTGCGTTGCATATCGGCGAACGCTTCGTTGGCGTCGCCCTTCCAATTGTTGGTGACGAACTCCTCCACGCTGCGGTGGAAGGCTTCGAGCTGGTCGCGAATGTGCTCCGCTCGGCGGATGACCGAGTTGGCGCCGTCCGCCACGCCTTCGAAGTGCGCGGAGATGACCTGACCGTTCGCTGCTGCCATGGTGCTGTCCTTTACTGAAGTGTGTGCGTCCGGTTCGGGTTACACGGGCGGCAGGTCGAGGCTGGAGACCTGCGCATTGATCTGGGCCTTGTAGTCCTGGTCGTGCTCTTCGTAGTTGGAGCCGACCCGGATGAGGTTCTCGGTCGTCTGCACCAGCTTGTCGTTGAGCTTGTCGGCCTGGAAGTAGTAGCGCTCCATGAAGGCGTTGAACGCATCGCGTGCCCCGCCCTGCCAGTTCGAGCCGACGGTCATGTTGTCTTCATCGCGCTTCAGATCCGCAATGGCGTGCATGAGCATGTCGTGCGTCTTCTTGAACTCCTGGGCCTTGGCCTGGATGAGCTCATTACTGGCTTCGAATGCACCGGCCACGGTGCCTCCTTTCAATCAGTTCGAACAACGCGGTGTCGAGCACAGCGCGGGCTGACGACCTTTACACAGTGATTAGACGAGGGTCCTGGCCCGGCGGTTCCACCCCTGTGACAGCAATTGGCCAGCACACTACCCAAGGATCGGTGTCGCTGACCAGTGCGTACGGTCACACCGGGGTCACCAGGTGCTGTTTGCCAGCAATCCGTACTGTGCCGCGGCCCGCTGATGGGCGTCGTCCAACTGATCGCTCTCCACCGTCGCAACGTATTGGCGATACGTCACCACACAGCGAAAGCGCTTGATCTCGAAGTTGTCCTGAATAGGGTTTTCGCCGCATTTCGAATTCGGCAGCACCGCCGGTGCATCGGCTGGGCCCGGATAGGACTTGTCCAGAATCACCCCCGCCAGCTGTGTCGCGGCGGCGGTATCGCGGGTCCGGTACAGCATGCTGCTGCTCGCCATTTCCGAACTCTTCGAGAAGCGGTCCACACCGGCGGTTTTCATCAGGCGTGACCAATAGTCTTGATCGCCGACCTGATTCAGGAAACCGCGCAATTCGTAGCGGGCCTGCGTCTGCGGGTCCGGAATGCCGAAAGCGCTGGGCGACAGCGTCTGCCGCAACATATCGTCGGGGTCGTCGGGCAGGCGTAATGCATCCTCTTTGCTGAGGGGCTTCAATCCGTCCAGCAGCGGCAGTTCGGTGTCGTACACCTTCTCGGCGAGGGCGGTCAGCGGATCTGCCTCCGGCGTCTTCTCGCCCGCCATGAGGTCGATGACATAATTGCCGTGCGCCAGCGTCGATCCCATCGAAGCCACGCCGGGACGCCAATGTGCGTGCGCGGCAGGATATTTGGCCAATGTGAGCGGCTGATTCACGTCCGCCGCGACTCCGAAGTCGGCGGCGTCCAGTTCGGCGGCCGCCTTGGCCGCGGCGGCCTCGTCCGAAAACTGCACGACGGTGACCACGGTGAACCCCAGATCGCCCGGTATCGGCTCATTCCTGTCGAGCTGCCGGTCCGCATTGCTGGCGCTGACGCCGAACAGCATGCCATTGCTCGCGAGCACCGGCCGGGCAACCGCCGCGAGCATGGTCGCACTGTCGGCGTTGGTGAAGGCCGCCATCCCGGTGCCGTATTTGAGTGTCGGATCGATCTCCGGACCGTTGACCACCTGGTCGGCCAGCCGCATGGACGCCAGATTCAGACCGGAGGACATGGAGGGGTAGTAGATGTACCGCTGCTCCAGCGGCGCGGTGGAGTACGGCCCCACATCCAGTGTGCGCACATCGATTTCGTCCGGATGCGCCGTGCCGCCGACGTGTGCTCCGCACCCGGTCAGCGCGAGTGCGGCAAGACCCAGGGCCCCGCCGCGAATTCGTCGTGACAGCATCACAGTCCCCCCGGCTCAGTGTGCATTGACCAGAATGGCGTACTGCGCGGAAATGCGCTGCTGTGCGTCCAGCAGCTGACCCGCCGACACCTCGGCGGCGTATCGGCCGTAGGAGACGAAGCAGTAGTGCGCGTTTGCCGCGAATTCCGGGCCGATGTACTTGCGGCATTTGGCATTCGGCAGATTCTTCGGTGATTCGGCGGGCCGGAACAGCCGTGAGGTCTCGCTGTGCGCCGCGACGATCTCGGCCGCGCCCGCGGCGTCGCGGGCGCGGTAGACGTAGTTGCCCTTCCACGCCACCCGGTCCACGCCCGCGTCGTCGAAAAGCTTGACCTCGTCGGGCCCCTGCACGACCTGCAGCCCGCCCTGGCGGTCGTACACACCCGGCATGCCGGCCTGATCGGGATCATCGGCGAAGGTGGGCAGCGCCCGCGCCATGATGCCGTCCGGATCCACCGGAACCTCCATGAGCTGGTCCACCGGCGTGGCAGGGAAGGTGGCGAGCGCCGGCGGTATGACATCCAGGCTGCGTTGCACCCGGCCGATCTGCTTGGGCAGATCCCGGGAGCCGATCGCACCCAGGACACTGTCGAAGATATTGGTCAGAATGACGAATCTGCCGGTGGCATACCAGGACCGGACCGGGCCGCCGTCACTGTTCTCGGCCAGGGCGTAGGCGGCCGGATACTTGTCGATCTGGATCCGCTCGGCGCCGGGGGTGGCGTCGAAATCGGCCTGTCCGAGCGCCTGTGCCGCATCGGCCGCGGATTTGTCGTCGGTGAAGAGCAGGACGATGTTCTCCAGCTCGTACGACAGGCTGACCTTCTCATCGGATTTGCCACTGCTGACAAATCCTGAAAGAAATCCCTTTGCGGCGGCGTTCAATACGGCCGGGTCGGCGGCGACGCGGCTGTGGATCGCCTGCGAAGCGAAGTCGACGAAGGTGCGCACCGTGACGCCCATGGCCTGCGCCGGATACTTGACCTCCGGATCGACCTGCACGGGCAGCGGTATGTAGCCGCCCATCCGCATGGCCTCCACCTGCCTGGCCATATCGAATACGGTCGGCTTGCCGTAGTACTTGGGCTGGGTGGTGAGGTTTCCGACGTCCAGGCTTGCCAGGTTCACGACCGGTACGGGGAGGCCGGCCGGTTTGTGTGATCCGGATCCACAGGCCGCCGTCAGTGCGAGCGCCAGCGCTACTGTGGCGCTGAGCGCCGCCCGCCCCAGTTTCCGCATGGTTCCCCTCCGTCGGCCCGCGATCGGGCCACCCTACTTCACCCGGTTGTGCAGTACCGGCACCAGTTTGCTCAGCAGAACCTGTTCCGAGTCCGGGGTCCAATTGCGCATGGCGGCGACGGCGGCGGGGTCGTCGAGCGGCACCACGATGGCCCGCGAGCTGGTAATTTCGCTGGGGAGGCCGAGTAGTCCACCGCCACCGGCCTTTTCGTCACTGCGGACGGCGACGACATAGGAGTTGTCGGTCACCTGCAGCGAACCCCAGCCGTCCGAGGCGCGCGGCGAGGTCTCATCGCCATTGGGCGAGTACGCGACGTTGTAGACGAAGCCGAGGCTCTCCATGAACTTCGCCTGCTGGCTGCCGGTCAGGTAGATCGAATAGTGGCCCAGGGCCGAGCTCTGCTGGTTGACGTCCACCAGCGTGATGACCTTGCCCTGGAAGGCGGGATTGTTACTGCGCGCCTGGGCCAGTGGGGTCAGACCGCTGTTCGCCGAGGTGGGGGCGGCGGTCACCGAATCGGCGGCCGGGGGGTTGCCGGTGTGATCACCGCCGCTCAGAGCGACGATCCCGACACCGGCGGCCACCGCCACCACCACCGCTCCGGCGGCCGCGCCGAGGTAGCGGCGTTTGCGGTTCTTCTTACCCCCGGCCACCGCGGTCTTGGAAGTGACTGCGGCGCTGGCATTCTCACCCGGGCGCTGCAGCATGCCGGGCGACGCCACCTGAATGGGATAGGTGGGGGAGGTGTGGGTGGAGACCGGGTTGTAGCCGGGCGTCAGCGCATTGGCCGCCGCATCGGTGAATTCCCGGGAGCTGTTGAAGCGATCGGCCGGATTCTTGGCCAGGGCGCGCGCGAAGAGATAGTCCAGCGCGACGGGCAGATGCGGATTGATCGCGGTGGGACGGGGCGGCGGCTCATGTAGGTGACCCATCATGACCATGGCCGGTTGTGTTGCCGGATAAGGGTTCTGGCCGACGAGCAGCTTGTAGAACGAGCAGGCCAGGCTGTAGATATCGGCGCGGTGGTCGAGGGTGTCGCCGGAGAGCTGCTCCGGCGGGGCATAGGCGATGGTCGCCACGAAACTGCCGGTCTGGGTGAGTTCGGTGGTGTCCTCGGTGGATTTGGCCACACCGAAATCGGCCAGCAGGGCGCGCTCGTCCTCGCCGTCCACACTGGAGAGCAGGAAGTTGGCGGGTTTGATATCGCGGTGCAGCAGGCCCTTGCGGTGCGCGTAGTCCAGGCCCTTGCCGACCTGGGTGGTAATGCTCAGCGCGCGCAGCGGAGTCATGGCGGCCGGATCGCGTTTGGCCTCGGCCGAGGCGTCGGTGCCCTCCACATACTGCATGGCGATCCACAGCTGGCCGTTCTCCTCGCCCCGATTGTGCACCGAGACGATATTCGGATGGTCCAGGCCCGCAACCAGATTGGCCTCGCGTTCGAAGCGCGCCCGGAACTCCTGATCGCGGGACAGGTCCGCGGACAGCACCTTCAGCGCATCCATGCGCGGCAGGCTCGGATGCTTGCCGAGGTAGACGGTGCCCATACCGCCGGAGCCGAGTACCCGCACGATCCGGTAGCCGCCGACGATGGTGCCGGGACTCATCGCCATGCTGGGACTCCTGATCGACTCGGTGGTATGGGGCGCTGCCAGCCGGAGCTTACCGACTGCACCCGCGCCGGGATGACCCAGCGGAAGCCGGTGCACGTAACCTGGTCTCTGTGTTGAACGTCCCGTGCCGCGTGTATTCCAGGGGCCGGTTCCGTTGATGGATCGGCAGGTCGAGGTTGTCGCGGGCAACCATGTGCTCATGCGGGTCGCGGGGTCGGTACTGCTGGTCGCGCACCGGGAGCGGGAGCGATTGACAGCGGGTTCGCGGGCCGTGGCCGCGGCGAATGCCCTGGCCGATCTGGTGACCGAGGCGGCCCGGCAGTCGCCCGGCGGTCCCGGCGGGCTGGTGGCGCGGCAGGCGACGCGCTGGCTCATGAAGGAGGCCGAGCGGATCTCACCGGGACAGCCGGTCGAGTTCGGCATTCTGACCGCCGCCCAGAATGGTGGCCTCGCCATCTTCCTGCACGGTTCGGTGACCGCGGTGCTGGCCGGGCGCGCGGTCGAGTACTACCGCGGCGGTGATGCGGCATTCACCGTGGACCGGGTCGCCGAGCAGCCCGGGCGGGCCGCGGCGCTGTTCGTCGAGGATGGCAAGCGGCGGGTGCCGGAGCTACCCGAGCGCGGAATCGGTTCGCTGGTGGCGGGTGTCGCGCAGGCCGTGGGCGCGGTGGTGTGGTTCGAAGGGGAACCGGCGGTGCCGCAGCCGCCGGATCCGCCGCCGACCGCCGCCTATGAGTCGGACTCACAGCCGATTCCGCTGGATCCCAACCTGACTCCGACCCGCACCTCGACCAGTGTTCCCGCCGGGCTGTATCTGCCGCCTGTTCCGAGCGATGAGCGGGAGCTCGAATCACCCCCTGCCACAGCCGGTTACGATCCGCTCGGGCGGGCTGCGGACGACTTCGACCCGCATCGCGCACCCACCGAGATGGGCGGCGTCCGACGGGTTGACCCGAGCGGCGGCCCGGCCGAAACGGGCGGCACCAATCCGGCGCCGAAACCCGATCCGGATCTGCAGCGCCGGCTCGAGGCGACAGCCAAGGCCACCGCGCTCACCGTCAAGGTGCTCGGATTCAAGTGTGCGCGAGCGCATCCCAGCGATCCCCGGTCGGCGTTCTGCAGTGTGTGCGGGATGCCGGTGGATCAGACCCAGCCGGTGGCCGAGGTGATCCGGCCGCCGCTGGGCATGCTGGTGCTCGACGACGGTATGACCTACATGCTGGCCGCCGACGCCGTGGTGGGCCGCGATCCGGAGCAGTCCGAGGCGGCGCGAGCGGGGCTGGCGCCCTTGAAGATCGACGACAATTCCGGTGGCATGTCCCGGGCGCACGCCGAAATCCGCCTGGTGAACTGGGATGTCATGCTCGTCGATCGGGGATCGACCAACGGCACCCGGGCGCGGCTGCCCGGATATCGGGATTGGGTTCGGCTGCAAGCGAATCAGCCGATGACGCTGGTTCCGGGGACCGAGATGATGCTGGGAAATCGGGTGCTGCGGCTGGAGCCGGTCGCGCCGCCGCCGTTCGGGTAGAGGCCGTGGATCCCGGCCACACGCATGCCGGGATGACGGGGGCCGGTGTCCTAGGAATACCGTGAGGTGCAGGTGTTCTGGTTGCCCAGGACGCCGGCGCGGAACGCGTCCACTCGGGAGAAGCCGCTCGGCACCGTATTGCCGTCGGTGTCGCTGGCGGCCAGGCCGTCGGTGAGCAGGCCCGATACCGCCTCGTCCAGATCGCCCGAGGACAGCCCGATATCACCGTCGGACTTGGATCGGCTGGGGTCGGCCATCTTTCCGGTGATCACGCCGGAGAGGCAGGCCGCGCGCAGACCGGTCTTCGCACCCTTGAGCGTCTGCCCGGTGCTCTGCTGCACCGCCAGCGCGTAGCGGGAGATGAAGACCACGTAGGCGGTGAAGGCGCCGGTCACCTTGACCGGAAGGCCGTCCTGCTCATCGGTATTGACCACGCCCCGATCGTGCAGCGCGGGCAGATCGGTGCCGATGGTGTTGGTGGCGGGGCAGTAGGTGACCGGCTCGGTGTCTTTTCCATTGCGGCAGCTCATCTTCGCGCTGTCGTAGCTGTACTTCGGCTCCTTGGAGATCGGCATGATGGCGGCCATCTCCTTGGTCAGCTGGTCGAGATGGGCCTGGTCCACATCCGTCTCATTGTCGGCGGTGTCACTGCCCAGCGACTGCGGCAGATTGCCGCGCCGGCGCTCGATCTCCTTGGTGTCGATGCCTTTACAGCCCTTGGGCCCATCGGTGAAACCGACCTGCACGGCGGTGACACGCTCGAACGCGGAACCGTGCACGCTGCCCGGATCATTCGGATTCTCGTCACGAATGGCGACGGTGGTGGCCAGGATCGCGTTCAGTCCGTCGGAGGTATTGATGGTGAAGTGCTTCGCTTTGCCCTCTGCCACATAGCGAATGAACGCGCCGGAGAAACAGTCGGCCTGCTGCTCCTTGACCAGGGTCGGGGTCTTGCGATTGACGATATTGGCCATGGTCTGGATGGCGTGGCCGTACTCGTGCGCCAGCACCGTCACCACCGACATCTTCCCGAAGGTGTCCTGCACGGTCGGCAGCAGCACCGTGCGGTCCCAGCCGATGGAGCCGTCGAGACTGCAGAACGCGGCATTGACGAGCCGGTAGGTGCTCTCCTGACAGAACTGCACGGACTGCGCTCGCGGGGCCTTCGCGCTCCAGGAGATGAACTTGTCGACGGGTGTGAAGGCGCCGTCGAACTCCTTCGGATACTCACCCTGCCAATAGGTCTGAATATCGTCGAGGGCGTTGAGGACCAGCTTGTCGATCGGCCCGCCGTCGGAATTCGACGCTGTGAGCGTCGAATCCGGGATGCCCGTGCGCGGTCCGTTCGGACCACTGGTGGTGGGCAGTCCGGCCACTTTGAACGGATCGTCGTAGATCGAGACCGCCCGGCCGCCGATGTTTCGTGTGCACCCGGTCAACAGCACCGCGATCAAGGTGAGAACGGCGAATGTCACTGTCGCCCGGCGCCCGCGCATCCCCACATCCACTCCCTCACGGCCGACCGTAAATCCACCCCGGATCGGATATCGCGGCATACCGCGCAGCCCGAGCCTCACGCATATTATCCGCCGGGCCGCCACCGCGCCGTGCGGGTTACCTGCGGTTCCGGGCGGTTGCGGCCGGATCGATGCCTGCCGCCGGGCTCTCGGTGGACGGCCGGATACTCCCCGGGTCCGCGGCGGTGCAGCCGGTAGTATCCGGGCCATGTCTTTACCGGGGGCGCAGCAGATCACCGTGCGTCATGAAGGAACCGATCGGGTCTTCGACGCGAGCCAGCAGATCACCATGGGGCGGGCCCCGGAAGTCACGGTTTTTGTCGACAGCCCGCTGGTTTCCCGTGTGCACGCGACCCTGGCCTGGCGCGGGAACAGCTGGGTGCTCGCCGATAACGGCAGCACCAACGGCGTCTTCGTGGACGCTCGCCGGTTGAGCCAGCCGATCCCGATCGACCGGCCCACCCAGGTTCGGCTCGGCGATGCCATCACCGGTCCACTGCTGCACCTGATTCCGCGGGTGGGGACCCCGCAGGGACCGCCGTCGCAGCCGCAGCCACAGCAGCGCTGGGTGCCGCCGGTGCAGAATCGGCCGCAGCCGCAGTGGCCGCCTACGCCGCCGCAGCAGCGCCCGCCGGTCTCCGGGCAGCAGCCGCACGTACAGGGTGGGCGTCCGCCTGTCAGCGGGGCCCAGCCGCCGGTGCATGTACCGCCGCGCCCTGCGCAATCCGGGCCGCAGCATCCGGTACAGCCGCAGTCGGGACAGCAGCACCCGGTACAGCCGCAGTCGGGACAGCAGCACCCGGTACAGCCGCAGTCCGGACAGCAGCATCCGGTCCCGCCGCAGTCGCGGCAGCAGCCGGTGCAGCCGTCGGTGCCGCTGCACCCGGAAGCTCCGGACAATCTGAATATGACTGCCAAGGCCAGCATTTCGGCGGCGCCGCCGGTGCGGGCCCGCGCGGCCACCGGTCCGGCCGCGCGGGCGGATCGAATTCCGCCGGGCGGCTTGAACATCGGCCGTACCAGTGACAATCAGATCGTCGTCAATGATCCGCTGGCCTCGCGCCGGCATGCCCGGCTGCTGTCCGATCGCGGCAATCTGGCCATCGAGGATCTCGGATCGGCCAATGGCACCTTCGTCAACGGCCGCCGCGAGCAGCGCGCGGTGCTGCGCGACCGCGACATCATCACCGTCGGCAATGTCGACTTCGAGGTTCAGCAGGGCACTCTCGTGCGCCGGGAGCGCCCGCCCGCCGAGCAGGGTCTGCACGTGCACGGGGTCGGTTTCACCGTCGAGGGCAATAAGCAGCTGCTCGTCGATGTGAATATGCAGGCCGGGCGGGGCACGCTGACCGCGCTCATCGGCCCGTCCGGTGCGGGCAAGTCGACGTTGTCGAAACTCATTGCGGGAACGACACAACCGTCCTCGGGTGTGGTCACCTTCGAGGGTCGCGGGCTGCACGCCGAATACGAAGCGCTGCGCTCGCGCATCGGCATGGTGCCGCAGGACGATGTGCTGCACCGGCAGCTCACCGTCAAACAGGCGCTCGGTTTCGCCGCACAGCTGCGACTGCCGCCCGATACCAGCCGGGCCGACCGGCAGCGCGTCATCGACGGTGTGCTGGACGAGCTTTCGCTCACCCAGCATGCCGATACCCGGGTGGACCGGCTCTCCGGTGGTCAGCGCAAGCGCGCCTCGGTGGCCATGGAACTGCTCACCGGTCCCTCGCTGCTGATTCTCGACGAGCCCACCTCCGGTCTGGATCCGGCGCTGGACCGTCAGGTCATGACCATGCTGCGCGAGCTCGCCGACGCCGGCCGCACCGTTATCGTGGTCACGCATTCCGTTGCGTGCCTGGATATGTGCGATCAGGTGCTGCTGCTCGCTCCCGGCGGCAAGACCGCGTTCTGCGGGCATCCGGGCAGTGTGCGCGATTTCCTCGGCACCAGTGACTGGGCGGAGATCTTCTCCCGCGTCGCCAGTGATCCCGATCGCGCGTTCGCGAATTTCCGTTCCCGGCAGGCGTTTGCGCCACCACCACCGGCCGTGCAGCCGGGCGGAAAGGCGAAGCCACCGAAATCCAGTGCGCTCAAGCAGTTCTCGACACTGTCGCGCCGGCAGTTCCGGCTGGTGCTCGCCGATCGCGGGTATCTCGCCTTCCTGCTGATACTTCCGTTCGTGCTTGGCGGGCTGTCGCTGGTGGTGCCGGGCAAGAACGGCTTCCAGAAGGGCGGGTTCACCCAGATGCCCGACGGTTCCTTCGTCGCCACCGGCGGCAGTGAGGCGCAATCGCTGCTGGTGGTGCTGATTCTCGGCGCCTGCTTCATGGGATCGACACTGACGGTGCGTGATCTGGTGGGCGAGCGTGCCATCTACTACCGCGAGCGCGCGGTCGGATTGCGCTCCGGCTCCTACCTGATGTCCAAGGTCGTGGTGTTCAGCTTCGCGGCGCTGCTGCAGTCCGGCGTGATGATGGGCATCGTGCTCCTGGCCAAGAAGCGGCCGGGACCGGGCGCGGTCCTCTCCGCCGGTAGCGCCGAGTTGTACATCGATATTGCGATGACCGCGGTGACCTGTGTGGTGGTCGGGCTGCTGCTGTCCACGCTCGCCAAGTCCAATGAGCAGGTGATGCCGCTGCTGGTGGTCACCATCATGGCGCAGCTGGTCATGGCGGGCGGCATGATCCCGGTGACCGGCCGTGTTGTGCTGGAACAGGTTTCGTGGCTGTTCCCGGCGCGCTGGGGCTATGCGTCGGGCGCGTCCACGGTCAATATTCGCGAGCTTTTCGCCACCGCGCAGCCCGATCGGCTGTGGAAGCATGCGGCGAATATCTGGTATCTGGATATCGGCATGCTGCTGGTGCTCACCGTCATTCTGACGCTGTTCACCTGGTCGCGACTGCGGCTGAAGAAGTCCGCGGTATGAGCCCGGGGGCCCGGTTGGGCAGGGAGTCGCGCGCTTCCCTCGGCGAGCAGGCACACTGATGGCTGTGACAGCTCGAGTTGGGGCAGTGCATCTGGGCTGGGACGTGGTATCGGTGGCCGCCGGTGGCGGTGGCGCGTCGATACGTCCGGTCCAGGTCGAGGGCACATATACACCGCCCGCCTATCTGCTGGCGGATTCATCCGGCCGACTGCATACCGCAGGTGTGGACCGGCGTCCCGACGTCGGCATCGCCATCTCCGATGTGCGCGACATCCTGGGGCATCCGCAGATCGTGGTGGCCGGGGCGACCTGGCCCGCGGACCTGGTGTTCAAGGCCCGCATGTTCAATCCGCTGGCGGCGGTGATCACGCATCTGGGCGCGCAGCCCGATGTGCTGGCGCTGCCGTTCCCCGATGAGTGGCCCGACCCCAAGGTCGACGAATTCGTGCGCCTGGTCGAGAACCTCGGCGTTGTGGCCGAGGCGCTGCCCGAATCGGTGGCGCTCTCCGGATACATTCGCGCGCTCGGGCTGGTGCGCGGCACCGGTCGCGGGCCGGGGGTCGGCGCCACCGGCGTCTACTCCGACGGACGTGAAGTGCTGGTGGTGGCCGTGCACGGCGACGACGATCAGCCCACCGAATCGGTGAGCGTGCCCATCACCGCCGACGCTCTGCATCAGGCGCGGGCCGCCGACAATGTGGTCATCGAGGTGATGGCCGCCGCGCGCGGCGTCGGCGCCGATACCTCCACCGTGCTGCTGGCGGGCAATGTGTGCTTCAACGACGCGCTGCGACTGGCCTTCCAGAACCATCTCGGGCACCGGTTCCACGTGGCGGAGCATCCGATGCACGCGCTGGTGCTCGGCGCCACGCATCTGCTGGTCAATGACAGTGAGCTCACCGCGGAGGCGATGGCGGCTCGCCCGGAAACGCAGGTCCCGCAACAGGGTTCGGCCCCGAGCGCGCCGCGGCATGCGGACCACGGTGGCCGGTCCGGGCCCTCGACCGGGGAGTTCCCGCGGCACGGACAGGTCGCGCCGCAGGGCCCGGCGGTGCCCGAGCCCGCAGGTGCGGAGGCCCGGCCGGTGGATCAGGGTCCGCGAAATGTGGCGCCGCCGAGTGAATCCGGTGCACCGCGCACCGAATCTTCGCATGCGGCAGGTCCTGTCACCGGAACGCAGCCGGTGGTCGATCCGGCGGGGGAGACCCGGCGGGTGAGTGCCGAGGACCTCGCGCAGGTTCCGACCGCATCGCGCGGCGGGCTGCCGCCGGGGCTGGCGGGGGTGGGTGGACGTTTCACCCGGCCGCCGGGGACTCCGGCCGATGATCAGATGACGGCTGTCATGGGGCATACGGCGCAGCCCGGCCAGGAGGGGCAGGGTTACGGCCAGGAGGGGCAGGGTTACGGCCAGGAGGGGCAGGGTTACGGCCAGCCCGGTGCGCAACAGCGTCCGGCCGGTGAGGGCTATGGGCCCGGGCAGCCTAATCCCGGTGCGGGACAGCAGAACCCGGGTTCGGGGCAGCAGAGCCCCGGCGCGGGTCAGCCCAATCCTCCTGCGGTGCAATATGGTCCGGGTTACGGTCCGACCGGCGCTCCGCAGGGGCAACCCGGTTACGGCCAGCCGGGGCAACCGAACTACGGACAGCAGGGGCAACCCGGCTACGGCCCGCAGGACGGGTCCGCGCAGGGCCAGTACGGCCAGCCCGGACAGGGTGGTTACGGCGCTCCGGGCACGGGATACGGTCCGGGCAACTACGCCGGACCGGGTGCGAACTTTGCGGGTCCTTCCGGAAACGCTCCTGGTCAGGCCGGTGCGATGTACGGTGGGTCGATGCCGCAGAGTGGGTCGCGTCAGCCGAATCCGCAGCCGCCGGAAGAAGGTGCCGGACAGTCTGATTCGAGTTCCGGTGGTGACGGCAAGCGCAAGGGCAAGCTGTGGAACAAGATGAAGGGCAACCTGTTCGGTGCGCCCATCATCATCGGCGCCGCCGCGCTGGGCGCCATGGGCATGATGCATTCCGATACCGAATCGGTGCAGCTCGCGGCCGGGCAGTCCGGCATATCCGACATGTTGGATACGCACCTGATCGATCAGGTCTGCGCGCTGACCCCGTGGGCATCGGGCACCCCGCTGCCGGGCATCTCCAGCATCGACGATCCGCAGCACCTAGGTTGCCTCACGCTCGGCATCGATACGCTGCGCTACACCATTCCGGGACCGGTCCGCGGTGTGGACCCGGGCCCGCCGATGCAGATCTGACCTGGTCGTAGTCCGGTTCCGGCCGGTGGGGCAGCGGCCGGTTTCAGGTCGATGGGGCGGCGCTGGTACTGTGGCTCGTTGGCGTGCGGTACGGCCGGGGTTCATTCCTGGCTGTCGCGCGAGCCCCGGGTCTCCACCAGCCGCCGGGATCACTCGACCACATGCCTGGCTGGCACCACATACGACAGACAGGGAACGACTGTGCCTACGTACAGCCCGAAGGCGGGTGACGTGACCCGCCAGTGGTACGTCATCGACGCCACTGACGTAGTCCTCGGACGTCTCGCCGTTCAGGCAGCGAACCTGCTGCGCGGCAAGACCAAGCCGACCTACGCTCCGCACGTCGATGGTGGCGACTTCGTCATCATCATCAACGCTGACAAGGTTGCCGTTTCTGGCAACAAGCGTGAGAACAAGTTCATCCACACCCACTCCGGGCACCCGGGCGGACTCAAGTCCCGCTCCGTCGGCGAAATCCTGGACACCCGCCCCGACCGTCTGGTCGAGCGCGCGGTCAAGGGCATGATCCCGAAGAACAAGCTCGGTAACAGCATCGGCGGCAAGCTGAAGGTCTACGCAGGCCCGAACCACCCGCATGCTGCCCAGCAGCCCATTCCGTTCGAGATCAAGCAGGTGGCACAGTGACCGCTCCTGAGGAATTCAACGACGACGAGTTCGTCGTGGAAGACACCACCGTCGAGGTCGTCGAGGAGGGTGACGGCTACGAGGCCGAGTTCACCGCCGAGGAAGAGACCTTCGCTCCGGTCCTCATCGACCGCCCGGTGCAGACCGTCGGCCGTCGTAAGGAAGCCGTTGTTCGCGTGCGCCTGGTGCCGGGTTCCGGCAACTTCGTGCTGAACGGCCGCACCATCGAGAACTACTTCCCGAACAAGGTGCACCAGCAGCTGGTGAAGTCCCCGCTGGTGCTCGTCGAGCGCAGCGAGTCCTTCGACATCTTCGCTCGTCTCGTCGGCGGCGGCCCGTCCGGTCAGGCCGGCGCCCTGCGTCTGGCGATCGCGCGTGCGCTGATCATCGTCACCCCGGATGACCGTCCCGCTCTCAAGCGTGCCGGCTTCCTGACCCGTGACGACCGCGCCGTCGAGCGTAAGAAGTACGGTCTGAAGAAGGCCCGCAAGGCGCCGCAGTACTCGAAGCGCTGATTTTCCGCCGTCGGGCTGCACCGTGTTCGAACCTGCTTCGGGCCGAACGCGGTACGGTCTACACGGCAACCTGTACGAGAGCAGGCTCCCTGCAACGGTTTTCGCGAACCGTCCGGGTGCCTGCTCTCGTGCTGTATATCGACCAGTCAGGGGTGAGGTATGGGACGTTTGTTCGGCACCGACGGAGTCCGCGGGCTCGCCAACGACTCGCTGAGTCCGGAACTGGCGCTGCAGGTTTCGGCCGCCGCGGCGCAGGTGCTCAGTCGCGGGAAGAAGCGCGCGCTGGCCGTGGTGGGGCGTGACCCGCGTGCCAGTGGTGAAATGCTGGAGGCCGCAGTCACCGCGGGGCTGACTTCCGTTGGCGTGGACGTACTTTCGGTAGGTGTCCTGCCGACACCGGCCGTCGCCTACCTCACCGGCGTGTACGACGCGTGCCTGGGCGTGATGATCTCCGCCTCGCACAATCCCATGCCGGACAACGGCATCAAGATCTTCGCCGCGGGCGGGCACAAGCTCGACGACGCCATCGAGGACCGCATCGAGACGCTCATGGCCGAGGGCAGGTTCAATCGGCCCGTGGGCGCGGGCGTCGGGCGGGTACTCGGCAAGCCGGGACAGCTGTTCGGCACCCACGATCAGTACAGCCTCGAAGGCACCCATGAGCGCTATGTGGAGCACCTGGTGGAAGCCGCCGGGCGTGACCTGAGCGGGCTCACCGTGGTGGTGGACTGCGCGCACGGCGCGGCCTCCGAGGTCGGCCCGGCCGCCCTCCGTGAGGCAGGCGCGACGGTGGTCGCCATCAATGCCGATCC
This sequence comes from Nocardia sp. NPDC006630, assembly GCF_040611495.1. Lineage (NCBI taxonomy): Bacteria > Bacillati > Actinomycetota > Actinomycetes > Mycobacteriales > Nocardiaceae > Nocardia > Nocardia sp. NPDC006630. The sequence goes on from NZ_JBEXOK010000005.1 coordinate 581,102, forward strand.
CGACGGCCTGAACATCAACGAGGGTTGCGGATCGACGCATCTGGGGCCGATCCAGCGCGCGGTGGTCGAACACGGCGGCGATCTGGGCCTGGCGCTGGACGGTGACGCCGACCGCTGCCTGGCCGTGGACGCCACCGGCGCCATCGTCGACGGCGACGCCATCATGGCCGTCATCGCGCTGGCCATGCGGGACTCCGGCGAACTGGCCGAGGACACCCTCGTCGCCACCGTCATGAGCAATCTGGGTCTGCATATCGCCATGCGCGAGGCCGGAATCGCCATGCGCACCACCGCCGTCGGCGATCGCTACGTGCTGGAGGAGCTGCGCCGCAGCGGCCTCACCCTCGGCGGCGAACAATCCGGCCATGTGGTGCTGCCCAAATTCGGCACCACCGGCGACGGCGTCCTCACCGGCCTGAAGCTGATGGCCCGAATGGCCGAAACCGGCCGCACCCTGGCCGATCTCGCGGCCATCGTGCAGACCGTCCCGCAGGTCCTGGTGAACGTCCACGTCTCCGACAAGGCCGCCGTCGCGGCCGCCACCGAGGTCGTCGCCGCGGTCACCGAAGCCGAACGCCTCCTCGGCGACACCGGCCGAGTCCTGCTGCGCCCCAGCGGAACCGAACAGCTGGTCCGCGTCATGGTGGAAGCCACCGACCCCGGCCTCGCCCAGCGCCTGGCCGACGACCTCGCCAAGCTGGTCGCCGCCGTCTGACCCCAGCTGGCCGCACAGCCTGTCTGCTCGATCGCACTGCCTGTTTGCTCGACCGGCACAGCCCGTCTCGGCTGAGCGGACAGCCCGTGTCTGGATCGCACAGCCCGTCTTGTGGGTCGGACAGCGTATCTCTGGATCGAACGAACCTTGTCGGGGCTGTTCGGTAGAGAGACACGCTGTTCCGTCGACAGGCGTGCGGAAAAGAAGCCGTGCTGGGCACGTCGCCTGCCGTACCCGGCTTGGGCTCCCGGCTCAGGGGGGAACCTCACGTTCCTGACGGGGGGACTGGCCCTGGTTACCTTGCGAGACAAAACCCGAAAAGACAAGAGACGCAAGAACAAGGGCTGGGGGTGCCCTTGGGGAGGCTTACTCATCGAGAGGGCTCTCACGGTGGCGGTTTGCGGCGTGTCGCCACCGTGAGAGCCCTCTCGGTGAAATGGCCTGCGGGTTGGTGGGCCACGACTGGGTGGTCACGCCGGAATTGTTCGGCTCTCGGTTGGGTGGCTAGTTCTCTGTGAGGTTGCCGCTCTCCAGGTGCCAGCGGCGGGTGGCGCGGACGTTGTCGAGCATGCGGCGGTCGTGGGTGACGAGGAGGACTGTGCCGGTGAAGGATTCGACTGCCTCCTCGAGTTGTTCGATGGCGGCCAGGTCCAGGTGGTTGGTGGGCTCGTCGAGGACCAGGAGGTTGACGCCGCGGGCTTGGAGGAGGGCCAGGGCGGCTCGGGTGCGTTCGCCGGGGGAGAGGGTGTCGTTGGGGCGCAGGACGTGTGGGCCGCGGAGGCCGAATTTGGCCAGGAGGGTGCGGACTTCGGCTTCGGGCCAGTCGGGGATTTCGGCACTGAAAGTATCGGAGAGGGTGGAGGTTCCGCGGAAGAGGCCGCGGGCCTGGTCTACCTCGCCGATCGCCACCGCAGAGCCCAGGGCGGCGGATCCGGTGTCCGGCTTCGTTTTTCCGAGCAGGACCGACAGCAGGGTGGATTTGCCCGCGCCGTTGGCTCCGGTCAGGACGATGCGGTCGCCGTAGTCCACCTGGACGGTGACGGGGCCGAGGGTGAAATCACCGCGTGTGACAGTCGCATTCGAGAGGGTGGCGACGACCGAGCCGCTGCGGGGGGCGGCGGCGATGACCATGCGCAGTTCCCATTCCTTGCGCGGCTCCTCGACCGCGTCCAGGCGTTCGATGCGGCGCATGGTCTGTTTGACCTTCGACGCCTGCTTCTCGGTGGCTTCCGCGCGCGCTTTGCGGCCGAGTTTGTCGGAGTCCTGTTTGCTCTTGCGGCGGGCATTGCGCACGCCGTGTTCCATCCAATTGCGCTGCATGCCGGCGCGGGCTTCGAGGCCGGCCTTGGTGTCGGCGTAGTCCTCGAAGGCCTCGCGGACGTGGCGGCGGGCGATCTCGCGTTCCTCGAGATACGACTCGTAGCCACCGTCGTAGATGCCGACCTGCTGCTGTGCCAGATCCAGTTCCACAATGCTGTTCACGGTGCGCGCCAGGAACTCTCGGTCGTGGCTGATCACCATGAGCGGCTCGCGGATGCCGGTGACGAACTGTTCCAGGCGGGCCAGGCCGTCCAGGTCGAGGTCGTTGGTGGGCTCGTCCAGCAGCAGAATGTCGAAGCGGGACAGCAGGACCGAGGCCAGACCAGCGCGGGCCGCCTGGCCGCCGGACAGAACTGTCATGAGGGTTTCCAGGCCGTGCGGCAGGCTGGCGGTCAGGCCGAGGTCGGCGGCGGTCTCGTCGGCGCGCTGCTCCAGATCCGCGCCGCCGAGGGCGAGCCAGCGTTCCAGGGCGGGGGAGAACTCGTCGTCGCCGCCTTCGGCCAGTCGTTCGGCGGCCTCGTCCATGATGCGCTGGGCCTCGCCGACGCCGGTGCGGCGGCGCAGGAATTCGAGCACCGTCTCGCCCTCGATGCGCTCCGGCTCCTGGGCCAGATAGCCGACCGTGGCATCGGGCGGGCTGAGGGTGATCTCGCCCTCGGGGGCGTGCCCGTCGGCGAGCATGCGCAGCAGAGTGGACTTTCCGGCGCCGTTCACCCCCACCAGGCCGATCACATCGCCGGGGGCCAGGATGAGATCGAGGTCTTCGAAGAGGGTGCGTTCGCCGTGTCCGGCAGCGAGTCCGCGCGCATGCAGAGTGGTGCTCACCTGCGCGATTCTGCCCTGTTCAGGGTTGCACCCTGACTCCGCCCTACCGAAGTTCAGGGTGGGAATGGGTCAGGGGACCGATGTGCGGCGGGCCCGCGGTGCGGAGAGTGGAGGTATGACAACACAGACCACCAAGCGCCTGACCCGTTCGAACCATGACAAGTGGATTGCCGGAGTATGCGGGGGCATTGCCGAATACTTCGGCTGGAACGCCAATATCGTCCGGCTGCTGTTCGTGCTCTCCTGCCTGCTGCCCGGACCGCAGTTCATCCTCTACATCATTCTGTGGATCATCATTCCGAAGCACTGAGTTATCCACAGCTGAGAGTTATCCACATTCGGTATGAAGGGGCTGCGTGCCGTCGGCGCGAGTGACAGGATGGTTATCACGTCACTGCGGAGGAGCGCACATGGTCACATCGGGTGATCTGCCGGGCCTGGATCTGCCGAATCTCGACTCACATTCCGAGCTCGGTGCGCTCGGCGCGATAGAGCTAGCGCACCCGACCCAGGATATCGATGGTGACGGTCTGCCCGACACCGTGACCACCAATACCGACCACGCCATGCACGTGTGGACCGATATGGATCACGACGGGTACGCCGATCATGTGACCGTCGTGGATACCGGCGGTGACTACTCGGCCTGGGAGTTCCATCATCATCCGGACGGCTCCTCCGAGTGGGTGCGCACAGACGAAGGGCGCCTGGGCAGGTAGCCGAACCGGGGGGATTCGAGCGAGGGGGGATCGATGGGTGGATTCGACGTGCTCGGCGTAGATCTGGACGGGCTGCGCGACACGATCACCACACTGCGGGGGTGCGCCGATACGCTCGAGCAGCAGTCCCGCCGGGTGGGTGCGCATGTGTTCGGCATCGGCAATGACGAAGCCGGGCGCAACTATTCAGCGTCGGGCGCGGCAGTGCAGCACGGATTCGAGCACATTGCGGCGTGCCTGCACCGCTGGTCAACGGTCACGGCTGCGACTGCCGACGTATTCGACGGCGCAGCTGCGGATTACGCGCGCATCGATCATGAGCGCGCGGCCGCGGTATCGGGGGTGCACCCATGACCTTCGATATGAGCGGCAAATCGATCGACGACATCCTGGATTACGGCGCGCCCGGGCTGGAGTACTGGGAGCGGTTCCTGCCGCTCTACGACAAGGCGTTCACGGCGCCACATGATGTCGACCTCAGCGCCTTGCAAGCCGCATACGACGAGCAGCGCAGCGCCGATCTCGCGAAACTCGACAGTGCGCGAACGGAATTGGTGCAGGCGCTCGACCAAACCGAAGCGCAGTGGGCTGCCCAGTACGGTGTGGCGCAAAGCCTCCCGTCCTGCTGGGCCAGCGGCGCCGGCGGTGCGGCGCTCGCGATGGTGGTCACCCAATTGCGCCGGGCCCGTGAGGATATCGATGCCGCCCGCACCGCCGCCACGGCCATCGGTGCTGCCGTCGAGCCACTGCGGCAGGCCGTGCTCAGCAAAGCTGAGAGCGTGCTGGGGTTGCTCGAGGAAACCACCGACGGCGCAAGGAAACTCGCGATCGCAGGCAAGTCGCCAGACGATATCGAAGCCATGCTCGGCGATCACCCCGACCCCTGGCTCACCACGACCTTCAAACCCGATGTGGAACGCAAACTCGTTGAATTCCAGGCAGCCTGCACCACCGCCAACCGCTGCTTCGAATCCCATTACGACACCATTGTCGCGGCCATGAACCAGATCCTGGACCTGCCCTACCCGCAGCCCGCCGCGATCCCCGTCGTCGCGCCCGCTTCGGAACAGTCTCCGGACGCCGCTCGGGGACCGCAGCCGAAACCGGCTCCGGCTGAACGGGGGCAACAGCCGGAAACGGCCCCGGGTGAACGGAGACGGCAACCGCAGGCAGTGCCGGACGCCGGAGGGGTGCAGCGACCGGAACCGGCTCCGGTGCAACCACATCAGAGCTATCCGTCCGTCACCTCAGGCGGTCCCCAGGCCGCCGGGCCCGCCTCGACCGCACCGGCTGCGGTGGAATCGCAATCCGCCCAACCACACTGCCCGCCGGACTCGTCGTCAGCCTCCGCGCCGGACCCATCCCCAGGCTCCCGCTCTGCTGGATGTGTACAGCCCCAATCGATGCCGAACACCCCGCCGGAGGAGGCGCAGTCAGTCCCCAACGCGCGGCTGAACGGTCCAGTCCAGTCCGCACCTTCTGCTCCGCCCGACGGTGTCAACCGAGCTGCACCCGGCGCGCAATCGGAGGGCTTCAGTCACCCGCAATCCCAGCCCAATTCGGATTCCCACGGCCTCACCAGCCTGGCCGACCTCATCCGATCCCTGCTGTCAGTTCTGGATCCCAGCAAGCTCTCCTCCCTGACAGATCTCCTGCACCCTTCCGACCCTTCCGTCCACCCGGATCCCGCAGCCGATCCCGCCTCGGACCCACAGCATCCAGCCGACCATCCGTCCCCAACCGGTAAAGACGGCGAAGCCCCCGCCGATCAATGCCCACACCCCGAAGCAAATCGCAGTGGGCCGCAACAACATCCGGACCCCGGTCCGGCCGCAACTCCAGGCGCCGGGGAGAAATCACCGTCCGACAGTTGCCCCGCCCCTCCTGTGCAATCGGCTCCGGCCCCCACTTGCGATTCCCCGCCCCCCTCCTGCGATATCCCGCCGCAATCAGCGGAATGCCCAGCCTCGCAACAAGAAAGCCGAACCGCCCCCAACCCCGACGCTCAATCCCCCGACCAGGGCACACCGTCCTGCATCATCAAAGGCCCGCCCGGGTCCGAAGGAACCCCACCGTCACCAGACGAGCCCCCGTTCCCCGACGCCGGCCGAGTCTCACCCGATCAGGTGCAATTGGCCCCCGGCCATGATCCCGCATCGGTCACACCCCCGGACCGTGCGTCGCCTCCGTCCCCCTCCGCGCCGCTCGCCGAAGTCCCTGCCCCCGAAGGAAATTCGCCCCATGCCAACACTGATCCGACCGTAGAAATCCCAGAAGGCGGCGTCGAGATCCCCGAACTCTCAGACGCGACGCCGTCATGACTGCGAGATGTCGGCCGTCAGCCCGGAATGGGTTTGGCCGGGATCCGCACCCGCTGTGTCAAAGCTGGTTTCGGCGGACTCCAGCCATGGGGTGGCGGGTGGATTTACTTGCGGAGGGCTTGGACGAGTTGGAGGAGGGGGAGTTTCTGGGGGTGTTCGGGCTCTTCTTCCACTGCTTCGGGGTCGACTACTTCGGTGTGGGGCAGGAGGGCTTCGGGGTCGGCGAAGAGTTTGTATTTCTTGTCGCCGAGGAGTTCGAAGTTGAGGAAGCCGACGAGGAGGGCGCGGGTGAGGCGTTCGGTTTTGGGTTCGTGCTTGCCGGCGCCGAGGGCCGACAGGGCGCGGCGGCCCTCGACCATGCCATTGTGCGTGGCCTTTTCGACCGAACGCAGAATCGTCTTGCCGCCCCAGGCGGTGGCGAGCGGGATGGCATTGGAGCTGACCGAGCCGATATCGGAGGCGCCGGCCAGGATCAGTGCGGCGGTGTCGATTCCGGGGGCGAGGGCCTCGGCGGACGGGGCGGTGGGGGACGGGAAGAGCGCGGCGACGGCCGCGACCTCACGCTGCGAGGCGGCGATGACCGCCGCGCCCGCACCCATGCCGTGCCCGGCCAGCGCCAGCCGGTCGGGATGCACGCTGATATCGCCCCCGCCCAGCCGCACCCCGGCACAGATGTCCAGGGTGGTGAGCAGATCGGTCGCGAGGTTCAGATGCGAAGGGATCGGGCCGCGTTCGGTATCGGGCGCGGCGGCAACGTAACCCCAGGAGGCCAGATGCTCGAGCAGTCGCCGATAGTTCGCAGCGCCCGTCAGCCAGCCGTGCCCGAAGGCCACCGCCGGCAGGTTGAGCCCCTTCTCGGGTGTGTACACCACCCCTGGCTGTCCGGCAATGCCGAGGTTGCCGCGCAGCACCGAATGCGGGCCGCGGGCGGTCAAAGTGCTCAGGAGCGATTTCACAGACGCCGACACGACAGTGAACTTATCCGATCGCCGGGCCATTGGGGTGTTTCGGCCGGTCCCGTCCGCACTGGGATTCAGAAGCCGGTACTACCCCAGTAGGCTGGTGGCCCATGTGCGGAATCGTGGGGTACGTGGGGTACCGGGACGCCCTCGGTGTGGTGGTGGACGCGTTGCGCCGCATGGAGTATCGCGGCTACGACTCCGCCGGAGTCGCCATTCTCGACGGCGCGGGCGGGCTCGCCGTCGAACGCAAGGCAGGCCGGCTGGCCAATCTGGAGGCCGAACTCGCCGAAACGGGAGCAGGTCGTTTTGCGGGCACCACCGGCATGGGCCACACCCGCTGGGCCACCCACGGCGCACCCACCGACCGCAATGCGCATCCGCATCGCGACGGCGGCGACCGGGTCGCGGTGGTGCACAACGGCATCATCGAGAACTTCGCGCCGCTGCGCCGCGAACTCGAAGACGCCGGAGTCGAACTCGGCAGCGATACCGATACCGAGGTCACCGTGCACCTGGTGGCTCGCGCCTATGCCACCGGTGCGACGGCTGGGGATTTTGTGGCCTCCGCGCTCTCGGTGGTGCGCCGGCTGGAGGGCGCGTTCACCCTGGTCTTCACGCACGCCGACCATCCCGGCACGATCATCGCCGCGCGCCGCTCGACCCCGCTGGTGGTGGGTGTCGGCAAGGGCGAGATGTTCCTCGCCTCCGATGTCACCGCCTTCATCGAGCACACCCGGGAAGCGGTGGAGCTCGGCCAGGATCAGGCCGTTGTCATTACCGCGAACTCCTACGAGGTCACCGATTTCGACGGAAAGCCCGACGCGGTCCGCACCCGCCCGTTCACCATCGATTGGGATCTGGCCGCCGCCGAGAAGGGCGGCCACGACTACTTCATGCTCAAGGAGATCGAGGAGCAGCCCGCCGGTGTCGCCGACACGCTGATCGGTCACTTCCAGGACGGCCGGATCGTGCTGGACGAGCAGCGGCTCACCGATCAGGAACTGCGCGAGTTCGACAAGGTCTTCGTGGTCGCCTGCGGCAGTTCGTATCACGCGGGGCTACTGGCCAAATATGCCATCGAGCACTGGACCCGGCTGCCCGTCGAGGTGGAGCTGGCCAGCGAATTCCGTTATCGCGACCCGGTTCTGGACCGCTCCACGCTGGTGGTCGCCATCTCGCAGTCCGGCGAGACGGCGGACACGCTGGAGGCGGTCCGGCACGCCAAGAGTCAGAAGGCGCGAGTCCTGGCCATCTGCAATACCAATGGCGCGCAGATTCCCCGCGAATCCGATGCCGTGCTCTACACCCGCACCGGGCCGGAGATCGGCGTGGCGTCCACCAAGGCGTTTCTCGCGCAGATCACCGCGAACTATCTTGTCGGTCTCGCGCTCGCGCAGGCGCGCGGCACCAAGTACCCCGATGAGGTGGCTCGCGAATTCGCCGAGCTGGAGGCCATGCCGAAACTGGTCGCCCGCGTACTGGAGTCGGGTGATCAGGTGCGCGCCCTCGCCCGGGAGTTCGCGCACGTCTCCACGGTGCTGTTCCTCGGCAGGCATGTCGGCTACCCGGTGGCGCTCGAAGGTGCGCTGAAGCTCAAGGAACTGGCCTACATCCACGCCGAGGGCTTCGCCGCCGGTGAGCTCAAGCACGGCCCGATCGCGCTGATCGAGGAGGGCCTGCCGGTCTTCGTGGTGATGCCCTCGCTGAAGAGCCGCCCCATGCTGCACTCCAAGATGCTCAGCAATATTCGCGAGATCCAGGCGCGCGGCGCCCGCACCATCGTCATTGCCGAGGAAGGCGACGACACCGTCCGTCCCTTCGCCGATCACCTGATCGAAATCCCCGCCGCCCCAACCCTTTTCCAGCCGCTCCTGGCCACCGTCCCACTGCAGATCTTCGCCGCCGAGGTTGCGCAGGCCCGCGGCTACGACGTGGACAAGCCCCGCAACCTGGCCAAATCCGTCACGGTCGAATAGGCGCTGCGGCCCTATTCGACGGTGACCGAGCCCTTCATGTCCGGGTGCAGGGGGCAGAGGTAGCGGTAGGTGCCGGGGGTGGTGAAGGTGTAGCTCCACTCGCCCTTGTGGATGATCGGGCTGTTGATGCCCAGTGCGACATCGCCGATGCCCTGCACCGCGTGCGGGGCCTTGTCGGAGAACTTCCAGGTCACCATGTCGCCGACCTTGACGGTGACAGTGGCCGGGGAGAACTTCATATCGTTCACGTCGACGGTGACCGCCGCGGGCTGCCTCGGACCCGAGGGGGCGGCGGCCGAGGTGGCGGCGGATGCGGCGGTCGTCGTGGGTGCGGCCGACTTCGACGAATCCGAGCCGCAGCCGCTCGCGGCCAGCACCCCCGCCACCACGGTCACGAGGAGCAGGGCGCGGGCGGGCGAGTAGCGGCGGATCGACATGTCCGTCAGCGTAACCGTCACCAGTAGCGGGCCATTCGCAGGCGTCGCCCCTCAGGAAAACGCTGCTCCGACATGCCGGAAGCGCCGCGACCCCGCAGTGAACCGGTTGATGAGCGAACACGTTCCGGAGATCACGCAGGCGCGTCGGCCAAGGTTCCTCGGGGATCGCGCCTTCCACGTACGCACGTCGCGAGTCGCGGCTCATGTCTTTCGTGTGCACCCGTCGAGGGGGCTCGTGGCTCCGCGTACGCACATCGAGGGTTGGGGCTCACGACTTCCGCGTGCACACGTCGCGGTCCGGCCGGGGGCGTAGTCTGCAGACGTCGTAGGCAGGCGGGGTTCGCCCCGCGGAACCCGCTCTCGCAGGAGGCGAACGATGACGGCAGCTGAGCTTCGCGGATACTTCACGGCCGATGAGGTTCGTGCGGCGGAGGCGGAGCTGTTCACCCGTGTTCCCGCCGGAATGCCTATGCGGCGCGCGGCTTTCGGGCTGGCCGAGGTGGTGCTGCGGGAGCTGCGGGAGCGGACCGGTGCAGTGGCCGGGCGGTCGGTGACGCTGCTGGTCGGCTCCGGCGACAATGGTGGCGACGCGCTGTGGGCGGGATCGTTCCTGCGGCGGCGGGGTGTGGCCGTGCGGGCGGTGCTGCTGTCGCCGGAGCGGGTGCACGCGGAGGGGTTGGCGGCATTGCGCCGGGCCGGTGGCCGGGTGGGCGCCGAGGTGGGTGCGCCGGATCTGGTCATCGATGGCATCGTCGGTATCTCGGGTCGTGGGCCGCTGCGCCCGAAGGCGGCGGAAATTGTTGCCGGGGTGCGTGTTCCGGTGATTTCTGTCGACCTGCCCAGCGGTGTCGATCCGGATACCGGAGTCGTGAGCGGACCGGCGGTTCGAGCGGCCGTGACCGTCGCCTTCGGCGCGTACAAGCCGGTGCATGCCCTGGCCGCGCCGTACTGCGGCCGAATTGAACTGGTGCCCATCGGATTACGCCTACCCGCGCCGAATCTGGCTGCCCTGGAACCGCAGTCGATCGGGGCGGGTTGGCCGGTGCCGACATCGACCGATGACAAGTACACCCAGGGCGTCACCGGCGTCTGCGCGGGCAGTTCCACCTATCCGGGCGCGGCGATCCTGTGCACCGGAGGCGCGGTGGCCGCCACCTCCGGCATGGTCCGCTACGCCGGAACCGGCGCCGCTCAGGTTCTCGCGCACTTTCCGGAAGTTGTTGCTGCCCCGTCGATTTCGGAGACCGGACGAGTCCAGTCATGGGTCTTCGGCCCCGGCGCGGGCACCGACTCCGCCACGCGGGACCGTCTCGCCGAAATCCTCGCCACTGACCTACCCGTGGTGGTCGATGCCGACGGCCTGACCCTGCTCGCGGCCGACCCCGGTTTGCTGAACGGCCGCGTCGCCCCCACCGTCCTCACTCCGCACGCCGGAGAGTTCGCCCGCCTCACCGGCGCGGACCCGGCCCCCGACCGTGTGGCCGCCGTCCGCAAACTAGCCGACTCCTGGCAGGTGACGGTCCTTTTGAAGGGCCGCGCCACCCTGGTGGCCGCCCCCGGTCACCCCGTCTTCGTCAACGAGGCGGGCGGCTCCTGGGCTGCCACCGCCGGCTCCGGCGACATCCTCTCCGGCGTCATCGCCGCCCTCCTCGCCGCCGGTCGCGACCCCGCCTGGTCCGCCGCCGCAGCCGCCCGCGTCCACGCCCTCTCCGCCAACCTCGCCGCCCACGCCACCACCGCCGCGGGCGCCCCCATCTCCGCCTCCCCCCTTCTCGCCAACCTCCGCAACGCCATCGGTACCCTCCGCGACCTCGCCGCCGCCTGACCACCTCGGTCCCCGATCGCTGCGAGCACGCCCGCTCCGGCCTGGACAGCCGCCCGCTGTGCATGTGTCTTCCGTCGAGGAGCCCAGCTGCCGCAGTTCCACGCACAGCCGCGCTCGCCGCAGGAGGTTCCCGGCCTGCTCGCATCGACGTGCGGCCGTGCACATCAGCGCGTCCGCTGCTGATCACCGGCTGTCCTGATAGATCACCGAGGGTGCCGCACGCGATGGCGAACAACCTGCGGCACAGCGTCACTCGCTGATGTTCGTGTTCTGCCAGGTTCCGGCCGCGTGCGCGTCGCAGACCGGTGGCGGGATCGGCGAGGTCAGGCCGGAGGGGTTATGGCGGCGTGGAGGGCGGCGCGGGCGGCGGCGACTATGGGGTGGTGGGCGGCGCCGCGGCGGTAGGCGAGGTGGGTGCGGCGGCGGGTGGGGAGCGGGGTGAGGGTTACGCCGGGTGGGACTGATTGGGCGCCGAGGTCGGGGACCAGGGCTACGCCCTGTGCTGCGGCAACCAGGGCCAGGACGGCGCCGAAGTCGTCGGCGTGGTGGCGGATGCGGGGGGTGAATCCGGCTGCGCGGCAGGCGCGGACGGTCATGGCGTGGCAGAGGGTGCCGGGGGTGCCTGCGATCCAGGAGGAATCGTGGTGTGCGGCAAGGGGTTCGGCGACGAGTGCGGCGAGGTGGATGGTTTCCTCGAGGAGGGGTTCGGTGTCGAGGCCCGGTTCCGGGTCCACGGGGACGTAGTCGTACTCCTGGACCAGCGCTATATCGAGGAGATCGGCGCGCAGGGCGGCGGGGGCGGCGGCCGGATCCAGTTCGGTGACAAGCAGTTCCAGATGCGGATGATCGCGGCTGAGGGCGACCAGCGCGGGGGACAGGACGGTGCGGACCGCGGTCGGGAAGGCGCCGATGCGGAGGGTTCCGGTGAGTTCGGTTCGGGCGGTGGCGAGTTCGGCGGTGGCCTGCGCCAGGGTCGCGAGGATGGTTTCGGTGTGCTCGACCAGGCGCAGGGCGGCGGGTGTGAGGGTGACGCTGCGGCCGGTTCGCTCCAGCAGCGGCACCCCGGCCTCGCGTTCGAGCGCGGTCAGCTGCTGGGAGACCGCCGAGGGGGTGTAGGTCAGCGCCTCGGCGACGGCGGTGATGGTGCCGCGGTGGGCGAGTTCCCGGAGCAGGCGCAATCGGCGCAGATCGAGCATAAGGAGATCTTATGCTCGGAGACGGAAACGTGAAATGGACGTGAAGACGCGTGGCGGCCACGCTGAGGTCATGACATTCACAGGCCTGTTCGTGCCGCTGATCACGCCTTTCACCGCCACCGGTGAGATCGCCGCGGCGGCGCTCGAAGCACTCGCGCACGAGGTGCTCGCCGCCGGTGCGACCGGAATCGTCGCGCTCGGCACCACCGCCGAACCGGCGACCCTCACCCCGGATGAGCGGTTGCGGGTGCTCGATATCTGCGCCGGGGTGTGCGCCGAACACGACGCGTCCCTGATCGCCGCGGCCGGCTCCAATGCGACCGCCGCCTCGGTGCAGGAGCTCACAGCCCTCGACCCCCGGGCCGCGGCCGCCCTCACCGTGGTCCCGTACTACACCTGCCCGTCCGAAGACGGTGTTGTCGAACACTTCCGGCACCTGGCCGCGGCCAGCCCCGTTCCCCTGGTGATCTACCACATTCCGTACCGCACAGGCCTCGCGCTCAGTGCCGAAACCCTGTGTCGCCTGGCCGAATTGCCGAATGTCGCAGGATTCAAATACACCACCGGCGGCATCGACGAAGCCACCATCGGCTTCCTCGGCGCAGCCGCCGGCGACACCGCCGTACTCGCGGGCGACGACCTCTTCGCCGCACCCCTGCTCGCCCTCGGCGCCTCCGGAGCCATCCTGGCCTGCGCGAATGTCGCACCCGCCGAATACGTCGAACTGATCGCCGCCTGGCAGCACGGCCCGATCGATCGGGCCCGCCGCATCGGCAACCGCCTCGCGGCCCTCGCCACCACCCTCTTCACCGAACCCAATCCGACTGTCCTGAAGGGTGTTCTGGCCGCACAGGGCCGCATCCCCACCGCCGCGGTCCGCCTTCCACTGCTCCCCGCGAGCGAAGCTTCCGTCGCTGCCGCACTCGCTGCACTGCAGGGCGTTCATGCCGCCAGCTCCTGAAACGGCCGCGATGCGCGCATAGACGCTCTGTTCGCGACTCAGGCACCGAATGCGTCTCCGCGTGCCGTTCCCGACTGGCTTCCCGTGCGTTGCCGCGTTCAGGGCAACGCGCTGACTCGGGAAGTGCCGGGCGAGAGCCGGATCGGTGGGCTGATCAGGTGACATCGGTGGGCTGATCAGGTGACGTAGCCCGGTTCGTCGCGGTGGCGCTCTGCGCGGACATGCGTCGCGGGCAGGTGCAGATAGTGCGATTGCGGCGTGTCGCTGGGCGGGTCGAGGGGTTGCCGCGGCCGGGTGTGACGGGTGCCGCGCGGGCGGAGATGGCAGGATCGGGGCTGTGAACAAGCCCGATCCGCAGGTGGAGACCCTCGTCGATCTGAATGCCATTGCCCACAATGTGCGGATTCTGGCCGCGCATGCCGGTGTTGCCGCGGTCATGGTGGTGGTCAAGGCGGATGGGTACAACCACGGGGCCGTCGAGGTCGGGCGGGCCGCTATTGCCGCGGGGGCGCGTGAGCTCGGGGTGACCACGCTCGAAGAGGCGGTGGCATTGCGGGCGGCGGGCATTACCGCGCCGATTCTGTGCTGGCTCAACACCTCCGATGCCGACTTCGCGAGCGGCATCACCGCGGATATCGAGATCGCGGTGTCCTCGGTCGCGCATCTGGAGGCGGTCGCGGCGGCCGCGCGCGGCTTGGGGCGTACCGCGACGGTATCGCTGAAGGTGGATACCGGGCTCAACCGCAATGGCGTATCTGCGACCGAATACCCGCAGGTGCTGGCGCTTTTGCGACAGCTGGTCGACGAGCAGGTGGTGCGTTTCCGGGCCATCTTCTCCCATCTCGCCCATGCGGATTCACCGCATCACCCGACCATCGACCTCCAGCGCGACCGGTTCCTGGAATGCATCGCCACCGCGAAAGAGCAGGGCCTGCAACCGGAATTGGTGCATCTGGCCAATTCGGCGGCCACCCTGACCCGCCCCGATCTGGCGTTCGACATGGTGCGCCCGGGCATCGCCGTCTACGGGCTCTCCCCGATCCCGGAGATCTCCGATTTCGGCCTGCGCCCGGCCATGACCTTCCGCGCCCGCGTCGCCTTGGTGAAACGCGTCGCCGCAGGTGAAGGCGTGTCCTACGGCCACGAGTGGATTGCCGGGCACGACACCACCGTCGCGCTCATCCCCGCCGGATACGCCGACGGTGTGCCGCGCACCCTCGGCGGCCGCTTCGATGTGTGGCTGGGCGGTGAGCGCCGGCCCAATATCGGCAGGGTCTGCATGGACCAGCTGGTGGTGAACCTCGGCGAGAACACCTCCGGTGTCCGCGAGGGCGATACCGCAGTCCTGTTCGGCGGCGAGGGTCTGCCGCACGCCCAGGAGTGGGCGGACACGCTCGGCACCATCCACTACGAGATCGTCTGCGCCCCGCGCGGTCGCGTCATCCGCACCCACATCGGCGGCGAGTGATGAACACCCGCGGCAATCGCACCCTGCCGACGGTCGAGGACACCGAGGCCCTCGGCCGCGAACTGGCCGAGGAACTGCAACCCGGCGATCTGGTCATCCTCGACGGTCCGCTGGGCGCCGGGAAAACCGCGCTCACCCGTGGCATCGCCGCCGGGCTCGGCGTCATAGGCCGGGTCAGCTCACCGACTTTCATCATTGCCCGCCAGCACCGCGCGAGCGCCGACCCGGGCTCGATCGCCCTGGTGCACGTGGACGCCTACCGCCTCGGCGGCGATCTGGACGAACTCGACGCCCTCGACCTGGACACCGATCTGCACGATGCGGTGGTCGTCGTCGAATGGGGTCTGGGCGTGGCCGAGCACCTCGCCGACCGCCACCTCCGCGTCCAACTCCGCCGCGAACCCGACTCCGATATCCGCACGGCGGAATGGGAATGGCTCTCGGCCACCTGACCACCTCCGAATGCGAGAAGCATCACGCTGACCGCACCACCAGCGGTCGCGACCCTGCCGGAGCGAAGCGAAGGCAATCAGACCAGTATTGTTGGGGCAATCATGCTTGTACTGGCTGTCGACACCTCGACCCCTGCCGTGACGGCGGGACTGGTGGAACTGGAACCGGCGGACGAGGGATCAACCGCACCTCGCATCACCACGATCACCTCCAAGGTGACCGTGGATTCTCGTGCGCACAATGAGGTGCTGACGCCGCAGATTCTGGCGTGCCTCGCCGAATCCGGTCGCACCCGCGCGGAGATCGACGCGGTGGTCGCGGGGATCGGGCCGGGTCCCTTCACCGGACTGCGGGTCGGGATGGCCACCGCGGCCGCCTTCGCCGATGCGCTGGGCGTGCCCGTGCACGGGGTGTGCAGTCTCGACGCGATTGCCGCCGATACCGAGAGTTATCTGCGCAATCCGGCCGAGCCGGTGGAGCTGCTCGTGGTCACCGATGCGCGACGCCGCGAGGTGTACTGGGCTCGCTACCGCGCCGAAGGCCGTATCGAAGGTCCGGAGGTGAGCAAGCCCGCCGATCTGGAGTCGGGCACCGCCACCGTGATTGCCGGATCCGCCTCGCATGTCGACTACTTCGATCTGCCCGTGCTGCCGGTGGAGACCCCGTCCCCGTACGGGCTGGTGCGCTGCGCCGCGCGCGATCTGCTGGCGGGCGTGACTCCCGAACCCCTGGTCCCGTTGTATCTGCGCCGTCCCGATGCGGTCGAGCGGAGCTATGCGCAGGTGGGCCGATGACCATCCGCATCCAACCGATGCGGCCGGCCGATGCCGTGCGCTGCGCCGAGTTCGAACAGGTCCTGTTCCCGGAGGACGATCCGTGGCACGAGGTTTCGTTCCTGTCGGAGCTGGCCGCCTCGCACAATCGCTACATCATCGCCCGCGATCAGGACGATCGCATGATCGGATACGCCGGTATCGCCCTGCTGGGTGACGCCGAACATCCGGAGGCCGAAATCCACACCATCGGTGTGGATCCGGAGCTGCATCGCGGCGGCGTCGGCACCCTGCTGCTGCAGGCACTGCTGGCCGAAGCCGGGCGGCGCGGCGGACCGGTGTTCCTCGAGGTGCGCACCGACAATGCCGCCGCCATCGCGCTGTACGAGAAGCACGGCTTCCACATCATCGGTCTGCGGAAGAACTACTACCAGCCGAGCGGCGCCGACGCGTACACCATGCGCAAGCCCGCCATGGCCGGGTTCGCACCGGCGGAGTTCCCCCAGGGCGCCGGGTTCGCCGAAGACACAGAGGTCTCGTCATGATCGTCATGGGTATCGAAAGCTCCTGCGACGAAACGGGAGTCGGCATCGTCCGATACCTGCCGGACGGCACCTGCGAGCTGCTGGCCGATGAGGTCGCCTCCAGCGTCGATCAGCATGCCCGCTTCGGTGGCGTGGTACCGGAAATCGCTTCGCGCGCACATCTCGAGGCCATCGTCCCGGCCATGCGCCGCGCCCTGGCCGCCGCCGATATCGAGAAGCCGGATGCCCTCGCCGTCACCATCGGGCCAGGTCTGGCCGGTGCGCTGCTGGTCGGGGTCGCTGCGGCGAAAGCCTATGCGGCAGCGTGGGATATCCCCTTCTACGCGATCAATCATCTCGGCGGTCACGTTGCCGTCGACACCCTCGAGCACGGCCCGCTGCCGCCCGCGGTGGCGCTGCTCGTCTCCGGCGGGCATACGCATCTGCTGCACATCACCGATCTGGCGAAACCGATCATCGAACTCGGCAGCACCGTCGATGATGCGGCGGGTGAGGCCTTCGACAAGGTGGCGCGCCTGCTCGGCCTCGGCTACCCGGGCGGACCGGTGCTGGATGCCATTGCCGCGGAAGGCGATCCGCACGCGATTGCCTTCCCGCGCGGTATGACCGGCCCGCGCGACGCCCGCTACGACTTCTCCTTCTCGGGGCTGAAGACGTCGGTGGCGCGGTACGTCGAGGCGGCCGAGCGGGACGGTCGTGAACTGCCGATTCCGGATATCGCGGCCTCGTTCCAGGAGGCGGTCGCGGACGTCCTCACCATGAAGGCCGTGCGCGCCGCCCAGGATGTCGGCGTCGACACCATCGTGCTCGGCGGCGGCGCGACCGCGAACTCCCGTATTCGCTCCATGGCCGAAGAGCGCTGCGCCGCAGCGGGTCTCACCCTGCGCGTCCCCAAGCCCCGGCTCTGCACCGATAACGGCGTCATGATCGCCACCTTCGGCGCACACGTAATCGCCGGTGGCGCAAAGCCGTCCGCGCTCACCGTGGCGACGGACCCGGGCCTGCCGGTTTCCACCAGCCAGCTGTAGCTCTCGCGCTCGTGCGCGGACAGTGTGGATCCCGGCCAGAAGCATGCCGGGATGACGGGGGTATCCGTGCTCGACAATTGGGCCGCTCGTAATGCATTCCGCGACCGAGGAATCCTCGGTCGCGGTGGTGTCTTCGGAGCACGGACGGACTTAGTCGGTCGGGCTGGCCATGGTGGTGGTGCCGCTTGCGGAGCCGGAATTGCTGCGGGGGAGGCCGGAGGTGGTCGGGCCCACAGTGCGGGGTTCGCTGGTCTCGCTGTGGGGTTCGGTGGTCACCGGGGGCGGGAGGGTGGTGCCGAGCAGCGGGCCCAGGATGCGGGGGAGATCTGCCGGGAACGGGATCTGGGGTAGGCCCGGATCGGGTCGCAGGGGCGGTTGGGCGATCGTGGTCAGCGGGGTCGTGAGAGTGCTGCTGGGGGTGCCCTGCGGGGCCGTGGTCGGGGTGACCGGGGGTGCGGTGGGGTGCGACGGATCGTGATTCGGGCTGCTGGTCGTGGTGCCGGCGCCGGATGCGCCGCCGGGCGGTGTGGCGGGGACGACCACCGGCTGCTGCGTACCGGAGATGGGCGGTGAGTAATTGGCGCCGTGCGGTTCCGGCACGAGCTCCTTCACGCCGTAGCCGATGATCAGGCCGACCACCACGATGGCGCCGGCCAGCGTGCCCGCCAGCTTGGTGAAGGTGCCGATCGGCGCATCGGAACCGCGGCTGATCACCGGGAAGGTCGTCGGCGTCGCGGAATCGGCCACCAGTGCAGCGCCTTTGGCGATCACGGCCTCGGGCTCGCGGACCGTCAGCACCGGAACGTCGAGCTGGCGTTCCAGACTCGACAGCACGGCGAGGGTATTGGCGCCGCCGCCGATGACCGCGACCGCTTCCGGGAACTTCGGCGCCCGCGCGAAGACGCCGCGGGCGAAGAGGGCCAGCTCGCGTAGCAGGTCGGAAACCAGCTCGTCGAAATCGACGCGGGTGAGCTTGAGCGGCTGCCCGGCCACATGATCGATGGTGACCGCCGGCGCGATGGACAGATGCTCCTTGGCCGCGCGGCTGCGATTGAGCAGCATGCCCCGATTCGGGCGGGTGCCGCGGCGGGCCAGGTGGCAGTCCAGCAGATGCTGCAGTATCAGTTCGTCGACGGCATTGCCGCTGATGGTGGCGGTGCGCTCGGAGCGCAGCACGGTGTCGTCGGCGTGATCGGCCACGGTGACGGTGGTGCCGGTGGCGCCGATATCGAGGATGGCGACCGTTTGGTAGCGGTCCAGCAGGCCGGTGTGGCGCAGGAAGGCAAGGGCCGCTGTGCTTTCCGGAATGAGCCGCACATCGCGACGTTGCCGACCGATAGCTGAACGGATGATCTGGGCCTGTTCCCGGTCCCGGTAGGCGACTGCGATATCGCCGGGCGGGCCGGGTGCGTGATCATTGTGCGCGGCCGCGAGCGCGGCGGGATGGGTGCCGAAGGCGTGCACGTTCTCGCGGGGAATCTGAGTGGTCATCAACTCGATGGAGGAGGCCACGAGATCGCCGAGGTCGGAGTGGGCCGTATCCGCGGTGACGACCCGGTAGTCGAAGTACTGGGCGCCGTTGGGTGCCGTGGCAACCGTCGCCGAGCACACCACCTCACTCCCGGCGGAGATGCCGAGGGATGTTCGCATGTTCACCTCCCTTCGAGCGGATGGTCCCGCGTGTAGACGACCATCTCGAACGGACCTGGGTGCAGCAACAACTATGGAAATGAAGCAACTGGGTGACACTCGGCGAAGCAGTGACGGGCTTGATGCGGCCTTGCCGCGCGGCCGTCGTCAATGTTGTCACAATCCGTTATCCGAACGTTACAGATTTTCGTATTTCTATGGAAGCCCTCAGATTCCCCGGCCGTTCCCGTCGGCGAGTCGCGTTGCCTTGTGGGGCGGCGCCGTGAATGAGGAAGCCCGACCTTGAGCGCTGGCACTCCCGTGTATAGAGTGCTAGGTGGCACTGGTTGGTTGCTTCAGATGCCATCTCTGACTACTGGGCAGTGGTCCCGGCTCCCGCGACGACGGGGCTTGTGCGCAGGGTCAGACCATGACCGAACACCGTGAGCCCGGGGAACCGCCCCGGGCGCGAAGACCCCTGAAAAGTGGAGGGCTCAACGTGGCGAGCGTGAACATCAAGCCGCTCGAGGACAAGATCCTCGTCCAGGCCAACGAGGCCGAGACGACGACCGCCTCCGGCCTGGTCATCCCCGACACGGCGAAGGAGAAGCCCCAGGAGGGCACCGTCATCGCCGTCGGCCCCGGCCGCTGGGATGAGAACGGCGCCAAGCGGATTCCGCTGGACGTCAACGAGGGCGATGTCGTCATCTACAGCAAGTACGGCGGCACCGAGATCAAGTACAACGGTGGCGAGTACCTGATTCTGTCGGCGCGCGATCTGCTGGCCGTCGTCACCAAGTAGGGACGCACCAACTCTCCGGGGCCTTGAAGGGGCTTCGCTCCCGAAACCCCGGACTCTCCGCCTCGGCGTCGCCGCTTAACAGCCTCGACCCGGGGCGGAGTGCGTTCGCCCTCCCCAAACTCACTTCAGGAGTAGGTAATACATGCCAAAGCAGATCGAGTTCGACGAGAAGGCTCGTCGCGCACTGGAGCGTGGCGTCGACAAGCTCGCCGACGCCGTCAAGGTCACCCTGGGCCCGCGCGGCCGGCACGTGGTGCTGGCCAAGTCGTTCGGCGGCCCGACCGTCACCAATGACGGTGTGACCATCGCCCGCGAGATCGATCTCGAGGACCCGTTCGAGAACCTCGGCGCACAGCTCGTCAAGAGCGTCGCCACCAAGACCAACGATGTCGCGGGCGACGGCACCACCACCGCCACCGTGCTCGCCCAGGCCCTCATCAAGGGCGGCCTGAAGAACATCGCGGCCGGCGCGAACCCGATGACCCTCGGCAAGGGCATGAACAAGGCCGCCGACGCGATCACGGTCGCGCTGAAGGCCGCTGCCACCCCGGTCGACGGCGAGAAGGCCATCGCTCAGGTCGCCACCGTCTCCTCGCGCGACGAGGAGATCGGCGCGCTGGTCGGCAAGGCGCTCACCACCGTCGGCAAGGACGGCGTGGTGACCATCGAAGAGTCCTCCAGCACCCAGACCGAGCTGGTCATCACCGAGGGCGTGCAGTTCGACAAGGGCTACCAGTCCCCGTACTTCGTCACCGATCCGGAGACGCAGCAGGCCGTCCTCGAGGACGCCTGGATCCTGCTGAACCGCGAGAAGGTCAGCTCGCTGCCCGATCTGCTGCCGCTGCTGGAGAAGATCGCGGAGTCCGGCAAGCCGGTCCTGATCATCGCCGAGGACGTCGAGGGCGAGGCGCTGTCGACCCTGGTCGTCAACGCGATTCGCAAGACGCTCAAGGCCGTTGCGGTCAAGGCGCCGTTCTTCGGTGACCGTCGCAAGGCGTTCCTGGACGATCTGGCCATCGTCACCGGCGGCACCGTGGTGAACCCGGACCTGGGCATCACCCTGCGTGAGGCCGGCCTCGAGGTGCTGGGCAAGGCCCGTCGCGTCGTGGTCACCAAGGACGAGACCACCATCGTCGAGGGCGCCGGCACCGCCGATGCCATCCAGGCGCGGGTTTCGCAGCTGCGCAAGGAGATCGAGAACACCGACTCCGACTGGGACCGCGAGAAGCTGGAAGAGCGCCTGGCCAAGCTGGCCGGCGGCGTCGCCGTCATCAAGGTCGGCGCGGCCACCGAGACCGAGCTCAAGGAGCGCAAGTACCGCGTCGAGGATGCGGTCTCCTCCGCCAAGGCCGCGGTCGCCGAGGGCATCGTCCCCGGCGGCGGCACCGCCCTGGTGCAGGCCGCTTCCACCCTTGTCGCCCTGCGCGATTCGCTTACGGGCGATGAAGCGGCCGGCGTCGAGGTCGTGCGGCTCGCGCTGCTGGCCCCGCTGTTCTGGATCGCCGCCAATGCGGGCGTCGACGGCGCGGTTGTCGTCTCCAAGGTCACCGACGGCAAGGACGGCTTCAACGCGGCCACCCTGACCTACGGCGACCTGGTTGCCGACGGCGTCATCGACCCGGTGAAGGTGACCCGCTCCGCGGTCGAGAACGCGATCTCGGTGGCGCGCATGGTGCTCACCACCGAGAGTGCCATCGTGGAGAAGCCGGCTGAGGAGCCGGCCGCAGCCCACCACGGCCACTCGCACTGAAAGTAGCCGCCGCGCACAGCGGTTGAGCCACTGAACAAACACGGCCCCCGGACACGAAATGTGTCCGGGGGCCGCGCGCGTAGCGGAGAGAACGCGGATAGCGGGTGGAATGTGCACCCGGCAGGGCCCAGTCGAGAACGGCGCCGGGCCGGTGGACCGCCGGGTGCAGGCGGCCGGATCTGCCGGATGTGCAGCCGAATCGCGACGGTCAGGTGAGGTCGCAGCGTGCGAGGAGGGTATCGGTCTCCTCGCGGTCGAACTCGCGGATCAGTTCGCAGGAGGCGCGGAGTGCCTCGTGCACAACGGGATACATATTGGACGGGTTCCAGCTGAATTGGATGCTGCGCGGTTCCACGAGCAGGAACGGGGTGCCGCCGAGGGTGGGCAGTTCGGCGACCGCGGCGGATCCGGGCATGAACAGGCCGCCGGGGTAGTTGAAGTTGAACCGCGCGTGATCGCTGAGGTGCTGCGCATTGCGTTCTTCGAGGTCGAGACCATCGTTGCGGGCGTAGCGGATATTGAATTCGTCGAGCGGTTCGGCGTCCAGATAGCCGGGGCCGCAGTTCCGCAGCAGGGCGTCCTGCAGCAGCGCGTAGCAGTGGTAGAGGCGGTCGCGCAGACCGATCAGGCGGAACCGGTAGGCGCGGCGATTGCGCTGATCGAGGACCAGCAGATCCAGATCGTCGTGCAGCGTGAAGACCTCGCGCAGGAAGAACGGCACCAGGCCCGCGTCCTCCAGCTCGTCCAGGCGGGCCATCATCTCCGGGCGCAGTCGCCAGCGCTTGCGGGTCTCCTTGGACCGGCACAGCATGGTCATGGCCGCCGGGAAGGTCAGGTGGGTGGCGGCGCGCGTCGCCTCGTCGGGATGTTCGGCGAGGGCGTCCAGCTGCCGCACCAGCAATTCCAGCGTGGTATCGATGGCGGCCCCGGGATCGGCGCCGTTCTCGACCAGTGTGCCGCACAGCAGGCCGAGCACCGCCGTGTGGAACAGGTCCCCGCCCGGCATGAGGTTGCGCAGTTCGATGACGGCCGAGTTCATATCGGCGGGTGTCGGCGCGGACAGCAGTTCCGAGACCTCACCGCCGGCCTCGGGCGGTAGCCAGAGTCCGCGCCCGGAGGTGATGGATTCGATCTCCTCGGCGGCGGCCTGCCCCCGGATGAGTTCACGCAGAGCCTGCAGCGCCATGAATCCCCTTCCCCCCGAGACGGATACGACAATCGCCACGGTAGCAGTCCGGCAGGTCGGCCGGTGGGAGTGGAGCGGACGTTCGATCGTGCGGCAATTCGACAATTAATAAACGGGCAATACGGACATCAATTGCCGGCAATACGACAAGGCCCCCGAACGGTATTGCTGTCCGGGGGCCTTGTCATCGAAGCGTCGAAAGCTATTGCACCAGGGCTGATCCCACTCGTCCATCGAACGGACTGGGCGGGTGCCCAAGATCGCGGAGCTGGGTTTACCCCGCTCAGTCGTGGACTGCGCGGCTGTGCCCATTGCTGGGATAGAGCGCGGTGCGGCTGTGCTGTATCGCGGTTGCTGGCGCCTGGTCTGCTGCTACGGCGGCGAGTACGCGGTCGCGGAGTGCGAGCGGCGGCGGGGTGGCCGCCGCGGTCGCGAACTGGGCGAGAGCATCTCGGGTGTGCTGCACTTCCTGGGTGAAGTCCGCGCGCAGCACCGGGTCGCCGGTATCCAGTAGTTCCTGCACTGCGCGCTGATCCTCGTCGCCGATCGATCCCAGCGCGACAGTGTGCGCGAGATCGATCTGGCTTTCGTTCATCTCACGTCACTCCCAAACTTTTCTTGAGTCGTGTCAGTCCATCCCGAATACGGGACTTAACGGTAGGTAACCCTACGCCGAGATAGGTTGCGACCTCGGCATATGTCCGTCCGCCGAAGTAGGCGAGCGAGATGGCTTCCCGCTGCGTCTCCGTGAGGGTCGCGAGACCCTGGCGGACCGCCTGCTGCTCCAGCCGTCGTCCCACTTCTTCGGTGACTTCATCGAATTCGTTACCGAGTGTGCTCGTGCCGTAAGCGACTTCGCGCTGTGCGTGGGCTTGCTCGGCGCGCACGCGATCGACCGCGCGGCGATGGGCAAGTGTCATGAGCCAGGTAACGGCGGAGCCCTTGGCCGGATCGAAATTGGCTGCGGTGCGCCAGATCTGGAGGTAGACCTCCTGAGTGGTCTCCTCCGCGTACCCCGGATCGTGTAGCACCCGTAGCACCAGCCCGAACACCCGTGCGCAGGTGCGGTCGTACAGCTCGGCGAATGCCCGCTCGTCCGACTCCCCGCAACGAGAGAGAAGTGCGGCTAGCTCGAGGCTTTCGGCTGCGCGCGCCGTCATCGCAGAGGAGTCGCCCTCTGCGGCCGGCGGCCGCGCTGTCACAACGCTCCGTTCTGTGTCATCGGCCACGAGGGTAGCCTGCCGCTATAACCTCCTCTCGGGTGGGGGTATCGGCAAAACGACTGTCGCGCAGCGGTTTTCCGTTTTGTACCGACTTGCCCAAAGCTGTCCTGAAGAGGGACACGCCGTGACACGCCGGAGCTTTCGGGAAACGCCGAAGCCTCGCCAGTTCTGGAACCGATTCCCGCCTGAGCAGTGGCCGGTTGTTTGCTAGGCATTCGGCGCGCCGCGCCGCGCGGATGGGAAATTTCCTGAACTCGCACCACCCGTGGTCAGCGGCAACGTCCTGGTGGCCCGAGCAAAAGGCACCGTGCGCCTCGCCCGTACCGCTGGTCAACAGCAGTCACAGGGGTACGGGAGAAAAACGACTATGCGACCGCCCGGCGGCGGTTACGGCGGGCGTGCATCTCACGCTCGGTCTCGGACATTCCACCCCAGATTCCGTACGGCTCACTCACCTTCAGGGCGTGTGAACGGCACTGCAGCAGGACGGGGCAGGCCCGGCAGACTTCCTTGGCGCGCATCTCGCGCTGGGCCCGAGCCCGGCCGCGTTCGCCGTCCGGATGGAAGAACACCGAAGAGTCCTGTCCCCGGCAGGACCCGCGCATCTGCCAGTCCCAGACATCGGCATTCGGACCAGGGAGGTGGGTCGGCATAGGCATGGTGAACTCCTCTTGGTGCGAGCTCGTCGGCATTGTCGAGCGTGTGCTTGTGGCAACGGTTGGGCGGCATCACCGGTGCCCCGGCGATCGCTCTCCATCGGCGGCCGTAATTTCACACGGCGCCGATGGCGGCGATGTCGTACGTTAGGTCCGACAATGAATTCGAGTCAATAGTGCGTTCCGCTGAGATTCAAATACTGGCGCATTAGAGAATTAACATCTTTGCTGTTTACAAAGTGGGTCCGCTGTGGTGATACTGATCGGTTGCCTAGGAGCGTACCTGGCGCACGATAGCACAGACCTGTCGGTTAAATGCCTGGTGAAGGCCACTTTTCGAGTTCGAATGCCAGCAACTCGGGCTATGCGGGAGTGGCGATCAGCGTGATCTCAACCATTGCGCCCGATCGGACGGTGACGGTCGAGATGGCCGATTCGAGGCCGCCAGGTTAATAGCGCGAAACGCCATACGAATTCCTTACAGGCGTGCTGGCCGATAGCGAGCACAGATTTACGGAGTGGAAACATAAACGCAGTAGAGAATGCTGCAATGTTGCTGCGCTTCTGTGATATGGCGGCCGCGGCCGGCTCCGGTGGCACTGGTTACAGTGCGACAGTGTCTGTGCTCGAAGTGAACTCGCTACTCGCCGCTACCGCTTTCGGCGCCGAACCCGGCCGCGCTGCTGCCGGATTGCCCACACCCGATAATTCTGCCGGGAGCTGGCTGCGCGCGGTCGCCCTCGGCGGTGTCGGGCACTATGCCGCCGCCCGGACCGAACTCCGCCGCGCCCGTGCCGGGACCACCGATCCGGTCCTGCGCTCACTCACCCACAGCCTCGAAGGTTCCCTGCTGCGCCAGCTCGGCTGGCACGCGCGCGCAGCCGTGGCCGACGGCCGCGCCGCCGCCCTCGTCCTGTCCGCGAACCCCGCGTCCGGGCTCGGCGCGAGGGGTTCCGACGGCTCCGGGGTCATCCTCAGGTCGGATATTGCTCGCGCCGAAGCGGTTTGCGATGCATTGACAGGCCTGGCCGCAGACGCCCTCGGCACCGCTCGCCCGGCGCTTGCTGCCCGGCTGCTGCAGCGTTGCCGTGCGGAGTTCGATGCGGCCTCGGACGAGCCTTCGGCCCTGTGGCGTCAGCGCATCCGCCTGCACTGGGTGTCTGCTGAGACGGCGCTGTCCGCTCCCGGCGCCGGCTTGATCGCCGCGCCGGAACCCGATGGCCGGATTCCGCTCGCCCCGGGGGCCGCCGGCGGGACCTCCGATCCGGCCCTCGCGCATGCCGAAATGGCGCTCGAACTGGCCGAGAACTCACCCTCGCAGCGCCATCGCGTGAAGTCCCGGCTACTGGTCGCCGCCGCGGCCGCGGTCGCCGGGGACCTCGGGCGGTCCCGTCGCCTCGCCGCCGAAACCGTCAGGGAATGCCGGGAATTCGAACTGCTGCCGCTGCGCTGGGCGTGCGCCATGCTGCGCTCGGGGGTGGACCCGGAGGCCGGCGGCGCCGCCGAGGCAGCCGAATGCGCACGTTTGCTGGAGGCTCGCGGGGGGCGATTGCGTTCGGCCACCGACCTTCTCGGCCGTCCCTGAGTACTCCCCGAGATGTCCCTGAGTGGTCCCCGAGACTGACCCCCGTAACGACTGGCCCGAATGCGCCAGCCGCTATTGTTGGGACCGTTCCGCCCCTCCGCGGAAGCACCGGCCCGCCAGCCGTGGTGCCACTCGTAACGCCAGGAACAGCTCTGACGATGAACAACGCGGGTGAGGAGTTGGACCCAGCTGTCGTCGCTGCCGCAGCGCAGGGCGATCGGTCTGCTCTAGCCCAGGTACTGGAGAGCATCCGCCCACTGGTGGTGCGGTATTGCCGCGCGCGCATCGGGTCGGCCGAAAGAGGTCAGCTCTCCGCCGACGACGTCGCGCAGGAGGTTTGTCTGGCCGTCATGACAGCCCTGCCCCGTTATCAGGATCAGGGCCGACCGTTCATGGCTTTCGTGTACGGCATCGCCTCCCACAAAGTCGCCGACGCTCATCGCAATGCCGCCCGTAACAAAGCGGATGCCATGGCCGAAGTACCGGATGTCATATCCACCGACCAGGGGCCGGAACAGCGAGCTCTCGATTCGGAGACGAGTCGGCAGATGAACAGTCTGCTGGCCACGCTTCCGGAGAAACACCGCGAGATCCTGATCCTCCGCCTGGTTATGGGTTTGTCAGCCGAAGAAACCGCAGTTGCCGTGGGCAGTACGGCAGGTGCTATACGAGTCGCCCAGCATCGGGCACTCGCGAAACTCAAGACTCAAGTGGCGAGGGCAGGTGAAATGTATGGCTAGGGATGGCGAGCGCGGTCGGGGCGACTGGAAGCGGCTTGGATCGCAGAACAGCGGTCCCTACGCCGAGGCGTCCGGTGACACCGGACCGGTGGACATTGCGGCAGTGCGCCGTGACGACGCGCTGATCGATGCCATCTCCGGCGACGGGCCCGTGCAAACGGGAACCGGTGAGGAGTATCAGCTCGCGGCCCTGCTCGCGAACTGGCGCGCGGAGATTCTGGAAGAGCCGATGCCGGCCGGACCGGATCTGGACACCATTGTCGCGGCGGTCAATCAGGAGATCGGCGCCAGGGACGCGCGGATCGGAGCCCAGTCGGGCGGGCGACTACGGCTCGTACGCCCGCTGCTCGGTGCGGCGGCGGCGCTCGCTCTGATCATCGGCGGTCTGTCCGCCTTCTCCTACAACGCAAATCCCGGTGATCCGCTGTGGCGGGTCAAGGAGGTTGTGTTCAGCGAGCAGGCGCAGTCCACGGTGGTCGCGCGGGCCGATGATGCGCTGACCCAGGCGCAGCAGCTCATCAGCGACGGACATCCGGAGCAGGCGCAGGCCGCGATGGAGAGTGCCTCGGCGAATGCGAGTCAGGTCAACGACGACACCAAGAAGACCGATCTGCAGAATCGCTGGCAGGTACTGCTGACGCAGCTGAAGTCGGCGGCGCCGAGCGTTTACAACTCGCTGGCTCCGACGACGTCGCCGAGTTCTGCGATCACCACGCTCCCGCCGGTGACAGTCGTGCCGAACCCCGCCAACCCGAGCGTCACGGTCAATCCGACGCTGCCGCCCGATACCCACGGCGGCGGCACGACGGTCGATCCCCGCGCTGCCTCACCCGTCGAACCGGAGCCGTCCACGGCTCCGCACGGCGGCGGCATCACCCCACCGGTCACCGTTCCCACGGTGCCGCCTTCGGTGGACGTGACGGAGCCGCCGGTGACCGTTCCGCCGCAGACCTCCCCGGCCAGTGAGCCGGGCGGGCCTGCGGGCGGCGGTACCGCGC
Source organism: Nocardia sp. NPDC006630 (assembly GCF_040611495.1). Taxonomy (NCBI): domain Bacteria; kingdom Bacillati; phylum Actinomycetota; class Actinomycetes; order Mycobacteriales; family Nocardiaceae; genus Nocardia; species Nocardia sp. NPDC006630. The sequence continues at coordinate 609,195 of NZ_JBEXOK010000005.1, forward strand.
CGGCGAGTGGTCAGCAGCCGGTGACGCAGCCGCCGGTGGAAAAGCCGTCACCGGCTCCTCCGGTGGTGCCACCGGTGACTCTCGTCCCGACCGTGCCGTCCGCACCGCTGGGTGGATTGCCCAAGTGATCAGCGCACAGGCATAGAAAAACAGCCGACCGAGATGGTCGGCTTCTTCATACCGAAAGCCGGGCCCGCGTTCCGAATGGATGCGGGCCCGGTTTCCGTTGTCTAGACGTCGAACCCGTCGAACCCGTCGCCGTGCAACGCCTCGTTCATCGAGGCGTCGGCATAACCACGGCAGTAATCCCAGGTGACGTACGCCTCGGGAGTCGGGTCGTAGGCAGGTTCATGGGGGCGTACCGTACCGTCCACCAATAGCTGGAGGAGGTTGGCGCGCAACATATCCCAGTCGTGGTAGTGGTCCTGTCGGCAGTCCTCGCAGCTGACCACGAGACCGCGGATTCCGCGGTGGGCCAGCAATGCCTCATATACCGCGAGGTCGGCGAGATCCTCTTCGACCGCTAGGCGCTCGTGAGGATCCAACGGTTCCCCCGGCTCGATGGCATCGAGCGCGGCCGACGGGTCGGAGGGATCTCCGGCGAATGGATCCGGCGGCAAGCCAGGTGGTAGATGGTCACGCACAGTCCCACGGTACGCAGAAAGAGGGTGTCTGCGCCAGCGCTGTTAGGTATTTGCCCCCACTTCGCTGGTGGTACAACACACACCTCGCATTCTTGGGCATCAGTGTGTCGCATTCCTCGGCATCAGTGTGTCGCCGAGCGGCGATCACCGTGGCCGGGCGTGGCTGCCGCCAGGAATTGAGCGACCGATACCATGGTTGACCAAAGGCCGGGTAGCAAACGCCGGCTTTGTCATTCATCCAGTCGCTCGCCCGAATTCGGGCCGGGGGACTGTGCCGAGCTCCAGGAGGGGTCGATCCGATGAGCAGTCCCGTTACGGGCGAACGAAACGCCGGCCGCCCTCATACGGGTGGCGATGATCCGAACAAGGTCGCAATGCTCGGCCTCACCTTCGATGATGTGCTGCTGCTTCCGGCCGCGTCCGATCTCATCCCGAGTGCCGTCGATACCTCGAGCCTGCTGACGCGCGAGATCACGCTGCGCACGCCGCTGGTGAGCTCTGCCATGGATACCGTCACCGAGGCCCGGATGGCCATCGCGATGGCGCGGGCGGGCGGTATGGGCGTGCTGCACCGCAATTTGTCGGTGGCCGCACAGGCCGCCCAGGCGGAGACGGTCAAGCGGTCCGAGGCGGGCATGGTGACCGATCCGGTCACCTGTCGCCCGACCGATACCCTCGCCGAGGTCGACGCCATGTGCGCCCGGTACCGCATCTCCGGTCTGCCGGTCGTGGACGAGCAGGGCCAGCTGGTCGGCATCATCACCAATCGCGATATGCGCTTCGAGGTCGATCAGAACCGCCCGGTCGCCGAGATCATGACCCATGCGCCGCTGATCACCGCGCAGGAGGGCGTCACCGCTCCCGCCGCACTGGGTCTGCTGCGCCGCCACAAGATCGAGAAGCTGCCGATCGTGGACGGCAACGGCAAACTGCGCGGCCTCATCACGGTCAAGGACTTCGTCAAGACCGAGCAGTACCCGAACGCCACCAAGGACCGCGACGGCCGCCTGCTGGTCGGCGCCGCGGTCGGTGTCGGCGAGGACGCGTGGTCGCGGGCCATGACCCTGGCCGATGTCGGCGTCGATGTGCTGATCGTGGATACCGCGCACGGGCATCAGGCCGGCGTGCTGCAGATGGTCGCCAAGGTCAAGGCCGAGGTCGGCGACCGGGTGCAGATCATCGGCGGCAATGTCGCCACCCGCGCCGGTGCGCTGGCGCTGGTCGAGGCGGGCGTGGACGCCGTCAAGGTCGGTGTCGGTCCCGGTTCCATCTGCACCACGCGCGTGGTCGCGGGTGTGGGCGCGCCGCAGATCACCGCCATTCTCGAGGCCACGGCCGCCTGCCGGCCGCACGGTGTGCCGGTCATCGCCGACGGTGGTGTGCAGTACTCCGGTGATATCGCCAAGGCCATCGCCGCCGGTGCGTCGACCGTCATGCTGGGTTCGCTGCTGGCGGGTACCGCCGAATCGCCGGGTGAGCTGATTCTGGTGGGCGGTAAGCAGTTCAAGAGCTACCGCGGTATGGGTTCGCTGGGCGCCATGCAGAGTCGCGGCGAGGCCAAGTCGTACTCCAAGGACCGCTACTTCCAGGACGATGTGCTGTCGGAGAAGAAGCTGGTGCCCGAGGGCATCGAGGGCCGGGTGCCGTTCCGCGGTCCGCTGGACCAGGTGATCCACCAGCTGGTGGGTGGTGTGCGCGCCGCGATGGGTTACACCGGCGCGCAGACCATTCCGGATCTGCAGGCGGCGCAGTTCGTTCAGATCACGGCGGCGGGCCTGAAGGAGTCGCACCCGCACGACATCACCATGACCGTCGAGGCTCCCAACTACACCACCCGAGCCTGATTGCGTCTGCTCGATTCGCGCCCTGCCCCGGTCGAGTGCCGGGGCAGTTGTGCGGGGGAGCGGAGTGCGGCGCCGAAGGATTCGGCGCACCATTCGCCGAAATGATTCGGCGGCAATCAGATACAGAGAGGACTGACTCGCATGCGCGATATGGTCGAGATCGGCATGGGCCGGACTGCCCGGCGCACCTACGAACTGGACGATATCGACATCGTGCCGTCCCGGCGGACTCGTTCGTCGAAGCAGGTGTCCGTGGGCTGGCAGCTCGATGCCTACCGGTTCGAGATTCCGTTCCTGGCGCATCCGACCGATGCGCTGGTGTCGCCGCGGTTCGCCATCGAATTGGGCAAGGCCGGCGGGCTGGGTGTCATCAACGGTGAGGGCCTGTGGGCTCGGCATGCCGATGTCGAGGCCAAGATCCAGCAGCTGACCGAGGTCGCCGAGAAGGAGGGCACCGAGGCCGCCGTGGCACTGCTGCAGGAGCTGCACGCGGCGCCCATGCGGCCCGAGCTGCTCGCGGCCGCTGTCGCCGAGGTGCGTGCCGCCGGTGTGACCACCGCGGTGCGGGTCAGCCCGCAGAACGCGCGTGCGCTCACCCCGAGCCTGGTGCAGGCCGGGATCGACCTGCTGGTCGTGCACGGCACCATCATCTCCGCCGAGCACGTCGGAGACGGTGAACCGCTGAACCTGAAGACCTTCATCGCCGAACTGGATGTGCCCGTGGTGGCCGGCGGCGTGAGCGATCACCGCACCGCGCTGCACCTCATGCGCACCGGTGCGGCCGGCGTGATCGTCGGCTACGGCTCGATGCAGGGCGCCACGACCACCAATGAGGTGCTCGGCATCCGCCTGCCCATGGCCACCGCCATCGCCGATGCCGCGGCCGCCCGCCGCGACTACCTGGACGAGACCGGTGGTCGCTACGTGCATGTGATCGCCGACGGCGAGACGCTGTCCTCCGGCCATATCGCCAAGGCCATCGCCTGTGGCGCCGACGCGGTCATGCTGGGCGTGCCGCTGTCGCTGGCGCAGGAGGCTCCCGGCTCAGGCTGGTACTGGCCGTCCGCCGCCGCGCACCCGTCGGTCCCGCGCGGCGCGCTGCTGCCGTACGCCATCGACGAGGAGCGCGTCCCGCTCGCGCAGGTGCTCGAGGGCCCGTCCAACGACCCGTTCGGTTCGCTGAATCTGGTCGGCGGCCTGCGTCGCGCAATGGCCAAGACCGGCTACTCGGACCTCAAGGAGTTCCAGAAGGTCGGCCTGAACATCAGGGTTTAAGCGTTGCCTCTACGAGACGAACAACGTGGTTGACAGCGGCCCAAGATCTTCGCCCCCTGTTCATCCGCCTTCGGGCGTGATGGGCAGGGGGCGAAATCTGTAGGGCCGATACCGCTCGTGATGTTCTCAAGGGCGACAACTGATCTCGTGAGGTCGGGGTAACTCCCCGGGGACCCCCGAAATAGTTTCCGCTCTCAACCGCACTACGCGTCGGTACCGTCGACGGCACCCAAGTTGCGCGCTGAAGGTTCGGAGAGGCGGGTCAGCATGCGGGGGTTGGTGGTGGAGGTGCGGGGGACGATGTGGTCGTGCAGGAATTCACGGATGGCGGTGTTGACGGCTGCGGGGTGGGTGATGCTGACGGTTTGGCGGCCGCCTTCGATTTCCAGGTAGCGGGCGTCGGGCAGGCGGTCGGCGAGTTCGCGGGCGTGGGCGCGGGGGACGCCGCTGTGGGTGGGGTGGATAATCAGTGCGGGGCAGGTGATCTGGTGTAGTCGGTCCAGGATCGAGTCGCGGGTGAGGAGGGCGCCGGCGGCCACCTCGATGGCATCCGGATCGCGGGCGAGCCAGCGTTCCACCCAGATGGTGCGGGACCACTCGTCGTCGCCGATGAGCCAGTGCGCCAGATGATCGGCCAGGGCCGGGCGCGGGCCGTCCTCATTCCATTTGTCCAGGAAATTGCGGGCATTGGCGAGTTCGGCGCGGGAGGGTTCGTGCGCCTCGGTGCTCATGAGCACGAGTGCCGCAACACGTTCGGGCGCGAGCAGGGCCGCGCGCAGCGCGATGAACCCGCCCTGCGAGATCCCGCCCAGCACCGCCTGCTGCGCGCCGAGTTGATCCAGCACGGTCAGCGCGTCGCGGGCGCAGGTCCAGTAGGTGAACGGCAGCCCCTCGTCCCGAGTGCGACCGTGCCCGCGGGCATCCCAGGACACCAGCCGGAACTCCGGGGTCAATGCGGCCGTTTGCGAGGCGAACATTGTTCTGTCCATGAGGAATTCGTGCCCCAGCAGCAGTACCGGACCCTCGCCCCCGCTGTCTTCGTAGTGGATCTCTGCATCGATCGCACGGGCGAATGGCACGAGGTAGAGGATAGCCAGCACCGGTGACAATCAGCGTGGCTTTCCCGGCCACCGGTCCGGCCCGGGCCCCTGGACCTGTCGCTTCGAGCCCGAGTGCCCACCCGGCGCGGGACGCTGTGCCCTACCGCCTTCGCGCGAATGCCGCTATTGTCCGCGGGCCGATCGGACCGCATCGGCCGTGTCCGCATCCAGCAGCGCTTATATGGGCTGTTCGACACTGATGAGAGCTGTTTCGTGGCTGGTTCGGGTTTCGGGTCGCCCGGGGCACGTGTGGGCTGGCTCGCTCTTTAGACTGGCGCAGTGGCAGATACCCAGCGACCAGTCCTTGTTGTCGACTTCGGCGCGCAGTACGCGCAGCTGATCGCGCGCCGGGTGCGCGAGGCCAGTGTGTACTCCGAGGTGGTTCCGCATACGGCCACCGTCGAGGAGATCGCGGAGAAGAACCCGCTCGCCGTGATTCTTTCGGGTGGTCCGTCCAGTGTGTATGCCGAGGGGGCGCCGCAGCTGGATCCGCGGCTGTTCGATCTCGATGTGCCGGTTTTCGGTATCTGCTACGGCTTCCAGGCCATGGCGCAGGCGCTCGGCGGCACCGTTTCGCATACCGGAACCCGTGAGTACGGGCGTACCGAGTTGAGTGTGGACGGCGGCGTTCTGCACGGCGGCCTGCCGACCCGGCAGCCGGTGTGGATGAGCCACGGTGACGCGGTCACCGATGCGCCCGCCGGTTTCGAGGTCACCGGTACCTCCGCCGGTGCGCCGGTCGCGGCGTTCGAGAACTTGGAGCGGCGGCTCGCGGGTGTGCAGTACCACCCCGAGGTGCTGCATTCGCCGCACGGTCAGCAGGTGCTGAGCCGGTTCCTGCACGAGATCGCCGGGATTCCCGCGGCGTGGACGGCATCGAATATCGCCGAGGCGCTGGTCGCGCAGGTGCGCGAGCAGGTCGGCGACAGCCACGCCATCTGCGGTCTGTCCGGCGGTGTGGATTCCGCGGTGGCGGCGGCGCTGGTGCAGCGGGCCATCGGCGACAAGCTGACCTGTGTGTTCGTCGATCACGGGCTGCTGCGGGCGGGCGAGCGGGAGCAGGTGCAGCGCGATTTTGTCGCCGCGACCGGTGCCCGGCTGGTGACCGTGGACGCTGTGGACAAGTTCCAGAGTGAGCTGAAGGGTGTCACCGACCCGGAGGAGAAGCGCAAGATCATCGGCCGGGAGTTCATCCGGGCCTTCGAGGACGCGGTGTCCGAGGTGGTCGGCGAGCAGGGTGAGACCAAGGTCGAATACCTGGTCCAGGGCACGCTGTACCCGGACGTCGTCGAATCCGGTGGCGGTACCGGTACCGCGAATATCAAGAGCCACCACAATGTCGGTGGCCTGCCCGACGATCTCGAATTCGATCTGGTCGAACCGCTGCGGTTGCTCTTCAAGGACGAGGTGCGTGCCGTCGGCCGCGAGCTCGGCCTGCCCGAGGAAATCGTTGCGCGCCAGCCGTTCCCGGGTCCCGGCTTGGCCATCCGCATTATCGGTGAGGTCACCTTCGAGCGACTCGAACTGCTGCGGCAGGCCGACGCCATCGCCCGCGAGGAGCTCACCGCCGCCGGTCTGGACAAGTCGATCTGGCAGTGCCCGGTGGTGCTGCTGGCCGATGTGCGCAGTGTCGGCGTGCAGGGCGACGGCCGCACCTACGGTCATCCGATCGTGCTGCGCCCGGTCTCCAGCGAGGACGCCATGACCGCCGACTGGACCCGCCTGCCGTACGAGGTGCTGGAACGCATTTCGACCCGCATCACCAACGAGGTGCCGGACGTCAACCGCGTGGTGCTCGATGTGACGAGCAAGCCGCCGGGCACCATCGAATGGGAGTGAGTTGACTCCCCGGACATAACGAAGGCCCCTTGCCATTGCTGGCGAGGGGCCTTCTGCCTTCTCGGAGGGCAGTCCGCGAAGGCGTCCGCGCTGCCCCGGCGAGGGTGGGGCAGCGCGGCGCGCTAGTCGCTGTTCTTACGTGGCGACAGAACCAATACGATACCGACAACGATTGCGGCGATCACCACGATCCACCCCAGTGACAGTCCACCTGATACCGGCCAGGAGTGCGGGCCGATGAAGGCCCACACGCTCACACCGAGTCCCAGCAGTCCTGCCAGTAGCAGTGAGAACGACGGACGACGATTCTTCTGCTCAGCCACGATTCACCTCCGCGTTTCCCATCTGCACATCGACGGTCAGATTCAGCACCGGACCCGTTGCGGGCCCTGACATTCCACTTACGCAGTTCGAATCACCCATGTGCACAGTGCAACTGGTGTCGACACGCAGGTTCTGGGGCAGTACCACCCGGGCGTCACCCATGCGCACCGAGACCTTGACGGCCCGATCCTCGGTGAGCTGCAGTTTGCTCAGGTCGAGCGTCGCCGAGCCCATCGAGACGTGATACGCGGGCAGCAGTTCGGTCTGCGCCACCGCGGCCCATCGGTGATCGCCCACCGAGCCCTTGTCGAATTCGATGGGGCCGATCAGCGAGGACAGAATGACGAAACCGGCAAGGGGCGCAAGCAGAACCATGAGTCCGTAGCCGCGCCGCAGGAAGGCGCCGACGATCAAACCGAGTGCGATCACGGCCAGTGCGGCGGCGCCGATGCGGCTGGGCGTCATCCACTCCACACCCGAGGCGGCCGCTGCTCCGGCGGCGGCCGCAGCCAGGATGGCCAGGCCGATCACCATGAGGGTCAGGCGGGAGCGGGGTTTGCGCGGTGTGGCCTGCACCGGGAGGGTCTGCTGGACCGGGCCGGGGCCGGGTTCGGGCAGATCCCAGGCCAGCGGGGCGACGCCGAGCGGATCCCAGCCGGGTGGGGTGGGGCCGAAGTCGGGGGAGATGGGGGCGGGGCCATAGGCGGTGTAGGGGCGCTCGGAGGCGGACGGAATCCGGTGCAGGACAGGCGGTGTGCCGTCGGGCTGCTGATCCTGCGGTGCCTCGGGTCCGGATGCGTCCTTCTCGCCGGTTCCAGTGTTGCCGGCCCCGGATTCGTTCGGGGAGTCGGTCCGATCCGCGGCATCCTTGCGGAGTACAACCGTCGCCTGGTCATCGGCCGTTGCCGGGACATCCTGGCTTGCAGTAGCGTTCACCTCCGGCTTGCGGAGAACCTCGGTATCGGATTCCGTTACGGGAGTCGAAACATCCTGCGCCACAGTCGGAGCGGACTTCAGGACCGTGTTGTCCTGAGCTGCGCCCTCGGGGTCAGGTGAAAACCCCTGCTGGGCAAAGGCTTCCGTAGGCGCATCCGAAGACGGCTGCTGGTTCGGATCGTGCTGGTAGCTGTCCGGCAGCTTCGTGTACGGCCCGTAGGTGTCGAATGGTGCTGTGGTGCCCGGGTATCCGGTCCAGAACGGTGAGTTCGCCATGGGGAACTCACCGAGCGTTGCATCGGCGGCAGCCTGCTCCAGATAGTCCTGCGGCGGTGCCGGCTGCCGCTGGTGCAGCAGCCACCAGCCGGCCAGCATGAGCGCGAAGCTGATCACCCCCGACCCGCCCAGTCCGACGCCGACGGGACCGACGGTGGTGACGGCGATACCCAGCGCCACCAGCAGCACAATGGTCTTGGACGAGGTCTGCGAGCTCTGCCCCCGCCCGAAAAGCGATTCCGCCGCGGAGGATTGATCACCCGACTGGCTCAGCAGCAGCCAAGCCATCAGATAAAGCACGATCCCCGCCCCGCCGAACAGCGCCGACGTCACGAACGCGACCCGCACCAGCACCGGATCCACGTTGTACCGCCGCCCGAACCCGGCCGCCACCCCCGCGATCGGCCCATTGTTCGGCAGCCTTACCGGCCGGGTCTGCCACATATCGTGAAGCTGATCAGCGAACCCGGCACGCCCGGTGCCCCTGGACCAGTCGCTCGTTCTCGTCATGGGTTCCATAGTCGTTGCGGGGCCGCTCCGGGCGCATCGGGGAACACCCTGAAACACCACCTGAACTTGCCCGCAGGTGCGCTATCGACATGGTCAGCACACTGATCGGTGCACTGATGGACCGCACGGTGGCCGGTAGGCCGGTCGCGGTAGACAGCGATGCCGCAGCTGAGGAGTCCGCAGCGTGCCGGTGACGCTGCAGATGCGTTCGGGGTGGTCAGTGTGAGATCTCCGCTGCGCCGGTCAATTGCACGGTGGCTTGTAGGGCAGCTGAGGTAGATAGCGGTGCCACAGCTCGGGAGTCCACATCGAACCGGTGACGGTGCAGATGCGATCGATGGCATGCTGCTCATCCAAGTCCCACAGTCGAATCGCGCCATCCGCGGACCCTGCGGCCACGCTCCTCCCGTCAGAATCCAGGCTGGCGTCCCAGCTGTATGGCCCAGACTGTAGAAGAGTGGCTGTCAGCGCCGGGTATGCCGGGTCGTGGAAATCCCATAGCCGTAGTGCGCCGTCGTCACTGCTGGTGAGCAGAGTTCGCGAGTCGGTCGTGAACGCCACCGTACGGATGGACAGAGTGTGCAGGGCGACCGGTTCGCCGAGCCGGATCGGTCTGGCCGGATCGCTGATGTCCCAGCTCTGAATCGTCTCGTTGTCGATGACGATCATGCGTTGCAGATTCGGTGTGAGAACGGTTCGCGCGGTGTTCGTGGCGGATCGCCTCAGCAGCTCACTGATTTGGCGCGGGTGCGCCGGGTCGCTGATATCCCAGAGGGTGATGACATTCTCGGGTTGTGCACCGGTATGGCTCAATTGGTCTATCGCGAGGGTTTTGTTGTCCGGACCGAAGTACACCGAGTTGGTGACCGCCGGCATTTGCCACGGCCGGCCGATGGGTACCGGCCGGGCGCGATCGCTGAGATCCCACAGTTGAAGCATGTTGCCGTCGAAGGTGGCCAGCAGTCGCCAGTCATCGCTGAACGTGACGCCGCCGTTCTTCGAGATGGGTAGTTGCCACTGGCCGATGGTGCGGATGTGCGCGGGATCGGATATGTCGAGAATCAGGCGGGAGTTGTTGGACGGATCTCGCACCAGCAGTGTGGAGCCGTCCGCCGACAGGCTGGCCGAACTGAATCCGGGTTCGACCTGGTACTCGCCGATTCGTTTGGGCGCCTGTGGATTCCGGACGTCCCACAGCCCGAATCTGCCGTCGCTGGAGGCGGTGACCATTCGGGAACCGGTCGAGTCGAAGATCGGATGTGTCACCCAGCCCGCCTGCCCCGTCAGGACGGCCGAGGGTAGCGACCACACCTTGATGGTGCCGCTTCCGTCGCCGGCGGCGAGCGTATGACTGCCGGGAGCGAAGGCCAGGGCGGTCGGGCCGCTGGTGCACGGCATCGTCTCGCCTCCGTAATGGCAGATCCCGAGACCGGCGGGCAAATTCTCGACGATTCGGCCCGGGTCGGCTGGTTCGGCGAGATCCCATATGCCCGCACCGCTTGCGCCGCTCGCGGCGAGTACCCGCCCCTCGGAGCTGAAGGTTATGGCCCACAGGCCGCTCAGACCGGTTTCGAGGGTGGGGTACTGGCGGGCATGATCGGGTTCGGTGACATCCCACAGGCGCACGGTGGCCGCCGAGCGAGTCATCGTCTGGATGCCCTCGGTGCTGCTCCCGATGGCCAGAACCCCGCTGTCCGCGCTGAAGGCGAGATCGAGCCGCTCGTTGATTGCTCCGCCCAGAGCCGGTGCCAGCAGTGTGAGATCGGTCGACGCACCCCACAGCTGGACCACCTGACTCTGCTCGTCGGGCTGTACGACCAGGGCCAGCATGTGCCCGTTCGGGCTGAACCGCAGCGGGCCGATGCTCGTGACGCGATTGCCCTGGTTCAGCTGCCGCGACGGACCCATGACGGGTGCGGCGGGATGGCTGATATTCCACAGGGTCAGCTGAGTCAGGGTCAGCGTCGCAAGTGTTCGACCGTCCGGTGCGAACGCTATTTTGGCGATCGTCGAGTCAGGCAATTGCGGCAGGGTGCTGAGTGGCCTGGGTGTGCTCGGTACCGAGATGTCCCACAGCGTGAGGGGATGATCCGGAGCGTTCGCGGAACCGGTGGTGGCCATCAGGGTGCCGTCCGGGCTGAAGTCCACATCGCCGATTCCGTCGAGCTGTCGCCCCAGGGACCGTGGGTGCTGCGCATCGGTGGTATCCCACAGGTGCAGTCCACCGTCGGAGGAGAGTGCGGCGAGTGTCTTGCCTCCGGCCTGGTACACGAGTTTCGCGACGCTCTGTGGGGCTGCGGGGGTCGCGGTTGCCAGCGGTGTGTTCTGCGTCCGCAACAGCCGGGACCGCACCTCCTGATCGCCGGGCCGCATGCGCCAGGCGATCAGATTCAACTGTGCCGCAAGGGAAGGATCCGTCTGTTGGATCTGGTCCGCCGAGGTGAGTACGGCGGCGAAATTCTTGTCGTCACGCCGCTGGTCGGCCAGGCGAATCTCGGTGTAGGCGGTGAAACCCAGGATCAGCAGCGCGACGCCGAGCAGCGCCAGGATCGTTCTGGTGCGGGAGGATCGGCGCCGGGTGTGATCGCGGGCGGTGGATGCGGCGGTGAGGAATTCGTGGGCCAGGGGGCCGACCGGGGGTGGGTCTACGTTGTCGAGGGCGTTGTGGAGGCGGGTGCCTCGGTAGAGGAGGGAGGAATCGCGTTCTTGGGCAGCCCATTCGGCGGCGTCGGTCTCCAGGCGCTGGCGGGTGAGGTAGCCGACGCGGTCTTCGTCGATCCAGGCGCGGAGGCGGGGCCAGGCGGTGAGGATGATTTCGTGGGTCAGGGTGACGGCGTCGGAATCCAGGGTGGTGAGGCGGGTGCGGGAGAGCAATTCCAGTGCGGCGGTGGCGTCTTCGGGGTTGGAGGCGAGGCGTAGGAGGTCCGGGCGCTGGGCGGGGCGGCGGGTGTCACGGGAGTCCTGGGTCACCGTGACCAGTCCGAGCAGGATCGCCTTGGCGGCCTCGCGCTGGGTGGAAGAGAGTTCGTTCCAGGCGTATTCGGCGGTTTCGGCCACCGAGCCGACCACGCCGCCGGCATTGCGGTAGCCGGTGACGGTGAGGCGGCGGCCTTCCCGGTGCTGCCAGGTCGCGGCCATGACGTGCGAGAGCAGGGGGAGGGCGCCCGGATCGTAGGTGCGGCGGCCGTGATGGTCACCGGCACCGCACAATTCGGTGATCACCAATTCTTCGAGGCCGGGTTCCAGCTCCAGGCCGACAGCCCGCGCCGGGCCCGAAATCGCCTGCGCCAGTTCGTCGGGGCGCATCGGGCCGAGCAGATAGCTGCGGTGTTCGAGGGCATCCTGCAGGACCAGGTAGTTCAGACAGTGTGCGTAGAAGTCGGCCCGCAGCGCGACCACCACGGCGATCGGATCATCGGCGCGCTCGGCGCAGCTGTTCAGCACGGTCAGGAACTCCTCGCGTTCCTGCTCGCTGTCACAGGCGGTGAACAGTTCCTCGAACTGGTCGATGACCAGCAGCCGCCGCGGACCGCCGCTGCGCGGAGCCAGCGCAACGCGGATCGCCGCGACCGGCGTCGTCGCGGACGCGGTGCCGGGATCTGCTGGGGCACCGTCCGATTCCGATACCGGTCCGGCTCCCGAGTCCGGTGCAGCCTGCGTGGCCGTTGCAGCGTGCATGAGGTCCGCCGCGGTCTGCGGATTCGATGCCGTTGTGGTGGTGTGGTCGGTAGTCGGTGCGGGTACGAAGTCTGGATGCAGCTGGGCAGGGACGTTGTCCGTGATGGCCTCGAGGAGGGCGGTCAGAGGGTGCGGGCCCGGAGTGAGAGCTGTTGTCTCCCAGTCGGCGAGGGTGGGTAGCAGGCCTGCGCCGAGCAGGGAGGATTTGCCCGCGCCGGAGGCGCCGATCACGGCGACCATGCCGGTGGAATCGCGGACCAGGGCGGTGAGTTCTGTGGTGGCGCGGGTGCGGCCGAAGAACAGGGTGCGATTTTCCGGGCGGTAGGAGGTCAGGCCGGGGTAGGGGCAGGCGGCGTGGTCGTCCTCTTCGGGGTTCCACGTGGTGGCGGCGTGCCAGAGGCGTTGCCATTCGCGGGTTTCCGCGAGTTCGCGGGGGAGTGGGTGCCCGGCTTTGCGGGCGAGTTCGACGAGGGTGAGCACCACCGGGAGCAGGGATTCGAAGCGGGCCGGGACATTTCGGCCCGCCTTCCAATCGCTGATGCGCTGGGCGGATGCGCCGCCCGGACGATTGCCCTGGGCGGCGCGCATCCGGGCTTCCGCCGCGGTGGCGACCCGGCGGAGAGTCGGATTGCCTGCCGCTTCATAGAGTTCGGTGAATCGCTGCGCGAAAAGAGCTCGTGGCGAACGGATCTGCTCCTCGGCCTCCCCGGTCACCATGGTGCTTCCCCTATGCGCTTGTCCCCCGCGAGCATCAGGCCAATTTAGCTGCTGCGCGGCACGATTGCCGATGCGGCGGCGCACCGTGGAGTTACGCCGCCGCAGGGCATCGAGCCGGTGGATGCGCCGGATCACAGCACGATCGGGTCGCCGATGACCCAGTCGCCCGCATCCGCCTCGGGTGAGGTGGCCTCGATGATCGTGTACGCCTGCACCGTCAGCGGTCCGCCGCAGCCGTTCACGGTGAGCCGGTAGTCGTGGTCGACGATGTAACCGGTGCCGCCCGCGGGCAGCTCCTTCTCGCCGAGCTTGATGTCATTGATCTTTCCGGGCGTGATGGACAGATCCACACCGATGCTGCCGCCGATGGTGGGGGCGATGCTCACATTCGCGGACGGTGTCACCAGGTCCGTCCCGGCGCTCACCCCCACCGAGGCGTCGGCGGTGATGCCCACATTCGCCGCGATATCGAACTTCACATCCAGATCGACGGCGCAGGCGACGAAGTAGCCGGTGCGGATCTTGCCGGTGCCGCCCTGCACCCGTCCGTAGGAAGTGTTGTCCAGGTACACCTCCCGACTGGTCGGCATCCCGTTCAAGGGCGGCACCACCCGGGCTGCATTGCCGGTATGCCCGACGGTGATCGACATGCCGTTGGGTGCGGTGGTGGTCTTCTCGTGTGGCGCCAGTACGTCGGCGTGGCCTGCTCCGGCGCCGAGGGTGAGTCCGGCTGCGGTGACTACAGCGGCGAACGCGGTCTTGATGATCATGGTGGTTCCTCCCCGAACCTGTTGCGCCGCTGCGGTAGCGGTCGCGGTGTGGGACTTGCTGGTCCCGAGGAGAAAGTTAGGGAGGACACCCGGTGCGGGCCGAGCGCCTTATGCTCCGGAATGAGGAATAACTGCTGATGAGAGTGGTCGCGACCGGTTCTCCGGTCCGGTCGGCCCGTTTCGTCCGGCCGCCGCGCCCGGGTGTCCGGTCCGGCGCGTCCGGGAGCACCGCCGAAATGCTGCCGCCGCGATTTCCGTGCAGTTCAGAACCGGTTTTCTGTCCGGACCGGACAAACTCTCGGTCTCAGGGCCGGAATGGGGGTGTTTCCCGATGTTGCCTGTCACCGTGGCATGCCAGTATCGGAGGTATGTATCCGTCCGCGCCCCTGTTCGACCCTGCCCGTGGGGCGCTCGATCCCGCGCGCACGGTGGCGGTGCAGCCGCAGCGGCTGATGCGGCGTTCCGGCGGCCGGGTGGTCGGCGGGGTGGCGGGTGGTCTGGCCGACCATCTCGGCATCGATGTCTTCAAGGTGCGCATTGCGTTCGTGCTGCTGTCCGGGCTGCTCGGGGCCGGGGTGGTGGCGTACGGGATGCTGTGGATCTTCACGCCGGGTGGCGGGGACGCGGTGAAGCCGTCGGCATCGGAGCGGCGGCAGGCCATCGGCCTGGTGCTGCTCGGGCTGGCGCTGTCGGTCGGCATGTCGTGGTTGTTCAATGGGACGGCCGCGCAGGTCGTGGGGCCGATCATCGTGGTCGCCATCGGTGCGGCGCTGGTGTGGCGCGAATTCGATGCGGACGGGCCGAGATCCGCCATCGGCCTGCCGTCGCGGCCGTCGGTGGTCACCTGGGCGCGCATTGTCGCGGGCGCGACGCTGATCGTGGTCGGGCTGGGTGTGGTGGTGCTGGCGCGCATCAATCTGAGTTCGCTGGGTTCGGCCCTGCTGGCGGTGGCGGTCACCCTGGTCGGGGCCGGGCTGCTCACGGTGCCGCTGTGGTTGCGCATGGTGCGGGCGCTGAATGATGAACGCGCGGCGCGTATTCGCAATGACGAGCGCGAGGAGATCGCCTCGCATCTGCACGATTCGGTGCTGCAGACGCTCGCCCTGATCCAGCGGCAGGCCGGGGATCAGCACGAGGTGGTGCGGCTGGCGCGCAGTCAGGAGCGCGAGCTGCGCAAGTGGCTGTTCGACGACACCGGGCCGGCGCAGTCGAGTCTGGTTGCGGCGCTGCGCACCATCGCCGGTGAGGTGGAGGATCAGCACGGGGTGAAGGTCACGCCGGTGACGGTGGGCGATGTGACCATGGATGTCGACGACAGCGGAATCGGCCTGCCCAAGGAGCATTTCACCGCACTGCTCGGCGCCAGCCGCGAAGCCCTGGTGAATGCCGCCAAACATGCCGAGGTGCCCTCGATCGACCTGTTCGCGGAGGCCGAACCGCATCAGGTGAGCGTCTTCGTGCGGGACCGGGGCAAGGGTTTCGATGTGAACGCGGTCGAATCCGACCGGCAGGGCCTGACCAGATCCATTCGCGCCCGTATCGAACGGCGCGGCGGGCATGTGGAGATCACCTCGACGCCCGGGCGTGGCACCGAGGTGCGAATCACCATGCCCCGCAAGGATGGTGCCGACGAACGTATTGTGGTGCAGCACGACTCTGCCGAATGAGGAGCTTGTGGTGAGTGTCCGGGTGTTTCTGGTCGACGATCATGCCGTGTTCCGGTCCGGGGTGCGGGCCGAGCTGAGTCGTGAATCCGATATGGAGGTGGTCGGTGAGGCCGGCGGGGTGGCCGAGGCCATTGCCGGAATCAAGGCGACCACACCGGATGTGGTGCTGCTCGATGTGCACATGCCCGATGGCGGCGGAGTAGCCGTACTACAGGGCGTCGAGGCGGGGCCGGTGTGCCTGGCGCTCAGCGTTTCCGATGCGGCCGAGGATGTGATCGCGGTGATTCGCGCGGGGGCGCGTGGCTATGTCACCAAGACGATCTCGGGTCCCGAACTGGCGGACGGCATTCGGCGGGTGGCGGGTGGCGATGCCGTATTCAGCCCGCGCCTGGCCGGTTTCGTGCTGGATTCGTTCACCGGCCGGTCCCAGGTGCCCGAGCCGCCGCTCGATCCCGAACTGGATTCGCTCACCCCGCGTGAGCTGGAGGTGCTGCGCCTGCTGGCGCGCGGCTACACCTACCGGGAGATCGCCGAGAACCTGTTCATCTCGGTGAAAACGGTCGAGACCCACGCCTCCAACGTGCTGCGAAAGACCCAGCAGTCCAACCGCAATGCCCTGACCCGCTGGGCCCATCGCCGCCGCATCGATTGAGCTACAGCACGACCAGAATGACGATGATGATCAGCAGGCCGATGAGCAGGCCGATCGCTACAGCCAGGGGTCCGGCGTTGGGGCCGAGCTTGGAGAGGTCGAAGCCCTTCGACTTCTGCTGCGGGGCAGCGGGTGCGGCGGTGGAATTGGCGCGCTGCGGGCGGGGGAGCGGGCTGGAGTGCGGGCTGCGCAGTCCGGCAGCGGAATTGCGCGCCGCCCAGGCCGGAATGGTGCCGTCGTCGGTGCGCACCGGCGCGCCGAGAATGTAGGGCGCGGTACCGGGACCGAAAGCCGCGGTGAGGATTTCATTGCGCGCCTCAGCCATGGTGGGGCGCCGCTGCGGCGCCGGTTCCATCATGTGCAGCAGCACCGAGGTGAGCGGTCCGCTGCGCTGCGGCGGAATCACCTGCGCCATGGCGGCGCGTTCCACGATCACCCCGCTGTCGTCGTGGAAGCCGTACGGCGGCTGGCCCTCCATGGCGGTGTACAGCGTTGCGCCGAGCGAGAATACGTCGCTGGCGGTGGTCGGCTGGGCGCCGCGCGCGACCTCCGGCGGCAGGTAGGCGGGGGTGCCGGTGATGACATCGCCGACATCGTCGGCATCGCCCGCGGCGCTGGAGATGCCGAAGTCGCTGAGTTTGACCATGCCGACCTCGTCGCCGCGATCGGCTACCAGAATATTGCCGGGCTTGATGTCACGGTGCACGATGCCCGCGGCGTGCGCGGTGGCCAGTGCGTCGGCGACCTGCGCGCCGATCTGCGCGACCTCGATGGGGGAGAGCGCGTTGGTCAGCGAGATGGCCTTGGCGACGCTGCGCGAGGGCAGGTACTCCATCACCAGCCAGGGTTCGCCGTTCTCGAGCTCCACGTCGTACACGGCGATGGCGTGCTCGTGCGAGAGCTTCGCGGCCACCCGGCCCTCGTGCATGATGCGTCGCCGCACCTCCTGGGCCTCGTGCTCATTGAGTCCGGCGGTGGTGAGCACCTGCTTGATGGCGACATCGCGGTTGAGTAGGCGGTCCTTCGCCAGCCACACCGCACCCATGCCGCCGCCACCGAGCTTCGATTGCAGACGGTAGCGGCCGGCCACCAGGTAATCGGGGCCGACGATGGGACGGGCGCGTTCGGTCACGGGTGCAGGGTAGCGGAAAACCATCCTGACTGGCCTGGTTCGAAACTCGAGGTTTGCGCCACTGCCTCTTGACGCGTGCCGAGGCTCGAGTTCTACTGTGCTTGAATCGAACATATATTCGACTATCGTGAGTAGCTGAGTTGGTGCTGGCTGATCCGTCCCGGACCTGTAGGGGGTTCGGGATATGGCCTCGGCGCAGTGCGGTGGAGCCCTGCGCTCCAGGGAATTGGGTCCCCATCGATTGGGAGAGGTGGTCGATAGATGGGTTCGGCGGAGGAGGCCAAGCAGCTGCAGCTGGCCGAATTGCGGCGGCGCATGGCGGCGATTCCGGCGCGCGGCGCCGAGGTGTCGGTTCGCCTGCCGGGTGTGCAATCGGGCGCGGTGGCGCGGCAGGTGCAGCCGGTGGCGGCGGGTTCGCGACTGGAGACGGGTGCGCCGGCGACAAGCGCGGGCACCCGGATGGTGGGCGCGGAGTTGCGGCGGGAATCGCTGCCGGTGCCGCCCGCGCTCGAAAACCTTTTGCCCGAAGGCGGTTTGGCGAAGGGGTCGGTGGTCTTGTACTCCGGTGCCAATTCCCTGCTCTCCGGTTTGCTGGCCGCGGTCACCGGTTCCGGCGGTCATGCCGCGGTGGTCGGCGTGCCGCGTTTCGGCTTGCTGGCAGCAGCGGAAATGGGTGCGCGACTGGACCGTTTGGCCGTTGTCGTCAATCCCGGTCCGGATCCGCTCGAAGTCGCCTCGGTGTTGCTGGACGGCCTGGATCTGGTGATTCTGGGCTTGAACGGTGCTTCGGTGCCCATGTCCCGCACCCGAGTGCTCACCGCGCGCGCCCGGAGCAAGGGCTCCACGCTGGTGGTCACCGGTGGTTTCTGGGCCGGTCCGGTGCTGCGCATCGACAGTCAGGTGACCGGGTACAGCGGCCTGGGCCGTGGTTGCGGCCGATTGCGCACCGTCCGGCTGAATGTCTCCGTACACGGCCGCTCCGCCCAGCCCCGCCTCGGTCATCTCGCCCTGAGCCCGAGTAATGGCCGGGTCGAATGGGTGGATGCGAATCACGCTGTCTCCGAACCGCTGAGCCCCGCCCGCCATGCCGTCTCCTGACCGCCGGGCCTGGGCGGGAGCTGGTGGTGCACGGCGTGCCGCCGATCTGTGCGCGGCGGAGACCGGGGTCGTGGTGTGGTGGGCGTGAAGGCGCGGCGGGTGCTGGCGGTGTGGTGCCTGGATTGGCCGGCGGTGGCAGCGGCTGCCGAGGCAGGGGCGCCGGCTACCCGGGCGGTGGCGGTGCTCTCGGCCAATCGGGTGACGGCGTGTTCGGCGGCGGCGCGGGCGGAGGGGATTCGGCGCGGGCTGCGGAAGCGGGAGGCGCAGGGGCGGTGCCCGGATCTGCTGGTGGCACAGGAGGATCCGGATCGGGATGCGCGACTGTTCGAACCGGTGGTGGCGGCCGTGGATGCGACGGTGCCGGGGGTGGAGGTGCTGCGGCCCGGGCTGCTGGTGCTGTCGGCGCGCGGCGCCGCCCGGTTCTTCGGATCGGAAGAGGCTGCGGCGGAACAGCTTGTGGACGCGGTGGCGGCGGCCGGGGCGGAATGCCAGATCGGCATTGCCGACGAGCTGTCCACGGCGGTGCTCGCCGCGCGCCGCAACACCATTGTGCCGACCGGCCGGGGCGCGGAATTCCTGGCACCGCTGCCGGTCTCCGAGTTGTCGGTGGAACCGGCCCTGGCCGCACCGGAACGCGCCGATCTGGTGGATCTGCTGCGCCGCTTAGGATTACGCCGTATCGGTGATTTCGCCGCGCTCACCCCCGCCGAGGTGGCCTCCCGCTTCGGCACGGATGCCATTGCCGCGCATCGCTGCGCCCGTGCCGAACCGGAGCGCCCGCCCTCCGCGCAGACCCCCGCCCCCGACCTGACGGTGGAATACCGCTGCGATCCTCCGATCGACCGCATCGACGCCGCCGCCTTCGCCGGCCGCCTGCTCGCCACCCGGCTGCACGAGGGCCTCGCCGCCGCCTCGGTGGCCTGCACCCGCCTGGTCATCCACGCGGAAACCGAAGCGGGCGAAGAGTTCTCCCGCACCTGGCGCTGCGCCGAACCCCTCACCCCCGACAGCACCGCCGACCGCATCCGCTGGCAACTCGACGGCTGGCTCACCCGCCGCTCCCTGGACCGCGCCCGCGCCGCCCGATATGGAACGACAGGTCGCGGCGCAGTGCCGCGGCCGGAGGGAAACGGCACGACGGCGTACCCGCCCGGCCGCCGCCCTGATTCGGTCGGATTCGAAGCGGACTCGACCGGGCGCGTTGCCGATTCGAGTGAGCGTGGCACGAGTTCTCCCGGGCGCGGTATGGGTTCTAGTGGGCGCGACGCCAGTTCGGGCGGACGTGGCATCGGTTCGCGTGGGCGTGGCTCGGAATCCGCTGGAGTGGAAGAGAACTCGGATGGGTGGGCGGAGGAGGAGGTACCGGGCTCTCCTATTACCCTGCTGCGGCTGGAACCGGTGGAGGTGGTTTCGGCAGGGGCGTTGCAGCTCGGGCTGTGGGGTGGGGTCGGGGAGGGTGAGGAACGGGCGCGGCGGGCGCTGGTTCGGGTGCAGGGGCTGCTGGGCGGGGATGCGGTGCGGTTGGGGGTGCTCAGCGGCGGGCGCGGGCCCGCGGAGCGGATCACCATGGTGACGCTGGGGGAGGAGCCGGTGCCGGCGGCGGATCCGGCGCAGCCGTGGCCGGGGCGCTTGCCGGAGCCCGCGCCGACCGTGGTGTGGGTGAGCCGGCCGCAGGTGCGGCTGGAGGCGGCGGACGGATCCCCGGTGTGGGTGACCGACCGCGGTCTGTTCACCGCCGATCCGGCGCAGCTGCACTGGGGCCGCAGGTCCTGGCTGCTGATCGGCTGGGCGGGCCCGTGGCCGCTGGACGATCGCTGGTGGACGCACCGGTTCGAGCACGGTTTCGCGGCCCGCGCCCAGGTCCTGCTCGACAAGGACAAGCGCGCCCTGCTGCTGCTCGGCTACAACCACACCTGGCATGTCGAGGGCCTCTACGAGTGAGATCGGACCGAACAGCCCCTGTCTGAATCGCGCAGCCCTTACCGGGCGTGTGCGGCTCGGACACGGGCTGTGCCGTCGATGGAGACGGCCGGGCGAACGGTAGCGGCGGGCTGGTCACCGGTTATGGCGGTGCGCACAAGCTGCGGCGAGGTGGAAGGCCGGTCCGTAGGCTGGTTGATCGTGGAGACGGTCAGCAGGGTCGCGTTCGATGACGTGTCGATCGCCTATCGGGATTCCGATGCGGCGGGGCACGGGTCGAACGATGCGCCGGTGATGCTGGTGCACGGGATGGGTGGGGACGGGCACACCTGGGATCGGTTCGCGGCGGAGCTGGTGCGGCAGGGGCGGCGGGTGATCATTCCGGATCTGCGGGGGCACGGCCGGAGCGGGCATGCCGATTCGTATCGTTTCCCGGAGTTCGGCGCGGATGTGCTGCGGCTGTGCGATCGGCTGGGCCTGGTGCGGGTCGATCTGGTCGGGCATTCGCTGGGTGGTTACGCGGTGTCGTGGGTCGCCATGGAGCGTCCGGAATTGGTGCGGCGGTTGGTTATTGAAGAGCAACCGTTGCCGCTGCGTTCCGGGGACGAGCAGATGACCCTGACCCGCCGCCTGCCGTCGCTGCCGGAGCTGTGGCACGCCACCAGCAGTCTGGTCCGGCATCCGCGCGCGGTGCTGGCTTTCGACCGCGCCATGACCGGCACCGCACTGGAGCAGTTCCGCAAGCCGCTGCCGGAATGGTGGGAGGGCCTGCCCGGGATCACGGCGCCGACGCTTTTCCTGCGCGGCGGCCCGGGCGGCATGGTCGACCCGGCGAAATTGGAATTGCTGCGCACCGCAGTTCCCGAGTGCACGGTGCGGGTCTTCAGCTCCGGGCACAGCATTCACCGCGATCGCTATCCGGAATTCGCGAGCACCGTTCTGCCCTTCCTGGGGCACTGAGCTGGTGTGTTCCCGATGCGCCGGACAATTGCGTTTTACGGGGACCGAACACCGCAGGCCCCGGCGGAATCTACAGTTAGACGGTGTCCGCACTCGAGCGTCCTACCCTGTTCTTCGCCGATGAGCAGTCGTTTCGGGAATGGCTGGCGGCCAATCACGCTGCCGTCGACGGTATTTGGATGAAATTCGCCAAAAAGGGGACCGGCTGGGTCTCGCTGGACCATGCCCGCGCACTCCGGCAGGCCCTGTGTTTCGGCTGGATCGACGGCCAGGCCCGGCCGCTGGACGAGGAGTTCTATCTTGTCGGATTCACCCCGCGCCGCCGCCGTAGTCCGTGGTCACAGCGCAATGTGGGGCTGGTCGCGGAATTGATCGAGCAGGGTCTCATGCATCCGGCGGGGCAGGCGGAGATCGACCGCGCCAAGGAGGACGGCCGCTGGGACAATGCCGCCGGTCGCGATCTGCCGGAGGATTTTCTCGCCGCCCTCGCGCGCAATCCGGAGGCGGCGGCCTTCTTCGAGACGCTGCCCGCGCAATCGCGGATCGTCGTCGGATACCACCTGGGCAGTGCGGTGCGGCCGGAAACGCGGGCGCGCCGGCTCGAGCAGTTGATTCGCAAACTGGCCGATGGGCAGCCGCTGTGACGGCGTTCGAGGGGCTGGCCTGTTCGGCTGCCGCGCGGGAGATTCCACTACCCGGCAGCGCCACCCGCATCACCGGCTGGCTGTGTATCGAACAGCCCGGCGCGTGGGGTCGCGATGTGATCGGCGATGAGGTGCTCGGGTCCGAGATCACCGCCGAACTGGCGGCGCGCACCAAGGCCGCCCAGGTGCGTCCCATGGTGATCCGCCGCCCCGGGCGCTATGAATTCGACGGTGTGCGTACGGTTCTCATCGCCAGTTCCCGGCCCGAGGGCTCCTGGTGTGAACGCTTGGAGATCACCGACCTCAAAGAATTGCTGGATCTGGACCTGCACCTGCTCAATGGCCCCCCGCCGGGAATCGGTGCGCTGGTGGAGGAACCGCTGATCCTGGTCTGCGCGCACGGTAAGCGCGATCAGTGCTGCGCACTGCTCGGCCGTCCGATCGCGGCGGGTCTGTCCGATCTGTATCCGGACCGGGTCTGGGAGTGCTCGCATACCGGCGGTCACCGCTTCGCTCCGGCCGTGGTGCTACTGCCGGCCGGTCTGACCTACGGTCGTATGGACGGGGATTCGGCCGTAGCCATGGTCGAAGCGGCCGGCCGCGGCGAGGTATCGCTGACCGGTTTCCGTGGCCGGAGTTGCTACACACCGGTCGAGCAGGTCGCGGAAGTAACTGTGCGCCAAGAGATCAGCGACGAAACCTATACCCGCCGCGCCACGGACGGCAATGCGCAGCCCATCGCCGGTGACGCCGACCCGGGTGCGGGCATCGACGACCTCACCGTGGAACTCACCGAAATCGGCAGTGCCACAGTCGAAGACCACGCCACCTTCGCGGGCGCGGCCACGGTGACCCACCGCGACGGCCGCCGCTGGCTGGTCACCACCCGCTCCGTCGCCTACGCCCCGCGCCAAGCCAGCTGTGGCGCCTCGCCGAAACCCGCCACCGCGGTGGTTGCCGACCGGATCCACCCACTGCACTGAGATCCCCGCTATCCCGCGAGCGCCTCCGTAATCTCGCGTGCTTCGGTTGAGGTTGACCCGCTGCTCAGTGTGGTCTGGGCTCCGGAACTTCGAAGAGCGCCAGGGTGATTCGGTAGAGCAGGGGAGTGAGGTCCGGGAGGTCGGCGGCCCGGGAGAAGAGCAGGCAGTCGCGGACGCGGTCGTCGATGGCGCCGATGAGCACGTCGAAGACCTCGGTCTCGATGTCCGCCGGGATATCGCCTGCGGCGCGGCCGATGTCGAATGCGGCGCGCATGCGGGCCGCGAAGATCTTCTTCAGGTCGACGCGCTGGCGGGCTACCCGCGGTCCGGCGGCGAAGGCCTCGGTATGCAGGGCGTGCGCGAATTCGCTGTGCTCGGCGAGGAATCGCAGGTATTCGCCGAGTGTGGTGCGGACCAGACTGCGCCAGTCGGTGCGCGGTGCGGCGGCGATGGCCGCGTCCATGGCGGCGACCACCTGTGCGACCGCCTCGGAGTAGGCCGCCGCGAAGCAGTCTTCGCGATCGGTGAAGAACTGGTAGAAGGTGCGCCGGGAAATATTGGCGCCGGCCACGATATCGGCCACGGTGGTGGCGGCGTACCCGCGCTCGGACACCGATTCGAGCACGCTCCACATCATGCGGAAGCGCTGTGAATTCTCCACCGTCAGACGGTCGAGGCCGTGGCTGCCACGGGGCAGCCGGGCGCGGCCGACAGCGGGATCGAGACTCATCAGTCGAGGATAACCAGTTGTTTCCGCCGCGCGGGTTACCGCGTGTGACAGGCGCCGAAGCAATGTGGCGGGCAGCATCATTGCACTCGTACGTGTCGCCCGTTACAGTCACGACCCGTTGGGTACGCGAATGTTTCTTTGTCGAGGGGTCGGATGAAACTCGGGAATTCTTGGGGGCGTGCCGTCGGTGCACTAGCCCTGATCACCGCGGCGGTGACGGTCGGCGCGCTGGCGACGCCGGTCGCGGCAAGCACACCGGACGCCGGTTCGCTCGGTGCGCAGTGGACCGCTGCCCAGGATGATCCGCCGCAGTATCCGGGCGTGCACATCGACTGGGACGTGCCGATCACCATGAGTGACGGAACGGTGTTGAAGGCCAATGTCTATCGGCCGATGAACGCCCAGGGCCAGATCGTGGACACCCCGCTCCCGACCATCGTGAATATGACCCCGTACACCAAACTTGTGTCGATGATCGCCGATTCGGCGCTGTCGGTACCGGTGCTGCCGGACATTCTGAGCAATTTCCTGCAGGGCTTCGACCTGTCCGGCGTCGGCCTGGGCGGGCTCACCGACCTCGCCAAGGCGCTGCCGGGCGGTGCGGCCCGGTTGTTCACCGCCGACCGCAAACTGATTCAGAGCGGGTACACGCAGGTGGTCGCCGATGTGCGCGGCACCGGTTTCTCCGAGGGTGTGTGGCAGGTCTTCCAGCAGCGCGAACAGCTCGACAGCGCCGAGGTGATCGACTGGGCGAGTAGGCAGTCCTGGTCGGACGGCAAGGTCGGCATGAGCGGTATCTCGTACTCGGCCATCAATCAGCTGCATGCCGCCGAACAGCAGCCGCCCGCGCTGAAGGCCATCTTCCCGGTGGAACCTGGCAGCGATCTGGTGCGTGATGTGCTCGCCACCGGTGGTGCGCTCGGATTCGGTTTCATCCCACCGTGGTTGCTCGGTGTCGACAGTCTCAAGCTCATTCCGGATCTGTCCGCGCTGTTCTCCGGCAATTTCGACTGGAAGTGGCTGGCGGACCGGCTGCAGAGCCCGATGACGTTCTTCGACTACATCATTCAGGCGCTCACCATCCAGAGCGTGCCGGAGATTCCGGACAATCTGAAGAGCCTGCTGGAGACGGACAGTCCGCTGCGCCAAGGCTGGCTCGGTCATCCGGACAAGGTGCGGGTGCCGACCATGGTCTACGGCGGCTGGCATGACATCTTCACCTATTCCGAACCGCGCATCTACAACGCGATTCCGTTGCCGCCCGGGCAGAAACAGCTGATCATGGGCGATACCTACCATGCGGATCCGGGCAGCGGTTTCGGTGCGCCGGGTGCGCCGCCGCGCATGGATGTGCTGCAGCGCGCGTGGTTCGACCACTGGCTCAAGGGAATTGACAACGGCATCGACGGGTACGGCCCGGTGACGCTGTTCCAGCAGGGCGGATCGTGGACCACCGCGGGCGAATTCCCGCGCAGCGAAGCCGATTACCGTCGCATGTACCTGTCCGGAGCGCCCAGCGGCACCGCGGGCGGCAGCCTGTACGACGGCAGTCTGAGCACCGAACCCGGTGGGCCGCAGCGGCTTACCGTCGGCGCCGGGGTCATGAGCCTGTGCTCACGCGATGCCGCGCAGATCACCGCCGGTATCACCGCCGTCCTCGACGCCTGCGCCAAGGATGCCCGGCCGATGGAACTCAACGGCCTGACCTTCACCAGCCCGCCCGTCGCGCAGGCGACCACCCTCTCCGGTCCGGTGAACCTGCATCTCAATACGGTGCTGGACGCGACCGACGGTTACTGGTCGGCAACCATCAATGATGTTGCCCCTGACGGCCGTTCCACGGTTCTCACCTCGGGCCAGCTGACCGCCTCGCTGCGAAAGGTGGACGACGCCAAGGCATCCCGCTCGGCGAACGGCGATTACACCGATCCCTACCCGTACCTGACCCTGGACACCCGTGAGCCGCTGGTTCCCGGGCAGCCCACCCAGCTCGATCTGGGCCTGACCGCCACCGACGCCGTCCTGCAACCGGGCCACCGCCTCCGCGTGGACGTCTTCGCCTTCAATTTTCCCCGCGGCCTTCCGCTCCGGCCGCTGCTCAACGAAAGCCAACTCCTCCCGCAGCACATCGATATCGACCCCAGCGCTCCCAGTTGGATCAACGTACCCATCGGCGGCAACCCGGGCTGGTAGGAAAACTCCGTACGAAAAACCCCTCCGCCCCGGGACAGTCGCTGGGTCGGAGGGGTTTTCTTTACAGTTCTCGGCACGAGTAGCAAACTGTTGGTAACTGATATTCGTATCAGCCCGATACTCCGAGCAACATCTATTCGGGAGGTTCGGAATGCGATCTGTGATGCGACTTGCCGCCGGGGCCGTAATTACCACCGCGGTAGCGGCTGCCACGCTGGTCGGTGGCGGGGTGGCCCAGGCTGACGTCCCGGTCGGGGACGCCAACTGTCATCTGTACAACATCTTCAATACCGGTGGAATGTCGAATTGTGAACTGCCGACCTGGCATCAGGTGAAGCTCACCTGCGTGGCGTGGCCGGTGCCGTTCACCTACTGGAAGTACGGCCCGGTGCAGTACGGGCAGAACCAATCGTGGGCCAGTTGTGATTCGCTGAACGCGCTGGTGGGTCTCGAAGTAATCCAGGCGTGAGCAGCGCTCGGCGGGAGACTGTACACGGCGGGAAACAGTTCGGCGGCAACGCTTTCCGGTGCTGATGAGCGGAAAGCGCTGCCGTCGAGGTGATTCGGATCGGTGAGTCGCTACGCGCTCACCAGTGCGTGCCGGGCACCAGCCGCGCGGCCCGGCGCAGTGCGGTGCCGGTGACGCGGATCGCGGGCGGCACTGTCCGTCGGTGACGTTGCGGCACAACAACTTCTACATCGACGGTCTCCGGCTCGAGCACCGTCTCGCCCTTGGCGGCGGGGGAATCGCCGATGGCGCGGTAGTAGCGGTGCAGCACCCGCTCCTTGATGGCCGGTGCGACCAGACTGCCGTACTCCGCGAGCGTGCCCAGCGGCACATCGATGCGGCGCGGCCGCTCGCTGAGGGCCCGCACGATGGTCGCCGCGGCCCACTCCGGGGACTGGGTGGAGGTGCCCTGATCGCCACTGGGCGTGATCATCGGAGTGCGCACCAGCGGCATATGGATGGTGGTGAAAGTGACGTTGTCGGAGAACATTTCGGCCGCGGTCACCTCGGCGAACTTGTCCAGGGCCGCCTTGCTGGCCAGATAGGCGGCGAAGCGCGGGGTGGCCACCTGCACGCCGGCGCTCGAAATATTCACGATGTGACCGAATTTGCGCTCCCGCATCTGCGGCAGCAGCGCGAGGGTCATGCGGACGGCGCCGAAATAGTTGACCGCCATGGTGCGCTCGAAGTCGTGCATGCGATCGGTGGAGCGGTGCACGGCCCGGCGGATGGACCGCCCGGCATTGTTGACCAGCATGTCGACATGCCCGTGCTCGGCGAGGATGAGCGTGATGGCGGCGTCCACGGAGTCGGCGTCGGTGACATCGCACTGATAGCCGTGCGCCTCGCCCCCGGCGGCCTTGATCTCGTCGACCACGACGGCCAGTTCCTCACCGCGGCGGGCCATCAAAAATACGACCGCGCCCTTTTCGGCGACGGCCAGCGCGGCGGAGCGCCCGATGCCGGAGGAGGCCCCGGTAATGACAACGTGCTTGCCGGTCAGGTCGCGCCGGGCGCGCCGACGGGCCAGGTAACCGTTGTCGTCGGCGGCTGAGCTATCGGTCATCACTGCTCCCTTGCAGATCGAAGTGCCTTGAACTTACTCCAAAGTAAGTTCCGGTGCCAGGAGTGGCGCGCGCAGGGGTGGTCACGATGTCCGGCCGGTCGCTGAACCGGTGGGTGAGTTTTACAGACCGTTCGGTTGGGTCTGGCGTAATGTCTCGAATCATCGAATGTATGTTCGATGCCCGGAAGGGTTCGATCGAGGCGGAGGAGGCGGGGCGTGGGCTGGCACAATGGTCCGCCGACCTGGTCGGAGCTGGAACGCGTGCTCTCCGGCCGGCCCGGCCGGGCCCGGGAGATCGAGGGCGACGGCGGCGACAGCCCGGCCTGGTCCCGCAAGCGCGAAAAATACGAGGCCGGACCGCGGGAACGCGTCGAGCGCTCGGGGACGCCGTACGCGGAACTGCACACCCACTCCGCCTACAGCTTTCTCGACGGCGCCAGCCCGCCCGAGGAACTCGTGGAGGAGGCGGTGCGGCTCGGTCTGGAAGCGCTCGCGCTCACCGATCACGACGGGTTCTACGGGGTGGTGCGCTTCGCCGAGGCCGCCCGCGAATGGGGGATGCCGACCGTCTTCGGGGCCGAACTGTCCCTCGGCACCGCCGCCCGTGCCGGAGCGCATCTGGCGCCGCGCGGCACCCGCAGGCGGGGCGGGCGCTCGGACTCCGAGGGCCGGGACGGCGCCGCTCGCGACGGGCGGCGCGGCCGGGGGCGCGGTGAGAGCGGAGCGGGACAGGGTGAGATCGGCGGGGCGGATTCCGCGCCGCGCACCGGTGCGCCGGATCCGGTCGGGCCGCATCTGCTGATACTGGCGCGCGGGCAGGAGGGGTACCGCCGGTTGTCGCGGGAGATGGCGGCCGCGCATATGGCGGCGGGGGAGAAGGGGGTGCTGCGCTACGACCTGGATCGGCTCACCGAGGCGGCGGGCGGGCACTGGCATGTGCTCACCGGATGTCGCAAAGGGACTGTGCGGCAAGCACTTCAGCAGAGTGATGCCGCCGGGGAAGCCGCGCTGCGTGATCTCGTGGAGCGGTTCGGCCGCGAACACGTGAGTGTGGAGCTCACCCACCACGGTGTTCCCGAGGACGATGAGCGCAATGCCCGGCTCATCGCCCTGGCCGATCGGCTGGGATTGCCCGTATTGGCCACCACCGGAGCACATTTTGCCGCACCGCCGCAGCGGCGCCGGGCCATGGCGCTGGCCGCCATTCGGGCACGGTCGAGTCTGGACGAGATGGCGGGCTGGCTGGCCCCGACCGGCGGCGCGCATCTGCGCTCCGGTGCGGAGATGGCGCGGCTGTTCGCGGACTGCCCGCGCGCCGTCGCGAATGCTGCTGCGCTGGCCCGGGAATGCGCCTTCGATCTGCGCTTGATCGCACCGCAACTGCCGCCCTTCGACGTTCCGGCGGGACATGACGAGAACTCCTGGCTGCGGGAGCTCACCATGGCGGGCGCGGAGCGCCGCTACGGTCCGCGCGCGGACAATCCGAAGGCGTACCGGCAGCTCGAACACGAACTGGCGGTGATCGCCGAGCTGAAGTTCCCGGGCTACTTCCTGGTGGTGCACGACATCGTGAGCTTCTGCCACAACAGCGACATTCTTTGCCAGGGCAGGGGTTCGGCGGCGAACTCGGCCGTCTGCTACGCCATCGGCATCACCAATGTGGATCCGGTCGCGAACAAACTGCTGTTCGAGCGGTTCCTGTCACCCGAGCGCGACGGGCCGCCCGATATCGACGTCGATATCGAATCGGATCGGCGCGAGGAGGCGATTCAGCACGTCTACGCCAAGTACGGGCGTGAGTACGCCGCGCAGGTGGCCAATGTGATCACCTACCGCGGCCGGTCGGCGGTGCGCGATGCCGCACGCGCGCTGGGGTTTTCGACTGGTCAGCAGGATGCGTGGAGCAAACAGGTGAGCCGGTGGACGGGCGTCGCCAAGGAGGAGCAGACCGATATTCCGGCGGACGTGCTCGGATTGGCCGGTGAATTGGAAGGATTGCCGAGGCATTTGGGCATCCACTCCGGTGGCATGGTGATCTGTGATCGGCCCATCGCCGATGTCTGCCCGACCGAATGGGCGCGCATGGCGGGGCGCAGCGTACTGCAGTGGGACAAGGACGACTGTGCCGCAGCGGGTTTGGTGAAATTCGATCTGCTGGGGCTCGGCATGCTCTCGGCGCTGCACTACATGATCGATCTGGTCGCCGAGCACCGGGGCGAGACCGTCGAACTGCACCGGCTGGATCTCACCGAGGCCGCCGTGTACGACATGCTGTGCCGCGCGGACTCGGTGGGCGTATTCCAGGTGGAATCGCGGGCGCAGATGGCGACACTGCCGCGACTGAAACCGCGTAATTTCTACGATCTGGTGGTGGAGGTGGCGCTCATCCGGCCGGGGCCCATTCAGGGCGGATCGGTGCATCCCTATTTCCGCCGCCGCAACGGTCGCGAAGAGGTCACCTATGACCATGCGGCGCTGGAGAATTCGCTGGAGCGCACGCTCGGCATCCCGCTGTTCCAGGAGCAGCTCATGCAGATGGCCGTGGATATCGCCGGATTCACCGCCACCGAAGCCGATCAGCTGCGCCGGGCCATGGGTTCCAAACGCTCGCCGGAGAAGATGGAGCGGCTGCGCGAACGCTTCTATCAGGGCATGCGCGAACTGCACGGCATTACCGGTGAGATCGCCGACCGCATCTACGAGAAGGTGTACGCCTTCGCGAATTTCGGTTTCCCGGAGAGTCATTCGCAGAGTTTCGCCTCCCTGGTCTTCTATTCTTCGTGGTTCAAGCTGCACCATCCGGCGGCCTTCTGCGCGGGTCTGCTGCGGGCGCAGCCGATGGGGTTCTACTCCCCGCAATCGCTGGTCGCCGATGCGCGGCGGCACGGGGTGGCGGTGCACGGGCCGGATATCAATCACAGTCTGGCCGAGGCCACGCTGGAGGCGAAGGGTACGCAGATCCGGCTCGGCTTGGCGGCGGTCCGCAGTATCGGCACGGAGTTGGCCGAAAAGATTGTGGAGGCTCGCGCGTCCGGGCCCTACACCTCGTTCCTGGATCTCACCGGGCGGGTGGAATTGACTGTGCCGCAGGCGGAATCGCTGGCCACCGCGGGTGCGCTGGGCAGTCTCGGCAGTACCCGGCGGCAGGCGCTGTGGGCGGCCGGGGCCGCGGCGGGCGAACGTCCCGATCGGCTGCCGGGTATCGGCGCGGCCACCGAGGCGCCCGCGCTGCCCGGAATGAGCGCGCTGGAATTGGCCGCCGCCGACGTGTGGGCCACCGGGGTCTCGCCCGGCAGTTATCCGACCGAATTCCTGCGGCCCCGCCTCGATGCGCTGGGTGTGGTGCCCGCCGACCAGTTGCTCGGAATCCGGGATGGCACACGAGTTCTGGTCGGCGGCGCGGTCACCCACCGGCAGCGTCCCGCCACCGCGGGCGGCGTCACCTTCCTCAATCTCGAGGACGAGACCGGCATGGTGAATGTGGTCTGCTCGGTCGGTCTCTGGGCGCGTTACCGCAGACTCGTGCAAACCGCGCCTGCCCTGCTCATTCGCGGGCAGGTGCAGAATGCCGAGGGTGCGGTCACCGTGGTCGCCGACCATGTGCAGCGCATGGATCTGCGCATAGAGGGCCGTTCTCGCGACTTCCGCTGACCTGCTACGACTTCCGCCGCGGGGCAGGGCTACGGCTCGGTCAGAAGTCGCCGCCCCCGCCGGAATCGCCGCCGCCGAAGTCGCCGCCGCCCGAGTCGCCGCCGCCGAAATCGCCACTGCCGCCGCCGAAGTCGGAGTCGCCTCCGCCGCCGCCCCAATCCTGCTGGGGCTGATTGTCGTAGCCGCCGCCCTGGTCGTAACCGCCCTGGTTGGAGTCGCGGTCGCGCTGCTCGTTCTCGCCCGACTCCTTGCCGAGCTCGTAGCCGAGGAGTCCGCCGCCGACCGCACCGGCCGCCGCACCGAGGCCGCCGGCCATGCCGGGGCTCATACC
This sequence comes from Nocardia sp. NPDC006630, assembly GCF_040611495.1. Lineage (NCBI taxonomy): Bacteria > Bacillati > Actinomycetota > Actinomycetes > Mycobacteriales > Nocardiaceae > Nocardia > Nocardia sp. NPDC006630. The sequence continues at coordinate 640,643 of NZ_JBEXOK010000005.1, forward strand.
GGAGCGCTGCGGGCCGTAGCCGCCGCCCGGATAACCGCCACCCTGCGGATAGCCGCCGCCTTGGTAGCCGCCACCGGGGAAACCGCCGCCGCCGAATTGGTTGCCGCCACCGCCGCCGCGGCGCTTACGGAGCAGCATGACGACCGCGCCCACCACGAGGGCGATGATCAGTACCGGGCACAGCAGTCCCAGCCAGCCGAAGCCATTGCTCTTCTTGGTGGCCACGGGCGCGGGCGCCTGATTGTGCGCGGTGGTCGCCGGTCCGGCCTGTTCGGTGTCCGACTTCAGCACGCTCAGCGCCGCGATGGTCGCACCCGTGTAATCACCGGATCCGAAGGAATTCGTGAATGCCGAAGTGGCGGAGGAGGTATCGCGAATGTGCGAGTCGGTCCCGGTCCGGATGGCCAGATGCTTGGATTTGGTATTGATGGCTATGACCACGTCGGCCGGGTTCACCACCTTGGTCTGCGCCTCTTTGTCGAACGCCGTCTTGTCGTCGGAGAACTTCTCGGTGGTGAAGATCTGCACCGGATTCGACAGCGTGTTCGCCGCGGCGGTCACCTTGGTGACGTCGAGCACATGGGAGTCGTCCTTCACCGTGACCGGTCCGGCCGTAGCCGTCCCCATCACCAGCAGTCCCACCCCCAGGAGCGCTGCCAGCAGAAACATCAACCGTTTGATCATCTCCGACTTTCCTTTCGGACGATCCGTACCGTCACGACATACGCGACACTACTGTCACCCCGAAAGGAGCAGCCAGTGCCGACAGTGGTCCGGGCAACCATCAAACCCAACAGCAGGAAGGGCCCACTCGTCGAAATCCTCGACGACGGCGCCCTCCAGCTGTACGTCCGCGCCCCCGCTACGGAGGGCAAGGCCAATAAAGCAGCCTGTGAACTCCTGGCCGACCACTACGACGTACCCAAATCCGCCGTCCGTATCACCGCCGGCGCCACCTCCCGCTTCAAACGCTTCGAGATCGACGACTGAGCCCCACTCAACTCCGGTCGTCGAGCCACGCCAGAATCCCGGCCACGGCCTCGGGATCCAGGATGGTGTCCGGGCTGCTGTAACTGACGGCCACCGCCTCCGGAGTCAGCTCCGCGCGCGGCCGAAGTTCTTGTTTGAGAACATGATTCATATTCTCCGGGAAGAGAAAGCTCACATTCGAGTGGCCCTCGGCAGCCCGCTGCAACGGCCCGCCATCGGCTACCCGATCCACCTGAACGTCCTTGTCTCCTATGACGATCAGCACCGGAACATCCACCTGGCCGAGCAGTTCGGACTCGTCGGCGACCCAGAGTTCGCGGGTGAACGGCAGATTGAACGGCGTCTCCAGACTCGCCACCAATTGCCGGATACCTTCGGGCAGTGCGGGATCCGGCGCGGCCGGTTCACCCGCCTGGAATCGGGCGACGGCCGCATCGTAGAGCGCCATCATGGCATCGCCCTCCGGCACGGTCGCGGCCTGCGCGGCCAGTTGCCAGCGCGCCACCGCCCCGACCGACCGCCCGGGCGGGCTGACGAGCACCAGGCCCCGCAGCGAGATCGCGGGCTTGCCCAGCTGATAGTTGAGCGCGTGCAGGGTGCCTTCACTATTGCCGAGCGCGAAGATCCGATCATCACGGATGAACTCCTGATCGGCGGCGACCCGCACCGCACCCGCGAACTCCTCGGCGAACCCCGCCATGCTCACCTTGCCGAGCAGCGCCGGAAGCTGCTCCTTCCCGTGCACCCCGATCCCGCGCTTGTCGTACCGCACCGAAGCGATTCCGGCCCGCGCCAACCTCTCCGCAATGAGCCGCCCACTCCCATTGCTCCCCGGCAACATCGGTGAATTCCAATCCCGATCGGTAGGCCCACTCCCCGCCGCCAGCACCACCGCCGGAAACGGCCCCTCCCCAACCGGCCGAACGAGCGTCCCGTACACAGTGACCGAATCCACCGCCCACGTGACGTCCGAACTCTCCCCAACCGAACCAGATTCGCTCATCAGCCCGTTCTACACGCCCCCGGAAAACCCCTGCTGACACCGAGCTGTGAACCCGGTGACATCAGAATTCGAGTTCGGCCCAGGGGATGTGGATCGGGAACGGGAAGTCGAACTCGATGCCGTTGGTGTCGGCGGGCGTCCATTCGCCGGTGAGAAGGTAGTTGGCCGTTCGGAGTGGATGGACACCGTCTGGCAGTTGCCCGGGCTCGGCTTGCAGGCCGTAAGCGCGCACTATCGCGATGGCGCTGGTTTCGCCGGCCAGGGAAACCTCCCAGTACCAGGGGATTCCGGCGCTCGCGTAGCGGCCCTTCTTGGCCTCGACGATGGACTGGGTGTTGGCAGGAGACAGAACCTCGCCGACCAACAGGGCGTCGGTGGCGCGAATATCCTGGTAGGCGGCCTCGAGACAACGGTGGACCAGGAAGTCCGGTGTCAGGAAGTCGGATTTGCCGCTGCGCCCGAGGAAGATGTTCGTCTCATCGGTTACCCGCCAGCAGTTCTCGGGGTGATGTGAAGTGTCAACTCGTGCGCACTTGCGCAAACCACTCCACATCAGGTTGGTGAAGGTCTGATGCTCCGAGGGGCCGCGTCGTAGCCAGACCACGCGTCCGTCCCACAGTTCGATCTGCGAGGCGATCTCTTCGGGGAGTCGCTCGAGTTCCTCCCACGTCATGTACTCGGGGAGCTCGGGTTGTGTATACGGGAGCGCCACGTCGTCAGGGTAGTTCGGCATATCCGCAGCCTCCCGGGGTTTACGAGGACAGGACGGTTTCGTCCTTATTGTCGCGGGCCTTGGTTGCCAGTAGACCGCTACCGGCGCGGTCTGTCACTACACCGCGCCCGGGAAGCCCTGTTGGCGCCAGGCTTCGTAGATGGCTACGGCGGCGGCGTTGGAGAGGTTCATGGAGCGGCGGCCGGGGAGCATGGGGATGCGGAGGTGGTCGGTGATGCGGGGGTGGGTGAGGACCTCTTCGGGGAGGCCGGTGGGTTCGGGGCCGAGGAGCAGGACGTCGCCGTCTCGGTAGGTGATGTCGGTGTAGCGGGTGGTGGCGGCCGCGGTGAAGGCGAATACGCGCTCGGGGTTGATGGAATCCCATGCGGCGGTGAGGTTTTCGTGGACCGTGACGGAGGCCAGGTCGTGGTAGTCCAGGCCGGCGCGGCGCAGCTTCGGTTCGGAGAGGTCGAACCCGAGCGGCTCGATCAGGTGCAGCGCGCAGCCGGTGCCGGCGGCGAGCCGGATGGCATTGCCGGTGTTGGGCGGGATGCGCGGTTCGAAGAAGACCAGATGGAACACGGGGTCCAGGTTAAGCTCTGCGTCGTGAGTCCAGCCCATGCCGCCCCCGAACAGCGCAGCAACCGGTTCGCCGCGGCGGTGCGTGACAACCTGCCCATCCTGCTGGTGGCCGCGGTGATGCTGGTGGCCGTGGTGTTCCTGGCCTGGGATCGCTGGCGGCGCGGGACGTTCTTCTTCGGCGGTGCGACGCTGCTGGCGGCGGCGCTGCGACTGCTGCTGCCGACCGAGCGGGTGGGCCTGCTGGCGGTGCGGAGCAAGCCGTTCGACGTGGGCTGGACGGCGGTGCTCGGCAGCGTGATCATCGTGCTCGCCGCGACCATCAACAGTCTGGGCGTCACGTAAGGCTGGCGTCACCCAGCCGCGCGAAGCCTTCAGCCGTGCGAAACCGTCAGCCGTGCGAAACCGGCACCGCGCAGATCAACGGCAAACTCCCCGGAAGCCGGGCTTCCGGGGAATTCTCTAGTGGGTGTTGTCGACTGTGCTCAGACGTTGGTGAGGCGGCGACCCAGCTCACGGCGCAGGATTTCCTGATCCGGTAGCCGGTGGAGCACACGCAGCACGGCGGGGCGAAGCTCGTGCTGCTCCTCATCGGAGAGCAACGCGACGAGATCGCGAAGATCCATGTCATCGAAGGCTGCTGTCATGTCACCACCATACGACCACCGCCGAGTTTCGGCACGGATTCCGGTCTCCGGTTACCTGGTGTCACGCGAACGAAACCGACAGTGCGTCAAGATAATTCGTACGAAACAGGCGCGACTCATGGCATTGTCTGCGGTCATTGCACCGCAGGCATTACATACCGGTCGGTCGCACGCGATAGTACCGATCACGCACGCGCGGCGCGCGCCAGCTCCATCGTCTCGAGCATCAGCTTGCTGACCGCCTCGGTCTCGGTGAGGAAGCCGTCGTGGCCGTCGCGGGAGTGCACGATCTCCAGCCCCTTACAGCCCGGCAGCAGATCGGCCAGCTCCTGCTGATTGCGCAGCGGATACAGGCGATCGGAATCCACGCCACCGACCACACACGGTACCGGCGTGCCCGACAGCGCCGCCTCGATGCCACCGCGCCCACGGCCCACGTCGTACCGATTCAGCGCCTCGGTGAGCAGCACGTAGGTGGCCGGATCGAAACGCGAGATGAGCTTGTCGGCCTGGTATTCCAGATAGCTCTGCACCGCGTAACGCCCACCCTCCCAGGGGTTCTCGTCACCCTGGGCGAAATTCTCGAAGCGGTGATCGAGCTCGGCCTCGGCGCGATAGGTGAGATGCGCCATGCGCCGGGCCAGGCCCATACCGGTCATCGGGGCGCGCCCGGTGCCGTAGTAGTTACCGCCCTGCCAGTCCGGATCGGCCTTGATGACGGCGATCTGGGTGGTCTGCTGGCCGAGCTGATCGGCGGTGGCCCGCGCACTGGCCGCGAGCACCAGCGCCGCGCCGACCCGTTCCGGATATCCGATCATCCACTCCAGCACCCGCATGCCGCCCATGGAACCGCCCACGACGGCGGCCAGGCGCTCGACCCCGAGCACATCGAAGAACTGGGCCTCCGCGGTCACCTGATCGCGCACGGTGATCTCGGGAAACCGTCCGCCCCAAGGCTTTCCGTCCGGCGCCAGCGACGCCGGACCGGTGCTGCCCTTGCAGCCGCCGAGCACATTGGTGGCGATGACACACCACTCGCGGGTGTCGATGGCCTTACCGGGACCGATGGTCCCGTCCCACCAGCCGGCCTGATCGTGATGCACATCGGCCGGCCCGACCACATGCGAATCACCGGTCAGCGCATGCTCGATCAGCACCAGATTGTCGGCATTCGCCGATAGTTCGCCCCAGCGTTGCACGGCCAGCGTCACGTCGGGAAGGACGGCGCCGCTCTCCAGCGCCACCTCCCCGATCGTAATGCTGCCGAGCGTGCCGTCCGGCGGCGGAAGCAGGACTTCCGCCGTCGAACGGGCAGTGCTCGATTCGATATTCGCGGTCAACTTGCGGCCGCCGTCAATCCGGCGCGCAGGTCCGCCAGGATGTCGTCGATGCCCTCGATACCTACGGCCAAACGGACCAGACCAGGGGTGACGCCGGAGGCGAGCTGCTCCTCGGGTGTCAGCTGGGAGTGGGTGGTGGACGCCGGGTGGATGACGAGGGAACGCACATCCCCGATGTTAGCGACATGGCTGTGCAGCACCAGGGTGTCCACGAACTTCTTGCCCGCATCCACGCCGCCGGCCAGTTCGAACGAGACGATGGCGCCGACACCCTTGGGAGCCAGTTGTTTGCCACGCTCGAACCACGGCGAGCTGGGCAGCCCCGCGTAGTAGACCTTCTCGACGCCCGGCTGCTGCGTCAGGAACTCCGCCACGGCCTCCGCATTGGACACGTGCCGCTCCAGCCGCAGGCTCAGCGTCTCGATGCCCTGGCTGATCAGGAAGGCGTTGAACGGCGAAGCCGCGGCGCCCAGATCGCGCAGCAGCTGCACCCGTGCCTTGAGTGCGTACGCCGGCGCGCCGAGATCGGCGAAGACGGCGCCGTGGTAGCTGGGATCGGGGGTGGTGAAGCCCGGGAAGCGCGGCTCACCGTCGGCATCGCGCACGGTCCAGTCGAAGGTGCCGCCGTCGACGATCACGCCCGCGACCGCGGCGCCGTGCCCGCCCAGGTACTTGGTGGCCGAGTGCACCACGATGTCCGCGCCGTGCTTCAGCGGCTGGAGCAGGTACGGCGTGGCGACGGTGTTGTCCACGATCAGCGGGATGCCCGCCGCGTGCGCGACACCGGCGATGCCCGGGATATCGAAGATCGAGCTGCTCGGATTGGCGATGGTCTCGCCGTAGAACGCCTTGGTGTTCGGCCGTACGGCCGCTTCCCACTGCGCCAGATCATCGGGATCCTCGACGAAGCTGACCTCGATGCCCAGCTTGGGCAGCGAGTAGTGGAAGAGGTTGTAGGTACCGCCGTACAGGTGCGGGCTGGACACGATGTGATCGCCCGCCGAGGCGAGGTTCAGGATCGCGTAGGTCTCCGCGGCCTGTCCGGAGGCCAGCAGCAGTGCGGCCACACCGCCCTCGAGCGCGGCGATGCGCTGCTCCACCACGTCCTGGGTGGGATTCATGATGCGGGTGTAGATATTGCCCGGCTCGGCGAGACCGAACAGTGCGGCGGCGTGATCGGTATCGCGGAAGGCGTACGAGGTGGTTTGGTAGATCGGCAGGGCGCGCGCGCCGGTGGTGGCGTCGGGAGCCTGTCCGGCGTGGATCTGCTTGGTCTCGAAGGACCAGTTGGCCGGGTCGATGTCGCTGGTTGCCGAAGAGGCAGCGGGCGCGGTCGAGTCACTCATGTCGTGCTCCAGAGAAAAGGTCGCCGAATGGCGGAGGTGGACGTTATCGGAAGGCGAATAAGCTTCGACAACAACACATCTCGGGTCCTCCTACAGTGCGCTTGCGCTCGGCCTTCGAGCGCCTGGTCCTCACCCGGAGCACCCCGCCGCTGCTGGAGGGTTGCCGATCAGCGAGCCGGGGCTTAACGCTGATGCTCTTGACCTGATGCGAAATTCTAACGGGGACCGGTGGCGGCCGTCGCGACGGGGAGGGCGCAACTGCGCGTGTACTCCTCATAGGCGGCGACCACGCTGTCCACGAGCTCGCGCGCCGTGCCCGCGGTGGAGCAATCGGGGAACTCGGAGGTCGCGCCGAACTCGCATTCCATGCCGATGCGCACGATGGCATGCCACGTGGCCGAGATCATTCGCACGGACATGGCGTTCGGGTCGGTCTGCAGGCGTTCGGCGAGCACCGTCGTCATGGAGAGGGTTTTGGTGTCGGCCGCGGACAGGCTCTCGGCGCGGACCGTCGCATTCTGCTGCGTAATGCGCTGCATCTGCTGGAACCAGTGAAACGGCAACGGATTATCGCCCTCGATGACCTGCTCGACCGTGGCCTGGAAGGCGTCGAGCAGGGCCTGCAGCTCATTGCCGGTGATGGGCTGCGCGCGCAGCTGATCGGCGAGCGCGCGGCCCATGTCCTCGATCGGGGCGATGACGATCGCCTCTTTGCTGTCGAAGTACCGGTTGATGGTGCGCGGTGAGACATCGGCCGCATCGGCGATCTGCTCGACGGTGGTGGCGTCGAAACCCTGGGCGTCGCACAGCTGCAGCGCCACATCGATGATGCGCGTCCGGGTCTGCTGCTTCTTGCGCTCGCGCAGACCCGGCCGGTGACGCTCCAGACTCGCCCGCTCGGGGCTGTGGAGTGTCAGTGAACCGGCATGCGTCGACGACTCGGACATGTCGTCATTGTATAGCCGTCCGGCGATATTGTGACGAGAACCGCCAACTGTCTGATTGCGACACTTTTCTCTTGACGCCAATTGTCTGGAGGTGCCACGATGGACCAGGCTGTTCGAACCACTCCTGAGGAGACGGCATGACCACTGGGATGGCGACTCTCGCGCCCGATGAAAAATCAAGTCAGACAAGCGCTTCCAAGCGCTGGCTGGCGCTGGGCGTGATTGCCATGGCCCAGCTGATGGTGGTGCTCGACGCCACCATCGTCACTATTTCCCTGCCCTTCGCCCAGCAGGACCTGGGCATCAGCGACGGCAACCGGCAGTGGATCCTCACCGCCTACACGCTGATCTTCGGTGGCCTGCTGCTGCTCGGCGGCCGGCTCGCCGACTACCTCGGCCGTCGCCGCATCTTCCTGATCGGCCTGATCGGCTTCGCCGGCGCCTCGGCGCTGGCCGGACTGGCGCAGAACACCGCGGAACTGTTCGCCGGTCGCGGCCTGCAGGGCGCGTTCGGCGCACTGCTGGCGCCGGCGGCGCTGTCGCTGGTGTCGATCACCTTCACCGAGCCCAAGGAGCGGGCCCGCGCGTTCGGCGTCTTCGCCGGCGTCTCGGCGGGCGGCGCGGCCATCGGCCTGATCGTCGGCGGTCTGCTCACCGAGTACGCCAGCTGGCGCTGGTGCCTGCTGGTGAACACCCCCATCGCACTGCTGGCCTTCGCCGGCGCCATGGCCTTCGTCATCAAGGACATTCCCGCGCCGCGCACCGGCGGGTACGACCTGCCCGGCGCGGTCACCGCGACGCTCGGTTTGATCTCGGTCGTCTACGGCTTCAGCCGCGCGGCCTCGGACGGCTGGACCGCGAGCACCACCCTCGGCTTCCTCGTCGCGGGTGTGGCACTGCTCGTCGCCTTCGTGGTCATCGAACGTCGAACAGCGAATCCGCTGCTGCCACTGCGTATTCCGGGTGAGATCAACCGAGGCGGATCGTTCCTGGTCGCGCTCATCACCCCGATCGCCATGTTCGCCATGTTCCTGAACCTGAGCTTCTACCTGCAGCTCACCCTCGGGTACTCGGCGCTCAAGGCGGGTGTGTCGTTCCTGCCGTTCCCGGTGGGCATCGTCATCTCGGCCGGTATCGCCAGCGCGCTGCTGCCGAAGATCGGGCCGCGCCCGGTCATGCTGACCGGTGCGGTGCTCGGTACGGGCGGTCTGCTGTACCTGGCGCAGCTGTCCTTCGGTGACAGCTACTCCACCAGCGTGCTGCCGGCCATCCTGCTCATCGCGCTCGGTATGGGCGGATTGTTCGTGGCCATGCAGACCACCGCGCTGCATCAGGTGGACGAGAAGGATTCCGGTGTGGCCAGTGCGCTGCTGAACGCGGCGCAGCAGGTCGGTGGTTCCATCGGCACCGCGCTGCTGATGACGCTCTCGGTGCAGGCGGCCGAGCGGTATGCCAAGAATCACCCGACCATCGACAATGTGGTGGCCCGGGCGGCGATCCACAGTTATGACGTGGCGTTCTACGCGGGCGCCGGCTTCTTCCTGCTGACCATTCCGATCATCGCGTTCATGATCCGGGACAAGCCGGAAACGCTGCTGGAGGGCTCCGAGCACGTGCACGCCGGAGTCTGAGCTACCACCGCTTTCGCGGGCCGCGTCCTCTCCGGAGGCGCGGCCCGCGTCGCGTCGGGGGCAACCCGTGTCGCGCCGGGCAAGCCCCGTGGTGACGGTGCACACTACTCACCGGTAACTGAGGGCGGGGTCCCGCACAGCGGGGGCTGCCCGTGCGGTGCGGTTCATAGCAGCAGTACGCTCGTCTTGTTTGGCGCCACAAACTGTACGGACCTGGTACCAGAGGTCCCGCAGAAAACGTCGGGCATATACGTTGTTTGTTGAACAGCCGGGGTCCCCGCTCACAAGCGTGCTCACCCGGCCGTGCAATGGGAGCACCACCTTCCTAGGAGGACACGAAGTCCATGTCCAAGATCAAGGTTGAAGGGACTGTCGTCGAACTCGATGGCGACGAGATGACCCGGATCATCTGGCAGTTCATCAAGGACAAGCTGATAATTCCGTACCTCGATGTGAACCTCGAGTACTACGACCTCGGCATCGAGTACCGCGACAAGACCGATGATCAGGTCACCGTCGACGCCGCCAACGCCATCAAGAAGCACGGCGTCGGCGTGAAATGCGCGACGATCACCCCGGATGAAGCCCGCGTCGAGGAATTCGACCTCAAGAAGATGTGGCGGTCGCCGAACGGCACCATCCGCAATATTCTGGGCGGCACCATCTTCCGTGCGCCGATCATCATCTCGAATGTTCCGCGTCTGGTTCCGGGTTGGACCAAGCCGATCATCATCGGCCGTCACGCCTTCGGCGACCAGTACCGCGCCACCGATTTCAAGGTGCATCAGGCCGGCACCGTCACCCTGACCTTCACGCCGGAGGACGGCTCCGAGCCGATCCAGCACGAGGTCGTCCGCATGCCGGAAGACGGCGGCGTGATCATGGGTATGTACAACTTCCAGGACTCGATCCGGGATTTCGCGCGTGCCTCGCTGAATTACGGTCTGCAGCAGAACTACCCGGTGTACCTCTCCACGAAGAACACCATCCTGAAGGCCTACGACGGCATGTTCAAGGACACCTTCGAAGAGGTCTACCAGACCGAGTTCAAGAAGGAATTCGACGCCGCCGGCCTGACCTACGAGCACCGGCTCATCGACGATATGGTCGCCTCCGCGCTCAAGTGGGAGGGCGGTTACGTCTGGGCCTGCAAGAACTACGACGGCGATGTGCAGTCCGACACCGTGGCGCAGGGCTTCGGCTCGCTGGGCCTGATGACCTCGGTGCTGCTCACCCCGGACGGCCGCACCTGTGAGGCGGAGGCCGCGCACGGCACCGTCACCCGGCACTTCCGCCAGCACCAGCAGGGCAAGCCCACCTCCACGAACCCGATCGCCTCGATCTTCGCGTGGACCCGTGGCCTGGCTCATCGCGGCAAGCTGGACAACACCCCCGAGGTCATCGCCTTCGCGCAGACCCTCGAGGATGTCGTCATCAAGACCGTCGAAGACGGCCAGATGACCAAGGATCTGGCGCTGCTCGTCGGCGGCGACCAGGGCTACCTGACCACCGAGGAGTTCCTCGGTGTGCTCGATGCCAACCTGGCGCGCACCCTGCGCTGAGTATCCGGCTCTCGGGGCCATGAACATTCCGGGCACCTGTCCCGCCACTTCGGCGGAGCGGGTGCCCGAACTGTTTTCCGCGCCCGGGCCGCTTTCGGCACTCGGGAAAGAGTGCCGCGGGTTCCTATCCGCCCTGTTCGTGAGTGAGATCACCGGTGCGGAGGGTATCGGGCGGGTTCGCTCGGATGTTGCGATTGGTCGTGGCCAATTCTGTCTCCGAATCCGTTGATTCCGTGTCCGAGAGCACGGCCACGTCCGGGTACATCGAACCGGCGGCCGGGCGCGGGTGGCATGTGCCCGCCATGCTCGCGCTGGCGATGGGTGGATTCGGTATCGGCACAACCGAATTCGTGACGATGGGATTGCTGCCGGAGATCGCGCGCGGCATGAATGTTTCCGAACCTGTTGCGGGGCATGCTGTTTCGGCGTACGCGCTGGGCGTAGTCGTCGGCGCTCCGGTGATCGCGGCGCTCTGCGCGCGGATGTCGCGCAAGAAGCTGCTGATCGCATTGATGATGGCCTTCACGCTCGGCAATGCGGCGTCGGTGTTCGCGCCCTCGTACCCGACGCTGGTGATCGCGCGATTCGTGACGGGTCTGCCGCACGGCGCCTATTTCGGCGTGGCCTCGCTGGCCGCCGCGTCACTGGCTCCGGTGGGGCAGCGTGCCAAGGCGGTTGCCGCGGTTATGCTGGGATTGAGCGCCGCCAATGTTGTCGGCGTTCCCGCCGCCACCTGGCTGGGTCAGCATCTCGGCTGGCGGGACGCCTATGTGGTGGTCGCCGTGATCGGCGCGGCCACGGTTGCCGCGCTCTTCCGATTCGTGCCGGAGCTCACCGGCATTCGCCTCACCGATCCCCGTACCGAACTGGGCGCGCTGCGTCGTTCCCAGGTGCTGTTGACGCTGCTGGTCGGCGCGGTCGGCTTCGGCGGCATGTTCGCGGTCTACACCTACATCACCACGACCCTCACCGATGTGGCGGGCATGTCGGTCGGCCTGGTGCCGATCGTGCTGATGCTGTTCGGATTCGGAATGGTGGCGGGCAATATCATCGGCGGCGTACTGGCCGATCGCGGTGTGGATCGCGCGATATTCGCGGCATTGATTTCGATGGTGGTGATCCTGGCCGTCTTTATCGCGGCGGCGCACAATCCGTATACCGCGGCGGCGGGCGCATTCTTCGTCGGAGCGTCCGGTGCGGCATTGGCACCCGGCCTGCAAACTCGGCTGATGGATGTGGCACATGACGCGCAAACTCTGGCTGCCGCACTGAATCACGCGGCGCTCAATATCGCGAATGCCGCGGGCGCCTGGCTGGGTGGTCTGGTGATCGCCGCCGGCCTCGGTTACACGGCTCCGGCAGTGGTGGGTACGGGTCTGGCGGTGCTGGGCACGCTGTTGTTCGCGGGCACGGTGCTGATCGCCCGCGCATCGCGTAAGGCGTAGCGGAAACGGCGTCCGGTGCGAGACTCACAGGTATCCTCGAGCTGAATTCACAGCGAACGCCGATATTCTCTCGAGTTGTCGGCCGAAGAGCGCTCTCGACTGGACAACTCCTGCTACGAAAGGAAATCCGTCATGCGTGCTGTTCGAGTCGCAGTCCTCACCGGTGGTTTGCTGGCCGGTCTGTTTCTTGTCGTTCCCGGTGTCGCTTCCGCCGATCCGGTAAGTTGCGGCCCCGATCTCAATAGTTGTGCGACCACCTGTCGTGAGACCATCGGAAACCAGAACATTCGGCTGAGCGATTGCGTCATGACCGACGCCGGCTGGACCTGCGACGCCTGCCTGTATAACTCCGAGCAGTAGCTCCGGCTGGTTCGCTGGGCCGGATCGCTGGTCCGGCCCACAATCGGGCCGTATTACATACACAAATGTATGTAAGTGTACGATGCGTGAATGACCCGTACCGCGACGCCTAAGCCGCCCCGGCGCACCCAGGAGCAGCGTAGCAGCGAGATGCGGGTGCGATTGCTGGACGCGACCATCGAATGCCTGGTGGAGTACGGATACGCGGGTACGACCACGCCCCGGGTGGCCGAGCGCGCGGGGGTGACCCGGGGCGCCCAGGTGCACCATTTCGGCTCCAAGACCGATTTGGTGGTCGCGGCCATCAGCCATCTCGCGCAGCGCCGCGCCGAGGCGGCCATGCTGGAGATCGGGCGGATCAAAGCCGGGCGCGATCCCATCGCGACGGTGCTGGAATTCCTCTGGGAGGCGCATCAGGGCCCGATGTTCATCGCCGCCGTGGAGTTGTGGGTCGCCGGTCGCACGGATCCGACGCTGGCCGCCGAGATGGGCAAGGTCGAGCCGTTCGTGAACAATGCCGTGCTGCTCGCGCTGAGTCACTATGTCCCCGACGAGGTGCATCGCAAGGACGCCCGGGATTTCGTCTTCACCGCCATGGACGCCCTGCGCGGCATTCTCGTCTCGAGCTTCATCGATCCGGATCCCGAACGCGCACACCGGCGTTGGCTGCGCGCGTCGGTCCAGTTGCGTACGGCAGCGCAGGTCACGCTGCCGGGAATGCGGCTGCTCGACTGATCAGTTCTGGTGGGGCAGTAGGTGAATGCCGGTCTTGTCGGTCGAGAGCGCCAGTGAGCTGATGTACTGGATTTCGCCCTCCGGTCCCGGCACCGCCGAGGCGATCATGTCCGGCCGCTCGAATTCCATCCCGGTGACCGCGCAGGCCAGCAGTTCGCCGGACGGGTTGCCGTGCTCGTCGAACAGCGGCAGCTCGATGCCGTCGTCGGTGCGGCGCAGGTAGTACTTGCCCTTCGTGATGATGGCGGTGAGCGGCGTCGCGATGAAGGCCACGACGATCGCGACGATGGGGGAGTACGGCTTCAGCAGCTCACCGAACAGGCCGAAGAAGGTCATGATGGACAGCAGCGTCGCCGATCCGAAGCCGACCAGGCCGACCGGATTGAAGTCGTAGAGCATGCCGCGGCGGAACTCCGGCACCTTCGGGGAGAGCTTCAGTACGTACTTGTTGATCGCGATATCGGTTGCGACGGTGACGATCCAGGCGATGCCGCAGTTGGCGTAGAAGCCGAGAATATTGTTCAGGAAGTCGAACATATTGGCTTCCATCAGGATCAGCGCGATCACCAGGTTCACGACCAGGAAGACCAGTCGGCCCGGATAGGTCTTGGTGACCCGGGTGTAGGAGTTGGTCCAGGCCAGCGAGCCGGAGTAGGCATTGGTGACATTGATCTTGATCTGGCTGATGACCACCAGCACCACCGCCAGCGTCATGGCCAGCCAGCCCGGGACCATATTCTTGTAGATCTCCAGGAACTGGTGCACCGGCTGATTCGCAATGCCCTGTGCGGCAGGCAGAGTCGCGATCAGGTAGACCGCCAGGAACAGTCCGACCACCTGCTTGAGCGCACCGAAGAGCACCCAGCCCGGACCCGCGAGCAGCATCCAGCCCCACCATTTGCGCGCGTTCTCGGGCGTGCGCGGCGGCATGAAGCGCAGATAGTCGATCTGCTCGGCGATCTGCGCGATGAGCGAGAGGCAGACGCCCGCGGCCAGCAGCGTGCCGGAAAGGCTGACGCCGGAACCGTTCTCACCGCCGTAGGCGAAGAACGCGGAGACCGAGTCGGGGTGGCGCACCAGCAGGAAGCCGAAGGGCAGCACCATCAGCAGCAGCCACAGCGGAGTGGTCCAGACCTGCAGTTTGGCCAGGGTGTTCATGCCGTAGATGACCAGCGGGAAGATGATCAGCGTGGAGGTCAGGTAGCCGATCCACACCGGGATGCCCAGGCCCAGCTCCAGGCCCTGGGCCATGATCGACCCCTCCAGCGCGAAGAAGATGAAGGTGAACGAGGCGAACACGATATTGGTGACGATCGACCCGTAGTAGCCGAAGCCGCTGCCGCGGGTGATGAGGTCGAGGTCGATGTTGTAGCGGGCCGCGTAGTAGGCGAGCGGGAAGCCGGTCAGCATCACCACGAGGGCGAAGATGCCGATGCCCAGCAGCGCGTTTCCGGTGCCGTTGGCAATGCCGATATTCGCGCCGATGGCGAAGTCGGCGAGGTAGGCGATGCCGCCGAGGGCCGAGATGCCGACCACCGCCGGGCTCCACTTTCGGTAACTGCGCGGGGCGAACCGCAGCGTGTAGTCCTCCAGGGTTTCCTTGGCGGCGGCTATTCCGTCTGCGTTCGCCGATCGGGCATCGACATCGACCACGAGGTTCTCCTGTCCCAGTGCACCGCGTTCACGGCGACGCTTCGAAACTCCTGCAGGGATGTGCCCGGGCAATTGCCGATCGATTACGTCGCCGTTACGGCACCCTCACCTGTGGTGCATGTCACCTGATCGAGCTATCGGCTGGCATCCCGAGGGGTGTGCCTGGGCGGCGAGGGGTGAAGATCGCATACAACTTTGGCTGTATGTACCAATGCATGCGGGTTCTGCTGGAAGTTTGACGGACTTTGCACTGGTAGAAGCCTGACCTCTTGTCGCCTTACATACATCTCTGTATGTTTGTGCACAGTTCGGCCCGTCGGGTCGACGCCAGCCGCGCGTCCTGGTGCGCGGCCTGATGTGAGGAGTTCGATGACGAACAAGGTCTACGTCGTCGGCGTCGGCATGACGAAGTTCGAAAAGCCGGGCCGCCGCAAGAACGAGGACGGCAGCGGCTGGGACTACCCGGATATGGCGCGCGAATCGGGCACCAAGGCCCTCGCCGACGCGGGGATCGACTACCGCGAGGTCGAGCAGGCCTACGTCGGCTACGTCTACGGCGAATCCACCTCCGGCCAGCGCGCGGTGTACGAGCTGGGCATGACCGGCATCCCGGTCGTCAATGTCAACAACAACTGCTCCACCGGCTCCACCGCGCTCTACCTTGCGGCACAGGCGATTCGGGGCGGACTGGCGGAATGCACGCTGGCGCTGGGCTTCGAGAAGATGCAGCCGGGCTCGCTGGGCTCCAGCTACGACGACCGCGAACAGCCGATGGCCAAGCATGTGATGGCGCTCGCGGAGATCTCCGAGGTGCTGTTCCCGGTGGCGCCGTGGATGTTCGGCGCGGCGGGCCGCGAGCACATGGTGAAGTACGGCACCACCATCGAGCACTTCGCCAAGATCGGCTACAAGAACCACAAGCATTCGGTGAACAACCCGTATGCGCAGTTCCAGGAAGAGTATTCGCTCGAGGACATCCTGGCCTCGCGGATGATCTACGACCCGCTCACCAAGCTGCAGTGCTCGCCGACCTCCGACGGTTCGGGCGCGGCCATTCTCGCCAGCGAGGCGTTCGTGGACCGGCACGATCTGGCGGCGCAGGCGGTGGAGATCGTCGGGCAGGCCATGACCACCGACTTCCAGTCCAGCTTCGACGGCACCGCCAAGAACCTCATCGGCTACGACATGAATGTGCAAGCGGCCGAGAAGGTGTACGCGCAGGCCGGACTCGGCCCGGAGGACTTCCAGGTCATCGAGCTGCACGACTGCTTCTCCGCCAATGAGCTGCTGACCTACGAGGCGCTCGGCCTGTGCAAGGAGGGTGAGGCCGGCCGGCTCATCGACGACGGCCTGACCACCTACGGCGGCAAGTGGGTGGTGAACCCCTCCGGCGGCCTCATCTCCAAGGGACACCCTTTGGGCGCAACGGGTTTGGCGCAGTGCAGTGAGCTCACCTGGCAGCTGCGCGGCACCGCCGACAAGCGGCAGGTCGACAATGTCACCGCCGCGCTGCAGCACAATATCGGGCTCGGCGGCGCGGCCGTCGTGACCGCCTACCAGCGCGCTGACCGCTGAACACCGGCGCTGAAATCTCTTACACCACACTCACACTCGACGAGGAGCAGTAGTCATGGGACACATCGAAGCCAGCAAGGACCTCAGTGCCACCCCCGAGGCCCTGTGGGCTGTCGTCTCCGATCCGCAGACCTGGGACAAGTGGTTCTCCATCCACGAGCGCTGGCTGGAGGAGCCGCCGGCCGCGCTGGCGCCGGGTTCCAAGCTGGTCGCCAAGATCCTCATGCTGGGCATGGCCAATAAGATCGAGTGGGTCGTCGAGAGTGTCGACACCCCGAATCGCCTGGTGCTCAGCGGTACCGGCATGGCGGGCGTGAAGGTGCAGTTCGCCTTCGACATTCAGCCCGAGGGCGCCGGCAGCAAGTTCTCCGTCTCCGGTGACTTCGAGGGCGCGCTCATCAAGGGCGCGCTCGGCAAGGCCGTGGAGAAGGACGGGCTGAACCAGCTCGACAAGACGCTCACGGCTCTCGACGCGCTGGCCACGGCGGCCTGAGATGGCCGGTACCACAGTCGAATTCGATCCCAGCGGGCTGAACGTCTGGTCCGATGAGGAGCCCTTCGAGGTCACCGGCGAGCGCATTGCGGAATACGCCGCCGCCACCAATGATCCCATCGAGGCGCACCTGAAAGGTGTTGTCGCCCCGCCGATCTTCGGCATCGTCCCGGTCTTCGAGGCCATTATGATGCCGGTGCTCGAGGTGGTGCCGATGGATATCTTCGGCCGGGTGGTGCACGGGGAGCAGGACTTCCACTTCCATCGCCCGATCCGCCCCGGCGACAAGCTGTCCTCCCGCGCCAAGGCCATCGGTTACGAGGGCAAGGACAACGGCTCCACCATCACCATCCTCATCGAATGCCGGGCGCAGGACGGGGAACTCGTCAACGAGCAGTACCTGACGGCGTTCTTCCGCGGGGTGAACGCGGGCCCGAAGGTCGGTGACGGTGCGCCGTCGCACCGGTTCGATCCGGCGCTGGCCGGGCAGTCGCCGCTCGCGGTGGTGCCCGCGCACGTGGATCTCGACCAGACCTTCCGCTATGCGCCCGCCTCCGGCGATCCGGTGCCGCTGCATCTGGACGAGCAGGTCGCCAAGGATGCCGGTCTGCCCGGCATCATCGCGCACGGGCTGTGCACCATGGCCATGTCCTCGTGGGCGGTGCTCGGCGAGGTGGCCGATTCGGATGTGGCGCGGCTGCGGCGTTTTGCCGTGCGCTTCTCCAAAATGGTCTTCCCCGGTGACGATCTGCAGACCCGCATCTGGCGGACCTCGAGCGAGGGCGGCGAGACCACGTACGCCTTCGAGACCGCTCGCGGCACGGATCTGGTGCTGACCGATGGCCTGGCCGTCATCGCCGACTGAATTCTTTTCCGACTCTGTAGAGGGAGCAAATGATGGGTGCACTGGAGGGACGGGTCGCCGTCATCACCGGCGCGGGCCGCGGTATCGGGCGCGAGCACGCGCTGCTGTTCGCGCGGGAGGGCGCGGTGGTGGTCGTGAACGACCTGGGCGGCAGTAACGCCGGTGAGGGCGCCGACGCCGGCCCCGCGCACGAGGTGGTGAACGAGATCATCGCCGCAGGGGGGCGGGCGATCGCGAACACCGACAGCGTGTCGGACTGGCAGGGTGCGAAAAACCTTGTCGATCAGGCGGTCTCGGAATTCGGTCGGCTCGATGTGGTGGTCAACAATGCCGGCATCCTGCGCGATGCCTTCGTGGCCGGCATGGACGAGTCGCAGTGGGATTCGGTGATCGCCGTGCACCTCAAGGGGCATGCGGCGGTGCTGCACCATGCCGCCGCCTATTGGAAGGATCAGTCCAAGGCCGGCAATCAGCCCACCGCCGCGGTGATCAATACCGCATCGGCCT
Organism: Nocardia sp. NPDC006630; assembly: GCF_040611495.1. Taxonomy (NCBI): domain Bacteria; kingdom Bacillati; phylum Actinomycetota; class Actinomycetes; order Mycobacteriales; family Nocardiaceae; genus Nocardia; species Nocardia sp. NPDC006630. The sequence continues at coordinate 659,033 of NZ_JBEXOK010000005.1, forward strand.
CGGGGACCACGGTGCCCAATGCCGGGCAGGCCAATTACGGTGCGGCCAAGGCCGGTATCGCGGCGCTCACGCTGGTCGCGGCCGATGAGCTGGCCCGCTACGGGGTGCGCGTCAATGCCATCGCGCCGATCGCCCGCACGCGGCTGACCCTGGCCACGCCGGGTATGGGCGCCATGATGGCGGCCGAGGCGGAGGCGGTGGAGGAGGGCGGTTTCGACGCCTTCAGCCCGGCCAATATCTCCCCGCTGGTGGCGTATCTGGCCACCGAGAAATGCCCGATCAACGGCAAGGTCTTCGCGGTGCAGGGCGGCGCCATCTCCGAGCTCGCGGGCTGGCACGACGTGAAAACCATTGAGACCGAGGGCCCCTGGCTGATCGACGATATCGCCGGCCAGCTGCCCTGATCCACGGCGTCTTCATCACTACATATCTGGAGAACAACGATGTTCGAGTGGTCCGAGACCGATGAGATGATCCGCGACGCGGTGCGCAGCTTCATCGACAAGGAGATCCGTCCGAATCTGGACGCGCTGGACAGCGGCGAGATGCTGCCGTATCCGATTGTCCGGAACCTGTTCGCCCAGTTCGGAATCGACGCCCTGGGCGGTGAGGCCATCGGCAAGATGCTGGCCCGGCAGCGCAAGAAGGAAGCGGCGCTGGCGGCCGGGGAACCGTTGCCGGAGAAGAAGGAACGCACCTCCGGCGACGGCGGCCCGTTCTCCGGGCAGGAATCGATGATGGCGGTGCTCATCAGCGAACTGTCCGGGGTGTGCATGGGCCTGGTCACCGCCATGGGCGTGAGCATCGGTCTCGGGGCCACCACCATCATGGCGCGCGGCACGCTCGCGCAGAAGGAACGCTGGCTGCCCGATATCGTGACCATGAAAAAGGTTGCGGCCTGGGCGATTACGGAACCGGACTCGGGCTCGGACGCCTTCGGCGGGATGAAGACCTATGTGCGCCGCGACGGTGACGACTACCTGCTCAACGGGCAGAAGACGTTCATCACCAACGGCCCCTACGCCGATACCGTGGTCGTCTACGCCAAGCTGGACGAGGGCGACGGCGTCGACAAGCGGGACCGCAAAGTGCTGACCTTCGTGCTGGACAAGGGCATGGAGGGCTTCACCCAGGGCAAGCCGTTCAAGAAGATGGGCCTGCACGCCTCGCCCACCGGGGAACTGTTCTTCGACAATGTGCGGCTGTCCCGGGACCGGCTGCTCGGCGAGACCGAACAGCACGAGGGCGGTGACGGAAGGGAAAGCGCCCGTTCGAGTTTCACCGCCGAACGCATCGGTGTCGCGTTCATGGCGCTGGGCATCGTGAACGAATGTCATCGGGTCTGTCTGGACTACGCCAAGAATCGCAAGCTGTGGGGTCAGGAGATCGGCCGGTTCCAGCTGGTGCAGTTGAAGCTGGCCAAGATGGAGATCGCCCGGATGAATATCGAGAACATGGTGTTCAACGTGCTCGAGCGTGGTCGCGCGGGTAAGTCGCCGTCGCTGGCCGAGGCGTCCGCCATGAAGCTCTACTGCTCGGAGACCGCCACCGATGTCGCCATGGAGGCGGTGCAGCTCTTCGGCGGCAACGGCTACATGTCCGAGTACCACGTCGAACAGCTGGCCCGGGACGCCAAGTCGCTGATGATCTATGCCGGCAGCAATGAGATTCAGGTGACGCACGTCGCCAAGGGCCTGCTCGCGCAGTAGAGCACGACGGGAACACGAAGTTACGCTACGGCTTGCGGGCCATGGCGCAGGCGATGAGTTGCTCCCAGACCGATAGTCCCGGGGCGGGTCCGCCGATGCGTGGTACGTCTTCTGCCTCGGGAGGGGTCTCCGGGGCGGTGGGCCGCCACAGTGTGCACGGGACCAGTCGGGGTTCCAGGATGTCGAGATCGCCGAAGAGGTCCAGGATCTCGTCCTCGCTGCGCCAGCGGCCGCGGCCGAAGGTGCTCTGCAGCTTCTGCTCCGCGGCCTGCGTCTCCTCATTGTGCCCGGACCGGAAATGCGAGATATAGACCAGACTTCCGGGCTGGATGCGCTCGGACCAGTAGCGCACCACCTCGCCCGGCTTCTCGTCGTCATTGAGGTGGTGCAGGGTCGCGCTGAAGATGATGCCCACCGGCTGGTCGAAGTCGATGAGCCGGACGACGTCCGGATCGTTCCGAATGTCTTCCGCGTCACGCAGATCCGCCTGGATCACCACGGTGGTCTCGTGATCGGCCAGCAGCGCCCGCCCGTGCGCCAGCACGATCGGATCATTGTCGACGTACACCACCCGGGCATCGGGAATCAGTCGCTGCGCGATCTGGTGCACATTGTCGGCGGTCGGCAGGCCGCTGCCCATGTCCAGGAACTGTGTGATGCCGAGCCGCGTCATCTCGCCCACCGCACGCACGAGCGCCTGCCGATTGGCGAAGGCGATCGCCACCGAACCGGGCAGATCGTTCTTGAAGTAGTCGCCGACCTCCCGATCGACGGCGTAGTTGTCCTGCCCGCCGAGCAGATAGTCGTACACTCGCGCGATGCTCGGTGCGGTTTGGTCCACCGGCGTGTGGTCGGTCATCTGTGGACATTCCCCCCAATGCTTCAGACAGCCCGCAGACGGGTGCGGCTGGCGTAGACGTGCTCCGCGATGAGCGTGGCAATGCGGTCGGGCGCCTCCAGCATGGGGACGTGACCCACATCGTGAACCAGAATACGGTCTGCGGAATCCGGAAGCTCCTGGAGGAAGCGCTTGGCATACGCGCGATAGGGAATGACCCGGTCGTTTTCGCACATGAGCAGGCGCACAGGTGTTTTCAGATCCGACAGATCCTCCAGATCGGGGGCGCGCAGCACACCGGCGATGAGCGGCAGCATGGCCCGGCAGTGCAGCGACGAGGTGATCGCGGCCTCGATGGCGCGGCGCGGGGCGGCCGCTGTGTTCTTGCTCAGGATCATGGCCACCGCCTGCCGCACCGGCGCGCTGAAGGCCAGCAGATCGGGCAGATATTTGCCGACCTCCACCAGCGGCACCAGCGACAGGAACTTCAATCCGACCCGAACCTGCAGGGCGGAAGGCGTTTGCCAGCCGCCTGCCGGGGCGATCGCGGTGAGCGTGCGGGCCCGGCCGCGCCGCGCCAGCTCGAAGCCCACCCAGCCGCCGAGCGAATTTCCCGCGATATGACAGGTGCGCCAGCCCAATTCGTCCAACTGGTCTTCGACCCGGTCGGCAAGGGCACTGACATCCAGGTACCAGCCGTCGAGTTCGGGGCCGCCCCAGTGCCCGGTGAAGGCGGGAGCGAACACCTCGCAATGGGACGACATCCGTTGCGCCACCTGCTCCCAGCAGTGTGGCGACATCATGAACCCGTGCAACAGGAGCAGGGGATCACCGGAGCCGGTGTGAAGGGCACGCACGGGCGCGAGCGGGACGGTGGGCTTGTCGGTGCCTGACGTCATCGTCATCACCCCTTCCCGGACCTCGATGTCCGTGGAGAGTAGGTATAGCGGCATTGTACGGTCGTGGGGTGCCCAAAATCCTCAGCACGGTAAACGTCAATGGAGTGCGCGCCGCGGCCCCCAAGGGACTGCTCGCCTGGCTAGCGGTCACCGAGGCCGACATCATCTGCCTGCAGGAGACGCGGGCGACCGATGAGCAAACGCGTAGCGCACTGGCGCCCGCGCTCGAAGCCGGATGGTTCCTGACCCATGCCGAACCCGGCATCAAGGGCCGTGCCGGGGTGGCGATCCTGTCCCGCCGGGCACCCGATGCCGTGCGCGTCGGAGTCGGTCTCGACCAGGACGGAACCTGGTGTGCCGTCGAAGAATTCGCCGAGCTGGGGCGCTACGTGGAAGCCGACTTCGACGAGCTCACCGTGGCCAGTGTGTACGTGCACACCGGTGAGGCGGACACCCCGATGCAGGACGAGAAGTACCGCTTCCTCGATGCCATCGGCGCGCGCATGACCAGCATCGGCCGCGACTTCGTCATCAGCGGCGACTGGAATGTCGCGCACACCGAACTCGACATCAAGAACTGGAAGGGCAACGTCAAGAACTCCGGCTTCCTGCCGCAGGAGCGCGCCTGGGTGTCGTCCATGCTGGCCGCCGGATACGTGGACGTGGTGCGCCTGCTGCACCCGGACGTGCCCGGCCCCTACAGCTGGCACTCCTACCGCGGCCGCGCCTTCGACAATGACGCCGGCTGGCGCATCGACTACCAGCTGGCCTCCGGCGATATCGCCACCCGGGCCAAGCAGGCCGTGGTGGAGAAGGCCGCCACCTACGCCGAGCGCTGGTCCGACCACGCTCCGGTCACGGTGCAGTACCGGTGAAGATCTCCTCGCGGGCGCGCGCCTGGCTGCTGCTGGGCGGCGCGCTGATCATGGTGCTGGTCGCGGTGCTCGTCTCGCGCGGCGGCGATCACGCCGCCACGACGAGCGGCGCCAAGGTGACCACCACGGTCTCCGGAAAGACCACGACCGCAGCCAAACCCGGGCCGCGCGCCACCGCGCCCGGCGCCGTGGATGAGCCGACGCACGCGGCCGGTGTGCCCGATCGCGCCTACCAGACGCTGATCGAGATCGACGCGGGCCGCTGGCCCGGCTCCGCCAATTCCCCAGGGACACATGGCGGGGACACCTGGATGAACCGGGGCGGCAGTCTGCCCGCACAGGATTCGAGCGGTAAGAAGATCTCCTATCAGGAGTGGGACGTCAATCCGAAGAAGCCGGGCCAGGGCCGCGACGCCCAGCGCATCATCACCGGCAGCGACGGTTCCGCCTATTACACCGGTGACCACTACAACACTTTTGTGAGGATGCGCTGATGTCCGAGCTGACGCTCTCGCAGTTCCTCTCCGCCCCAGGGAAATCCGTTGCTTCCGGTACCTCCGGTGACCCGGGCCGAGCGGCGCAACCCGCCACCCTCGGCGTGCTTCCGGTCGGGGCGGCCGAATTCTCCGGTGTGCGTGCGCAAATGCCCGAGGACTATCTGTCGCGGGAGCTGCGGGGGCGCAAGATGCGCACGGTGGCAGAGGTTTTCGACGAGTTCGCGGCGGCGTTCCAGTTTCCGTACTACTTCGGGCAGAACAAGGATGCTTTCGATGAATGTCTGCGGGATCTGGACGAATTCATCGGCCCGGCCCGGGGGTACGTGGTGGTGGTGCGTAATGCCGCACTGCTGCTCACCGAGCAGCCCGAGGAACGGCACTGGTTCGCCGCGGCGATGACCGACAGTGCGGGGCACTGGGCCGAGCGGGAGGTGGCATTCCGGGTGGTGCTGCAGGACGCCGCACCCGCCGGTATCGAGGCGGCGGCGCTGCGGCTGGGATAGCCGAGCCGGATTCATCGGACTTTCCCGCTCCGTTCACCTTCCCGCGTATCTGCGTGTGGCAGGCGCTGCAATGGTCACGCTATTGCGATCGCAGCCTGACGCGATCGAATGATCCGGGAGGTCCCATGCATGCCCCGTCTCGCCGTCGCCTGGGCAGGCGAAGTCGCACCGCTGCCGCGTTCACCGCGCTGGTGGCGCTGAGCGCGACCGCGTGCTCCGGTTCCTCGGGGCAGTCGGCCGCCGATACCGCGACGCCGATCAAGCACGTCGTGGTGATCTTCCAGGAGAACGTCTCCTTCGATCACTACTTCGGCACCTACCCGAAGGCCGCGAACACCGACGGCACCTCGTTCACCGCGCTGCCGAATACGCCCTCGGTGGACGGGCTCACCCCCGACCTGCTGACCAAGAACCCCAACAAGTTCCAGCCGCAGCGACTCGGCGGCCCGAACCAGCAGATCACCTGCGATCAGGACCACGAGTACAAGGACGAGCAGTCCGCCTTCGACGACGGCAAGATGGACAAGTTCGTCGAGCACACCGAAATGGCCACCTGCAAGCCGCCGACCTTCGGCGCGCCCGGCATGGTGATGGACTACTACGACGGCAATTCCGTGACGGCGCTGTGGAATTACGCGCAGCACTACGCCATGAGCGACAACTCCTACGGCACCACCTTCGGGCCGTCGGCGGTCGGCGCGCTGAACCTGGTGTCCGGCCAGACCCACGGCGTGACAAAGGAATTCATGCCCGGCGGCAAGCCGTTCCCGGCCATCGACGTGCTGGAGCAGGCGGGCAACGGCCAGGGCACCATCACCGACGACGCGCAGCCCTTCGGCGACGACTGCTCCAGCCGTGACCAGGTGCAGATGACCGGCACCAATATCGGTGACCTGCTGAACAAGAAGAACATCAGCTGGGGCTTCTTCGAGGGCGGCTTCAAGCCCACCGCGACCACCGGCGGTAAGGCCGTCTGCGGCGCGAACCACACGGTCGGCCCGATGCTCGGCGGCACCGGCAAGACCGGTGACCGGGCGTTCGACACCAAGGACGACTACATCCCGCACCACGAGCCGTTCCAGTACTACGCCTCGACCGCGAACCCGCACCACCTGCCGCCCACCTCGGTGGACAAGATCGGCCAGACCGATCAGGCCAACCACCAGTACGACCTGTCCGACTTCTGGTCGGCCGCGGACGCCGGGCACCTGCCCGCCGTCAGCTACCTGAAGGCCGCCGGCTACCAGGACGGCCACGCCGCCTACTCCGATCCGCTGGACGAGCAGCAGTTCCTGGTCGAGTCCATCAACCACCTGCAGCAGCTGCCGGACTGGAAGGACACCGCGGTCGTCATCGCCTACGACGACTCCGACGGCTGGTACGACCACAAGTCGGCGCCCGCAGGCCTGTCCTCCAGCTCGCCGTACGACGCTCTGAACGGCCCGAGCACCTGCGGCGACGTGAACGGTAAGCACGCCACGTACCAGGGTCGCTGCGGTTACGGCCCGCGCCTGCCGCTGCTGGTGATCTCGCCCTACGCCAAGTCCAATTTCGTCGACCACTCGGTCACCGACCAGAGCTCGATCCTGCGCTTCATCGAGGACAACTGGAAGACCGGTCGCATCGGCGACGACTCCTACGACGACCGCGCCGGCGTCCTCGACCCGATGTTCGACTTCTACTCTCCCGCCCAGCCCGCCCTGGTCCTCGACCCGAAGACCGGTGCCAGGAACTAGCCGAATCCTGTTGAGCGCCCGGCCTTTTGATCCGAAGAGGCCGGGCGTTTTCGGTGTTCTGCGGGTTGGTCAGGGCCGCAATCGGGTGGCCATGTCTTCACCGAGAAGCACGAAGATGTCGGTGGTGTGGTCGATGAGGTCGTCCCGGGTCATGGGGAGATCGCCTTGGAGCCAGGCGGTGAGGGTTTGGACGAGGCCGCCGACCAGATATGTTGCGCGGAAGCTGATTACGGGGTCGGGTTCGGCGTCGGTCAGGCCGTAGAAGTCGATGCCTTCTGCGGCAACGATATTGGCGAAGGCACGGATGGTGTGCACGGTGCGGGTGCGCAGTTCGGGGGTCGCGGAGCTGACGGCGAGGGCTACGCGGGCCTTGCGGGGGTCGTCGGTGAGCACGTGGATGCCCGCGGCGATCGCGGCGTGCGCTTTGCCCCGAGTGCTGTCGGGTGCGGTGTGCAGAGCGTGCAGCAGGGCGGCGGCCAACTCCTCGGCGATGGTGTCGAACAACGCGGACAGCACGGCGTCGCGGCTGTCGAAGTTCTCGTAGTAGTAGCGCTCGTTGAGGCCCGCGCCGGAGCAGAGCGCGGCGACGGTCAGTTTGTCCACGCCCTGGGCGCCGAGGATGTCGAGGGCCGCGTCGAGCAGGGCGGTGCGGCGTTGTGTGCGGCGTTCGGCCGCCGAGATACCGCCGTAGGTCCGTTGCCCGGTCACGGGTCGATTCTGGCACGGCGACGATTCTGGTAGTAGGTCTTGCCAGAAATGACTATCTGGGGGACCCTGTTTCCAGATGCGGTGTGCCGCGTCACACCCTTGCTTCAGGAGGCAACGATGCCTGCACAGACCGGTTACTTCTCCGACGATTCGATGATCCGGCGCGTGATGCGCAAGCGGGCGGTGGGACTCACCTACGGGCAGCGCGCCCTGGTGATCGGGGCCGTGCACCCGCTGCTCTATGTCGGGACCGCCGAGAACACCCAGCATCGGACCACGCCGTATACCCGACTCGCGCTCACCGGCAAGCTCTTCGAAGCCGTCTCCCTGGGCACCCGCGAAGAAGCCGATCGGGCACGCTCTTTCACCCGCAAACGCCACAGCACGGTGGAGGGCGCGCTGCCGGAGGATGCGGGACAGCACAATCCGGCGGGCACCCGCTATTCCGCGCACGATCCGCACCTCATGTTCATGACCATGGCCTTCACCCTCGATTCCGCCGAGGTCATGCACGATCTGCTGGTCCGCAAGCTCACTCCGGGCGAGCGCGAAGGTCTCTTCCAGGACTACTGCCGCTGGGGTGAACTGTTCGGCATGCCGCGCGAGGCCGCGCCGGCCACCTATGCGCAGTTCCGCCGCGACTACGACGCCTACCTGGCCTCCGACGAGGTGTTCCTCACCGACGAGGCCAAAATCGTCGGCGCGTACCTCATGGGCCAGCGCGTCGCCTATCCGATGCCGATGCCGATTCAGCAGGCGCTGGGCGGCTTCTCACTTCTGGTCCAGGGCAGTCTGCCGCCGCGCATTCGCGAAATGTATGGCGTGAGCTGGGGAATGCGTGAGGAGATCGCCTGCGGCGGCCTGGCCCGGGCGGTCCGTACCGCGCACATTTCCCCGCCGCTCGCACCCAAGCTGCTGCGCGGCTCGCTGACCGGCCCGAGCTATCCGCTCTACCGCCTCGCGACACGCCGCGAGCAGCGCCTGATCAGCGCCGGTCGGCCCAGCATGCCGGGGGTCGATCCGCGCAACTGGGTGGCCAGACATTCGGCCTGAGCCGCATGCGAAGATCAGGGCATGTCGAGTCCTGAGCCCTCCGCCGAACGCAAGCAGCGGGTCCTGTCTGGTATCCAGCCGACCAGCGATTCGTTCCACTTCGGGAACTACCTTGGCGCCGTGCAGTATTGGGTGCGGTTGCAGGACGAATTCGACGCCTTCTACTTCATCCCGGACCTGCACGCCATCACCGTGCCGCAGGATCCCAAGGAACTGCGCAAGCGCACCAAGGTCTCCGCGGCGCAGCTGCTGGCCCTGGGCGTCGACCCCAAGAAGTCGACGCTGTTCGTGCAGAGCCAGGTGCCCGAGCACGCCGAACTGACCTGGGTGCTGAACTGCCTCACCGGCTTCGGCGAGGCCAGCCGCATGACCCAGTTCAAGGACAAGTCGGTCAAGCAGGGTGCGGAGAACGCGACCGTCGGCCTGTTCACCTATCCGGTGCTCATGGCCGCCGACATCCTGCTCTACCGCCCGCAGCTGGTGCCGGTCGGCGAGGATCAGCGCCAGCACCTGGAGCTGACCCGAAATCTGGCGCAGCGCTTCAACACTCGGTACAAGAAGACCTTCGTGGTGCCGGAGGCGCATATCGTCACCGGCACCGCCAAGATCTACGACCTGCAGGACCCCACCTCCAAGATGAGCAAATCGGCCTCCTCGGACGCCGGCCTGCTCAATCTGCTCGACGATCCCAAGGTCTCGGCCAAGAAGATCCGCTCCGCGGTCACCGATACCGGGCGCGAGATCCGCTACGACCCGGAGACCAAGGCGGGCGTGAGCAATCTGCTGGTCATTCTGAGCTCGCTCACCGAGACCCCGATCGTCACGCTGGAACAGGACTTCGAGGGCAAGGGCTACGGCGATCTCAAATCCGCCGCCGCCGACGCCCTGGTCGAATTCGTCACCCCGCTGCGCGCGAAGGTCGACGAGTACATGTCCGACCAGACCGAACTCGACCGCATCCTGCGCTCCGGCGCGGATCAGGCCCGCGAGGTCGCGAGCAAGACCCTGGCCCAGGTGTACGACCGCGTCGGGTTCCTCGCCCGCTGAGAGCCCCGTAAACCCGGCTGTGGCGAAGGTCGCGATTCGGCCGACGCGCACTGGATTTACGGTGCGCGCATCGATCCGGATGCGAGAGTAGAGGTCTGATCAGGGCGTACCGAGCGTTGCGGAGGTAAGCGGTGTTCGGTAAGGTCAAGGCTCGGATCGAGCGGGAGATCGAGAAGCGGCACTGGCTCGATCATGTGGTGCGCGCCGCGGGACGGTATCAGCGCCAGCGCGGCGACTACTACGCCGCGGGCATTACGTATTTCACTGTGCTGTCACTGTTTCCGCTGCTGATGGTGGGATTCGCGGTCGCCGGATTCGTGCTGTCCCGAAACCCGCACCTGCTCACCGAGATTCAGAACAAGATTGTCGAGAACATTCCGGGCTCGGCCGGGCAGCAGCTCAATGACCTGATCAAAGAGGCGGTCCGCTCGCGCGCCGGGGTCGGCGTCATCGGTCTGGCCACCGGCGCCTACGCGGGGCTCGGCTGGATCGCGAACCTGCGCGCGGCGCTCACCGAACAGTGGGAACAGCCGAGCAAACCCGGAAACTGGGCGCGGACCAAGCTCTCGGACCTGGGGGCGCTGATCGGACTGTTCCTGGCCATCGGGATATCCGTCGGCCTGTCGGTGCTCGCCTCCAGCGGCCTCATCTCGGCGCTGCTGCGGCGCTGGCACATTCACGAATCCACCGCCATCACCCTGCTGCTCACGCTGCTGTCGCTGCTGCTGGCCGTGCTCGCGAACTGGGCCGTCTTCGTCTGGATCATCGCCCGCATGCCCCGGCATCCGGTGACGCTGCGCAGTGCGGCCCGGGCGGCGCTGATCGCGGCGGTGATCTTCGAGGCCTTCAAACAACTCGCCTCGATCATTCTGAAATCGGTCGTGAACGGCCCGGCCGGTGTGGCGTTCGGGCCGATCCTCGGCCTGATGGTCTTCAGCTACTTCACCGCCCGCATCATTCTCTTCGCCACCGCCTGGGCGGCCACGGCCACCGAAAACGATGTGCCGGCGGATATTCCGCCGCCCGCCCCGGCCGTCATCGAACCCCGTGGTGTGGGTCCGGGACTTCCGGCCGGAGCGGGTGCGGTGCTGTTCGGTGCGGGAGCGGTTGCCGGAGCACTGCTTTCGGCGCGCCGCCGGCGCTGAACCGCGGTCAGCGCCGGGGGCGGCTCATCCGGCGCGCGCCCGCCAGCAGTACCAGCACCAGAATCACGCCACCCACGATGAGCGTGGTGCGCAGATTGTTGTTGCTCGAACCGGAATCACCGGAATCCGCGGCGGGTTCCGCCACGGGCGGACGTGCCACCACCACAGTCGAATCCGGCGCCTTCGCGCCCGCGTCGGGCAGGCTGCCGACATTGGATCCGGCGGGCAGCGCGAACGCGTAGTCGAGCAGTTTGGCCGCCTGCTCGTACGGCCGGAAGGGCAGTACATCGGCCTTCATCAGCGTGACCTCGAGCCGATGGCCATTGCGCTGCGCGCCCGCGACGAAGGTCTGCCGCGCATCGTCGGTGTACCCCGTCTTACCGCCCAGCGCGCCGTCGTATTCGTAGAGCAGGTGGTTGTCGTTCGCGATCGGAAAACCCGGATGGTCCTTGTCCTCAGGGTTTTTCGGATCCGCCGGGAACCCCGGGAAGTCGAACTGCTCGGTGTGGATGAGTTCGGCGAACAGCGGAATCGTCATGGCATCGCGGAAGATCGTCGCCAGATCGTAGGCCGAGGTGCTCATGCCCGGACCGTCCAGGCCGGACGGGGTCGCGGCGCGAGTATCCAGGGCGTGCAGGCGTTTCGCCATATCGTCCATCTTGCCCACGGTGGCTGCGTCGCCGCCGAGCTGCGCCGAGATGGCATGCGCCGCATCATTTCCCGACGCCATGATGAGCGCGTGGAACAGCTGGGCGTTGGTGTACTGCCCACCCGGCCCGATACCCACCCGGGTGCCGTCCGCATTGGCATCGTCCTGGGTGCCGATCACCGTCTTGTTCAGATCCAGCACCCGCAGCGCCACATCCGCCAGCAGCACCTTGATGGTGGACGCGGGCCGATAGCGACCGTGCGGATCCTTGGCCGCGAGCACCTTCCCGGTATCGAGATCCGACACCACCCACCCCGTCGCGGAGATCCCCTCCGGCAATTGCGGTGCGCCCGAGGGCAGGATCACACCGCATCCGCCGAGCTGATCGCCGCCGACCGGCGGGCTCGGAATCGGCAGTGGCTGCGGTGCGGAATCACCCGGCTCGGGCACCTCGGAGGCGTCGATCGGCGGCGGGGGAGCGGTCTTGTTCGGACAGCCGTCGGTATTCGGGGTGGTGAACGGCGTCGTGGTCGTACTGCTCGGCGGTGCTGCCGTCGCTGCGCCGGGTAGTGGCGCATACGCCACCCCGGCCACCGCGGTGAGTCCGGCCGCGAGGGCGGCGGCGGTGATCAGCGAGAGGCGATGCCGGCGGCCGGGGGGACTGGGGTCTTGGCGCGAAAGCCTGCGAATGCTCATCGCTCACGAGCTTAAAGGCGCAACCTGTGGGTGGCCGGGGAGGTCGAGGCGCGTCCCCGCAACGCGACTGCGGGGACGCTGAAAAGTACTGGCCGCCGGTTATTCCGCGGTCTTGGCGACCGGGCAGCCGTGGGCGAGCGGGCCGAGCAGCTTGTTGTTGTCGTAGAAGTGCTCCAGCTCGAGGATGCGCAGATCCTCGCTGACCTTGGCAATGGTGATGCCGGTCATCTCGATGAGCTCACCGGTCGGCTGGTGACCCTGGTACTCACCGGTGTAGCGACCCCAGTGCCGCCACTTGAAGGTGACGGTCGGCGGGCCGGCCAGCACCTCCAGCACCTCCCAGAAGAAGCCGCCGGGGAACGCGGTGTGGAAGATGTGGTGCGAGGACTCGAAGGTCTCGCCGCCCGGGTAATAGGGGTTGTCGCCGATCAGGATGTTGTAGGAGCCGATCCGCGCGAACTCCTCGGAGTCCTGCCATTCGCCGCCGTTGACCCGGCCGCGGTAGTGCTCGGCCACCAGCGAGACCCAGGTGGCCGGATCCTTCTTGTGCGAGACCTCCATCTCGAAGACCTTCACCAGCTCTTCGACAATGAATTCCAGCGAGTCCGGCGCATGGTCGGTGGTGCGCTCGACCGGCATGACGGTGTGGCTGAGGTGGTAGTCGGGGGCTTCCTCGCGCCAGTCTTCCGGTGCGGCAGCAGCGATTACGGCTTCACGTCCTTGCAGGTGCAAAGGCGTTACGGATTCTGTTGCTTGATCGGTCATTTGGTGCCTTACATCTCCAGACCCATTGCGGGATCTGTTAATTCGTAACTGACCGGATGAAGTTAGCAGCGTTCCGGGTGGCTGTCGCGACGAGGGCTGGACACTAGTCCAGCTACGTGCGGCAGATGCATGACACAACAAGTTTTGACACCGTCTAGCAAATGAGAGACTCTGTCATTATCAAGTTTGAATCAACTGATTGGAACTGTCATGAATGAGCCAGGAGTGCGCCGCTGGCTGGCCCTGGGTGCCTTGGCACTCGCCATGCTGACCATCGGGCTCGACGTCACCGTGCTGACCGTCGCGCTACCGACCCTCGCCGTCGACCTGCACGCCGACACCAGCGCGCTGCAGTGGTTCAGCAGCGCCTACACGCTCGCCCTCGCCGCGGTCATGCTCCCCGCGGGCGCCCTCGGCGACCGGTACGGCCGGAAGAAGATCCTGCTCGGGGCCCTGCTGCTGTTCGGCGCGGCCTCCCTCGCCTGCGCCTTCGCGGTCTCCTCCGGGCAGCTCATCGCCGCCCGCGTGGTCCTCGGCGTCGCCGCCGCGGCCATGATGCCGCTGTCCATGTCGGTGCTGCCGGGCCTGTTCCCCGATCCTGCGGAACGGCAACGCGCACTGACCATCTGGATCACCTCCACCGCCATCGGCCTGCCACTGGGACCGATCGTGGGCGGCTGGTTGCTGCAGAACTTCTGGTGGGGCTCGGTATTCCTGCTGAACGTGCCGCTGGTCGTCATCGGCGCGACCGCGGTGGCGCTGCTGGTCCCGGAATCGCGCAGCGGCAGCGTCTTCCGCATCGACCTGCCGGGCATCGCGCTCTCCGCGACCGGAATGCTCGGCCTCACCTACGGTTTCATCCGGCTCGGGCAGGAAGGCTGGGGCAACGGCCTGGGCTGGGCGGTCGTCGCGGCCGGGGTGGCGCTGCTCGCCGGCTTCATCCTGTGGCAGCGGCGCGCCGAGCATCCGCTGGTGGATCTCGGACTCTTCACCGCACCCGGATTCCGCTGGGGCACCGTCTATATGGTCATTATCAACTTCGCCATGTTCGGCCTGTTCTTCACCATGCCGCAGTACTTCCAATCGGTGCTCGGCACCGACACCCTGGGTAGCGGACTGCGCCTGCTGCCGCTCATCGGCGGACTGCTGGTGGGCACCCGGGTGGTGGACAAGCTGCTGCCCAGGGCCGGGATGCGGGTGGTGCTCACCGCCGGATTCGCCTTCCTCACCGCCGGCCTCGGCATGGCCGCGCTCATCACCGTGGATCGGCCCTACGGCTTCGCGGCCGCGGCCCTGGTGCTGGTCGGCATCGGCATGGGCTTCGTCATGCCCGCCTCCATGGGCCTGGCCATGAGCGATCTCAGCCCCGACCGCGCGGGCTCCGGTTCGGCGCTGCTGCAGGCGCTGCGGCAGGCGGCCGGCACCATCGGCGTCGCGGTACTGGGCACCGTGCTGGCCACCCAATACCGTTCCAGCCTCGGCGATCTCGATCACGAACCGCTCTCCGACGGTGTCAATGCCGGGGTGGGTGCGGCCCGCGCACTCGGTGATCCGGCCGTGCTCGCGCACGTGCGATCCGCGTTCGTCGACGGTATGAGCGTCATGATGTGGGTCTGCGCGGGCGTGGCACTGGCGGCCACCGCACTGGCCCTGCTGCTCACCCGGAATCGGCCGGCCGCGCCGGAGCTCGCGCCCGATGCTGCACAATCGGTTCATGTCGGCTGAGCCCAAGCACACCACCATCCCGGCCGGGGCCAAGAGCGCCCCGGCCGGGATCGGCCTGCGGGAACGCAAGAAGGAACGCACCCGGCGCACCATTCGCACCGAGGCGTTCCGGCTCTTCCGCGAGCACGGCTACAACGAGACCACCGTCGAGCAGATCGCCGAGGCGGCCGATATCTCGCCCAGCACCTTCTTCCGGTACTTCCCGTCGAAGGAACAGGTGGTGCTCGCCGACGATGTGGACCCGATCATGATTCGGGCCATCGAGCGGCAGCCGCTGGACACGCCGGTCCTGGCCGCCGTGCGCCAGGCCGTCATCGACGCGTTCGACGAAATGGATCCGGAGCTGCTCGCCTTCGAACAGGAGCGGGTCGATATGGTCTATTCGATTCCCGAGCTGCGCGGTGCGATGGCCCGGGAGTTCGAGCGCAATATCGCCCTCATGGCCGGTGTGATCGCGCCTCGATTGGGCCGCAGCACCGACGATTTCGAGATCCGCGCGCTGGTCGGTGCGATGACCGGGGCCATGTTCGGGATTGTCGGTACGTCCGGGCGGGTGCCCTTCGACAGGGATCTGATCGTGCGGGTCATCGACTTCCTCGCCGCCGGAATGCCGCTCTAGACAGGCTGTTCCAGCAGTCCCTCCACCACCTCGTCGTCCACCGTGGCGAAGAAACCGCCGACCACATCCTCGATTTCGGCAATGGAGTCGGCGCAGTACAGCACCGGCTGATAGTGCGTGATGTCGTAGACGGCGGTGCCCATCTCCTGAATGTGCAACGGCCGCAACCGCGCATCGCGGAACTCCTCGATCTCGCCGAACGAGGAGAGCAAACCGGCTCCGTAGCAACGGACTTCGCCGTGCTCGCGCACCACGCCGAACTCCAGTGAGAACCAGAAGACATCGGCCAGGAATTTCAGGGCCCGCTCGGAGGTGAGCCGGGCGACGGCCGCGCCCACCTCCTCGTACAGCGCGGCGAAGCGCGGACTCGCCAATTGATTTGCGTGGCCGAGGATTTCGTGGACGGAATCCGGCTCCGGTGTGTACAGCGGGGCCGAATGATGGCGAATGTACTGGGTGGAGTGGAAGATCCGATCCGCGAAGGAGCCGAAGAACTCGCGCAGCGGCACCAGGCCGGCGGCGGGGGCGTAGCGGAAACCGGTGAGCGGGAACAGATGCGCCGTCACCTCGTCCAGCTGCGGAATGTGATCGGTGGGCAGTGCGAGCCGCCGCGCCGCCTCGATCACCTCGGTGCAGGCGTAGCGCTCACGCTTACGCGCCAATTCGGCGGAGACGATCCGCCAGACTTCCTGTTCCTCGGCGGTGTACTCGATCTGCGGCACCGGCGCGCCCGGCCGGTAGTCCAGGGCCAGCGCGGCGATCGCATTGCGGCGGATGCGGTACAGCGGATCGTGCACGCCGGGATGCTCATCGCTCAAATGCACCGTCACATCGCCGTCGGCCCCCTTGGTGACCGGCGAATACAGCTGCGCCTCGGTGAACATGCCTTGATGCAATCACCGCCGTGTGATTCAGACAACAAACACCCGCTCAGCTGAGCAGATTGCGTAGCTGAACGGGTGACATATGACGAGCGACCGCCCGTTTTGCCAGTGCCACTGCGCATTCGATGCAGCAGGGCGGGGCGCACTCGAGAGGTCCGGTGCCGCGTGGACTCGGCGCGGCGCGGGGCCGGGCGATAGCTACGGCGAAGGCCGCCCGCATTGCAGTGCGGGCGGCCTTCTGGGAGTGCTACCGGATTGCAGTCCGGGTCCCGATCAACGCGGGGCGTTGGCCGGATCGAGCAGTGTAGGAGTGCGGCCCTCGCGGTGCGCCTGGCGGGCGTCCTCGAGGAACTCGCGTGTGAACAGTGCCGACAGTACGGCGATACCGCCGCGGTGGATGCGGAATTCACTGCGATCGGCGGCGCCGACCAGGCGGATGACCCGGCCCGCGGCGTCCTTCGGGCAGGAGAAATCCTTGACCCGGCCGCGACCGGTCCACTCCAGATCGGACTGGACGATGACCGCGTCCTCGGGGACCAGCAGTTTGACCATGGCGTGGTCGAGATCGGCGTGCACCACGATCTCATCGTCGCCCTCGATCAGCGGCGAGCGCAGGTCGATGACGACGCTGCCGTAACGGGCCTTGACCTCGAAGTGGTTGGCGGCGGTCCAGTCGCCGAGGCGCTTGGTGGTGCCGTGGTCGGTGTGGATGCGGGTGGTGGTGTTCATCGCGGTGCCTTTCGGAGCGGGTGGAGCGGGTCGGGTTCGCCTGCTCCTCAATAGTTGCACATGTACTAGTTGCAGTGCAACTAGTTTGTGGGAATCTAGTGGGCCGGAACCCAGTAGGATGGGGGTATGACAGCATCGCCGCAGTTCAAACGGTCGCCGGTGGCGATGGCGCTGCTCGGCATCCTGCATATGGAGCCGATGCACCCCTACGCCATCCAGCGGCGCATCAAGGGATGGGGCAAGGACAAGGTCGTCAATGTGGGCCAGCGCGCCGGGCTGTACAAGACCATCGCGCGCCTGCAGGACGCCGGACTGGTGGCGGTCCGCGAGACCGGCCGCGACCAGCAGTACCCAGAGCGCACCGTTTACGAGATCACCGACGCCGGCCGCGCCGCCTTCACCACCTGGCTGACCGAGATGATCGCGCAACCGCGCAATGAATTCCCCGAATTCCCCGCGGCGCTGTCGTTCCTGATGCTTCTCGGCCCGGACCAGGCGAAGGCGGAACTCGAGCGCCGCGTTGCCGCGACGCGCGCCCGTATCGCCGAAATAGACTCCGACGCCGCACAATCCGCGCCACTCGGCCTACCCCGGATCGTCACCTTGGAAGACGAATATCAGCGCGCCGTCGCCGACGCCGAACTCCACTGGCTCGAGGCCGTCGTCGCGGACCTCGCAGCGGGCACCCTGACCTGGTCGTGGGAATCGCTTGTCCCGCATGCGGATCAGTCGATACGCAGCTGAATCATCCTGTAGCACAACAAAAAAGGCCGCCCGCATCGAAAGATGCGGGCGGCCTTCGGCTTACGGCGTGAGCGCCGCTCCCGGGGTTTCAGGGGGTGTCCCTGAGAGTCCCGAGAGCTGTTCTGCGCCTGCCGAGTGCTGCGTCTAGCGGGTGAAGAGCAGTGCGCGCTTCACTTCCTGGATCGCCTTGGTGACCTCGATGCCACGGGGGCACGCGTCGGTGCAGTTGAAAGTGGTGCGGCAGCGCCACACACCCTCGACATCGTTGAGGATGTCCAGGCGCTCGCGGGCGCCCTCGTCACGGCTGTCGAAGATGAAGCGGTGCGCGTTCACGATCGCGGCCGGGCCGAAGTAGCTGCCGTCGCTCCAGTACACGGGGCAGGAGGTGGTGCAGCAGGCGCACAGGATGCACTTGGTGGTGTCATCGAAGCGGGCCCGGTCGTGCTGGGACTGGATGCGCTCCATGGTCGGCTGGTTACCCGTGGTGATCAGGTACGGCTTCACCGCCTTGAAGGCGTCGAAGAACGGTTCCATATCGACCACGAGGTCCTTCTCCACGGGCAGGCCGCGGATGGGCTCGACGGTCATGGTGAGTTCCTTGCCGTTCTTCGGCAGCAGGTCCTTCATGAGCACCTTGCACGCCAGCCGGTTCACACCGTTGATGCGCATGGCGTCCGAACCGCAGACACCGTGGGCACACGAGCGCCGGAAGGTGAGCGTGCCGTCCAGGTAGGACTTGATGTAGAGCAGCACGTTCAGGAACCGGTCGGTCGGGAGCACGGGGACCTTGAACTCGTCCCAGTGGTTGCCCAGGTCGTTCTCGGGATTGAAGCGCGCGATCTTGACCGTGATCAGGACCGAGCCGGGCGGCACCGGCGCAGGCTTCTGCGGGGCCGCCTTGTCGAGTGTCGCAGTCATCAGTACTTACGCTCCATCGGCTCGTAGCGGGTCTGCACCACCGGCTTGTAATCCAGGCGGATATCGGAGATCAACTCCGGACCCGTCTTGTAGGCCATGGTGTGGCGCATGTAGTTGGTGTCGTCGCGGTTCGGGTAGTCCTCGCGAGCGTGTCCTCCGCGCGATTCCTTGCGATTGAGCGCACCCACCACGGTGACCTCGGCCAGCTCCAGCAGGAAGCCCAGCTCGAGGGCCTCGAGCAGATCGCTGTTGTAGCGCTTGCCCTTGTCCTGCACGGTGATCCGGGTGTACCGGTCCTTGAACTCGTGGATGTCGTTGAGGACCTGCTTGAGGGTGTCCTCGGTGCGGAACACGCCCGCATTGGCATCCATGGTGGCCTGCAGCTCGCCGCGGATATCGGCCACGCGCTCGTTGCCGTGATCGGACAGGATCAGCGCCAGCCAGTCCTGCACCATCTGCGCCGGGTTCTCCGGCAGCTCGGTGAACTCGCTGCGCTGGGCGTACTCGGCGGCGGCAATGCCCGCGCGGCGGCCGAACACATTGATGTCCAGCAGCGAGTTGGTGCCCAGGCGGTTGGAGCCGTGCACCGAAACACACGCGCACTCGCCGGCGGCGTACAGGCCGGGGACCACATCGGTGTTGTTGGCCAGCACCTCACCGCGAATGCGGGTCGGGATGCCGCCCATGACGTAGTGGCAGGTCGGCATGACCGGCACCAGTTCGGTCACCGGGTCCACGCCCAGGTAGGTGCGGGCGAACTCGGTGATGTCGGGGAGCTTCTCCTCGAGCACGTCCGCGCCGAGGTGGGTCACGTCGATGTAGACGTAATCCTTGTTCGGACCGGCGCCACGGCCCTCGGCCACCTCGAGCACCATCGAGCGGGCGACGATGTCACGCGGCGCGAGGTCCTTGATGGTGGGGGCGTAGCGCTCCATGAATCGCTCACCCGACGCATTGCGCAGAATGCCGCCCTCGCCGCGGACCGCCTCGGAGATGAGGATGCCCAGACCCGCGAGGCCTGTCGGATGGAACTGGTGGAACTCCATGTCCTCCAGCGGAAGTCCCTTGCGGAACACGATCGCCATGCCGTCACCGGTGAGGGTGTGCGCATTGGAGGTGGTCTTGTACATCCGGCCCGAGCCGCCGGTCGCGAAGATGATCGACTTCGCGTGGAAGATGTGCAGATCGCCGGTGGCCAGCTCGTAGGCGACCACACCGGTCGCGACGGTGCCGGTCATCACCAGGTCGAGCACGTAGAACTCGTTGTAGAACTCCACGTCGTGCTTGACGCAGTTCTGGTACAGCGTCTGCAGGATCATGTGGCCGGTGCGGTCAGCGGCGTAGCACGCGCGACGCACCGGAGCCTTGCCGTGGTCACGGGTGTGACCGCCGAAGCGCCGCTGATCGATCTTGCCCTCGGGCGTGCGGTTGAACGGCAGGCCCATCTTCTCCAGATCGAGCACCGCGTCGATGGCCTCCTTGGCCATGATCTCCGCGGCGTCCTGGTCGACCAGGTAGTCACCACCCTTGACGGTGTCGAAGGTGTGCCACTCCCAGTTGTCCTCTTCCACGTTCGCGAGCGCGGCGCACATGCCGCCCTGCGCCGCACCGGTGTGGCTGCGGGTCGGGTAGAGCTTGGTCAGGACAGCGGTGCGGACGCGGGGTCCGGACTCGATCGCCGCGCGCATGCCTGCGCCACCGGCGCCGACGATGACGACGTCGTACCGGTGCTCCTGAATCGGTCGGGATTCACTCATCGGAGTTGGCCTGTTCCTAACTGATGTTGGGGTCGAAGGTGAAGATCACGTAGGTGCCGGTGACCATGACGAGAATCATGGACACGACCAGCGCGGCCTTCAGCCAGAAGCGGGTGGAGTCCTTGCGCGCGTAATCGTCGATCACGGTGCGCAGGCCGTTGCCGCCGTGCAGCTGTGCGAGCCACAGCATGGTCAGATCCCAGATCTGCCAGAACGGCGAGGCCCAGCGGCCGGCGACGAACGCGAAGTTCAGCCGGTGCACGCCGCCGTCCAGCATCAGCATGATCGTCATATGGCCGATGACCAGGACGACGAGCAGCAGGCCGGAGGCACGCATGAACAGCCACGCGTACTTCTCGAAGTTGTTGCCACCCTGACGCCGCGGGGCGCGGGGCGCGTCCAGGCTGGCGGGGCGGTCGTAGGACTTACCGAGAACAGGTGCGGTCATCTCGAGGCTCAATTCGTCAGCAGGTAGAAGAGCTGGCGGCCGATCCCGGCGCCCGCGACAAGGATCCAGATCGTGAGCACGATCCAGAGCATCTGGCGCTGGTAGCGGGGCCCCTTCGACCAGAAGTCGACCAGGATGACGCGGATGCCGTTGAACGCGTGGAACAGCACGCAGACAACGAGACCCATCTCCATGAGGGCGACAATCGGATTCTTGTACGTCTCGATCGCCTTGTCGTACGTGTCCGGGCTGACGCGCACGAGCGCGGTGTCCAGGACATGGACGAACAGGAAGAAGAAGATCGTCACACCGGTGATGCGGTGGAGCGCCCAGGACCACATACCGGGGTCGCCTCGGTACAGGGTCCGCTTCGGCTTGGCCGGAGCTTCTAGCGTGGTCATAGAGTGCGGTGCCTCCAACGTCGTTGATGGACCCGGTCAGATCCGGCGCGGAGCCATTGGACTGTCGATAACACCAGCTCACAGCCGGAATCGCCGTCCGGTGGCAGTGCTGCAGGCCCGCAGTCGGGAACCTGAACCGATCTGTCGTGAACTCTAATCCCAGCCCCGTATCGGAACTAATTCGGCGTGCCGCTCGTTGGCCGGAAATATCCTGAGTTAGGTTTGCCTTTCCTGATCTCCGGGGTGGTGTCCGAGGGCTTCCGCGTGGCTATTTGCATGGGCATGGAAGGATGGTCCGATATGTCTGATATTGACTGGAATCTCTTGCGAGGCAGCGCATTTGAAGTCATGCGAAATGCCTATGCGCCCTACTCCCGATTCCCCGTCGGAGCCGCTGCTCTCACCGCGGACGGGCGAATTGTGAGCGGCTGCAATGTGGAAAATATCTCATACGGTTTGGGCCTCTGCGCCGAATGTGTACTGGTCGGTAACTTGATTTCGTCCGGTGGCGGGCGGCTGCGCGCGGTCTCGGTCTGCGATTCCCGGGGCGAAATCCTGATGCCGTGCGGTCGCTGCCGGCAACTGCTCTACGAACACGGGGGAGCGGACGCGCTCGTCGACCACCGCGGCGCACCGGTCCTGCTGAGCACCCTGCTCCCGGACGCCTTCGGTCCCGACGATCTGGAAGCCGGACAGCAGTAACCGCTCCCCAGCGCGACACCCTTCGTCATCCCGGCATGCTTTTGGCCGGGATCCGCCTCGAAAAGTGTGGATCCCGGCCAAAAGCGCGCCGGGATGACGAGGGGGTGCTGCCATGTCAGGGTGGGGAGATGAGTGTGCACTCGGCTGTTGACGTAATCCGGGCGAAGCGCGACGGCGGGGAGCTCAGCGACGCGCAGATCGATTGGGTGGTGGACGCGTTCACCCGGGGTGAGGTCGCGGACGAGCAGATGTCGGCCCTGGCCATGGCGATTGTCTGGCGCGGTATGACACGCCGCGAGACCGCCCGCTGGACCGCCGCCATGATCGACTCCGGCAAGCGCCTGGACTTCGGCGATCTGGTGCGGCCCACCGTGGACAAGCACTCCACCGGCGGCGTCGGCGACAAGATCACCTTGCCGCTGTCACCGCTGGTCGCGGCCTGCGGTGCGGCCGTCCCGCAGCTGTCCGGGCGCGGATTGGGCCATACCGGCGGCACATTGGACAAGCTCGAGGCGATTCCCGGCTGGCAGGCCGATCTTTCGGTGGACCGGATGCGGGAGCTGCTCGCCGATCCGGCCGTCGGCGCGGTGGTCTGCGCCGCCGGAGCCGACCTCGCCCCGGCCGACAAACGGCTCTACGCGCTGCGTGATGTGACCGGGACCGTCGAATCCATCCCCCTGATCGCAAGTTCCATCATGAGCAAGAAGGTCGCCGAGGGCACCGGTGCGCTGGTCCTGGATGTGAAGGTCGGCCGGGGGGCATTCCTGAAGGAACTCGGCCAGGCCCGCGAATTGGCCACTGCGATGGTCGAACTCGGCACCGATGCGGGCGTGCGGACCGTGGCGCTGCTCACCGCCATGGACACCCCGCTCGGCCGGACCGCGGGCAATGCCCTCGAGGTCGCCGAATCGCTGGAGGTGCTCGCCGGTGGGGGACCGGCCGACGTCGTCGAGCTCACCCTCACCCTGGCCCGGGAAATGCTGGCCCAGGCCGGAATCGACGTCGACCCCGCCGCGGCCCTGGCCGACGGCCGCGCCATGGACCACTGGCGCGCGATGATCAGCGCGCAGGGCGGCGACCCCGACGCACCGCTGCCCGGGGCGCGGCACACCGAAGTGGTTGCGGCCCCGGCCTCCGGGACGCTCGCCCGCCTCGACGCACTCGATATCGGCATTGCCGCGTGGCGCCTGGGCGCGGGCCGCGCGCGGCAGGGCGACAGCGTCCAATTCGGCGCGGGCATCGAAATGCATGCCAAACCCGGCGATACCGTCACGGCGGGCAGCCCGCTGCTCACCCTGCACACCGATACGCCGGAGGCTTTCCCCGCGGCATTGGACGCGCTGCGCGACGCCTTCACCATCGGTGCGCCGCCCGCGCCGACTCCATTGATACTGGGGCGCATCACGGCGTGACTGATCCTGGGGCGCATCACTGCCTGACTGATCCCGGGCCCGATTCACGGCCTGACCCTGCGTGCGGGCTGAGAATCGAGGAGGGCGGGCGCGCGGGGATCGGCCTAGCCTGGAAATCGTGAAGCACAGAAACTCATTGCGATTACGCGCATCGGCCGCGGCCTGCCTGAGCGCCCTCGCCCTCGGTGGATTTCTCCCGGCCGTCGCCTCCGCGCACTACGACACCTCCCCGCCGCCGCCGACTTCCAAGGGCGCGCCGCACCCCTATTACGCGAATTGCGATCAGGTGCGGGCGGAGGGCAAGGCGCCGCTGCTGGCCGGACAGCCGGGATACACCGGACTGCTGGACCCGAAGGGCACCGGTGTAGCTTGCGGCTACTAGCTCACCGTGCCCGATAGCCGCTGTGCCCATCAGGCGCTGTACCCGGTGGGTGAAGATCCGGCGAAGTCCAGCAACGTGAGGGCAACGACACGCCTACCAGTAGGTGACACAGGTCAACTGTCATGCCGCAGAACGGGAATGCGGCTACCGTTTCTACATGACTGGACCGACGCCCCTCACTCTCGCTTCGATCCGCCAGGCGCCGAAGGCGGTCCTGCACGATCACCTGGACGGCGGGCTGCGACCGGCCACCGTGCTGGAGCTGGCTCGCGACTGCGGATACGACCAGTTACCGGCTGGTGACGCGGTATCCCTGGGAAATTGGTTCCGGGACGCGGCGGACAGCGGATCGCTGGAACGCTATCTGGAAACCTTCGCGCATACGGTCGCCGTCATGCAGACGCCCGAGGGCCTGCTGCGGGTGGCGCGCGAATGCGCCGAAGACCTGGCCGCGGACGGAGTCGTCTACGCGGAGGTGCGCTTCGCCCCGGAGCAGCATCTGGAAAACGGGCTCACCCTGGACGAGGTGGTCGAATACACCCTCGCGGGATTCCGTGAGGGCGAGGCCATCGCCGCCGCGGCCGGTACGCCGATTCGGGTGGTCTGCCTGCTCACCGCCATGCGGCATGCGGCGCGCTCCCGCGAAATCGCCGAACTGACAATCAGATTCCGGGATCTGGGCGTCGGCGGCTTCGATATCGCGGGCGCGGAGGCCGGCTACCCTCCCACCCGGCACCTGGACGCGTTCGAGTACATGCGAGCCAATAACGCGCACTTCACGATTCACGCGGGCGAGGCGTTCGGGCTGCCGTCCATCCATGAGGCCCTTGCCTTCTGCGGCTGCGACCGGCTCGGTCACGGCGTGCGCATCACCGATGACATCACCGAGGGTCCGGACGGTCCCGTGCTCGGCCGGGTCGCGAATTACGTGCGGGACTTGCGAATTCCGCTGGAGCTGTGCCCGTCCTCGAATGTGCAGACCGGCGCGGTGCCCTCGCTCGACAAGCATCCCTTCGACGTGCTGGCGCGGCTGCGCTTCCGAGTCACCGTCAATACCGACAACCGATTGATGAGCGATACCAGCATGAGCAATGAAATGCTCAAGCTCGCAGACACTTTCGGCTACGGCTGGAGCGACCTGGAGCGCTTCACCATCAATGCCATGAAGTCCGCCTTCATCCCGTTCCCCGAACGCCTGCGCATCATCGACGAAGTCATCAAACCGGGATACGCGGTCATGCTCGGCTGAATCCGGCTCAGAAGATGCTTACGCAACAACTGATTTCGTGAGCTTCGGGGTAACTCCGGGGGTACGTCCAAAACCGAGCCCCCTGCTCGACCGCCGGCCCGCAACGGCGGTCGAGTGGCTCTCACCCATCGGCGGAAGGTGCGGGGAGGCGGATGAGCGCCCTACTCCTTGCTGAGGCGAGCCTCGAACGCGTCCTCCAGCACTCGCCAGGACGCCGCCTCCGCCGCGAAGGGCGGGTTCGGGGCCATCCGGCCCGGGTCCGGGTTGAGCAGGTAGGACACGTACCAGCCGAGCGGCGAGGAGACGGCGAGCGCCTTCTCGACGCTGTCCTCCTCGGCGTAATCGGCTGCGTCGGTGAACAATTCGACCGCGAGGTCGAGCTGATCGGTATCGACGGACTTCGGGCCCTGTGCCAGATCGTCGGCCAGGCCGGGCAGCACGTAGATGTTCTCCTCGTCCACCTCGACCTCCAGCGCACCGTCCACCGCGGAGGTCTGGATCTCGCTGTAGGTGCTCACCCGCACCAGATCGTGCTCGTGATCGTCGGCGAGGTAGCGGGCCAGCGCGCGCTCGGACGGGAATACCGAGATGGCGCCGTCCTTGCCGAGGAAGATCGGCTCGTCGTCCACGTAGCAGCGCAGCGTGAACCAGGTGCCCTCACTGGTGATGATCTTGACCGGGTCGATGCCGACCTCGTGCCAGAACGAGAGCTCCTCGTCCTCTTCGTCCTCGTCCTCCGCGTCGAGGTCGACGGTCTCGATGTCCTCGTCGGCGTCCACCACATCCTCGGCGTCCACGATGTTCTCTTCCGCCGCAAGCAGTTCCGCCTCGGCGACGGCGACCGCATCGGCGTCCACGTCCGGGATCTCCACCACCGAGTCGATGGCGTCCAGCACACCGTCCCAGTCCTTGTTGATGGCCGCGCCGATCTGCTCCCACAGCTCCTGGCCCTCGCTACCGGCGAAGGCGCTGACGCCGCCCGGCAGTGCGCCCAGCACCGGATGCGATCCGAAGAACTTGGTCACGGCGTCGAGCTCGCACACATCGCCGATATTGCGGACCATCTCGAGAGTCTCCTCGAGTTCGGAGATGATCTCCGGATCGGGTTCGTCGGCCGCGAGCTCCGGCACGCCGACGAGATCGAAGACGAACTGCTCCTCCGGCTCCAGTTCGGCCGCCGACAAACCGGCGATGATCTTCCACGCGGGATGATCCACCAGATCGTTTTCGGCATTGGTCCGGATGAACGCGGCCAGCTCCGCTACGGAGTCGAAACCGTAGAGGTCTTCCTCGTGGCCGAGGAATGCCTGCCACTCATCGTCGCCATCTCGCCAGCGGGGCGCCCACAGGGTGACGAGATCGCCTTTGGTCAGTCCGAGCGCGATCGGGACGATGTCTCCAGAAGCCATGACCGGAAGCCTATCTAGTGGTCGCGTCAGGCACTATCCGGGCCGCCCCCAACATTTCCCGGCGCGATGGACTCGTGCAATCGGGCGAGTGCTTCGGCCCGTTGCGCACTGGCCTGTGCGGCCGCTTGCTGGCATGCCCACAGCACCAATTGCGATACCTCCGCCGGTGGCCGGGCGGTCACCGATTCGGCCAGCCAGAGCCCTGTCAGAGCGCCGTCGCCGTCCACTTCCGCGGTCACCGAACGGTCTTCGCTGGTGAATTGCCCGCGCACCCGGCCGAGCTCGTAGAGCGTGGCCTCCAGCGCTTCGAGCCGGTCGGCGACTGCGCTCACCAGTGCGTTCATCTGCTCGCTCATGCCTTCCCCAGCCAGCTCGCCGGACCGGTGTCGGCATCGTCGAGCCGGTCGAGTTCATCGACGGCGGCCTGCCGGGTGGGGAGGCCGAGCCGATCGAGTAGTTCCGCGGGCATGCCGGTCGCGGCCAGCAGTTCGCGGCGGCGGGATCTGGCGACCAGGGCCGAGCGCTTGCTCAGCCGCAGGATTTCGTCGGCGAGAGCCTGTGCGCCGTAACGGTATTCACCGCGCTCGAAACGGATTTGCACCGGTATGCCCTGATCGGTGGCATGCACGGTGAGGGTGCCGGCGCGATTGCTGCTCGCCGCCACGGTGACCGGGGGGATCTCCGTGGCATCAGGACTCTGCGGCTGGGTCATATCTGCCTCCTCTGGGCGGTTCCGGCTCAGGCCGTGGGCCTGTAGAAGCCGAGGAACCGTTCTCCCATGTTCTCCGTCCGAATCGGACCCGTCTGGACGGGATCGCCCGCCTCCACCAATTGACCGTTGCCGATCACCATTGCCACATGCCCGTCCCATACCGCGAGATCGCCGGGCATCAAGTCCCCTGGACCGACCTGCTGATGCCCGTACCCCTGCTCCTGCGCCAAACGCGGCAGCGAAACCCCCGCCTGCCCGTACGCCCACTGCGTCAAACCACTGCAATCGAGACCGACACCCGGTGTGGTGCCGCCCCAGACGTACGGCGTGCCGACAGCGCTGAGGGCATTGCGCACCGCATCGGCGGCCTGCTGGTTCGGGGCTTCCACGGTACTGCCGTCGGGCAGCGTGAGCTTCACCCCGGTCCCGGCGGGCCGGGTACCCGGCGTGGTCCGATGGGTTCTGGTGGTGCTGTGCGGCGATGAATCACCGACCGACGCCGCGACCGTGGACAGCCCGCTGCCGGCCAGCGCGACCCCGGACTCCAGCACCTTCCCGCCCGAGGCGGCATAGCCCGAACCGGCCTGCTGCGCCCCGCCGGATCCGGGATCGACAGCCGCCGCGATCGTCGCGGGAGGCTCGCCGCGCGTGGCCGCCGCGGGTCCGGAGGGCGGTGTCGCCGCAGCCGCGGCAGGCGGCGGAACCGGTGGCGGCGCGACCAATTCGCGCATGGCCGCGGTCTCGGATTCGAGCTCCGCCCGCACCCGCTCGACCACGTGCAGCGCTCGCCCCAGATGATCCAGAGCAGACCGGACAACGAGTGCCGCGGACGGCCCGGCCCCCGCCGCCCCCAATCCCTCGGCCGAATCCAGAAACGACCGCAGCACCTTCGCCAGTTCCCGCTGCCCGGCCGCTATCGCCCCGCCCGCCCGATCCAGCACCTCCGCCATCGACTCCCCGTGATCGGAGACCGTGGCCGCACTCGTCTGCACCCGCAGCGCCCTGTCCATGGCCGCATCTCCACCCCGCCCGCGCCAGGAGTCGTACATCCCATCGACCCCCGAACGCCCGGCGGAGTGCACCCCGTCCACCACCCCCGAAGTCTCCCGAAGCGCCTCGACCGCACCCCCGGCCTCCCCACTGCCAAAACTGGCCAGCAGCTGCACAATCGGCCGCGCCAGCTCCGCCACATCCACCTCGCCGCTCATGCGTCCACCACCGGAAGCGCGGCACGGATGTGCCATGACGGTTTCCCGCCCGAGGTGCGCCGGCGGCGGGCCCGCGCATCGAATGCCACGCGGTCGCGACTCACTTCCGCCCGGATCGGCCCGCGCCGGGTGCGGCCTGCCGGCAAGCCATGGTGGTGCGGGATACCGCGCGCCACGTCGAATGCCGCCGTCATGCGCTGAGCTCCGGGGCGTTGGCGTACCGGGCATCGGTGCCGACGTAGGTGGTTGCGGCGGCGGTGGTTGCGGTGCCGAGGGTGGTCAGGACGGCGGCGAGGGAGCCCAGGGTGGTGAGGTGGCCGGTGTGGGCGGCACGGTAGGCGGTGAGGAAATCGCTGCCGATGAGACCGAAGGCGGGGGCGAGTAGGAGGGGGTCGGCGGCGGTGGCGCGCACTGTGGCCGCGGTGAGGGCGGCGGCCATGGTGGCGGCCGTGCTCGCGTAGGTGGTGAGGCCTTCGGGATCGATCGAGATCCGGTGCATGGATGCCCCCATCGTGCCGGTCGCTGGCTGATTACGTCCTGCATGAGATTGGACGCACGCCGCGCGGCGGCGGTTCCGGGCCGAGGGAATCTGCCGGGCTCGAACCTCGAATCAGCCCTACTGACCTATCGTTTTCCTATGCGCACCGACATCGTGGACCACCCGCTCGCCGCGGCACTGCTCACCACCATGCGCGATGCGCGCACCACCAACCCCACCTTCCGGGCCGCACTGCGCGATCTGACCGGACTGCTCGTCTACGAGGCCATGCGCGACGCACCCGTCACCAGGTTCCCCATCGCCACCCCGGTCGCGGCCGCCGAGGGCACCTGCCTCGCCGCCCCGCCGCTGCTGGTCCCGGTCCTGCGCGCCGGCCTCGGCATGGTGGAGACCGCGGAGAACCTGATCCCCGACGCCCGCATCGGATTTGTCGGTGTGGCCCGCGACGAGACCACCCACCAGCCGACCCCGTACATGGAGTCGCTGCCCGAGGATCTCGCGGACACCCCCGTCATCGTCCTGGACCCCATGCTCGCCACCGGCGGCTCGATGGTCTTCACCCTGGACCTGCTGGCCACCCGCAATGCCCGCGACATCACCGTCATCTGCGTGGTCGCCGCCCCCGAAGGCATTGCCGCCCTGGAAAAGTCGGGGCATCCGGTGCGCCTGGTCACCGCATCGATCGACCGGGGACTCAATTCCGACGCGTATATCGTCCCGGGTCTGGGCGATGCGGGAGACCGCCAATTCGGTCCCCGCTGAACGCGATCGGCCTAGAAGCCGAATGAACCCGTGCCGGTCTGCGGGCCGCCCCGGCCGCCGTCGATGGCCCAGGTGCCGCAGTGCAGGGTTGCGAAAGTGGTGTCCTGGCTGGTGATTCGCACCGTCTTGGTGCCATTGCCGCCGTCACCGCGCTCGATGATGTCGGCGTCGGCGCCCAGTCGCACCCACTGGCAGTCCGGTGCGGGGTTGTGCGTCGTGTAGTAGCCCGCCGAGATATCGGTGTTCACCGTGTAGGGGCCGTCGTGATCCATGACGGACCCCGCCGCTGAAGCGGTGCCGGCGGTGAGCGTCACGGCCGCCGCGGCGATGCCGAATCCGGTGAGCCACAGGGAATTAC
This sequence comes from Nocardia sp. NPDC006630, assembly GCF_040611495.1. Taxonomy (NCBI): domain Bacteria; kingdom Bacillati; phylum Actinomycetota; class Actinomycetes; order Mycobacteriales; family Nocardiaceae; genus Nocardia; species Nocardia sp. NPDC006630. The sequence continues at coordinate 689,071 of NZ_JBEXOK010000005.1, forward strand.
GCATATGCGGTCAATCCTTTCGTTCAGAGCTTTTCGCAGAAGGCCCGGATCTCGGAGAGCTGTTGCACCGCGGCGGCTTTCACGGCGCTCAGATCGGCGGCGGTGGCGACCGGCCGGACGACCTCCACGTAGCACTTGAGTTTCGGCTCGGTGCCGGACGGCCGGATGACCACGCGCAGCGAGTCGCCCTCGAAAACCAGTGCGTCGGTGCGCATCTGCCCGCGCAGCTGCGACATATCGGTGCAGGTCACCGCTTCTCCGGCAATCTCGGCCGGCGGATTCACGCGCAGCCGGTCCACCACGGCGGCCGCCTCCGCCGCATCGGCGAGCCGCAGCGATACCTGATCGCCCGCGTGCACGCCGAATTCGACTGCGTAATCGTCGAGTACCTCATCGACGGTGCGCCCCGCCGCCTTCAGCTGGGCGATGAGATCGGCGGCCAGCACGGCGGCCGAGATCCCGTCCTTGTCCCGCACAGTGACCGGATCCACGCAGTGCCCGATGGCCTCCTCGTACGCGTACACGAGCCCGTCACCAGCGCGCGCCAGCCATTTGAAACCGGTGAGGGTCTCCGCGTATCGCGCGCCCCGGGCCGCCGCCACCTTGCTCAACAACCGGGACGACACGATCGTGGTGGCCACCAGCGACTCCGGCGCGGCAGTCCGCAGCACGAAATCGCCCAGCAGCACCCCGGTTTCGTCACCGCGCAGCATGCGCCACCCGCTCGCCCCGCGCACCCCCACCGCACACCGATCCGCATCCGGATCCAGCGCAATGGCGATATCGGCATCGAGCCGCTCGGCCAGCGACAGCAGCAGATCCGAAGCCCCCGGCTCCTCCGGATTCGGGAACGCCACCGTCGGAAAATCCGGATTCGGCGTGAACTGCTCCGCCACCACCAGCACCTCCCCGAACCCGGCCGCCCGCAACGCCGCAACAGCCGGCTCGCCACCCACCCCGTGCATGGCCGTCAGCACCACCCGAATATCAGCCCGCCGCACCGGAACTCGCCCACCCGCCGCGGCTTCGCCGGATTGGGGCGGATCGCTCAGCGCTGCGGACGAGACCGGCGCCTCGCCGGGCTGGGAGTTCGGGTCGTGGGCAGCGGCCTCGCCCGGCTGGGAGCTCGGCTCGGTGGCAGCGGACAGGCGCGGTGCCGTGCCCGGCTGGGGACTCGGCCCGCCGATGAGGTCCGGCAGGGTGGCGACTCGGGCCAGGTAGCGGCGGAGGATTTCCTCGCCCATGTCCTGGACGGTGGCGTCGGCGGGGAGGTCGAGGATGGCTGGATCCGGTGCGGTGGCGGTGGGATCGGAGCCGGGGATGCGGCCCTGGACCGCGTCGATGTACTTCTCGATTTCGGCGTCGGCGGGTGGCAGCAGTTGGGAGCCGCCGTCGAGGTAGAGCTTGTAGCCGTTATCGGTGGCGGGGTTGTGTGAGGCGGTGATCTGCACACCCGCGACCGCGCCCAGTGCGCGCACCGCGTAGGCGACGACGGGGGTCGGCAGCGGCCGGTGCAGTTCCAGCACCGAGAAGCCCGCTGCGGCAAACACTTCCGCGGTGGCTCGGGCGAATTCGGCGGAGCCGTGCCGGGCGTCGCGACCGACGATGACCAATCCGCCACCGAGACAGCGATTCCGGAGCCAGTCGGCAATGCCCGCACTGGCCCTCGTGACGGTGTCCACGTTCATGCCGTCCGGACCGTCCTGCAGCGGCCCGCGTAATCCGGCCGTCCCGAAGCGCAGCATGCCATCTCCTCAAAGCGTGTCGGCCACGGCGATCCGGCCTCGTACTACGGGCCTCTCGTCGTCACCGCAGCGTAGGCCGTGCGGCGGATCGTGCAGAGGCGTTCGAGAACTCCGTTCAGAAGCGTTCGGGGAACTCCGTTCAGAGGCGTTCGAGAACTCCGCGCAGGAGTTTGCCCAATCGCGGTGCGGCGGCGTGCCCTTCGGCCAGCACCTCGGCGTGCGAGAGGTGTGCGCCGGTGACGCCGGCGGCCAGGTTGGTGACCAGCGAGATGCCCAGCACCCGCGCTCCGGCGGCGCGGCAGGCAATGGCCTCCAGCACCGTGGACATGCCCACCAGATCCGCGCCGATGGTGCGCAGCATGCGGATCTCGGCGGGTGTCTCGTACTGCGGTCCGGTCAGGCCCGCGTACACGCCCTCGGTCAGGCTGGGGTCGATATCGCGTGCCAGCGCCCGCAATTCGGGATCCCAGGCGTCGACCAGATCGACAAAGTTCGCACCCGTGACAGGGGTCTGCCCGGTGAGATTGAGGTGATCGCTGATCAGTACGGGCTCGCCGACGGAGAGCCCGTCCCGAATCCCGCCCGCGGCATTGGTGAGCAGCACGGTCTGCGCGCCCGCGGCAATGGCGGTGCGCACATTGTGCACAACCTGCGAGGGCGCGTAACCCTCGTACAGGTGCTGGCGTCCCATGAGCAGCAGCACCGGCGCGTCATTGACGAGCACGGAGTGGATGGTGCCCTGATGTCCCTGGGCGGTGGGCGATCCGAAGCCCGGCACCTCGCCCATGGGGACGGAGGTGGCGGGCTCACCGATTTCGGCGGCGGCTTCCTGCCATCCGGATCCGAGCACCACCGCGACCCGGTGACTCTGCACTCCCGTACGTTCGGCTATCGCCTCCGCGGCGGCCTGTTCGGCTAGCATGTCGCCCACCCTAGTCGCAGGCGATCATCGGTGCGATGGCACAGCCTGGACCTGCCGGTTTCGCACCTTTTCCAGCTTTCGCAAAACTCGCGAAACAATGGCTACCCGCGAGTAGGTGTGCGTTCGCGCCCCCGCTAATCTGCACTCATGCCGTATTTGAAGCGTGATGGGGATGTGTTCGTCCTGTACCTCGGTGCCGAGGGCCAGAACATCGACAGCGAGAACCGCTTCCATCCCGATCTGATCACCGAGCTCCACGCGCTGCTCGACGAGGTCGAGGCCTCCGAGGGCCCGGCCGCGCTGGTCGTCACGGCCAACGGCAAGTTCTTCAGCAATGGTCTCGACACCGATTGGCTGTTCGGCAATTTCGACAAGAACTGCTGGTACCTCGACCGCGTGCACTCGCTGTACACCCGCCTGCTCGGCTTCCCGCTGCCGACGGTCGCCGCGGTGAACGGGCACGCCTTCGGCGCGGGCGCCATGCTGGCCACCTCCTGCGATTTCCGCATCATGCGCGCCGACCGCGGCTACTGGTGCCTGCCCGAGGTGCACCTGGGCATGCCGTTCACGGTCGCCATGAATGCGCTGGTCACCGGTCGCCTCACCAATCAGGTGGCGGTCGAGGCCATGACCACCGGTCGCCGCTACGGCGCCGACGACGCCCTCGCCGCCCGCATCGTGGACGGCAAGGCCGACGCGGAGTCGCTGCTCGCCACCGCGGTCGCACAGGCCGACGCGCTCAAGGGCAACCGCAAGCCGAACCTCCCGGTCATCAAGCGCGCCCTGCACCAGCACATCCTGGCGGGCCTCGCGGTCGAGACCACCCCGGAGAACCTGGCTTTCACCGTCTGAGCAGCGCGGGCACCGCCCCCGTAAATTCTCCGGTTTCGGGGGCCGCGAAGCCCGGCCCTCGGCTCTCGGAGCATGCCCTACCGCGAGATTTCCGCATCACCTGCTGCGACAGCTTTAGTGACGGGTGTAAGACTGTGTCCTATGCCACCATCGCGCAGCGGCGATGACCGGAGAATTTGCACACCCAGTGAACGGCACTCAGCGTCTGTGTCGGCGTTGAGTGCTGCGTCGTCCAATCTTGCTGTGTCGCCTTTGAATACAACTATGGCGACTGCCTCCGACGCTGCCGTCGTGGCCGCTCGCGAGCAGTTGATCGCGCTCTCGCACTCGATTCACGCCGAGCCGGAACTCGCTTTCGAGGAATTCCGAAGCGTAGCCAAGACGATCGAGCCCCTGCGCGAACGCGGCTTCCGCATCGAAACCGGTGTGGCCGATCTGAAGACCGCCTTCTCCGCTGAATTCGGCACCGGCGAGCTGGTGGTCGCGATCTGCGCCGAATACGACGCACTGCCAGAAATCGGACATGCCTGCGGGCACAACATCATTGCCGCCTCCGCGGTCGGCGCGGCGCTCGGCCTGGCCGCGGTCGCCGATGCCTGCGGTATCACCGTGAAGCTGCTCGGCACGCCCGCCGAGGAGAGCGGCGGCGGCAAGGTGCTCATGCTCGAGCGCGGCGTTTTCGACGATGTGGCCATGGCGCTCATGGTGCATCCGGGTCCGGAGGATATCGCCGGTGCGCATTCGCTCGCGCTGGCCGATCTGTCGGTGACCTATCGCGGCCGCGAATCACATGCCAGCGCCGCACCGCAGCACGGCCGGAATGCCGGGGACGCGGTCACTATCGCGCAGGTTGCCCTCGGTTTGCTCCGCCAACATCTCAGCCCCGGACAGCAGCTGCACGGTATAGTCGCCTCCGGTGGCGTAGCCCCCAATATCGTGCCCGGCCATGCGGAACTGCTGTATTACCTACGGGCAGTCGACTCCGCGAGCCTCGATGATCTGATGCAACGCGCATCGGCCTGTTTCGAGGCAGGCGCCCTCGCGACCGGATGTATCCATGACATCCGCAAGCTCGCGCCGACATATACCGAGCTCACGCCCGACAGCGCACTACTGTGTGCCTATCGCGAGCAGATCCGCGATCTCGGACGCGAGCCCATTGCCCCGGAACTCGAGGCCGCGCGACCGCTTGGTAGTACGGATATGGGCAATGTCACCAATGTGATTCCCGGCATTCACCCGGTCATCGGCATCGACGCCGGGGGAGCGGTCACCCACCAGCCGGCGTTCGCGGCAGCCGCGGTGAACGCCTCCGCTGATCGAGCTGTCATCGACGGGGCAACGGCTCTGGCCCGCACCGCGATACAGATCGCAGGGGACGAATTTCATAGGGACAGGTTGTCGGAACGAGTCATGCAACGGCAGTTTCTTCGACAGGAGGACATTCGGTGAGCACAACCGGCCGGTCCACGGTGCGAGCATCGGGCCCCGAGGCGGCAGCTTGCGTAACCACGCAGGTCCACGCGAGTACCGTGGTGGATTCGGCGCGAGCCACGCTGGACACCGCCAGGGCTACGGGACCGTTAGCGGCCTGTAAGCCGCAAGGGGTTGCGAGCGTCGTGACGGGCAGCGCGGTGGGGGTCGATATGGGCTTTGAAATGGGCACGGTGAGTGTTGATATGGCTGGAATTCCTGATAGTGCGGTCAGTGGCCGAGATGTCGTGGACGCGTGGCTCGCCGAGCACGCGGACGACCTGATTTCCTGGCGGCGGCACATCCACGCCAACCCGGAGCTGTCGCGCGCCGAGTACGGCACCACCGAATTCATCGAATCCTGGCTGGTCAAGGCCGGTCTGGAGCCGCGCAAGCTACCCAATGGCACCGGCCTGATCTGCGATATCGGACCGGACACCCCACGCATCGGCCTGCGCGCCGATATGGACGCGCTGCCGCTGCAGGAGTACACCGGTCTGCCGTTCGCCTCGAATGTGCCTGGCGTCTCGCATGCCTGCGGGCACGATGCGCACACCACGATCCTGCTGGGTACCGCCTTGGCGCTGGCCGAGGTTCCGAACCTTCCGGTCGGTGTGCGGCTGGTGTTCCAGCCCGCCGAGGAGGTCATGCCCGGCGGCGCGATCGATATGGTCGCCGCGGGCGCCATGGAAGACGTCTCGCGCATGTTCGCGGTGCACTGCGACCCGCGGCTCGAGGTCGGCCGGGTCGGTATCCGGGTCGGGGCCATCACCTCGGCCGCGGACACCATCGAACTTGTACTGGATTCGCCGGGCGGTCACACCTCGCGCCCGCATCTCACCAGTGATCTGGTCTACGCCATCGGCACCGTCATCACCGGTCTGCCGGGTCTGCTGAGCCGTCGCATCGATCCGCGCACCAGCACCGTCATGGTGTGGGGTGCGGTGTCGGCGGGCAAGGCGCCCAACGCGATTCCGCAGACCGGCATGCTCACCGGCACCGTCCGCACCGGCGATCACGCCACCTGGTCGCTGCTCGAGCCCATGGTGCGCGAGATCGTCGAGGGCCTGCTCGCTCCCACCGGCGTGCGCTGGCAGCTCAACTACAAGCGCGGCGTGCCGCCGGTCGTGAACGACGAACTGGCCGTGCGCATGTTCGAGGCGGCCATCCGCGAGGTCGGTCCCGATGCCCTCGCCGATACCCAGCAGTCCGGCGGCGGCGAGGACTTCTCCTGGTACCTGGAGGAGGTGCCGGGGGCCATGGCCCGCCTGGGTGTGTGGTCCGGTCAGGGCGAGCAGCTCGACCTGCACCAGCCCACCTTCGATATCGATGAGCGCGCGCTCGCCGTGGGCGTCCGCGTCATGACGAATATCGTGCTGAACGGGTACTGAGTTCGCGCACAAGCGAAGAGGCGAAAAACTTCGGGCCGCACCTGTCAGGTGCGGCCCGAAGTAGTTCGAAGAGGAGAAAGAGGAATTAGGGCCCGAAGGTGCCGGGGCCGACGTTCTTGCTGTTACGGGTGCGCAGGGCGTGCACGTATTCGCCGGGGGCACCGGCTTTTTCGGCGCCTTCGGCGATCACTCCCAGATAGCGGGCCGAGGGTAGGCCGCCCTCGTAGGCGTCCAGGACGTATAACCAGGCGAGCACCGGCTGCGTGGCGTTGCCCTGGCTGGGCGTGACGCGGAGCCGGATCTTCTTGTGGATGCCGAAGTCCGAGCCCTCCCAGCGGTCCAGGCTCGCCTCGTCCTCACCCGGGACGTCGTACAGGACGACGAAAACCCGCGATCCGGGCTCCTCGACCACGGTCGCGAGCGGTCCCTCCCAGCCGATGTCGTCCCCGGCGAAGGTCAGGCGCCAACCCTCCAGCCAGCCGGTTCCGGACACGGGGGAGTGCGGACAGCGCTTGAGCATCTGCTCGGGATCCATGTTGGACCCGTAGGCGGCGTAAATCGGCACTGTGAGAGCGTATCGAACAATCCCCGGCTACCTCCCCCGATCCCGATCCTCAGCGGTTCGCGAGTAGCCCGGCCGGTCGCTCCGGACCAGCTCCGGCCACATTCCGGACGGTCGCCAAGTGTGACGAAACTGTCTCCAGATGCGGTTCCAGCTGCGCGGACCTGAGCCGATAACGTTGTGGTGCGGCATCGGAGATCCCGATTGCCCAGCCAGAAGCGAGGGAACAATGACCCGCATTGCGATCATCGGCGGCGGCCCCGCCGGTTACGAAGCGGCATTGGTCGCCGCGCAGCACGGGGCGCCGGTCACGCTGATCGACAGTGACGGCATCGGCGGAGCCTGTGTGCTCTGGGACTGTGTGCCTTCGAAGACCTTCATCGCCTCCACCGGCGTGCGCACCGATCTGCGCCGCGCCCGCGACCTCGGCATCACCGTGCATCCCTCGCAGGCGCAGGTGCGTCTGGCAGAGGTGAATTCGCGCGTGAAGGCGCTCGCGCAGGCGCAGTCCTCCGATATCAAGGTGAAGCTGCAGACCGCCGGCGTGACCGTGCTGGCCGGGCACGGCGAGCTCATGGACCAGGCGCCCGGGCTGGCGACCCACCTGGTGAAGGCGACCCTCGACGATGGCCGCCAGCACCTGCTCGAGGCCGAGGTGGTGCTGATTGCCACCGGCGCCAGTCCGCGCGTCCTGGCGGGCGCTGAGCCGGACGGAGAGCGCATCCTGAACTGGCGCCAGCTCTACGACCTCAAGGAACTGCCCGAAACGCTTGTGGTGGTCGGTTCCGGTGTCACCGGCGCCGAATTCGTCTCCGCCTATACCGAAATGGGCGTGAAGGTGAAGCTGGTCTCCAGCCGCGACCGCGTGCTGCCCGGTGAGGACGCCGATGCCGCGCTGGTGCTGGAGGACGCGCTCGCCGAACGCGGTGTGGAACTGGTCAAGCACGCCCGCGCCGATGCGGTCGAGCGCACCGCCGACGGCATTGTGGTGAAACTGTCCGACGGCCGCACGGTGACCGGCTCGCATGCGCTCATGACGGTCGGCTCGGTGCCCAATACCCAGAATCTCGGCCTGGCTCGCCTGGGCATCGAACTGGACAAGGGCGGATACCTGCGCGTGGACCGGGTTTCGCGCACCACCGCCACCGGTGTGTACGCGGCAGGCGACTGCACGGGACTGCTGCCGCTGGCCTCTGTGGCCGCCATGCAGGGCCGAATCGCCATGTACCACGCACTCGGTGAGGGTGTGCAGCCGATTCGCCTGAAAACCGTTGCCTCCGCGGTGTTCACGCGTCCGGAGATCGCCACTGTCGGTGTGAGCCAGACCGCCATCGACAATGGCGAGGTCCCGGCGCGCACGGTCATGTTGCCGCTCAACACCAATCCGCGCGCCAAGATGTCGGGGCTGCGCCGCGGTTTCGTGAAGATCTTCTGCCGTCCGGCCACCGGTGTGGTGATCGGCGGAGTCGTGGTGGCGCCCATCGCTTCCGAGCTCATCCTGCCAATCGCCCTTGCGGTGCAGAACAATCTGACCGTCAACGATCTCGCGCAGACCTTCTCGGTCTATCCTTCGCTGACCGGTTCCGTCACCGAGGCCGCGCGTCAGCTCATGCGGCACGACGATCTCGACTGACGGATGAACTTCCGGTGCTGGGAGGGCTTCGTCTTGCCCCGCTTACGCCGGTGTGATTCACTTCGCGACGGGAAGCGATCGGCAGGGCGGTCGCGAGAATGTCGGTGGGTCAACCCTTTCCGGGTCAGCCGGTGTACAGCTCGTACTCGCCCGCACGTCCGTTCGTGGTGATGAGGGACGAAGGAATAGGGCGAAAAGTGAAGCACCGCAAGCCGAATCGGATCAAGGCCAGCACCTCCCTGTCACTGGTCGGCGCGGCCGCCGTGGTCAGCCTGCTGGGTACTCCCGCGAATGCGGCCCCCGCGGACCCGGGCGCGGTCCCGGCGGCCCCCGGACAGCAGCCGGGCGGCACGGACGGTCAGCCGGGCGCCACCGATGGTGGTCAGTCGCCGACGACCGACGCGCCGATCCCGCCCGACCCCAAGATCGGTTCGGTGCCGGCGCCCAAGCCGGATACCACCAAACCGGATGTCACCCAGCCGCAGCAGAGCCAGCCGGGTGTCACCACCCCCGGTTCGCCCAAGCCGGACACCACCGCGCCCGCGGGCAATGCCCCCTCGGACGGCAACGCTCCCAAGCCCGATACCCAGCCGGCCGGTGTCGCGCCGCAGCAGGGGCCGAAGGTGACGCAGCCGGGTGTGACCGTGCCGCGCGTCGCTCCGCTGCCGGTGCCGGGCCAGACGGTGCCCGCCATTCCGGTGCAGGTGCCGGATAAGCCGAACCAGCAGACGATTCCGGCTCAGGTGAACCCGAACCAGCCTGCCAAGCCGGGTAACACCCAGCCGGATACCGTCGCCCCGGATCAGTCGGACACCACCTCGGTGGACACGCTGACCGGTCAGCCGACCGTGCAGAAGCCGCAGTGGCAGTCCCCGGCCGTCGACACCGCACCGGCCGCGCCGGTGGTCGCGATGACCGGACCGCACACCGAGATCGGCGCCAATGTCGACGGTGGCGTCGCGCTGCCAGGCTGGGCCGCCAATACCCACCACTTCAGCAATCTGGACGGTTACGTCGGCACCATCGGCTACACCACGCCGGGCGGTACCGGTGAGGCCGGTGTGTCGATGGACTACACCACGGTCAACCAGATCAAGGTGACGGCCTTCGCCAGCGCGGGCGCCGGCGATGACCGCAAGCTCGAATTCGTGCTCGACAGCACCGGCGCCAATGCCGCCAAGGCGGACGCCGAGAACTTCGTGCGCCTGCTCCCCGGCGGCGGCACCATCCTGGACGCGCTCGGCCAGATTGGTAAGCTCCCGGAGGGTGATATCCCCGGCCAGACCACCGACGTCGGCGGTGTGACCACGCAGTTGGGCGGTTCGGTCCAGTACTGAGAAATACCGGCCGAATTTATTGCCGGCGAAGAGTTGAAATTCGGTGCCGGCAGGAGTTGAGTCGTCGCGTGGGGCGGTCGTAAACGACCGCCCCACGCGTGTGTGGCGAAAGGACGGGTGATGGATTCCGGCAAGGACGAGTCGGCGGACCGCCCGGAGGCCACTCCCGGCGCGGAACCGGCGCAACCGGGAGCGCACGAGCAGCACGCGGGAGCGCACGAGCAGCACGGCGGTGCTCCGCAGGCGCCGGGCGCGAGCGATCCGCACGTCGATGCCGCGGGATCGAATACCGCGCCGCAGGAGGGGTTCTCGGGTCAGCCGGACACGACGGAATCGCCGTTCGGGCCGGGACCCGGGAGTACCGGGTCCGACTTCGGGCCGCCGCTGTCGGAATTCGGTCCGTCGCTCAATGATTTCGGCCCGCCGGTCTCGGTATTCGGCCCGACGACCGATACCTACGGGGTGCTGGGCAACGACTTCGGTTCGCCGCTCAATGATTTCGGGGCGGCCACACCGGGTTTCGGTGCGGCGCCGGGCGAGTTCGGTCCCGCCGCGGATGCCGGTGCGACCGGCTGGGCGCCGCCGGTGGTGCCGCCGAGCCCCGAGTTGGCATGGCGGCCGGTCGACGGCGAGTATCCGGCGCCGGATTCCTCGGTGCCGCCGTCGCAGTACGCGACCGGCGATGATGCCTTGTACGACAATCGATTCGGTGATCAGGGCGACGTCGAGGAGACCGTCCGTCACAGTGTCGAACCGGCCCCGCCCGCCAAGAAACCGTCGGCGGGCTGGGCGCGGGGCGGCGGCATCAGCACCGCCGCATTCGCCGGGCGGGAATCGGCGTGGCTGCGTTCTGCCGACGCCGGCATGCCGTCGGCAGAATCGGAATCGGCTGCGCCGCAGCAGGAATCGCTGTCGTGGGCGGACGATCCCATCGGCCGGATGCTGATGCCGAAGAAGACCGAGCCGAAATCGGAGTCGCTGTCCTGGTCCGACGATGAGATCGCGCGGCGGTTGGCTCCGAAATCCGCTGCGCCGCAGGATAAGCCGAAGACCTCACGGAAGCCGATCCTGATCGGCGCGGGTGTCGTGGTGGTACTGGCCGCGGTCGCCGGGGTGGTGGTCGCGCTCACCGGCGGCAGTGACAAATCCGATTCGGCGTCCGCCGCCTCCAGCTCCGACGGCCTGGTGACGACCGCCGCTCCCACCACGGTGGCCGCGCTGAGCTGCCCGACCAAGCGGGACGGACCGCTGACCATCGGCAATGGCGCGGGGGGCACCGAGACCGGCGCGGATGCCATCCTCGGCTTCCAGCACGCCTTCTACGCCGACCGCAATGGCGTGAAGGCCCGCTCCTTCGTCGCCCCCGATGCGGCGAATGTGTCCCAGGCCGACACCATCCAGCAGGCGATCAACGATGTGATCCCGATCGGCACCAGCTACTGCCTGCGCATCACCGACGCGGGCCCCGACGCCTACGACGCCGACCTCACCGAACACCGCCCCGACGGCACCACCACCGTCTACCGCCAGCACATCCTCACCGTGAACAAGGACGGCAAACACCTGATCTTCGCCATCGACGAGCGCTGACACCTCGGGTTCGGTGCCGTGTTGTGCCGCCTCCTCGCATGTCGGTGAACGGCGCGTTCCGGCCGGGCCGCGGCGGTTTGCAGATGTCGGTCGTCATCGGCCCGGCGAGCCGATTTCTGCCAGCCGACGCATGGTCGGATCGAGCTCGGTTGCAGTGGGCGCGGGCCTCGTGAGGGCGGCATTGCTCGTGTTGTCGGTCTCATTGGGGCGAATTCGTCCCATGATCTGAGACCCGGGTTTCACCTCGTGGTTTGGCTGTGACACAGTGGAATTTCGCATACCCCGGCGTTCCCTCGGAGGTTTCTCATGTCCGCGATAACTCCACCGCTGTCTCGCCGGCTCGACGGCCTGCAGAGTTCGGCGATTCGCGACCTGCTCAAACTCACCGCGCGCGCCGACATCATCAGCCTGGCCGGTGGTCTGCCGGATGCCGAGCTCATGCCGCGGGATCGCATTGCCGCGGCGGCCGAGGCGGCGCTGGCCGATCGGTCGGTGCTGCAGTACACCGAATCGCCGGGCTGGGGACCGCTGCGTGAGGTGCTCGCCGCGCGGGAGTCGGCGCGGCTGGGCCGCCCGGTGCCGGTGGAGGAGGTCTTCGTCACGCACGGCTCGCAGCAGGCGCTGTCGCTGCTGGCCGAGGTGCTGCTCGATCCGGGTGCGCTGGTCGTGGTGGAGGATCCGGCGTATGTCGGTGCGCTGCAGGTGTTCCGGGCCGCCGGGGCGCGGATCGTCGCGGTTCCGCTGGACGGCGAGGGCATGCGCGTGGATGTGCTGCGGGAGCTGCTGGCCGCCGGGGAGCGCCCGGCCTTCGTGCACACCGTCAGCAATTTCCACAATCCGGGCGGCGTCACCATGAGTGCGCAGCGCCGCATGGAACTGGCGGAACTCGCTACGGCACATGGCTTCTGGGTCATCGAGGACGATCCGTACGGCGAACTCTGGTTCGACAAACCCGCGCCCGCGCCGGTGGCGACTTACTCGCCCAATGTGATTCGCCTGTCCAGCGCCTCCAAGATCCTCGCCCCCAGCCTGCGGGTGGGCTGGATGGTCGCCTCGACCCAGGTGTGCCGCGCGGTGGAATTGCTCAAGCAGGGCGCCGACCTCTGCGGCTCCGCCCTCACCCAGCAGATCGCCGCCGACCTGCTGTCGGACACCGATTGGCTTGCCGCCCACGTCGATTCGGTCCGCACGACCTACGGCGAACGCGCCCGCGCCCTGGTCGGCGCCGTCCGCACCCGCTTCGGCGACCGCATCGCCACCACCGACGCCACCGGCGGCATGTTCGTCTGGGCCGACTTCACCGACGGCACCGACACCCAAGCCCTGCTCCCGCACGCCCTGGACGCGGGCGTCGCCTACGTCCCCGGCTCCGCCTTCGCCGTCACCACCGACTACACCCACTCCATGCGGCTGTGCTTCACCACCTCGGACACCACCGTCCTGGAGGAAGCCGTAGCCCGCCTGGCCAAGGCCCACGCCGCCGCCCCCGCCCGGGTCTAGCCGTTCTGCCGCGGCATCCCCCCGCCGCCATCAGGTCCTGGTCGGTGGCTCAGGCCCAGTTGTAGGTGCGCTCGACGGCTTTGTTCCACTCGTGGAGCAGGTGGTCGCGGTCTTCGCCGGACATCGTCGAGTTCCAGCGTTTGTCCTCGGCCCAGTTGTCGCGGATGTCGTCGGGGGAGGCCCAGTAGCCGACGGCCAGCCCGGCCGCGTAGGCCGCGCCGAGGGCGGTGGTTTCGGTGACCACCGGACGCACCACGGGGGCGTCGAGAATGTCGGACTGGAACTGCATGAGCAGTTCGTTGATCACCATGCCGCCGTCGACCTTGAGCGTCACCTTTTCGACATCGAGGTGCTGTGCGGCCGCATCCGCGCACATGGCGTCGATGACCTCGCGGGTCTGGAATGCGGTGGCCTCCAACACTGCTCGCGCGATATGCCCGCGATTCACGAAGCGGGTCAGGCCCGCGAATACGCCGCGGGCGTCGGGCCGCCAGCGCGGGGCGAACAGGCCCGAGAAGGCCGGGACGATGTAGCAGCCGCCATTGTCCTCGACGGTGCGGGCGAGCGGCTCGATCTCCTCGGCCGAACCGATCATTCCCAGGTTGTCGCGCAGCCACTGCACCAGCGATCCGGTGACCGCGATGGATCCTTCGAGCGCGTACACGGCCGGTTGCTCGCCGAGGCGATAACACACGGTGGTCAGCAGCCCGTGCTCGCTGAATACCGGTGTGGTGCCGGTGTTCATGAGCATGAAATTGCCCGTGCCGTAGGTGTTCTTGGTATCACCGGGGGACAGGCAGGCCTGCCCGAAGGTGGCCGCCTGCTGATCGCCGAGAATGCCCGCGATCGGCACGCCCGCCAGCGCGGTGGTGGTGATATCGCCGTACACCTCGGACGAGCTGCGGATCGTCGGCAGCATGGCCACGGGCACGCCGAAATCGGCGCAGATCTGCGGATCCCATTGCAGTGAGCGCAGATCCATCAGCATGGTGCGCGAGGCATTGGTGACATCGGTGAGGTGCTGACCGGTGAGATTCCACAGCACCCAGCTGTCGATGGTGCCGAAGCACAGTTCCCCGTCCTCGGCGCGCTGCCGTGCCTCCGGCACGCGATCGAGGATCCAGCGCAGTTTGGGCCCGGCGAAGTAGGTGGACAGCGGCAGCCCGGTGCGGTCGGCGTAGCGGTTCGGCCCGTCGGATCCGGCCAGTTCGACGGTGAGATCGGCGGTGCGGGTGTCCTGCCAGACGATGGCATGGTGAATCGGCTTGCCGCTGGCGCGTTCCCACACCACGGTGGTCTCGCGCTGGTTGGTGACGCCGACCGCGGCGATATCGCCCGCCCCGATGCCGAGCTTGTCCAGCACCTCGGCGATCACGAGTTCGGTATTGCGCCAGATGGTTTCGGCATCGTGCTCGACCCAGCCCGGCTGCGGGAAGATCTGCTCGTGCTCACGTTGCGCGACCCCGGCGATGCGGCCGTGGTGATCGAAGACGATGCACCGGCTGGAGGTCGTACCAGAATCGATGGCAGCCACATATCGACGCATTCGAGCAGGCTACTCGCCGCGAATGCGCGCATGCCGCCATGACGCGCGCTCCCACGGACGGGGTCGCACGGTGAGCCATTAGTGTGGACTACGGTTGCTCCCGAGTAGCTGAGCTTCGACCAGAGCGTCATCGATACGAGCGCCGCATCGTCGATACCGCGGCGGGCCGGAGGAGTCGAGCATGACGAAGAACCCGCGATCGCAGTTTCTGGGCCCCGAGCAGCGCGAGGAGGCCTGGGCCCGGCTGGGCAAGGACACCTTCGACGTGGTGGTGATCGGCGGTGGTGTGGTCGGCGCCGGCATTGCGCTCGATGCCGCCACCCGCGGCCTGGAGGTCGCGCTGGTCGAGGCCCGCGATCTGGCCGCCGGCACCTCCAGCCGCTCGTCGAAGATGTTCCATGGCGGCCTGCGCTATCTGGAGATGATGGAGTTCGGGCTGGTGCGCGAGGCGCTGCACGAGCGCGAGCTGTCGCTGTCCAAGCTGGCGCCGCACCTGGTGAAGCCGCTCAAGTTCCTGTACCCGCTCACCCATTACGGCTGGGAGCGGCCGTACGTGGCCGCCGGCCTGACCCTGTACGACACCATGGGCGGATCGAAATCCGTTCCGGGACAGCATCATCTGACCAAGGCCGGAGCGCTGCGCCTGGCTCCCGGACTCAAGAGCACGGCGCTGACCGGCGGACTCACCTACTACGACACGGTGGTAGACGATGCCCGGCACACCATGACGCTGGCCCGCACCGCCGCCCACTACGGCTCGGTCATTCGCACATCCACGCAGGTGGTCGGCTTCCTGCGGGAGGCGGATCGGGTGGTGGGTGTGAAGGTGCACGACAGTGAGGACGGTCGCCGCACCGAGGTCCGCGCCAGCGTCGTCATCAATGCGACCGGGGTGTGGACCGATGAACTGCAGTCGCTGGCACATCAGCGCGGCCGATTCCATGTGCGTGCGTCCAAGGGTGTGCACATTGTGGTCCCGCGTGACCGCATCGCCAGCGACACCTCGATCATTCTGCGCACTCCGACCTCGGTGCTGTTCGTGATTATGTGGGGCACCGATCACTGGCTGATCGGCACCACCGACACCGACTGGAATCTGGATCTCGCGCATCCGGCCGCCACCAAGAACGACATCGACTACCTGCTCGAACACGTCAATTCGGTGCTGGTCACACCGCTGACGCACGCCGATATCACCGGCGTCTACGCGGGCCTGCGGCCGCTGCTGGCGGGGGAGAGCGATCAGACCTCCAAGCTCTCGCGTGAGCATGCCGTCGCCCGTATCGCACCGGGCCTGGTCGCCATCGCGGGCGGTAAGTACACCACCTACCGCGTCATGGCCTACGACGCCGTCGATGAAGCGGCACAGGATATTCCGCGCCAGGTGCCGCCCACCATCACCGACAAGGTGCCGCTGCTGGGTGCGGACGGTTATCACGCACTGCTGAATCAGACCCCGCACCTGGCCGAGAAGTACGGCGTCCACCCGTACCGAATCCAGCACCTGCTCAACAGGTACGGCTCGCTCATCGACGAGGTGCTCGGCCTCGCCGACGGCAAACCCGATCTGCTGCAACCGATCGAAGCGTCCCCCGGCTACCTGCAGGTCGAGGTGGTCTACGCGGCCGCCGCGGAAGCCGCCCTGCACCTGGAGGACATCCTCGCCCGCCGCACCCGCATCTCCATCGAATACGCGCACCGCGGCGTCGACTGCGCCGACCAGGTAGCCCGCCTGGTGGCCCCGGTCCTCGGCTGGGACGAGGCCGAAACCGCCCGCGAGATAGCCACGTACGTAGCCCGCGTCACCGCCGAAATCGAATCCCAGACCCAGCCCGACGACGCCTCGGCCGACGCCCTCCGCATCGCCGCCCCCGAACCGCGCCCCCAGATCCTGGAGCCGGTCCCGGTCGAAAACTAGCGCTCACCAATACAACCGCGCGCCCTGCGATGAACTCGCCGGGCGCGCAGTTGTATTCAAGCCGAGTCCTACCGCACGCGGCGGCGCTGGCTGCGGTTCCGCTAGCGGACCACCTTGTAGTTGTATGCCATGGTGCCGAGCGGGGTCATCAGGCGAACCCACAGGGGGAGCAGCATTTCCGTGGCGCGGGCGTTGGTGATATCGCCGAGGTCGATGATGTCCCGCCAGCCGAATTCGCGGGTGCGCGCCCCACAGGCCTGTTCGGCCGTGCAGGCCGGATGGTGTGCGCAGGCCCGGAGCGAGGGTGTTGTGGGTCGGCCGGCGAATCCGGGAGCTGTGGCGCGGTAGGAATCAGTGGACGTCGGCGGTGGCGTCCTGCGCCGCCTGGCAGTCCGGGCACAATCCGTGCAGGGTCAGCCCCGCGTGCTCGGACAGGGCGAACGAACTGCCGAGGCTCGCCTGGGCCAGTGCGGTGCTCAGGCGGTCGGCGGGGACTTCGATCATGGTGGCGCATCGGGTGCAGATGGCGTGGTGGTGCGGATGGTCGGCCAAACCGTAGGTCGTGACGTGCTCGTCGAGCGTCAGCGCATGCAGCACTCCGACCTCGACCAGCGTCGATACGGTGCGGTACACCGTGGTCACATCGACCTCGCGGCCCTGCTCGGTGAGCCGCCGATGGATCTGCGCGGCGCTGAGATGCCCGGCGGGCGGGTCGGTGTCCAGCACCGACAGCACCGCCAATCGTGGAGTTGTACAGCGCAATCCGCGCTCGCGTAGCAATGCGCGCACTCGATCGTTGCGATGGCCGGGCGCGTTCCCCGCATGCACTGCGCCGATCTGGTGCCCTGCTCCTGTCATGACACCAGTGTTGCGCTCAATACCGTTCGCCGCCAACCCTCTTGTTGCCATCGAGTTGCAACAAGAGGGGGGCGAAGTTACCGTTGATTCGTTGGATTGCTTCGGTTCTGTGGGAGGGCGCGCCATGACAACCACGGAGATCGAGCGGAAGCCGTCGCGGCTCGAAACCATCCGCACGGCACTGACCCGCCGGGAGTGGGCACGGGTCGCCGCAATGGTCGGGGTGGTCGTCGCGCTGCATGTGATCGGCTGGGTCACCCTGGTGGCCATTGTCGCGCCGCAGCATTTCAGCCTCGGTGACAAAACCCTCGGCATCGGTGTCGGGCTGACCGCGTACACCCTCGGCCTGCGGCATGCCTTCGACGCCGATCACATCTCCGCGATCGACAACACCACCCGCAAACTCATGAACGACGGTCAGCGTCCGCTGTCGGTGGGCTTCTTCTTCTCACTCGGCCACTCGACCGTCGTCTTCGTGCTCGCGCTGCTGCTGTCGGTCGGGGTGAAGGCGGTCGTCGGGCCGGTCCAGGACGATTCATCCGCGCTGCACCACTACACCGGACTGATCGGCACCACCGTGTCGGGCACCTTCCTCTACATCATCGCGATCATCAATATCGTTGTCCTGGTGGGGATCCTGCGCGTCTTCCGGAATATGCGATCGGGCCGGTACGACGAGGCCGAACTCGAAAAGCAGCTCGACAACCGCGGATTCATGAACCGCTTCTTCGGCGGCGCCATGAAGTCGATCACCAAGCCCTGGCAGATGTACCCCGTCGGCATCCTTTTCGGCCTCGGCTTCGACACCGCCACCGAGGTGGCCCTGCTCGTCCTGGCCGGCACCAGCGCCGCCGCCGGACTGCCCTGGTACGCGATCCTCTGTCTGCCGGTCCTTTTCGCCGCCGGCATGAGCCTGCTCGACACCATCGACGGCTCCTTCATGAACTTCGCCTACGGCTGGGCCTTCTCCAAACCGGTCCGCAAGGTCTACTACAACATCACCATCACCGGTCTGTCCGTCGCCGTGGCTCTCATCATCGGCACCGTCGAACTACTCGGCCTCCTCGCCGATCAACTCGGCTGGACCGGCGGCATCTGGGACTGGATCGGCGGCCTGAACCTCAATATCCTCGGCTTCGTCATAGTCGGCCTGTTCGTGCTCACCTGGATTGCCGCGCTGCTGATCTGGCGTCTCGGCCGCATCGAGGAGAAGTGGACCGTCGCCCTGGCGGATCGGCCGAACGGCACCTGAACTCGGGCGGTTGGTGACGGTTGCCGCGCGGACAGGCCCCGGCGCTGTCGCGCCGGGGCCTGTGGGTTCTCACCTTGCTTCTTCGCCCCCTCCGGCGGCGGTCCGGCCCGGGGGGAGTGCCGGATTCTCGTCTGCGCCGGAGGGGACGGTCGAACCTCATGTTCCAGGCAGTTCCCCTGCCCAGCCACTATCTCTCACTGTCAACGACAGCGAATCTACGCCATTCCCGGGGGTATGTCTACATCCGCCATGATAGTTTTTTTCTGCGGGGAAAACGGGCTCAGGCTTGCGGTTGTCGGTGTCGTCCGACACGCGCATGACCCCTGACTGACGCTGGTCGGCGAAAAAAGCGTTCCAGGTGGCAAAAAATCTGCACTCATGGGTGTAGACAAACAGCACGGACCGTTGTACTGTCTCTCTTGTTCGACAAACAGCAAGTCAAGGGCCCGGGAAAGATGAATCGCCCGGAGAAGTTGGTTTGTGCCGTCCCCTGCCGGTGGGTGAAGTATTCGATCTTGGTTGGGCCGCAGGAGGGGACGAAGAACGCCGCAAAGAGTGCCGGGAGTCCCGTGCGGACTTTCGAAGCGGGACCGTGCCGGAAATCTGGGCGCGGGGGTGCGCAATCTGCGAACCGGGAGGTGGTCCACGAGCACATACGTACGCAATACGCGTCCCTGTCAACACGTTCGGACGCGGTGTCAATCACCGGCCTCACCGGTCGGTAACCGAAATTGAGTTCAACCCCTTCGTAACGACTTCGGGCCCCGGCGCACTGCGCCGGGGCCCGAAGTCATGAAATCCCGGGCGCGCCAAGGCGGCAGGGCCGCGATCGTGGTCTAGGCGCCGCTCGGTGCGGGCTGGCAGCGCGGGCAGAAGTAGATGCCGCGATCGGCCCGGGGCAGGGCGGGGTCGTCGGCCAGCAGGTGGACGACCATATTCGTACCGCAGCGGCGGCACGGGCGGCGCTGCCGGCCGTAAGCCAGTGCGCGCCACGGTGGTTGGTGGGCGGCCTGGGTGAGGACTCGATGCGCTTCGTCGATCAGGCCGGGTAGGTCCGCGATATCGCCGACCGGTGTCGCCGGGTGGATGCGGCGCAGGAAGCAGATTTCGCTGCGATAGATATTGCCGATCCCCGCGAGATTTCGCTGATCCAGCAGGGCCAGGCCGATGGGCTGCTCCGGTTTCCCGGACAGTCGGCGCGCCGCTTCGGCCGCATCCCAGTTCGGGCCCAGCAGGTCCGGGCCGAGATGGTCGACAGCGGTGTGTTCGTCGGCGCGGCGCAGCACCTCCACCAGGCCGAGTGCGAAACCCACAGCCTCCGAGTCCGCGGTGGCGAGGATCAGGCGGGCGGTGAAACCCGGTTTGGTCCAGCGCTGTCCGGCTGTGTAGACCCGCCACACGCCCTCCATCTTCAGATGGGTGTGAATACTCAGGTCGGGAGTGCGCACGAACAGGTGCTTGCCGTAGGCGCCCACACTCTCCACCTGCTCGCCGCGCAGGTCGAGGGTGGCGTACTTCGGCACACGGAAGTCGCTGCGGGTCAGTGTCTTTCCCTCCAGGGCGCGTCGTAGCCGCGCTGCCGCCAGGAAGACGGTATCGCCCTCAGGCATGGCGAAGCCGCCGGTTCACGGGCGGCTCCGTAGCCGGAAACCCTTGGGGGTGGCGGCGAAACCGGCCTGGGTGAGGAAGCCGGCGAAGGTATTGCCGTGCACGGACTCGCCGTTCACCCGGTCGATGACCAGCGAATCGACGCGCCGATCGTGCACGAGCCCGGCCAGAGCCGTGGCCGCTGCCGTCCGGGCCGCCGGATCCTCGGTGAAGGTGAGCAGCGTTTTGCCGCCGCGCTCCAGGTACAGCGCGAGCTCACCGTCCACCAGCACCACCAGCGCCCCCGCCTTGCGCCCCGGTCGATGCCCCGCACCCTCTACGGCCGACTTCGGCCAAGGGAGCGCCGCCCCATACGAATTCGCCGGATCGCAGGCCGCCAGCACCAGTGACTTTCCGGCGCTGCCGACGGAGTAGCTCCCGCTCTGGCCCGAGTAGCCCCCGCCCTCATCGGCGCCGCGCGGCCGATCGTTCTCGAACGACCGCAGCCGATCCACCACATCGGTAGTCGAAAACTGTGCCCCACCCAGCGAATCCACGAAATACCCGCGCCGGCACCGCCCCCGGTCCTCGAACTCGGTGAGCACCCGATACATCAGCGCGAACCCGCCCCGCACCCCCTCACTCTGCACCGACCCCTTGGTCAGCACCCCATACCGCTCCAGCAGCACATCCGCCGTGGCATGCGCGCGCACCGTATTGTCGGCCACCCGCTCCGGCAGCAGCGCCCACCGGCCCGCCACACTGGGCGGACTCGTTCGCACCGGAATCCCCGTGCGCGGCAAGTACATCCGCCCCCGCGGCGACCGCCTGGGCGTCCGATGCGCCGTCGTAGTCCGCGCCGTCCCCGCCAGCAGCGCCCGCACCGGCGCGAACGTATCCCCGCCGACATACCCCGCCCACGCCAACTCCCACAGCGCGGTGACCACCGCCCCCTCGTCCTCCACCCCACTGGCATCAACCAGCTGCCGGAAGAAATACGCTCCGCCGGAACTCGGAATCACCTGACCCTCGGTGGTCACAGTGGCGCCCAGGGCCATCAGGAGGCTGATGTGGGTTTCGGTGAGGTCGAGGTCGTCGGGTGGGGGGAGGGTGAGGGCGGCCTGGTCGGCGGGGTGCAGGGCGACCCAGCCGTCTTTAGCGGTGATGGAGCCGTGGCCGGACCAGAGCACCTCGCCGGTGGCCATGAGTTCGTCGAGCATGGCGGGGGAGTAGTCGTGCACGCGGGCGGGGAGGATGAGCGACTCCCAGGCGGAAGCCGGGATCGGCACGCCCGCAAGCTGTTCCACCACGGCGGCGACGCCGTCCACCCCGCGCAGTTCGCCGGTGCCGATGTGCTGCCAGGCCGGGAGGAAACGGGCCAGGGCGGCGGTGGCGACCGGTTCCACCTCTTTGCGGGCCGCGGCCAGGGAACGGCGGCGCAGGCGGCGTAGCACTTCGCTGTCACACCATTCGGCGCCCGCGGAACCGGGCGTGAATTCGCCTTCCACCACACGTTTTTCGAGGGCCAATCGATGCAGACCGGTGGCGACCACCGCCGTGCCCAGTCCGAACCGGTGCGCGGCCGCTGTCAGCGTGAACGGTCCGTGCGTACGGGCAAACCGGCCGATCAGATCGCCGAGCGGATCGGCGACCGGCTCGATGAAGGCGGCCGGAACACCGATGGGGAGCGGTACACCCAGCGCATCCCGCAGCCGGGCCGCATCCTCGACCGCCACCCACCACCGCGACCCCGCGAAGGAAACCTCCAGGGCCCGATGGGCTTTCACCAGTTCCGCGAACCACGGTCGCGGATCATCGGTGCAACGCTCAGTGGCCTCCTCGGCAGTGAGCGGCCCGAGCAGCCGCAACAGATCGGCCAGCCCCTCCATATCCCGCGCATGCCGCTCCGGTGTCAGCCGCTGCAATTCCCGCTCGGTCTGCTCCAGGACCGCGCCGTCCAGCAGTTCGCGCAGCTCGACGCGCCCGAGCAGCTCCGCCAGCAGACTGGAGTCCAGCGACAGCGCCGCCGCCCGCCGCTCCGCGAGCGGACTGTCGCCCTCGTACATGAACTGCCCGATGTAATCGAACAGCAGCGAATTCGCGAACGGCGACGGCGTGGCCGTCTCGACCTCGACCAGTCGCACCTGCCGCCGCGCCACCCGGCTCAGCAGATCGCGCAGCGAGGGCAGGTCGTACACATCCTGCAGGCACTCCCGCACCGTCTCCAGCAGGATCGGGAAATCCGGGAATTTCCTTGCCACATCCAGCAATTGCGCGGCCCGCTGTCGCTGCTGCCACAGCGGCGCGCGCTTGCCCGGATCCCGGCGCGGCAGCAGCAGCGCCCGCGCCGCACACTCCCGGAACCGCGAGGCGAACAGCGCCGACCCACCCACCTGCTCGGTCACCACATCATCGATCTCATCCGGCTCGAACACGAACAATTCCGCCCCCGGCGGATCGTCCGTGGTGTCCGGCAACCGCACCACAATCCCGTCATCCGAAGCCGTAGGCGCCGCATCCACCCCGAACCGCTCCCGCAGCCGCGCCCCCACCGCCAGCGCCCACGGCGCATGCACCGGCAACCCGTACGGCGAATGCAACACCACCCGCCAGTCCCCGAGCTCATCCCGAAACCGCTCCACCAGCAGCGTCCGATCCGTCGGCAACTGCCCCGTAGCCGCCCGCTGCTCCTGCAGCAGCGCAACAAGATTCGCCGTCGCATTGGAATCCAGCCCCGCCGCGGCCGTGACCCGCTCCAACTCGGTCTCCGGTCGAGCCGCCTTCGCGTGACCTGTGGACTTGCTGCCGCCCTGCCCATTTCGCTTGCTGCGGGAGCCCTTCGTTTCTGCGCCGTGGGGGAGTTCCTGCAGAGCCGTGCCTAGTTGAACGGGATCCGCACTATTGACCCGCACGGTGGTCGAGCGCACTGCTTCCGTGCCGTGCTGCTCCACCGCCTTACCTGCGGTGCGGACGAATTCGCCGAGGGCCGCGCCCAATTCGGCGGGGCGGCCGAGGGAGTCGCCGTGCCAGAAGGGGAGGCGGCCGGGGAGGCCGAAGGCGGGGGTGACGAGGACTCGGTCGAAGGTGATTTCCTCGATGCGCCAGCTGGTGGCGCCGAGGGCGAAGACATCGCCCACGCGGGATTCGTAGACCATCTCCTCGTCGAGTTCGCCTACCCGGGAGGCTTTTTCGCCGACCATGAAGACCGGGAAGAGGCCGCGGTCGGGGATGGCGCCGCCGGAGGTGACCGCCAGGCGCTGGGCGCCGGGGCGGCCGGTGAGGGTGCCGGCGTCGCGATCCCAGACGATGCGAGGCCGCAGCTCCGCGAATTCGTCGGAGGGGTAGCGGCCGGACAGTAGATCCAGCACGGAGTCGTAGGCCGAACGGGGGAGCGCGCCATAGCTTCCCGTGCTGCGCACGGTGTCGAACCAGATCTCGGTGTCGATGGCCTCCAGCGCGCACGCCGCGACAGTTTGCTGGGCGAGGATATCGAGCGGATGCAGCGGAATCTGCAATTCCTCGATCTGCCCGGCGGTCATCCGCTGCGAAGCCACCGCGCAGTGGATGACATCGGTGCGATGCTTCGGGAAGATCACCCCGCGCGAGATCTCACCGACCTGATGCCCGGCCCGGCCCACCCGCTGCAGGCCGCTGGCAACCGAGGGCGGCGCCTCCACCTGGACCACCAATTCGACCGCGCCCATATCGATTCCGAGCTCCAGGCTGCTGGTCGCGACCACACAGCGCAGCCGCCCGCTCTTGAGATCATCCTCGATGAGCGCCCGCTGCTCCTTGCTCACCGAACCGTGATGCGCGCGCGCCAGCAGCGGCGCCGCACCGTGAATCACCTCGGTGGACGCACCCAATTGCGCGGGCGGCGCATGCTCGGTGTCCACGTCCGCGCCGATGCGTCCCGCGTATTCCTCGTTCAAGCGCGCGGTCAGCCGTTCCGCCAGCCGCCGCGAATTCGCGAACACGATGGAGGACCGATACTCGAGCACCAGATCGACGATGGCCTCGTCCACATGCGGCCAGATGGACCCCGGCTGATCCGAATCCTCACCGCCCGCATCGGGTTCGGTCATATCCGCGACCGGCACCCGCACCGACAGATCGAAGGTCTTGGGCGCGGGCGGATTCACAATGGTGATCGGCGCGCTACCGACCAGGAACCGCCCGACTTCCGCCGGTGGCCGCACCGTCGCCGACAGCCCGATCCGCTGCGCGGGACGCTCGAAACCGGGCGAGGCAGAGCGCAGCGCTTCCAGCCGGGCCAGCGAAAGCGCCAGGTGCGCACCGCGTTTGGACCCGGCAATGGCGTGCACCTCGTCCACGATCACGGTGTGCACCTCGCTCAGCGTCTCCCGCGCCGCCGAGGTGAGCATGAGGAACAGCGATTCCGGGGTGGTGATCAGAATGTCCGGCGGTGTGCGCAGCAACCCGCGCCGATCGGCCGGACTGGTATCACCGGACCGCACCCCCACACTGATCTCCGGCGCCGGCAATCCCAGCCGTTTGGCCGTCTGCGTGATCCCCACCAGCGGCGCCCGCAGATTGCGCTCCACATCCACGGCCAGCGCCTTCAGCGGCGAGATGTACAGCACCGAGGTCTTGCGCTTCTCGCCCTTCGCATTCGGCGGCGCGGGCTCGCGGGTGGCCAGCCGGTCGATCGCCCACAGGAACGCCGACAGCGTCTTACCGGACCCGGTGGGCGCGACGACTAGGGTGTGCTCGCCCGCCGCAATGGCCTGCCAGGCCCCCAGCTGGGCGGCCGTCGGCGCCGGGAAGGCGCCGTCGAACCACTGCCGGGTGGCGGGAGAGAACCGATCCATCGCCCCAGTCTGCACCCGCCCACCGACAGTCCCCGGGATCGGCCCGTCAGGACCGGGTTCGGCCTGTCAAGGGGGCCGGATAGGCCCGCGACCGGGAGAGGAGCGAAGGACGGGCAATCGAACTACGGGCGCTTTCGCCGCGCGTAAGGTTCGAACGGTGCAGAAGGTGCTCCGACTCGATCTGGTCAGTCACGGGATGACCGAGGCGATGCGCAAAGCACGATTTCCGGTCGACGAACCGCTCACCGAGGCCGGTCGCCGCGCGGTCGCCGCCTGCGGTCGCATGCAAGCCGCCCGGGTGCTCACCGCCCCCGAGCGCCGGGCCATCGAGACGGCCACCGTCATGGGTCTGACGGGCGACGAGGATTCGCGACTACGCGATCTGGATGCCGGCGCCTGGCGCGGCGGCGAACTCATGTCCGTCCCCAAGGAGGACCTCTACCTCTGGCTCACCGATCCGGGCTATCGCGGCCACGGCGGCGAATCGGTGGCGGATGTGGTCGAGCGGACCGGTGAGTGGATGGCCGATATCGCCGTCGAGGGTGAGCCCACCATTGCCATCACCCACCCCGCGATCATTCGCGCCGCCCTGCTCGTCACCCTCGACGCGCCCGCGAAATCGTTCTGGCGCATAGACGTTCCCCCGGTCAGCGTGACCCGGCTGCACTATCGCGGCGAATGGACCCTGCACTTCCGGCCGTGATCAGGCGGTGAGCGAGCTGCGCACCATGGCCCGCACCGCATCGGTGATCAGTCGCGCGGACAGAGTCGGATCGATGGCCCGCTGAATGCCCAGACCCAGACCGAGGCTCAGGACGACGGTGGCCGCGTCGTCGGCGGGCATCGGCAGCGGCACCCCCGTGGAATCCGCCAGCACCTGCAGCTGCGCCGCGACGGTGCCGCGCACCAACCCCAGGCTGGAGACGAGGGCGGCCTGCAGCGCCGGATCATCGCGCGCCACGATGGCGAATTCGAATTCGAGCATGGTCCACCCGACATCGCCGAGGGTGTGCTCGGCCCAGCCCTGAAAGCGTTCCAGCCGCGCTTCGAGGCTGTCCTCACCCTCGATGAGTTCGGTGACCTCACCGAACTTGGTCTCGTGGATGAGTTCCAGCACTTCCAGGCACAGCGCCGATTTGGTCTTGAAGTTCGAGTACACCGCGCCCTTGGAGTACCCGGCCTCCTCGGCGACCCGTTCCAGGCTGGTCTTGGCGTACCCCTCGGTGAGGAACAGATCGCGTGCTGTCACCAGCAGGTCCGTGCGGGTGCGGGCCTGGCTTTCGGACCGGGTCAGTCGTGCCATGGCAGTGATTCTATGTTCCAGCAGATTCGGGATACCGCCGGTATTTGAAATTAGCCGCAGAGAGGTGGAGGCGGTAGTGTTCGAAACCATGAGTAACAGGAACGGGCCACATCGACGTGGCCTGGCCATCGGCTGTGGCGGCACCCTCGGTGCGGCGTGGATCGTGGCCGCACTGGCCGCCGCGCGCGACGTGCTGAACTGGGATCCCCGCGAAGCCGACGTCATGATCGGCACCTCGGCCGGCGCCGAAATGCTGACCATGCTCGGCAGCGGCATCGGCGTCGACGACCTGGTCGCCATGCAGGACGGCACCTCTGCCAACCCGATCCTGACCGCACATATGCGCTGCGAGCCCGGGCGATTCCCGCCACTGCCGCATGCGCGCCTCGGTGCGCCCGCCCGCGCGGTGCGCGAACTGCTCGCCCGGCCCAGCGGCCACGCGCTGCTGACCGCGGGCAGCGGCCTGCTCCCGCAGGGCAGCGGTGACGCCGCCTGGCTGCAGCGCCTCGCGGACCGGCTCAATCCGGACCGCGGCTGGGTGCCGCATCCCGCCACCTGGCTGGTGTCCATGGACGCCGCCACCGGCGA
Organism: Nocardia sp. NPDC006630; assembly: GCF_040611495.1. NCBI lineage: Bacteria > Bacillati > Actinomycetota > Actinomycetes > Mycobacteriales > Nocardiaceae > Nocardia > Nocardia sp. NPDC006630. The sequence goes on from NZ_JBEXOK010000005.1 coordinate 715,960, forward strand.
GCGCGTGGCCTTCGGCTCACCCTCCGCACCGGACGCGAGTCTCGGTGCGGCACTGCGGGCTTCGTGGGGCGTGCCCGGCTGGTTCCCTGCGGTGCCCATCGACGGCCGCGAATTCATCGACGGCGGCGCGGCCTCCACCGCCTCGGTGGATCTGCTGCTGCCGGCCCAGCTCGACGAGGTGGTGGTGCTCGCGCCCATGGCCTCCACCGGACGACTGCCCGCCACCAGCGCGGGTCACTTCCTGGAGCGCCAGATGCGAAATCGCATGAGCGGGAAGCTCGATGCCGAGATCGCCCTGCTGCGCGCCGGTGGCACCAAGGTGCTGCGCCTGGACGCCACCGCCGAAGACCTCGCGGTCATGGGCCCCAATTTCATGGACGGCCGCCGCCGCCTTGCCACGTTCGAACACAGCCTGGTCAGCACCCGCAAGGCCATGGAACAGGGAGTTTTCGCATGAGCATCCTCGGAAAGAACTACCCCGCAATCGATCTCAACGGTGCACGGGTGCTGATCACCGGCGCGGGCCGCGGCATCGGCCAGTGCACCGCTGAACTGTTCATCAGCAAGGGCGCCGAGGTGGCCATCGCGGATGTGGACACCACCGCCGCCCAGACCACCGCGGCCGCCCTGGGCGCGAAGGCCTTCGCGCTGGATGTGCGCAATCGTGAGCAGTGGGACAGGGTGGTCGCCGACTTCGGCCGCATCGACATCCTGGTCAACAATGCCGGTGTCATGCCCGCCGGCGCCTTCCTCGACGAACCGGATGCCGTGGGCCACACCACCATCGATGTGAATGTGTGGGGCCTCATCCACGGTATGCGCGCCGTCGCGCCCGCCATGGTCGAGCGCGGTCAGGGCCATATCGTGAATGTCGCCTCACTGGCAGGCAAGATCCCGATCCCGGGCCTGGCCGTCTACAACGCCAGCAAGTTCGCGGCCGTAGGCCTTTCCGCCGCAACCCGTTTGGAGTTCGCGCCGTACGGCGTCAGCGTCAGCACCATCATGCCGTCGGCCGTGCGCACCCGCCTGTCCTCCGGCCTGGCCCTCGGCGCGGGCATGCCCACCGTCGAGCCCGAGGATGTGGCCGCCGCCGTCGTCCAGACCGTCCGCACCCGCAAGGCCGAGGTCGCCGTGCCGAACTACCTCGGCCCCATCGACGCCCTCTTCGCCGCGACACCGGAGCCCGCCATCCGCCTGGTCCGCCGCCTCATCAATGGCGACCGCGCCCTGCACCCCTCCGACGAGAGCACCCGCGCGAAGTACGAGGCCCAGATCCGCGCCATCGCCACCGACGACCGCGACTGATCGCAAACGCAGACGGCCCGAACCGCATGGGGGGTTCGGGCCGTTGCCTTCGATCGGCATGCCCGTCTGTCGGCTTGCCGGTGCAGGCGTGCATGCCGCGTAGTCGGCTGCGGACTGCCGCCGATCCCATTCGCATCAATGGCGGCATATGGCCGCCATATCCGCTATTCGAACCGGATGCCCTGTGCCAGTGGCAGTTCGGTGGAGTAGTTGACCGTATTGGTGGCACGCCGCATATAAGACTTCCAGGAGTCCGACCCGGATTCCCGGCCGCCGCCGGTCTGCTTCTCACCGCCGAACGCGCCGCCGATCTCCGCGCCCGAGGTGCCGATATTGACATTGGCGATGCCGCAGTCGGACCCGTCGGGCGCCAGGAAACGCTCGGCTTCCCGCTGGTTCTGCGTGAAGATCGCCGACGAAAGCCCCTGCGGGACACCATTGTGCAGGTCGATGGCGGCATCCAGATCGCGGTAGGTGAGGACGTAGAGGATCGGCGCGAAGGTCTCCTCGCGAACCACTGCGGTCTGCGCCGGCATGCGAACGAGGGCCGGGCGGACGTAGTACGCGTCGTCCCCGAAACCCTCGACTCGTTCACCGCCGCAGATCAATTCACCGCCGTCCTCCTGCGCGCGCAGCAGTGCCTGCTGCATGCCCGCATACGCCCGGCTATCGATCAGCGGCCCGACCAGCACGCCGTCGTCGAGCGGATTGCCCACGTGCAGTTGGCGATACGCGGAAGCGATGCGATCCAGCAGCGGCCCGACCACATCCACGTGCACGATCAGCCGCCGCAGTGTGGTGCACCGCTGCCCCGCGGTGCCCGCCGCCGAGAACACGATGCCCCGCGCAGCCAGATCCAGATCCGCCGAAGGCGTCACCACCGCACCGTTATTGCCGCCCAGCTCCAGCAGACAGCGGCCGAAGCGGGCGGCCACGCGCGGTGCCACGGTCCGGCCCATCCGCACCGATCCGGTCGCACTGACCAGAGCCACGCGCGGATCGTCGACAAGCTGCTCGCCGACCTCGGCCGCACCCTGAACAAGCTGGTGCACTTCGGGATTCGCGCCCACGTCCGCCGCCGCCCGCCGCAGCAGCGTATCGCAGGCCAGCGCCGTCAGCGGTGTGGTCTCCGACGGTTTCCACACCACGGTGTCCCCGCACACCAGCGCCAGCGCGGTATTCCACGCCCACACCGCGACCGGGAAATTGAAGGCCGAGATCACGCCCACCACACCCAGCGGATGCCAGGTCTCCATGAGCCGGTGCCCGGGACGCTCCGAGGGCATGGTGCTGCCGTAGAGCTGCCGCGACAAGCCGATGGCGAACTCGCAGATATCGATCATTTCCTGGACTTCGCCGCGGGCCTCCGCGCCGATCTTCCCGGCTTCGAGTGTGACCAGTTCGCCCAGCTCAGCCTGGTGTTCGGTAAGCAATTGCGCCAGCCGCCGGACCACGGCCGCGCGCTGCGGCGCGGGTACGGTGCGCCAACCCTCGAAAGCGGCGGCAGCGCGGGCGATGGCGCCGTCCACCTCGTCGGGAGTACTCGGCCGCAGGCTGGTCAGCTCGCCGCCGGTGATCGGCGTACGAGCCGAGAGTGCGCCCGGTTCGGGTGATTCCACGCCGAGGCCGCGTAGTAGCGCCTCCGTGCGGGTGCGCAGTTCACGTGTGCTGTCTGCGGTCAGTGCGGGGGTCATCGACTGCTCCCTGGTCGATAGCGGCATGCGCCGGGTGATGGGTTCCGGCCACGAGTTCGGTTCGCTGCGTTAGCCTTCGCTGATGGCGGATACACCGGCGAAACCACAACTCGACGACATAGATCGTCTGCTGATTCGCGAGCTGATTGCCGATGGCCGCGCCACATTGTCGAATCTGGCCGAGAAGGCCAATCTGTCGGTGTCCGCGGTGCAGTCGCGGGTCCGGCGGCTGGAGGCGCGAGGCGTGATCCGTGGCTACACAGCCAATGTCGATCCGGAAGCCCTGGGGCAGATGCTCTCGGCATTCGTAGCCATCACTCCTCTCGACCCGTCGCAGCCCGATGACGCGCCCGCGCTGCTGCAGCACATCCCAGGCATCGAAGCCTGCCACTCGGTGGCCGGTGACGAGAGCTACATGCTGCTGGTGCGTGTCGCCTCCCCCCGGCATCTGGAGCAGCTGCTGCAGGAGATTCGCGCGACGGCCAACGTTCGGACTCGAAGCACCATCATTCTGCAGACATTCTATGACAAGTAGACGTCTCTCGTAATTACATCGAAATTTACGGACAAAACCGTAAAGATTCCCTTACCCTGGGGGAGTGACCCTCGAATTCGATCGGCTCGGGGCGGTTGCCGAAACGCTGAAAACTCGACGTGAGTTGGTCACCCCCGCCCGGGTGCATGAGATCCTGTCCGCGAGCATCCTCGCCGACGGCTTCGATCTAGTCCTCGACCTGCAAAAATCCTGCGGCCGAAGACTTGTCGACGCCCGCGACGGCACGGCATATCTGGATATGTTCGGCTTCTTCGCCTCCTCGGCGCTGGGCATGAACCATCCGGTGCTGGCCAATGACCGCCACTTCCTCGCGAACCTCACCGCCGCGGCCCTCAACAAGCCCAGCAACTCCGACGTCTACACCGTCGAAATGGCGCGCTTCGTGGACGCTTTCGCGCGCGTCCTCGGCGATCCGCGGCTACCGCACCTGTTCTTCATCGACGGCGGCGCCCTGGCGGTCGAGAACGCCCTCAAGGCCGCCTTCGACTGGAAATCCCGGCACAATGAAATGCACGGGCGCGCACCGGAACTCGGCACCAAGGTGCTGCATCTGACCGGAGCGTTCCACGGCCGTACCGGGTACACGCTGTCGCTGACCAATACCGATCCGGTCAAGACCGACAGGTTCCCGAAGTTCGGCTGGCCGCGCATCGACACCCCGTACGTGGGTGACGATCATCCGGATATCGAGGCCGCCGAGCGGCACGCGCTCGATCAGGCCACTCTCGCCTTCGCTGAAAACCCCTACGACATAGCGTGTTTCATTGCCGAGCCCATTCAGGGCGAGGGCGGCGACCGGCATCTGCGCCCGCAGTTCCTGCGGGCGATGCAGCAGCTCTGCCACGACAACGACGCCCTGTTCATTCTCGACGAGGTGCAGACCGGCGTCGGCATGACCGGCAGCGTGTGGGCCTATCAGCAGCTGGGCCTGGAGCCCGACATCGTGGCCTTCGGCAAGAAGACCCAGGTGTGCGGGATCATGGCCGGCGGGCGCGTCGACGAGGTGCCCGGCAATGTCTTCCACGTCAGCTCGCGGCTCAACTCCACCTGGGGCGGCAATCTCACCGATATGGTGCGCTCCCGCCGCATTCTCGAGGTGATCGAGCACGAGGGCCTCGTGGCGCGCGCCGCGCAGCTCGGGACGCACCTGCTGGGGCGGCTCACCGAATTGGCGGATGCCCGCATCGAAGTCACCGAGCCACGCGGACGCGGTCTCATGTGCGCCATCACACTCGAAACGGCGCAATTGCGCGACTCGGTGGTGACCGCACTGCGCGAGGAAGAGCACGTACTGATCCTCGGCACGGGGGAGCGCGGTATTCGTTTCCGGCCACCGCTCACCGTCACGGTTCCGGAGCTGGACGAGGCCGTCGACGCACTGGACCGCGTATTGCCTTGAGCCGCACGGTATTGCCGCGAGCCACACGGCAACCTACTCGAACCGCCCGGAACATTCCGGGCGGTTTGTGTCCGTCCGGCACCGGTGTGAACGGCGAAATTTTTCGCGGCCGCCATACCGCTGCGGCCCCCGTAATCGGGTATCTACCTGCGGATATTAACTGGCGGGTAGTCAATAACCGTACTCGCGAGTAGCCCTGCCGGGATTACCAGAGGGCACTGGCACTGGTTACACTCCGGGCATGACGAGTGTCCAGCAGCAGCCTTCGCCGGGGTCGGCGGGCGCCCCCGATATCCACACCACCGCCGGGAAGCTCGCTGACCTGCGTAACAGGCTGGAAGAGGCCAAGCACCCGATGGGTGAGGCCGCGGTCGACAAGGTCCACGCCAAGGGCAAGATGACCGCGCGCGAGCGCATCCTCGCCCTGCTGGACGAGGGCTCGTTCGTGGAACTCGATGCGCTCGCCCGGCACCGCAGCGTGAATTTCGGCCTGGAGAACCAGCGTCCGCTCGGCGACGGCGTGGTGACCGGTTACGGCACCATCGACGGCCGCGACATCTGCATCTTCTCACAGGACGTCACCGTCTTCGGCGGCTCGCTCGGCGAGGTCTACGGCGAGAAGATCGTCAAGGTCATGGACCTGGCGCTCAAGACCGGCCGCCCGCTGGTCGGCATCAACGAGGGCGCCGGCGCGCGCATCCAGGAAGGCGTTGTCTCCCTGGGTCTTTACGGCGAGATCTTCCACCGCAATATCCAGGCCTCCGGCGTGATCCCGCAGATCTCGCTCATCATGGGCCCGGCCGCGGGTGGGCACGTGTACTCCCCGGCGCTGACCGACTTCGTCGTCATGGTCGACCAGACCAGCCAGATGTTCGTCACCGGTCCCGACGTGATCAAGACCGTCACCGGTGAGGAAGTCACCATGGAGGAGCTGGGCGGCGCCCACACCCACATGGTGAAGTCCGGTGTCGCGCACTACGTCGCCTCCGGCGAGCAGGACGCCCTGGATTACGTCAAGGATCTGCTCAACTACCTGCCGAGCAACAACCGCGCCGAGGCCCCGCGCTTCCCGGCCACCGATCCGATCGTCGGCGCCATCGAGGACTCGCTCACCGCCGAGGACCTCGAGCTCGACAGCATCGTCCCGGATTCGCCGAACCAGCCGTACGACATGCACGAGGTCATCAAGCGCCTGGTGGATGACGACGAGTTCCTGGAGGTGCAGGCCGAGCGCGCGATGAACATCATCATCGGCTTCGCCCGCATCGACGGCCGCAGCGTCGGCTTCGTGGCCAACCAGCCCTCGCAGTTCGCGGGCTGCCTGGACATCGACGCCTCGGAGAAGGCCGCACGCTTCGTGCGCACCTGCGACGCGTTCAATATCCCGATCATCACCCTGGTCGACGTCCCGGGCTTCCTGCCCGGCACCGGCCAGGAGTTCAACGGCATCATCCGCCGTGGCGCCAAGCTGCTCTATGCCTACGGTGAGGCCACTGTGGGTAAGATCACAATCATCACCCGCAAGGCATACGGCGGCGCCTACGACGTCATGGGTTCCAAGCACATGGGCGCCGATGTGAACCTGGCGTGGCCGACCGCTCAGATCGCCGTCATGGGCGCCTCGGGCGCGGTCGGATTCGTCTACCGCAAGCAGCTCAAGGACGCGGCAGCCGAAGGCGCCGATGTCGACGCGCTGCGCCTCGAGCTGCAGAACGAGTACGAGGACACGCTGGTCAACCCGTACGTGGCCGCTGAGCGCGGTTATGTCGACGCGGTCATCCCGCCCTCGCACACCCGCGGCCAGATCGTTTCGGCCCTGCGTCTGCTGGAACGCAAGATGGTGACCATGCCGCCGAAGAAGCACGGCAACATTCCGCTCTGATTCGACGATAAGCGCGGTGTGAGGCGCACACTGAGGCTAGGGTCCGGCATGCTTCGTGCCGGTTTCCCGTACCGCGCAGGAACGCCTCATCCGAGTAAAGATGGTAGAGACCGGCCCTCGACGTAGAGGGTCGAAACTATTACCGTTTGCGGACTTGAACCACTTTCCGTGAACAGCCGCCCTACCCGGGCGGCAATTGGACAGGAGGACTGGCGCTGTGACGACCATGGCTGACGAAGAAGTACTGAGCGCCGCCGAACTGGATCTGGCCGTCGATGGATTGACGGAAGCGGTCGAAACGGCTGTAGCCGAGACTGAACCGTCGAACATCGGCCCGGTCATCCAGGTTCTGAAGGGCAATCCGAGCGATGTCGAACTGGCCGCCCTGGTGGCTGTCTTCGCCGCCGCCTCGAGCGTCTCCGGTGGATCCGCCGACAACGGTCCCGCCGATATGTGGGGTAACCCCACACTGCTGCACCGCGGCTCGTCGCCGTTCTCGCCGTACGCATTTCCCGCGCTGTCGCACCGCGACTGACTTCGCGGGACGGTCAGGGCCAAGGGGGCGCCCGCGCCGCCTCCCCGCCGCTGACGTGCGTTCCTGTAGTACCTTCGCGCAGTGCCCGTGCCTCCGATACGTCGAAATGAGACAGCGCCTGTGACGACTTTCGTATTGGCGTCCCAATCTCCGGCCCGGCTCGGGGTACTCCGCAATGCGGGTGTCGAACCGGTGGTCCGGGTGTCGAATGTGGACGAGGACGCCGTTGCCGCGGCCCTGCCCGCGGGCACCGCCCCCGATCGAGTGGTGATCGAGCTGGCTCGCGCCAAGGCGCGCGATGTCGCTCCCACGCTGGCCGGTGAATTCCCCGATTCCGTTGTGGTGGGCTGTGACTCGATGCTGCTCGTCGATGGTGTGCTGCAGGGCAAACCACTCACCGCCGAGGTCGCGCGGGCGCGCTGGTCCGAAATGGCCGGGCGCAGCGCCGATCTGCTCACCGGGCACTGCGTACTGCGGCTGCGCGACGGTGAGATCGTCGCCGAGGCCGCCGATTGCAGTTCCACCACAGTGCATTTCGCCAAACCCGATGCCGATGAGCTGGATGCCTACATCGCCACGGGTGAACCGCTGCAGGTGGCCGGGGCCTTCACGCTGGACGGCCGCGGCGCCTGGTTCGTCGATCGCATCGAGGGTGATCCCTCCAGCGTGATCGGTATCGGTCTACCGCTGGTTCGTCGCCTGCTTGCCGAGGTGGGCGTCGGGGCTACGCAATTGTGGAGCGACGCGGCTCGTTGAGGTCGCGAGCCGGGGTTCCTCGGCATCGCCGTTCACGCCGGGCACGCCCTCGGCCGTCCGGGCCGTCAGCAGTTCCAGTCGCGCCACGCACAATTCGGGCTCCACGAACGGATGCAGGCGGACGGAAACGGTATCCCGGGCGCCGTTGTGGTCCAGCACTTCTCGCATGAGTCCCAGATGGACGCCGCACACCACTTCGGAATGGGTGCGCGCGAGTTCGCGCAGCGGGCATGCGGTGAGCCGGATCAGCGACTGTTCATCGTTTTCGCCGGCGTGATCGCGTTCGGGCGCGAATCCGAGTTCGGACGCGACCGTAATGGTGAGATCGCGGGCATCGTCGAGCGTTTCGACCGGCTGGTCCACCGCTTCCAGTTTCGAACCCCAGACGCGTCCGGCCGAAATGGCGGCGTCGGACCGGCGGCGCGGATCGCTGCCGAGCTGGTCAGCCAGTACCTGTGCCAATTCCTGATAACCGACGGATCGCTGCACGGCGGTATAGCCGATACGCGGCCGGCCGCGACCCCGCGGGGGCTGCTGAAATTGCCGGACCAGCGATTCGCGGGTGAGCACATCCAAATGGAAACGCACCGTAGTCACATGCTGACCGGTGACGCGGGCCAGTTCCTGCGCATCGAGAGGCTCGCTTGCGCCACGTAGGATCGCGAGCAGTCGTCGTCGCGGCCAAGAATCGGACATAGCTCACCCCTCCTCTCGGGAGACTTTATCGGATGAAGCTGCGCTTAATTCGCTCAATCACCCGATTCGTGATCTGAAACGAGTTTCGTTGCCGCTACTTGCCTACGATCGGTGCTGAGATTCGAATCGCCGACACCCAACCCACCACGCGTGAAGGACCACACTGTGCCCGTTGCCCCGGATCCGCATCCCTCGTTCGGTTCCTTCGCACATCCTCACCGACTAGTAACCACAGAATGGCTGTCGGCAAACATCGGCGCGCCGGGACTCAAGATCATCGAGTCCAACGAAGACATATTGCTATACGACATCGGGCATGTCCCGGGCGCCGTCAAGATCGATTGGCGAACCGAGTTGATGGATCCGAGCAAACGCGATGTCGTCGACGGTGAAACCTTCGCCGCGCTGATGCGTGCCAAAGGTATCGGACGCGACGACACCGTGGTGATCTACGGCGATCGGGCCAATGGCACCGCGGCCGCCGCCCTGTGGGTGTTCGACCTCTTCGGGCACGAAGACGTGCGCCTGCTGGACGGTGGCCGGGATGCCTGGATCTCCGAGGCCCGCGACACCACCTTCGAGGTGCCGTATCCGGTTCCGGGCGAATACCCGGTCGTCGAGCGCGACGACAAGACCGCGCGTGCGTTCCGCGTGGATGTGGTGGCGCAGCTGGGCGGCCCGCTGATCGACGCCCGCGAATTCGGCGAGTACACCGGCGAACTGGTGGTGCTGGACCGTCCGGAGGAGCAGGCCCTGCGCGCCGGCCACATTCCGACGGCCGTCAGCATTCCGTGGAGCGCCTCGGTCGGCGCGGATTCTCGATTTCGCCCCCGCGCGGAGCTGGATGTCATCTACGGTGGGGTGTCCGACGGGGTGCCGCCGCTGGTGTACTCCCGTATCGGTCGCTGGGCCGCACTCACCTGGTTCGTCCTGACCTACCTCGTCGGTGTGCAGGGCGTCCGCAACTACGACGGCTCCTGGACCGAATGGGCAAATGCCGTTGGCGCACCCATAGTGGTCGGAGCCGACCCCGGCGAGTAATTTCGGGCCTACCGATCGGTAGCCCTATCCCGGTTCGGGAGTTGTTGGCACACTGCCTACACTGCCCAAGACGAAGTTATCTCCAGCACAGGAGGCTCAGTGCCCAACCATGCCAACGCGCAGATCACGAAGGTCCTCGTAGCCAACCGAGGCGAGATCGCCGTGCGCGTGATCCGGGCTGCCAAGGACGCCGGTATCACCAGCGTCGCGGTGTATGCGGAACCGGACGCCGATGCGCCGTTCGTGAAACTCGCCGACGAGGCTTTCGCGCTCGGTGGCCAGACTTCCGCCGAGTCGTACCTGGTGTTCGCCAAGATTCTCGACGCTGCCGCCAAGGCCGGCGCCGATGCCATCCACCCCGGTTACGGATTCCTTTCGGAGAACGCCGAATTCGCGCAGGCCGTGATCGATGCCGGTCTGATCTGGATCGGCCCCTCGCCGCAGTCCATTCGCGATCTGGGTGACAAGGTCACCGCGCGCCACATCGCGCAGCGTGCCAATGCTCCGATGGCCGCGGGCACCAAGGATCCGGTGAAGAACGCCGACGAGGTCGTCGCGTTCGCCAAGGAGTACGGCGTTCCGGTGGCCATCAAGGCCGCCTTCGGTGGTGGTGGTCGCGGCATGAAGGTCGCGCAGACCATCGAGGAGATCCCGGAGCTGTTCGAGTCCGCCACCCGTGAGGCCATTGCCGCCTTCGGTCGCGGTGAATGCTTCGTGGAGCAGTACCTGGACAAGGCCCGCCACGTCGAGGCGCAGGTGCTCGCCGACAAGCACGGCAACGTGATCGTCGTCGGAACCCGCGACTGCTCGCTGCAGCGTCGTTTTCAGAAGCTGGTCGAGGAGGCGCCCGCGCCGTTCCTCTCCGACGAGGTGCGCGGCAAGATCCATGCTTCGGCCAAGGCCATCTGCAAGGAGGCCGAGTACTACGGCGCCGGCACGGTGGAGTACCTGGTGCAGGGCGAGACGGTGTCCTTCCTCGAGGTGAACACCCGCCTGCAGGTCGAGCACCCGGTGACAGAGGAAACGGCTGGCATTGATCTTGTGCGCCAGCAGTTCCGCATCGCCGAGGGCCATGAGCTTTCGATCAAGGAAGACCCGACGCCGCGCGGCCACTCGTTCGAGTTCCGCATCAACGGTGAGGACGCGGGCCGCGGTTTCATGCCCGCCCCCGGCCCGGTCGTCGTCTACAAGGAGCCCGCGGGCCCCGGTGTGCGCGTCGATTCCGGTGTGGTCGAGGGCAGTGTCATCGGCGGCCAGTTCGATTCCATGCTGGCCAAGCTGATCGTCACCGGCGAGAACCGGGAGCAGGCGCTGCAGCGTGCCGCCCGCGCGCTGGCCGAGTACCAGATCGAGGGCCTGGCAACGGTTCTCCCGTTCCACCGCCACATTGTCGAGAACCCCGCGTTCATCGGTGACGGCACCAAGTTCGACGTCTACACCAAGTGGATCGAGAACGACTGGGAGAACCCCATCGAGCCGTACGCCGGTGGTGTGCCGATCGATGAGGACGAAGAGGGCCCGCGTCAGAAGGTGGTCGTCGAGGTCGGCGGCCGTCGCCTCGAGGTCTCCCTGCCCGGCCAGTTCTCGGTCGGCGCTGCCGCCGCTCCCGCCGGCAACGGTGCGGGCGTCATCCGCAAGAAGCCGAAGCCGCGCAAGCGTGGTGGCGCGGCCGGCGCCGGTGCGTCCGGTGACTCGGTGACCGCGCCCATGCAGGGCACCGTCGTCAAGGTCGCCGTCGAAGAGGGTCAGAGTGTCGAGATCGGCGACCTGGTCGTCGTACTCGAGGCCATGAAGATGGAAAACCCCGTCACCGCGCACAAGGCCGGTGTCATCACCGGTCTGTCGGTGGAGGCGGGCGCCGCCATCACCCAGGGCACCGTCCTGGCCGAGATCAAGTGATCTCCCGCCGGATCTGACCGTCCGGCAACAGCTTTCCCGTCTGGGCCGCTCACACTGTGAGCGGCCCAGACGCATTCGAGGGCACTGCCCGATCCGTTGCGCGGGGCGACAACCCTCGCGGTGGGCGCGGGGCTCGACCGGGCGCGATAAGGTCGGTATATGGCTGAACCACCGGACATTCGCATCGGCACCGCGGAGCGGGAAGAGGCCATGAAGCGGCTATCGGACAATTTCGCGGCGGGCCGGCTCAGCGTGGCCGAATTCGATGAGCGCAGTGGGGTTGTGGCGGCGGCGATGACGCGCGGCGATCTCGAGACGGTGTTCACGGATCTCCCCGCGGTGGAGAGCGATAGTGCCGCGCCCGCGAAGCGTGAGCCTCGCTTCGGGTCGAACTGGCCGGAGCGGATCATGCCGATCGTTCCGATTATCGCGGTGATTCTTTTCTTCATCACCAGCCAGTGGTGGGTGTTCCTGCTGATTCCGGTGGCCGGTGCGCTGCTGTTCGGTGAGGGCAATCGGGAGCGAAAGAACCGGCAGCGGGAATTGCGGCGGGACCACCGGGATCGGCGGCGCGGTCGCTGATGGAACCCATGGAGATCAACGCGGGCAATTGGTACCTGCGCGCCATGCGCGCGGACGAGCGGATCGACGATCGGCCCGCCCTGGCCGACGGCGGCATCACCGATCCCGACTACGTGGCGCGCCGGACCGCGGAATGGGCCGACGAAACCCACTTCTCGTGGGCGGTCTGCGTCCCCACAACCGCCGAAATGGTCGCCGAGATCGGCGTGACACCCGGCACCGACGGCACCGCCGAGGTGACCGGCTGGGTCCGCGACGGCTATCAGACGGCACTCGACGACGGCTTGGAAGCGGTCCACCGGTTCACTTCCGGATTCCTCGGATTGCAGCCCCGCGCGAGTCTCTGATTCGCGGGGACGGCGCGTTCGCTGGTGACGGCGGGCGCGCCGGGGCGGACTTCGGTGGCGATATGTCCGGTGCTGCGCGTGGAGTAGCCTGCGGGCATGAACAGGCCAGCCTTGGATATCGCCCGGTTGCGCAGCACGCTCGCCGAGTCGCCCGAGCGGGCGTTCTTCACCGAGATCGATCTGGTGGAGTCGACCGGTTCGACGAATGCGGATCTGGTTGCCCGTGCGGCCGATTCGCATACCGATCACCTGGTGTTGCTCGCCGAGGCGCAGGAGCGGGGGCGCGGGCGGCACGAGCGGACCTGGGTGAGCCCGCCGCGCGCGCAGATCGCCATGTCGCTGCTGGTGCGGGCGCGCGGTATCGATCCGGCGGTGCTGGGGTGGCTGCCGCTGCTGACCGGGGTGGCGGTGGTCGACGCGGTGCGCGCGGCGACCGGGGTGAAGGCAATCCTGAAGTGGCCCAATGACATTCTGGTCGACGGGCGCAAGCTGGCGGGCATTCTCGCCGAGATCGCGGCCGCGGGCAGCGATCCCGCGGTGGTGGTCGGCATCGGCCTGAACGTGAGTCTGACCGAGGCGGAACTGCCTGTCCCGCATGCCACTTCACTGGTGCTGTCGGGAAATCCGGACCCGGATCGCACCGCGCTGGCGGCCGCCATCCTGCGTGAGTTCGCCCGCCGCTTCACCGCCTGGGAAGCCACCGGCTGGGATATCGCCGATCTGTCAGCGGACTACCGCGACCGCTGCTCCACCATCGGCGCAAAGGTCCGCGCCGAACTCCCCGGCGGTGAGGTGCTCACCGGAATCGCCACGGGCGTAGACGAACACGGCCGCCTGCTGATCGGCGACCGCGCCGTCGCAGCCGGCGATGTCACCCATCTGCGCGCCGAATACTGACAACCCGGCCTCCCTGTCATCCCGGCATGCCTTTGGCCGGGATCCACTGCGAACCAATGGGCTCCGTGTGGATCCCGGCCGAAGGCGCGCCGGGATGACGGGCGGCGCGCCGGAATGATGTGCGGGACTCTTCGAATCGGCCTTAGACGCTCAGCAACTCCGCGCGTGCGGCCTCGCGGGCGAGCAGCCGGTCGCGCTGCTCCTCGAACTTCAGCACATCGCCTTCGAGCTTCTCGACATAGGCGGCGAGGATGTCGCGATTCGCTTCGCCCTGTGCGGTGAAGTCGTTGCGCTCGAAGATGTTCCAGTTCTTGAGCACCGGCTTGATCACCTCTTCGAGGTGCTGGCGCAGATCGTAGATGCCGTGCTTGGCCATCATGGCGCCGTTGCGCCGGAAGTTCGGCATGCCGTAGCCGGGCATGACGAAGTTGGTGAGCACCTTGGTGATCGCCGCCATGGCCTGATCGGGGACCAGGTCCAGCCCCGCGCCGCAGAGGGTGCGGTAGAAGATCATGTGCAGGTTCTCGTCGGTGGCGATGCGCTGCAGCATGCGGTCGGCCAGCGGGTCGTCGCAGACCCGGCCGGTATTGCGGTGCGAGACGCGGGTGGCGAGCTCCTGGAAGGTCACGTACGCCACGTTCTCCAGGAAGCCGCCCCAATCGTCGGGGGACTGCGCGCCATTGGTCATGTGGATCATGCGCGCCTCTTCGAGCGCGACCGGATCGACGCCGCGGGTCACCACGAGGTAATCCCGAATTACGATGCCGTGCCGGTTCTCCTCGGCGGTCCAGCGGCCGACCCAGGTGCCCCAGGCGCCGTCCTGGGAGAAGTTCTCGGCGATCTCCCGGTGGTAGGACGGCAGATTGTCCTCGGTGAGCAGATTGGTCACCATGGCGATCTTGGCGACCTCGGTCAGCGTGGACTGGGACGGATCCCAGTCCTCACCGCCCATGGCGGCGAAATTGCGGCCCTGGTCCCACGGCACGTAGTCGTGCGGGTTCCAGTCCTTCGCAATGGCCAGGTGGCGGTTCAGATTCTGTTCGGCCACGGGTTCGAGTTCTCGCAAGATCTGATATTGGGTCAACTCTCGGGTCACACACGCCTCCTGTGTCATGCGCCGGGGATCGAGAAGATACGGCGGGGCCGGAATGGTGTTGCGCGGGACAGCTCGACGAAAGGCAGATCTGTGGTCGCCGATGCTACGCGGATGCCGCGCACGATTGTGCGCCAGAGAGCTGCTCGGCGTGAGGCATTCTGACATCTCCGCGCGGTACGGTGCTCATATGGGTTACCCGGAGGAGGCTCTTGCGCCGGAGGAGCAGCTGGTGCTGCATCGCCATCCGCATTGGAAGATGTTGTTCTGGCCCGCTGTAACTTTCATCCTTATCACCGCATTGGCCGGGTTCGGTGCGGGCGTCGCCTCGCGCAATACCGAGGGCACACTGCAGTCCGGCTTGCTGATCGCCATTCTCGTGGTGTGGCTGGCGATCGTGTTGTGGCGCAGCGTCACCCCGCTGCTGCGATGGAAGTCGACGCATTTCATCATTACCGACCGGCGGGTTCTGATTCGGCAGGGCGTACTCACGCACACCGGTATCGACATTCCGATGAATCGCATCTCGAATGTGCAGTTCCGGCATCGGTTGTTCGATCGAATGCTGGGGACGGGCACGCTGATCATCGGGTCGGCGTCCGAGGATCCGTTGGAGTACGACGACATTCCGCATGTGCAGCAGGTGCACGCGCTGCTCTATCACCAGGTCTTCGATGTGGTGCAAAACGAGCAGCGCGGTGGTGGCTATCACGGTTCGCCGCCCGCCTACCCGTAGGCTTGCCCCGTGACCGCTGTTCTCCTGGCCGAAGACGACGAGGCCATCGCCGCGCCGCTCTCGCGTGCGCTGGGGCGTGAAGGCTATTCGGTGACCGTCGAGAGTTACGGTCCCGCCGTACTGGAGCGAGCCCTAGAGGGCGGCCATGACCTGCTGATTCTCGATCTCGGCCTACCCGGTATGGACGGTCTCGAGGTATGTCGTCAGGTGCGGGCGCGCGGGGCCGATCTGGCCGTGCTGATGCTCACCGCGCGCACCGACGAGGTGGATTTCGTGGTGGGCCTGGACGCCGGCGCCGACGACTATGTCGGCAAGCCGTTCCGCCTCGCCGAGCTGCTGGCCCGGGTGCGAGCGCTGTTGCGGCGCAGCGGAATCGGTGACGAGACGGTGGAGGTCGGCGGTATCCGGCTGGAGCCCGCCGCGCGCCGGGTGCTGGTGAACGGCCTCGAGGTGAATCTGGCCAACAAGGAGTACGAGCTGCTCAAGGTGCTCATCGACCGTGCGGGTCAGGTGGTTTCGCGCGAGACCATCCTGCGCGAGGTATGGGGTGACGCCGATCTGCGCGGTTCGAAGACCCTGGATATGCATATGTCCTGGTTGCGCCGCAAGATCGGTGACGAGGGGCCGGTGGCGGAGCGCCGGATCGTGACGGTGCGCGGCGTAGGCTTCCGCTTCAACACCGACTAGCGGCCTGTGCTCTCTGAGAACGACCCCGCGCCGTGGCGCGCCCGTATCGCAAGCCGAGCGAAGCGAGGCATATCTACGATGAGACGCCGGATCCTGCTGTCGATGGTGGCCGCGCTCACCCTCACCACGCTGATCCTCGGTGTGCCGCTGTCGTTCACGGCGTGGCAGTGGGTCGAGGACATCACCCGCAACGAACTGCGCAATCGGCTCGATCGGATCGCGGTGGAGGTGGTGGCGCAGGAGAAGGACGACGGTCTGGTGCACGGCGAACTCGACCTGCGCTCGGTGCGTCCGCTGATTCCGGAGGACGGGCAGCTGACCATCGTCTATCCGACGCTGCAGGACAATGCCTCCCGCATCGATGTCGGCGCCACCGAGGTATCGGATCCGCTGGCCGAATCCCTCGCCATGGGCACCTCCGGTTCGCTGCGGCTGGAAACGCCTGCCGCGCCGATGCATTCGATGCAGCGGCAGGCGCTGGGCGCGGTGGCGGCGCTGGTGCTCATCTCGCTGGGCGCGGGTATCGCGGTCGCGGTGGTGACCGCGCGCCGGGTGGCCGATCCGCTGCGTGATGTGGCGGCGCGGGCGGCGCGGCTGGCCATGGGTGACTTCCGCGCCGATTCGCGCAGGCACGGGATCACCGAATTGGATCGCGTATCGGATGTACTGGATTCGGCGACAGTCGAAATCGCGGGCCGGCTGCAGCGTGAGCACGCACTGGTCGCGGATGTCTCGCATCAGCTGCGCAGCCGGCTGACCGCGGTGCGCCTGCGCCTGGACGAACTGTCCACGCACAGTGATCCGGCGGTGGTGCACGAGGCGGAAGAGGCCATGGCACAGGTGGATCGGCTCACCGGAGCCATCGACGAACTCGTGCGGGCTTCTCGCGACGAGGGTGCGGCCGATCGTGATCCGGTGCCGGTGGTGGCGGAACTGCGTGGCGTGGTGGCGGAATGGCGCCACCCCTTCGCCGAGGCGGGCCGCAAACTGGTGCTCCTGGGCGATCCGACCCTGCGCGCTCCCGTGACCGGTTCCCGATTGCGCGAGGCGCTCGCGGTGCTGGTCGACAATGCCCTCATGCACGGCGGCGGCACCTGCACGGTATCGGTGCGCACTGTCACCGGCGGCATCGCCGATCGCGAACCGCTCGTCTGCGTGGAGGTCGCCGACGAAGGTGACGGCGTCCGTGACGAACTCGCCCCCCACATCTTCGACCGCGGTTTCTCCGCCGCCGGATCCACCGGTGTAGGCCTGGCCCTGGCCCGCGCCCTCATCGAAGCCGACGGCGGCCGCATGGAACTCCAACGCCGCCGCCCAGCCCTGTTCGCCGTCTTCCTCGGCTCCACCGGCGGCTCCGCAGCCAGCGCCGCCCGCGCCGCCACCGGCCCCATCACCGAACCCCGCTGATCTCCGGGACAGCTTTTCTATCGGTTCTCTAACCATTCGCTGGCGAGAGCTGAGAAGTCGCTGCATACCTTCGGATTCGTCCCGACAACGAAGGAGAAACTATGCAGAAGTCCACAGTGCGGCGCGGAGCGATTGCCGGTGGGTTCGCGGGAGTCGCGTTGGTTGCCGCGTTGATCGTCCCGGCGGCGGCGAATGCGGCCGAGCCGGAAGCGAATTCAGGTGTCGCGCAGGTGACTCAGCCGGGTGCGCCCATTCAGCTGGCACCGGGGCAGGAGCAGTACCTGCCTGCCGATCCGTCGCAGACCATCACCGTCACCAGGGACCGCGACGGTCAGGTCACGGTGCTGCCGGGCCAGCCGGGCCGGCTCCCGCCCGGCGCGGTCCTCGCCACTCCCATGCCCGGTGACCAGCCCCACGTGACCCTGGTTCCACGAGACGGCATTCCGGCGCTGCCGACCGCCCCGGCGCTGACCGCACCGTCCTCGGGCAGCGCGGGCTGAATCAGCCCACAGGTCGGCTCGAGCTCTCGCGCGGCAGGCTGCGTCCCGCAGGATCGCGACCTGAGTCACCGGCGGCGCCGGATGTCTCACCCGGGCGCGCGAGTTGACCGGTCATGCGGGCCGGGTTGTCAGCGATGCGGGTGGATCGATCCGTCGGGCGGGCCGGGTCATCAGGGACGCCGGCCGGTCGATCGGTCGTGTGGACGGAATCACCGGTCGCACGGTGCGATCGGTTCGCTGACGGTTGGCTCACGGGTCGCGTCCGTATCGTCGGTGCCGTGAACAGTCCGCTGATCCTGGTTGTGGATGATGATGCGCGTGTGCTGGCGTCGGTGGCGCGGGGGCTGCGACTGTCCGGGTTCGAGGTCGAGACCGCGACGGACGGAGCCACCGCGCTGCAGCGCATTACCGCGAGCGCGCCGCAGGCCATGGTGCTGGATCTGAATATGCCGCAATTGGACGGGGTGCAGGTGGTGACGGCCCTGCGCTCGTTCGGCAATGACATTCCGATCTGTGTGCTGAGCGCCCGCGCGGAGGTGACCGATCGGATCGGCGCGCTCGAGGCCGGAGCCGACGACTATCTGACCAAGCCTTTCGATCTGGGTGAGTTGGTGGCGCGTCTGCGGGCCATGCTGCGCCGGGCGCCCGCGCCCGCCCACACGTCCGATCGAATTGTGGTGGGCCCGCTCACCATTCACTCCGGTGCCCGCCGCGCCTACGCCAACGACGTCCTGCTCGATCTCACCAAACGCGAATTCGACCTGCTGGCAGCACTTTCCGCCGCGCCCGGCCAGGTCTTCACCCGCCCCCAGCTCCTGGATCGGGTGTGGGGCTACGACTTCGAAACCCAGACGAAAGTGGTCGACGTGTTCGTCTCCTACCTGCGCCGCAAGATCGAGGCCACCGGCTGCCCCCGATTGGTCCACACCGTGCGCGGCGTCGGTTTCGTCCTGCGGATGGACGCATGAATCCCAGGTGCGCGCGGCCTGCTCACTACGAGGCGTCCATATCGGGAGCACCGGTATGAGGCGGCAGCTGTCGCTGCGCACGCGCGTCGCGCTGGCGAGCGCGGCTACTGCGGCGGTTGTGGTGGCGGTGATGAGCGTTGTGCTGTTCGCGGTCGCGAGCAGTGATGCGCGGTCACAGGTCGGCTCGGTGGTGGATGCCATTGCCATCAACCCGGCGCGGACCATTGTCACCACCGAAGGGCCGAATGGTTCGGGTGCCGGAACGGCAGCTCCAGCCTTGCCGACCTCGCCTGGACAGTGGCAGGAGAGCCAACAGCGTCCGTTGCCGTCCGCGCCGAGCCCTGCGGTGACCGCGCCGAGCCCTGTAATGACCGCGCCGAGCCCAGCGGTGCCCGCGCCGGGACCGGTGGTACTCGCACCGGGTTCGGAGTACGCGCGCACGCTGCCTGTGGACGGGCAAACCGTGGTGCTGGCTGTACCCCGCACGGTGGCAACGGATTCCGCGGCCAAACAGCGCACCCGGATCATCGGCATCGGTCTGGCCGGGACCGCACTGGCTGCCCTGCTCGGCTGGTTCTTCGCCTCCCGCGCCGTAGCCCCGCTGCGCCGCCTGACCGCCGAGACGGCCGGGCTCGGCGACCGGCTCACGCTGGATCCGCCGCAGCATCCGGTCGCAAGCGAGACAACGGAATTGGCCGAAGCCATGAATGTCATGCTCGGCCGGATTTCCGCCGAACGCCGCCACACCAGCGAAGCCCTGGTCACCGCAAGGGATTTCGCCGCCACCGCCGCACACGAATTGCGCACACCGCTGACAGCCATGCGCACCGATCTGCAGGTGCTGCGCTCCATGCCGCTGTCGGAAGCCGAGCGCACGGAGATCCTGGACGAGGTGCTGGCCGGGCAGCAAGCGGTCGAGTCAGCGCTGTACGCCCTGGAACGCCTGGCTGTAGGCGATCTGACCACTGAATCCGATTGGGAGGATGTCGATCTGGGTCAGCTCGTCGACCAGGTCGTGGAGGACGCCCGCCGCTCGAACCCCGGGGTGACCATCACCGCCGACGGCGTAGAGCCCATCCGCCTGCGCGGACTGGCCGCCGGCCTGCGCTCGGTGATCGACAACGCCGTCACCAACGCCATTCGCCACGGCAACGCCACCCGAATCGAAATCGCCGCCCGCCCAAGCGATGACACCATCTACCTCACCATCGACGACAACGGCTCCGGCATCCCCGAACCCGACCGCACCCGAGTCTTCGACCGCTTCCACCGCGCCAGCCCCACCCCCGGCAGCGGCTTGGGCCTAGCCCTCGTCGCTCAACAGGCCCGCCTCCACGGCGGCACAGCCACAATCACCGACAGCCCTCTCGGCGGCGCGAGCCTCATTGTCACGCTGGCACTCCGGCCCCCGAGTCCCAATGCGCCGGTGCCCGGGGAACAGAGCGAGAAATGACAAAGACAAAAGATGCCCGGACGAGAAAAACGAAAACGAGAAACGACATAACGGGAAGCGGCAAAGGTAAAAGTCGGATGGTCTGAATATCCTTATATCACAACGGAATTCGCCTTTCGAGGTCTGTTTTCTGGAGGTAGAATAGAGGCATGGAATCAGGGGGAGAAACCGCAATCGCGACCGGTGCAGCCGCACTGGTCGCTGCGGTCGATTCCCTCACCACTCTGCCGTTGATTCCGGTGCCGGACACCGACATTGTGGCGTTGATGCAGCAGATCGAGACCAGCACCCGCCGGTTGGCGTCGGTGCAGCGGGATCTGATCGTGCAAGCCTGCGCTCGGTCGCTGCCCGCCCTCAACGGTTCCGGTAGCCCGGCCCTGTATTTGCAATCGGTGCTGCACATTTCGCACGGGGATGCGATCAACCGGTGGCGTGCCGCGGAGGATCTGGCGGTGTGGCATCGGGTCGGTGACGAGCCCGACCCGGCCCCGGTGCTGCCGAACGCCGCCCAAGCCCTCGATGAGGGGGCGATCTCCCTCGATCATGTGCGGGTCATTCGGCAGGTGATGAACCGGTTGCCGGGCAAGGTCGCGCCCGAGGCCCGTGCTTACGCCGAACAACAACTCGCCCGGCAGGCCCGTGCCTTGGATCCGACGCATCTGCCGCGTATCGGGGAGATGATCCTGGGCTACCTGGACCCGGACGGCAAGCTCACCGAGGACGCCGATCGGCAGAACCAGCGCAGCGCGGTTCTGAGCCCGCAACGCTACGACCTCATGTCCACCCTCACCGTCGAGCTCACCCCCGA